>JAFGJM010000046.1 GCA_016929095.1 Anaerolineales bacterium | reverse complement strand
TCTGTCATGAGATTTACCTCCAGAATTTTTTATTTTAAGTTTGAAAATCTTGCTATACACGCATCAACCTCTCGAGAAGGGTTGTGTATCCTGTGTTTAAGCCCCTCCCCGTCTACGGGGGGGGTTGGGGTGGGGTAAGGTTACTATTTCAACTTGATCCTTGCCTTGGCCGTGCTTTCCGGTTTGGATATTCTCACCCGCTCCGGGCGTAATAACTCACGCGTATCCACCGGGAAAACATTCGGGTGGTCTTTGCGGTAAGCCCGGCACCAACGCGCCGCCTCAGGATCCCAGGGAAAAGGCGGCTGGGTGGGATCATCGTGGAAATTTTTGTATTGCACCATCTCGCCGATCATGATCACCAGACGGTCGAGTGAGCGGCTGGCTGTCCACCAGGCAGCATCGATGCATACCGTGCCGTTCAGGTGGTTGATATTAGGGTGCCACACCGGGGAAAGCCATTTCATGCCCGGCCAGCGCTGCGGGTATTGGTTATGTAAATATATTTCTACCTGATGCTTGCTGCCCAATTTGGGTCTTCCCTGGCGGTCTACCGAATAGACCCCTTTGCATTTATAGGTGACGATGTATCGTTCCGGGGGTAATCCAGGGCGCGGCGATTGGGCTTCGAATTCGATAAAATCGCTACGGGCAACCAGCTCCTGCATAAGCTGGTAATCGGCGCGTAAACGACGCATGCGGGGGCTTTGGTCGATGCTGATAGCGCCGGCGGTAATGTCGGCGGTCAGGATGAGCCGGTCGGAATCGGGAATTTTCGCATCCGCCAGGGTTTCATCCTCAGCCAGTTCCCTGCCTAAAGCCTTACTGTCCAGACGGTAACCCATCGGCCGTCCGTCAGGCCCCACCGTCGGGAGCTTGAGCAGCGATGTCAATTCGGATACCAGATCACGCACGGTCACGTCATCGGGAATTTCGGCGCGGCGCGCCCCGCCGCTGGGTAATACGATGGTTACAGAAAGGTCAGGCATGCAGTCCTCCAAAAATGATCACGAATATCAGGTGTGATGGTGCGGCACCTGACAGGCGCCGGTCACCGCCCAACAATCGGCATGATGGTACGTGTGGCATTCGGGACAAATTATGATGCCGCGCGGGTCATCAGGCTCGACGAGTTCCAAACAATAGGGGCAGCGATGTTCCTCCGTGCCCACCAGATGTACCAGGGGGGCGGGAGACGGTTTTGATGGTACTTTTAATCGGGGAGACGATAAGTTCACTTTACGGCTGGAAGGCTTAAAGGGCAGACGTAAGGCCTGCCTTGAACGCTTCCAAAGCGTCCCGGCTTTCTGACGGGAATGAGAAGCCGCTTCACCCGCCTGCCGCTGCCACAGGCGAAAACGTTTCCCCAAGTTTTTAAGAGGCGGCTGCCAGGGTTTCAGGCGGGGCAATGCCGGAGCCGGTGGATTTATGCGGGATGGCTTGCGATCCACTTTGACGGACTTGTTTTTTTTGGTCGCCCGCACTTTTGGCAGATTCAGCGGTTGCGCCTCCGCAGTTTGCTTATCGGGGTTCACGCGGACACGCGGCTTGCGCTGTGCGAATACCGCCAGCCAGGTGATCAATGCGCTGAACAGGATTTGTCCTGATCTGCCCCAATCGATCACCGGATTAGCGTAAGGCACCAGTTCAAAGCCCACATACCCGCCTGTCAGTTGGAAAACCAGCCACAAACAGCCCAAGAGAACACCCCAGGCATAAATAAGACGGATCACTATGTGATAATCGCTTAACAGGCTGCGTGCAGCGATACCGGTAAAACATCCCAATAATGCCAAAGCCGTCCAGCGTAAAACGGTTGGGAGGAATACCGAATTGGTATAAAAGAGAAAGGGTATAGCGAGGGCAACAACTACCGCACTTAAGGCAGTCAGTACCAGGCGGCCTAATACGTTGTCTACCAGTTTATCCAAGAAAGACATGGTTGTCATGGGTGTGGTTGGTATGGGAATGATCATGGTGGGTGTCAATCATGCAGCCTGACCTTGCCGTGAGCAGGGTTGATCTCGCTTTGGTCGATAAGGATTTCTTGAGATTTCTTCAACCGTTCACGCAGGATCGCGCGGGGATGGGTGACAGAAGGTTCGAAATCCCGAAAATGAAGCGCTTCATCTAGATCGCCGGTCAGCTCATAAAAACGGTATTCATCCTGGTTCAGGGCGCGGATAATGTGCAATTTGGGCACACCCAGGCTGGCGAGGCTGCGATTGAGAAAAGATTCCTCGCCGGTAATAATGTGGGTGAGCTGTGCTTCACGTAAAGCGCCGCAGGTGGGACAATGCGCCATCTCGAACGACACATCTGCCATAGGCTGCAGCACCGGGGTGATGGTTTTACATTGCGGACATTCCAATGCCAGTATCAGCTCCTGATCCAGTTCCAGGGAGGCGTCTGCACCCAGGTCGGCGCGGGCAATGCGCAACAGGTCTTGCAAAGTAGTGGTTTCGGCGCGGGCGGGCAATTCGGTGATCTCGCCGTATGTCCAATGGCTTTCACAATCTTCCCGCGCCAGGTAAGCCGAGGTGTGCATGTCGTTGGTCATGCCGTTGAAATGGGTCACCTTACCGGCTTCTACCGGCATGCCGTGCAGCAGCTTGAGGGCTTCTTGCGCCTGCATGGCGCCGATGATAGAAGCAATGGTGGGGGTGGTGGGCACCTTTCCCAGCAGCACATTTTGGCGGGCAAACAAGGGGCAGGAATAGCGCACCGCCAGGTCCTGGCGGGCCTGCTCGGTGAGTGAACATTCGAAGCAGGCGCCCTGTCCGGGGACGAAAACCCGCACCAGTCCCAGCAGCTCCTGAATGGCGCCGTCCACCCAGGGCTTATTCACCCAATAGGCGAAGCGGTTCAACGCCAGCCGGGCTTCCCGGTTATCCAGGCAGCCGATGAGGACGTCCATGCGCCGGATGACGCCCAATCCCAGGCGGGTGGTGACATCGCCGTGCAGATATTGAATATGGATATCGGGGTTGAGTTCTTTGGCGCGCGCCGCCACCACTTCCGCCTTTCGGCGTCCGGAATCGGTTTCGCGGAATAAAGTGGAACGGCTCAAGTTCGCCGCTTCGATGGTATCGAAGTCGATGATGTATATATAGCCCACGCCCATCAGAGCCAGGTTTTTCACCACTTCATTCCCCAAAGCGCCAGCGCCGACCACTAAAATTTTGGCCTGGGTGACCTTTTCACGTTCCCACCAGGAAATGAAATCGAAGGTGCCCAGGCGGTCGGTTTGCAGGTTGGGAATATGCAGCGGCTTTTCGGGAGAAACCGGCAGTCGGCGCGGCCCGGTGGGAATCTCGGTGCTGGCAGGGATGGGCTTGGGTGAGGGCGGCGAAGAGCGCCGGTCCGCACCTGCCAACTCGTGCGCCCGGGCGAAATTATCTTCGCACAAGGGGCATACGAACCAGCCGATGCCGGGTCGGGCTTCGATCAAACGATTATCCGCCAACACCTTGAGGGCTTCGCGCAGAGTAGACCGGCTGACGCCTAATTGGCGCATCAATTCACGCTCAGGGTCGAGCTGCATGCCCGGTTTCAAAGCCTGGTCGAGGATAGAAGCCGCCAGCTTGCCGGCGACTACTTCGGAAAGGGTACGATGAGAAATGGGTTTAATGGTCACAGGGTATCTCCGGTTTGGCGGTCTGACCGCCGTACCACATAATACCTCCGGTCTGGCGATGGCGCAATAGTACCGCGGTACTATGGGGCTGTGTGGGGGGGGCGATTCATGAATCGCCTCTACAAGGGTTTTGATCGATAAAACGATTGAATCGTTGATTTATTAACTTCCCTGATAACGCAAAGTTCAGCGCAAGCATGGCATATCAGCACAACCAACGGTTCAATGGCATTGTCATTGGCGCAATTCGATACGCGCCTTGGGGCTGTCCCATAAGAAGTCTGTCACTCTGAGCGAAGCGAAGAGTCTTTACATTACCAAGTTATATGTTTCGCTTCACTTGGTGCAACATGACATTTTTGACTTTTTTGATAGCCCCAGGGTTGAGGTGGGGTTGGTATCAAACCTTCAAACGCAATAATAAGGTACATGGCTAACAAACCAATTGTGGTCAATCAATTAAAAGGTGAATAATCAGCAATAACGACTTTAGTCGTTTTTTGCTTTTGGTTGATGACCCCGCCCCCCTCCCCTCCCCGTTGACAGGGAGGGGAGTTAAGGCGTTATTTCTCATTACTCGTATTTTTATTGCACTCACTTTGATGGATGCTGGTCAATTAATGTCCATTATTGCAATTCAACAAGCACCCTCCCCGTGTGCGGGGAGGGCTGGGGTGGGGTCGATTTTATTGGAAGTAAACCAGCGCCGGGGTATAATATTTATCAGGGTTGTCTGATTGAATATTGCTTAATGTCTCGCATAGGGAAATATGAAAACGATTTCCGCGCCGCCTGAAAACCAGGCAGATGAATCGGCGCCAGTGACAAGTAAGTATACCGGAGTTCATTTCATGATTGCAGGCATGACCGGTGCGGCGTTCTATGCGCTGAGCACCTGGTTATCGATGGAATTGCAGATACCCGGTAAAATACCGCCCCCCATTGCCCCAATTTTATCCCTGCTATCCACCCCCGGAATTTTGCTAAACTATATAATAAAGCCATCGACGACATCGAATTATCGGATCATTCATTTCTTAGGAAGCCTGATTTTTTGGTTTGTCATCGGCTATTTTTCACTGAAAATTACCAACCGCATTTGGGCGGCGCTGATCGCCGGTGTGGTGTTTGCGGTGCTGACAATCATATCCGGGTTTGGAATATTGCTGATCGCCATGCAAGGGATGAGCCCGTAAAAAAAACGTACAAGTAAATCGATTGGCTGTATACTGTTATTGGTCGTGAGATGGGATGGGGTCTGTTAGCGGTGGAAGTATATTTACCCCGGAGTATAATATATGTAAGGGTGCGTAGATGAATATAGTGTAAAGTTGGGTTATATACATTAGTTAGGCGTTTTGAGAAGGAGGAAAATATGCCTATTTATAATCCTGGTGAGAGAACGAAATGCCCATACTGTCAAACCATGGTCAAGTTTGAGATACCGATGGATAATGAATGGAATGGCCACACCGCAATAATACGTTCTCCAAAATACAGATTAAAAACTATTCATTCACAATGTCCATCTTGTCTAAAATTCATTGTTTCAATAAGCGAGATAGAATCCGATGACAAAGGATACATAAATGAATCTTTGATTGAAAAAATAATTTGGCCTATTACAAGTAGTCGTGACCCTGCCCCACCTGATGTACCTTCTCATATCTCACAAGATTATATGGAGGCAGCGTTAGTACTACCTATAAGCCCTAAAGCTAGTGCTGCACTATCAAGGCGTTGTTTACAAAGTGTGCTTCGTGAAGAGGGCAAAACTAAAGCAAAAGATTTGGCTGAGCAAATTCAAGAAGCTGTGCCGACCTTACCCTCTCGTATTGCCGAAAACCTTGATGCTATAAGAGCAATAGGCAATTTTGCGGCACACCCTATCAAATCTCAAGTTACAGGTAATATAGTTGAAGTAGAAGTTGGTGAAGCAGAATGGAATCTCGATGTGCTAGATGCACTTTTCGATCATTACTATGTTCGACCTGTGCTAGAACAAAAAAAACGGGATGCTCTCAATGTGAAATTGATAGATGCAGGAAAACCACCAATAAAATAAACAAGCGCCTATCAATGGCCCAAGTGGACAGTAGCACCACTCAACCGTCAAGATCACAAGCCATTGAGCGGTGTCAGATTGGGAATTAGCTATGAAGAAATCTTTCAAAGAAATAGTAAATAGAGTAAATGGTTTTGAAGTGCCCATCTTTGGTGGAGGCTTATCGTGGAATCCCCCAATTCTTGATATAGAAGTAGCTAGACGGTTATTAACCTATCTTGAGGATAGAAGAGCTTTGTATGCACCTTACGAATGTGAAACAGCACAGTATGTAGAAAGATCAATATTAGACATAAGAAAACGATTAACATCTGATCTAGAGCAACTTGATCACGATTCTCCACTAGCAAAATCGCTTATTGCTATGCGAGCTGCTTGTCGTAAGTTTCTTGATGATGTTGAAGGAATAGATACAGACCTAATGTCTTATCTACACCCTCGAATGTGGGATAGGGATGAAAGAGATTTCTTCATGGCTTTAGGCGGATTGCGAAGCATAATAGGTATTCACGCAGCGCAAATTGCGGTTAGATATGGGTTAGATGTTGATGAAAATCTAGTCCAGATATTCCCTATAGATCCGGGTGATACGTAATGTTTTACGCAGCCAACCAAAATTGTAGCTTTCCGAGCTATCGCCCAGATGGGATAGGGCGTGATTCGGGAGAATTGACTCGATAATTTCTAGTGGGTTTGCCAATTTACCCCGCCACCATGCTTCACGACCGTAAACCATCAGGCAGCAATTATGGATATAGGTGAATGTGATGTGGCGATGTCCAAAATGCGGCAGTACCCGGCTTGATCAGTATCGTATGCCGTATGGTCCCATGTGGTGCATGGATTGCTTTTTCACGGTTGAAGATAAAACTATTACGCCCAATCCGTTTTACGTAGAGGACGAGGATCAAGCTGACGCGGAACAGGGACAACCCAGCCAGCCCGGGTTGGGCGAGCTGTTAGCCTCTGAGCAAAAAAAGAAGCGGAGAAAGAAGCCATAAGTTGAGACCGTCCAACATTGCGTGCATTGAGTCTTTCGAATGCCTCAGGGCAGGCTTGGGATTGACCGGCACTCATGCGCCTAACTTGAGCGATATTCTCCTGAAACTCACTCACCAAATCAGCCGTCATTTTCAAGCAATTTTTCTGGCTTCGGGTATAATTTACCCCTGAATCTCGTTCGCATCTACTCCATCATCAGTAACCAACATCCTTAGACTTCATAATCAGGAAGCCATATTTTGGCAACAGGCAAAGAAATCGAAAATCGTAGTCATATTGTGGGATTTAGAGAGGAAATCTCAAGAGCAGCAACATCCTCTGATGATGATTTTTTTACATGGTTCGATAGCGCTAAAGATAAGGATACCGCTTTTATTAGAGGAAGTTGGGATTTCATGATTCACATCGCTTGGCCTGTTTCCCGATTTTTATCTGAACCAGAAGAAAAGATAGCCCTCGAGATAGGACATGGTGGGGGTAGAATGCTGGCAGCTGCAAGTAGACATTTTAAGAATGTGATTGGAAGCGATATACATGATCACAATCAAAAAGTGGAAAATGAACTAAAACAAAGAGGGATCAGCAATTTTCGCCTTATAAGAACAGAGGGAAAAGAATTACCTCTTCGAGATTCTTCAGTCGATCTTGTCTATTCCTTCATAGTTTTTCAGCACATAGAGAAATATGATATTTTTAAAAAGTATTTACGAGAAACCAATAGGGTTCTAAAAACTAATGGAAAAGCTGTTCTCTATTTTGGAAGAAAAAGTCTTCTATCACTAAATAGAAGCTCAAAGTTACTGTACTGGATTGACAGATCTGTAGAACCCATACTAATACCTAAGGGCTTTCAGGAGCTCTCTGCAAGGGTTAATGCGATTAATTTGATAATCTCTTTATCACATGCGAAATCATTGGCGAGAAGAGCCGAATTCGAAGTCCTTTCTTCGCTTGTTTCACACAAAAAAGTCCCGGATGGTATAAACCTTTTTGGTGGACAAAATGGTCTAGTGTTGATGAAAAAATAACTCGTATGCCAAAGCAAGCTTATTAACGCATCCACAAGATGGTAGTTTTTTGTCGCCGTTTTCAAGCATTAATCCAGCTTCGAGTTTTCTCTACTACCGAAGTTCCTCCTCCCCCCGCATCTGCGACCGCAAATCTTCAGGCAGCAATTATGGATATAGGTGAATATGATGTGGCGATGTCCGAAATGCGGCAGTACCCGGCTTGAGCAGTATCGTATGCCGTATGGTCCCATGTGGTGCCTGGATTGCTTTTTCAGGGTTGAAGAAAAAAGCATTTCGCCTAACCCGTTTTACATTGAGGACGAGGATCAGGCACAACCCAGCCGACCCGGGCTGGGAGAGCAGTTAGCCGCCGGGCAAAAAAAGAAGCGGAGAAAGAAGCCATAGGCTTGATCCGGTCTGGTCAATCAATCACCATATTTGCCATTCAACAAGCGCCCTCCCCGTTGACAGGGAGGGGCGTTGAGGCGTTTTTTTCCATGGCTTGCATTATTGATGCACTCAACTTGATCAAATTTTGGTCATTCGGGTTCTATTGGTGCCATTCAACAAACGGGGGTTGTCCAAAAAGTCAATTTTGTCATGTTGCACGAAGTGTGTTTCACGAAGCGAAGCGAAACATCTTACATTATTAAATTATAGACCCTTCGCTTCGCTCAGGGTGACAGGTTTCTTTTGGGACAACCCCTTAAGGTGGGGTTTTTCGCAGAGAAAGACTTTGAATTTATAAGATCACGCCTGACATAGACCCAGGCTAAAGTTTATTAACTTACAGCCTACAGCCTACAGCTTCTTCATTCCTCCCCCACCGAAATAAAATCTTCGATCATCGCAAAAGTATCGGCGTTAACGCCATACACCTGCTGCACATCCTCAATGGCGGCAAAAGCGCCGTGCTTTTCCCGGTAGGCGATGATGCGCTGCGCCAGCACCGGTCCGATCCCCGGCAGGCTTTCCAGCTCTGCGGGTGTGGCGGTGTTGATATTGATAAAAGGGTTATAAGGCGTGGGAGTCGCTTCAGGCGTGGCGGTGAACATAGATACAGCCGGCGGGGGCATGCTTGTAGGAACCCGTACCGCCTGACCATCCTCTAAAAGCCTGGCAAGATTCAAAGACAGCGTATTGGCATCAGGCAAGGCGCCCCCGGCGGCTTCGATGGCATCCGCCAGCCGGCTCCCCACGGGTAATCGATAAAGACCGGGTTGAGCTACAGCCCCGCTCACCTGCACCACCAGGGGTGATGGTGAGGGCGGTGCCATGAGAAGCACCGGTTCGCCACGCGGCGGTCTCCCCACCAGCCATAGCAAACCGGCTGCCAATAATCCAATCACCACCCCAAACGCTGCCGTCCAAAAGGACTTCATTGTTTCATCAATGTCAATTCATTCAGTTAGCCGCAAACTCAATCCTAATCGCTGATGAGCTGCGTCTACATGCAAGATCCTCACCTGCACCGTTTGTCCTTCTTCCACCTGGGTTTGCGCATCATCGTTCCCGTTCGACGGCGAACTGAATTCAGAAACATGGATCAAACCGTCCAGGCCTTCTTCGATGCGGGCAAAAGCGCCAAAGGGTACAATGCTGGTGATGATTGCATCGGTGACCTGCCCCGGAAAATAGCGCTGCTCGGCGGTCTCCCAGGGATTACTGCACAAACGTTTCAGGCTCAGCGCTACCCGGGCTCGTTCCCGGTCAATCCCGATCACATGTACCCTTACTTTCTGATTGACCTTGACAACGTTGCTGGGATGATGAACCCTGCCCCAGGAAATCTCGGAAACATGCACCAGCCCCTCCACGCCTCCCAGGTCAACGAAGACGCCGAAATCGGTCACATTTGTCACCGTGCCTTCCACACAATTGCCCGGCTCCAGCCGTTTGAGCAAGGATGTGCGGCTGCCCTGTTCGGATAATGCTGCCCGCTCCGAAAATACGATACGCCCTCTGGATTGGTCGCATTCAATCACTTTTAAACACAACGAGACGGAGAGATAGGATTCAAGCAGCGATTCCTGCTCGTCTTCATCTAAGCTCCCGGGCATATCCACAATATGCGATACCGGCACAAACCCCTGGATATTCTCTCCGCCGACCAGCAAACCACCCCGGTTATAGCCGGTGACCTCCAGAGAGATAGCTTTATCCAGATGAAAAAGTTCGTACACATATTCCCAATCCACCGATTGTGTTTCATTTTCCAAAACATCAGCCGTGGGTTTCTCGTCGACAGGGGGAGAGGGATAGCGCGAAGAAAAAGAATTGATTTCAAGTTCTTCATCGGTAAGTATCGATTCCCACCATGCTTCAGAGATGGGAGGCAACCCCCCCTCATTATGCATTGATTTAATAGAATATTTAGTTACCATTAAGCCCGCCTTTTATTTCAGAATGTAATGATGTGTTGATTTCAAGAATCGGTAAAGGTTCCTGGTATACTTCCCGTTCCATATCGAGTATGGCGTTGGCAACCGCTTCGATAGCCACGCGCTGCTTACGGTATAAATCTGCTTCCGACATAGCCAGACGAATAGCGACTTCGCGCACTTTGCGCCCCTCCATGAATTTCATCTCCAGGATGTTATATAGAATCCATTCCCCGGTAAATCGCCGTTCGCCTTCCGGACGGATCTTATCCACTGCTCGCCTTAAAATGGCGCGCAGCGCATTCGTAGGATTGCCCTCGTGCGCTTCTTGGGCTTGTTGCACAATTTTTAAATCTAACAAAGGACTATTGGTGAGCTTGGGTCCTCCCCAATAATGTGTAAGCGCATCTTTAACCCAGGTGGTGATATCCCCATTATCCTCGGTATCAGAAAGCCCCTCGGTTAAAGAAACGCCGCCGTTATAGCGTGCCGCTGCCCTCAAACGTTGGATCATCTCAACATCCGGGGCTAGAACTTCCAGGGAGTTGATCAATTGACGCTGAGACCGGCGATCTTCCAATGCCTGAGCCGCACGTTGTACCAAAGCCCAAAACGGTTCATTTTGTTCCAGTTCCATTTCCTGATCATGAGACCGTTTGATACCCATCAATCCTACCATTTCATCGGCAAGTGATTTTTGTGTATAAAGCGCTACCAGCCAATATTCCCCCCACAGGAATAGGCTTTTTGTTCCTTCAGCTTCTGAAATTCTTTCTAAAAATTCTTGCGATATGCCCTCCTTTTCCAGTAATGTCTGGTCGCCTACCGTCACCAATAATTCAATACCTTGCGATTCAAGGGCAACGATAAAAGCCGAACACGTTTGCAGCCGGTCGCACACTGCCGACAACACCGATTCCAAAAATTGATGCAGGTCACCGGTGGTTAATAAATGATCTTCAAGCCGCTGCAATAATTCTAATTCGCGGCGGTCGGAACCCTGAAATAGAATGCGCTCACCCAATGGGGCAACCAGGGTAATGATATGCTCAAATATCAAGATCAATCCGACCATAACCAATGGGACAGCCGCCGTGTAGGCAAACCCATAATATTCACCGGCACGCCGCACCAGGGTGACAACCGCCAACACCGTCGACGCCGTGACCGGTCCTCGCATTAGCCATTTGAAAAGCCGGCGTTTGATCACCCGGTCGGGCCAGGGAACACCAAAAAATGCCACGGCATATGCCATCACGATGAGTAAAATCGACACCCAGATATTGCTGAAGACGGCAGTTACCCAAAATACGATGGGGTGACGCATGGCGATGCCGGAACCGAACAGCAAATAAGGATAACAACCCAGCGCCGGCGAAAGCGCGCCTACCAGTAAATAACCCATGCGCCGCCGGCTGGCTTTGGCGACCGTGCGGTTGTACGCCCGGATAAACAGCGAGCCTGCCAGCAACATACTCACCAGGTAATAGGCCGTGAAAACCCAGGTTAACCACGTGCGTTCCAGGTGCGGCGCAGGTGCAACGTTTTGTACCAGTTTCCCCACCAGCAACGAGAGTGGTAATGTCACCAAAAATCCCAGGGATGCCAGATAAGTAAGCCGTATCAACAGCCAACGCTTCCCCCGGGAAGGCTGCCCGGTGGTCGCCAACAACGCATCGGCAAATTGGACATAGGTCGCCGGTATAAATACAATCCCAACCCACTGTAATTGCAGCCAAAATTCCATTTCGGGCAAGGAAGCCACCACACTGCCCAGGGCATCGCAAGCAAAAACAATGACCACCCACACCATGATCAAGATGAAAGATCGCGCCACACGGTCTTTTAAATTAAACGTAAGCGCGTAAAGCAATAATGAGAACGCCGTGATAGCGATCCCTGCCGTAAGAAGCTGATTCAGCGTGCGAAGTACAAGCAAAACGATATCGATCATAACTAATTATCTAATCGGTTCACCTCAGCGATTTGCCAAAAAACAGGGCAATATCGTTATTTGCATAATAACGGTCATTGTAACCGCACAATTCAAACCCAAGTTTGTGCGCCATCTGAATGGCGGGATAATTCTTGGGTTGCATTTCTAATACCAACCGCCGCGTATCGTGCTGTCCGCCCCATTCCCGAGCCGCCAGGACTAAAGCGCTGCCAATTCCCTGGCGGCGCAAACGGCGGATCACCGCGAGATCGGTCGCCCAGGTGGTACGCGGCGCCAGGTGTAAGTTCAAACTGATATAACCAATCGTCTCGCCTTCATGCACAGCCACCAGCAACCCCGAGCGGTTGATCCAATCATCTGCCAAAGGCGATACCGGGCGGGGGTATTCCACTCTTACCGAACGTGGTAATCGTACCTGTCTAAAAATTGCCTGCACCTGGGTTTCTTCTGCCTGCAATTCCATTTGCCAGACATAATCGCTGGAATAATTATGGTCGACAGCCATTAATGCCGGGATGTCTGATGAGATTGCGGGGCGTATTTCGATTTCAGGCATGTTTCATTTCCTTCTATGATTCGGTAGAATCATCTGCGCTGAGTACGCGCACTTTGATAATACAACCCGGCAGAGATTGACCCTGATTATCGACGACGACCAAACTAAGATTATACTCACCCGGGGTGAGCAAACTGGTGTTCCAGGAGCCCAGGGATGCATCTTGCTTGATTTCATTGCCTGCCAGTATGGTTAACCATTCGCTTTGATCGATCGTCTTCATCTCTAATTTATAAAAGCCAAAATCCGTGATAAATGCAGTACCTTTAATTTCAACGATGCCCGTAATTTCACTGCCGTCCAGCGGCTCAGTGATTTCCACCTGCCCCGGAGTGCACCCGGCGGTTACGGCATTTGCCTCTGGTGTGGATGCAGACAGGTTCTCACCGGCGATGGCCGTGCCTTGAGCAACCAGGGTAATCGTGGGGGTTGCCAGCAGGTCCAGGGTGGAGGTGAGCAGTGGCGAAGCGCCCGGAACACCGGGGGCAACGAATGATACCAGGGCAAATTCTGCCATGATAAGAAACAATACCACCACCAACCCACTGGCGGCATGGTTGAGTTTGATTTGAGCACTTTCGCGTTCCAACCCAAAAGTAGCATCGCGTAATTCTTTCCACGCCAAAAAAAATTTGCGCAGGTATATACATCCCCCCGTACCCAGCACCAGATATACACCAATCTCATACATTCTAAGAAAGCGTAGCAACCCATCCATTGAGAGAATAAAGTTTAGTAGCGAATAAGGAATTTCGGTTTGACTACTTGCCGGTATTTTTGCTGCCGGAACGCCAGCCTTCAATCTTATCTATCTCACAAACGTCGCAACACCCCCCTGATGAGCGTTTCTAACTTGGGCACAAGGCTTTTTCCGGCTTCCAAAACTTCCAGGTGAGAGGTGATGGTATTCCCATCCAGGTTGGCTTTATTGCTGATCCCGGAAATGCCCAACACACGCTGCCCGCCATGGCGGGCAACGATCACTTCGGGAACCGTGGACATACCCACCGCATCAGCACCAATGGCGCGCAAAAAACGCAAATCTGCCGGCGTTTCAAAAGAAGGTCCCGCCAGGCATACATACACACCCTGATAGAGTTTTAAGGAATTCTCTACCGCAACTTGCCGGCTGATTTCACCCAGCTCACGATCGTAAGCCTGGCTCATATCCGGAAAGCGAAGTCCAATTTCATCGATATTAGGACCTCGTAAAGGAGTAAGGCCTGCCATTCCAATCAGGTTGAGATGATCTGTAATTAACATTAATTCACCAGGAGAAAAATCTGGATTAACTGCCCCAGCTGCATTGGTGACGATCAATAATTCTATGCCCAACCGTTGCATGATTCGTACCGGCAAGCCAACTTGCGCCATGCTGTACCCCTCATAATAATGGGCGCGCCCTTGCATCACAAGAACATTTTGTCCCTCCAATTTTCCTACCACTAATCGACCCTGGTGTCCGATGACCGTCGATACTGGCCAGGAAGGAATTTCCTGGTACGGGATGATTGTCGACTGCAACACGGACTCCGCCAGAGTCCCTAATCCGGAACCCAGGATAATACCAATCCGCGGTGAGAGGCTGGTTCGGTCGCGCACAACCTGCGCGATTCGATCCATTTGAGCTAGGGTAAACGCTTCATCCATCATTAAAAATAACTTCCCGCCTCCTACCAGGTACCTCTAAGAATATTACCCTGGTTCAAGGCAATAAAAATAAATATTTCGACCTTTTACCATAATTATTATATCATGCAAGTATTTTGTGCTGATAATGATACAGAGGCTTTGTCGAAAGAAGAGGCTAATGTCTATTAGTGAATTTTTATCAAAGCCCTCTGTCTCCTTCGCAAGCTCTGTGCACAAGCAGGGGAGAAATCATGCTTTTTTTATCATGATTTTCTTTGATTCAATCTCAATTAACGCTAGTACCCTGTCCAGGCTGGAAGCATGAATTCAAATGGCACTTTTACGCCTAATGGACATAATTCAAAGCGTAGAATTATGTTGGACAGAGTACTAGTGGTCTGTCCAACCTAAATCCTTGGATAGAGATGAGCTAATTTGATCCGCGCGTCAGCGGTGGTAAACCGCCAATGAACCT
>JAFGJM010000045.1 GCA_016929095.1 Anaerolineales bacterium | reverse complement strand
GGCAGAGGGAAATTGGCGTGAGTTAGCTCGTATAACCGATAATTACCAGCGTTCACGGCGACATTCTTTCACACCGATATCCGTTCAGGCTATTCGGATTATCATTACCGCCGCCAATGGTCTGGATCATGCTCGTATTTGTGAAGTGCGTGTGTATTAACCGAATTTATTCATATCGCTTTAAGTGTAATTATTTTGATCACTTTGGGTTTTCGTTCTGAATGTTTTGGGAGTCAAACCGGTTTCCCGAAGGAAAAATCGGTTAAAATTGCTTCGGCTGGAGAAATTCATGTAATTGGAAATTTGCTCGGTGGACATATCGGTCTCACGAAGCACCAGTTGAATTTGTGCAATTTTAATTTTATTGATTTCCTCGAGGATCGTGGAATTCACTTGTTTGCGAAATTTCTTCTCCAAAACCCGTCTTGATAAAGACGTCGATTTGACCACATCCTCCACCTGGATGGGCATTCTTGCATTATCACGGATGAATCTCAGCGCCGTTCGTAATTCTTTATCATCGATCGCCAGAATATTCGTGGATTGACGGGAGATAACATGCGATGGCTTTATGATTATTTTCTGCCCCTCCATTTTTTCGCCATTCAGAAGCTGTTCCATGAGTTGCGCCGTCTGGTAACCGGCTTCCTCCACCTTGAGAACCAAACTGGAAAGCGGCGGCGACATCAGGTTACAGAAGAAAAGGTCTTCATTATTGACGCCGAGGATGGCGATATCATCAGGAATATGCAAACCCGCCTTGTGACAGGCTTCGATTAAGTGGATGGCAAGATCATCGTGACTGGCCATAACCCCGATAGGCAAAGGCAGAGTTGAAGCCCATTCTTTCAGTGAATCAAGCGTTTTTGACCAGGAAACAGGTTTAACTTTGGTCCCATACGTGAAAGGCGAAAAACCCGCCTGATTGATCGTATCCGTAAATCCCTGACATCGAAGTTTGGCCCAGAACATATCCTCAAAACCGCAAAATGCAAAATGCTTGAAACCAAGATGCATCATATATTCAGCGCCCATTTTGCCGATAGCTTCATGATCGGTTAAAACATAGGGAATATTTGGGATTTGTTCACGGGTGTGAATGGCGACTATGGTGGGCAAGCCCTTTTGGATAAGTTTAATATCCAGGCGGGGATTTCTGGTTATAAGACCATCTATTTTTTGATCTACGCCGGCCAGCCGGGAAAGCACGAGTTTGGGCAGGCAGGGATTATTTTCCTCATACACCATCAAAGGCCCCTCGACATAAAACATCCAGGGACCGTGAAATTGGTTATAACGGGCGATCCCCTGCAACAGCGACATGCAATGTTTGCGAAAAATGACTCTTATAAGTATTCGAAGTGGTTCTTTCATTACTACAATTATACTTAAATTGATACATATGAACAATGCTAAAATCAACCAGATCGCGTGCGGCAGGCTGTCGGGAATCTATCTAAAATAATAGTGGTATACATAAAGCCTTTTAGCGGCTGCAATTGTGCATCATATTGGATTATTTCAATTTCTGAGCATAAATATGTTAGCCAAATATAGAAATTATGCCTGACGTGATATGATACTTTTTTTTCGCAACCTGAGCTGTTTTTCCTTGTTTTTATTAGCCATGATATATGAAGTGAGTCATTCGATTTGAATGGTAAAAGGAGTACCAATCGATATGCGCCAAATAAAAAAACCTAAAATAACAGGATTTACACTGATTGAATTGCTGGTGGTGATATCGATTATCGCCCTTTTGGTGTCGATTTTACTACCGGCATTGAGCAAAGCCCGCGAACAGGCGAAAAAGGCCGTCTGCGCCACGCAACTAAGGCAGTTGGGTATGGGGGTTTATGAGTATTCGGTCTCCAATGATATGAGGTTGCCGTTATATACACAGGCGGAAGCTACGCGACGGGGATTCGGAGGGACACTGCATTATATCAACTGCACTAAATTGTGGGGCAATGAGGAAAATACCGGAGACTTGGAACCGCGGTTATTGGACCCATACCTGGGAAAGAAAGTTCAGGAATGTCCCCTGGATAAAGGCTATCAGTCTGGCGCCGCGGATTATTTTACCCCCCCGGTGGAACGTTATTTTGGCAAGTCTTTTTATGAACTTTACGGGACAAGTTACATTTACAATACCGGGATAGAAGATTACAACAAAGGCAGCACGGTTACGTCCTTGGGGGATTCCTGGGGATTAAAAATTTATGAGACCTTGTATAACAAAAAAATAAGCAGTATCAAATCACCGTCGCTTTTCTGCTTGGCCGGAGATCGAACCTGGACGCTCGTGGAATGGTACACGGCCCCTCAGATGAACAGGGGATACAAGAAATTCATGAATATGCATGCTTCTGATATTCCGGAATTGAACATGGTGTTTGTTGACGGGCATGTTGACAAAACGGAAATACTCTATCCGCCGGATCATTTGCGCAATAATGAATACTATCTGGTTCCGGCGAATTATTAAAGATTTATGCTAATTAACTTATGTC
>JAFGJM010000044.1 GCA_016929095.1 Anaerolineales bacterium | reverse complement strand
GTGGCCTTGGAGCAAGGGTCGAAGTTTGCTATTAGAGAAGGCGGTCTGACGGTTGGCGCCGGCGTGATCTCCAAGATATTGGATTAATTCTGTTTGGAAAAGGAGAAAAGTTGGTTGTGATACCAACTTGATTAGGCAAGTATGGCTTCAAAGAAAGATATCCGTCCGGTAATAACCCTGGCATGCACTGAGTGTAAGGAACGTAATTACACCACCGAGAAGAATCGGCGTAACGATCCTAATCGTCTTGAGTTCAAGAAGTATTGCCCGCGATGTCGTAAACATACGTTACATCGCGAAACGAAATAAAAATATTCTGGTACTTATGAGTCAGGTATAATATACGAGAACTTGACGCATAAATACTTAGATGAAGGCCAGTAGCTCAATTGGTAGAGCTCTCGTCTCCAAAACGAGTGGTTGTGGGTTCAAGTCCTGCCTGGCCTGCCTGAAAAAAGGGCAACGCCGTCACCATGGCGGCGTTTTGTCCGTAACTTGCCAAACATATTGAGGAGGCGCTCATGCCAAAGGTCGAAAAAAGCATTGAACGCAAAAAACGAACGAATAAAATCACACTCTATTTTCGCGAAACGGTTGGCGAGTTAAAGAAAGTAAACTGGCCAACACGGCGCGAGGCGCTAAATTTAACGGGAATCGTTCTACTGGTTGTTATTGGTATGACAGCTTTCCTTGGTTTATTGGATTATACTTTTACGGAATTTTTCGCGTTAATTTTGAGTTAGGTTTAGATCGGCGTGATCATTCGCTTAATGTGAAAGTAAAAACGAATGGATGATAATTATCAGGAAGGACAATCGATAGAAAACCCTGAATCCGGCAATCCATTGCCTCAGCCGGAAGAAGAATTAAACGCGCCAATTGATCTGGATCCCACGAGCGAAGTCCAAGAGGGCGAAGCTCAAGAGGACGAATTAGTTGAAGATGATCGCGCCTGGTATGTAGTGCACTGTTATTCGGGATACGAGAATAAAGTTCGACATAATTTGGAACAGCGCATCGATACCATGGGGATGAAAGATAAAATCTTCGATGTCGTGGTGCCTACAGAAGAGGAAATCGAGGTCAAAGAAGGTAAACGGAAAACAGTCGAGCGGCGGGTTTTCCCTGGTTATATATTGGTCAATATGGTCATGTCGGAGGAATCGTGGTATGTAGTGCGCAACACCCCTGGCGTGACCGGTTTTGTAGGTATGGGAAACCAACCCACAGCACTGCGATCGGAAGAAGTGGCACAAATTATTAAACGCATGGAAGCCGAAGCGCCGCGCATCAAGGTCACATTCAAACAAGGGGAACGCGTCCGCATTGTGGATGGTCCCTTCAACGATTTTCGCGGGATTGTCGATGGCATCGATATGGAGCGGGCGAAAGTTCGGGTGATGGTGAATTTCTTCGGACGAGAAACACCCGTGGAATTGGATTTCTTACAAGTGGAAAAAAGCTGATAGCCGTGAGCTATCGGTTGATATCGTGGGAGGGTGAATTGTCACCCGTTAATACCACAAAGGAGATGAGAAAGTGGCAAAGAAATTAAAAACAGTCGTACGATTGCAAATCCAGGCCGGGAAAGCCAACCCTGCGCCTCCCATCGGCCCGGCGTTGGCTGGTCATGGCATCAATCTAATGGCATTTTGCAAGGAATACAATGCCCGAACAGCAAACCGGGCCGGCGAGGTTATCCCCGCCGAAATCAGTATTTATACCGACGGGTCGTTTACCTTTATATTAAAAACCCCTCCGGCTTCGATTTTATTGAAAAAAGCAGCCGGCGTCGAAAAGGGCTCTGCACTTTCACCCCGTGAAAAAGTAGGAAAAGTAACTCGTGCTCAGGTGAAAGAGATTGCTGAACTGAAAATGAAAGATTTGAACGCAATTGATCTGGAAGGGGCGATGCGACAAATTGAGGGGACTGCCCGAAATATGGGTATTCAAGTTGTAGATTAGTATCCTGTGGGAGGGTATAAATTTACCCGGTAGCACCACAAAGGAGTATTTAATGGCAAAACACGGAAAGAATTATCTGGCTGCCGCAGCCAAAATCAATATAGATCAGGTTTATTCCCCTGAAGAAGCGGTAACATTAACAAAAGAAACCTCCTATACCAAATTTGATCCCACGGTGGAAATTCATATCCGCCTGGGAGTTGATCCACGCCATGCAGACCAACAAGTGCGAGATGTGGTGGTATTACCCCATGGTTTAGGAAAATCGGTACGGGTTTTGGTTTTTGCCCAAGGTGAAGGCGCTGCACTGGCGAAGGAAGCCGGCGCTGATATCATTGCGGATGATGATGAAATTATCAATAAAATTCAAGGCGGTTGGACAGACTTTGATGTTGCAATTGCCACCCCGGATATGATGGGAAAAGTTGGACGGTTGGGGAAAATTTTAGGCCCGCGGGGGCTTATGCCCAATCCTAAAGCCGGAACGGTCATTCCGGCGGGGGACATTCCCCGCGTGGTTGAAGAATCGAAAGCTGGTCGTGTCGAATTCCGTGTGGATAAAACCGCAAATTTGCATGTACCCATCGGAAAAGCCTCTTTCGATGAGAAGAAATTATATGAGAATCTGGCAGCATTAATGGAGGCAGTGCGTAAAGCACGGCCTGCAGCTACAAAAGGTGTTTATATAAAGCGTGTCACCATCACAACCACCATGGGGCCTGGGATCAAAATTGATCCCAACCAGGCGCAAGCCATGATGGTGCGCGAGTGAAGTATAAATAATATATAACGCTTCGCCGAAGAAAGCAGGTGCCGGAAGTGATATATTCACCGGCTTAATCTCCTGCCGAGGTGGGGATTTCTCTGAAAAAATCAGTCTGGATAGGCTGGGAGAGTCTTTGCTTCGGGATGGGTGAGGCAAAGACTTTTTATTAGAAAGGAGGAATAGTGCATTGGCTATTTCCAAAGAGCGAAAAAATGAATTTGTAACCCAATATACCGATTGGGTAAATCGCAGCAAGGCTTTGGTGTTCACAGAATATCGCGGTTTAACGATGAAAGATATCGATGAGTTACGCGGCAAGATTCGTGAGGCTGGCGGCGAATTTCACATCGTCAAAAACACGCTTGGGAAAATCGCATTTGAAAAAGCAGGGCTTCAAGTACCACAGGGTTATTTTGAAGGTACAACTGCGGTCGGTTTTGCATTTGAAGATGTAGCGGCAATTACTAAAATCGTGTCCGAATTCTCCCGCACATCAGAATTTGTGAAGATCAAAGGCGGTTACCTGGAAAACGCTCCGATTGATGCAGAAGCCGTAAAATCTTTAGCAGAGTTACCGCCTTTACCCGTCATGCGCGCGCAATTGCTTGGGACGATCCTGGCACCTGCCAGTCAGTTAGTACGAGTATTGAACGAACCCGCCAGACAGGTTGCATGTGTTGTACAGGCGTTTAGTGAAAAAGCAGCTCCTGCTGCTGCGTAACAACAGGAATCGGGTAATTAGGCAATCAGGTATAAGGAAAGATGAATACCTAATACCAAATACCTAATCAACTAATAAATATTAACAATAAACAGGAGTTATAAAATGGCTGATATTGAAAAACTGGTAGATGAACTGAGTAAGCTTTCAGTTTTGGAGGCTTCCCAGTTGGTTAAAAAACTTGAAGAGGTATGGGGCGTTTCTGCCGCCGCACCGGTTGCGGTTGCGGCAGCTGCTACCGGCGCAGCTGCTGCGGCTGAACCGGTCGAAGAAAAGACGGAATTTGATGTGATCATCAAAGACGCCGGCCCCAAGAAAATCGAGGTCATTAAAGCCATCCGTCAAATGACCAGCCTGGGCTTGAAAGAAGCCAAAGATCTGGCGGAAACAGCGGGCGGTAAAGTTCTCGAAGCCGTTAGTAAAGAAGCAGCAACAGATGCAAAATCAAAACTGGAAGCAGCTGGCGCTGTCGTCGAAATGGTTTAATTCCAAACAGGATATGCCCGGATAATTGATTGTCGGAGAATATCTGGCAATAATTACATAATATCGAATAAGGGTAATGGCTGGCAATGTATAAGATTGTTCAGCGATTACCCTATTTTATTCTTCTTGCTGGTAAAATTTATCCGGAATTTGTTTATTCGATAACCTGACATTAAGGAGATGAAACATCAATGAACCTGAAACAACAAGCCGCGCATTACGCCTTACAATCCGTTCGAAGCGGAATGGTTTTAGGATTAGGATCGGGTTCGACTACTGCTTATTTTGTGGATATGCTGGGGGAAGCAATTCAACAAGGTAAAATCGATCATATATTGGCCGTGCCAACCTCAGAAGCCACAACCAGGCAAGCGCAAAAGCTTGGCATTATCTTAACATCGCTTGATAAAAATCCGGTATTGGATTTGGCTGTTGACGGCGCAGATGAGGTGGACCCGCAGCTCAATCTGATTAAAGGCCTGGGAAGAGCCTGCCTGCGCGAAAAAGTGGTGGAAATACACGCCGATCAGTTTATTATCGTTGTGGATGAGAGCAAAATCGTGCAACGCCTGGGAACTCGCGGCCCGTTACCAGTGGAAATTTTACCTTTCGAGGCGCAGGCGCATGTTAATTGGTTGAACACATTGGGATGCCGGGCAGAGTTTTGGTTTGAAGATAACGGGGAGATTGTAGTGAGCGATAACGGGAATTATCTGGTGAAATGCTTTTTTGAAAACGGCATTCCCGATGTATACCAGTTAAATGACCAGTTAGCCAAACGACCGGGCATATTGGAACACGGATTATTCCTGGATATGGCTACTCAGGTGGTTGTGGCGGGCGAAAATGGCATTAACACCCTGGAGGCAAAACGATGAACGTAAAATTCGCCCCTTCGATTTTATCCGCAGATTTCTCCCGGCTGGGTGCACAGATTTCAGAAGCGTGTGAGGCTGGTGTAGAGTATATCCATGTAGATGTGATGGATGGACATTTCGTGCCGAACATAACCATTGGCCCTCCAGTGATCAAAGCCATTAAACCTATTGTAAAAAAATATCATGTGCCTTTGGATGTTCATCTCATGATAAGCAATCCGGATGACTTGATAGATGATTTTATTATTGCGGGGGCAGATATCTTGAACGTACATGTGGAGGTTTGTACGCATCTTCACCGCACTATTCAGCGAATTAAGGAAGCAGGCATAAAATCGGGAGTAACCTTGAATCCTGCCACACCGTTGAATACGCTCGAGGAAATCCTTCCTTCGGTTGATTTGGTGCTGCTTATGTCGGTCAATCCGGGATTTGGAGGGCAGTCCTATATCCCTTCCAGTACCGAAAAAATCAAACGTTTACGTCAAATGCTTGTTGAAAACCATTTATCGCATATTGAATTAGAGGTAGATGGCGGTATAAAAGCGGATAATATTGCCGAAGTGGTGAATGCAGGCGTTTCGATCGTGGTTGCCGGATCGGCGATCTTCAATCAAAACGCTACGGTCACGGAAAATATCCATACCTTACGGCTGGCGTGTGAAAATGCATTTTGAAAAACCCTGTTTTAATCGAGGTTTTTTTTGAGATCGAGTGTTTTCAGCCAAGGAAGGACAACAGATATCTATTATAGATATATATTGATAAAAGGTTTACATAATGTTGTGTAACCTTTTTAATTTATTAACGATGTGGTATAGTTTAAGCAATAGGAGGGCACATATATGAGTGCGCGAGTATTGGTTATTGAGGATGATGAAGCTATCTTGAAACTGTTGCGAAGAGGCCTGGCATATGAGGGCTATCAGGTCGATACAGCCATGGATGGTCAATCGGGCCTGGCATTGGCGCGAGATAATCCACCAGATCTGGTTGTGCTGGATTTAATGTTACCGGGCATCGATGGGCTTGAAGTGTGTAGAAGGCTACGTGCCGGCGGCCCCGTGCCAATATTGATTCTTACCGCAAAGGAATCCGTCAATGATCGTATCCAGGGGTTGGATGTAGGTGCGGACGATTATATGACCAAACCTTTTAATCT
Organism: Anaerolineales bacterium; assembly: GCA_016929095.1. Classification (GTDB taxonomy): domain Bacteria; phylum Chloroflexota; class Anaerolineae; order Anaerolineales; family UBA4823; genus JAAZNS01. Next base: position 142,925 of record JAFGJM010000044.1, on the reverse strand, counting down.
GGATGAGTTATTAGCCCGAGCCCGGGCATTATTGCGAAGAGCACAGCCCAGCCGCCCGCAGGTGTTGCGGTTTGCCGATCTGACACTCGATACCGGAACCCGGCAGGCAATGCGAGGAGACCGGGTGATCGCTTTGACAGCCAAAGAATATGAATTATTGGAATTATTTATGCGCCACCCTCGACAGGTTTTAACGCGCGACACCATTTTCGACCGGGTTTGGGGTTATGATTTTGGCGGTGAAAGCAACATTATTGAAGTGTATATCCGTTATTTACGCCAAAAATTAGAAGAAAATGGCGAATCCCGCCTGGTTCATACTGTGCGCGGCATGGGCTATGTAATTCGTGAGGCTTCCTGAATTCCCAAAGCTCTCAAAAAGCTTGTTTATTTTTATTTAACTGAATGGAACGCATTCACCAATGTCATTGCGCGCACGTCTGTCATTTTTATATACATCCATCGTAGGGGGCATCTTGCTTTTACTCGGTGTGGCTATATATAGCGCCATCCGCGTAAGCCTGCTTAATCAAATCGATAACACACTCAAAAACACCGCCTCCGATATTATTACCAATGTATATGTCGATGAAAATGGTGAACTGGAGGTAACCCGATCGCCCAATCTTGAATTTTTAGCCGATGTGTATGTTCAAGTATGGGATAGGGATAACCTGATAAGATTTGCTTCGCCGAATATTGGGAGTTTAAATGCGGCAATGGACGAAGCAAGTTTGCAATCCACAGAAACGCGGGTTAATGACATTATCCTGGTGACGGAATTCGGTGAGACGCACTTGCGTGTTTTAACCGTGGCGCTGGTGATTGGCGACCGGCAGATTGGCGTAATTCAGGTAGGCACGAGTCTGACGGTTGTGGATACCACACTGCAGTCGTTGTTGATCGTTCTTGGTTTGGGGTTGGTGATTGCTATGGGTATTGCAGGGGTTGCCAGTTGGTTCAGTACCCGGCAGGCATTGTCACCCCTCGAAGATGTGACCAGTACAGCCTTGCAAATCACACGCGCAGATGATCTCTCCCGCCGCATTCCGTATCAAGGCCCGATCAATGATGAGGTAGGGCAGCTTATCCATGCCTTTAACCAGACTCTCAGCCGGTTGGAAAATCTATTCCATACCCAGAGGCGATTCCTGGCTGATGTGAGTCACGAGTTACGTACACCACTGACCGTCATTAAAGGCAATGTGGAATTAATGCGCCGTATGGATACCGTGGACTATGAGTCCATTGAAAGTATTGAAAGCGAAGTTGACCGCTTGACGCGTTTGGTAGGCGATTTGATGCTGCTGGCGCAAGCCGAATCGGGAAAACTACCCCTGGCGCTGCATATCGTTGAGTTGGATTCACTATTGTTGGAAGTAATGCAGCAGATGCGCGTGTTTGCAAATGGCAAAGTACAGCTAAAATTGGGCGATATCGACCAGGTTTTAGTGTGCGGCGATAAAGATAAAATTAAACAGGTTTTGGTAAACCTGATCAGCAATGCGGTGAATTACACACCCAATAATGGTGAAGTCGTGGTGGGCGTGGGTAAAATTGGTGAAAGAGCGCGCATTACCGTGCGCGATAATGGGCCTGGTATTCCGGAAAAAGATTTGCCATACATCTTTGACCGTTTTTATCGAGGCGAAAAGTCGCGGACACGACCCAAGCAGGGGAAGGGATTTGGTCTTGGATTATCTATTGCTTATTGGATCATCCGCAATCATAATGGTTCGATTGATGTGGATTCAAAAATGGGGGAAGGCACAATTTTTAGAGTGTGGTTACCGTTGGCTACGGAGAATTGCGAAGGAGAAGGGATCTTAGAAGGGGGCAGGTAAAGCAGATCATCTCCATATGGGGGCTGGTTGAGCGAAGCGAAGGGTCTTTACAATCATGAGATAGATGTTTCGCTTCGCTCAATATGACATTTTCATAATGAGTTACTTATGCATAGCTGTTGAATTGGATTGTCGGCTGCCGCTCATGGAAGCTGATTGGTAAGTGGGCTCGGTGCGTGAATAGCCATTATCGTTATTTCCGGAGCCAGGTTTGGGTACAGATCGAAAGCTGGCTGAAGCAACGGCACGGTCGCTATTACGGTTTGGGGAGCTTACAGATTGTCCGGGTTTGGCGTAGATATGGCCGCTGCCCCGCTCCGAAATCAATTTCCGATCGGCCAGGCTGAACAACCTGCCGCCGGCGGCGCTAAAGGTGCCTATGATCAAAACACGCAGCAACCACACCAATACAGCCACAAAGACAGGCACTACGCGCAGCAGCGTTTCACGACCGATGACCAAATTGCCGCTGGATTGGTGATCGAGGATGGCAATGGAAACTCCCCACCATGTGAGCATGGCATTCATGGTGGCAGCCAGCAGCCAGGCGCCAAACAGGTACCAGACTTCTTGAGTTACCTCAGCGCCCTCTTCAGGGGTGAATAACCGTGCAATACCGGCAAAATCGATGCAACAAAACGCCACTGCCAGGATGGTCGCCCAGGGGATACTCAGAAATTTCAAGTCGCCCAGCAGGTCTTCCAGGGCAAAAACGGTGGTGCTGTAGTTGAAGGTTTCAAAAGCAATCAGTGCGGTTAACAGGATCAAGCCGAAGGCCATACCCCGGTTGATGCGCATACGGCGCATCCAGATGCCAAGATTAAAATTTCGAAGAGTGGTTGTGGTCATGATTGACCTCCTATGGGAATAAAAGGGGTAGATATTATCGAATAAATGTGCTAATTATTCACAATAATAGAACAATAGTTCTAATTTGTCAAGGGTTTCTCTACCAACAAAAATTGAAAAATTGATAAAGAAACTGGCATAGAAGCGTTTTAACCCCGAGTAATCTTGCAAATATGGTAACGATTAATATTTGCAAAGATCGCTTCAATTGCATCGTGTACGCTGAAGGAAATGAATGTGCTCCTTCGCTGCCAAAAATCTTATGCTTTCGGATAGCGGGGTTTTCTCCCTTGCTACAAACGCTGTCTTCCAAGTTGTTGATACTTGATTTCGCAAAAAAAGCAGGAATAAAACTAGGTTATTGATGATGTCGCTACTTATGCAATGATATATTTCCGTTTGACAAAATAGAACATATGTGCTATTAATTATATAATTATATTATGGATTTTGGAGGCACATATGGGACGGGCAGCTTGTTTGATTTTCCCGGGCGCTATTCTGGGGAGTGTTTTGATCTGCGTTGTGGGGTATTTTCTTACGGCTGGCGTGACTTATCCGGCAGTTAATGCCTCCGCACAGCCAGTGGGAGTTGCAGAATCAGCTTTGAACGATCACATGGAATCATCCAACGAAGTCAATCACGCAGAACTATCTAAAGATGTCGAATGTAAAGTCAGTAAGCAATATCCAAAATCGGTTACCAGATGGTGCGGGGTGATCACGAAATATGCTGTCAAATATCGCCTGCCTCCCGATTTGATTGCGGCCATGGTTTGGCAGGAAAGCGGCGGTAACCCGGCGGCTTATTCGGGCAGCGGGGCAGTGGGTTTGATGCAAATCATGCCACGCGATGGTATTGCCGCCAGTTTCATATGCAGCGGAGGCGCCTGCTTTGCCAACCGTCCCAGCATGGCGAAATTGAAAGACCCGGAATTCAATGTGAAATATGGCACACGGATGCTGGCTGGCCTGGTAAAACAACATGGCAGTGTGCGTGAAGCATTGAAGGCATATGGTCCGATGGACTCGGGTTACTACTATGCCGATAAGGTATTATCGATTTATAAACGGTATGGAAATTAGATATAGGTATTAGGTCTTGGTCAATCAGTCAACAAGGAAAATCACAAATAACTTAATGATGAAACCAGGAATATAATGAAGCCAGGAAATCAACGAATAAATGAAAACTGACAACTGATAACATATCGTTCGAAAGATATGTATTTCCCAAAAGATTATTTATAGAACATCATATTGTGATCGATCAGGTTGCCTACATGATAAATGAATTTACCGGAGAAAAATCCTGCTTCATTGAGGTGAGGTAAAAAGATAAGGTCGCCCTCCCAGAGAGGTAGAGAGAGTAATTTGTCGTCATCTATCCAGGCCAGATTTCCTTCATTGGATTCGATCAACGTGCCTTCGAATTGCGTCGCGACAAAGACAAAGGCGTACCAATCTTCGTTCTTGGAAAAGAGGGGAAAGGTTAGAAAGCCTTTCAGAGTGGGATTGATGATGGTCAACCCCGATTCTTCGCGCACTTCGCGGATCACACATTCTTCGGGGGTTTCGCCGGGCTCGAATTTTCCCCCCAGCCCATTCCATTTTCCCTGGTGTACATCGTCCGCTTTTTTAATGCGGTGGATCATTAACGTCTTACCGGAATGTTTTATGTAGCAAAGTGTGGCGAGTTTCATGGGGGTATTGTATCACCGGCGTAATAAAAATAATCATCCCATTATTACAACAAAATGAATGTACTTTTGATTAAAGTGCATTCATTTTGGTGGGAAATCTTGTGAACAATATGTGATAATTGGGGTGTGAGTTTTAATTCTAAAATCGGAAGGTAAGAAATATATTTATTGATTTGAAATTCAGATGTTAATCAAAATGAGGAAGCAAAATGAATCACATTTTAAAATGCCATGAAATCATCGGAATCAATTTTGTTCGTGGTAAAAATTGTTATTTATATGACGATCAGGGTAGACGCTATACCGATTTGGAATCAGGCATCTGGAGCACGGTATTGGGGCACAATCATCCCCGTATTAACCGTGTCATGAAATCACAAATTGATAAGGTTATTCATCTTGGTACACGTTATCCAAATTCGCTATCTGAAGAGGCTGCCAGGGAGGTCCTCGATATTGTGGGGATCGATCATGGAAAGTGCGTTTTCTTGAGTTCAGGCAGTGAAGCGGTTGAATTCGGCACGCAGATTGCCAGAAGAGTCACGGGGAATCGGAAGTTTCTAACTTTCTCTAATTCTTATCTGGCGGCCTATGGGTCAGCTGGCAAAAAAAGTACAGATGAATGGTGCTTAATTGATTGGACAGATGATGATTCTACAGACGACGATAATCGTTTGAAAGGGATACCATTTAAAGACTTGGGCGGATTTGTCTTCGAGCCGGGAGGAAGTGGTTCGGGATTTGTGAAGTTTCCTCCTAAACGCCTTGTTCAAGATATAGTATACAAAATTAGACAAGAGGGTGGTTTAGTCATCGCTAATGAGGTCACGGCAGGTATGGGACGAACCGGAAAATGGTTTGGCTTTCAGCATTATGATATCCAACCTGATATCATTTCTCTAGGAAAAGGTTTGGGGAATGGCTATCCGGTGAGTGCGATAGTCATGAATATCGGTATTGCTGAAAATTTGGAAAAAAATGAATTTCATTATGCTCAATCTCATCAAAATGATCCATTAGGATGTACCGTTGCCAAAGAAGTGATCACCATTCTAAGAGAAGAGCATTTAATTCAAAAGGGAAATCATACCGGGGAATCATTTCTTGAGGAATTGAAGCACCTTCAAGAAAAATACGACGTTGTGAAGGAAGCACGTGGAAGAGGAATGTTACTTGCATTAGAGTTACGACCTCATGATAAGATTTCAGCCACTTCGGTTTATCAGGCACTCCTTGAGAAAGGTTTTCTTGTAGGGTATTATCCTGCTGGAAATATCCTGCGCTTCGATCCAGCCTTAACGATAGAAGAGGCCAATATTTCAAGTCTAATAGATTGTTTGGATTTAATATTTAAAACAGCTCTAAGTAAGGTGTAAATTGAAATAAAAAACACCTAAAAAAGAAAAATACGGCGCATAAAGCCGGTGCGCCGTATTTTTAATCTTAAAATGGTATTTTGGGGATTGTCAGGCTAATCCTCTTCCCTCTGCGCCAGTTGGCGATCCAACATCAACATGGCGGAACCGCGCTCTTCGATGAGCTTCAATTGCTCTACAATCTCGGAAGCGTTCTTTTCCTCTTCCACCTGTTCATCGATGAACCAGTGTAACATGACCTGCGCCGGGTAGTCTTTTTCGGTTAGAGCAATTTCGTAGATGTTGTTGATCATGCTGGTCACGAGTTGTTCGTGCGCATAGGCGTCTTTCATGGCTTCCAGGGCAGATTTCCATGCTGTTTTGGGTTGTTCGATGGCGAACAGGGTTACTTTTCCGCCACGGTCGTTTATGAAATCGAAGAATTTCATCGCATGTTCTACCTCTTCCTGGCTTTGAATGCGCATCCAGTGGGCAAACCCCGGCAGGTTTTTCTCTTCGAAGTAAGCTGACATAGAAAGGTAAAGATATGCTGAAAACAGTTCGTTTTTGATTTGTTCATTTATCGCGTTTTGGACTTTTTCGTTAATCATTTTTTTCTCCTATCTGTAATAATCATACTAATTGTATCCGAAAACGCATAATGATAGCAAGTTAAAAACCCAATTCTTCTATTAATTTTTTATCAGAAATTTCTGAGCGATCTTGTCCTAAAAGTTCCTGCCAAAATTGCGGATCGTATCGCCGGGAGCGGATTGGCAACGGCATGGGGACGCCCCATCCCAACAGAAGCACTTCTTCTTTAGGCTGCAAGCGCGCCAACATACCGCGCAGCGCATCCCGGCTCGCCAGCCCAGAGAGGACGGCATGGATATCGTCATCGTCTCCGAGCCAGCCGGAAATGCGGGTGCCTAATTGTGACATCACCTCATCGTAGATTTGAGAAGGGCGTTGATCTACGATCAAGAGGGTGACATAGTATTTACGCATCTCCCGGGCGATGGTGCTGAAAGTGGTTTGCGATGCCATGGCTGAGTTGAGCAGCTTATGGGCTTCTTCGAGCACTACCACCAGTGGACGGGGTTCGCGTTCTTTTTTCGAGCGGAACAGGTTCGTGCGTTTCTCCCAGGTCTGGCGGATGCGCCGCGTGAGCAAATTGCTGACCAGCAAATAATCCAGATCGCTTTCAAATTCGCCAAAGGAGAGTACAATATGCTGCCCGGCTTCCAGAGCTTTGATGATCTCACTGACTGTATCGGCGGCTGGCTTTTCCAGGATGTATGGGCGGTTGAAGAGCCGGTTTAATTTCGAGTGCAGCCCTTGTGCGGCAATCACATTGACCCCTGCTTCATTTGCCCAGGCGGCTACGCTGCCGAGCGCGGGAATCTTTTTCCCCTCCGCATTTTCAATATACGCTTCGTATTTCATTTCGCGAAAGGCTGCGAACCAGCCCTCTTTTCCAAAAGAAGCGACCAGGGCTTCCAGTGTGGTTGGTGTGGTTTCCTTGAGGTTGAGTTCACGGGTGAGCAATTCGATATCCTCAGGCTGGATATCTTTCATGGAAATTTCAAGGTTGAAATCAGGGGTATGCCCGCGGATCAGTGCTTTTTGCCCCAACCCAACCACGCGGACTTTGGCGGGAAAACGGGTACGTAATCCAATAACCTGCAATCCGGTATCCGAAGCTGTGTCATCCAAACCGTATTCATTGTGCATATCGAAAACCAGGATGGAGGCGTGATCATAATGCACCAGGCCAGCCAGGATCAAGCGGGTGAGGAAAGATTTCCCGGTTCCGGTCGCGCCGAAGACGCCCGATGAGCGTTGGATGAATTTATTCAGATTGATGCAAACCGGAAGCTGTTGTTCACGGGTATAACCAATTACGAAATTTTCGGGTTTTTCTTCCTTTCCGAAAATCTCAGCGATATCTCCCTGTAATGCCAGTCGGACTTCGGCGTGGTGGGGAGGTACGGTTTTAACCGGTAACAATGAGGGGGGATTATCTCTGGTATGTTCAACCCAGGCAGGGTATTCCGGATCATCATATTCCGGTCCTATTTCCTGCATCAGGGCGGGCATCACTTCCAGGTTAGTATACAGCGTTTGCCCGTGTAGCAAGCGGGACAAATTAGGCGCTAATCGGGATTCGCTTTGTTCATCGGCAAAACGAGGATCGGTGGCGCCCAGCTTTATATCGGTGACCAGTCCATAGAATTGCCAGCAGCCGCTTTTTAGGACCACAAATGCGCCTTCCTGGACTCCTTCCGGAGATATGGTGAGACGGACAAGAAAATTTTCTTTTAAACCCCCGCCCACCAGATAACCAATCGAATTGTGATTGTCGTTAGAATTTGCCATTACTTTTCCATTCTATTCCGGTAATGCATCGTTTAAAGCGCCAAGCAAAGACATTAATGCCGGATAATCATCTCGTAATAGTGTGATGAGTTCCTGGATAGCCCGTTCAGCCCATTGCGAGTCACCACCCTGGATGTGCGCCGAAGAAGCCTGTTGAATATGAGCCGCTAAAACCTCTCCTATAGGGATATCCACAGCTCGCAGTATATGACGGAAATAGCCAAACCTGCCGCTGGAGGTGAATTGGAGTAGTTCATCCATGCTGCATAAATAGATCGTGTCCAAGCTGAGCGGCGGTCGCGGCGGAAGCAGGTGAAAAATCCGTTCATTTTGGCGGTAACCTACCGAGAGCACGCTGAATTCTAGGGGTACATTGCGGTTTAAGCGATTATCGGCAATCACTTGCGGGTCAACATTGTCCAAAGTGACCAATTGGCGTACCAATCCATCGTCGTCGATATGAATATCGTGAATTAACCCGTATATGTGGTAGTCTTTTGCTAAAGAAACACGCACCAAACCGCCTAACGATGGAAAATCGGATTCCATGACACGGCACCCCACCACAAACCCGGATACACTGGCGCGCAATAATCTGCCAATTTGTAATGCTTTCATCATTTATACCTTGCCCTTCCGGGAGAATTTTTATGAAACTGCTTGTGCGAAGGTCCTTCCAGCTCTACACCCCTTTGCCTTAATTCCTGAGCAACCATCAAGTCTACTTGTTCTTTTTCCTGCATGGTCACCACGGCAATTTCATGCGCCCGATGCAGGTAATAGGGGTAAGCATGATCTCTTAATATACGGCATTGGTTGATCAGCGCGGCGTGTAGATCATCCAGCGCTGCCGAATTTTGCACAACCCAATCAGGAATTTCCACCCGCGCCAGCCAGGGTTTTCCCGCCAATCCTACATTGATATAGAAAAATGCCATTCGGAGCTGCTTTTGATACGCCGTCGAGGACAGAGATTGGATGTAAAAGATCGTTGAACGCGCCCCGGGTTGGAGGAATTGTTTAAACAGGTGACTGTCCGTGACACCGCGTAAGGGGCGATAATTTCGAATATCAGCCATTTCTTTTGGGCTGGCAATCGCCAATTCCAATAAACGCACTACCAGATTGGCGCCAGGGTTATCCACATACCCTCCGGGTGTGACCCCCTGTGATTCCAAATGAAGCAAAATATCTTTATATTGGGATAGCTTATTTTGATATTCCGCTGCCTGGACATCGCTGCCATCCCGGGGACCCCAAAGTTCCAGAGGTCCGTCGGTCAGCGCGATAATTGGCGGGGCGGCATTCTTAACCAGGCTGGCAAGAAAATGACGCTCTCCCAAATCACGCGAGGATGCTATATCTATCTCACTGATCATCCCACGGGGCGTGTAAAGCCGGTCGCCGTAGAATAATTCGCTTTGGTTAAATATCCGAGGGGCAGAAGGGGAATCGGAACGGGCGATGATTGCGCCATAATTGATCAAAGCATATTGTACTTCGGAATGGCGGCTGTAATTGATCTGTGAACCGTCGGCAGCAATCACGGTGACAGGTTGCTGAGAAACCGTTATTGCAATACTTTGTGTGAGGGGTGTTTGATCGGGGATAGCGCAACGCAATGTATGATCGAATTGAAGCGCCTCCTGGATTTTTTTTTGCAAAGAAGCAGCCTCATTCTCGTAACTGGTCAGGATAGCCAGCGCCTGAGCGCGCCGGCTGTTCAGTTCCTTTTCTCTGATTGGGGCATTTTCACCCATGTTTTTGATTTGTTGGCGCACATCGTGAAAGTTGACGGTCACAGTAATCCTCGTTCAAAAAAATGGCATGTTATTGTATAAGTTGCTATGCCAGGCTGAAGAACGCCCGCATTATCCATGCCTGAAATATATTTCCTGTTTTCCTACCCCCCTGTCCTCTGGACATCCCCCCATTTTCGCAGAAAATGGGGGGAGATGAGGGGGGGCTGGCTTTTTCATTCATCTTATATTTTCATATTAGACTTATAATATTATTTTTGCGAACATTTGTTTTACCTATTCTACAATCGGATTTTCTAAGACGCAAGGGAATAAAATGAGAATCTGGAGTAAAATGGGAGTATCTTTTTTAGAAGACTTCAATTCTATGGTCGCACTTCAACAATCGCTGACGGCTACTTCAACAAATAAACACCTGCGTCCTATTGACGCCCGGCGGGATCTAAATCAGATTGCCGACCTGATTGAAATGTGCTTTTCGTCGACCATTGACCCGGATGGTGAAAGTTATATCCGGCAGATGCGAAAAGCGGCCAAGAATACACCTTACATGCAATGGATCGGGTCGTTGGGGGAGCAAGCCCCATTTCCAACATCAGGTTTTGTTTGGGAAGACGAGGGGCGCATCATTGGAAATCTTACCTTGATCCCGGTGCTTCATCATACTCATCCCCTGTATTTAATCGCTAATGTTGCCGTACACCCAGATTACCGCCGTCGGGGTATTGCCCGCCAATTGACCCAGGCAGCATTAACGCATGCCCGCCAGCGGAAAGCGCATGCCATTTGGTTGCACGTGCGGGAGGAAAACCTGGGGGCGTATCAGTTGTACAGATCCCTGGGTTTTGTCGAACGCGCCCGAAGAACCACCTGGTATTATTCCAAGGATATTATCAAACCAGCCGACGAATTAAGCAACCGTTTACGCTCCTTTACCAGGCCTGCCGTTACCTGGCGTGAACACAGAGATTGGTCTGCTCAACAAAAATGGCTGGAGAATACCTACCCATCTGAACTTCGCTGGCATTTGACGCTAAGAACGAACCTAATGAACCCTGGTTTTTTTGCTTCGCTTTACCGGTTTTTTATAGATGCTCGTATACAACACTGGTGTGCTCGTTTCAGGGATCAATTGTGGGGAATAATAACCTGGCAGCCAACCACAAATTATGCCGATCACTTATGGCTCGCAGTACACCCGGATAATGAAGAAATTGCAGCCTTTACGCTGCTGAGTCATATAGTGGAAAGATATAAATATAGACGCCCTCTATCGTTGGATTACCCGGCCGGGCGCGCCTCTAATGCTATCCAAAGCGCCGGTTTTCAATTACATCAGACCCTGGTTTGGATGAAAATTGAATAATTCCCTGGGAAGGATTTGGTTCCGATAATTGAGTATTTTTGTTATTCTGATCATTATTATTTCAACCTTTATGCACGCCAGCTGGAATTTGATGGCGCGCTACGAGAGATCCGAGCGGGATTTTTATTATAAAATGCTGGTCACCATGGTGGTGGTTGGCTTTATACCGGCAGTATGGAGTGAGATGACTACGCGATCGTTGACTCCCACTGCCTGGTGGTGTGTAATCGGTTCGGGATTATGCGCCGGCTTATACCTGTTTTTTCTCGCAAAAGCATTTGAATCTTCGGATTTTACGATCGTTTACCCGGTGGCGCGTTCTTTACCGGTAATATTTATGGCTTTCATCGATGTAATACGCGGGCGGTTTCTGACACCTGTCGGATGGATTGGAATCCTGTTAGTGGCTGGCGGGTGTACTTTAGTGCCATTACGTACTTTTCAGGATTTTGCCATTAAAAAATATTTCAACCGCGCCAGCTTATGGATGTTGCTGGCGGCGCTGGGTACGGTTGGTTATACCTCATTAGATAAAATCGCCGCCGAAGTAGTTGCACAAGGGCCTGCCACCGCGGCGCGCTACGGGTACATGTATTTTGCCATCTCGCTTATTCCCTATACCATATTTTTGCGTATGTCAAAATCGCATACTCCCATTACAAACGGAAAAACGATGGGGTGGAAGCTGGCAATTCCGGCGGCGGTGCTAAGCTTCGCTGCCTATTGGTTGGTATTATGGGCTTACCAGTTAACCCCGTTTGCGAGTTATATTGTGGCATTCCGCCAGTTCAGCATTGTGATTGGGGCAATCCTGGCATTTATTATATATAATGAAGAAGGCGTCGCAGTCAGATTGACGGGCGCCTCTTTGATTACAACCGGATTGATATTAATTGGTGTCTGGGGACGATAATTATCGATTACCCCATCTTTACAACAATATCAGATAGCACATTGGCGGCTTCGTCGCCGCGGTCTGCCGCATTACTTAAGTGGCGGAAAGTCTCGCGTAATTTCAGCATTTGCACAATATGCTCGGCATCTTTAGGTTGAGCAAACAGATCTGCCAGCGCCAGACGATATTCCTGCTCCACTTGATTTTCGATTTGTTTAATGCGAATGGTATGGGTTTGGGTGACACCGGCATGGTCCGATAATCTTTGAACGCCTAATAGTACCTCATTCGCTGCTTTTGACAGAAGTTCACCCATGGTGCGCATATGTTCGTTGGGTTCTACTTCCAGGATCGACATTTCCACAACCGTCGTATAGGCGTAATCCAGCATATCATCGATAGCCCGGGATAAAGAATGGATATCTTCCCGGTCAAAGGGAGTCACAAAGGTTCGGTTTAATTCGTCGATTAAAATTCTGCGCACTTCGTCCGCGCTGGTTTCAATCCTATCGACCGCTTCAGCCCGGCGGCGGGTGGGTTTTTCAAAGTAAGCATTTAATGCTTCCATTCCTTCCACGGTTAACTGCGCTTGTTGGGTCAACAACTCGATGAAGCGATTTGGCCGGCGCTGAAATAGATTTTTCAAACTAAATTTTTTCCAAAAAGGCGTGGTTTGGGTTGACATAATTCAAAATAACCTTTCAAAACATTTGATTTAAGAGCCAAAAAAGCAGCCCACCCAGAAATCCGGTGGCTGGAATGGTTAATAACCATGCTACCACAATATTACCGGCTACGCCCCAGCGAACTTTATGGATTTTTTCGGCGGCGCCAGCGCCAACAATGGTAGAGCTGATTACCTGAGTCGTGCTCACCGGACCACCCAGTAGAGCCGCACCCAATATAACAATTGTACTGGCAATCTGGGAAGAAAAGGCGTGGATCGGTCGAATACGGTAAAATCCGGAACCCATGGTGCGGATAAGCCGCCAGCCGCCTAAAGCCGTACCTAAGGCAATGGATGCCGCACTGGCAAATATGACCCATATGGGGACATGGAACTCTGGCAATACCTTAAATGCCACCAAACCCATCGCAATAATTCCCATGGTTTTTTGTGCATCATTTGTGCCATGGCTCAATCCCAGAGTCAGGGCAGTAACCCATTGGGCGCCGCGGAAAAATTCGTTAACCCGCGGTGTCATCCATTTACCGAAGAAAAGCGTTTGGCGCATGGCGAACCAGCCAAACACCAGGCCGATGACCGGTGATAAAAATAAACCGGCGATCACTTTATACAAACCTTCCATACGCACCACATGGATCCCGAAACCGGTAATGGCTGCACCCAAAAAGCCGCCAATGAGAGCATGCGATGAGCTAGAAGGGATACCTAAGAACCAGGTTAATAAATTCCAAAAGATGGCTGAGCCCAGGGCTGCTAAAGCGACCGGAATAGTGATCGCTTCGCCGCTGATGACTTCATTACCTATAGTAGTTGCCACAGCTACCCCGAATAAAAAAGGCCCGATCATATTGGCCAAAGCGGTCATTGCTAGTGCTGCTCCCGGCGGCATAGCACGGGACGCAATAGCCGTGGCGACCACATTGGCGCTGTCGTGAAAGCCATTCAGGAAATCGAAGATCAATGCAACGACTACAAAAATGACTAAAACCCAATTAATGACGCTAAAATCAATCAAAAACGCCTCCATGAATCAGCATGTTTTTATTTCACAAATTTCCCTGATAGGAGCGAGTTGTGATCTAAAATTGCGAAGGTTTTTTTAAATCAATGAGATGTTTCGTTTCCCCTTCGCACCATTTTAGAACCGTCTAGATATCATAATTCTGATTTTTTGAAAGAGCATTATTGTATAAGAAAATAGCTCACCTGCTACAGGCTCATCCCTCGTGGGAAGGGATATTTTACCAGATGAACTATTTTCTTAGGTGATTAAATAACAACGGATTATCTTTTAATTACGTTTGCCTCCGCTAGGCAACAACACAGCTTCATCAGTAAATGTTATTTTTACTATGTCGCCAATCTTGGGTAATTCCAGGTAGGGATTGTTGAAAGTATCCAGGAAAAATGAATATTCTCCCAACACTACCTGAATGCGCACAATGGAGCCAAGGAAGGTGATGGTGTCAATTTTAACATCCAATACATTGGTTTTCATACCTTCAGTGGCGAGAGTGATCCTTTCGGGACGGATGGCAATGTTGATGATATCGCCGCTGTGTGTGTCATCAAGGTTTTGAGCAATTTGAATATTCTGACCATCCATTTTCACAATACGGGCTGCCGGATCGATGACTTCTACTTTGGCGCCGTTCAGGGTACCCACGAATTGCGCCACAAATTCGGTTTTGGGGAAGTTGTAAATTTCGAATGGAGGGCCAACTTGTTCCATGTAACCCGCATTCATGACCACCACACGATCTGAAATGGAGAGCGCTTCTTCCTGGTCGTGCGTGACATAAATGGCGGTGATAGCTAATTTTTGCTGAATGGCGCGAATCTCTGCTCTAAGGGATACGCGGATCTTGGCGTCCAGGGCGGATAGCGGTTCGTCTAGCAGCAGCACTTCCGGGCGCAAGGCTAACGCACGCGCTAACGCCACACGTTGTTGTTGACCGCCGGAAAGTTGGTGTGGGTAGCGGGGACCAAAACCAGGCATGTGTATCAAATCCAGCATTTCGTCGACGCGCTGGTCGATCTCTTCCTGGGGTTTTTTAGCGATTTTCATACCGAAGCCTATATTATCCGCCACGGTCATGTTGGGGAAAAGGGCGTATGCCTGGAAAACCATCCCTACCGGGCGTTGGTTGGGGGGTTTATTGGTCACATCCTCGCCATCAATGACGACTGTTCCCTCGGTGGGGATTTCAAACCCTGCCACCATCCTTAATGTTGTGGTTTTACCGCAACCGCTGGGTCCGAGGAAAGAAACCAATTCGCCTTTGGAAATTTGTAGGTTGAAATCTTTCACGGCAGTGGTTTTGCCGAATGTTTTACTGACGTTGATTATATCTAGGAAAGCCATAATAACCTCATTAATAGTTAGTGTGCACCAGCGACTTGTTCTGAACCCGGGGCGCCGCGCCCAAGTCGTTGCATGACCATGATTAAAGACCATGTCAAAGCGAAACTGACCAAAGAGAGCGCCTGCGGTGTGTAAGCGCGCATAGCGCCGATTTCTTCCAAATACGGACCGAATGCCGGCCAGGATAACAGAGAAGCGAAAGTAAATTCACCCATTACGATAGCAAAGGTTAAAAAGACGCCGCTCAAGATAGCTACCCGAATATTGGGGAAGATCACCTTGGTAATGATTACCCCCCAACCGGCGCCCATACTCAAAGCCGCTTCGGTGAGTGTTTTAACGTCTATTGCACGTAGCCCTGCATCCACAGAACGGAACATATATGGGAATGATAGGACAATATAACCCGCTATGAGCGGCACAGGCGTATTGGTTAGTATGATGGGAGGCGACCCATAAAGACGAATTAAACCAAAGACCAGCACCACAGCCGGCGTCACAAAGGGCATCAGGGTGATAAATTCAACAATTGGGCGCAGTTTTGGTAATTTCCAATGCACCCAATAGACAGTCGGCACGACTAAAATCAGGCTGCACACAATCGTTAACACCCCCCAGAACAGTGAATAACCGAAATTTATATAAAATTCCGGATCCTGGAATGCTACTTCAAAGGCGTGAAAAGTGTATTTACCTTTCACCATGCGCATGCTGAATTCCAGTGTGGAAATGAGCGGTAAAAAGAAATAAGTAATACCGATAATAAATACGATCCAGGCGACAATATTTACGCGTTTCATCGTTGCCACCTCGCTGCTCGACGTCCCATCGCGATATAACCTATCATGGTGACAGACATGATCAGGATCATCCCCAAAGCCAGGGCGTTGCCCAAACCGGGATTGTAAAGCACATCACCCTGAATTTGCGCCCCGATGACGATGCTGACCAGGTTAATAAAACTGCCGGAGAAGGCGTAGGCGGTAGCATAAGCTCCGAAGGCGTTGCCAAACAATAAAATCATGGTGCCCAGCAAGGTTGGCATGAGGATTGGTAAAGCAATGTAGCGCCAGTAATGGATTTCGGTACCGCCTAAATTCTCACAGGCTTCTTTCCATTCCTTACGCAAACCATCCAGGGCAGGCGCCATGATCAGCACCATCAGCGGAAACTGGAAATACATGTAGACGATGCTCAATCCCCAAATGGTGTAAATACTAAACCCGGCAGCACGAAGATCGACGTTAAAAATAGATTCAATCATCTGGGTAACAAGACCGGCGTTACCCATAGTGGCAATGAAAGCAAATGCCAAAGGAACACCGGCGAAGTTGGATGCCACACCGGAGAAAGTGAGCATAAATGAGCGCGCCCAGCGCGGCAGCCCGCCTAAAATCACAGCGTAAGCCAATAAAAAACCAAAAATACCGCCGCCTACGGCTGTGATGACGCTGACACTCAAACTGGTTTTATAGGCGTTGATAAAATCTCGCCCCTGGAAAATTGCGGTGATATTATCAAATGTAAACGAGCCATCTGTGCCGGTAAAGCTGCGAACAAAAATGGAAGCCGATGGCAGCAACAAGAAACAAATCGCAAATAAAAAGAATGGCGCCAAACCCAAATAATCCCAATTAATTTTGAAGCGGGAGGAGCGCGCCGGAGGCGCGCTCCCTGGATTTTGGCGTGTTATGGATTGTTCACTCACGCCGGTTACTCCTATTCACCAAATACTACCTTGCGCCAGTTTTCGGTGATGTATGTCTTGGATTCAGTCAGCTCATCCACAGTCAGGAAGACAGCGCGTTCGTAATCTTCTGCTGGAGGCAGTTTATCTAATAGTTCTTGTGGGACAACACCGCGAGCGACCATGTCATTGAAGCGGATGGGGTGGGCGTAACCCTTCAGGTACAGGTTCTGCCCTTCGTCGGACATGACGAATTCCCACCACAGGCGAGCGGCGTAGGGGTGCGGGGCATAGGCGCTGATGCCGCCGGCATAAGGACCGGCAACCACGCCTGTCTTGGGGACGACGATTTCCAATTCGGGGTTGCCCGCTAAAGCATCGCGGTTTGCCAGGGAGAGGTAATCCCATTCCACGGTGCAGGGGGTTTCACCCTGGGCAATCTTGCCCTGGTCGGCGATGACCGGGATGAAATTGCCGTTGGCATTCATTTCTTTCCAGAATTCCAAACCAGCTTCTGCGGCTTTGGTTTTGTCGCCGCCGGCGCGGGACAGACCGGAAGCATAAACGGTCATCACTGACTCATTGGACTTGAGCACATCGCCCGCCATAGCTACCTTGCCCTTGTATTCCGGTTTGAGCAGGTCTTCCCAGTCGGTGGGGGTGGGAACTTCGCCTTTGATGACCTCGAAGGTTAATACGCCATAGTACTCCGCCCACCAGTATCCATCGGGATCTTTCATCTCGATGGTATCCCAGGTGGCGACTTTGTATTTCGCAAACAGGCCATCTGCCATAGCAGTGACGGTGTGACCAACGCCAACGTCGACGATATCCGGCGCCTGAGGGCCTTTGCTGTCTTTGTTAGCGCGGATAGCCTCGAGTTCGTCAGACGAACCGGCATCCGGATTCAGTTCATTGACTGACATGCCGTATTTTGATTTGAAGGTTTCGATGATTTCGCCATAGTTTGCCCAGTCGTGCGGCAGGGCGATAGTGGTCAGGTTTTTACCTTCGGCTTCAACGGCTTTTACCAGATCATCCAGGGGAATGGAATTACCGGATGTTAGATCAGGCAATGCTACTTCGGGTGCTGGGGTTGCAGCGGGGGTGCACCCCGCCAGGAGGGCAGCGCCTCCGGCAAGGCCACTTAATTTCAGAAACTGGCGGCGAGATAATTGTGATTTCTTAGACATTCGATCCTCCGTAATGATTTTTATATATGAATTTTATACAGACAAATTAGAAAACATCTAATACAAAATTTTATGAATTCACCTCCTCAGTGAACCTATAAAAAAGATAATATTGGAGTGATTGATAGTGGTTTTCATATAATACCACTTTTCAGAAATTGGATTGATTTTATCACCTTAAAAATTTAAAGTCAATTAATTGTAAGTTTTTTTCAACAGCGACGATAATAATTCCCCCCGTGGCTTTTTTGAAGTTGTCATTGCGAGGAAATTTTCCTAAAACAGTGTTCCCGAAGGAAGCCTGGAACGATTTGCGCCTCGCAATGACAGTTGATTTATTGGCTGGCGAGTATTGTCCCCCAAAACTCATTTTACTCGCCATTTTTACAACACTGCTCAAAGTGTTATTCCACAGGGATTTCTTTGTACACCTTATCGACATCGATGCCTTGTTTCCTTCGGAAGGCATTGAAGCCGTAGTAGATTGCGGCTGCCAAACCATACATCACGATCATGAACACGATGGAGGTTGGGTTACTCCAACCGATGGCGTACAATGGGAAATCGAAGGGGGCAACATGGGGATCCCAGAACCATTCCACCATCAGCCAATCCAGGAAAACGGTGAAGATCAGGGCTGCCAGAGTGATCAAGGGCATTTTAGCGCCTTTTAACATGGGTTTCCCCACATAGTACAGCACCCAAACCAAAACACCGGCATTGACGAGAGTAAGGACTGAGATGATGATCACAATGATCCAGGTGAGGGGTGTACCCAAACCTGCGGCGTTCAAACCACCCAATACGGAGAACATATATGAGAATGAAGTAATGATCAGATACACAACCGCTACCGCGTAAAGCAGGAGCATTAACATTCCCAATCCTTTGTTGACCGTATATTTCGCAATGGGGCTGCCATCAAAGATATCTTTTTGGCGCCAGGGCAAGACGGCTGCGGCAACCGCGGACCCCAGGAAGGTGACCGCAATCACCAGGGTGGCGTCCAGCGTAAGGGTGCGGAAATTCGCAACGTTGTATGCATACAATATGGATACAACCACCGAAGGTACAACCATCAACAGCAAGGCGTTAATGGGTGTGCGGGTTTTTGGTTCAACCGATGAGACCCATTCGGGGAGCATGCGGTCGAAAGCGGCGGCGAAGATGACGCGGGTGGAGCTCAGAAAGACCGTTCCAGACCAGCCGAACCACCACAGGCTCATCAGCAGGATGACGATGAATTGGATGAAGCGGCTTTTAACCATAAAGGCGGCAAACAACGCCGGGTAAGGCCAGAAAGGCAGCGGAGGCGGTGTTTCTGTGTATCCCCAGGTGTAATTCCAGAATGCGCCATTAGCTTTGTTGTAGAAATCCCAGCCTAAGGTCTTGGCGATCAACGCAAAGAAGATAAGCGCCAGAACTGCGGTAACGATGATGGCGAAAGCCATACCCCAGAAATTTTTCTTGTAGTCCGATGCACCGCGCACCTCACCGTACAATGTTGAACCCCAGTTAGGCCACAGGTTGAAGAACACGATCATGGGGATGATCGCCATGCTGGCGGGAATAGCCAGGTCGCTTAACGGACCGGTGGCTGTGCCGGCTTCTTCGCCGGCGGTCATGGTTGCCGAATAAAGATCGGTTGCTTCTGCACCGAACATTTCCGGTGCGATGCTATTGAGATTGCTAACAAAAGTCGGGTTACTGCCAAATAACAATAAGATAAAGACCAGGAGTAAGCCTACCATACCCCCCCAGAAGCAAAACTTTTGTATGCGCGCGTACCATTTCATTCCAGCCGCGATGTAAATAAATCCAACGGCGCAAACGCACAGCATACCCACTAATAACCCATTGTTGGTGTTGGTGAACCATACTGCTGCATCTTTCGCGCCCAGGATTGCCAGCATGGGGGTGAAGAATTCATAGACTAACATTTGACCGTACATGGGCACCCACAGCCAGAGAATGAACCACCAACCGGTCACTGCCAGGATAAAACCTACGGTGCGTCCTAAAATACGGCTTTGCCACACGTAATCGCCACCAGCACGCGGCATGGCAGAGATCAGGCTGGCATACACAATGACCTCGAAGATGGTCAAGATGGCGCCTATCACCACTGCCGTCGCCAGATTCCCCTCAAAATAGTAGCAGTAGGAGAATATATACAAACCCAGTGTGATCAAGTTTATGGAAAATGTGGCGTAGATAAATGCGTCGAACACGGACCACGAACGCACCAAACCGCTTGCTTTACGGACGAAAAGAGTCACCTCACTCATTGAAAAGCTCCTTTCATGATTATGATTTAGCCTGCCCAGTATAAAAACCAGGATCGGCAAATAAAGAGTGATGAAAAAACCGTGTCTTGCCTTTCACTATTTCCAATATGATTTTATGGGCGCTTGATTTCACCTCCTTTCCGGTTGTTTGACTGTTCCTGTTTGGCGAGAATCAGCCAGTAGTGAGCACATAGCTACCGATTTTCTTCGGTTGCAGATCCACCACAATACCTTGTAGTATACCTTGCTCGTATTGGCTGCCGGCGTTGATGCATAAGGTACGTTTGTATTTGCGTGTGCCTTTGCCTTCATGGATATGCCCATGCAGGGTTAATAGAGGTTGATATTTCTCAATAACGTGCAAGACTGATTTACTACCCACCGGTATCATCGACCTGCCGGCGTATGCCAATTGCATATCTTTGGTGAGTTCGGGGGCTTCATCAAGGCCGCTGCCATACGGAGGCGCATGCAGACTAAAAACAGAATTCTCGACATTTTCAGCCTGTGAGATCACGGCTTCCATCCGTTTCAACAAAGCGTCTTCATCCTCCTCACGATGGGTATCCCACGGCGTGGGATTAGACCAGCCGGTGCTGATCATTTCATGGTGGTCATCCAACCAAACAACCTTACCTTCAACATACTGAACAAATTTTGAGCTTTCGATCACGGGATCGATTTCGAAAACATCGTCGTTCCCTGGGCAAACATAGCATTTAATGCCCGTGCCGGCCAGTTTTTGATCCGCATAATCCATCCAGTGTTGCATTGTCTGAAGTACATAATCGGAAAATAATTTATCGGAAATCTCAGGGTTTTTTGAGATCTCTTCCACTTCATCGGGATTGGTGATATGGGGGTAATAACCGCGATTCTGGATGGTGGCAACCATCTTATCAACGGCTTCCTTGCTTTCTAGAATCGTCTCTTGTTCGAGCAAGGTCACTTTCCATTTATTGTTTCCCTGGGCGATAATGGGGATGATGGCTTTCCCGGTCATATCACCTCCCAGGATAAGCGTATCCACTTCGTAGAATTTCCCGCTGCTTATGAATTTTTTCCAACATATTTCTGAGCCGTGCAAATCGGTGGCAAAAAAGAATTTCATCGTTTGTCCTTTTCTTGGCGTTACATCAAAAATTATTATCTATGAACATTTTTACCCAGGAATAGATGTGACGGTTTACATCTTTACTTCTGGCGAGAGTATAAAAGGATTGTTTAACCATTATATTTTTTTTTATACGTTGCATTATATAGACCCGGCTTCTCATCCATTATTAATGGGTGAGATGGTCGTAAGTGATTTGATGGGCGCTCGACTTTCCCTGCAATAATATAGCCCTGTCTGGCTATATAAAAGTTGTTTTTATATATACTCCTTAGGATGACAATACTCTAATATAATCGCTCATGATGTTGTTATTATAATAAGATTAATTATATTTTTTTCAAGATCGATATGGTCAGGTCCGATAAAACGGTTTATGGATTTATCGCACCTGAGACGTCGATATTGTCCCGGTTATACTAATCCTTCAGGCAAGCTTGAATTGCCTGCCACCAATCCGGGGAAAGCATTACGGATGCGGGCATCCAATTCCGGTGAAAATACTGCCGGATTTTCCCGGCTGAGAATTTCAATGACACGCTGCATGGCGCGGGCTTCCGTATCCTGCGAACCTTTATTTGCCCAAATATCTCGCATGTTGCGATCGGCGATTTTTGTTAATAGACCGGTGGATTTCATGCGCTTGATCGTGTGTTTGTGAGTCATGAAGGTGCCGCCCGGACCGATTTCGGCGATGACATCTATTGCCAGATTTTCTTCGCTGAACTCGAAACCTCGTTTGATGCGTTTAAGCATGAGGGCAATTTCATCATCGATAACAGCTTTAGGGAAATCAAAAGCTTTTAATGCGTCTAACAAGCCTGCCATATTGAGCATATCTGCGCCGCCTAAAAGCCCGGCTACGGTGGACATGCCGGTTTCATAACCTGATTGAGCGTCGTTGATTTTCGAGTTGGTTAAGCCGATGTAACCGCCGCAGGGTACGTTATAAAAACGAGCCATTTGGGCAAAAGCCATATGCAGCATACCACATTCAATGCCGCCGGAGGCATAAGCGCCTGTACGTAAATCAGCCACTGTGCCCAAGGTGCTGAAGATTAACGGTGTGCCGGGGTGCACCATTTGCATTAATACATCGGATGCCAGGAATTCTGCACAGCCTTGTGCCAGGGTTGCAGCCAGGGACATGGGCGATGTTAAACCGGCGTTGGGAACAATGCTGGGATATACCGGTAATTGTTTTTCTGAAAAGTAGATGATCATATCGGTCGAGGCGACATCCATAACCAGGGGCGCCACCACCGGACAAAAATGATGCGTAAGGAATGGGCGCTCATGATAAGCCGCTTCTCCGCCGGCAATCAAATACAGCATTTGTAATACATTTTCTGCATCGGCTTCATCCGTGGCAGTGCTGCGAATGGGCTTGAGGCAATTTTTCAACGCCGGGTAAAGGCGTGAGAGTGTGAATTGCCCCGCTGGGGCATCATCTGCCAGGGTGGATATTGAGAATACATCGTAACCAGGCAGCTCATTGATCAGGAAAGCGATACGGGCGATATCTTCGGAGGTTGATCGGCGTTCAATACGCGTGATCGGATCGATCAAATTCGGAGCAGAGCTTGCGGTAACGATTATAGGCGCGTCATCGGGAATGGTACGATCGAATTTAGGATCTCGTCCGCGGAAGGTGAATTTTGGGGGCGTTAGTTTTCGAAATTCTTCGATCACCGCCGGCGGGAATTTCACCAGATTTGTTTCGGTATCCAAATTGCATCCATGTTTGGTAAATATTTTTCGTGCTTTTTCATTCCTTACCAACAAGCCCACGTTCTCTAATATTTCAAGTGCAGCGCCATGTATGCGTTCCACCTCTTCTTGTGAAAGTAATTCTGCAAATTTATACACTGAAAGTTCTCCAAAGACGTTTAGAAATAAAAAAGGGCAGTATTTAAAAGATAACTACCCAATAGAAAAACGATGAGGTATTCCGGATCGGTGCATAGTGGCTTTAAGAGAATCATTTTGATTGGCGTTGTGAACCATCTCGATACCCCGTTGTAAACGAGGCAGGGGATTACTTTTCTTTTGATATGGCGCCCAGGATTCAACAATCCATTCTTTTTGGGCTGGCCAAAATCTTACCATCATAAACTTTCCTCCTCTTTGGACACCGATAATAATACCCTTGATTTTATAAAAATTATTTTAGTTAATATTAACCATCAGGCGCAACGCACCAGATAACCGGCTGCGTTGCGCCTGAAACACATCTAACTGCGCAATTTTTCGCCTTTGGGATCAAGTAAGACTGTGGGCGTCACTTCGGCGTTGACTTTTTGGTCGAAAAGTTCAACCTGGAAGCGATTACCAATTTTTGCCAGTTCCATGGGTAGATAGATGTAAACGATATTCTTTTGCAATGAATATCCGAATCCACCACTGCGTACTCTACCGATCACTTTTCCATCCAGATACACGGCTTCACCACCATATACAGGCAGCCACTCGTTGCCTTCCAGGGTAAGCGTGCAGAGTTTTTGCTTTTTACCCTCGGCTTTGGCTTTCACCAGGGCTTCTTTTCCGATGAAATCACCCTTTTCCATATCCACACAAAAACCAAGTCCGGCTTCGTAGGGGTTTTCAACTTGAGTGACATCCCCGGAGAAGTAGCGATAGCCTTTTTCAAGGCGCAGGGTATCGGCTGACTTATAACCGCAAGGTTCGATGCCAAAAGGTTTACCGACAGCCATCAATACGTCCCAAACCTGGTTTGCTTTCTCGTAGGCCATGTAGAGTTCCCACCCCAGTTCGCCGACGTAACTGACCCGCACCGCCAGCACTTTTATGCCCCGGATGGTGATCCATTTGGCATGCATGTAAGGTAGCGCCTCATTGGAGACATCATCACTGGTCGCCGAGGAGAGAACCTGTCGGGCTTTTGGTCCCCAGAGGGGTAAACAGGAATATTCGGTAGTCACATCCCGGATGTTTACCTCTCCATCTTCGGGAAGTACATGCATACGCAGCCAGGCGTAGTCATTACCGATAAATCCAGTGCCGGTAATGAGGAAGAACTGATCTTTTGCTAACCGCATAATGGTAATATCGGCTTCTACTCCGCCGCGGATGTTCAGGAACTGAGTATAGATCGCGCTGCCAACAGGGCGATCTATATTGCTGTCGGCTAAGCGTTGAAGCAGGGGTAAAGCGCCTGGTCCTTCAATCATGATTTTTCCAAAGGAGGAGAAATCGAACAAGGCAACTGCTTCCCGGGCAGCTTTGTGCTCAACACCTACCCGGTCAAAATAGGGCTGCCTCCCCCAACCCCATTGACGCTGGTCGGTGCCCATGCGGCGGCTCTCTTTACCAGGCTGGAAGTAATTAACCCGTTCCCAGCCAAATTTTTCACCATACACCGCTCCAAGCTCTTGCAACCGATGGTGAACTGCGCTAACACGGTGAGGACGAGCCCATTCGTTCTCATCATTGGGGAATTTCAAGCGGTAGTAATATTTCACGCCTTCACGAGTGCGTTCGGTGGTATAGAAATAGCTGCTGTAGTAATTGCTAAACCGGGTGGCTTTAAACGCATATACATCCCAAGATGGTTGTCCATCGATGATCCATTCTGCCAGCAGCTTGCCGACGCCGCCTGCGCCTCCAAAGCCATTCAAAGACATACCGCAAGCCATCCACATACCCCGTGCACCGGGCATAGGTCCAATCATGGGCTGGCAATCGGGTGAATAAGCGCCCGGGTGGTTAACCAGGGTGATGATTTCTGCCTTATCCAGATAAGGGATACGGCGAATGGCACCTTCGAGTAATTGTTCGAAGCGATCGAAATCACCCGGGAGCGCTGTGTTGCCATGATCCCAAGGGACGCCATCGATCCAGCGTTCTTTCGGGTTGGGTTCGTAACCACCAATAACCAGACCGCCTTGTTCTTCGCGCATGTATACCAGGTTATCTGGGTCGCGTAAGCAGGGTGTTTCATGAGGAAGTACATTCCCCGGGACTGCTTTAAGGGCAATGTGTTGATGGTCCACCGGTGTGGTGGGTATGTGAATACCCGCCATGGCGGCAACGCGCGGTGCCCACAAACCAGCGGCGTTGATCACGATTTCCGTACGAATATCACCCTTATTGGTGCGCACTTTAGAAACTGCGCCTTCGGGGGTTAATTCAATCCCAGTAACCTGGGTATTGGTGTAAACCGCCACCCCCATTTCCCGAATTGTTTTTGCCATACTGGTAGTCGTC
This sequence comes from Anaerolineales bacterium, assembly GCA_016929095.1. Taxonomy (GTDB): domain Bacteria; phylum Chloroflexota; class Anaerolineae; order Anaerolineales; family UBA4823; genus JAAZNS01. Next base: position 117,212 of record JAFGJM010000044.1, on the reverse strand, counting down.
AGGTAAGGATCCAGGTGACCATCGCGAGGCAGATAAATGGCGCCATACAGGTCTTTTTCTGTCAGGCAGGGCATAATTTTGATGGCTTCGGATGGTGAAATGATCTCCACATCCATTCCGATGCCTTTTGCACGACTCACACTTCGCTGCAGTTCCTTGAACTGCTCGGGTGAAGAAGCCACGCGGATGCTGCCTACATGATCGATGAGACCCAATTCGCTGTACATCTCGATACTGTATTTGCGGATCTGCATCAAGGTTTCTGATGTGGCAAATTGGGTGACCAATCCAGCTGCATGACCGGTTTCACCACTGGCAATTTCCATTTTCTCTAAAACAACAATATCTTTCCACCCACGCTTGGCAAGATGGTAGGCAACATTAATGCCAAAAATCCCACCGCCGACAACGACAACTTGAGCCTGATCTTTCATGTTTATTTTCTCCTGAAAAGAATTTCGATCAAAAAACGCGATAAATTAATTGGATTTTGTTTTGCTTGCAATAATCACATCCACAGAGCGTCCCAGGAGTGATATACGGGCATTGACATCGAAACCATCGTCCGTGACCAGGGTGTGCATTTGGTCAATCCGGGCAATGAGATGGTTAGATACAGCCCCCCATTTTGTGTGATCGGCTACCATGACCACTTGTTCTTGCGTATGCTCCACCATCATACGGATGATCTCAGCTTCCGGGAAAGTCGAAACCGTACAACCGTATTTAAGGCTGATCCCTTCCACGCCGATAAAACATTTGGTGGCGTACAGGCGGTTGATATTGTCGGCAGAAAATGGTCCAATAATAGATTTCGAAAGTGGTAAATATGTGCCGCCAATAACGACCAATTCGAAATCCAAATCGTGGGATTTGGTTAGGGGGAAAGTATTGTTAGTGATTACCGTCACATTCGGTACGCCGTTGATGTGTTCTATTATCTGAGCGGTGGTTGTACCGCTGTTCATGAATACAACATCCCCGGGTTCCAGCAGAGTAGCAGCCGCTTTGCCAATCGAGCGTTTTTCTTCGATAAAACGCTGGGCTCTTTGGATATATTCTGCTTCAGCGCGAATGTGCTGGTTGAGGATGGCGCCGCCGCGGGTTCGTTCCAAGATCCCCTGGTCTTCCATCCATTCCAGGTCTCGGCGGACGGTGGATTCTGAGACATTTAATAGTTCAGCTAATGAAGCATAGGTGGCAATTTTATACGCCGCCAGATGTTTTTGTATCAAATCATAGCGCTGTGCGGGTATAAGATTGCCGTTTTCGGATAGTCGATTTTCTATGTCTTTGAACATATTTGAATGATTTTGAAAATGATTGGTTAAAATTATAGCAATATTTGAAGCAAATTGCAAGAATTTAGGAAAAATTTAAGGAAAATACGCGAGTTTTTAGTCCGTAATGCGATCGATTTGAGACCAGGCGCAATTTTATGGGAGAAACCACATCCCCCCATTTCTATATTTGAAATGGGGGGATTGAGGGGGGTGACTAAACCATGTTGATCGTTTAATTATACAAGACAACCTATTATTAACAACTGATAACAATCAATCACTCTTTTGCACGGCTTCCAGCCAGCTCTCGAATTGGGGTGAATCCATTTTTTCTACTGCTCGACCCCAGCGCTCGATCGCCCAGCCCCAAAAGTCATAGTCGATGGTGGATATCTTTTGTTGAATGGCTGCCCATAATGTCCAGCCGACATCCGACATGATCATGTTCAGTTTCATACGCGCCAGTTTACTGGCGGTAGCTTTTCCGAAATATGCCTCACAAAGCTCAGTTATCTGAGCTTCGTTATATTTTAATTCCTGGCAAGTATTACCCAATTCAAAGCATGGATCGTTATTGCCGCTATATTCGAAATCGATGAGGCGCAGCATGCTGCTGTCATCGATATAGTTTTCTGCCAGCAGGTCGTTATTACAAGGCACTGTGGGAAGTGGTCTGGCTAAAACGGCTTCTTCGATGCGCTTCACGGTCGGCATTCGGTCGAGATAGCCTTCGGGTATGGTAATCTCATGTTCATGAACTATTTTGATATAGAATTCAGTCAGTCGAAACATGTTGAAATCAGTGAAAAAGCGTGGTCCTGAATGGAGCATTTTCAATGATTGAGCAATTCGTGTAGGCATGCCTGGCGCCTGGAGCGCCTCGTTGGACATGGTTTTCCCGATGATGAACTCCAACACCATGACTTTGTCTTCAGGCAGATAATAAATCACTTTAGGCCCAATACCCGCTTCGGCAGCCGCCTTTGAATTTTCGTATTCATTTTGCCGGTCTACGGCTAGTAATTCGGTGCTGGCGCCGGGGACGCGTACAAAAAACGGTATGCCCTCAACGGTCACCTTATAGTTTGTGTTTGTCAGCCCTCCGGAAAGCGGCTGTGTTTCAACTGATTTTCCACGCCAATCGGGGATTTTTTGAACAACTTCCTCAATTGATATTGTCATTGGTTCACCTATCGTTAAAAATAAACGGATACTTATACTGGTTCATCGTTATTATATTTCCCCGGAATTGTATGCTCATGTTTGAGAGGTTGTGATGGATCGGCGACCAGATTTTTCTGGTCGCCGATTTAAAGGTTTGCATAAAACTTTTATTCGGGTGGGATTTCCCGGAAGGCATTTTCAACGTTAATACCGCGGCCTTTTTGAGCATTTTTAACCAAAATATACCAAATGGCACACAGGATGATCATGCCGAAAGCAATGATTTGTGCCCAAACGTTGCTGGGGAAGTTTGAAAAATCCCAATATCCCAAAACGCCTAAGGCGGGTTCCAGCAGGAATGCTACCACCATAGACATACCTAAGCCGCCGCCCAACATACCCAAGGCAGAGAGCAATGGCATAGGTTTACCGCTAAACCAATCCGCGATATGCTTGCGCATTGGATATAGGAAAGCAATCACTGCCGCAATCGCGCCAATCCGCGTCAACCACATAAGAAACGGATAGGCGGCGAAGGCGTGGGGCGCCAATACCCATGAAATCACAATGAAAGCTACAACGCCGAGTAAAGTTGCCAGGAGACCGATAAATCCGTTGACATTGTACTTTGCCCCCGGGGAACTCTCGTATACGTCTTTGGCTTTGTAAGGTAACAAGGCGCCAGCCAGGCAGGTGATGATGAACACATAACCACAGGCAAAAGTAACGCCCAGAGTTAAACCGACCCAGGTGGGAATCAGGTTATAGCAAAGGATGATAGGGATGCTAGCCAGGAAATACACCACATGGGCATTGACCGGCGTATGATATTTCTCATGCACCTTACTGATGGACTCTGGAAGAATCCGGTCGAGCGACATAGCTACCATCACACGGGTCATACCGATGTAGCAGTTGTGAACGATCTGATGCCCATTGAGAATATATCCAACGGCAATCAAAAGAACAACGAGAGGGCTACCGGTTAATGCCACTGCCAGAATGGGCGGCCACAGGTTAAATCCGGCAATGGTCGCTTCACCAATTAGAGACCAATAACCGGCGCCTGCCACATACAAGAATTGCGATCCTATTGCTTTCTCCATACCGACCGCCAGCAGGGCGAGCAGGACGCCAGTGACGATTAATGAGCCGACGATGATAAAGGTCTGGCTATTGAATGAGCGTGCATCCTTGATTTCACCGTTCTGCTGCGCAGAGTACGTAGCCCATTGCAGGGAGGTCCAGGCAATGGGAGCTACCAGTAATGTCGCCAGCCAGCTAAACGGCGGGTTGAGGTCGATGCCTGCGGCTTGAACGGCAGCAATGGCATCTTGATAGAAGTTAGCGCTTCCGCCGGAGGCTATCGAGAAAGCATTAAGTTTCGCTTCCACTGTAGCAGGATTGGTGAAGAACATAACGATCAGGGTGGTGGCAAAGGCTATTCCCATACAGATGATCATCACAGTTTGCAATTTAACATAATTCTTAAACCCGGAGCAGAGAATGATCAATGCAACCAGGGCATTAAGAATACTTGTGACGATAATACCTGTAGGTTGAGTGAACCACACTCCCATTGCGGAAAGTGTGGGATTTCCCATGGTTGCGCCTAAACCAAGGAACAGGGGCGCAAATCCAAGGTATGAAATCAGCCAGCCAGAAAGCGCTACCCATTGCAAAATCCAGATGACGTACCCCGACATAACCACGGTGAAGGCGACGCCGCCGCCGAATACGCGGCTTTCAAATACATAGTCGCCTCCCGAGCGGGGCATGGCGGTTGAGAGCCAAACATACACGAACGCAACAGGGACTTCAATGATCATTGCCAGTAAAATACCTATCCAAAGCTTTCCACCCGGAAGAGCGCCGGGAGCCCATAGATAAGTCCAGGGGAAGATCAGACCCATGGTCAAAATATTATAAACAAAAGCAGCCCAGGGGGACATGACCCGTACGAGTCCAGATGCTTTTCGAACGAAAACTTCAGGTTGAGCAGTTGTTGTTGCCATGATTCTCTCCTTTATTTTTGTTGCCTACAATAGTAGCAAAAACCCGATAATGACAACTCTAATCTACCGATAACAAGAGCCCAAAAATATTAAATTAAAATATTTACTAATCCTCCTTTCCTTATCCTTACCTATGATTGCGATCACCCATTGGTCATTTGGAAACTTTCGACATTGCCGTCAGAAATATTGATCAGACAGCCACGAAGGAATCCCTCACCATACTCACTCCCGGGATTAATGCAGGTCGTCCGACCGATATTCATTACAGCCTGAGATTCATGGATATGTCCATGCAATCCAAGCATAGGCTGGTGGGTTTCAATGGCGCGGCGCACCGATTGACTGCCTGCGCCAGCCATGACTATCTGCCCGCCTTTGACAATTGGTGTTGGAGGGTCAGTGGTCCAATCAAGCATGGGGCAGGTATCCAGGGTTGAATCGCGAGGTGGATCGTGAAAATTAAAAATGGCGTGGTCCATATCGGGAACTTTTGCCACCATTTCCTCAATGAATTCCCATAGTTTTTCATCGGGAATCTCCCGCGGAGTTTTCCAGGGGGTGGGGGTGCTATAGCCAACACTGATCATCGAGTGATCATCATCCACAAATACAACCTTTCCCTCACAGGCAAAAAACGATTCTGTGTTTTCTTTATGGATGGCTTCCAAAACTTCTGGATCATCGTCGTTGCCACCCGTAACAAAGCATTTTATCCCGGTGCCTTTAAGCCGGGTTTCTGCAAGGTCAACCCAGTCGTCCAATCGTTGACGAGCTAGCTTGTGGAACAACGCTTCCACTGTCTTGGGATCGGCTTGCATCGATTTTACCTCATCTTCCGACATAATTTGATGATAAAACCCAAGAATTCCCAGCCTTTCGGTCAATGCTTTTAATTCTTCTTCAGTTGTCACATGTTGGACGATACCCTGCACTGTGGCGCGGTAATGACCGTTTTCTTCTTTGATGATGGGGATGAGCAGCTTACCGCTGATATCGCCCCCCATGATCAGCACATCTACTTCATAGAATTTACCGGCATTGATAAACTTTCGGTATGTGCGCTCTGAGCCATGAATATCGGTGGCGTAAAAAAGGCGTGTAACTTTTTTCTTGGGCTTTTTTGAAAATAACGGCATACGATTTCCTCCAATACTAAAAAGGCCTGACAGAATTTGCCTGGTTTTTCTGTAAGGTTCAGGAAGGATTTGAGCTTACTTTGATCAACTCGACACGATTTGCCAGGGTTGCGCAAGCGTGTTCATCTAATCCATCATCCGTGATCACTCTATGGAACTGATTGATCCTGGCAATCTCAAAATTGGAGATGACCCCCCATTTACTATGATCTGAAAGTAGATTGGTCTCTCCGTGAGTGCGTTCCAACATTTGGCGAATTAATTCAGCTTCAACCATAGAAGGCACCGTACATCCGTATTTGATGCTGATGCCGTCTACGCTGACAAACGCTTTATCTGCGTAAACTTGATTGAGATTTTCGATGGCGAACCGTCCGGCAACGGAATGCGACTTTGGTTGCAATACGCCGCCCAGAAGGATCAACTCGTATTTGACCTCGCCTAAATCCACAGCGGCTTGAATATTATTGGTGACAATGGTGATATCGGCATCTTTGCGGATTTGATGAATCAATTGGGTGGTGGTTGAACCGCTGTTAATGAAAACGATATCACCGTTCTTGATCAAATCAGCGGCAGCTTTTCCGATGGCGCGCTTTTCATCGATATTGCGGCCAGCGCGTTGCAAGTATTCCGGTTCGAAGCGGATGCGCTCGCTCAATATCGCGCCTCCATGTGTGCGTTCAAGCAGCCCCTCGGCTTCGAGCCACTCCAGATCTCTGCGGACTGTAGCTTCGGATACATCCAACAGTTCACTCAATTTTGAACTGGGCACGATTTTGTGCAGCGTAAGATATTCTTGAATGCGTTCTCGTCTTTGGGCGGGGATTAATATTTTGCTCATTACACCGGGCCTTTTCTGATAATTGCTTGACGGAAATTGAGCGAAATTTGTTTTATTATATCGAATTCTGGAGAAAATTGCAAGTTTTTGAGTTTTCCGCTATAATAGTGATATTAACATTTACCATGGCCCGTCGGTGGGTTTTTTATTGGTAGCATTCGTATAATATCCCACCTGTTGCAGTTTCCCAATAATTAATAACTAGGAGAATCTTATGTCAGATGGTCCAATCGGTATGGGGGAACAAAGTCAAGCTGAACGAGAAAAGTTCGAAAATGAGTTGAAACGCATTATTGAAGCCAGTTCAAAAGCTGGATTAATGCTCAGGGTGATCGGATCGCTCGCTTTTCAAATGCATTGCCCAAAATATGGTTTTCTTCAACAAAAAATGGGAAGAGCCTATACAGATATCGATTTCGCCGGATATCGCAGTCAGGCGAAAGAGATCAAAGTACTCATGGCAGGTTTGGGTTATATGGAGCGGAAAGAGGTATATATCGTGAGCGAAGGTAATCGCGATATCTTTGATTTCCCTCAAACCGGTCTATATGTTGATGTATTCTACGACAAACTCGATTTTTGCCATGAGATACATTGGAATGGCAGGCTGGAAGTCGATGCCCCTACTATTCCCCTGGCAGAGATGCTGCTCGAGAAAATGCAAATCGTCAAGATCAATGAGAAAGATGTCATTGATACGATCATGCTTTTGTTGGAACATCCATTAGGTGATGTGGATAAAGAGACGATCAATATTGCCCGTATCGCTCAACTTTGCTCAAAGGATTGGGGTTTGTGGCGGACTTTAACTATGAACCTTGAAAAAGTAAAACTTCTGTCAGCCAATTATCCTCAATTGAACCCCGAGGACAAGAACACAGTAGCCCGGCAGGTGGATGCCGCGTTAGCGCGTATTGCTCAAGAACCCAAATCGATGGCATGGCGGATGCGCAGCCGGGTGGGGGACCGGGTTAAATGGTACAAAGAAGTTGATGAGGTTGGTTAAATACTAAGCATAAAGGAGATGAGATAATGGCGAAACTAGTGCGTGATTATATGCATCCTGGTGTTATCACTTGCCGCCCCGATGCGACCTTGGGACAGGTAGCCGTCATGCTGGTTCAACATCAAGTCCATTCATTAGTGGTAATTGATCGGGACAGCCGTCCCATAGGGATACTAACAGATTTTGATTTATTGGCTGGCGAATGGTTGTCGGCCGATAAAGAGAGCCTGGAAGTTATGCGAAAATTAAGCGCTGGCGATTTAATGTCTTCGCCGGTTGAACTCATCGATTCAAACCAACCTATTTCTGAAGCCGCCCAGAGAATGCATGAGGGATCATTCCGCCGGTTGATTGTGGCTGATAAAGGGAAGATGATCGGTGTGATTTCTGTGTCTGATATCATTGCCAGTCTGGGCGAGAGGATGCCCGCCAAACGCGATACAGTGGGTGATGTCATGTCGGATGCAATTTTGGTATGTCGAGAAAATACGCCACTGGTTTTAGCCGCCAGAGCCATGACACAAACCCGATGGCGCTCTGTGGTGGTTGTGGATGCACATGGCACCCCCCTGGGTGTGGTCAGCGGGTTAGATTTTCTTCCTTATTGTAATAATGATGATGGTTGTAATGGCAAGCTGGTATCGGATATCATGCACCCTGCGTTGACTATCCCCATCAACGCCAGCCTACGCGAAGCCGCCGATAAACTCATTGAGAATCATTATCATCGGTTAATTGTGATTGATCAGGACCACCCCGATGCTTTCCCATTGGGTGTTATCTCTTCTTTTGATATCGTGGCAGAGATGGCTCGGCCTGGTTCTGTTTGGCAAGCATAATTTGTTTTATCAATCAGTTCAGTCGGATGACTGAAAATCTTACATACCTTGTAAAGAAAAGAGATTCAAGGAGATACAAAGAATATGGCTGATTTCCCCTCACAAGCACAAGTAGTAATTATTGGTGGCGGCGTTGGCGGCACCAGCATCGCCTACCATCTCACTAAAATGGGATGGACAGACGTCGTGCTGGTAGAGCGTCACGAATTGACAGCAGGTTCCACGTGGCACTCTGCCGGTTTGGTAGGTCAATTGCGTTCCGACGCAAACCTGACAAAAATGATGTATTACAGCACGGATCTATACCGGCGCATTGGCGAAGAAACCGGCGTAGACACCGGATGGCGTGAAGTCGGTGGTTTGCGTTTAGCTTCATCACCGGAGCGTATGCAAGACCTGCAGCGTTTGGTGGGTATGGCGCGGTCGTTTGGCATGCCCATTGAACTGCTTTCTCCAAAAGAAGCGCACAAGTTGTTCCCCCTCATGAATATCGATGGCGTATTAGGGGCGGCTTTCACCCCTACAGACGGCGTGATCGACCCTACGATGTTGACCAACGCAATGGCAGCCGGGGCGAAATCGCGTGGCGCTAAATTTTTCCTGGAAACTGATGTAGAAGCCATTAATGTAAAGAATGGGGAAGTTACCGAAGTGGTAACCAACCGCGGCACCATCAAGACCGAAGTGGTGGTTAATGCGGCTGGTCAATGGGGCGGTGAAGTCGGTAAAATGGTTGGCTTGAACCTGCCGGTCGTACCCATGGCGCACTTATACATCATAACGAAACCCGTCGAAGGTTTAGGCCACGATGTTCCTACTTTGCGTGACCCGGATTTACTGGTTTACTGGCGGGAAGAAGTAGGCGGTTTTGTTACCGGTGGTTACGAACGGGATCCGGCGCCATTTGGCTTGAAAGGAATTCCAAAGGATTTCAAATACCAATTGCTGCCTCCCGATTGGGAACGCTTCAATCCCTTAATGGAAAATTCTATCAAACGCGTTCCGGCAGTTGAAAAAGCAGAAATCCGCCAATTACTCAATGGTCCCGAAGGCTTCACTCCGGATGGTGAATTCTTGCTTGGCCCAACGGCGGTCAAGGGCTTTTGGGTGGCTTGCGCTTTCTGCGCCCATGGTTTGGCAGGCGCAGGCGGTATCGGCAAGACCATGGCTGAATGGATCGTCGAAGGCTCTCCTGAATGGGAAGTGTGGCGGTTGGATGTCCGTCGCTTTGGTTCAAACTATGCCAGCCAGGATTTCATTGTCAAACGCACGCTGGAAACTTATTCAAAGTATTATGATATCTCTTATCCCGGCAGTGAGCGTACCAGTGGACGTCCGATGCGGCTTTCCCCTACCTATTATCGCCTGCGTGACCTGGAAGCCGAATTTGGCGAAAGAACGGGTTGGGAGCGACCCAATTGGTTCAAACCGCATGCCGAGCTGGCGCGCCATGGTCATGAACCGAGAGGCTGGGCGCACCGCACCTGGTCTCGCGCCATTGGTTATGAGCATCTGAAGACCCGTGAAATTGCGGGGTTGTTTGACGAAACCTCCTTCAATAAATTGGAAGTGCGCGGTCCGGGAGCTACCAAATTCTTGCAATATATGTGCGCCAATGACATCGATAAACCGATAAATACCGTCATCTACACACAAATGCTTAATAAACGCGGCGGGATCGAAAGTGATGTCACCATTTCACGCCTGGAAGAAAACCGCTATCTGATCATCACCGGTACAGCTTTTGGCGAGCATGACCTTTCATGGCTGCATTTGAATATGCCGGAAGACGGCTCTGTTTGGGTGGATGATGTGACCTCTAAATATGCCTGCATTGTGTTGTGGGGACCTAAAGCCCGCATGATCTTGGAGAAAGTGACCCAGGATGATGTATCCAATGTTGGTTTTCCATATATGACAACCAAGGCGATCTGTATTGGCGATGTGCCCTGCCAGGCGATGCGCGTCACCTATGTTGGTGAGTTGGGTTGGGAATTCTATTGTCCCATGGAATATGGCGCCAAACTATGGGATACCTTAATGGATGCAGGGAAACCGGAAGGCATGGTGCCGGGCGGCTATAAGGCTATCGATACAATGCGTCTGGAAAAGGGGTATCGCTATTGGAGCAGCGAAATTACGCCCGATTATACCCCTTATGAAGCCGGCTTGGGTTTCGCCGTAAAACTGGACAAAGGTGATTTCATTGGCCGGGATGCCCTGGTGAAACAAAAACAAGAAGGGTTGAAACAAAAACTTGCCTGTATGATTTTGGATGATCCTCGCTATGTCATTTTAGGAAAAGAACCAGTATGGGACGGCGATAAGGTCATTAGTTGGGTAGCAGCCGGCGGATACGGCTATTCGATAGCCAAGAGTATCGCTTATGCTTATCTACCCATTGAATATACCAAAGTTGGTACGCGCCTGGAAATCGAACTCTTCGGTGAACGGATGGGCGCTGAAGTGGTAAAAGAACCCTTGTGGGATCCCAAGGGCGAGCGCGTTAGAGCCTAGGATTATTCGAAAGCGAGGTGCGAGTTGAATGTAGTAGCATGTGTAAAACAAACACCCGATTCAGCGGCAAAGCTCCAGGTAGAAAATAAGCACGTCACCTGGGGCGATGCCCCCTTGATTGTCAATCCATGGGATGAATATGCGGTGGAAGAATCCTTGTTGCTGAAAGAGAAATTTGGCGGCAAGGCGATGGCAATCAGTATGGGCCCCGAATCGGCTATGGAAGCACTCAAGACTTGTCTGGCAGTTGGGTGCGATGAAACGTATTTGATTACCGACCCTGCGTTAAAAGGTTCGGACGTCTCATCAACGGCTTATACGTTAGCAAAAGCCATCGGAAAATTGGGTGATGTAGACCTGGCATTGTTCGGCCGCCAGGCAATCGATGGCGATACTGGTCTTACCGCGGCGCAGGTGGCGCGGTTCTTGGGTTGGACATTGCTCACATACGTGATCAAAATCGTCGAGATTGACCCGGCAGCAAAAACCATCAAAGTAGAACGCATGATGGAAGAAGGGCGTCAGGTTTGCACAGCCAATTTGCCAGCGGTCGTTAGCGTGGTAAAAGGCATTAACGAACCGCGTTATCCATCCTTCATGGGTATCCGCAAGGCTGCCAAAGCCACCATCCCGGTGTGGACGGCGGCAGATTTAAGCCTGGAGGCTTCAAAAATTGGCGCTTCGGCTGCTGCTGTTGCCTGGGAAGATGTATACCCCATGCCAGTCAAAGAAACCAAAGTGGATATGATCGAGGGTGCAAGCCCGGCAGAGATCGCTGCCAATTTGGTGGATAAGATTATGGCAGAGAAGGTGATATAGGAGGTGCGCCATGACAAATAAAGTATGGGTATATATCGATCAATTTAAAGGCGCGCCAAACCCGGCTTCTTGGGAAGCTTTGGGCTTCGCAAAAAAGATCGCCGGCGAAATGGGCAGCGGTGTGACAGCGGTGGTCATGGGCTCCGGAATGGATGCGGTGGTACAGAGTGCATTCGCCTTTGGGGCTGACAGTGTAATGGTTTGTGATGATGCCACCCTGACTGATTATCGAGTTGAACCCTATGCCGCCGTTCTGGCAAAAATGGCTGCCGAAGGGAAACCGGAAGTGATCTTTGGCGCAACCAGCACACGTGGACGGGATATTTTCTCCGCATCAGCGGTAGATCTGAACACAGGCGTGATTGTGGACGCAACCGATGTCGCCAACAAAGACGGCGCTCTGGTGGTTACTCGACCGGTGTATGCCGGTAAATTGCTCAGCACGGTAGTATGCAAAGAACGCCGTCCTCAGATGATCCTCTTGAGACCGCGTGCATTTCCTGCACCTGCTGAAGAGGCGGGTAAAAGCGGCGAGGTGGTTAAGGTTGCTCCGGTATTGGACGAAGGCAGTATTGTCACGAAAGTTGCCGAGTACATCGTGGAAGAGGGCCAGGTGAGTGTGGATAGCGCAGCGATTATCGTCGCAGGTGGACGAGGTGTAAATGGCTCCGAGGGCTTTGATCCCATCCGCACGTTAGCCGCCACATTGAACGGCGCCGTTGGCGCAAGCCGCGCTGCGGTGGATGCCGGTTGGATCCCATATGTGCATCAGGTTGGGCAAACCGGTAAAGTGGTTTCACCCGATTTGTATATTGCCGCTGGCATATCAGGCGCAGTTCAACATCAAGCGGGTATGCGTACTGCCAAAGTGATCGTTGCTATAAACAAAGACGTAGAAGCGCCGATTTTTAATTTGGCAAAATATGGCGTGGTCGGCGATCTTTTCCAGATCGTTCCGGCGCTTAATGAAGAATTTAAGAAACGATTAGGTAAATAATAATCCGTCTCCCCAGGGTATTGAAGCGCTTAAAGTGCTTTAATACCCTGGATTTACAACTTGTGACAAATATCACGGATAATTGTCATTGACATTTTGATGAATTCGTTCTAGAATCTAGACGTCTATACGTTTGTGTCTATACGTCTAGATAATTTTTTTGAGTGGAGCAAGTGTGAGCGCATTTTCTAAAGCTGAAGGCATTCCGCTATACGTGAAGATACGAGAGACTTTGCGTGAAGATATTAAACGCGGTGAGCATAAGCAAGGAGAAAAGTTACCCTCAGAAGACGAACTGGCAGCCAAATATGGTGTGTCGCGTATGACCGTGCGGCAGGGCATCATGGATTTGATCGATGAGGGTTTGGTATACCGTCGGCATGGTGTGGGTACGTTTGTAGCCTTTCCGCATGTCGAGCGCGATCATAGTCGCTTGACCAATTTCTTTGAGATTGCCAAGAAAGAAGGTGTTAGTGTAAGCGCCCAAATTTTGACTATGGAAGTGACGCCTGCCAAGCATAAAATTGCGAATGAATTGGGCATTGATGAAGGCGATACGGTGATTCATATAAAAACCTTGCGCTTCAGTGATGATGTACCGGTAACGGTTCATGATGCGTTCATTCCCCATAAATTATTCGCTTCGATACTTACGCAAGATTTAAAAACCCTGGAAAATCAACATCTTTGGTCCATTCTCGAATCCTATGGATACCGATTGAAGCGCGCCGTTCAAAGGCTTGAAGCGCGTGAAGCCGGTGAAGAGATTGCCGAATTATTGAATATCGAAACCAATGCGCCAATTTTATACAAAGAACGCACCGCGTACGCCGATGATGGCACGCCGGTTGAGTTTATCTTTTGCTATAACCGGGGAGATATGTACTCCCTGACGGTTACATTAGAACGATAGCGAAAAAGCTATTGATTAGTTACATTTATTGTTCTTTTATCATCTGATAAAAAAAATATCTCTGCTTGTATTCAAGGAGGCATTACAATGATAGAAAGTGTTCTCGATCGTCTGGTAAAAGTTGATCCCGATATGGAAATTTGGTGGGATTCATCCCCCCTGGTTTTTAAACCATGGGTGAAGAAAATGGTCGAAGCTGCCCCGGCAGCTAAGAAAAATGTTTTGGAAGAACAGCTTAACCGTATTTACGTTGCCGATGACCCGGCCAAAAGTATCATCCGCGGCTGCACAACCAATCCGCCGCTTTCATTAACCGCGGTCAAGTCCGACCCCGAGTTTTGGAATGGCTGGATTGATAACCTGATAAAGACCAATGCTGGTTTGACCCAGCAGGAGTATTTCTGGCTGACTTACAAAGAAGTCATCCGCCGCGGCGCGCAGATGCTGATGCCGATTTGGGAAGCATCTGAAGGTCGGTTTGGCTATATTTCAGGGCAGTTAGATCCTCGCTTGTTGACCGAAACGGAAAAAATGATTGAAACGGCGCAGGAAATCCGCGCCATTGCGCCCAATCTAATGATCAAAGTCCCAGCCAGCACTCAAGGCGTGGAAGTGGTTAAAGCCTTGACCTCAATGGCAATTCCTACCAATGTTACCACCTGCTTCACCCTGCCGCAGATTTGGGCAGTAGCCAATGCAGCAGCCGAGGGTTTGAAGATCGGTCTTGCTAACAAGGTGGATATGAGCAAGTGGCGGGCAGTCATTACCATGATGATCGGTCGTTTGACTGAAAATCCTGTATTGGACGAGCAGGCTGCCAGGCGTGATATTAAACTCTCATGGGCTGACCATCACTGGATTGGTATTTACACCTTCCGTAAAGCTTATAAACTGTTAAAAGACAACGGTTTACCCAGCAAAATGCTGGCTTGTTCCATGCGTGATGGCCCGCGCTCGGCAGGGAAATTCCGCTTCTGGGATGTCGAGAAAATATCTGGCGATATTGTTTATACCATGCCGCCTTATGTTCTCGAGCCATTATTCAACCTGAGTCCCGACCTGGAATTCGAACGCGAGATCGAATACGACGATATTCCGGATGATGTTTTGTACAAGATGAGCAAGATCCCTTATTGCATTCAATCCTGTGATGAGAATGGCATGGAAGTGGATCAATTCAATGCACACCCGGCTACCATTGCCACAGCAGAGGCTTTCTCTAAGGCATCTGCCGGTCTTGAAGAATATGTTGGGCAGCGTATGGCGGTTGTTAAAGGCTAATCTGCATGTTTTTTTATGCGCATTTCCTCACCGATTAGGGTGAGGGGATGCGCCCCTGAAAGTATGGGATATTATGATGCAGTCTAAATTTTCTGATATTGATCAATTGGCAGCCACCACATTGCGTATGTTAGCGGCCGATGGTGTGCAACAAGCCAATTCAGGGCATCCGGGTTTACCCCTGGGTGCAGCCGATATGGCGATTGTTCTCTGGACTCGATTCCTCAAACATAACCCCAAGGATCCCCAATGGTTTAACCGTGATCGATTCGTTTTATCCGCTGGGCATGGTTCTATGCTGTTGTACGGATTATTACACTTGTGCGGTTATCCCTTCACGCTGGAAGACCTCAAGAACTTTCGTCAGTGGGATAGCATAACCCCGGGGCATCCGGAATATGATCCGGAACGCGGCATTGAAACCACCACGGGTCCTTTAGGCCAGGGATTTTGTACCGCGGTGGGTATCGCTTTGGCAGAGCGTATGCTGGCAGCCCGCTTTAATCAAACCAGCTTCTCTGTGGTTGATCACTATACTTATGTCATCGCTTCAGATGGCGACCTGATGGAAGGTGTTTCACACGAAGCGGCTTCTTTAGCAGGTCACTGGGGCTTAGGCAAGTTGATCGTTCTATACGATGATAACGGCATATCCATTGATGGCCCTACCAGCCTGAGTTACAGCGATGATGTTCCTCAGCGGTTTGAAGCCTATCATTGGCATGTACAAAGCGTAAATGGGCATGATATGGCAGCCGTGGAGGCAGCCATTCGTAATGCACAGGTGGAAACCGGCAAACCATCACTCATCGCCTGCAAAACACATATCGGGTACAAGAGTCCCCTACAGGATAAATCTAAAGTGCATGGTTCTCCATTGGGAGATGAAGGCTTAGCGAAAACCAAAGAAGCGTATGGTTGGCCGGTGGAACCACGCTTTTTAGTGCCGGATGAGGTGCGGTCATATTTTGAAGCCGTGGTCGAAAAAGGACAAAAAGCGCAGGGTCTATGGGAATCCATGTTGGAAGATTACCGGAGAGTATTCCCCGAATTGGCTGCTCAATATGAACAAATCGTATCAGGCGAGCTGCCTGCCGGATGGGATAGCGAAATGCCTTCCTTCTCCGAGGATAAACCCCCGGCGACGCGTGTGGCATCCGGAAAAGTACTGAACGCGATTTCACCTCGTCTGCCCTCCCTGGTGGGTGGTTCGGCAGATTTAACCCCCAGCAATAACACCCAGCCAACTGACAGTAAGGCGGTCAGTAAAGGCGACTATTCCGGACCGTATATCTACTTCGGGATTCGCGAACACGGCATGGGCGGCATTATGAACGGTCTGGCGCTGCATGGAATGCGCCCGTATGGAGGCACCTTCCTGGTCTTCTCCGACTATATGCGCCCAGCCATCCGCCTGGCTGCTATGATGAAATTACCGGTGATATATGTGTTTACGCACGATAGTATTGGCTTAGGCGAAGACGGCCCCACACACCAACCGGTAGAACACGCTTCTGCTTTACGCTGCATTCCCAACTTGATGGTTTTCCGCCCGGCAGATGGCAATGAAACCATTTCTGCCTGGAAAACCGCGTTGGAGCGGAAAGACGGCCCCACAGCACTATTGCTCACCCGGCAAAACGTGCCCATGGTAACCCCGGGGGATGACAGCTTAAAGAAAGGCGCTTACGTTTTGACTGAAGCGGGTAAACCCAAACCGGATGCGGTGATCATTGCTACCGGCTCGGAAATCAGTATTGCGCTGGATGCCCAAAAGCAGCTTGCCAATGAAGGAATTGCGGTGCGAGTGGTTTCTATGCCCTGTGCTGAACTTTTCGAAAAGCAAGCAGAGTCTTATAAGAATGCTGTATTGCCAAAAGATTTACCGCGTGTATCCATCGAAGCGGGCGTTACCCTCTCTTGGGGACGCTACATGAACGGTAAGGGCGTCATCATCGGTATGGATCGCTTTGGCGCTTCTGCTCCTTATAAAACCCTGTATGAAAAATTGGGATTTACCGCAGAAAATATCGTAAAAGCGGTTAAATCATTGATTTAGGTGTTGTGAGAGATCTGGCAGCTGCATCGTCGTTCCATCCTGCTCAACTGCCAGGTCTCCATAACCAACTCAAAAGAATACATATTTATTAATATAAAAATATTCATAGGAGATTAAAAAATGAAATCCATGGAAGAGTATTATGTCCCTTGGGTAAAAGGTATTCCAATGTACGTTTCGGCGCATATCGATTTGGCATGGGAAAAGCCGGACTTACGCCGAATGATGTCCAATGAAAACCCCAATCCTCCTTCAAAAAAGGTGCTTGAAGCAATTGAAAAATATGCCAAAATCGCCAATCGTTATCCCGATCAGGGCTTTGTGGTGCGGAAAAAAATTGCTGATATCAACGGTCTGCCCGGCATCGAGAATGTGATGCTTGGCAACGGCTCCAGCGAAGTATTCGATAATATCTTCCGCTGCTTATTGCAGCCGGGCGATGAAGTCATTCAACATACACCCTGCTTTGGCATTTACAAGTTGCGCTGTGACATTTTGGGCGGCAAGCTGGTTTCGGTTCCGATGGCGTATAAAGATAAACAATTGCTCTTTGATGTAGATGCCATAATAAAAGCCATTACCCCCAAAACAAAAGTCATTGTTATTGCCAACCCCAATAACCCAACCGGCAATTACATTAGCAAAGAGGATTTCATCAAGGTTGCCAAGACGGGTGTACCTTTGATCTCCGACGAAGCGTATATTGAATTTGACGGTTTAGGAAGAGCATTTACCGGTTTGATCAAGGATTATAAGAATGTGATCATCACCCGCACTATGTCCAAATGCTATGGTCTGGCGGGTTTGCGCTTTGGCTACGCCCTGGGAGATAAAGATGTAATTGCTCAATTTTCAGCGGCGTTATTACCCTGGAATGTAGGCACGATCACTATGTGGGGCGCTCTGGCAGGCTTTGAAGACACCGAAGGGCTTCAAGAACGGGCTGATTTCAATAATCAGCAAGTTGCTTTCATCGAAGACTCGTTGAAAGATATCAAAGGATTGGATATATTCCATTCTTACGGTAACTATATTCTCTTTGATGGTACCGACGCCGGCAAGAAAGGCAAAGATATGCTCGAGTTTGCCCTGAAACGCGGCTTGATCCTGCGGGCGCAAAAGAAAATGTACGACCGAGAAGGTTGGTTCCGTATTACAATCGGTACTGCTGAAGAAAATAAGATGGCAGTTCAAGCCGTGCGTGACTTCTTCGCCAGTTAAGTTTGATTATTAGGGGCTGTCCCCAAAAGATTATTTTGTAATTATGAAGTGTGTTTCACCAAGCTAAACGAACCATCTTCCAATAGCACTGAAAAGGCCCTTCGCTTCACTCAGAGTGACACGCTTCTTAAAGGACAGCCCCTTTTCACTATATGGTAACGGAGGATTTTGATGGCCCTCACCCTTGAACAAGCGATTGCGCGTGTCCCTTTTCTTAAAGATGTTCCGAATCTAAAAACGAGTTTATTGACGGGGGGTATTACCAACCGTAATTATCGTATCGATGCGGATGGTAAATCCTATATGCTGCGCATCACCGGAGAGAAGACTGGCTTATTAGGCATCAAACGCGATATCGAGCATGTGGCCAACCTGGAAGCCGGAAGGTTGGGGGTGGCGCCTGAAGTATTATATTTCATCGAACCCGAGGGATACCTGGTAACCCGGTTTATCAACGGCAAACATATTTCGCCGGAAGAAATGAATAAAGAATATAATATCCGCCGCGTGGCGCGCAAACTTCGTGTTTTCCATCGTAACGCATCTCCTTTAAAGGGCGAGTTTAATGTATTCCGCAGGGTGGAAATGTTGACCGGGATTTCTGAAGATAATCAATGCAAATTCCCTTTTGACTTCGATTGGATCAAGGAGAAAATGGTTGAGATTGAATCGAACCTCAAAAAGGATCCTTATATTCCCACGCCATGTCATGATGATTTGCTCAATTTAAATTTCATGGATGAAGAGGTGGCTGGAGAAAAAGGCGAATTAAAAATCCTGGATTGGGAATATGCCGGAATGGGCGATATCTTTTTTGATCTGAGCAATTTCTGCCATCACCATCGTTTCAATGACGACCAAGTGCGGTGTCTGCTGCAGGAATATTTTAGCGAGGTCACCCCGAAGAATTTTGCTCGCTGCAAATTAATGTGGTGCGCGTCGGAAATCCACGAAGCCATGTGGGGCACCACACAAACCGGTATCTCTACGCTGGATGAAGATTTCCAGGGCTATGCCGACTTGTGGTTTGGCCGATTCCGTGAAGATGTAACCGATTTTCGTTACGAGCAATGGCTGAAAGATGCGGCGGCGAAATCATAAAATATAAAAATGATCATCGATTGATGATTATCATTCTGAACGTCTTTAGCGGGGTGAGATTGCATGACATAAGGTTTTCAGTAAATATTACGAAAAAGGATGAACCGGCGGAGCAAGTCGACCGCCGGTTTGGTTTTTTCGTTATACCGAATACCGGAAAAAAGTGTGGAATTTTGGGGTTCTGTTAAATACCCGGTCAAGATTCACGTGGCTGGTTCATCTTGAGAAGGGTTATAGTGCCTTAACAGGATAAATTGTGTTGCAACGCCGAGAAAAACCAGGATGATCAGTGAGAATAAAGGCGAAACCGAGCCAAACTCACTATTTTGTGATACGAGTACTGCCCCGGAAAAGGATGAAATAACGAGGATGGCAAAGGTGTTTAAAAAATATACCAACAGGATGCCGATAGCGATGGCGATCACGTAATATTGCCAGGAGAACCACTCCATATTCAAATCGAGGAATAATGGCAGGTTCCTTATCAAGAAGGCACCATGTAAGCCTCCGGCAAGGATTGAAATGGTCCTCCGATGTAAAAATGACAACAATGCGCCCAGCAATCCGTATTTTAGATCGTTAATAAATAATTCCCAGGTATCTTCAATGTTTTGGATGTACAGGCCAATGAAATCGCCCACCAGCAAGCCAGCTACTCCGGAAAAGAACCAGGGAATCTGGCAGCCCGCGAAAAGCAGGACAAGTCCCACAGCGATTTTAAATCCTGGCATGGTTCTTCCTCCCTAAAAATCTGATTGGTTGCCAAACCCAAAGGATAAACCTCCACTGCCAATTTGGCGGCACCATATCCATGGAATATTCATTGAGTCACTTATTTTGTGATGAAGTCACTTTGCCGAAGTTGATTCTACAACCCCTTGTTATTTTAACGGCTTCCTTTATTAAATAAAAGGGCAATAAATATTCCGATATCAGGATTTATTTATGATTTTGATTCTACAGGCAAGGGGCACATCTCCCGGCGCAGCGCGACCAAAATAAGAATTCCACGTAATCTATATAGAAATCATGAAATTGGTATAGAATTATTCTCAAGGACAGCACTTTTTTCTGGAAGGAGAAAGCGAATGACTAAATTTATAGTTCGATGGTTGATCAATGCCGTTGCGTTGTACGCAGCCGTCATGATCGTGCCTGGGATTAACCCTCAAAGCGGTAGTTGGGTTTCGTATATCTGGTTAGCCCTTGTATTCGGTGTGGTGAACGCCTTTCTTGGACCTATCCTTAAGTTACTCACCTGTCCTTTGATCCTGTTAACTTTGGGGGTGTTCACATTAGTCGTCAACACGGCTTTGTTTTACCTGGCAGGATACATTGGCTCTGCTTTTGGCGTGGGATTTACTGTGGCGGGATTCTGGCCAGCCTTCTTGGGGTCAGTAGTGGTGAGTATCGTATCCGTAATATTAAGTCTGATTTTCAAAGATGAATTGAAGCACTAAAGCGTAACCTAAGATTAATTCTCGGTTAATAATGGCATCGGGTAATTGACTTTATATCCGACTCGGCTTATACTGGAAGCGGATGGATAAAATGCTGGAGATGGTTTCTATAAAAATAAACGATGAAAAAGCACGCGCAAAATAGCGCGTGCTTTTTTGCACCAGTCTCATTTGAAAGGAGATTTATTGTATGGATAGTGGCATGATCGGAAAAATCGAGAAAGCCAAGCGGTACGCCAATCAACGGGATCGCATTCGGTTTGAATCGCTCACGGTTACTTTTACGGGTGAAAATAATCCCCATACAGTACATTTCGAAGGCGGGGAGTGGCAATGTGATTGCACCTTCTTTCAGAGCCGGGGACGTTGCAGCCATACGATGGCCTTAGAAATGATATTAGAAGGGATGCTTCCGGAAGTTGTGGCGGGGGGTTGATCAATAAATGACGCATTGACAATAAAAAAAGCCTCCCATTGGAGGCTTTTTTATCAATAGCGACAAGAAAAAAACTGTAGTCAGGATCATCCTTTCCGGCTAGATCACAGAAAAAAGGTATTTATTGTTTTAAGAGTAATTACTTTTCACTGAAACAAGAATACCTTTATCCTTTCAAAGAGCCAGCCAATAAGCCGCGCATGAAATAACGCCCCAGCAGGATGAAAATGAGCAGGGTGGGTAAGGCTGCCATGAGGGCGCCTGCCATTTGAACATTCCATTCGACAATGAAGCTGCCTGCCAGGTTGTTCAAAGCCACTGTGATGGGCTGCACTTCTGCCTTATTGGTGATAACCGTGGCGAAAAGGAATTCATTCCATATAGATTGAAATTGCCAAATGATGACCACCACAAATGCCGGCATCGAAATGGGGAATAGAATATAGCGATAAATGCCTCCAAAGCCGGCGCCATCTATCTTGCTGGCTTCAACTAATTCATCCGGTATTTCCGTGTAGTAATTTCGGAAGATCAGGGTGGTGATAGGAATACCGTATATCACATGAATGAGCACCAAACCGCCAATCGTACCATAGGCGGGCGTATAGGTAAGCACCAGGGTTTTTACCCACTCGAAATAAACCGGCATGTTCCAGGTAGATACATTGTTCAGGAATGGGCGTGTCGCCTGTCCCCAGCCTTGCATGGTTTGCACCAGAGGGATCAGAATGCTCTGATATGGAATGAACATTCCGAATAAGATCGCCGGGAAGATGATATTGGCGCCTTTGAATTTCCATTTTGAGAGCACATAGCCATTTAGGGAACCCAGCATGGCTGAAAAAATGGTGGCGGGAATGGCTAATTTGATGCTGTTCATGAAATTGCGGTTCAGTCCGAGAGTACCTTTGGATGGGTCGCCATTCCAGGCTTGAATAAAACTATCCAGGTGGATGCCTTCCGGTATCGACCACATGGTAGCTAAATTGACATCGGCATAGCTTTTCAAACTGGTGACCAACAGGACGTAAATCGGTAACAAGTAAAAAATCGCCGCCAGGATGAGCGCTAAATAAAGGGGGATGCGTGTAATACGGAATTTTTTGCGGACACCGGCGCTCATTGTTGCACCTCCGTCTTCATGCTATAGCTGAGGTAGGGTACAACAAGAACTGCCACACTCAATAACAAGATAATAGCAATGGCTGCGCCGCGGGCAAAATGATTGCCTCTGAAAACCGTATCGAACATGTAGTAAGCCGGCACATCGGTAGCAAAAGCCGGACCGGGACCGGTCATGGCAGATACCAGGTCGAAAATCTTCAACGATATATGCCCCAGGATTATCACCGCGCTTAGTGTGATTGGTTGTAATAAAGGAAGGATGATACTTCTGTATATTTGAAGTTCGCTTGCGCCATCCACGCGGGCTGCTTCCCGCAATTCTTCAGGGATACCGCGTAAGCCTGCCAGGTAAAGCGCCATCGTGTAGCCAGACATCTGCCAGGTTGCAGCCAGAACGACCGAGAGTATAGCCAGCGAGATACCAAAATTGGGTGATGACAGAAAACCCAACCCGATATCGCTGAGAAACGTGCCTAATGACGAAGCGGGTTGTATATATAAAATTTTTGGATTGGTATACCAGGCGGACTTTAAAAACGGCAATCCAATATTCTCGAATAATTGGTTTACACCTACCGCGCCGGATGTTTCATTACCCGGGTTAAGCACCCATCGCCATACAACACCGGTGACGATAAATGAAACGGCCATAGGGAATAGAAATATCGAACGAAAAATCCCTTCCCCTTTCACTTTTTGATCCAGCAACACAGCCAGGATCAACCCTAAAGAGAGGCAGCCAACGATAAAGGTAATCGTAAAAATTACCGTATTGCGTAAATCGATTTGAAAGCGTTGATCCGAGGTGAGCAAACGGACATAATTATCGAATTTAGTAAAAGCAACATCGGGAAATAACGAACCTTTTGGAATAAGCGCAATATTATCCCACTTAAGGAGAGAAGCCCAAGCTGTCCACCCGATAAACCCATAAACGAAAACCAAAATCGCCAAAATGGAGGGCAGAATGAACAGGAAAGCCATTATCCGGTCGAAATTAATTCTCCGCATACGAGCCTCCTTGGCAAAAATATAGGGTTTGGCGGAAATCCCGCCAAACCCTATTATACATAAACATCATTTATTTACAAACACCTGCATCCTGGCAAGCGATAACCAGTGCTGTTTGGGTCGATGCGACATCACCACTGGTGACAAACGCGCCGATCGTATCGTTGAACACGGTCACCCAGCCTTCGGAAGCGGCTGCGCCGTGCGCCAGAGACGGAACGATGCTATCCACTTGCCAATCTGCGGCTGAAGATTGCAGATAAGCGTCGAAAGCGGAGTAATCGCAGTCCATGCGGGCGCAAATCGAGCCTTTCGATTTATTGAAGGCTTCTTGCCCTTCTTTAGAACCAAGAACGCCCAGGAATTTCTTTATCGCTTCCGGTTGCTTGACGCCTTTGGGTAAACCAAAGGTGTCCGAAAGGGCGATGTAGATGCCTTTTGTTCCGGGTGGGGGTGCCCAACCGTAATCGGTGAAGCTCTTGGCGACATAATCGCCATCGCACCAGTCACCCATGACAGTCATGGCTGCTTTGCCGTCGATCACGAGCTGGTTGGCTTGATCCCAGGAAAGAGCGGAGTGGTCGGAATTGGCGTAGGAAACCATCATCTTGAAGTTTTCTAAGGCTTCGGTGACCTCTGCGCTGTTCCAATCCGTAGTGCCAGTCCATAATCCGGAATATTTTTCCGCGCCCAGAGTGCCAGCCAAAACTGACTCGAACAGGTGGGAATCGACCCAGAAGCCGTTATCGCCTAAAGCCAGCGGGGTAATGCCGGCGGCTTTGAGTTTCTCGGCAGCTGCCTGCCAGCCGTCGAAGGTGGCCAAGGAGGCGGGATCGATGCCGTTGTCTTCAAAGACGGTTTTGTTGTACCACAATACATTGGAGCGGTGGATATTCACCGGAACCGACCAGGGGTGACCATCGTAGGAAACAATATCCAGGACACCCTGTGGAAAGACATCGTTCAAACCGTACTCGGAATACACATCGTCTAGCGGTTCCATAAAGCCGGTTGTGACCCATGTGTCGATCAGTTCGTGACCCATGTGTACCTGGAAGCTGTCGGGTGGATCGCCGCCCAGCATACGTGTCTTGAGTACGGCTTTGGCGTTGGAGCCAGCGCCGCCCGCAACGGCTGAGTTGTAAACATTATATTCGGGGTTGGCGGAATTGAATTGATCGATCAGGAACTGCAAACCAGTTGCTTCGCCACCTGTGGTCCACCATGAGAAGACTTCAACCGGTTTCTTGACGGTGGCAGCAGCCTGTCCACTCTCGGCGTCCACGGCTGCCTGGATTAAAGCATCTTGAGCTGCAGCTACGTCTTTGGTGGTAACGAAGGCTGCGATGGCATCGGTGAACGAAGTTACCCAGCCTTCTGAAGCGGCTGCGCCATGAATGACAGATGGGACAATGGTATCAACCTGCCAATCGGCAGCCGATGATTGGAGATATTCATCGAATGCGCTGTAATCGCAATCAGTGCGGGCGCAGATGGAGCCTTTCAGGATATTGAAGGCTTCTTGACCTTCCTTGGAACCTAATACGCCCAGGAATTCTTTGGTCAGCTCGGGATTCTTGGCGCCTTTTGGCAAGCCAAAGGTATCGGAAAGGGCTACATAGACGCCCTTTGTACCGGGTACCGGAGCCCAACCGTAATCGGTGAAGCCCTTGGCAACATAATCGCCATCACACCAGTCGCCCATGATGGTCATGGCTGCTTTGCCGTCGATTACATATTGGTTTGCCTGATCCCAGGTGAGGGCGCTGTGATCTTCGTTCACGTAACTCAATACGGTGCGGAAGGTGTTTAAAGCTTCGGTCACTTTGGCATCCGACCAGGATGTATCGCCGGTCCATAAACCTTTGTAACCATCGGCGCCTAAAACACCCGCCAGTACATCTTCAAACAAGTGAGCAGCAGCCCAGGGGCCGTTATCGCCTAAAGCCAGAGGGGTAATCCCGGCGGCTTGAAGAATTTCAGCGGTAGCAATGAATTCATCCCAGGTTTCGGGCGCTTTTTCAATGCCATTGTCAGCAAAGACGGTTTTGTTGTACCATAACACATTGGAGCGGTGGATGTTTACCGGCACCGACCAGGGATGCCCATCGTAGCTGACGATATCGAGTACACCCTGCGGGAAGGCATCGTTCAACCCGTAGGTTTCAAAAACATCATCCAGGGGTTCCATGTATCCGGTTGTGACCCAGGTATCGATCAGTTCGTGACCCATGTGCACCTGGAAGCTGTCGGGTGGATCGCCGCCCAGCATGCGGGTTTTGAGCACAGCTTTTGCGTTGGATCCAGCGCCTCCGGCTACGGCGGCATTGAATACCTCAGCATTTTCATGCTCGCTATTAAATTGATCCATTAGTTTTTGAAGACCATTCGCTTCGCCGCCGGTTGTCCACCATGAAAACACTTCTACCTGTACTTTTTCAGCGGGCGCTTCGACAACCTCTGCCGGTTCCTCGGGCTCAGCCGGGGCTTCCGTTGGGGCTGCGGGTGCGCATCCTGCCAGGAGCATAGCTCCGATGGTCAGGAAAGCAAATATATTAAACCATGATTTTTATATCATTTCTTCTCATCTCCTGTTTAGGGTATCAAATAAAACATTATTGTTGTCTTATGGAAAGATCGTTGTTCTTTAGGAAGTTTACGATCACCTCCTTTCAATCTGAAATATCAACGAATTTTTTCTACACGCGATGGATTTGTTATGATAGCCTGAATAACCAGTGCCCCCGCACCCATTAAGCTGGCATCGGCGCCAAAGTGGGAAAGCAAAATCTCGGCTTCTGCCAATACTTCATTGAAAGCGCGGATTTTAACACTCTCTTCCACTGCAGGTAATAGAAAAGAACCCGCTTCACTTAATGGCCCACCGATGACGATCATATCCGGATTGAAAATGTTGATCAGGTTAGCTATACCAATACCCAATGCTTTACCGGCTTCTGCCAGTGCTTCGGTGGCTTCGATATCGCCTGCTTCAGCGGCTTTTACAATGATTTGAAAAGTGAGGGGGGAATTATTTTCTGCCATTAACTCGGGAATGATACTGCTGCGTTTAACTTCCAAACGGGCGCGCACTCTTTCCAGAATGGAATATTGGTTGGCAAAAGTTTCCCAACATCCGCTTTTCCCGCAATGGCAGGGGGTTTGAAATGTCTCGAATAAAAAGGTGCAGTGACCGATCTCTCCGGCGAAGCCGCTGGCTCCCCGGTATAATTCACCGTTGAGGAACAGGCCGCCGCCAATTCCTACACCCGCGAAAATACAAATGAATGAATTCGCCTGGCGGGCGACTCCAAAAAGATGCTCGCCCAGCGCGGCAGCGTTGGCATCGTTATCGACAAATGTGGTTAAACCAGTGTGTTCGTAGAATATCTTGCCTAAAGGAACATTGCGCCAATGCAGGTTTGGTGCGAAGATCAACAAACCCGCATTGGTATTGACTGTTCCGGGGGTAGATAAGCCCAGGCCGAGTAATCGTAAATCCATCGATTTTGCAGCGCTTATGGCGTCATCGACCATGGTCAGGGTCTGGTTTATGGTGGCTTCTTGGGCTTCGGATGGGTCGGCTTCTTGCTTCTGGCGCCATAAAATTTTGCCGATGAAATCGATTAGAATAACAGCAACGAAATCTACGCCTAATTCCACCCCGATGATACAACCTGCACCGGGATTGAGTTCCAGCAATGTAGCCGGCCGGCCTGTCCAGGAGGCGTTTTGACCAACTTCATGGATCAATTTGCGTTCGATCAATTCCTCAACCAGGCTGGAAACGGTCGATTTATTTAAATTTGTCAGGTTCGCCAATTGCGCCCTGGAAAGTGGGGCTTGTTTGTGTAGGTAGCGTAATATGAGGGAGAGATGGATTTCTCTTACGAAGGAAAGATCACTCGAAGGAGGGTTATTCATCATAAGTCCGGTTAGTATGTTTGATAAACCAACTAAATATATTAAAGCGCAAATTTGCAGTTTGTCAAGCCCCTTTTTATGAGATTTTGGTTAATAATCTCGTTTCACCCAATATTTTAATAGGGAATTACGCGGGTGGATAAACAAACCCGGCGGCTGTTTTTTTCACTCAAGGCTCGATATCAATAATCCTTGAGCGGGCAGGTGATGTCATATAATTAATATTGAATCTGTAAGGTGAATGGGTTATTTTTTTCCGAATCATTATGTATAATTAGTATGGATATCATCCCTTTTTTGTTGGGAAGGAGGTTTTATTATGAAGAAAAGAAGTTTTAATTTCATCGTTTTTTCAGTTTTATTGACCTCATTTTTCCTTTCTGCGGCATTACCGGCTGGTTGGGGGAAATATCGGGTGACAGTTAAGAATAATACTCACACAAAGGTATATATAAAACTTCAAGCACCTAAAGCCTATTATTATTTCAAACTCAATCCTGGTACAAAGAAAAATTACACTATCAAAGCCGCAACCTATAAAGCCACTTTTTGGGGTTGCTATTCCAAAAAAGTCATCAAAAAATGGGAACTCAACCGGAAGTATAAAATATTATTCCCGGTTTGTAACGCGCGAGACCATGGCAATGAAATGGGTGTCTTACGCATTTTGTTCCCAGAGTATAAAGGGGAAGATTAAAGGCAGAAGTTCAATCAATTGAATAATTAAACAACAGCCTGTGTTAATACAGAAACAGGCTGTTTTGGTTTATCTTGCCACTATCTATACCCAATTTTCATATTATAAATACAGGTCATCTTAAATTCTTGTAATGAGGCTGTTGAAGATGATTCACTTTCCTTCCCATTTTAGGGGTCGGTTAAAGGTGATATATTTTTTTACTTCAAGCCCAAATGAACCAACGATAACGCTTATTATAATTAACACCCACTGCAGAGGGGAAATCGATGTGGTACTTAAGTGTATTTGGATAAAAGGTACTGTTGTAAAGAGTATCACGAATGCCAGCGTAGCTACACCCCAATAGACCATCAGCCGGTTTGAGAAGAATCCAATTTGAAATATCGGCTGGCGTTCCGATCGCATATTGAAAGCCAACAGTACATGACCGATCAGCCATGTGACGAATGCAATTGTTTGTGCGGTAACTATATCTTCACTGCTATACCAGGTAACCAGATATGCGGTTGAAACTGCGGAGAACAGCCCTAACCCACTTACAAGTATACTTCCCACCATTTGCTTATCCAAAAATGGTTTTTTTGGATCGCGCGGTGGTCTATGCATCAAATCGCTCTCTGCTGGTTCAGAAACAAAGGCGGCGGATGCTGCTAAATCCATGAAAAGTTCCATGATGATAATTTGAACAGGAGCAAAGGGAACTGGTATTTGAAATAGCACAGGCAGAAGCATCACTAAAACCAGGGCGATTTTTATCGCTAAATAGTAACGTACACCTTTTTTAAGGTTTGCGAATAATATGCGCCCTTCTCGAATAGCATTGGCGATTGTGGTGTAGTTATCGTCTGCCAGTACGATGTCGCTGGCTTCGCGCGCCACGTCGCTACCGTTCTTTCCCATTGCCACCCCGATGTCCGCGGCGGCTAATGCCGGAGAATCATTAACGCCGTCGCCTGTAACTAACACCTGTTCGCCTTGAGTTTTTAGGGATTGGATAATTCGTAATTTTTGTTCTGGCGTAGTACGCGCAAAGACAGAATTATCTTTCACCACTTGATCGAACTCGGTATAATCGAGAGTTTCTAATTCAGATCCAGAAATGATCCGCCCATTATTAGTGAATCCCACTTGTTGTGCAATAGTACCAGCTGTTGACAAATGATCGCCAGTAATCATTATTGAGCGGATGCCAGCCTGACTCATTACCTGGATTGCCTCATTGACTTCTCCACGCGGTGGGTCTAATAAGCCTACCATGCCCACAAATATCAGGTTGCTCTCTGCCTCTTCCTGGGTGAGTGGATAGATCGATGTGATTTTCTCGGCATAGGCAATGACCCGCAATCCATTTTCTGCCATTTGGATGGTTTTTTGAAGTAGAATCTGTTTAGTTGGTAGGTCGATTTCCATAATCCCTGCTTCGGATATATGGCTTATTGAAGCGTTTAGAATGCTTTCTGGTGCACCTTTTACCCAAATATGATATGTCTCATTATTCTCCCTAACGACTGACATACATTTACGCTTACTATCAAACGAGAATTCGGTCACGCGGGGATAAGTCTTTTCCAAATTGCTTCCGTTGATACCATATGTTTGTGCTGCCCGAACCAAGGCGGTTTCCAGAGGATCACTAATATTTAGAATCTCACCAGCCATATACTCACTGCACAGGAGAGCAGCCATCATTATTTGATGTTGATTGCCCTCGGGATATTGCTTTACCACTGTCAGGCGATTTTCAGTTAATGTGCCGGTTTTATCGGTGGCGATCACGGTCACAGCGCCAAGCGTTTCCACAACTTTTAGATGTTTCACAATGGCGTTTTGTTTAGACAGCCGGAACGCCCCTAAGGATAAAACCATGGTGATGATAATCGGCATTTCTTCCGGTATGGTGGCGAATGCCAGCGAAAGCCCGGTCAGGAGCATGGTTTCGATAGGCTGTCTGGCGATCAAGACACCCAGGATGGGGATGATGATGCTGAATGACAATGCCACCCAAAGCAGAGATTTGCTGACTTCATCCATGGCTTGCTGAAGCGACGTACGAAGCTTTTTTCCGCGGCGCGCCATTTTTGATACACGTCCGATTTCAGTAAACATCCCTGTATCGGTTACAACGGCTTTTCCTCTCCCGCCAGTGACCAGGGTGCCAGAGAAGACCATATTATTTCGGTCTGCCAGAGGCGAATTTTTAGCAATGATATGTTGTGCATCCTTATCGCTGGGCAGTGATTCGCCGGTTAAAGAACTCTCATCAACCCTCAATCCATAACTTTCGGTGAGTCGAGCATCGGCTGGAATTCTACGCCCTGCTTGGAGCATGAGAATATCACCGGGGACCAATTCGGCAGTATCGATCTCTTGTAGTGTGTGGTTTCTGACAACCAAAGCTGTTGACTCTGCTAATTTTTGTAATGCGGAAATCGCTTTATTAGCGCGTTGCTCATTTAATACTTCAATGGTGTTGAGTAACAAAATCACCAGGAAAATGGTGATACCATCACTCACCTCTCCCAAAAGGATATAAAGAATTCCAGTGAAAATCAGTAGCAATATTAGCGGCTCGTTTAACTCTTTTAAAAATTCTTTCCAAAAAGGTTCCTTTTCCTCCGATCGTAATTGGTTATCGCCGAATTTATCGCGCCGATGTTGGGCTTCGAATGTTGTAAGGCCAGAATCCATATTTGAATTTAACAAGTTTACAACTTTAAATATGGGTAAGGTATACCATGCAGTGCTTTTCGCTGTACGTTGGAGATATCGCGGTGTCGTAGAATTGCTATTCATAATTTGGTTATAGATTGGTCTCGTCGGAGAGAATATCAATACCCGGTTTTATCTCGATGCCTTCTTTAGTCAACACATGATGAGTGAATACTTGAAGGTTGTGGCGGCACTTTTGGAATGTATCCACGGCAAGTGTGGAATTCTTTGATTTAAAGAAATCCCTTTTTTGAATTTTTGCAATCCATTTCCTAAGCCGCAGCAGGTTTTGTTCATTTTCTTCGAGTTCAGCGAACGTAAATTTTTGTTGGTTAGTTTCCTTTTGAAGCTCCGCAAGAAATAATTCGCACTGCTCCAGGAATTCGCCATATTCCTGGTCTCGACTGGATTCGAATCGTGCCAGAATATCATTGTAGATTTCCTCATTAAGGTCTTTGACAACAAAGATCTGCCCGGATGCCATATTTTGTTTGATATACACTAAGAGTCGTTCGAGAAACAGACGATGGTCGTCACTGAAAGGCAGAATCCAAATCCCGCTTTGTAAATTTGCTGCCCCCCAATCACTCAATTTCCGCCATACATTCACCCTTAAACTTGAGGGCGTTGCCGGTAATTGAGTCGTGAATAACAACCATTCGATATCATCCATGTAAATTTCTCCGATACTTCGAAAGTATATCAACGAAATTATAACAGATGTTACAAAGAAATGCAACATATGTTACAATTAACCTTGCGATTATGGAAATGATTACAATGGATGTGATACTTTTATATGGGTATAATCAATCTGGCAACCACTCTTGTGCATTCCGATACAAGGCTTCTAGCTGCTGCCAGTGATCCTCAATCAATTGCCGTCCCTTTTCTGTGATTTGCACCTGGGTATTGGGTTTCTTCTCGATAAATTGTTTACGTAATTTAATAAGCCCGGCTTCCTCGAGTTTAGACAGGTGAATAGAAAGATTACCGGCGGTAAGCCCGGTCAAGCGTTTTAACGCCAGGAAATCGGCGCTTTTACAGGAAGCCAGGGCGGTCATCAGAGATAGACGAGCCGGTTCGTGAATAAGCTTATCCAGGGATGCAATTTCTATGAACACGCGATTCATAATGACTCCTGAGTCTTCGGCAATGATCGAACAAAGTAAACATGCGCAATCACGCCACATATCAAGCACGATAATCCATATAGAAACGTAAAAGCCAGTAATGAAGATTTACAGCCAATTAACCGCCACCATTCTTGTTCTCCAGTTAGGGGGAAAATACTGAAAACAGCCAATACAAGCGCAATGATGACGTTGATCGAGAGCAGCAGCTTAACCGGGCGCCAATACCAGAAGCCGGTGAATACGAAGGCTAATGCGAACACCAAACCAAGCAAGCTGACTTCTATTACATTTCGCGTGTCAAGGATAAAAGCCGTCAAGGCTAGTATGGCACCTGAGGCTGATATGAGCAATTCTGAATGGGTGATAATGCGCTTTACTTTACCATATGTCCGATCATAGTATTGGCTGATAAAAACATAAATAGCAAGACACACCAGAGTTGCCGTTATCGGCAATGTGAGATCAGACGCAGGACCATGTTGCCGGTTCGCCCATATCGTTAATCCCATTAATAGCAATCCTAATGGAATTGTGCGCAACCCTTGCAGATTTGGGTAATTGAGAGTAATAAATCGGGTATGCTCAAGCGACTCCATAAAAGACCTCCTGTTGATTGGTTAGTAATACAAACTAATTATAATTATAAACTAATTAGCGGAAATAATCAAGATAAATTTTTATCATCACCTAATCAGTGAGGCGTATTCACCGATTCGCCGCATTTATAATAGAAAATTTTCAAGGTGCCTGCGACGATTTCAATAGAATTACCATGTGATAAATTTATACTTATTTTTGAAAGGGAGATTGGGATTGAAAAAATTTCTAAATAACCTTTGACTCGAAAAATCAAACCAAATGTCGATCCTTAATCCATGTTGAGAATAGCAGTGGGACGGATGTGCTCACCTTTAAAATAAACAAGGCTTACCAAAGTATGATCTTCACCGCGGCGGGTGTTCTGGCAAATACATTCCATACTGCATATACAGGAGGCAGCGTTTCTGGTGGCAGCCAGTTCCACGGACTCTACACCGGATCGACCTATTCGGGCGGGAGTGTTTGGACTACCTTTACCACCAATTCCGTGGTCACTTATGTGGGCGCAGGAACACCGCCAGGACCATGAAAAAGTCGATCTAACTGTACCTGCTACACGTAAGTTTGGGAATCGTTATTTACTAAAAAGCGGAGAGCGCTTTTATCTATACTCTCCGCTAACAAAAGCATTTATTATTAGAATACTACCCCAGAAACTCCAATGCAGTCAGTGTGTATATTATGGCTGAATCCTTCATCTTACTAATATCCACCCATTCATTTACTTGGTGATTGAGATCGGGATTTCCAGGACCGCAAATAATAAAAGGCGCTTTATAGGCGGGTACCAATCCCACGGCATCGGTATAATAACCGGCACCTTTAGGTTCGGGATAGATTTTTGTCACATTTTCTACAATGTTAGAAAATCTTTGTACAACGGCATTATCCGTTGGTGTATCTAAAGGTGGAAAATTATTTATTACTTTTAGCGTGGCATTAAAATCGAGAATTGTGTTTTTATCTTTTATGTCATCAATGATTTTTTGAATACTTTCGATGATCTCCTGGTGTAATTGACCAGGAACTGATCGCATATCAATGGTTACAACACATTTATCCGGGATAGTGTTGGTTTTCATACCAGCATGAATGGT
Source organism: Anaerolineales bacterium (assembly GCA_016929095.1). GTDB lineage: Bacteria > Chloroflexota > Anaerolineae > Anaerolineales > UBA4823 > JAAZNS01. Next base: position 83,816 of record JAFGJM010000044.1, on the reverse strand, counting down.
GTTAATACTGCGATCGAATTTCCCAACCAGGGGATGTGGTTTGAATGGAATATCCAATTTATTGAAGTCATTCAATATTGGCAGCATCATCATGACTGCATTGCGACCCAATTGGATTTTTGAAATATGAGAAGCTTTTCCAAATGTTGTAATTTCAACCCATAGGGCACCACGTTCAGCAATGACTAAACCATTATCGGTTGGTTCGGGAATAAAGATTGCTTGAATAGGTCCAAAATCAACTTTCTTAGCAATATCCAAAGATCCCAAACAATCCGTTTCTTCACCTGCCGTTAATGCCAGGATTAAATCTCCTTTTAGTGAAACATTTGCTTTTACTAAAGTCATCGCCGCGGTAATGATTGCTGCATCGCCTCCTTTCATATCGGTCGAGCCGCGTCCCCAAACTCGACCGCTATCGATGACACCACTAAAAGGTTCATGATCCCATTTTTCATCGCCAACAGGGACTACATCGATATGACCGGAATAGATAACACCTGGTTTCTCTCCGCAGCCTTTAATTTTCGCAATAAGGCTGCCACGGGTTGAAGAATGTTTCACGATCTGTGTTTCCAACCCGGCGTTTTTCAACAAATCGGATAAATATTCTGCTATTTCTAATTCATCGCCAGGTGGGTTAACGCTTTTGAATTGAACTAATTTACTGCAAAGTTGTGCAATATTGTCTTCTTGGATTAATTCCAGAAGATTATTTTTTTGAACACTCATTTATGCCTCCAATTGATGATTGATTGAAAACGCCGAATCTCTCCACCTTAAGCTTTTTCCACATCGGGAAGTTCTTCTGTAACAAAGCTTTTTGGTTTTCCCCATCCCCAGTTCGTGTAGGCAATACGCCCAAATATAATTGTTCCAAAGACTGCGATTGGAATGGTTATATAAGCTGGCGCATTAAAAAACATAGGAATGATTGAGAGAACCAGAGCAACGGGGGCGTATTTCCAGCCCCTTAAAGTAAATTGACCAAAAACAGCGCCGAATACAGCGGGTAACAAGTAAGTGCTGAATGCATCTTTAACCCAATCGGAAAAGAAGTTGCTTATCCAACCGGTGGCAATAGCGCCCAGAAAAACACCTAGTACTCCCAGGATTATTGAAACTGCGATACCAATCGTGGCAATTAAATTGCCTACTCGAGTACCTTCTTGAACTCCAGCAACTTCTTGTGCAACGGCTGCGCAAGGCAAGCGCAAATTCGAAATATTCCCGCTTGTCATGGACATATAATTCCCTGCATCGCCATAAATCGCATAATAAGCAATTGGTTCGATAAAGAAAAATGGTATCGAATAGGTAAAACCTAATAAAAGGCCTTTCCAGATGGCAGATGTAGGAGGAAAAACTTCGAAGAAAACCAGCAAAAAAATCGTTGGTAATAACATAGCAATGCTTACACCAATGCTTGTCCAAAAACCAACTTTATGAACTGGCTCAAGATATTCGTTTTTAAAGATATCTACATTTATGTCGGATTTTTGTGTATTCATGAAAGCCTCCTTATCCAGCAACTAGCTTTCCAATGATCATACCGCCGAACATTGCTAATCCCAATGCCCACTCTTTAAGGCGAGGCATGTGGATCCAGTCCGCCAGTTTAAAGAAAAACATAGCTAAAATCATCCCGCCAATTACGCTTGCCATCAAGCCGCCGCCTTTGATTAAACGCTGTGCTGCATAGAAACCAAAAACTCCTAGCGTTGCACAAATCGAGATTACTCCTAAAAATGATATATCTCCACCACTAATCTTATCTCTAATAGTACCAAGCTTGCGGGTGAAGAATGCAGCGCCGAGAGGCCATCCAATACAACTGACATTAGCTACTAATAAGACCATAGCAAAACCCATAATTGAGAAATCTTCTCCGCCAAATGTTTCTCCAATAGCAGTCGCAGCATTTTCGACCATTAATAATTCATAGAATACTGACCCCACACCTATACCTTCGCGTTGGAACGCGAAGGCAGGGCTTATAGTTACTACTAGGGCAATCATCACGAATATTTCTGCCACAATGGGACCAAACGCTGTAATCACCGCACCGCGAACAACTTTTATTATGTCTTTATCAGTATAATTGGCATGATTTTTAAGGATAAACACTGCTTTTTTAAGAAAATAAGCAGATTGATAGAGACCGATCGCCACAGAAATAAAAGCACATACCCAAAGCCAGGGTCCATTTGCTATTGCTTTCCAGTCCATTCCATAATCCTCCTGTCTTATTATGTAAATGTATTACTAATAGTTTTGTCTAAGAGCTTTTTATGTATGTAGTCAGATGGGCAGTAAATCAGTACTTTTTTACCTCCTTTTTGTCCAAAATGATTAAGATCGAAAACTAATTCTATAAAGATTTCATATATAATATAGCAAACTATCGTCTTATAATCGTGCCTAAAAACGTACCAAAAAATTGTAATCTATCCAATATTCTATTCTGATTGTAAAAACATAATGGACTGTAAGTTCTCAACAGAGGAAAACTCATATTTTTTTCCACAAGGGATGTGAAATTATTTCTCAACTGATTGTAGAACTACTTGGATCTCCCAAGATCAACTACAATAATACGCCAGTCAATATTGGAAGCCGCAAAGCAGTTGCACTTTTTGCGTATTTGGCAGTTACAAAAGAATTTCACAATCGTGATTTGCTGATTGATTTATTATGGGAGGAATACGATTGGAGTACTGCTCGCACTCGATTACGCAAAACTTTATATTTGTTACGAAAATCTTTAATAGATTGCTGGCTGGAATCCGATAGACAATTTATTGGTTTAAAATTTGATGATACGATATCGGTTGATGTTGGAAAATTCTATGATTGTATAGCCACTTCTTCGCTTCAGGAAATGGCTACTTCTCGATATAGTATGGAATGTCTGTCACAACTGGCTAATGCAGTAATGTTATATCGTGGGGATTTTCTTGGTGGATACAGTTTGAAAGACAGCCAAAATTTTGAGGAATGGCGGTTTTTTCAGGCAGAAACACTTCGATGTAAATTTAATGATGTTTTGATTAAATTAATAAACGGATATATTTTTCACGAAGACTATGACCTTGCTATACATTATGCAAAGCGATGGCTATCTCTAGATCTGCTTAATGAGCAAGCACATTGTAAATTAATGCAACTGTATGATTGGAAAGGACAACGAGCAGCAGTTATTCAACAATATGAAGAATGTGCGAAAATTTTATATAAAGAATTGGGAATTACACCACAGGCAGAGACCATTGCATTATACAAAGGAATAATTAGTGGTAGGGGGGTGCAACCGGAAGTCAAACCGGAAAATAAACAACAGCATTTTACAATTCTGGAAAATATCGAGACAGCGCAAAATAAAACGACATTTTTATCTCATAAATTCCGGGTAGGGGAACATGGACGATCGATATTCGTTGCGCGAGAACAAGAATTACAACAACTTTCAAGTTTCGTAAATAATGCATTTATCGGAAATGGGAAGGCGGTTTTTATAACCGGGGGTGCTGGACAGGGTAAAACTGAATTAATTAATGAATTTGCTCGAAGATCTCTTGAATATAAATCGAATCTTCTATTTTCTGTTGGAAATTGTAATGCATATACAGGCTTAGGTGATCCCTATTTACCTTTTAGAGAAATTCTTGGTAGATTAACTGTCGATTTTGACTTATTAAGATCAATGGGCGTTTTTTCTCAATTGCTTGCAGAAAGTTTAAAAAAATCTTTTCCATTTACAGTAAAAGCTCTGATGGAATTCGGACCAGATTTAATTAATACATTTATTTCTGGTGAGTTATTACTCAAACGGGCGATTGATCTGCTTGATACCAAAGGTAGTAAACACAAAGAATTATTAAACAAGCTTGAGAAATTAGTTTCACTCAAAGCAAATTTTCCAAGAGATACTAACTACCAGCAATCTGCTCTATTCGAACAATATTCCAGGGTGATGATTGCGCTTTCATGCGATTGGCCGCTTCTGCTTTTCCTGGATGATCTTCAATGGGCCGATATTGGATCGATAAGTTTATTATTCCATTTTGGGAGACGGCTATTAAATAACCCAATTTTGCTTATTGGTGCATACCGACCAGAAGATGTGGCATTTGAGAGGTACCAAAAAAAGAAATCAATAGAAATGGTGGTAAATGAATTTAAACGCGCCCAGGGTGAAAATACGATTGATTTGTTTCGTACAGAAAATCGAATGTTTGTAGATGCGTATATAGATAGTGAACCCAACCATCTCAATAATCATTTTCGAGAAACTCTTTTCAACCAAACAGGCGGTAATCCACTTTTTACAAGTGAATTACTTCGAGAAATGGTAAATAAAGATGCATTGGTAAAGGATAGTGAAGGTTTTTGGGTCGAAGGAAAAGCTTTAGAATGGAAACATTTACCTACACGAGTCGAGGCAGTAATTGCTGAGCGTATTCAAAGGTTAGATGTGTTTTCAAAAGAGTTATTGAAAATCGCTTGCGTGGAAGGGGAGGTGTTTAATGCTGAGGTTGTTTCACGGGTAATAAAAGCTAACCCATGGGAAGTTATTCAACATTTAAGTTCAATTTTGGAACGTAAACATCGATTAATCCGTGCTCAGGAAATTCAACAACATGGGGTGCAACGCTTATCTCGTTATAGATTTCATCACATATTATTTCAAAACTATCTTTATAATGACCTGGATCCGGTCGAACGTGCATATCTTCATGAAGCAGTCGGGAATAATTTAGAACAGCTTCATGGAAATAACACGGAAGAAATAGCTCTTCAATTAGCTTGGCATTTTCAGGAATCAGGACAATTTGAAAAAGCTGCTATATATATGTATCATGCGGGCCAAAAAGCAATGAGAAGCTCAGCAAATGATGTGGCTATTGAACATTTTAGAAAAGCGTTAGATTTGCTTGTCCAAATGCCACATACACCAGAGAGAGACCAGCGAGAAATAGAGTTTTATATTGGTTTAGGAGTGCCATTAATTCTTATACGCGGCCATGCTGATCCTGAGGTAGAACGTACCTATATAAAAGCCAAAAAACTGGTGGAGCAGCATGGGAATGCAATCCAAAATTTTCACGTCCTACACGGACTGCGTCGATTTCATTTATTCCGAGGGGAATTGGTCAAAGCAAAAGAATTGAGTGAACAACTTTTGTCTTTAGCAAAAGTTTCTCAGGATAACAATTACCTTGCCCGAGCTTTTATGATGCAGGGTGAAACTCAATATCGAATGGGTGAATTTACTCTTGGCTTAGAATCTAGTAATCGAGGGATTGAATTATCTGATCCTGATTTCAATCAGTTTCATATATTGAATTTCGGGAATGAGACTGGGATAGGTTGCCGTATTTTTAAGGTGTTAATTCTTTGGCATCTTGGGTATCCAGCACAAGCTTTAAAAGCAGCAGAGGAAATGATAATTCTCGCCAATAAATTAGAACATCCGTTTACATTAGTGTTTGGATTGTGTTTTGTTTCAGGTCTGTTTCAATTGTGCTCACGAGGTCAAACCCTATCCGAATGGGTAAATCGGTTGATAAAAATTTCAAACTACCAAGGATTTGCACTTTACCAGGCTTGGGGAACTTTCTTGAATGGATGGGTACTATCAGAACAAGGTGAGGGGCAAACAGGAATAAATATAATGAAACAGGGTTTAAATACCTGGCTAGAAATGGGTATCCGTTTATTGTTACCTAACTTCTTATATTATTTGGCAGTTGCCCAGTTTAAGGCAAAAAAGTATTACGAAGGAGTATCAATCACAGATCAAGCTTTATCGATTATTAGTGAAACAAATGAAACGACTTTTGAGGCTGAACTGCACCGACTTAAGGGTGAATTTTTGTGGAGAGGATTTAACGAGATAGAATTAGCAGAAACATGTTTTAAAAAAGCTATAAAAATATCAAGGTTGCAAAGTGCCAAATCTTGGGAGTTGAGATCAGCAACCAGTTTATGCCTGCTTTGGACTCAACAGGGAAAATTCAATACCGCATATAATTTATTAGATGGAGTATATAGTTGGTTTACTGAGGGTTTTGATACACAAGATTTAAAAGCTGCCGAAAATTTATTGTTGGAAATCAAATCTCAAAAACCGCTTCACGTTATTCAATCAGACCATCCCTAACCAAAATAACACAACGGGATAATTTTGCTATGGATTCGAGAATATTTGAGTGATAAATTGCATCATTATAGATTTTTCCAAGTCCATAATCCCAAAACATCTGACTCCTTAAATTATTATCTGGAACTCAGGGGATTAATAAGCAGTTTTTTGAGTAATCTTTTTTACTCGGATTTACCCACCAACTGATTGACCACTTTTTATATATATTTGAAAAACCGAATTTTAATAATAAATAAAGGGCTGTCTAAATGTTACTCTACGACAGCCCTTATCTGCTATCTATTTAAAGTAACTTGATTATCTCACCTTAACCAGCCAGCCGGCTATGAAACCCAAAGCCAGTACCGGGATCATCCAGTAACCGGCAACAGCCCAGCCGGAGCTTTCTACCAATGCACCAAAAATCGCCGGGCCGAGGAACATACCCAGGTTTTGCCCTGTTCCTACTGCACCCAGACCGATTCCGGCCAGTTGCGGCTTTTTCATGATTTCCGGGGCAGCCGCGAAAGTGGCGGTTGGGATCACACCAGCCAGGACGCCCATCAAGATTGTCCACGTTGGGATCATTGCGCCGGTAACCGTGAAGGGGAAGAGCATCATAAAACCGGTGAAGACCAGCGGCCAGGTGATCATAACTTTCCGGGAGCCGATTTTATCTGACAACCAACCCCCGATCGGCGCCGAAAACAGCACGACGATCATGGTGAAGCTGGTGACAATGGAAGCGCTGGACATTGAATATCCGCGCACCTGAGCCAGGAAGGTGGGTAAAAAAGTGCTGAATGCCATGGTTGCCATGTTAAAGAAACCAAACATGGCTGCCAGCATCCAGATACTGCGATTGGAAAGCGCCTTCTTTAAATCCAGAGGTTCTTCGGGCGGACCACCAGCGTCTTTTGATGCCGTCATATGGGGAGGCATGCGCATGAACAGCCATACCAGGACAAACGCCAGCAGAGCAAATGCGGCACCAAACCACCATACCGACTGCCAACCCAATCCGGATGTCATCGCCGGCGCCAGGAAAAACATGATGATGCTACCCACAGGAACCCATGTAGCCCAGATACCCATCGGTGTACCTTGTTTTTCCGGGGGAAACCACATGGCGATCGCTGCCGGTGCAACTACCGCAATCAATCCCATGCCAACCCCCTCGATAACACGGCTGAACATCATCAACCCGGAAGATGTCGAAATAGCGCCCAGCACCGAACCAACCACCAGGACGCCCATGGCAATCAAACCGGTTGCTTTAAGCCCAATCTTCTGCAGGATCAAACCAGCCGGAATAGCCAGCAGAAATCCGGTGACAGCAAACACCGACATCAACCAGCCGGCGGTGCCTATACTGATATTAAAGGTTTCCATCAGCACCGTCATAACGGGTGAAACTTTAAACTGGTTCAGCGGTGCAGCCACGCCGGCAATGTAAGCCACTACTAGAATTGTCCAGGCATAAGACGGAACGGCTGGGCCAGTTTGTTGGCTACCTTTTGGTTCAGGTTGAGCAACTTGCTGTTGACTCATGGCTAACTCCTTTTATTTTAGGAAGGGAAGAATCCTTGTCCTGGTTCATTGAGTGGATAGTTCGTTCATAGACCTTATTGATTTGTGAAATCCTGGTTGACCTTGCTTACAAGGTCAACCAGGCAGATCCTTGGAATCAGGTGGATACTTTCAATTCCTTGGACAAAGCAATATCACCCACGTTTTTATCCTCCAACGTGTTGATATGTTGCATTGTCTTGGTCAGGTAGCCATCCATCTCGATCCATAACGAATAATCACCCACATCGAGATCTTTGAACCAGAAATCGCCAAAATTATCGGTTTTTACTTTAAACACCTCTTCGGTAGCCTCATTTTGCAAAGTTAATTCAGCGCCGATCAAAACCTCATCCATATCCGGATCGTAGATCGTACCGGCGATGAACTTTTTGGGCATATTTAAGTAATACACCCTGGGTGAGGTGCCATAATTTTCATGCATGATATGCGCTCCGGCTATCAATTCCTTGAATTCCTCCTCCTCACCAAAGCGCAGAGCGTCGGTTGCACAGGCATCCACGCAGCGAGGCACCTTCCAACCCTGGTCCAGTAGATGAGCGCAGCCGGTGCATTTCTGAGCCAGTTTCAATTCTTCGTTGTAATAGATCACACCGTACGGGCAATCATCCACGCAGTTCATGCAGCCGGTGCATTTTTCGACATCGATCAGCACCAGACCATCCTCCCGCCGGTAGATGGCATTTGGATGGCAGTTATCCATGCAGGGTGCCTTTTCACAGTGCATACATAATATTGGTACATAGGACATTTTTACTTTGGGTACACTGCCATGAACCTTTTCATTGAGTTTAAGCCAGAACTGTCCGGTATCTGGCTGTGGTTTGGCATAGGGTGTCCAGTCGTTGCCAACATGCTCGTCTTTACAGGCAATCTGGCAGTTATAGCAACCGTTGCACCTGGAAACGTCAATTACGAATACCTTCATGGCTACTTTCCTCCTTCCAGCCGGGATTTTAACATCACGCCAGCCGTCGGGTGAAACTCGCGTGCGAAAGCTTCAGGATACTGTTTGCGCATTTCATCAAGATTGACCTTGCGGACCCCGATCAGGAAACCGCTGGTTACTTCGCCTGCCGCGTTGCGGGAGGTGGTCTTATGCGGGCAGATCAGGTTGTTGGCTCCGCCACGGTCCAACTTGCCGGGGACGATGGGGTCAGTCCGGGCGCCATGATCCTGGTAAATTACCCCAGGCATGATGCGCTCTGTAACATAAGCCCCGCCCAGGACTCCGCCGCGATCATTGTACAGCTCGACCACATCACCATTCTCGATATCCAGTTTTTGTGCATCGATTGGGTTGATCCATACCGGCTCGTAGAGATAGCCATCCGGACCTTTTACTTTGCAGGTGGGAATTTCACGCAGCCAGGTAATATCATCATGCATGGCGTGGACTCGCCAGCGGGGGTGGTTGGAGATGATCAGATATGGGTATTTATCCGAGCGCGGGTGGAGCAAGCTTTCCTGGTGAGATTCGCCATAGGGTATCCAGTGTGGTACGGGCGGGCGTTCTTCATCATCGGGGAAGTGCTCAGCCAAACCTGTGGCATAGAACTCAATTTTTCCGGTGGGGGTATTAATTGGATTATGCTGCGGATCCTTGTAGAAATCATACAGGCCAGCCACATCGTTTTCCCAATCGGGTGCGGTGGGTACCATTGCGTATTCTTTTTCGCGGAAAGTCTCATAATTGGTGAATTGCTGAACTCCGGAGGTTTCATAACCAAGTTTCACCCAATCATCAACGGATTTCTCCTCCGTATATTCCTTATGCAATCCAAGTTTTTTGGCAATTTCACCCACGATTTCATAATCGCTCATGGATTCGCCTACAGGATTGATGGCCTGACCTTCATAGAATATGCTGTTATACGATCCGCTGAAGATGTCGATTCCAATGTCTTCTTCTTCGATTTTCGTGTTTGCAGGCAGAACGATATCCGCGAATGAGCATTCATTTTCCATCCAGGGGTGCTGAGCCAATACGAACTCGATTTTATCGCTGCGCAGGGCATCCTGGAAGCGGTGACCACCATTCCAACAGGTCATCCAGCAGGGGGAGTCGGTCCAGATCATATGGATTTCAGAACAACCCTCAACCGGGTACTCGAACTGAATGAACTGATCTTCTCTAGGCATGCCTGCCATGGTATGCCCATACCACTTCAGGGGTGGATTGAGGATCGCTTCGGGGATCAAGGTTTTTGGGACATGCTGCTTGGGGAAGTACCCAAGGAAGTATCCCCGATATGCTTTACCAGGATCTGGAATAACGCTGCTACGCGGCATCGGATTTTGTGTGTGTAGACCAAACAACTGCCATTCGATCATCGTCACCTGGTGCCGTCCGGGCATTCCCAGGCCTTGCATGGCAAGATTTAAGACTTCTAATCGTCCGGGCTCGGTGGCATAACTGGCGCGGATATATGAGCCGCCATTGCAGTGGGCAATCGATGTTTTTTTCTTACCCCACTCTCGGGCGAGCGCCTTGATGGTATAGGAAGGCACACCACAAAGCGGTGCTGCCCATTTGGGGGTCTTGGGAATGCCATCCTCTTTACCCAAAACATAATCCCGAAAAGCTTCAAACCCATAGGTATGAGTAGCCACATACTCTTTTTCGTACAGACCTTCGGTAAGCCAGGTATAGGCAATCGCCAGGTGCAGGGCGGCATCCGTGTTTGGTTTCACGGGGATCCATTTATCGGCATGCACTGCAGCGCCGTAATTCAACTCTGGGCAGATATAGATGGATTTAATTCCCAGTTCAGTGAAAAAGTAGCATAACCGGCTGGACATCTGACCCTGCCAACCCCAGGTCGTGGTTTCAGGATCACAGCCCCAGAATAGCACCATGTCGGAATTTTGCATGATGTCTTTCATCACATTGGTCTGTGGCCCCATCTTGCCAACCGGATCCATCCCCCAGGCATGCTTGGCGCCCCAATACCAACCTTCCCAGCTATCCGGCTGGCGTACTTGCAGAGTGAAGCCGCCCATCAGCTTCAGCAGGGTTGTTTGGCATCCGTGCGGGCCATGGATCACTTTAGTCTCACCATGCCCGTCAGCCTGCGCCAAAATTGCGTATGGTCCGTATTTTTTATGTATACGCTTGATTTCCTTCGCAACAATATCAACTGCTTCATCCCAGGAAATGCGGACATATTTGCTTGTACCACGGTTTTGTGGATTACGCTCGCCGTTTGGATCCCAGTCTACTCGTTTAAGCGGATATTTAATCCGGTTAGGAGAGTAAACGCGTTTCTTATAAGACAGGCTCAAGGGGGGGAGTAATGATTTCAAGCTAGGCTTGAAGACTTTGCCGCGGGCTTTGATCTCCCACTCATTCCAGTCTTTGGGATCATATTTCTCGTTGAAGTGAAGCGGACGGATGCGGAGTACCTTGCCGTCTTTTACATCCACTTGGGCGACATTAGCGCCGATGCCAAAGGAACAGAACCCCAACCCTTTGATATACGTCTTTACCTCTCCATTCTTTCCATTCGATTTCTTTTTATCGGCCATAACTTCCTCCATGGCTTCTATTGGAAAGAAGCACAACTTTATTTGATTATCTATATATAATACCCGTCAATCAAAAGGCGATTGACCGGGCACGCTGCCGGATATACATAAAATACCCGGGTGCTACATCCATGAGTTAAAATCAACATTAATTAGACTATCTAAAGAAGTCGAATTAAACCATCCTTTCTCCCGTGATTTAGGGTAGATATTTAGTTTTTTGACAATCGACAACTATCGGTGATGGAATTACTTACTGTGAAATGTCTTTTTTGACAATGTTGACGATTTCATCATAGCAAATCCAATTAGCAATGTCAATACAAGGTAAGGGTTATTCAAGGGGTATTTTAGGATTATCCTGCAAGGAGTAAAATAGTTCTTTTGTATTTGTTATCGACAGCAGGTTAATAATTTGAGGTACAATCATTTTCATAATCTAGATCTTGAATGGATATATTTATTATGTAAATAAGATACTTCCACTGATATTTTTTCTGCTATGGCTCTTAAAACCTCACCTCGCTTATCCACTAAAATCGCATCGCCCATAATTCGCTCCTTAATTGTAAAACGCGCTCATTTAATCAAATACTTACACCTGGGTATGAAACGGAAACTCAGCCTGGTAACCGCACCGGCGGGGTATGGCAAAACCACTTTACTGGGCGAGTGGCTGGCTTCGATCTCTAAAGAGGACTGGCCAACTGCGTGGATAACGCTTGATATCGATGATAATAGCTCTTTGCGTTTTTGGGGCTATGTATCCGATGCCTTATCTATGGTGAACTCGGAATGGCAGTTTGAATTGCCTAAAATGGGAGATATATCCAACGATGAGATTGACCCTCAATTACTCGCTTCCTGGATAAACCAGATCAACGATAATCCCACAGACTTCAGCCTGATCCTGGATGATTACCACACGATCCAGTCGGATAGTATTCAAAATAATCTTTTATATTTCATCACGCATATGCCGCAGCATATGCACCTGGTTATCGCCAGCCGGATCAAACCCAAATTTCCGATCGCTGAGCTGCGCGTAAAAAATCAGCTTATCGAAATCAGTGCATCAGATCTGGAATTCAGCGCTAGCGAGAGCGAGATCTTTTTACGTGAAGTTATGGGGTTAAATTTAACTCCGGAGGAAATTGGCGTTTTAATCCGCACCACTGAAGGTTGGGTAGCCGGATTACAAATGGCAGCTTTATCCATTAAAAATCAGCCGGATGCTAACCAATGGATTAAACGTTTTAGCGATAGTCAGAGCTATATTTTCGATTACCTGACGGAAGCGGTATTAGATGTACAGGACGAAGCGATTCAGGAATTTTTGCTCAAAACTTCGATACTAAATGAGCTTGCTGCTCCTTTATGTGATTATTTATTAGATAAAAATGACAGCCGCAAAATGCTTGATTACCTGGAAAACACTAATCTCTTTATCACGCCCTTAGGTAAAGAGAGAATATGGTATCGCTACCATGCTTTGTTTGCCGACACGATAAAAATGCGGTTGGAGCGACAATATCCCCCATCTATTCCCGAATTACATCTACGTGCTGCAACCTGGCTAAAAGAAAACGGATTTACAGAGAAGGCTATACCGCATGCGATTTCTGCCGGTGATCTCGACCTGGCTTCAATGATCATCGAAGAGAGTGCGCTTCAAGTGATTAACCGACTCGATTTTACCACGCTGAAAAGATGGCTTAATTATTTACCTGAACATTACCTATGGCAGAGGCCTGTATTTTGGGTTTACCGGGCATTGATCGAGACTTGCCTGGGAAACCTCGATCAGGTTGAGGATATGTTGCATTGTATGGAAACATCGTTCAATTACGAAAATAAAGAAAAACTTTCGGCAGAAGACCTGGTAAGCTTGCATAAAAATATTACAGCGATCCAGGCAGCCGTGGATTTACAATTGGGCGATTCTCCTCAAGGCATTTCTGTGGCAATGAATGCGATTAACAATCTACCCGAGGGAGATATCTTTCTTTCAGGATGGCTTTATCACAATATCGGATATGCCTTCGAAGCTATTGATGATTTAGAAAAAGCACTCTCTTCATTCAAAAGAGGATGCGAAAATGCCCTGAAACATAATATGCCGGAATGTTATATCTTCACAAAGAGTGAAGTCAGCCGCATACTACGGATACAGGGACGATTACGAGAAGCTGAGCGTGAACTGCGGCACTCTTTGGATTATGCCACCCAAAACAATCTAGAGGGAGGTTATGTTCAACTTGTTAAACTGGCGTTGGGAGATGTATTAATCGAACAGAATCAAATTAAAACCGCCAGCGATTGGGTATCTGAGGCTGTTACATATTTCAACCAGGTGGATATCCGTCAATTTGGATGGCTTTTCACGATAAAAGTTTATCTCTATCTTGCAGATTATTATTTGCAGGGTGACCCAGTCGAAGCAAAGAAATATCTTCAGAAAGTCCGACGCGAGATAAAAAATCGTAATCCATTTTATTTTATTTTGTCATTTTTCAACGATCTACAAGTTAGAATTTGGCTGGCAATGGAGGATATCAGTACGATACTTGGCTGGGTTAAGAAAAAGCAGAATGTTTTAAAAAGTGGACGAAAGCTTTCCACTGCAGAACAAATATCCCTGGTACGTATATTATTGATACAGGGAAACCCCGAAGCGGCTATTCCTTTCTTGTTGAATATAGAAAAACATTCACAAGAAACCGGCAGAAGGAAAAGATTGCTGGAAACTCTGATTTTAGAGGCGAAAGCTTATCATGATCTCGGGGAAGTGGAAAAGAGTTTTGATATCTTAAACAATGCGCTTGCGCTGGCTGAACCGGAAGGATATATCCGCATATTTGTCAACGAAGGAGCAACCATCAAGACAATGCTGTCCACGATGCTAACCCAGATCAATCTGTATAGCGATCAAATAAAGTTATCACCCAGTAAACAATATATAAAAAAAATCCTTTCAGCTTTCGATCACTCACCGCAGAATGCCTATTTCGGTGAATCTCACGAATATCAAAAGCCTGTCATAATAAACCCTTTGGTCAAACCTTTAAGTAATCGAGAATTGCAAGTATTGGAATATTTACGGGAAGGGAAATCCGCTAAAGAAATTTCGACATTATTGTTTGTTTCTTATCACACAGTTAAAACTCATATCAGGAACATCTATCAAAAATTAGACGTTCATGATCGTATAGAAGCCATTAACCGCGCTATCCAATTGAATCTTTTAGATTGATTTGCAGTAAATAAAAAATATCTAGCCACCCGACAGTTTGCGAATTGTCATTTATGCGAAGGAGCACATTCACTTCGTTCAGCGTAAACTTCGCGACTGAAGCAATTTTCTTAATGGACGTCTATTTTTACAGATTCCAGATTGCTTCAGGGCAAAGAAAGCCCTTTGCAATGACAGAAAATTAAAAGTGTAGGGTAGCTAGAAAAATATTAAAAAAAAACGCCTCGGCTAATCATTATTAGTATGATCCCTTGGACAGGTATATCAATGACGGAAGATTGAGAATTTGAGGTAAAATAAACGCCGATAGTATTCACCAAGAATGGATACGCCATTCAACAGGGAAAAAATATTTTCTATCTATCCTGCTATGGCACAAAAAACGTCTCCTCGCTTATCCACCAAGATCATTTCACCAATTATTCGTTCGTTACTCGTCAAACGCTCGCATTTAGTTGAACGTTTACGTTTGGGTATGACGCGCAAACTCAGCCTGGTGATTGCGCCGGCGGGCTATGGAAAGACAACATTATTAGGCGAGTGGCTGGCATCGATATCCAAAGAAGATTGGCAAACGGCATGGCTGTCACTCGACGATGACGATAACAACCCGCTGCGCTTTTGGAATTATGTTACCGATGCTCTGGTCTCGGTTAATCCAGAATGGCAATTCGAGTTGCCGAAAATGGGGGAGAACCCCGGTGATGGACTCGAACATCAGGTCATCGCCTCCTGGATAAATCAAATCAATGATAATCCCACAGACTTCAGCCTGATCCTGGATGATTACCACACGATCCAGTCGGATAATATCCACAAAGACCTTTCCTACTTAATCAATCGTATGCCGCCGCATATGCACCTGGTCATTGCCAGCCGGATCAAACCCAAATTTCCGATCGCTGAGCTGCGTGTAAAAAATCAGCTTATCGAAATCAATGCATCAGATCTGTCATTCAGCGCTATCGAAAGTGAGACCTTTTTGCGGGAAGTGATGGGGCTTAAATTGACCCCGGAGGAAATTGGCGTTTTAATCCGCGCCACTGAAGGCTGGGTAGCCGGGTTGCAGATGGCGGCTTTATCCATCAAAAATCAGCCAGATGCCAACCAATGGATTAAACGTTTCAGCGATAGTCAGAGTTATATTTTCGATTACCTGACGGAAGCGGTTGTAGAGATACAGGACGAAGCGATTCAGGACTTCTTACTCAAAACATCGATCCTAACTGAACTTTCTGCTCCTTTATGCGATTATGTGTTGGACAGAAATGACAGCTGCAATATGCTTGAATACTTGGATAGCACGAATCTTTTTATAACACCACTGCGTCAAGAACGGGATTGGTATCGATATCACGCTTTGTTCGCTGACGTTTTAAAAGTTCGATTGGAGCGGAAAGTACCGCAAGCAATTTCCAATCTAAACTTGAGAGCCTGTACCTGGCTGAGAGAAAATGGCTTTCCCGAAAAGGCCATCCCACATGCAGTGTCAGCTGGGCATCCCGAATTTGCTGCAAATATTATTGAAAGCTGTGCAATGAAAGCGCTTGGCCAGTCTGATTTCATAACTTTCAAAAGATGGATTGGCTTTCTACCCGATGACTTGCTGCGTCAACGGCCCTTATTGTGGATTTATAGCGCGATGACCGAGGTTACCCTGTGGAACCTGGACAATGCTAAAGCTATGCTTGATAAAATAAAAAGTATATTATGTGAGTCGGAATTGGATGAAAAAATAAGCCCAGGTCAGGTCAATTTCCACAGACAAATATCAGCTCTCCAGACAGTTATAGATGCTCAATCAAAAAACGCCGACAATAGAGTTGTCAAAGCAATGCATGTCATGAATGATTTATCGGAAGTCGATTTATACACATATGGGTGGTTCAATCACTTCATTGGATATGCATATGAGGATGCAGGGAATCTGGAGGCAGCCGAAGCTTCATTTGCCAGGAGTGTGGAATTTGTCTTGCAGCACAATATTCCATCCGGAGTTATTTCTTTTTGTGAGATAGGCCGAATCCTGAAAATTCAGGGACGTTTACGTGAGGCGGAACGTAAATATCGTCAGGCATTGGATTATGCTATACGAGGCGGTCTGGCGAAAGAATTGATAATTTTCGCTCAATGGGGATTAGGGGAAGTATTAATTGAACAAAATCAATTAAATATAATAGATCAATGGGCATGGGATATTGAAACTTATCTTCCAGATGCCAAGATTGATCAATACGGACGCCTGTTTGCAATGGAACTTTACTTCCGCCTGGCAAACTATTATCTTTTCAGAGATCTGGAAAAATCAAAATTTTATTTGCAGAAAATCCGTCGTGAGTTCCAGGAAAAAAAGCCTTTCTTTTTCTTTCAGTTATTAACTGATTTGCAAGTAAAGATTTGGTTGACTAAAGGTGATCTTAGTGCCGCTCATGGTTGGGTGGAGAAAAAAATAGGCATCCTTGAGAGCGGAAAGAAGCTTTCTCTTGCAGAGGAGATAGGGTTGGCGCGCATTTTTTTAGCCCAAGATAAAATTGATGCAGCTTATCCTCTGTTGGAAGAATGTGAAGCGCGTGCACTGACAAGTGGTTATGGGGAAAAACTCATCGAAGCGCAAATCCTTAGGGCATTAGTGTTGAATATTCAAGGAAAAGCCAATCAAAGTATAGAACTATTTATTAAAACCTTAACCATGACAGAGCCAGAGGGATACATTCGCATCTATGTAAATGAAGGAAAGCAAGTTCAGACGCTACTATCGAAAACACTCTCGATACTTAATAAGCGCTCTGATCCTAAACATACTCTTCCTACTCCAACCTATCTTGAAAAGCTTCTGACCGCTTTCTATCACTCGCCACAATTTTCACGTTTCATTGGCACCTCAAAACCGTTGAAGCCGTCTGTTTTCTCACCATTGGTCGAGCCATTGAGCGATAGAGAGTTGGAAGTTCTAACTCTCTTAAAAAATGGTAAATCTGGCAGAGAGATTGCGAAGTTATTGGTGGTTTCAAATAATACAGTGAAGGTTCATATCCGTAATATTTACCAAAAGTTGGAAGTTCACAATCGAAGAGAAGCGCTTAAACGCGCAAATGAATACAATCTCATCAATTAACGACTGGGGGATCTTAATCTGCCATAATTAATTTGGTTGGTCCTGTGGCTTGACATCTAAATAATCCATATATTAACCCTTTTCTTCGCAGGGATAGGTGATGTATTCCGATTCCGGTTATGCAATACTTTAATGTGAATAAATGATTAAAGTTGACATTTAATTTTCTTAAAAACCGGAACGATAAGGAGGTGAAGGTATCACTAATGTAAATAATCCATAGTAGTGGGAGAGATCCCATCCTTCGGTATACACTGCCAGTTTATTAATGGTGAAACACAGGCTATTGAAAGAACTGTGGCGCGGATGAAAGGCAAACCCAAAGGGTTCAATTTACGCCCAGGAAAAGCTGGCACATGTAAATGATCATTCAAATTCACTTTAATTAACTGCGGAGAAAAATGGATCATAAAAGGATACAATCACATGGCTGATTATAAAGAATTCTTAAACAATATAAACCGGGAAGCCTACCATGAAGGAGAATGGCAATGGCAGGAAGGTGAATATACGGTTACCCGGACATATCATTACTCACCCCCGGGGTGTCACAATTCCTGTGGGGTTCTTCTATATACTAAAGATGGAAAACTGGAAAAGGTCGAAGGGGACCCACTCGATCCTCATTCAAACGGAAAACTGTGCATCCGTTGTTTGAACATGCCAGAGGCAGTCAATCATCCTGACCGCTTGAAATACCCCTTGAAGCGAGTTGGTAAACGCGGTGAAAACAAGTGGGAACGAATTTCTTGGGACGAAGCCTACGATACCATTGAAAAGAAAGTCAAAGAGATCAAGAAAGAATATGGGTCCGAAAGTATCGTTGGCATCCACGGTACAGGTCGTAACATCAACTACCAACTTCCATATTTCTATCAAGCCGGGCTTGAAACGCCTAATGTAGCTGTTATGTTCTTCACCGGCTTTGCTTGCTATCTCCCGCGTGTGGTGGGCTCCTTTGCTGCTATGGGTGAATTCGTCATCGTGGATGCCTCACAGGCTCACGAAGACCGTTACATGAACGAAGATTGGAAACCCCCCGCTTGCATCATCGTGTGGGGTAACGATCCGGTTAAGAGTAATGGTGATGGTTTCTTGGGACACTGGCTGGTTCAATGCATGCAGATGGGTTCGAAGCTGATTGTGATCGATCCTCGTTTGACCTGGCTGGCAGCTCGTGCAGATTATTGGTTGCAGGTTCGCCCGGGCACTGATGCCGCCATGGCATTGGGTATGTTGAACGTTATTATCGGTGAAGATTTGTACGACCATGATTTCGTCGATAAATGGTGCTTTGGACTGGACGCGTTATCCCAACGGGTTGCCGAGTACCCTGCTGAAAAAGTGGCAGAAATTTGTGATGTGCCGGCTGAAAAGATACGCGGCGCTGCGCGCTTGTTTGCCAAATCGAAACCGAGTGCAGTGCAATGGGGACTTGCGTTCGAACAGCAAATCTCTTGTATGCCGCTGACCTCAGCAACGATCAGCCTTTTTGCTATCACTGGGAATGTCGATGTACCGGGCGGAATGCTCATGGTACGTGCCGCATTTGATACTCAAAGGATGTACAACTACGGAGAGGAGTTTCTCCCTGAGGGGAAAATGGCTAAGAAGCTAAATTCGGATGCCAAGGGGATCGCTGAAAGCAGCATCGTCCCGCATGCCTCATCAGATGTAATTCTGCACGCCATTGAGACAGGAGAACCCTATCCGATCAAGATGGCTTGGATACAGAGCAGTAACTCCCTCGCATGCCCGGCAATGGATGCACCGCGGGCTTATGAAGCATTGAAAAAGATTGATTTTATTGTCTATGCGGATCCATACATGACGCCCACAGCTGTTGCTGCGGCTGACATTGTATTACCGGTGGCAATGAGTTGTGAACGTAATAGCGCCAGATCCTGGTGGACCCCCCTGCGCTCGATGACCAAGGTGACGCAATATTATGAGGCGAAATCGGATGAAGAGATTATCGTAGATATGGGCAGGCGCTTGAATCCCAAAGCCTTCCCCTTTAAAAATGACGTCGAATTCATCGAGGCTTATATCAAAAATGACGGGAATTACCCCGGAACCTTTGAAGAATTACGCAATAAGGGTGGGCACGAATATTGGGAGTGGGATACCATCTATCGAAAGTATGAAAAAGGTATGCTCCGTGAGGATGGGAACCAAGGTTTTGCAACTCCTACCGGACGCATAGAACTGACGCCAAACGCATATGGTTTCTGGGGCTTGGATCCACTGCCCTATCACATCGAACCGCCGGAAAGCCCTGTAAGCACCCCCGAGATGTTCAAAGAGTACCCATTGATCATGACCACCGGCGGGCGCTCATGGGAGTTTTTCCATTCGGAACATCGTCAGTTGAAAACCATGCGGGAATTGCACCCAGACCCGCTGATGATGCTCAACCCCGAAACTGCTGCCAAATACGACATCAAGGAAGGCGATTGGGTTTGGATTGAAAGTCCCAAGGGACGGTTTAAACAAAAAGCAACCTTCTTCCCGGGACTCAAACCCTATGTTATCCACACAGAGCATGCATGGTGGTTCCCGGAAAAGGAAGCCGCTGAACCAAGCTTGTTCGGAGTATTTGATAGCAATCCCAACAACCTGACCCCTGCTGGAGTCGTAGGAAAAGGTGGGATTGGTTCACCAATCAAGAGTATGCTGGTTAAGATTTATAAAGTAGAAGAAGGCGTAAACGACCAGGTCATGCCAACCATGCAGGTAACACGGATGGGAGGGTTCAAGAATGTCACAAAATAACGAAAAAACATACGGAATTCTGATCAACTATGAGTACTGCACGGGTTGTCACAGTTGTGAAATAGCTTGTAAGAAAGAGTTAAATCTTCCTGAAGGCCAGTTTGGAATCAAGTTGACGGAAATTGGGCCGTGGCAAATCAACGAGGATAAATGGGAATGGACTTACATGCCTGTAATGACTAATCTATGTGATATGTGCAGCGATCGAGTGGCTGAAGGAAAACTCCCAAGCTGTGTCCAACATTGCCAGGCATGGTGTATGTACTATGGCGAGGTGGATGAGTTAGCTAAAAAGATCGATGGAAAATCGCGGATGGCTTTACTGGTTACAAAGCAAAGAGATGGTAATTAGTAGACGAATTCTTCTTATGAGTTTGTGCATTTTCTATCATCGCACTTCATGAATTATTGACAGGGAAAGTTGATATCACCCCAATCTCCTTTCCCTGTCAAAATCCCCTATCAATTGCCTATTTTTTCGGAGGTTGATTAATATGAATAAAAACACATCGGAAGCTATCAAGGCTGGCATCATGGGGGGATTGATGGGATTGATTGTGAGTTTTTTGGTAAATTTTTTTCTTATTCCGGTACCCGGGTCTATCATGGCGAATGCAGTCGGGAACGGTCTTAGCGGTTTGCTCAGCGGGTTCATGGGCGGCTTGATGGGGTTGGTTATGTATTTTAAGGCATCCCAAAGGGCAACTTGATTGTTTTGCCATCTATGGGGGGATTTGATTTTGCTGTGTATAAAAATGTGGCATCAGGATTTCCTGATGCCACATTTATTAAGTCTTTATAAATAATTATTTTTAAATCACATCTCTATTTATTACGCGGAAACCATGGAATGAAGGCGCTGGTTTTCTCCATATACTCTTTATATCCGGGTTTGGCACTCATGGTTTTTTCCAGCAGCGCCACACCCGAAACACGTAGCAGTAAAGTGGTCATAATAATAGGGCTGAATATTGTCCACCAACCACCTGCCGAGGCGGCGATCAGATAATACCCCCACCATTGCGCCGAATCACCGAAATAATTGGGATGGCGGGTGTAACGCCACACCCCTCTATCCATGATTTTGCCCTTATTTTCCGGTTTCGAGAGAAATTGGGATAATTGGTAATCTCCCATCGCTTCGAAATAGAAACCAACCAGCCATACAACCAGTCCGAGATAATCGAAAAATGTCAGGTAAGCGGGTTGTGATGAGAATTGTGCTGCCAGTAGGGGGGCTGAAATGATCCACAATAATACTCCCTGGAGGAAGAACACCTGGAAGAAACTCCACCACCACCATCGGTTTCCGTTTTCTTGCCGCCATTTTTGATAGCGGAAGTCTTCGGGTTTACCCCAATTACGAGTAAAAATATGGGTAGTCAGACGTAAACCCCAAACAGTGACTAAGATGGCAATCAACAGTTTGCGAGGGAGGAAACCATCGGGTGTGAATGTAAAATAGAGCCAGTTTACGATGACGAAACCGGCGCCCCAAAAAATATCCACAATGCTGGAGTTTTTCAATTTCAAGCTATAGAGCCAAAGCAGTGCCATTAGCCCGAGCGTCACTGCCAACCCTATTCCATAAACCTCTAAGAATGACATCATATTCCTCCGTGAACTTCAGTGGAAACGCAGGCAAAACCGACAACACCCGGGCCGAGATGAGCGCCCAGTACGGGATTGATCACTTCGATCCATATTTCTTTATCCGGGAGAAATTCCTGCATTTCATCGCGTAGCGCATGGGCATATTCAACCACTCCGGAATGTAAAAACGCGATTTTCTCAAAGGGGCTGTAGGCTTTCAGCCTATCCACCAACCGGTTTATGGCTTTGGTTCGAGTGCGCACCTTTTCAGCGCCAGGAAGTCCATCGTACATCTTCAGTATGGGTTTGATTTGCAGCAATTCACCTGTGACGGATATGAATGCATTCATTCTGCCGCTGCGATGTAGATATTTCAACGTATCCAACGCTGCCCAAACATGGGTGCGTTTGATCTGTTCTTCGAGTGAGACCAGTATTTCTTTTACGGTTTTACCGGCATTGGCGAGTTCGGCGGCTTTTTCCACCAGGAAACCCGTGCCTAGGCTGAGTTGCCGGGAATCGAGCACAGTCACCAATGCTGCAGTCGTTTCATCCGCTGCCGTTCTGGCAATATCCGCAACGGCGCTCAAGGCGGTGGATATGTGAATGGATAAAACCTCACTGGCGCCTTCATCCGCAAGTGCATCGTAGATGGCATGGAATTTCTGGCGGGAAGGTACGGCGGTGGTCGGATGGTCGCTAAATACGGGCAGTTTGGCATAAAACTCATCCCGTGTCATATCCACCCCATCCAGGTATTCACGATTTCCCACATGGATATGCAATGGGACAACGCGAATGTCATATTTGGCAACGATCCGAGCCGGGAGGTCGCATGTACTATCGGTTACTATTCGGACGCTCATTTTGCCACCTTTATAATGAGAATGATGCCAAAAACAATTTCGATAGCCAGGCTGATCCAATTGGATGAGGCAGTAGATTGATCGATGATTATTGATACCAGGCGAACAACAGCGATCGCCAGGTATCCAAAGCCCAGCACTTGATAGGCGATATCGCCAAAGATAAACGGGGCAATTCCCAGGGCGATGAATAATCCGCCAAAGATAGACCGGATTTCCGAAATACCCCGTGCACCATCGGCGATCAATCCGGTAAAACCGTATATGGCAGTGGGTTTCACTAGTGCCAGTAATCCGGTAGCCGCGGTGCCAATAGCAGCAATCATTTTAAGAACGATTAAAATATTCATATTTATTCCATATTTTTCTGATTCAATTGATCCAATAAGGATAAAATTTCCGAATTTTGAGGGATGTCAGACATGGCGTGACCGTAATGCACAAAGCGTACTATGCCGGATTTATCTACAATCACCTGGGCAGGCATGCGTCCCAGCTTGAAAAGATTCACTTCCTGCCCATAAAGCTTGAGCACCGAGGCTTTGGGGTCGGGCAAGCCGATGAAAGGCAGGTCGTTTTTGCGCCAATACTCTTCAAACGCCTGGGCATTCTCTGGACCTAAAACGATGATTTTAGTGTTTCGTTTTTCAAATTCCTGATAGTCTTGGCGCAACTGCGCCATATGCTTTTGGCAGAATGGTCACATGAAACCGCGATTAAAGACCAATACAATGTGCGACTGTCCGCGAAAATCAACCAGGCTCACTGTGTTTCCCATAAAATCCGTTAGCGAAAAATCAGGAGCAGGGGTATTAAGGGACACCTTTGGCATAAGTCACCTCCTTAGCGGATATAGTATACCAAATATGTCGGAAATATATAAATGATTAATAAGAGTTTTATTAATACAGTATACCAGGGGATTTATTAAAGTTATCAGCGATCGGTTATTAATTATTGAGTGAGTGGTGCGCTGATCAGAGGGTTTATCTTATATAACGCGGTTTGGTCATATTCTCCGGGGAGAGGATATCATCCAGTTCGGTTTTGGAAAGATACCCTTTCTCTAAAACAATTTCGTAAACCGATTTGCCCGTATTTAACGCCAGGTTGGCAATTTCAGTAGATTTTTCATAGCCGATATAGGGGTTAAGTGCCGTGACTAACCCGATGCTGTTTTCAACCATGCACCGGCAGACATCCCGATTGGCAGTGATCCCAACAATGCAACGCTCAGCCAGGATACGGCAAGCCCGTCTGAGCAGATCCAGGGAAGTGATCAAATTGTAAGCGATAATCGGTTCCATCACGTTTAATTCCAATTGCCCGGCTTCGGCTGCCAATGTAACGGTGAGATCGTTACCGATGACCTCAAATGCAACCTGATTGACCACTTCGGGAATGACCGGGTTGACTTTACCCGGCATGATGGATGAACCAGGCGCCATGCGCGGCAGGTTTATTTCATTAAGCCCGGCGCGTGGACCGGAGGAAAGCAGACGTAGATCGTTACATATCTTCGACAGCTTGACCGCCACACGCTTGAGCACACCTGAAAGCTGGACGTAAGCGCCGGTATCTTGGGTGGCTTCGACCAGGTTTTGTGATTCGATCACCGGAACGCCGCTGATTTGAGCCAGCTTAGCCGTCACCAGAGGAGCATAATCGGGGTGGGCGTTCAAGCCGGTGCCAATCGCCGTGGCGCCCATGTTGATTTCGTGGATCAGAGCCTGCGCCTCACGCACGCGCTCGATATCCTCGCCGATGGTCACTGCCCAGGCGCCGAATTCCTGCCCAAGCGTCATGGGCACGGCATCCTGCAATTGGGTGCGTCCCATTTTGATCACGTCGGCAAATTCCTGACCTTTATCCGCAAAAGCCTGGCGCAGTTTTTCCATTTCACACGCCAGATCGTTCAACTCCTGACTCAATGTCAGGCGTAAAGCGGTGGGGTAGACATCGTTGGTGGATTGCGACATATTGATATGGTTGAGCGGGTGGATGATATCGTAACGCCCTTTCTCATACCCAATCTGTTCCAACGCCAGGTTTGCAATGACCTCATTGGCGTTCATATTGGTCGAAGTACCGGCGCCGCCCTGGATGACATCCACCACAAATTCACTGTGATAATTTCCGGCGATGAGCAGATCGCACGCCTGGGCGATAGCCTGAGCCAGGTGTTGATCCAACAAGCCTAACTCGGCGTTAGCCAGAGCGGCTGCTTTTTTGATATAAGCCAGCGAATTGATTAGCCGGGGGTAATGCGAGATGGGAATTCCGGTGAGGTTGAAGTTTTCCACTGCCCGCAGGGTTTGGATGCCGTAATATCGATCGTCGGGGACTTCACGCTCGCCGAGTAAGTCGTGTTCTAATCGGGTTTGGGTCATATTTACCTGCCGAGATATTTCATTTATGCATCTGGGAAAACCACGTTACCTTATTGATAAATGACAACTCGAAATCCATAGAAAAATATTGGGTGAATGTGGAATTGAAAGGACTTATCTTATACTTCGATAATGTACTGATTCTGATGATGCATAGTGTACCATATAGTAAATTTATAGATATTATGCTTGAATTTTGTTTGTATGATCATAATGTGAGAAGATGAATGCTGAAATTGAGATTATATATTTCTAATGGTTGTACACCAGTTTGTTAAGCAGCGAACCGGCATTCATCCAACCATTTACCCCATTGACAATCTTATCCTACACAGTTCTGTGCTTTTCTGTAGAATATTGGTGATGTTTGCAAAATCTGCGGGTATCAGTCCGTTAATAAAAACCTCAGAAATCAAGCGCGGTAAGATCACGATTGAAGTTGAGCCAGGGACTAAATACCCGCAGGAAGAAAAATCATAGATTGCTGGTAACCAAACACCATTGGATCACATTCAAAGTGATTTACCAGTACACCAATTTTTCATCAATAATGCCGGTAATCAATGTACCTGATTACCAATCAGCAGAGGCGCCAGGTTGGCAGCCCAGGTGCGCACAGCCTCCCAGTTACGAAAATCGCCGGAATGAGCTCCAATCACCAAAGATACAAACGCTCGGCTGAACAAATCCAATTTCGTTGTATCGAGTTTACCGTTGAAAAAACCGACACTTACCGGTCGTAAATCGGGGGCGTTATCCATTATTGATTTTAAGTAATGGGGTACCAAGGCATATTTTTCCTTAAAGCTCAGCTTTGCCTCATTTTTGGGAAGTTTGGCAAATGTTGGATCCAAATATACCGGGATCCCATTACCCTGACCATTCCCGGATTTGATCAGACTTAAGCCGGTTAGGAAAAAGGCAACCGGTAGATTTTTGAGGATTGTTTGATATTGTTTCACAAATTTAGCCGCATCTGTGTGCCAGCCCATAATCATTGGCGCCCCGACAATGGCTGCCTGATACTCCCCGGGATTGCAGGCTGATTTGACCGATTTCACATCCACCTGTGCACCAGCCAGGGATAGTTCTTGTCCGATTACCTGCGCCATCTCAGCCGTAGAACCGGAATGACTTGCATAAGCGATTAAGATTTTTGGTTTCATTATAAATGTTCCTTTCAAAATAACAGATGGTTGATTAATTCTTTCTTGCGAGTGATTAGCCGGAGTTGAGTAAGAGTGCAGAAACCTGCATCTTGCTTCACCCTGCTCGTTCTTCACTATCCCGAGAAGGTTAATCCCAGTAATCATGTTCAAGATAAGTTTAACGCGCAGCAAGATGTCCCGCATCTGCCAAAGGGGATATTCAGGGGTTATTTATAGGGATTATCTGGTGAAATAAAAAGGGAAAAGGGGAGAATCTTATGCTATCAGGAGATCTTTTAGTTTATCCTCGCCAAGTGCAATGAGATGGAAAAATTCCAATATGTTGGTGATATGAGAAAGAAAATTTCCTGGAGGGTGGACTTTGCACATAAAGTGGTTATAAGGGCTACAACGGTTTGCGAACCATCATCACCTCCCAGATTATACTTATGTATCGAATAAACCTATATGACGCTCCTTCATAATCATGTGTCATCGCTGGCCTATCTATTCACCGATATTAACGTCAGGTTTAGTGTGTGAATTTTGGTAAGTGTCCCAAATAGTGATGCCTGATCGATGAACGCCCCCCTGATGATCGTTCCACCGCCAGGATCAGTCAAGATCTCCAACCCCTCAAACCAATCAGACCAGCGATCCGTAAGATGACCTTCGACCCGAATCTCATAAAAGCTAGGTTTATCCATTTCAGCGACCTTCATTCAGCTCTGGAGCCATCAGGATCAGGTTGCCGCTTACCTGCCCGCTTTCCAGCCGCTTATACGCTTTACCCGCTTCGATAAGAGGATATTTTCCCGCGATTATTGGCTTTATCTTGCTCTCTTCCAATAGCTTGAAGAGTGCCGTCCAGTCCTCTTTGAATAGGTCTACGCCCAAACGATGGGTTCCATAACCCTCGATCTTCTTGCCATTTGGCAGCAAGTTGTAAAAGATGAGTTTGACCACCAACAGCAAGAAGTGCGCAAAGCTCTGCGGGGCGCCGTAAGTCACCAATACTCCGCCCCGCCGAAGCACAGTCAGGCCGCGCTCGAAGGTTTCCTCGCCCATACCGTTGAATACGTAATTGATGCCACCTGGCTCTGCCCGGCGGATCACCTCGACAAAATCCTGACTATGATAATCGATGGGCGTCGCCCCATATTCGGCCAGGATTTGGTGTTTACTGGATGAAGCCAGCCCATACATCTTAAGCCCAACCAGCCTGCCAAGCTGCAGAAAAGCCGTCCCAACACCACCGCTGGCGCCGACGATGAGCGCTTTATCCCCCTCCTTGATTTTTGCTACCCGGTTCAGGATCTGGTACGCCACCAGGTAATTCAAGATCAGCGCCACAGCTTCAGCCGGGTCCAGGGATTCGGGTACATGGACCAGTTCATTTGCACTCCAATAGATGACTTCGGAATGGCTGCCATATTTTGTCAGAGCTGCGACACGATCCCCGACCTTGACATCCTCTACCCCTTGGCCAATTGCATCGACGAGGCCGACGAAAGCATAACCTGGGATAAATGGCGGTTTTTTTAGAAAAGGCCGGTTGCCAGAGCGGATGGCGACATCATCCTGGCAGACAGAAGCAGCAAGGATGCGGATGCGCGCCTCGCCTTCCAACGGCTGGCGCAGTTCATTTTCTACGATTTGGATCGCTTCCAGTCCGCCCCTTTGGGTCACGAGAATGCTTTTGTATTTCATCATATGCTCCTATCAGATTTTCTAAATGGCTTGATTCTTTTTCTCGAACATTCCTATCGCAGTCACACTGATCACACCATATCGTTCCATCATTTGAATATTCTTCGATGCCAGATTAAAAAAGAGGCGCAAAAGGAATCCTGGAATGAACCTAACCCATGCCATCCCAGTCTGTCCTCCAAGCATATCTTCCCCTTTTTCCTGGGCTTCCCTGATCTCCTTGTAGATTTGCCGATAAGATTTGGTCTGAGCTGCCTGGATACCAATGGGATCGGGGACACTTTCTCTACCCAATTCTTGTTCTGCCTGCACGCTGATGGTGACATTTTCCAGGAGGATGAGTTTATTGCCCTTGCGGAATGAGTTCATATACGGGAAATCAGCGATAGCCCTTGCCAGGCAAGCAACCACATAAGCAGTCAAAGAGAGTTTTTCGCCGGTTTGTTGACAATGCTTGTGGATGATGTGCTTTGGTTGGCTGATATCGACTTCGATGAAGGTGTGAATGGTATTTTGCTGGCGCCCGGCGGAAGCAGAAGCAGCGACAAAACGCCGGTTCATCGTGAATGGGATCGCTCGATACGTTGGTTTTTTCGTCAATGGTTGGTCTTGATTGTTGATATCGGTTCGATTTTGGGATCCGATCATATTCTCGGAATTCATTGCTTGCTCCACCATGAATCCATTCTATTATCCTGCGCCAAACGCCGCCTGAATGAGGAAAATCATCTGAATCAGATAATTACCTACCCAGTGATATATCATTGCCAGCGGCAAACTCCCCAGCGGTCCCGCGGCGAAGGCAAAGCATAGACCCCCCACCAGAATGCCAGGGTACATCCAACGTTGGTAGACATGCTTCAGGGTAAACAATACCCCATTTGCGACCCAGTCCCAACGACCAAAAACACCTCGCATACGCGGCAGCATATATCCCCGATAATAGATTTCTTCACCGAAGATGTTGAACACTAAAGTGACGGTAAAGTACAACATTACAAACAGGATATTTCCGGGTAAATGGATGTCGGGAAATGCATCCCAGGCGCTATTAACCGGGACCGTGGGATTGCTT
Organism: Anaerolineales bacterium; assembly: GCA_016929095.1. Lineage (GTDB taxonomy): Bacteria > Chloroflexota > Anaerolineae > Anaerolineales > UBA4823 > JAAZNS01. Next base: position 54,628 of record JAFGJM010000044.1, on the reverse strand, counting down.
GCAACGTGCCACCACTGTGGAGGAACAAACCCTGGCACACTGGCCATCATGCGATTCACCGCTCCCATGACCATACTGAGGCTCATGCCCAGGATCAAGACGATGACTGCCACTCCCCAGGCTTTGAAACCCTTCGGCCAGCGGAGGCGGATACGTTGGCGTAGCTCATCACTCGACAGGGAATATCCCTCACGTCGTAGAAGGATCAAGGCGGCAGCTAATTCGGCGACATTTCCCAAAACGATCATCAGCAGGAGAAGCCAGGTTGGAGTCGTGCTCCCCTCGGGGATAAACAACCGGCCGAACCCGTAAATCAACACGGTAAACCAGGCTGCCGGCCAGGCAAACATCCAGAGGATTTTTCCTATCCCATATTGGGGGACATTCAACTTCTCAATGGACTGGTTTTTCTCAGGCGTAGAAATAGCCATTTTTTATCCTATAACAATCACATTATTCTGCTTTATGATTTGCCGTTCACCAAAAGAAACACACTAACCGCTGATGAAGCCATCGCCAGAAGCGGAGATATCTTGTGGATTTTGATGACGATTTCCGGGAGCTGCATTTCTTCACGGGTAAGTAAGGCGCCGGTGGCGATCAGGGTGATGAATAAGATTCCCGTAATTATAATGACGCTGATTTCGATGATTGCTTTCCCGTCCGCCGTTTTCCACAATTGGTTAATGATCATGCCGATCAGGATGACTGTCCCCATGGCGATGAGTTTATGAATGGTAACCAACCCTATGCTATATGGTCGGCTTGAATGACTCACAATAACGCCAGACACCAATGTGAGCAGGAAAAGTATTCCCGCAATAATTAATTTAGTGGTTATGGCTTCCATTTTTGTTTTCCTTTCCTTCATAGATATGGTGCTCATTTTCAATCTCCAAGGTTATTCTTTTCCTAATTGATAAAGCTTCCAGCCAACAGCGGTGAACCAGATAAAGAAGAACAGCCACCACCAGAAGTAATTCACCCCTAATAAAGGCCATAAGGACAGGGCAACAAATGCCGCAACGCACGTCGTAATGCCGATATATGCAATGCTTTTATGAAAGACACCCTTCCGCATGGCGAGTGAGAAGAAAAGAATGTCTATCCCGAACAGGCTTTCGTAGAGCGGGTTGAATGCATTATTTATGGCTATGAGACTCTCCATAGCCGTGGCAAGCATGAGTTGTTGGTCGGCAGTTGCGCCGATATATTGATCGCTCAAGTAGATCATCCCCATTAACACCGGATAGTAAGCCATAAAAAGAAGTTCACAGGTAATTGTAATGATTGCACCAATTGCGGCGAGGCTTTTATTTACCTGTATGAGTGCCACGTAGAGTGCTGCAAAAGAGACAATTGCCAGGAAGCTGGTACCAATTACCCCCGTTTGTAGGATTAGCCACCAAAATCTGTTCGCAGCGATGAATTCAAGGAGAGCATATCCTCCTAATTTGAAGTCATACTGTATTGTCCAAACCTGGACGGCGGGAATGCTAATTGCCAGGATGACATACAAAATGGCTGTAATTCCTCCAGCCTTATAAAGTCCATTCCATGATGGATCTACAATAGAAGCAATCTTTTCAGTCGATTTTTGAGATGTATTTATCGAGTTTTTTGTACATTGGTTAGCTAACATGTTTTCTCCTTATCTCATCATTTCCATTCCTTGCATACACTATACAATTCCAAAACTAAAATGTCAGTGGACCTGGGAAGTAATTTTATAAAATAAAAGAAGGTGTACTCCCGTACACCTTTTTGTTGGAATATTCAATTGTATATGACCCTGAAAGGTTAGTCGGTGGAAAGCAAACCGAGTTCGTGCGCTCGAGCTATAGCCTGAGTACGGCTACTGGCGCTGAGTTTTCCGTAAATATTACTGGCGTGTTTCTTCACCGTGCGTACTGTGATGACGAGTTTTTCGGCAATGGTTTGATTGGAATCACCGGAAGCCAGGCATTCAAGAACTTCCATTTCGCGTGGAGTCAATTGTTCGATCAAACCAATTGCGTCACTTGCAGGTCGGAGAGGCAAAGGTTTTCCAATACCATTGAAAGCGTTCAAGAGTTTACGGGCGTATGTTTTTATCCGTCCCGGAAAGGTTTGATGAGTATCAATTGCCTTTAAAAGGGGTATCAAAGCCGAGCCTTCTTCGAGAAATAATGTAACAAAGCCAGGAGCCACAGCCAGATCAATGGCGCGCGCCAGGTTTGCGATGGCATCTGCCGGGATAGTCCCGGAATTTTGTTTTTGCAAAGCAAGGGCGCGTAGTAAATGGACTTCCATCAGGCGTCCGAAACGCAATCCTGGCTCAACCGTGGTTTGGATCTCATCCAATAATTGATTGGCTTTATCGATCTCTTCGAGTGCAATATAAATGCGAGCCAGGCTTAATTTGAATGCTTCCATGGCAATCAGAGGTAGTCGTTGCGCATAATGGCTGGCGCCAAGAATCGCTAACATGGGTGATACCAAGCCGGAAGCAGTGGCGAGGTCTCCGGCAGCCAATAAAAGCGACACTTTTTGAGCCATTAATGTGAATTCTCTGCGCTGAAATGTTTGCTCTAACAACTGCAATTCTTTCAGGGATTCTTCGATTTCGTCGTTCGCCTGCAGCAGACGAATCTTTTGAACGTACCCGGTAAATAGACCATTTATATCGCCTTGTTGGCATAAGTCCAATCCCAGGGTCAGATACTCTTCCGCTTTTTGCAGGTCATTCCGCTCCAGGTGAATGCCAGCTAAACCGATATAACAAGAACCAGCAGGGTAGAAGACTTTTGATTTTCGGCGAGCACCGGCATCAATAATCCGCTGACAGTACTCTGCGGCTTCATCTAGCCTGCCATACTGACACAGGTCGAAAGCTCTGATCATGGTGGTGTTGGAGAGCATCTCATATTGTTCGGAAATCTCACTCAGGCGAAAACATTCACGATAGGCAGGCGCAGATTTTTCGATATTCCCTTCCATGCCAAACGCCCGGTAAAAAGTGGAATAGACATAACTTAGCAGTTGAAGGTTGGCTTCGGGAATTTCAGCTAGGGCTTCTTCTGCTATCTGGATCGCTTTGGTTGTGTTTTGAAAAGCATAGGATAGAGACAAACTTACCAGGGCTGTACGCCGCAAACGGTCGTTTTCGGGCGATTTTGGCAGATCTTTGATCAGTTTTTCTTTTTCGATCAAGGTCTGCTCATACATATCCAATGTCCCTTTATTTAGATCGAATAACAACCGGTAAATCTCCAAGCGAGGATGAGCTGTGAATATTTCCGGGGAAAGAGCATCCAGCCAATTTCTTAGAATACTATACCGTTCGGAATAGAATATTCCCTGTCCGTATTGATCGATTAAAGAAGCTGCTTTTTCATAATTTTTGGAGGCAAACGCATGATGAATGGCTTCATCCAACAATTGATGATGTTCAAACCAGGTGGCTGCGCGCAGGTGTAGTGAGGCAATCTGACCTTCCGGATATGAATGTGTAAGCCTCGATTTCAGGAGTTCTGCGAACAGATGGTGGTAGCGAAACCAGTGCCCTTCACTATCCAAAGATACCAGGAAGGTATTGGTATGACGCAGGGATTGAAGAATCGCCTGCCCATCCTGGCAGTCAGTAACAGCTTCGCATAATCCGGCGTTCATCCTCTTCAAAATTGAGGTCTGCAGCAGGAACTCTCGCATAGCCTCGGACTGGCGCTGGATTACCTCTTCTACCAGGTATTCCGCCACATACAGGTTGCTGCCGGTAAAGGCTTGTATGAAAGCGGGTGCGTCGCTGCGCCCTTTTATTGAAAGGGCGGCAAGCTGCAAACCTGCTGCCCAACCTTCTGTTCGATCTTCCAGAGCAGCAATATCCTCATGGGATAAATTTAATCCCATGGTATGGTTTAGGAATTCTGTGGCTTCTTCGATACTAAAACGCAGATCCTGAGCGCGGATTTCTGTCAGTTGATTGGAAGCACGAAAGCGAGCCATTGGCCAGGGAGGGTCGTGACGCGTGGATACTATAATATGGAGATTATTTGGGAGATGATCGAGGAGAAATTGCATCCCTGAATGAACGGGTTGCGATTGAATGATATGGTAGTCATCCAGGACGAGCACCATAGACTGGTTGTGTGCTGCGAGATCGTTGATCAATATGGTCGGGGCTGTGTTATCAGGCAGTGATTGTTGTGTATTGAATAATTCAAGGGCTGATTCCCCTATATTTCCCAAGATAGATTGAAAGGATGTGATCAAACAGGTCCAAAAATGAATCGGGTCGTTATCGCCTTCATCCAGTGAAACCCAGGCTACAGGCAACTGGAGGTGTGAAATGAATTCGCTCAATATTGTTGTTTTACCGAATCCGGCCGGGCTGGAAATTAATGAAAAGCAGCCGGGTCGGTTCACACCCGAAAATAGTCTTGATGTCAGGTGTGTCCGTTCAACCGCGTTCTCACGGGCGGGTGGAATATAGAATTTGGTTGAGAGGACTGAAACAGGCATCATTGATTAGATTATTCATCGCGCCTTTCCCAACTCAGGAATCGATGACGTGTAGGTGATAGGAGAGGGGAATTGATTTGAGGTGGAAATTCTTTGAAACCCGCAGTGTTTGAAAGGGATTATATCCTTCTTGAGGTCTCTTTTAACCGTCTTTATAATTATAATCTAATCGAACTTTTGGCGCTTTGCGCGATCGGAAGCATCCACATTACTCAAATTTTCATATGAAATATTTCTGGGAGTATTCAGAAATTAGCTATGAATGGAAATCATGGGATCAAAGAAAACGGATAATCGAAGGTTGAGTTTAATAAAAATGAATGGCATTGAAGGGGTCTATTTTAAATAACAGCGGAGAGGGTGGGATTCGAACCCACGGTGGTCACAAGGGCCACAACGGTTTTCGAGACCGCCCCGATCGTCCACTCCGGCACCTCTCCGATGAGCGCGATGATTATACCAATAAAAGGGGATTAGTGATCAAGGATTTGGTATCAGGTGTTATTGTCACCCATATTTCGTTTTCCTGATTATCTAATTACTTAGTTGCCTTATTGCCTTATGCCTTCTTTTTCCTGTCATCCCAACGGGAGTCGAACCCGTATGTGCGGCCTGTAAAGCCGCCCAGTCGCCCGGGACGGGATGATTTACTTTCGAGGATGCTATATCCTGTTATCGTCAATTCACAGTCGTTATAGTATGAAGAGTCTTATCATTCCAGCAAGGTGCCTTCATTTTTGACATCTCTTGGCGGCAAATTTCATATCCGGTATGGATCAACTTACGGAAGTTACTGAAATCCCAAATCGGTGTAATTTCCGGGCTTTTTAATGCGATACAGTGAATGGGAACGCCTCGCGTTTCAGCCAACGCAGTTTCCAATTTGATATGCCTGCGGCTCAGGGCAAACGCCAGCTTGGTGAAATACAGGTTGAAAAGATTGTCTCTTCCGGGAATGATCCTGGGGTCATCCAGGTCGAGAGCGATGATCTCAGTAGCGCCCATCGTCAGGGCAGGTTCGATGGGCAGGTTACTCAGCGCGCCTCCGTCCATGATGAAGTGACCGTCTTTTCGCACCGGCGCGAACCAGGGTGGTAGGGCAATCGACGCCATCAACCCGTCCAGGATGGATTGGAAGGGATCCTGCCCGTAAATCACCGGTTGCCCGGTATCCAGGTCGGCGCCGATCAATGCCAGACGGATATTCGAAATCTGGTTGAATTGCAATTCCGGGGAAATCCCTTTCGATATGAAAAAATTCGCAATCTGGCGGCTGGCATGATGGTTGGGCTGTCCTGTCAGAGCACGCAGCATCCATTGCGAAAGGCGCGCATCCATGATATTAGCTTCGGCTATATCCTGATAGGCACGCGCCAATGTTCCAATACCTGCCAGATCAATACCCCATATTGCCAGACCAGTGGCATTGACCGCGCCGATCGATGTTCCGACAAATAAATCAGGCTGTATACCCGCTTCGATCAAGGCACATAAGGCGCCCACCTGCATGGCGCCACGAGCCCCTCCGCCTCCCAAAACGAATGCCAGGCACTTTTGCATCGTTCACATACCTTGTTCTAAATGCTATTGCGAGGCCCGGTTTCTTTTCCCCACCATAATTTGAAACCGGACCTCTGGCTAAAATCCTTCACCATCATTAAGTATGAGTTTGTTAAACGTTTATCGCTTTCGTTTCAACGAAGAAGAAACCGCGATAACCAGCCAGAATGAGTACCAAACCGCCGAGGATCAAACTGCACCACAATGCCGCCCCAATACCGCTAAAGCCTAAAATCCAGGGGGCTACCATTGTAACCAGACCACCCCCGGCAGCCCATTTATAGGCTTCCAAGAATCCCATCACAATGATCACTGCGCCCATGACCAGGCAGGTCCAAAGTGCACCCGGAGTTCCGCTATATCCAAATATAAACGGCGCCAGGATCAAACATATACCCAAAATAATAGTTACCCATTTCATGATTTCATATCCTTTCATTTTCGTACATTTTCTGTTGAAAAACTGAATTAAACCTTTCGACTCGAAATATGATTGATCCGATCCATACTGTGTTTTGATGATGTTTCTAGCACCTCCTTTTTGAACTATGCATAGGATAACAATATGGATAAAAGATGTCATGAATCTAAAGTGCTATAAAAGTGCTAGTTTTAAAAATGGGGAGGTTATATTTGGTGTAATACAAAAAAGGGTTACCCCTTTTATATTGATTTAGGGATAACCCGCAGGTGATTTTTGTCTGTCACATGGAATTTTTTTGAATCTTTCTTTCGAGTAGCCGCGTTTACATGCTCATTATGGATATGCTTCGATATCTATCCCAACTGGAGATTGCTTCTTGCCAGTGAAACCGCATCGTATCCGTGTTAGTAGATGAAAATTCCTTACTTCAGTTGCCCTCAACGTAAGACAACCGGCATGTAAAAGCGCTCTCCACCGACGAGCAGCCAAAGGATGGAAGATTCCGTCCCTGCGCTAGCGATACCGGAGAGGTGGATGGTGTATAACAATCCATTTATCAGCGGGGCAACATGGGTATCGGTAACCGTCAGGGTGGCTGATGTTGAGCTAGCGATAACAGTCGGGGTCAGGTCTGCCAGTAAACCGGATGGGGTAATGTCATAACTCAGATTTACCGTATCGGTGAAGTTTCCGGTTGTCTCCAGGCTGATTTGAAAAGCAGTTGTTTCGCCAGGATCGATTGCCTGGTTGGGTGGCTGCACGACGAGCTTGAACCCACTGCCCTCATATTCAAAAGCGCCGATATCCGGGGCTGTGCCATTATAACCATCGTTGATCCCGGGAATATACACACCCTCATCGATCAGCGGACTATCAAGTGCCAGGGTGTAATCGGCAGCAGGTGGATTTGAGAAGCTTGGCGCCTCGTTTAATCCATTCGCTTCCTGACCGGTGAGGGTTTGGAAAGTCAACAAGTCGTGCATGCGGCGGATTTCACCCATGTCCCAGTATACAAATTCGCCCGGGTTGGTTGTGTAAAGATTATCATAATCCAGGTCAATGGGTCTACTTGTATTATAGTTATTGATGGCATAGTCTGTACCTGCCCAAATGTTGTTACGGGCGTAGATCAATTCCCAACTTCCGGGGGCTTTTATGTAGATGCCGTTGTTGCCGGGCAGTGCTGCATCCGATGTATTGTGGAACAGGTACATGGGACCGGATTTAGCATAGCCGCTGTTGAATTTGAAGGGGCTGCCGCTGTAATCGTTATTACCAACGCCGGTATTATAGATCAGGTTGCGGATGGCATAGGTTGGTCCAACCCAGGTCGGCGCCAGGGAGATAGCCATCAGCACATCATGAAAGGTGTTGTTCCAGATGCGCACATTGCTGCAGGTGCCGTCGGTTTCCATGCCGTCATCGCCGATGTTGTATGCCAGGTTATTATAAACATCGACCTCGATGCTGTCTTCCCCGGCGTCTTCGGGGCAGGCGCCGAACCCGTCGAAATAATCGTGGAAGGTGTTGCCCCGGATGATATTGCCGCGGCCTGTGGTTGGGCTGTAGAAGCGCACCCCGCCGGTTTCCAAACTGCTGCCATTTTTTACGGCATCCCAGGGCCAGTTGAAGACGGTGTCATAGAATTCATTGTCATCGATCAGGTTTTCACCAGAGTCGCGTTTGATGCCGATCCCCAGGTCGTTGATGGCAAAGGTACAATTTTGTATCAGGTTGAAATTGGCATTGTTAAGGTAGATGGCTTTGGCGTAGTCGCCGTTGCCGTAATAGCGGAAGGTCAGGTTTTGGAAGTAGATATAATCCTTTTCGACCAGGAAAGCCAGGTTGTGGCGCGACACGACCATGTCGGCATTATTGGGATTGGCGTTGCCATCCAGGCGTACAGATACAATTTCATCGTTGGCGTTGAATCCAGGGATCTCCCATTGGTCAGAATACAGGTCTGATATTTGTTGATATGGGTATAAGCGCTGCCCGTCAGCCGTCACCAGGTGAGGATTGGGTACATTTACCGTTGTCTGATAGATGCCATTGCCTATATGCGTCCAACTGAAATTCTCGGGGTCGCCGCCATCCAGGATAGCTGTCTGCCCGGCCATTCCCCGGATAACAATCGGAGTGTTGACATTCCCGGAGCGAGGGATTTCGATGCCTCCCTGGTAGTAAACTCCGCCCAATAACACCACCTCTTCGCCGGCTTTAACTTGCCCAATGCCATAGGTAAGGGCGCATGGTGAACTCTGCTGGCATGCCGTACCTGAACCGTTTGGGCTGACATAGTAGCTGTGTGTGGGAGCTGGGGTGACGATCTCCGACCGAGTAGTAGCGCTACCCAATAGCGTGACACCATTCAGACTCCCATCCGGGTCGGTGAAAGTAACGCGCACATCATAGTTTGTGCCAGGGGTTAACCAAAACAGGCTGCCGCTGAATCGAGTGTTCGATACACGCGACAGCGGGAATCCTGTCTTGAAGGCATTGCTTCCCGTGCGGTATGCAACGCTGGCAGTGGCATCTCCATCGGGATCATCGGTAGCGCCAATTTCGATATTGACACCCATGGCGTGGAAGGTGCTGTAGAGTTCGAGGGTGGCGTCGCTGCCTGAAGTCGATGAAGGCGGATATAGATCACCCCCTTCGACAGGCTCAGGGGACGAAAAATGGTTGGCTGAGCTATTCGAAAGCTGGAGAGAAAACAGCATACCGAACAGTATGCCAAAATGAAATACCATTTTGAGCGTGCGCATGCACTCCTCCTGATTTATCTAAAAGCCTGCGGTAAGAACATTGGCAGGCTGTTAACCATTACAGCTGCGGAGCGCACGAACTGGTTGCCCTGTCCATCATCGAATGTGACCGGGTTGGTGATCACGGTTGGCATAATGATCGATCCATCGATGGCGGCATCGTAACTGATCGTAACCGGAGAGCCGGGATCTACTTCTCCCTGCCAGGTGATCGTACCGCCAGCTTCCTGGGCAGTGCCTTGCGAGGCAATCAGATTCCCGGAAAAAGTTAGCGCGGCTGGAAGGGTGTTTGTTATGCTCACATCAGGTAAAGGTACGCCTGAGGCATGTAAATGAATGGAAAAATTCACAGTATCTCCGGGTGACGGGAATGGGTAATTTACCATAATGTATGAGCTGTGCAGATCTCCATTAAGCAATGCGCCATTTCGCAGGGTGCTGCCCCGCCCGGTGCCCCAAAAGATTTGGGCATTTGCAGTATTGGGTAAGTCTTTAACTTCTACGCCGGTGCAGGCAGTGTTGAGCACGATCTCCAAATCGGCATCCGAATCGACATTTGCCAGGGTAGGTGCTGCCAGCACACCATTCCAATCACAATCATAATTAAGATGTTCGGCAAGCCCGGTTTGCAGGATGAAGTTTCCTTGAGCATCCAGGATATATAACCTGCCTTTTTGACCGGTATTTTTTTGTGTCCAAGAGGTAAAGATCACCTCCGGCGAACCGTTATTATCCAGGTCGGCGACCACCGGTTCTGAAACACCTTTTAAGTAAGCTTCGCCAGGGGCATATGTATCAAACGGCCAGTTGTAGTGTTCGGTTTTATCGAGCCAGAAGGCGTGCAATTTCCCGTCATAAGAAGCATAAAGGATTTCCAGGTTGCCGTCGCCGTCCAAATCCACCGTTACCGGGTTGGGCTCAATACTCTCGAGAATGTTATAGTTTTCGATCAATGGGGCGCCGGTATCGGTGGGCGGGGTAGTCCAGTCGAATCCATCCTCATTAAACCGGGTGCGATCTAGATTGAGAATATAGGGTGTGTTGTATAAATTAGTATAGGGGCTGGTATGGCAGTTGTGGACGTTACCGATAGCGACCACTTCGTTCACACCATCGCTGTTGACATCCGCTACATTGGCAGGTCCATCGGCAAAATTAGCGCGAGCGGTGAATTCAGTGTAGCAAGAACCCCAGCCCTGAGTTTCATATGCCAGATCGATATAAGCCGGGACTTCTGCCCAATAATCCATATCGTGACCGGAGTGACCATGATACATTTCATGTGTGGGCAGGGCATTGCCATCCGCGTCATAGGCGGCAATGGTGATGGTATCTGAAGGGACGATCACTTCTAACTTACCATCGTTGTTGAGATCGCCCAAAGCGATGTTGTCATTGTAGATCCCGGCAGCTGAGCCTTCAGTATTGGTGATCTGCGGCCAGCCCGATCTTATAACCCCGGTGTGTTCGTAAACCCACACATTGATCTTATTCAGCCTGGCTTGACCGACTACCAATTCCAGGTCGCCGTTGCCATCCAGGTCGCCTACAGCAAGGGAGCGTAATTCGTTGCTGCAAGGCCGCTGCGGCCAACCAGCTTCAAAATTTCCCTGGTGGTCGAATACAGAGAGGTAACCACCCCCGCTGGCGACCGCGATTTCCAGATCGCCATCACCGCTAAGGTCGGCAACCACCACACCAGGCCAGACGCGGCTTTCGGCTGGGTTTTTGGCTTTCCATTGAACAGAGCCGTCTTCAGCGTTGAGTACGAACAGAGTGTAGGATGCGGCGATGATTTCCATGGTTCCATCGCCATCCAGATCGGCGACTGCCGGAGAAGAATACCAGCCGGTTTCGCACCAGGAAGAATAACAGCCACCGAAAGCCCATTTTATAGTCGGCGTGGCGATCGTGGTTGGCTGCGCATAGGCTGCTATGTTTCCGCAGAATAATATGAGAATCAGGAACCTGGCTAATCTATTACCAGAAGGTTTTTTCATAGTGAAGCCCTCCCATGAATATAATCATAGCAGGCATTGATCAATTTATGCTAATTTAGGGGATTAAATCTTAACATTTTTATAAAAAAGCCAGGCATGACTTGTAAAGGCATAAGAACCTTGCACCCAATTTCCAGTGACCTGTACCCGGTTTACCGGGCGCCGGTCACTGGGAACTGATCCCTGATTACCTGATTTCCTTATCACCCCATCCCTCATATTTCCACCGTGATATGCTGGTCGGGGTAATATACATTGGACAAACCCTTATCTGCCATCAACTCGCGCAGTTTATCGGCAGGAGTTCGTTCGCCATGCACAAGGTAAGTTTTACGCACGCTTGATTTCACTGCCAGGGCGTATTCTAACAAAAAGGATTGGCCGGCATGGGCTGAGTATCCGCCAATGGTCGAGACTTCGGCGCGTACCGGATAACGCTCACCGAAAATCTTTACCTCTTTTTCCCGGTCTGCAAGACGGCGACCTAACGTATATGGTGCCTGCCAGGAGACAATTAAAATCGTATTTTTAGGGTCTTCGATGTTATTTTTCAGGTGGTGCAAAATTCGTCCAGCTTCTGCCATACCGGAAGCGGAAATGATCACCATCGGTTCCTTGCGGAAATTGAGGGCTTTGGATTCTTCTACGGTGCGGGTATAGGATAATTTATCAAACCCCAATAAGGTTTCATGCTTATTTTGCTGAATAAACTGGTTGGTTTCTTCATCGAAACATTCCGGGTGGGCTCGGAATATCTCAGAAGCGTTGATGGCCAGGGGACTATCCACGATGATGGGGATCCCCGGAATTTCGCCGTTAACGATCATCTGGTGCAGAGAATAAACTAATTCTTGCGTCCGACCAACGGCAAAGGCTGGAATGATGATTTTGCCTTTTCTTTTGACGGTCCGTCTTACGACATCCCGTAATTCATTGTATGCCAGTTCAGGATCGCGATGGGCTTTATCACCGTATGTGCATTCCATGATTAAATAATCCGAATTTTGGGGAAGGATGGGATCGCGGATGAGGGGTAATTTGAGTCTGCCAATATCGCCAGAGAACCACACACGTAACTTTCTGCCTTTTTCTTCAATGTCTAACACGATCGCGGCCGATCCTAAAATATGCCCGGCGTCTACCAGCCTGGCGGTAACGCCCGGAATGGGTTCAAAAGGTTGATCATAGATTTGTTCCGAGAAATGCTCTGCCACTTGGGCTGCATCCTCTTGCGTATAGATTGGTTCAACCAGAGGCTCGCCGCGCCGCGCTTTTTTCTTATTGACATATGCCGCGTCAGATTCCTGGATATGGCCTGAATCGAGCAACATGATTTTTGCCAGATGGGCAGTGGCGGGTGTGGTATAGATAGGTCCATCGAAACCACTTTTCACCAAATTTGGCAGGTTGCCGCTGTGGTCGATGTGTGCATGGGATAGGATGACCGCATCGATTTTTTGTGGGTTGAATTCAAAAGTGCGATTTTGGTGTTTCGATTCTTCTCGTCGTCCCTGAAATAGACCGCATTCAAGCAATAAGTTATACCCGTTGATTCTTAAGAGATGTTTAGAGCCCGTAACCGTACGAGCGGCACCATGGAATGTGATTTTCATTGAGGTAATTTCCTTTGCTAACTATAATCGGGTTGAAATGGGAGATCATGCACTATGGATAATACCGATGATTTGACTCCCGAATTGCTCCATGCGCCAGGGCACGCTGCGCATGATCGCCTGTAGTTCTGACTCATTGGCTGGATTTGTTTCGGCGATTTCTGAAAGCAGATCACGCGGCAAAATAATATCGGACGACACCCCCATTTTTTCCCCTGTGGTTTTCCGCCATTTGCGCAATTTTTCCAAACGGTTCAGGAATCGTTCACTGGGGCGAGGAACCCGGTTGGGATAAACTGGTGTGGAGATCAATCCTTTTTTAATCGCAGACAGGATTGCCTCACTATCCCGCTTAAGTTGACGGGAGTTGAGCACCCCCAGGTTTTCTAAGGCCTCGGGTGATTGAGGGCATTCTTTGGCAAGTTCCAATAAAACCCAATCGTTATAAACCTTGAAAAGCGGCTTATTTACGCGTTGGGCTAATCGATCGCGGAAGCGGCATAACTCTTGCAGGATAGCAGCTTTTTGAGCGGGCAGGTCCATGGCGCCATTGATCCGCCACCATTCATTGGATTTATCAACACAATTATGACCGTTTACCAGGCAAACGCGATTGAAATCTTCTTGCGCCAGGGGCATTAACCCTTGATCCATCAATTCAGCCTTCAGCCGGTCGCGTAAGGGGATCAGGTAGTGTGTATCGAGTTGTGCATAAGCGAGCAAATGAGATGGTAAGGGACGTTGTCCCCAATTGGCGCGCTGATAACGTTTGTTCACCTCCACGGAAAATTCACTTTCCAATATGGAGCCTAATCCAACGGCCTTTCGTCCCAACACGCGGGCGGCGGTAAAGGTGTCGAAAATATTTCTGAATGCGAACCCAAAATCCCGCTTCAGGCATATCACGTCATACTCTGAAGCGTGGAATACTTTTTCAATATTCTGATTGGCAAAAATGGGTTTGAGGGGGGATAAATCGTTCAGGGCAAAGGGGTCAACCAGAAAGTCTTGCGTGGGTGTGGAAAATTGAATCAAACATACTTGTTCCTGGTAAGCATACAGACTGTTTGATTCGGTATCGACAGCAATTTTATTTTCACATCTCAGCTTCTCGGATAACTTGTGCAATGCATGTGGGTGTGCGATGAGCTGCGCCGCGGGAAGGGTATTGTTATTCATATGTCTGTATTATACCCCTTGCGGTATATCTTCTTTTCCAAGATAAACGCATCTTCCCCATCATGGTAATAACCCGGCCAAATGGATACCTGTTCGTAACCATAACGGCGATAAAGACGAATAGCCGCGCGATTCGAAATGCGTACATTCAGGCGAATGGTCGGGGCATCGATCTGTTTTTCACACGCTTCCAGCAATGCACCGCCAATACCCCTTCCCTGGTATTCCGGTAATACACACAGGGTCGTAATCCAACCCAATCTTTTTCCATCCCGAATATCTCCGGCGATAAACCCAACCATAATATTATCGGTTACAGCTTTCAGGCGGATGACTCCGGGAAAAGTAAGCACACCGATAAGGTCCAATAGTGGCCAAGAATCCAGAGGGAAACAAACCTGTTCGAGGTGTCGCAAGGGATTTAGATCTCGCCATGACGCTGGTTCTATGAGTGCGGGCTGGGTAGTCATCGATATAAATTATAAAGTATGGTTGGGAATGCGCCAATAAACAAAATGGCAGCTTATGATGTTATAACCAAAGCTGCCACATTAGTTTTGGTGCAGGTATTTCTTATGATTTTTCTTCTTCGCGGCTCTTTAAGAAATTCTCCATCATGCTGGTAAATTCCATTGGGAATATAAACTTGCTGGCTGGACTTGCGCCGATGTTCTTGAGAGTCTCGAAGTACTGCAGGGTCATGGTCTTAGGATCGACTGTTTGCGCGACAGAGAAAATTTTATCCAGGGCTGCCGAGAAGCCTTCGGCGCGCAGAAGCTGGGCTTGTTTTTCACCTTCGGCAACCAGGATGTTGGATTGCTTTTGACCTTCTGCCCGTAAAATGGCAGCCTGCCGCTCGCCGTCCGCTACATTGATGGCTGCTTCTCTCGTACCGGTTGATTCTGTCACCACCGCCCGGCGGATACGTTCAGCCGACATTTGCCGGTTCATAGCTTCCTGGACTTCACGCGGCGGGATGATTTCCCGGATTTCAACATTGGTCACCTTTACACCCCAGCGTTCGGTTACCTCGTCGAGACGGGTGCGCAGCATCGAATTGATGTGTTCCCGTTCGGAGAGTACATCATCCAGGGGAATACCGCCGATTACTGCCCGCAGGGTAGTGGTTGCCATACCCTGAGATGCCGCCTCGAAATTTCCGACCTGCAGCACGCTTTCGGTGGGATCCAGCACCTTAAAATACCAAAGGAAGTCAATGGAAATGGGGGCATTATCTTTGGTGATGGAGGTTTGGTGAGGAATTTCCCGCACCTGTTCGCGTAAATCGACCCTCACAGCCCGGTCGACTACGGGAATGAGAAAAACAATCCCAGGCCCTTTGGAGCCGACGCAGCGGCCTAATCGAAAAACGACCAGGCGCATGTATTCAGGTACAATGCGAATGGCGCTGGATAATAACAATACACCTAAGATTATAACGACACCAGCGAGACAGCCAAGTAAATTTGAGATTTCTCCGATTTGATTGATGGGTGATAACAACATAACATCCTCCTAGAATATGATCGTTTCAAAATAAAAATTTGTCGAAATATATTTCTTCAGAACCGGTTTCACGGTGATTGGTTGACCGTATCGTCTACGTACTCAACCTCAAGCACAAAACCGTTGCGGTTTTTTATCCGAACCGTACTCCCCTTTGCAACAGGTTCCAAACTATATGCGCTCCACAACTCGCTTTCTACCTGAACCGATCCTTCGGTATGAATGTCGGTTTTGGCTTCACCAATTTTCCCGATGAGTTTTTCGAGGTCATGGGCAGGTCGTGTTTGTTCTGCTTCCAGGGTTTTCCGTACTGCAATCCAGAAATATCCGGCAGTCATTATTGAAACCAAAGCAGCCAGCCATGGATTCAGAGCCGGCTGCCACCATTTTTCCCCGGGGAATAAAAACACGGAACCGATGATTAAGGCGATGATACAGATGACCAGATAGATTAGACGTCGGGAACGGCGAACAGCGATGATAAAAGGGAACACTCCCAGTATCAATATTCCAACAGCCCACCAATTCACGGGTAGGTTGTAAACTGCATAACCTGCCAGGATAAAAGCAAATAATGCCCCAATTTCAAACAATCCGGTGCCGGGAGTAAATATGGCCATCAGGGAAAAAACAATACCGAGTACCAGTACCAAATATGCGACATTGGGTGTAAGTAAGAAATCCATAACCATCATTCCCTTATTATCGGTCGAAGAGCAAAATCATTTTACTCATTATACAATATATACTCTTTACTGAACGGAAATGTTAGGACGAAATCTTAATCATATTATTCTATTAGCCACCCGGTAGATTACTAATTGTCGTAGCGTGTAAGTCCAAAATGCATAAACACTTTTCTTCCCGAGAGGATTATTCACCCATTGTCATTGCGAGCGAGGAACGAGCGAAGCAATCTAGTCATTGTGGAGTATGAGACTACTTCGTCGTTGTGCTTCTCGCAGTGACAGTCCCTTAGGAGCAAGGAGTGAGCGATGTCATCTTGAGACCCGAGGGAAGGTTGCTTCTCTATAGGGATGCTGCGCGATCCTCGCCCCGACGGGCTCCTCGAAATGACATTTATGCGATATTGATTTCGAAATTATGGTCGTTTATCGCAATGGAGTTAATCACATTGAGTGAATATAAAATATGTCTAGTGACCAGTTGCCTTTCAGTTTCTGCTTCTTTGTTTGAAAAGTATGTGTAGTCAATGAACAGAAAAACATATATATATTTTTCTTACCATCGGATACGTTTATTAATCTGGCATTACGGTGGTATTATTGCGATGTGAACACGTTCGCTTTCGGTGGAAGTTTGCAGATTTTCTTTTTTTCGATATTTATTGGAGTTAGCGTGACCACCGGATTGGTCTGGGTACGCGAAACGTCGCCTGTTAAACAAGCAAACCTGTATATGGATAGTGGTGTGGGGATACTTATCGGCGCTCTTGTAGGCAGCCGGATTACTTTTGTTTTTTCGCATTGGGATTATTTTAGAGATCATTGGCAGGAAATCCCCCAATTACATTTGGGTGGTTTTTCTTGGGCAGGGATTGTGCTTGGCTGGATGGCAGCAGTGTGGATAGCCAGCCGATTGCTTCACCGCCCGATGTTTGAATTGAGCGATGATTTTCTTCCGTTAGCAGGGTGCCTGGTCATCGGGATTTGGCTAGGGTGTTGGTTCGATGGGATTGCTTATGGATTCTTGGCAAACACATGGTGGTCACTGCCCGCTATCGATGAATGGGGTACAATTACCCGTCGGTTTCCGGTTCAATTTATTGGGGCATTATCAACATTAATTTGGATGATTGGCATTGATAGTATTAAGACTCATCCTGTGTGGAAACACCGCGCAGGTAAACCGGGTCAGTCAACGGCGATGTTTTTATCTATTACGTCGTTGACATTATGCATCTTGACCTTCTTTCGGGAAGATACGGGGTTAGTTTGGAAAGGTCTGCGATTGGATTTCTGGGTTTCATTGGGCTTTTTTATAAGTGGTGTATTGTTCTTTGTTGCCATGGCGATGAAGCACCGGATGACTGAGCATACAAGCGATTATTTAACTTCAGGTTCATAGACAAGGCGATAGTAATATGAAGTTCTCATTGGCAATAGCGCAAATCAGCACCGTCTTAGGAGAAATTGACACCAACCTGGCAAAGCACCGGGCAAATATCCGGGATGCCCGGCAGCAGGGCGCGGATTTATTGGTTTTTCCCGAATTATCCATGACCGGTTACGTTCTGCAGGATCTTACCCCCACGGTAGCGCTCCGCCCGCGCCGCGAAGACCCGGTATTCAGGGTATTGCTTGAAGAAAGCAAGGCGATAGACCTGGTGGTTGGATTCGTGGATGAGGATGACCGGCACCGCTTTTTCATTTCTGCAGCGTATCTCTCTAAAGGGGAAGTGGTTTACGTGCACCATAAACTGTATTTGCCCACCTACGGGCTTTTCGATGAAGGTAGATTTTTTGCCTGGGGGGATAAGATATCGGCATTTGAAACCCGGTTTGGCAGGATGGGCATCTTGATCTGTGAAGATTTCTGGCACGTTTCACCGCCATATCTACTATGGCTGGATGGCGCCGATATGTTCCTGTTTACATCGGCGTCACCGGGGAGAGGGTTAAACCAGGCGCCCCAATTGGAAAGCGCCCGTTGGGTGGAACTGGTCAACCAAGCATACGCCAGTATGTTTACATCGTTTGTCGTTCACGCCAATCGTGTTGGCTATGAAGATGGCTTGAATTTCTGGGGCGGGTCGGCGGTGTTTGACCCTAATGGAGAATTGATGATCAGAGCGCCGCAACATCAAGAAGCGCTTTCGTTTGTTGAAATCGATACAAACCAATTGCACCGCACACGCGCCCGTTTACCATTGCTGCGCGATGAACGAACCGGCTTGATTCAAAAGGAATTGAACCGGATATTAGAACATCAAATCAGGTAATTGCTTATGAAAAAACCATCCATTGATCTTTCGATAAATACCGATCTTGCTCGAAAAATATTAACCGGCTTTATTCATAGTGAGATCACCCGGGCAGGGTTTTCGCGGGCTGTATTGGGGCTGTCAGGTGGATTGGATTCGGCATTGGCGATCTATCTGGCGGTGGATGCACTGGGTGCAGATCATGTTTTAGCTGTGTATATGCCATATAAGACTTCATCGCCAGATTCCGAAACGCATGCGCAGGCGGTCATCGATGACTTGGGTGTGCCATCACTCACCATTCCGATTACCGATATGGTAGACCCCCTGATTGATCTTTACCCTGAAGCCAGCCCGGTGCGGTGCGGGAACATGATGGCGCGCGCCCGCATGATCGTGTTGTACGATCAGTCTGAGGAATTTCATGGCCTGGTGGTTGGCACAAGCAATAAGACAGAAATATTGCTGGGTTATTCCACACAATTTGGCGACTCGGCGAGCGCCCTTAACCCCATTGGTGATTTGTATAAAACACAGGTACGGCAACTCTCTGCGGCTTTAGGTGTTCCGCCAGAAATTATCCAAAAACCGCCTTCTGCCGATTTATGGATAGGTCAAACCGATGAGGGAGAATTGGGTTTTACTTACGAAGAGGTGGATAAATTACTTTATCTATTGGTGGATCAGCGCTACAGCCCTCAGGATTGTATCGAAGCGGGGTTTTCAAAGAGCTTTGTCGAGACGGTAGTCAAACGCATTCAACGCAGCCACTTCAAGCGAGTGCTGCCGCCTATTGCAAAACTTTCAAATCGAACGATAGGATATGATTTTCTGTATCTACGGGATTGGGGTACGTAAAAAAAGATACAAAGATTTGAATAAATCTTTGTATCTTTTCTTCACTATGCATAAACTCTATCTTTTAATCCAAACCAGGGATGATCGGTTGTCCGATGAAGCTGGGTAATGGTAAAGTTCAGGTAGTTACTTTTTCCTTGTAATCATCCATTGCTTTACGGTTGGCTTTGCGGTCAGTAGAAGTTACCTGTGGGTCTGGTTTAATTTTTGCAGAGGTAGATGGCGCTAGAGCAGGTTTATTTATGTCTGTTGTTGCTGCTTCCAGATTGAAATGTGAAATTACCTGCCGCAGCGTGCTCGCCATTTCAGCCAACGATTGGGCGGAGTTGGTGACTTCTTGAACCTGAGAAGACATTTCCTGGGCGGAAGCAGATACTTCTTCAATAGCTGCCGAATTCTCTTCGGATATGGAAGCAATACTCTCGATAGCCTGGATGACCTCATCTTGATAGATCCCCGAACTTATAAAACTTATACTCTTTCCCCCTCTATGTTTCACTTTATTTGAGAAATATTGAGGGG
Source organism: Anaerolineales bacterium (assembly GCA_016929095.1). Lineage (GTDB taxonomy): Bacteria > Chloroflexota > Anaerolineae > Anaerolineales > UBA4823 > JAAZNS01. The sequence continues at coordinate 34,754 of JAFGJM010000044.1, read as the reverse complement.
AAAAAAGAATGTATTATAAGTTTGGGATATTTGATCTCACCGGGGGGAATGTTCAGGAGCAAGGGTGAGGTAAAGCACATTTTCCAAAATGGATCTTTTAAACACTTTTATTTGTCACAATATAATAATTGCCTGTCGTAATGCCTTCAGACATTCTCTCAGGCGTTCAACCACTAAAAATCTCTTCGAAACTGGTTTTTTTCATGGATTGAACACCGATCAAGCGGCAATAAGATTATGCTTGCACGGCTGATAAAGCAGCCAATTTCTCCTGTTCGTTGAGTGAAAGCACTTTCCCTAAATCGAGCAAGATGATCAGGCGTCCGTCAATCTTGGCGATGCCGGTGATGAAAGCCGAATCCACGGTGGTGACGATAGGGGGCGTGGGTTCGATGGCGTCTTCCGGAACGCGCAAGACTTCAGAGACGGCATCGACGATCATACCGACCTTGATGGTGTCTATAGAAATCGTTACAATCCGGCTGTCTTTTGTGATGTTCACAGGGGGCAAATTGAAGCGTTTGCGCAGATCGATAACTGGTAAAACTGCACCACGCAGGTTAGTAACGCCTTCCACAAAGGATGGTGCATGCGGAACTGCAGTAATCCCCTGCATTTTGATGATGCCTTCGACCATACCTATATCGACACCATAGCATTCATTGGCTAGTTCAAAAACGACGAGTTGTTGTTCCATAAGTTAATCCTCCTAATCCCGTCTCCCTAATAAAAGGGAGACGGGATGAAATAATATCAAGCGACTGTTTTAATTTTATGACCATTTGAACCGTCGCCGGAGCTCACACGTTCGGCATACGAAGTCCGCCGGTCTGGTCCACGGTAAGCTGCTTCGGACTTCTCGGGCTTATCTTCTTCGGATGGTTTGGTTGTATCCAGCTTGAATCGGGCTACTACTTGCTGCAGCGTGTGAGCCATATCCGCCAGGGATTGCGCAGAAGCGGTGACTTCTTCAACCTGGGCGGACATTTCTTCAGCAGAAGCAGAGACTTCTTCAATAGCTGCCGAGTTCTCTTCGGAGACTGAAGCGATGTTTTCAATCGCTTGAGTAACCTCGTTAGAACCGGCTGCCATTTCTTCGGTAGCGGCGGTATTTTCTTCCACCACCGCTGACACCGAATCCATCGCGGATACCAGTTCGTCTGACGCGCTGGACATTTTAGTAGCAGCCTTCGCGGCTTCCTCTGCCTGCGATAATACTGCCTGAGCTGCGGTGATGATTTCATTAAGCGCCTGCCCGGATTGGTCGGCGCGGGAAACGCCGGCTTCCACTTCCTGGGCGCTTTCTTCCATAGCCATAACTGCATCGGAGACTGTGGCTTGAATACCCTTGATCAAATCACCGATCTCTTTAGTGGCAGAAGATGAACGCTCGGCAAGTTTGCGAACTTCATCCGCGACAACGGCAAAACCTTTTCCATGTTCACCGGCGCGGGCAGCTTCGATAGCCGCATTGAGCGCCAACAGATTGGTTTGAGAGGCGATATCCTCAATGGTCTCAACGATGACGCCGATTTGTTCGGAGCGTTGACCCATCTCCTCGACTTTTTTGGACGAAAAACCGACCTTGGTTTTAATGGATTGCATGCCCTGGATGGTATCTTCTACCATTTGCGAACCACGGTTAGCCGCTTCTGAAGTGGTTGCGGAATCTTTTGTAACGGCGGCTACGTTCCCTGCCACCTTTTCTATATCATTCGAAATTTCTGCTGTGATGTTGGATGCTTTTACAATCGCAGCAGACTGATCCTGAGCGCCCTTTGCGACTCCATCGATAGCGCGTGACATTTCTTCCACGGAAGAAGCCGTGCGGGTAACCGATTCGGATTGCTGGGTAGTGCCTTTCGCAACCTGTTGAACGGTGGTGGCGATTTGATTGGTCGCCAAGCCTGCCTGGTTTGCTGCAGCAGCCAATTGTGCAGAAGCCTGATTAACCGAAAGGGCATTTTCTGCCACATCGGAAATAGCCTTACGAAGGCTGGCAATCATTTCAGCGAACGCATTACCCAATCGATCTTTCGTCGAAATGGGAGTTACATGAGCTGTCAAATCGCTGTTTGCCAGTGCTTCGGCGGCTGATGCCATATCCTTTTGGTATGAGATCATCTGCCGGAATGATTCCGCCAGTTCCCCGATTTCATCTTTGCTTTGGTAACTTACTTCGTGATCCAACTCCCCCAATGCTAACGAAGTCGCCACGCCGGACATTTTTTTAATTGGATTTGAAATACCGTTGGCAATCAGTAACGCCAGGACGAAAATAATACCGCTGGCTACTACCACCAGGCCAACGATCAAATTGCGGATATTAGTGGCAGCCGCAAATGCTTCATCTGTATTTTGTTCAATCAGCAACCCCCAGTTGGTGAGAGAGATAGGCTGATAAGCGCCGATTACTTTCATATCTCGGAAATTTGTGTACTGTGCTACGCCTGAATGACCGGATAGGGCTTGTTGCGATCCTTCGGTATCAATTTGGAGTTCAAGTTCTGTATGTTCTTTAACTACACCTTGATTGATCAATTCTTGCGAGAATCGCGAGGGAGAAATGAAGACACTCTCTTTATTGATGAGGTATGCATCACCGGTGGTACCTAGATATACATCTGCCAATTGTTTGGCAAAATAAGTGGTGCTTACTGTTCCCACCATCACCCCCGAGAGTTGTCCATTGACGTAAATGGGCGAGGAAACCACGAATACAACATTTCCGGAAGCTTTGGATATCAGTGCATCAGAAATGGCATCTGTCCCGTTTTGAGATGATTGTTTAAAATAATCTCTTTCTGAGATATCAACCACCTCCCCTTGAGTTGAATAGATAGATTTACCGTCCAATCCTACGACATAAAATCCCTCGAATTCATCCCACTGCTTTATGTATTTTTCTGCCATCTCAGTGATTCTTTGTGGGTCCATTGATTTAATAGCTTCCGAATCTGCCATGACCTTGATGTTATCCACCCGTGTCCCCACCCATTCTGTAATGCTTGTCGCTTGTAACGCGGAGAGTTCTTCCAATTGCGTGCTGGACGCTTCCTCCAAAGCTTTTTGGCTGAACCAATATGCGATGACACCGCTGATAATCAAAGGAATGATTGCCAATAGCAGATACGTGACAATCAATTTTCCATTGATAGAGTTTAACAATCCTTTCCTTTTGATATTGGGATTTCCGTCTAAAGTATCGCTAACACTTTTCATCTTTTTTTCTCCAATTTTTTGTTTCTCCTATATGTAGTTGTTATCGATCATAGTAATTTATATGAAGAATCTGACCGCCAGGAATTGGGTATCGCAAGATATCAGTTTCAGGCAAAAACACCCCATCGATCAATTAAAGATGGTCGTTTTGCAATGAATAAATGAATTATGCCGCCATAGATAAAGCGAGCAATTTCTCCTGTTCGTTGAACGATAGCACTTTACCCAAATCAAGCAAAATGATGAGTTTATCTTCCAATTTTGCAATACCGGTGATGAAGGCTGAGTCTACTGTAGTGACAATGGGAGGCGTAGGCTCGATAGCTTCTTCAGACACACGTAAAACTTCCGATACGGCATCCACGATCATACCGACTCGAACATTATCGATGACGATATGAATGATGCGGCTATGTTTTGTGGTTTCTTCGGGGGGCAGGTTAAACCGTTTGCGCAGGTCGATGACTGGTAGCACCGCGCCGCGTAAATTGGTGACACCTTCTACGAACGAAGGAGCGTGAGGGACAGCCGTGATAAGCTGCATCTTGATAATGCCCTCCACCATTGCGATATTCACGCCATAGTGTTCGTTTGCTAGTTCGAAAATGACAAGTTGATGTTCCATATACAAAATTCTCCTATTCCCGTCTCCCCCATATGGGGGAGACGGGATATGCAAATCAGGCGGCTACTTTAACTTTACGGCCATTATCGACTGCGTAGGAAGCCCGGCGATCGGGTCCAACGTAGGATTCATCAGATGGCTGCAGGGTGGCTTGTTTTTCAGATTGCCCTGCGGAATCGAGTTTAAATCGAGCTACCACTCTTTGGAGGGCTTGAGCCATCTCCGACAGCGATTGGGCAGAAGCGGTGACTTCTTCCACCTGAGCGGACATTTCTTCGGCTGAGGCAGACACCTCTTCGATAGCTGCCGAGTTTTCTTCGGAAACTGAAGCGATGTTTTCAATAGCCTGGGTCACTTCATTCGAACCGGCAGCCATTTCTTCGGTTGCGGCGGTATTCTCTTCCACAACTGCAGAGACAGAGTCCATGGATGACACCAATTCATCCGACGCGGCAGACATCTTGGCGGCTGCTTTGGCGGCTTCTTCCGCTTGAGCGAACACCGCCTGGGCTGCGGTGAGGATTTCGCTCAGCGCCTGCCCGGATTGGTCGGCGCGGGAAACGCCGGATTCCACTTCTTGTGCACTTTCCTGCATGGCATTGACTGCATCGGAGACGGTTGCCTGGATGCCTTTGATCAAATCGCCGATTTCTTTCGTTGCCGAAGAGGAGCGTTCCGCCAGCTTGCGGACTTCATCTGCCACCACAGCGAACCCTTTACCGTGTTCACCGGCGCGGGCAGCTTCGATGGCGGCGTTTAGCGCCAACAAATTGGTTTGAGAGGCGATATCCTCAATCGTTTCGACGATGACACCGATTTGCTCGGAGCGCTGACCCATTTCTTGTACTTTCTGAGACGAAAAATCGACCTTGGTTTTAATGGACTGCATACCCTGGATAGTATCCGAAACCATTGTAGAGCCGCGGTTAGCAGCATCGGTGGTTGTGGCAGAATCTTTAGTGACTGCCGCGACGTTGCCGGCGACCTGTTGAATATCGTTGGAAATCTCCGAAGTAATGTTAGAGGCTTTGGAAATCGCCTCCGATTGTTCCTGCGCGCCTTTGGCAACACCATCGATGGCGCGTGCCATCTCTTCCACAGAAGAAGCCGTGCGGGTGACCGATTCGGATTGCTGGGTGGTGCCCTTTGCCACCTGTTGGACGGTGGTGGCAATTTGATTAGTAGCCTGACCTGCCTGGTTGGCAGCTTCAGCAAGTTGAGCGGAAGCGGCGCCAACCGTGCTGGCACTGTCGGCAACCTGACCGATTACTTCTTGCAGATTTTTCAACATCCCGGAAAAAGCGACACCCAACTCATCTTTTTCAGACAGTGGCGTTACTTTAACGGTTAGATCACCTTCAGCCAGGCGATTGGCGACATCTACCATCCCTTCCAAATATTTTCTGGTTTGAACCAGACCTTTTCCAACTGCGCCGAATTCATCATTTCGCTCCGTGATAGCTTTTCTGTCATTATCCGTTATTCTGGTATGAATTTCGCCAACCTGAAAACTATCTGTTACGATATTAACTACTTTTAATGGGGTGTTGATACTATTGGTAATTAACAAGCCCATGGCGATCGCAAGCACTAAAGCGACAGCAGTCAATATCATAAGAATGATAGTCGAACGAGCGGCTGTATCTTCTGAAGCTTGAATTGAAGTTTCAGCGCCAGCCATTTTCATATCCACGAGTCGCTGCATCGATTCTGCAACTGCGGCTCGCGCCAGGGCGGTTTCTCCGCCATCATCGATACTGGTCATTACCGCGTCCATATCCCCTGCTTTAGTTTTAGCGATTAAGTCCAAACATATGGCTTTGTAGGTTTCCCAGGTTGTTTGGAAAGTGGCAAATTCTGCAGCTTCTTCTTCCGATATACCACTTTCTTTATAACTAGTCATTTGCTGCTCGATCATAGCAATATCATCCGTAATAGCTTGTTCATTAACATCGCGTTTATCTTCGTACATTAAGTATTTGTATACATCACCGCGAATTTTGAACAGATAGGCTTGCGATTGATCGAGGTACCCAATCGGTCTAAGGTTTTGATCACGCATTGAAACGATCACATTTTTAAGTGAATTGACTGTGGAATAGCTAAAAATCGCAACCACTAATAAGATCAAGGCAACTATTCCAAAGCTGCCGAGCAGTTTTACTGCTGTTTTTAAATTGTTAAAGAATTTCATTCAAAGCCTCCGAGATTTTTTTTACCAAGTAATAGTATTACCAATTTAGTTTGATGATTTTGAAAAAAAAATAAGTTCAGTGTGTTTTTCTCCTTTCATAATTTAAAATTTTTTCAAAAAATGGTTATTAATCAAGATATCTATTTGTATGATTGAAACCAATAAATGTGATGTGAAACAATGGTAAATAAAACATTGACATAAAACAAACTCTCAAGACATTGATTGAGCTACGGGAGTTTCTGCGGCGCTAAATGCCTTCTGGCTGCCTTCACGTAACGCTAAATGGATGGCAACGGTGCCCACTTCACTGGTGAATGGAACCACAAGCCGGGCGATATCCAGTGTAGAAATGGTGGCGCCTTTTCCTTGCAGCATGGTGGGCGGTGAGATGACTGATTCGTAACCGGCTTCAGTCAGTTTTACACTGGCTTTCCCGGTGATCACATTACCCAATTCGGCGATGCCGCTTTGGGCTAAATTGTTGAAATCTGAAAAAGGTTCTCCCATGATTTTTGACGCCAGCGCCAGGGCGGTTTCTTTACTCATGCCGAAAATGACATTCCCCACTACCCTTCCAACCAGGCTGATGATCACCATGATATCATCGGTAACGTAGGGTTCTTTATCCAGAGTAAGTTCTCCGCGCTCCATTGTGATCGAGGTTTCTACCTTGATCACTTCACAAGCGGCTTCAACAAAAGGGTTGAGAAATTTTACATTCATGAATTTTTCTCCAAGAGGCAATCACTAACAATACACCTTGTCTCGTTGCATTCATTTTGCTTCGGCTGGCAATGTAATCGGGACGTAAACCGAATCGGATTTATCGGCAGGCGCTTCTCGAATAGCAAGATGAACGGTTACATCGCCTGCTTCGGTCGTGAGAGGCACAACAATGCGAGGAAAATCCAGTGTTGAAACCGTAAGACCTTTGCCAAGGATCAATGTGGGGGGAGAGATATCCGCTACGTAACCGGCTTGTGATAATTTCACCGTGGCGCACCCGGAAATCACATTTCCCAGTTCCGCCACCCCGCTCTGCGCCAGGCTATCGAATTCGGTAAATGTTTGTCCCATCACACGCGAAACTAAACCTAACCCGGTTTGGATCGACATGCCATATAAAGCGACTCCCTGGATTTTTCCAATCAAACTGATCAAAACCGTGACTTCATCGGCCGTCATCGATGATTTGTGTAATGTGAGGTTGCCGCGCTCGACGCTGGTTTTGCATTCAGCCGCTACAACTTCAGCAGCTGCTTCCAAAAAAGGGTTAAGAATTTTTACATTCATCATTTTCTCCTAGCCCTGATGTACTTATCTGCTTCATCCACAAAGGGGATGATGCGAGCTGACAGGTCACTAAACATGCTTTCATCCCAACCCACCCTCTGACAGGCTGTTTCATCTACAACATATTGAAGGCCATCTATTCCGATACCAATGCCCAGAGACATTGCCGCTGCATCGGCTACATGTACGGCTGATGCCAGCAAGGCGCCTTCTTCTGCCTCAGAAGGGTTATGATGATGAGCAATAGCGTCGACCAGTATATTGGGTAATCGCCAGCGCCGAGCCATTTCAGCGCCCAATGTTGCGTGGTCGATGCCAAAGTGGGCAATTTCCATCTCTTTAAAGTCCCCCTCCTGCCATTCTTCTGAGCTTGTATCAATATCTCGAAGCAGAACTTCGAAAGCCAGCTTTCCAATATCGCATAAAAGACCGGCGTGATAGGCTTCTTCGGCTGTCCGCTGACCGAATTTTGCAGCAATCAACCGTGCGCCGGCAGCAACTCCAATCGAGTGCCGCCATAATTCACCTCTTTCCAGGGCATAACCGGGTGCGGCGCGATCCAGCAGTGAAGCCACTGAAGCGGCTAATATCAAACTGTGTAATGTTCTTTGTCCAAGAAATGTAACGGCTTGTTGGACTGTAGACACCGGATACCTTAAACCATAATAGGCTGAGTTTACCCAACGGAGCACCAGACTGGTCATTGCCTCATCCATGGAAAGTATATTTGCCAACTCTGCCATATTTGAATCGGGGTCGCGCATGACATCCATGGCTTTTTGCGTAACCATAGGGATGGGTGGCAATTCGCCAATACGTGCGATTAAACTATCCAGTGTTGTTGTCATTTTTATACCTTTTCATAAAAGGAAATTCCGGAACCTTTTAAGCCGATCTCTTGCGGGCGAGGAACAATCTCTGTTGCGCCTACGAAAAGGATGCCGCCCATTCTTAATGCATCGCGGAATTTCCGATAAAGAACATCTTTGGTTTCACCCGTGAAATATATGACCACATTTCGGCAAACAACGAGATCCATGTTTTGCGGAAAAGGATCATCCAGCAGGTTGTGCTCCTTAAATTGCACCCGTTTGGCGATTTTTTCGGATACAAAATACGGAGGACCTCCGGATTGCAGGTAAGATAGTTTTTGTTTAGCACTGAGATTTTGAACTTCTTCTGCAGTATACGGCCCGCGATTTTTTGCTTTTTCCAAAGCGCCTTTGTCAAAATCGGTGGCCAGGATTTCATGACGGTTATACGCCGATACATCATCTAAAATCATGGCTAACGTATATGGTTCCGGACCGATCGAACATCCCGCGCTCCAAATGTGGAGGGTCGGATTTTGCGGATTTCTTTGGCGCGCTTCTTTGAACAAACGCGGAATGACCGTATCTTTTAAGCTTTGCCACCTTTCCGGGTCACGAAAGAAGGACGACACATTAATGGTGAGGTAATCGCGAAAGCGTGAGAGTTCTTTAGATTCTTTCCGAATACGAATGAAATATTCATCCCAATTCGAAGCGCCATTACGCACAAGCCAGGAATCCAGACGACGTTTCATCTGTTCATCTTTGTAATGATCGAGGTTTAGGTTAAGTATTTTTTTAACCGTATTTTTAATATAAATATAAGTTTCTTGTTCCATACTTAAAATACCTTTTGAAGAGCAGCAGCTACATCGTTTAAAGGCGCAATTGCATTGGCAACGCCGGCTTCCTGGACACTGCGCGGCATTCCCCAAACCACGCACGTCGATTCATCTTCGGCGATCACGTAACCACCGGAACTGTGGATCAAAGCCGATCCACTCGTGCCATCTGTTCCCATACCTGTAAGAATAATTCCTACTGTTGAGGATCCAAATTTCTGAGCAGCCGAGATCATGGTGACATCAATCGCCGGGCGTACACCATGAACCGTTGGATTTTGATTCAAGGCAATACAATTATTTTCATCCAATACCATATGGAACCCGCCTGGCGCTAACAATCCTCGTCCGACTTCGAGGGTATCGCCGGGGGTGGCTTCGCGTATCTCAATGTTTGAGATATTATTCAAGCGTTCTGCTAAGGAGCGGGTGAAACCAACCGGCATATGCTGTACGATAAGATACGTGGCAGGTAAATTCCCCGGAATTTGCGGTACAACCGTACTCAAGGCGCGCGGACCTCCTGTGGAAGCGCCGATGATAACCACTTTATCGGTTTTAGAAAGACGGCGGGTTGGTCTGGGTGCAGAATGTTCGACCGGTTTTTCTGCCTGCTTTTGAACCGAAATTGGATACACCTTGGCGTTGGCAGCCCGGCGGATTTTGTTGACCAGGTCATCCATGATCGCTTCGATATTGGCTTTAGAGCTGGGTTTTGCCACGAAATCGACTGCGCCCCAGGTAAGCGCCTGTACGGTTTCTCGGGCGCCTTCCACGGTCAAGCTGCTGACCATGATGGTCGGTCGTGGATTAGTGGACATGATCTTGCGTAAGGTTGATAATCCATCCAAACGCGGCATTTCAACATCCAGAGTTACGACATCCGGATTGAATTTAGGGATCAATTCCAAAGCTTCTACCCCATCTCTTGCAGACCCCACCACATGGAATCCAGGTGTCTCCCCAAGGCGCTTCGCGATTGTGAAACGCATGTAAGCGGAATCATCTACGATTAAAATACGAATGGGAGTTTGGTTTTCTTGAGGTGTTTTCATAAGCGGTTTTATTGAGTGAATTGACTCTTATACGCTACCGAGATGCGAATTGGTTTTTATCAATCCAGTAATTTTGAAATGGCGCCCAGAACACGTTCCTTTTCAAAAGGTTTGACGACAAAATCGCGCGCGCCGGTTTTAATGGCTTCCAATACGACAGATTCTTGACCGAGTGCTGTAAGCATTACAACACGGGCGGCTGGGTCAATGCTTTTTATCTCTTTGAGCGCCGAAAGGCCATCCATTTCAGGCATAGTAATATCCATGAGCACAAGATCGGGTTTTGAGGCTTTATAAGTTTCAACTGCTTTTAACCCGTTCTCCGCTTCTAAAATATCATGCCCTTCACCGCTCAGCATTTTGGAAATTCTCACTCGCAAGAACTCTGCATCATCAACAACCAAAATTTTTGCCATTCTTGGTTTCTCCTTTATTATTCATAATTACAATTTAAATAAAAACTAAAAATCAAACTTCACGTTCCTGATTTCCAATACTGCGGATTGTCATCCGACCATCTTTTACATAGAACTTAACAGTGCGCCCAGATGTGCCGCCTACTTCTTTACCGGAAATTTTCATTTTTAAATCATTCAAGGTAGTAAAAGCGGCCTCCACATTCCGGGTACCGATATTGAAAGAGCCGGTAAATCCCGGGGCAGTTAACATGTTAGCGCCTCCTGCCATACGAACAACCAGTCGAAAACGATCGGCGCCCTTTTTAATCATTTCATCGATTAATACATTAATTCCGGTATCCACATACCTGGCATATGAATCATTCGATCCCACAGGATGAATGGGTAATAGTGCATGTAATAACCCTGCCAGGCAAAGGCGTTGGTCATACATGCTGATGCCAACACAAGACCCTAACCCATAAGCCACCAATATATCTTGTGGGTCTTGGCTGAGTGCATATTCTCCTAGTCCAACAGTAATGATTTTTTCCATTCGTGCTTATTCCCCTTTTGCCATACGCTCAATCGTATTCTTATCGGGGATAATCCAAAAATCAACTTCTGCTTCGCGTCCATTGCGTAAGAATTTGGCTTGAAGCATTAATACTGTTTCACTCAAGTTATCTGATGTAGCCAGGATAATATCGATAATGGCGCCTATCATGTCAACCATCACTGCCGGAGGCGAGGGTCGAGCGTCCAGCCCAGTGGTAGCCGCCACCGCATTGAGGAAAAATGAACCGGTGAGATTACCCATTTCTTGTAAAGCTGAGCGTTCAATAGGACCCAAACTTTGTGTGGTTCCAACCGGAGAACCCATCATGAGATCGACCAATTCAAGGGCTTTCAGATATGGCACCACCATCATCATTTGACCGCCAATTTTCCCTTCCACACGAAGATAGATACCCACTGCCTCTGCTTCGGGTCCGCCCAGCAAATCCGGGATTTCTTTAATGGGGACGCGTTTTATCTGAGGACTATCTACATCGAGAGATTCTCCAACCATATCGGACATGCCTTTGGCTGCGTTATGTACGCCTTCGTTTGCCATTACAACCAATAAAGAATGCAGTTCTTCGTCAAATTTTAGGGATGTTTCGGTCATGAAAATTCTCTCCTGAATAAAAATTTGCTACCGCCAGGTTAGCGAACCGTTACCAGTTTAAATAAACTTTGTACATCGATGATCAATGTCACCTGGCCGTCTCCCAGAATTGCCGCACTGGAGATGCCGCTAATTTCTCCAATCACGCTGCTCAATGATTTAACAACAACTTCTTGTTCGCCGATCAATTTATCTACAATAAGCCCTACCTGGGTTTTACCCGAGCGGACGACCACCACATAGGAATTTTGTGATTCGGGTCCGCCATTGGTGCTAGAGCAGGTTTTGAATACTTCTTCCATGCGGATAACCGGTAAAACATGGTCGCGTAATAAAATGACCGGTCTATTATTCACAGTCTGTACATCGTCTTGGGTAATACGCAGCGTTTCGGTTACAGTAACTAAGGGGATGGCATACGTTGCATCGCCGACCTGGACTAACAGGGTGGGAACGATCGCCAGGGTTAGTGGCAGTACTAATTGAAATTGAGAGCCTTTACCCGGCCAGGTATCGACGATAATCGAACCATTCAGCCGCTCGATATTATTGCGTACAATGTCCATACCTACGCCGCGCCCAGAAACATCACTGATGGTTTTGGCGGTGGATAAGCCCGAGAGGAAAATCAAGTCTACCGCTTCGTTGTCCGGGAGGGCTTCGGCATCAGCTTTGGACAATATATTTCTTTCAATAGCTTTTGATTTAACCCTTTCGACATCGATGCCCTTGCCGTTATCTTCTACGGTGATGATGATGCGTCCTTGTTCATGCCGGGCGGTGATCAGGATAATGCCGCGTTCCGGTTTGCCTGCCTCTCGCCGTTCTGCGGGAGTTTCAATACCGTGATCCACCGAATTTCGTAACAGGTGGATCAATGGATCGCTGATTTCTTCAATAACCGAGCGGTCCAATTCGGTATCTTCACCGCGCATCACCAAATCGATTTCTTTCCCTGCTTTTCGGGATAGATCTCGCACCAGGCGAGGAAATTTATTGAATACGTTCGAGACGGGCAGCATTCGGATGCCCATAACCTCGGCTTGCAGGTTATCGGTAATTCTCCCGATATGGGTGACCGTTTCGGACAACACTTCCACTCGGGGATCGCCTTTATAGCGCGCTTCAAAATCGCGGCGGATTTGATAGATTCGGTTTCTATCAGTAATCAGCTCTCCAACCAGGTTCATGAGTTTATCCAGCCGTTCGACGCTGGTACGCACCGTTTTTTCCGGAATATGAGCCGGTGCTCTGGAAGGGGTTTCTGCCGCCGGGACCGGTTTGGGGGCTTTTTGCTGTTCTTTCTGCTCCTGGAGCACCTCGTCCAACATTTCCTGCGTGATGAAACCCATCGAAACCAGGGATTGTCCCAATGTAGCTGCCGGACCGGCGTCTTTTTGATTTTCCAAAGCCTGATGAAGCTGCTCTTGTGTGATTACCCCTTTGCTTACCAGAATTTCCCCTACCGGTTTACGTGACTTTTGTTGTGCATCTGGTTCCGGTTCTTCAGCTGGGTTTTCTTCCTTGGGGCTGGTGTAATCAAATTCCTCATCACCAATGGTGATTTTATCCAGTTCAGAAATCGCTTTTATGGCTTTTTTAATGTCTTCCAGAGGCTTGCTGGGAACAATGCTCGCCGCAAATTCCGAAACCGGCGCCGCGCTTTCGATTTCCTCCTGGCTGGGCTTCATGGAAACGATTTTTCCCATATCTTGTAAAACAAGCATCAATTGCAGGGCGCGGGCGGCTGTGGCTATCGAATTGGGAGAAATGACAGCTTTAATCGCCAATTCTTCGGTTTTGGGTGAGACGCCTTTTGATTTTCGTTTACCGGCTGCTTTGCCGTCTTCTTTGGGAGGTTTTTCGGGATGTCCTGCTTTAGGTTTGGATGAAACCGGCGTGGAGGCCTTTTTTTCCGATGGTGTGGTTTTCGTGTCTGCTTCTGACTCGGTTTTCGCTTCTGTAGATGAACGCGTAAATCGTTCAATCAATGTGCGGTTGTCAAACTCGGTGGCTTCACCCTGCTGCACCTCGTCGCACATCCTGCGTAGATCGTCCACGGAATCCAAACATACATCGATCAAGTCTGACGTTAGATTCAGCGTATTTTTTCGGAAGCCATCCAGCACAGTTTCAAGGGCATGGGTTAATTCGACCATGCTCTTGTGCCCGATCATTCCCGAAGAACCCTTGAGGGTGTGCGCCGCCCGGAAAAGCGATTGTATCAATTCTGGATCGTTGTCCGATTTCTCTAAGCGCACCAAACCTTCTTCAAGAATCTGTAATTGCTCGTCTGCTTCTGCCTGAAAAATTGGCAATTCTTCTTGGGTGATATCTAATTTGAAAGTCATTTTTCCGCCGTCTTTTTTGGGGATAAGGACAATAATTTGTTAACAATAATTGAATATACCTACGCCAGATTCAAATTTTCTGACAAACACCATCCTAGCATGGTGATCGGACAATCACTGTAAACCATTCATAAAAATTCCGAAAACAAAAAGTAAAAAAGAATTAACAAAAACGCCCACCATTTTTGTTGGTGGGCGGGATATCGTTAAGGTATTTTTTCTATAATTCATGATGTTACATGTACTTTACAGGGTTAACTGCAACCCCATTAATTCGGACTTCATAGTGGAGGTGAGGTCCGGTTGAATTACCGGTGCTTCCGGAAAGCCCGATCACATCACCAGCGGCTACCTGGTCACCAACTTTTACGGGTAATTTGGATAGATGGGAATAATATGTGGTGTATTTGCCATTTTTCACGATCACCAAATTACCGTAACCCTCATTATTCCATCCTGAGTAAACCACTTCCCCGGACATTGTTGATTTTATTTTGGTGCCGATAGGTACGCCAATATCGATGGCCACGTGGGTTGAATGACATCCCTGGGTGACAGGTCCCTTCGCAGGCCAACCGGAGGGTTTATCAACGCTTGTCCCATCAGATGCACTTGATTTCTGAGTGGGTGCTACATCTGCTGCAGTGGCGGTTTCCACTTGAGATGAGGTGAGTTTTTCAAGCAATGTGAGCATGAGGGGCGCCATTAATTGGTTCATATTCATGCCCATCGAGTCAGAACTGGTATTTGATGAGTCCTGAGAACTCATGCTCCCCAGGAGCATGATCATCATGATCGTTGAAAACTCGGAAATTAAATCGGATGTTGAACTTTCCGTTGTGGATGTTGTCGTATCAGAAGAAGCCGAGGTAGAAGTAGATCCGCTAATCGCATTGAGTGCATTGGCGAATGTTGTAGAAGCACTTAACGAAAGATCGCTCATAGTGCACTCATTGTAAAACTGAGACAGCAAGATTGTCCGTAAAACAAGAGTAAATAATCGCGCTCCAAAGGGTTTTTTATTTACGATTTACGGATTATTCCGCGTCCCTTTATACAGAATTTGCTTTCATTCGTATAAAGTAAGGCTGTCCAAAGGCTGGTAATTTATCATATGGAATCAAGTCAATTAATGATAACGCAAATGAAAGCCCATTTATTTTATCGGGAAGGAATTTATGAACGAAGCACAACTAAATAAGTTATTGGATCTGGGAGAACAAGCAGCCCAACGCGGCGATTGGCAAGCTTCAAAGAAATATTTTGAGCAAGCCGTGAATCATTTTCCGCAAGATGTCCTGGCAGTCAATGGGCTGGCCAGCAGTTTGCTTCAATTAGGCAACGCAGACCAGGCTATCCCGCATTTTGAGCGGATCGCTAGCTTGCTGCCGGAATCGGCTGATGCCCATAATAACTTAGGTGTGGCTTATCTGATCGCCGGTCTATATCCACAAGCCGAAAAGTCATACCGTAAGGCGGTTGAGTTGTCCTCTGAAAACGTTCAAGCCTGGAAGAATCTGGCTATTGTGTGCTTGAAGCAAAACAAAATGGAAGAGGGCGTGCAAATACTGGCTTCGGTGGTAAAAGCGTACCCTAAGGACATTGAAGCGCTATATTTATTGGGACAGTGTTATCACGAAGCGGAGGAGTTCGATTCTGCGAGGTATTTGTATAAACAGGCAGCAAAAATCAACCCTGATTATGAACCGGTCAAACAAGCGCTGTCCAATTTACCGGTCACCAGTGTTGATTCAAGCCGCATTGCCCGTTCTGAGCATGCCCAAAAACTGGCAGCTCTAAAAAATTTAAAAAAGAACCGGCAAAAACATTCCAAACCCCCTGAGAAAAGCGCCTCGGAACCAGCAGTTGAAATAAGAGAAACCTCCCCGTCACTCGAAAAAAGACAGTCCCTGGCATTTTATGGATTACCGGAGTTACCCGGCGGACGACGGGCAGAATTGATTGCCAGGTTGTTGGGCAAAGAAGGCTATCAAACGAAGTTCGCACAAGGTATAGAAGAAGGTGATTTAGAGAATTTCGATTGCCTGGTGTTTTCACAGCCTCATCTTTCCCCCGATTTGATCAACGGGGTGATGGCATGTATCCAATCGGGCAAGCGCTTTGCGGTAGACATCGACCAGGATTATCACAATCTTCCCCAAGATCATCCCGCTTATTCTCAATATGGACCGGGTAATGCCAACAGTATGAAGGCATTGAATATTATGCTGCAGGAAGCCGAATGGGTAAGTGTGCCGTCGGTTGAGTTGGCGGAACGAATGTCACAATACAACAAGACAGTAAGAGTCGTCCTGCCGGTGTGGGATAGGGAAAATTTGCTTTGGGAAAAGCCCAAACAAAAAAGAGCCCAGTTCAATATTGGTTGGATGGGAAATGCCGCCGATCGCCCTGATCTATGGATGATTAAATCAATCCTTGAGGATTGTCTTCAGAAAATCCCTCAGGCGCAACTGGTGATAGCTGGCGATCCCATGGCGTATGAAATGTTCGAGAATATTTCAGAAACGCGCCGATTATATCTGCCGGCTGCAAGCACTGAGGATATTCCCTATGTTTTATCGCAGTTTGATATCCGATTAATTCCGCTCAGAGAAACACTTTTCAATCAAGCGAAATCCGACCTCCCCTTATTAGAAGCTGGCGTATTGAGAATTCCCTGGGTCGCCACGCCAATCCGGGCTTTTAGGGAGTGGAAGGAAGGCGGATTGCTCGCCGACACCGGAGAGTGGTGTGAATCCATTATCCGATTGGTTAATAAAGAAAAGCAAAGGCTACAATTAGGTGAAAATGGCAGGAAAAAGGCGGAGAGTCGAGAAAGCCAGAGGCTTCTATCCGCTTGATTTCGTGCGAGGCTGGATCGAGACAAGCCCGTTCTTCGCCATAGCTCCACCTAACGCCGCCGTGCACACCGACATCACCCGGCTATTGGCAAAATAAGCAAAATCGAAGTTAGTCGGGTCGCCGGTTTTCTTCCCGGGAATGGGCATCAGACGGGCGGTGAGAGGTTTATCCAGCCTAAGCCCTAATGCCGCCAGATCCATCAGGATGGCGGTTAATGCCTCACCTGAGATATCGCCTGGCAAGGGGATTGTATCCAACCCGGCGCCGCACACCGCGCTATACAGGTATAAATCGGTGATTGTCAGGGTGCCTTCAGCCGCGCGCTGGGCAAAGATCGCATCTTCCAGCACCGGAAGAAATACTCCGCAAAAGCCGACCTTTTTAAAAGCCGCCCGGTCAATGGAATTTGCCAGTAAGGCTGCGGCGGTCAATGAACCAGACATACCCACCGCCGGAACGCCCATATTTTCAAAGGCTGTTCCCAACGACAACCTGGGCTGGGGATATTGCGCAAGGGAGAAATCGATCCCTTTAAAACTCATCTGAAATCCTGAAGATACTTCTTCGGCAATTTTCTCTAACGCAGCCGCGTGCTTCTCGATGCTGGCGGTGAGCAGGCGGCAGCCTTCATTCAGATCATCGATATTCTCGAAGGCTTCTACCGCCAGGGGCGCCGCTTCCATGGCAAGTGCAAACGCGGGATTGTTATCTCTGGCATAAGAAGCCGGGAAGAAGGGGGTGCAGGAAGGCACATTAGCCAGGGCAGTGAATCGTAAATTGGTGAATCCGTCGGCTGATTTTTTTGCGGTATTGTAGATCACCTGGGCGCAAGCCTTAACGGCTGGAAGCGAGATTTTAAAATTGGGAGTGGTCATATCCCCGCACATGAATACATTATCGGTGGCTGCCAGGACCTCCGGGATCAGGGCATAATTTGCCACCGCCTGGGGTAAAGCCGGACCTAAAGAAACAAATTCAAAGCCAGCTTGTTTTGCTAATATTTCAAATTGTTGGGCATAGGATATAAGTTCTGTCTGGGCCCAAAAGCGTTTTAAATGGGGGAAGGGGATGGTTGCCAGGCGGGCTGTTTGTACCGTGTAACCGGCAGCTTCGAAAGCCGGTTTGGCAGTTGCCACAAACGATCCGGCTTGGTGAATGGTCTTTTCCTCGAGGGGATATTTGGGATTAATGAATACGGTGATGGATCGAATTCTCATGATGTGGATGTCCTCTGTTGAACAATCATAAAGAGTAAAATGCCGGCGGCAATCGCCGCATTGAGCGATTCGGCTGCTCCGGGCATGGGGATGAAAAGGTGTTCATGCGCCAATTTTTGAGCGTAATCTCCCGCGCCTTCGGCTTCGCTGCCAATGATCAATGCCAGTGGCTGGCGAAAATCGGCTTGAGCATATTGGACACCCGCATTGGAATCTGCCAGGAAAACATGCAAGCCATGCTTCTTGATAATGATTTCAATTTCCTGCCAGGATAGCGCCAGGATAGGCAGATGAAAATGGGCACCCATCGCAGAACGGATAACTTTGGGCGAGTATATATCCACCGAACCTTTTGGCACAAATACGGCGTTGCAGCCGGCTGCAAAGGCAGTCCTCAGCATAGTGCCCAGGTTGCCCGGATCGCGAATTTCATCGGGGATGAATACGAAATCGATTCCGGGATCAAGGGGTAAGCATTTTTGGTTCATAACAGCCAGGATACCCTGGGGGGTTTGGGTATCGCAAATATGGCGCATTATCTGAGGCGTTACTTCTTCAACGGGAACATGATTATGTTCAAATTCCGCCAATAATTTTCTTCCCCGTTGGTCGAGCTCCGTTGTGTATAACACCCACTTAGTTTTCCAGTGAGAGCGAAAAGCTTCTTCAACCAGACGCACCCCTTCGATAACAAATGCCTGGTCCTGAAGCCGCTGACGGGGTCTGGTTTGAAGCGCATGGACCCATTGAATTTTAGGATTGCGAGAAGAAGAGATCATCTTGAAAATTTATCGCTGTATGGCAGCACCCCTGGAAGATTAATCAACCGGGAAAAATATCTTTCCATACAAATTGGAATGCTTCTAATGTGGGTTGATCAAATAATGTAAGACGGATCAATGCAAGCTCGGAAGATGTATAGGTAACAAAATAATTATTTATGGATGTTAATGTGATTTTTGCTGCTAATTCCCTGGGAAAACCAAATATACCTGTGGAGATCGCCGGTAAAGCCAATGATTTCATCTCCAATTCGTCGGCTAGTTGTAAGGCGTAAGTCACGGTGACGCCTAACCTTTTTTCTTCATTGCCGGAACCCCACACCGGACCAACAGCATGAATGATGTAACGGGCTTTCAGCTTACCGGCAGTAGTATAGGCAGGCGTGGTATGTTTTATGGGTCCATGGTTGCGTATCCAACGATCGCTTTCTTTTTGGATTTGAGGACCGCCGCGATGGGCAATAGCGGCTGCTACACCGCCCCCATGTTGGAGCTGCGAATTGGCAGCATTGACGATCGCATCCACAACTTCTTGGGTAATATCTCCCTGTACCAGTTGCAAGGTTTTATTTTCCGCTAAAAGAACTTCAGCAACCATTTTGTTCATCTATATTCTCCTTTGGAAATCAGAAGAACAGTCGACGATCTACAAACTCATTAATCCGTATCAGTCTCCCATCCAGGCAAATTGACCTCGCAGCCTGGAAACTAACTCATCCGGGCGGGCAATCAGTATATCGGGATGACCGGGGGTAAATTGTTGTTCATTAAAGGTAGCTAACCAGGTGCATTGTTCCCTAAGCGCTGCGGTCATGATGGGAATATAAAATTCAGCCGCCAGATTTCGGCATCCTTCTAATTCATTTGGTGATGGATCGGGTGTTACTATCATGGAATGCTTTACCAATGTTTTATAACTCTTCACTGCTTCCGGTAATTTTTCCTTTAACGTTTGCTGCACTTCCATAACAGTCTGTTCAGTACAAATCGCTTCGATCAGCTTGATTTCACCCAGGCGTAATAAAATCAAGCTGGCAGCAAAATCTGTGGAGGATGTGACACCAGCCATTAAGACATCGGCGTCTATAAAAACGCGCGGTTTATTCCACCGGCTTTGAGGCATATTTTTCCTTATGATAACGCTCGCGTTGGTCGCGCAGCCCTTTGAGTAACTCATTCAAACCCATGCCAGTTTCCGAGCGAGCGCGTTTAATCTCTCGCACCAATTCGGGTATCATGGGCATCATGGGCGTCAACACAAAAATGCCGTCGAGGTCAACCAGGCTAAAAGTATCACCTTCCTGGATATTGTATTGTTCGCGCAATTCTGCGGGGAGTGTCAAAACTCCTCGTTGGCGAACCTGAATGGTTACATCCATATATTTCCTCCGTAAAAACAATATGAATCGGATGATTTGGATATTTGGGATTATAACCCGATATTATTGTTTGCTAAGCGATTTATCCAAATAAAAGTAAATGCGATTAGGGAAAATTTATGCATCCTATCAATTGTGCGAGTTTTAAAATAGTGTTTCTCAAATATAATCTAATAAGAAACCCCTATTCGTTGAATTTGAGGAATCGTCCAAGCCATGGGGGATAATGTATATATTTTAAATTATTAAATTCAGGATAAAAAATAAAAACGACTTATGGATAATCAACCGCTGGGGTTATTTAATAATCGATCAGATAAAATCCCCCAGAGAAGAGCGCTCTGGACTCGTATGGTTAGTTTACTTGGGGGATTGTTATGTTTAAATTTGTTCTTTGGCGGTATCTTCATCATTTTATTGCTGAGTTCGATCTCCACAAATGCGCCCCAGGGGGCACAGGAGGAGATGTTAACCACCAGTGTCCAGCGAATTATTGGGGGATTGCAATGGAGTTCAATCATTGGAAATCGCACAGCATTGATGTCAATATTCAGTCTGGCTGTATTTCTGGTTTTTGTTTATTGGTATGTGGGGAGAAAGTTGATGTTGTGGATTTTTAATCCTCTGGAGGATTTACGCCAGAGTATTGAAGAAATCAGCAAAGGTGTGATGGAGCCGTCGATGCCCATCAAACACGATGATGAAATTCAAAACATGGCTGTCGTATTTCGGGATTTAGTCAATCGGTTGATGGCGCGCGATCAACAAGTCGCAGCCCAAAATGCCATGCTGGAAAGAGAAGTTGCGGAGCGTAAAAGTGCGCAAGAAGCATTAAGTGAACTAAACGAAGCTCTGGAAGAAAGAGTAACGGAACGCACCACGGAATTATTGCGTTTGAATGAGGAAATGGTGCACGAGATCAATGAGAAAAATATTGCTAAAAATGCCCTGCAAAAGAAAACCTTTCAACAGGAACGTTTGATAGCGACAGCCCATCATCTTACGCAAAGCCTAAATGTTAAACAAGTATTGCACAATATTGGTATCGGGGCGCGAGATATTCTTAATGCCGGAGGCTGCTCGATATATTTACTGGATGATGATAATGTAACATTATCACCGGTTGTTGCCATTGAACCTCCTTTCGAGGAAGAGATTCTCTCCATGCCGCTGCATGTAGATCACAGCCTGACCGGTCAGGCTGTGAAAGCCCGGTGTGGATTGGTATTCAACGACGCCTTTAATGCGGAGGGCGCTCAGCAAATTATCGGTACCCCGGATGATGTCGATGAGAGGGTAATCACTGTCCCGTTTATCACCGACGATCAAGTACTTGGAGCGATGTGTCTTAGCCGATTAGGGATGGAATTTACGGATGAAGACCTGGCATTAGCCGAAACGTTTGCGGTGTACGCATCGACTGCATTGAAAAATGCCCAAACGCATGACAGCCTGCAGCAAGAAGTCGTGGAGCGGAAATTTGCCCAGGATGCACTAAGGATCAGTGAAGAGCGGTATAGCCTGGCAGTGCGCGGCGCCAATGATGGCATTTGGGACTGGGATTTACGCGCCAATCAGGTGTACTATTCCCCCCGCTGGCAAACCATGTTAGGTTATGATGAGGGTGAAGTTGGCTATCAGCCCGAGGATTGGTTTAAATTGATCCATCCTGAAGACCTGGAGAGATTTAAATCGGATATTACCGCCCACCTCACAGGTCAAACGCCCAATTTAAAATCAGAATACAGAATACTGACCAAAAAAGGGGAATATTGTTGGGTCTTATGCCGGGGATTAGCCATCCGAAACGGTGATCATCAAGCTTACCGCATGGCAGGTTCCATGACAGATATTACCGAATCGAAAAACGCCGAAGCTTCTTTACTGTATAATGCCCTGCACGATAATTTGACCAATCTACCAAACCGGACTTTATTCATGGATCGCCTGGGCAGGGCTATTGACCGCACCAGAAGGAAACCCGATTACCTGGCAGCCGCTTTACTTTTAGATTTAGACCGATTTAAAGTGATCAATGACAGCCTGGGACATTCCCTGGGAGATCAATTTTTGATCACCACCAGCCAACGACTGGTGAACAGTATACGTCCAACGGATACGGTGGCGCGGTTTGGTGGTGATGAATTTGCTATTTTATTGGACGATATAAGCCAGGCAAGCGATGCCACACGCGCTGCCGAACGCATTATCGAGGAAATCTCTCTCCCTGTTGAAATCCGCGGACATCAGGTGGTAACCACCGCCAGCATCGGGATTGCGCTGACCAGCACCGGTTATACAAATCCGGATGAGATGATGCGCGACGCTGATACCGCCATGTACCGTGCTAAAGCCGGAGGGAAAGCCCGTCATGAAGTTTTCGATCAGAATATGCACCGTCAGATCATGGCACTCATGCAGCGAGAAGCCGATCTGCGCCGGGCGATGGATCAAAATGAATTGGAAGTCCAATACCAACCGATTATTTCCCTTTTCGATGGCTCTATCGTCGGTTGTGAAGCGTTATTGCGTTGGAATCACCCGATTTACGGTGTTCTCTCCCCGGATGAATTTATAACCATTGCCGAAGAAACCGGGCTTATCGTTCCTATCGGCAAGTGGGTATTACGCAAAGCCTGTCTGGAAGTGAACGATTGGCTGAAAACTGATAATCGAGAATTTTTCGTGTCGGTAAATATCTCTTCCCGTCAATTTCTGGATAATTCCTTACAAGATACTATTCAAGAGGCATTGGAAGAAAGCCATTTACCGGCTTCGGCGCTTCACCTGGAAGTGACAGAGGGAACCGCGATGCAGGATATCGAGATGACTTCTCGCATATTGCGCCAAATCAGCAGTACAGGAGTCAAAATTTCCATCGATGATTTTGGAAGGGGGTATTCCGCATTAGGCTATCTCACCCAATTTCCTGTGGATACGATCAAAATCGACCGCTCATTTATTCAAGACGTCGGGAAAAGCGATAATATTTCCACCGTGACTACCGCCATGATCATGATGGCACATGTAATGCATATGAAGGTGATCGCCGAAGGGGTTGAAACGGAAGATCAATTGGCATTCTTATTCCCGCTGCAGTGTGAAATGGTACAGGGGTTCTGCTTTTTCCACCCCTGTGACGGCGAGACGATGAAAAAACTTTACATCGAGAAAAAAGATATTTTAGAGGAATTTCGCGCAAGCCACAGCGCCTCACATGTATATAAGGTTGTATAAAAACCCACTCACTTTTGAGTGATCCAGCCGGTAAATTTACTGCGTTTCCAGGGGGTGCGCATCCAGGAGGTGTCGGGTAATGGCAGTTTGTTGGCTTCGGAAACAGGTAACCACCCCTCTCTAAAGGAGACACTGGAACGGGCGCCTTTATTGTTTATCCAGTGTAGTTCGCCAATTCTTTCTACCGTCAATGCCAAATTTAGTGTTGTGCGCACATCCTGGGATACATAATCGAGCACGATAGCCCATTTTCCCTCAGCCCAATAGCGCGGAGCCAATTCGCCGCTCATTCCGATGGGCTTACCAGGTAAACCCATGCCTTTGGCCGCCTTGTCCAAACCCAGTCCGTATCCTGTTTTACAAAAAAAGTGGAACATCATATCCACGTGATTCCATGCCAATGTCCGGCAGCGTAAATATTGGCGGCTTTCTTCGGCAAGAATGTCGAAATCGAAACCGCAGCCATTCCAGGTCAACAGGGTATAACCCGCCTCAACCCTTTCCTCAAGATAGGTGAGCATCTCGATTAACTGTTCAGCGTCCATTTGGGGGGCGACAGTGTCATCGGATATCTTTTTGTACCACAATCTGGGTTCATCTTCTCCGAAATACGTTGCCGCGCATGTAATCCCCAAAGGCCGGTAGGCTTTCAAGTTGTCCACACCATTGGGAAGGCTTTTTGCGATTTCGATGTCAAAAGCCAGGTATTTCTGTGTCATTGTCCCATATCCTAACACGAAAAAAATATAATTGGAAGCCAGGAAAAATAGAAACCAAGAAATCTTCGTTTTTTCGTTGAATCCAGCAAAGCTTTTTAAGCAGGGGCTATCGGCTTTTAACGGATAACCGATAACTGACTACTAATAACTTCTTTCATCAATCCGTTAGTTCAAGTATTAAAAAATGTTCGGATCGATCCATCACCCCGGCTATGGGAAACCATTCCTGCAGGGATGCGATTGTTGTGGTATCAGTCCAAATATAACGGATATCGAAATCGTCAACCAATTTTTTTATCGCCGTTTCACCCAGCCCTCTCCCGGCGACAAAAGGAAAACGATGCCAATATACCGTCTCGATGCCGCCGTCCAGATATTGAGCGTATCCCAATACTACACCAGGTTGCCTGTTTACCAGGGAGGCAGCCAGTGGTTGCATTTCTCTATACAAAGTATCATGGGGTTGGTTTTCTCTTCCATAATAAAGAGTTTTTGTTTGCCGGAAAAGGGGGAATATAAACCAGGCAAGCGTGCCCACCAGGCATAAACCGGCAACCCAACGCCATATTTTTGATGAATTATATAAATTTATAAATCCGAGAGTCGCAAGAAGGATAAAGGCGGGCAGTAAAGGTGTTAGAAATCGGAATTTATAGGTTACCCACAAAACAATGACTATCGAATACGCCGTGGTAGGGAAGAGCAGGGCAATCATATTCGCCTTATTTGTTTTCATACCCCGGTAAAGACCGACTATAGCCAGGAACAGTCCAAAAGGACCTACCAGCAGAGAAAATTCCCGGCTCAATGCGTAAACCGATTTACCTGCCATTAAGCTGTAGCGTTGCAGGATTTGCGCAACAGGTAATGTGCGATCCAATTGGGAGGTGATCGTGTTGCCATAAATACCCGTGTGCAGCAAACCTAACTGGTCAAAAAAGTATATACCCGAATTGGAATGGAAAAACATTCCGAAATGCTGAAAATTCCAAATTAGCCAGGGTGAAAGCCCGAGCAATAATGCCAGTATAAAAACCACTGTTTGCAGCCACCGGCCAGGAGTGGTTGGAAAAGACAAAATCTTTTGTGGGTTAAATGGTTTTTGTGTCAAAGTGGCGTAGAGAAAAACAGCGGGCAAAAATAATAATGCCATATGGGTGAGTATGGAAGCAGCGCAAAGTAAACCGGCATATGCCTGGTGGGAAAATTTATGCGGTTTAAAATGCATCAACAAACAGGAACTTAATATTAGCCATAAAGCCATAAGAATATAAGGGCTGCCATTGGCAGAGAAATCGATCAGGATGGCCGAAAAACTAGCCAGGCTGATGGCTATGATCATGATTTTCGGTGTGGATAAATCGATTCTTGTTGCATGGATATCAGTGAATTTATAACCGTTAAAAGCGATAGCGCATATCAGCAATAAACCGGTAATTTCTGATAAGACCTTTAATATGACAAACGTATCGTCGCATGCCGTCCATTTAGAAATGACCCCTGCCAACACAGGCCACAAAGGAGGATGCTGGCTGGCGGGGGTATGTAGCGTTAGGTATGCCACCTGGTTGCTGTATTCATATTTCATTGGATAATCGAGTTGATCATATAGCGCCAATTGGCGTGCAGAGAGGGCAAACAAGTTTACATCCCCGTTTAGCGATTTATTCCAAATAAAGCTATTGACACGTAAGAAGACGCCTGTCAGACAGGCGAATATGGCACACCACAATAAAACCCGGTTATTGAATTCCTTCATCGGCTGGTTCAAGGTGGATCACAGTGCGTCCTAATTCAGGTATTTTTGTACGTAATAAATTTTCGAATTGTACTGTGATTTCATGGGCGTCATTGATGGAAATCTCCGGATCCATTTTGCAGTGAAAGGATAATGATATGCTTTCATTTTCCAGGTAAGTGCGGATATTATGACAATCGGTGACCCCGGGTAATTGCCCGGCAACTTGATGAATGATCGGGTTGATTTGATCGGAATTCAGGCGGAACACTTCCCGCTTGGCGACTTGATCACCGACAGGTTCGATATGGGTCACAATTTCGTCCAGATTGTGAATTTCCTGGCGTAGTTTGGCTTCAAATTCCGTTACCCGGTTGTGAGCTTCATGCAATGTAAGATTTTCTGGCACCTCGGTGTGTAGTTCCAGGCTCATAGCATCGCGTACATCATAAGCGCGAATCGAGTGCACACTTAAACCATATTGAGAAGCGATACTCCAAAGACGTTCAACCAGGGTTTCGTTATTGGGGCTTGTCGGGTCTACGTGTACCATCACATCTGATCGGGGGTAAAGCGCCTGGATGGCTTGTTCAGCTTGAGAGGCGATTTGGTGTGCTTCTTCGAAACTGGTGCTGCGCGGAAGTGCAATTGTAACGTCGGCAAAGAGAGCCGGTCCGCTGTGGCGCACACGCACACGTTCAACGGTTGATATTCCGGGTATTTTTAGTATTGCCTGCTCTATTTTGGGCAGCATCCCTTGCGGGGCGCTGTCCACCAAAGCCGCCACGGCGCGTTTACCTAATTGCCAGCTTACATATATCACCAACCCCGATACACCCAGGGCGGCTACCGCATCGGCGTTTTTCAACCAATCCAATTGGTACGCAGTATTGGTTTTAAGCCAATCCGCGGCTGCCACGGCTACCAGACCGGCGATGACCACTGAAGAGGACCAGACGTCGGTAGAGAAGTGCAGCGCATCAGCTTCCAATGCCTGGCTGTTATGCTTTTTGGCGGTTTTCATTAACATGCGTGAACGGGTTACATCGATGATGATGGAGATGCCCATGACGATAAAACTCCAAATGGAAGCTTCGACATGGACAGATTTAAAAAACAATCTCTGCACGGCTTCATAAATAATCCATATACAGGTCACGAACAATAAGAGGGTTTCGACCAGGGCAGAAAGGTTTTCTACCTTACCAAAACCATAGGGATGGTTTCGATCAGGCTGGCGGTCTGATATTTTTACAGCAGCATAAGTAATGGCAGCTGCTGCTAAATCCAGGGCGCTGTGAGCAGCTTCTGAAAGGATACCCAGACTATTGGTCAATAATCCTACCACCAGTTTCATGGATGTTAAAAATATAGCCGCTGCAACGGAAGATAAAGCAGCGGTGCGTTTTTCTTTTTCGGCGTAATGTTGGTCAAGGGTAATGTTATCGATTGTATCGGGTGATTTTTCAGGCATATACTTCCCTATGATGTATATCCGATAATCGTTTTATTATACCATCGAGAAAATCGAGGGATTTTTCAGACATTAAAATGAATGATTATTGAGGAAACCAGAAATTCATTTTAGTTTACAGAATATGAAGACGCCTTTCAGCCCGATAGCATGGCTTATATTGAATAATATGATTTGGATCTAGCTACCCTACACTTTTAATTTTCTGTCATTGCGAAGGGCGTTCTCTGCCCTGAAGCAATCTAGAATCTGTAAAAATAGACGTCCATTAAGAAGATTGCTTCAGTCGCATAGTTTACACTGAACGCAGTGAATGTACTCCTTCGCAATGACAATTCGCAAACTGTTGGGTGGCTAGATTTGGATTATATACAACAAATGCATTTATCTGCATATAAAAATACTTTATGCGCCCCCATAATCTAATATAGGTATATATCATTCAGGGGAAAATAAATAGTGGTTTTTAAGAGTGTAATACACGTAATTTTGCCACAGGTGCATCATATCAGAGCGGTCATAATCGTGATCAGAGAATGATTGGATCACAACTCTTCCGCCAAAACAGGTTGTAATCAAGCCGTGGTCGTTTGTGTGCCCTTGCATAGCACCTGCCAGAAGCGTGGCATCGCTGTTGGGGAGTAAGCGCATGAAATCACCGATGTCATCTGCCCAGAAATAATTTGTTCGAACTCTTGTGATCCGATTAGGTTGTTGAAATATGGGATGATCGGGCGTCAACCAATAAATGGCACGCAGCGATGGGTTGTACCAATCCCCGTGAACTTCTACGCCACACTCGGTCAATAAATTGCCAAGTTTTCCACCAGCCAGGAAATCGCCATCCCAAATTTCGATAATGACCGCGGTACCCGAGTGGATTTCATCTAAAAGCATATCGAAAAATTCCCCTTGAATTTTAGTGCGCGCTTCAGATGCGACGATAATTAAGTCCCAAGGCCCATTACTAAGGATATTTGTTTTCAACCAGCCCTGAGCGCTGCCGACATCTGTGTAGGAATAATTGGCAGCATCCAGCGCCGCTTTTATATAGCGTGACCCGCTTCTGCCAGCCATATCTTCAAATAATAAAATATTTGCAGCAGGAATTTTATCTTCCCAATAGCCTTCTGGTATCGGCGTTCCTGTGGGTAAGGGGGTGACATTAATAGAAGATACTTCCTGAGTATCAGGCTTTTGGTTGGAGTCTCTTTCGTAATCGTTTCCTTGTTGAGCCGTATGGGGAACATTTGGCAGTTGCTTACTGGTTTGCAGCGTGGCTTGTACATCCTGAGCCAAGCGGGTGGCATAGATCGTTTCCGCATACCCTTGATATAGCTGGGTGGCCTGTAATGCAATTTGCGTGGAGCGGAAATCCAACGCGATGCTAGTTTGTTGATACTGACGGCTGGATGACAGTGAAAATTTATCGATGACGCTGCACCCTGACAAAATAATTAAAAGCACGATGACGAAACCCCAAATGATCATCATCACAAATGTTTTTTGTAGGTCAGAAATGTTGCGTATCCGATTGATCATGCTGCTCTCCTTTTAAGCAAGCAAGGGCATTTATAGCGATTGTGGTAATCTTTGTCAATAGTCGTAAAGTACAGTACTCTTCTGGTTGCAACAAATTTGCCATCTTTTTACTACAAAGGAATCGAGTAATAATCAATCAGGGAATGAGGAAAACAAACGCAGAAAATGGAACATCAGGCGACAGTTGATGGATACCATTGCTTTTTATGGAAAACCCCCGAATTATTTTGATATAGCCATTTATAATTATGTAATGACCATTATCACTGTTATCAAATGTGATCATCGAGGCAATGAAATCTGGCGATATGAAGGAACGGAGATGTTGCGCCGCGAGAATTGTATTTTGATCGAAGCCTTCTTTGATAGGGACGATATGGATTTTCATGGGATGCCCATGCAGCGAGGCGATCGTTTTGTAGAAACGTACTTTACCGATCGTTGGTATAACATCTTTGAGATTCACGACCATCACGATGACCGCCTACGAGGCTGGTATCTCAATATCGCTTGTCCCGCGGTGATTGATGGGGATACTCTCTCGTATAATGACCTGGCGCTGGACGTATTATTTTTTCCGGATGGCAGGCAATTGGTTCTTGATGAAGATGAATTTGAGACTTTAGATATATCTTCAACAGCCAGGGAAAAAGCTCTGGCTGCGCTGCACGAAATTCAACAAAAACCAATGGGATTTGGAATAACTTACAGGAAATGAATGAATGAATGAAAAGGCTGTCCGTTTATCAGGACAGCCTTTTCGATTATGGCAGTATTTTTTAAATAAATAGCGGCAGTACTTTGGACGTAAGGTTGAATAACTCGTCACCGTTTTGCCAAAGATAGTAACCTACTCCACCGATTGTGCAGCAAAAACACAATACAACAATAACAACAATAGCGATGATCAAACCTGTGTTGCTTTTTTTCTTAGGGGCTTCTTCGGGCGGGGGGGCAAAATTTTGGTCCATTTTCTTCTCCTGATTTATGAATTGAATTTATCTCCAGAAAATTTAAGGAAAAATATACGATGATTCCTGGCTGTTCTGTTTAAAAACATCCCAACCAGATGGGAAAGAGTGCACCGAACTCATCAGCTGATAATCCCAACGCGACTAAAATCATAGGCAACAAAAAGGCAATAAAAGCGCCGCAACAAGCAATAACTCCCAAAGCAACGCCAATCCAGCCTGTAATGACGCCGGCGGTTGCCAGGCCTTCTCCCCCCAAAGCGCCCCGGCTGCGTTGAATTTCCTTTTTTGCCATGGGTCCGGTAATCACAGCCACAAGACTACCCAAAAATGGGAAGATGGTCAACCCGGTAATCCCGGCGACCAAACTGACAATAGCCATCGTACTGGTTGGCCGGTCTTCCTGTGGGGGGGAGGAATAAGTCGGTTCGTATGACATGTTCAAATCTCCTTTGGTTATCAAAAAATTAACTGTTTTGTATTTTCAAACGGTTTGCGCGCCGCCACAATCGCCATACGATCCATGATGTGAATAAAATAATGAACATGGCAATAAGCGCCGGGACAATGACCGAAAGGATTGAGAGAACAGTAGAAATGAGATCTTCCAGGATGCTGACGGGTATATTTCCGGCGCCTCCGGTAGTAGCCGTAACTGCCGGTCGAACAGCTGCGGATTTTACGGCATGCACACTGCCGGCTACTAACAATCCACAAACCAGCGACAATACCGGATGAATGTCGGTGAGTACTTTAGCGCTGGCAGCAAATATAATTGCTCCGGCAACTGGGCGAACGAAAGTCTGAATAGCATCATTTACATGGTTAACCGCCGGCACTTTATCGGCGAAAACTTCAATCAAGCATAATACAACCAGTAAACCGATCACCCACCAATCTGTTAAGGTATTCCAGGGGGGATCCATTTTAATTAAATTTGTAAATCTGCCCAACAGGGCGACTACCAGCAAAGGGATATATGCATTTAATCCTGCGCTGGCAGAAAGGCCAAATGCAGAGAAAATTCCCGTTAATACGTCCATCTTAAAACTCCAGACTATCCAAAATAAAAACCTTCCCATGAACCGGTTAAGAAGAACCGCATAATATCGAGGACGCTGATCTGCAATAACGCCACACCAAAACCGGCGGTGAGGGGGAATGCCAATTCTTTAAAGCGAGTGTATTTATTTTCGGCGCGTAAAACAATAAGCCAGATCATGGTGTAAACCATTGTCAATAATACTAAACCTCCCGCTGTGCTGATCAACGCCAAAGGATATAATACCAGCGGATTTTCAGTTAATACCAGGGCGTCAACCAATAAGCAAATTACCAGCAATCCCGCCAATGAACGCAAACCGTTGATTGCCGGTCTGTCATGCCAATCTTTCCAAATAGATTGATTAAAAGCGGGGAACAAAATGACACTAAGAGCAATTCCCATACCGCTGCCCGTTATCAAACGAAGTGTATTGTTAGGAATATATAAATCGGGTGCATTGGGGAATAACGAAATATATGAGTTCAACCCATCTACGGCAAACGCGAGACCAAATAATCCAACCATAAGCAATACCGGCCACGGTGCAGTACCGCTGTGTTTAGGGGATAAACACCTCTGGTAAAGTAAGCCTACCATTGCGCCAAGATACATCCCCATACAGCGTGCGCAAAGAGGCAATTGGCGGTCTCCCAGATGATATGTCCTTGAATCGATACGATGGCAAAGGGCAAACCCGATGGCGTCTGCTTTTCCTAATAATCCGGGGGGTGTTTCCCAAATCCACACCAATAAAAGTAATAAAACTACCAGGAGAACAGGTATTTTCCATGAATTCACGGATACATGGAAATTCATCAAAGGTTGTCTCATTCTTTGATTATAGGTGATTCTGTTAAAAACGCAAGACAGTTGGCAAAGATGGGTGATTGCGGTATGATAGCATTTTGAGTCTGTGTCACGAATAACCTGTGGCATGTAAAGAAGGAATTACACTATGAAAAAAATATGTATTGCATTAATTTGCATGGCGTTAATAGGAACCGGGTGTGCGGGTCTTGGTTTTAGGTCTGCTCCAACTGTTGTGGTGATCCTGCCAACGACCGATCCCAACAGCACGCCTGTTGTACCCACGGAAACACCCACCGCCGAGCCGCCCACGGCAACGCCAGAACCTACAGCCACCCAAATTCCAGAGGATTACGGGCCGAATAACTTCCCGGGTGAAGTGAATCCCTTGACAGGGCTTGCTGTAACCGATCCTACCCGCCTGGATAGAAGACCATTGGCAATGAAGGTGCAGATTTTCCCGCGGGCAGACCGACCGCCGATGAATATATCCCTGGCGGACATTGTCTATGATTATTATCAAAACAACGGGATGACCCGCTTCCATGCCATATTTTATGGGAACGATGCCGAGCAGGTTGGGCCAATCCGTTCGGCTCGCATGTTGGATATCGCCCTGATCCGCATGTATAAAACGATTTTTGCCTTTGGCGGGGCAGATAAACGCGTATTGAACAAATTATACGCCTCCGAGTTTTACGACCGGCTGGTAGTGGAAGGCAGTTCCAACTGTCCCCCCATGTGCCGTCTGGATCAAAATTTCAATAATTACCTGGTGGTGAATACTGCAGAAATGGGCACATTTATCGAAGGCAAGGGCATCGATAACAGCCGTCAAAATTTGGATGGCATGACCTTCAAACTGGCAGCCCCCGCAGATGGACAGGCGGGTACAAAAATATATAACCGCTATTCGATCAGTGCGTATAGCCGCTGGGATTATGACAGCGCCAGTGCACGGTATCTGCGCTATCAGGATACTCGCGAAGCTTCAGATGCTGCTGAAGAAGGATATGAGGCATTGAATGATAAAGTCGTTGGCGTCCAGATATCGGCAGCCAATGTGGTTGTCCTTTTAGCGCCTCATAAGTTTTTGGTTAAGAGGGGCAGTACCGAAATTGTGGATATCGAATTGACCAGCACCGGCACCGCCTATGCGTATCGGGACGGGAATGTTTACCAGGTGATTTGGAATCGGACAAATACAGACTCCGTGCTTTCGTTAACGTACCCAGACGGAACCGCTTTTCCGTTCAAGCCTGGTAATACCTGGTTCGAGGTGGCTGGAAAAACATCTGAAATAACCAACCCCGAAACAGGCGCCTGGCGGTTCGTAAATCAATTTCCATAAAAATTACAAAATACCGGATGAGCAGAATACATAGGATAATATCTTTATGTGTTCTGCTCATCGAGTTTTTAAAGCCAGGGGCGTGAAATTTATATTGCCTTTCGCCTGACAAAATTAACAACCGAAAACCGGGCAAAATAAATTATGATTGGGTTGGGATGCGCAAAAAATATATCAATTACACGGCGGCACTTGCGCTGGCTTTCACATTCATGGTGGGGGCGCGCTGTATAAGGGTGTATATGGAAACCCTCGTGGTTTCCGCGGCTGCTGAAGAAAGCAATACTGATCTAATGGTAGCGCTAATCACTGAAGAATGCGATGTTATTCCAACAGACGTGGTTGCGCCAACTGAAATTGCAGTGATTTCAACGCCCACGATCACAATTCCTACACCAACGCCTACACCATACATTTATGGCGGTAAAGATATCCCTGAAGGTATTAATCCATTAACTGGTTTAACAGTAGATGACCCATCTCTGTTAGCGCGTCGTCCGATGGTGATCAAAATCACCAATTTTCCCCGTGGGGTGCGTCCGCAATGGGGTTTGAATCTGGCCGATCATGTCTATGAATATTACATCGGAGATGGACTTTCCCGCTTTATCGCAGTCTTTTATGGACAAGATGCCGAACGGGTTGGACCGGTGCGCTCCGCACGACTATTCGATGAGCATATCATGCGTATGTATAATGGTATTTTTGTGTTTGCTTACGCCGACGATCGGGTACTCGAGGAATTAGTGACGCCAGAGCTTTCTCCCTATCTGGTCATTGAAACCAAACGCAATTGCCCTCCCCTTTGTAGGAAAGAACATCATGGGATGGCTTCTAATAATTTGTTTGCCGATACACGATATCTGGGGGAGTACGTGTCACAGCATGGGGGAGATAACGTTCGACCGGATTTAGGGGGATTGTTTTTTAGCCCTCAAATCCCTGCGGGGGGGAGTTATGGTGAAAAAGCAGTTATTACGTATACCTACGCATCGTATCATTACTGGGAATACGACCCTGAAAGAAACAAATACCTGCGTTTTCAAGAGGTAAAGAGCAGCACCGGGCAAACTGAGTTGGAATACCTGCCGTTACTGGACTCCCTGGATTTAGAACAGGTATCTGCAGATAACCTGATTGTGCTGCAGGTTGCCCATGAAACGGTCTATGAATCCAGTTCAACACTTATTTTCGATATGCCATTTACGCATGACGGCAAGGGCTATGCCTTTCGAGATGGTCAGATATTCCCGATCAATTGGATTACCAATGGGAAGAACCATTTGATTTCGATTTATGACCTGGATGGTCGTGAATATCCTCTCAAACCGGGCAATGTTTGGTTTGAGATAATCGGAAAGACTTCGATAATCGAATATGGGGAGAACAGCAGTTGGAATTTTACCTTCCAGATGCCCTGAGGTTCACAGGTTTTTTACAATGTGCTTGACCAATCCCGGTCCGGCGTAGACCATGCCGGTGTATACCTGCACCAGGCTGGCGCCAGCGTCCAATTTATCCTGCGCACCAGTATAGTCCATAATGCCACCCACACCCACAATGGGTAATTTTCCTTGAGTCAGGCTGTGTACTTCACGGATCATCGCCGTGCTGCGATAGCTGAGGGGTGCGCCGCTCAAACCGCCTATCTGGCGGGCAATGGT
>JAFGJM010000043.1 GCA_016929095.1 Anaerolineales bacterium | reverse complement strand
TGTAGTAACGACTTTAGTCGTTTAATACTCATATATAACGACTGAAGTCGTTACTACAAATCCATCTTCTTTACATTGACTAACCACAAGCAGTGTGTCTAACATGAATCTCAATTTTGAAGTATTTCACCCTCTTCCCCTTACCCCTTCTCCCCGGAGTGGGAGAAGGGAACGAGGAATGAGGGGAAATTTCAATATACGTAACTTATAGAATGATGTTTGGCAAACCACTAAGGATTATTAACCATCATGGGCAAAAATGCATCGAACCAGATGTAATAAGGCGTTGAGAATTCGGAGGTATTTAATAAATTATCGATGGAAGTGGCGGTCAAGTTATAACCAATGAGTGGACCACCGATGTAAGACCAGTTACCACTCGAGTCAGCGAAAAATGTATCGTGATAGATTTTTCCTTCATCGCCAGAGTCGGAATAGAGGGCTACCTGGCAGAACGGGCAGGCAGTTCCCGATGCCCCCCATTTGGAAGCATTATTGATCACTGGGGCGGCGATGCCATTGTTGCTTCCATTAAGTAAAGCAATACCTTTTCCCCCATTGCCATAAATGCTGTTTGCCCAAATAAGGTTGCTTGTTGACGATACCATACTTACTACTACGCCATGGATCGTGTTTCCACTAATTATGTTGTCTGTAACATCACAGCCACTGCTTAAATTAATATCGATTCCATGATATATGTTGCCACTCACGAGATTATCGGTGATCTGCGTACCGATGCCGGAATTTTCCACCATTACACCATTAATTCCACTATAGCTGATAATGTTCCCTGTATTGCTGGCTCCACCAATGACTGTGTTAGTTGCACCGTCATAAATGCGGATGCCATATTGTCCGTTCCCCATATTTGTAGAATTATCACTTGCCAAGCCGATGACGTTACTCCCGAGCCAGTTGTTGTCAGTACTGGAATTTTCAATTGAGACACCAAAATATGTATTACCGGAAATATAATTGACATGAGTAGCCTCATTCCCCCCGATAATATTGTCAGACGCACCGCCTGAGATCAGTACGCCGGTGCCATTAGGATTCTTGGTGTTCCCTGCAGGTGTTAACCCTATGTAATTGTTGCGAACTATATTTCCCGTAGCCAAGCTGCCATATAAAGTAATTCCTATATCGTTTCCCGAGAGCACGTTGCGCTGCGCAACGGGGCTGCCTCCGATAAAATTGGAGGCGGATACCACGAGAATCCCATCGCCACCAAAGTTGGTAATATACAGACCATATATCTGGCAAGAGTCATCGCCCACGTAGAAGCCGGCAAAACTGCCCCCCCCGCCATCGATGGTAACTCCGGGTGCGTTATTCGCGGTATCCCACACTCCACTGGCATCGATGATCGCTGTTTCATTAAGTTGGAATGAACCTGAACTGGAATTTACATAGATTGTCATGGCTGTTTGAAAAGTGATCGTGTCAGTACCAGGGTAAGCATTAGCTTCCTCGACGGCTGCTCTCAGTGTGCATACCCCGTACGTATCTGCACATAGACCGTCGCCGGGTGATACATCGTGAGCGGAAGCATCGTCAAAATTATGGGTTACCACAAAACCGGCTGCTCGGCTTTGCTCTGGTTTAGAGAAATAAAAGCTCGTCAACAACAGGGTTAGGATCACGATTATATTTGTTTTCTTCATCACACATCCTCCTTGGCAGGTATATTTGGTTATGCCTTTTAAATCAGGCTTGAATATTAATGTGCGTTTTAATGTGTAGATTTTTCTGTTGTATTGAATGGGTATATCAAAATTGTCAACAAATTCCTCGGATTGAAAAATCAACAAGCTGAAAACTATTAGAAAGGTGCTGATGGTGAAAATGACATCCTATGGCGATTGCAGCAGTCGTATCCAATGGCTTGATAGCCTGTGTGGGGATGTGAAAAGTACGATAGGCGATATGGATTCCTATAGCGATATAGCTACAGGAATAGATAATCATATGGATTGATTTATCATCGGCATCTTGGATTAATGTGCGAAAATTTTGATGGAGAAAAATTTCAATTCAGCAAAAAATATAAAAAAAGCTAAATGTATTAAATTATTAATCGAGAACTGAAGTGCTTTTATTATATACGTTTTTTAAAAAAGTGAATAAGAAAAAAATTATTCCCGAAATTCATTTTCTTATAGTTTATGAAAAAGGGAATCCTATTTCTTTTTGATAAAACAATCACAACTGCTTAGAGAATATTTATTTTGAAATCGCGTTCATGAATGATTGATTATTAGAAATAGAGTGGATAATCTGACCTAAAACTCAAGAGGAGTTTACATCGAATAAATTTAGAATTTCCAGCGGTTCACCCTTGTCTGCACAATGCACTAATGAAAGCGCGTCTTGTTCACATTGCGATATGCAAACGCCACATCCCATGCATTCAGCCTCATTCACCTGGACGCTCGAGTTTCCCAAAGAAAGCGCGCCAAACTGACAGGCAGTATTACATTCACCGCAGGCAATACAGAGATCAGCATCTACCTGGCAGATATACCCACTGGATGCCAGCATGGGATTGCCGTTTTTATGCGCCTGCATGGCGCCGCAACAGCAAGAGCAGCAATTACAGATGGCGTAAAATCTTCCCAGCATGGCATCTTTGAAAAAGGCATGGTGAACATGGCCGCGCTCATCTTCCTGGCGCAGGATTTCTTGCGCCTCATGGCTGGTAATCCACCGTGAGCGCTGCGGGTGATGTTCGATCACCAGGCTGGCAAAAGGCTCTCCGATGATCAGGCAGACATCCAGCGGCAGGCAAGGGTTCGGGCGGGCGCTGCGGCAAGGGCAATCGATGACGACGATGTGGTCAGGGTTCTGTAAAATGATATCGCGCGCTAATGGGTAGGGGACGATTTTTTCCAGGTTGGGGAGATTGATATTCTCTTTGACGCTTACCAGTTGGTGAGCGGCTTGCAGCGGAATGACTTTCCCGTGATAGGTATCTGCCAGGGTTATTTTGGGTTTTGATTCAACCCTGGAGTTTTCTTGCTTGCCAAACCATTTTGATAATTTGACGATCAAAGGAGCAAGGCGCTTTGCGATGGGATGTTCGCCGATGCCGATACCGATATATAAATATGTCCATCGGGCGTAAACATAACCATGCAGGAAATCAAAAAACCGGTAGCCGGGAATGCGCCTGCCCTGGCGGTAAAAATCCCGGGTGGATGGGGCGATTATTTTATCTTTCAGACTGTGTTTTTGATTATTCATGGCAATAAAACAGGATGAACAGGATTGGCAGGGTGATCAGGATACATTTATACTACACTTTACCTGACACTTAATCACTTGACACTTGGTCACCTGATACCTAAGCGCTTAATATTAGCTTACTTTTGACGTGATGGATCACATCTTCTCTGCTGAAATAAATGGGATGGTACCCTTTATTAAACCAGGCATCGATTTGATCGTCATAATGCGGGCTGGCGGGATTGCCCGATTGTCCGGGAGCCAGCACACCCAAACAGTGATTCAGGTCGCCGAGATCGGCGATGAACCGAAATGGCGGCGCAGTGATAGAGTCGCTCTCTAAATCCTGATAACTGGCGCCGGTTGCCCACACCGTGTTGTAATCGCCGCCCAGTGGATAGGGACCGCGGTTATAGATTCGGTCGAGAGGGGCTGCCTTCCCGATGGTATGCGCGAATTGTAACCGGTGGAATTTACCCCAGGCCCAATCTTCAGGGATTGGCCCCATTTTCTCTTTAAGCAAATCGATTGTTTGGCGCAGCGCAAGGCGCATGATATCATCGCGGGTTTCACCATGTCCCTGATCGAACCAGGATGAATTGGGTTCGCCGAGTGTTTTCTGCAGCCATTCCATGGCGTGTTCGCTGAGCATACTGCTTTCCTGGAGTTCGGGGGTTGGACCGCGTCCCATGTAGCGTTCGGTCAGATCGCCCAGGACGTTCGATAATGACGCCTTGACCATGCGAGGAATGAAGCTTTCGTAAACAACCGCCTGGGGGCTATCTGCTGCAAGGTGTCCATCCCAATGAGCAAACAAAGCGATCACTTTCTCCAGTTCGGGGTCATCGGTTTGCAACTGACTTATATATTCACCGATATATCTGGCAGAAGGGCAAATCTGGTCGAAATGCATGGATTGGATGTAAGGAATATCGATTTTACCGACTTTCTCGATCATTTCTTTGATACGCTGGGCTCGGTCGCCCAGGCAATAATCGCGGGAAAGGAAATACGGATAGTTATCATCCACCACACGATTATTGGCGGACGCGATGTACCCCTGGGGTGGGTTATATAAATGGGGGAGTTTTTCGAAGGGGATATAACCATCCCATTCGTATTCACCGCTCCACCCGGGCACCGGCAGGCTTCCATCCCAATTATTGCGAACGGGCACCTTGCCGGGATAGCTGTAGCCAATATTGCCTTCCACGTCGGCATAGACCATGTTTTGTATCGGAACAGTCCAGTAACGTAATGACTCCCGGAATTCGATGCAATTTTTGGCGTTGTTCATATATTGAATGCCATCCAGCATACGGTCGGGTTCCAAGGCTGTCCAGCGCATGGCGATGGGTTGCTCGCCTGCCAGGTCGGGTGCCAGGTTGTTGATGATCGGTCCATGGCGGGTGATGATCACTTCTTCGGTGACGCTTTCTCCCCGGTATACCTGAATTGTCTCGTCCAATACCACCGCATCGTGCCACTGCCCTTTGAATTCGTATTGCACTTTCCCGTTTTCATCGCGGCGGATGTGTTCAATATATAGATCCTGAACGTCGGGAAACCCGTTGGTGAATCCCCAGGCGACATGTCCATTATGACCGGAGATCACCCCGGGAATGCCGGGCAATGATACGCCGGTAACTTGAAATCCCGGGGCGTTCAGGTGATTTTCGTACCAGATGGCGGGGATGCTCATGTTCAAGTGCATGTCGTTTGCCAGCAAGGGTTTCCCCGATTTGGTGCGTGAACCGGAGATGACCCAATTGTTGCTGCCCACCCCAAATCCGGCAGTCGGTCCAGTAAAGCGGCGGGAGTAATCCTGGCGCAGGAATATCTCATCGGAGATAGCAGAATAATCGACCCCGGGGGGAACAATATATGGCCAGCGTTCATAATAGTCGGGTTCGAGTTGAGTCGCCTTCTCGGGACCCAGGCGTTCTACCATGCGAGCGCGCAGCAGTTCCGCCTCCCAATTGACTGAAAGTATCCATGCCATCATCTTCAACCATGCGGCTGAATCCAGGGGCTGCCAGGGTTCAGGTGTATAGCGCAGAAGAGAAAATTCGAGAGGCAGGCGTCCTTTGGCGATGAAAACATTGACACCGGAGGCATAGGCTTCCAGGTGAGATTTAGTCTCCGGTAGCAGGTGGGTTAAACTTTCGGCAGCCGCCCGGCGCATGCCAAGCGTGTGCATCCACCGGTCGACCGGTAGGCTGACCTCCCCCCAGATTTCGGAAAGCGTGCCGGCGACCAAACGGCGGTTAAATTCCATTTGAAACAAGCGCTCGCTGGCGTGCAGATATCCCTGGGTGAACAGGACATCGTTGAGATCTTGAGCGTAAATGTGGGGTATTCCCCAGTTATCGAAATATGTTTCGACGGGGTGATTCAAGCCGGTGAGTTTAATTTGACCGCTGGTTTTGGAGAGACGGGTGCGAGTCAGGATTTTAAGAATGGGGAGAAGGATTGATGATAGTATTTTGTTCATGTGCTTCAATGGAAATACCAAAAAATGGTTATTGAATATTTGTCTATATTGATACCATCATATCATTTGTATTTCGGGCTGACAATCAATTGCCTCGCCATCACCAAGGTCGTTGTAATCGCTTGTGATTTTTATGGCTGTTTTTTCACGAAGATATGTGCCGAAAATGGCGGAACCATAAACGCTATGGAAGATGAATTTGACTGGATGATGACGTTATCATGCAACCAGTCTGTTAACGTACATTCAGGCTGAGGCGACGGCATTGCTATTTCTGCCTCGCTCCCGGCGGCATTAAGGATCACGATGGCATATTGCCCTTCCCACCGCCGTATAAAGGCGAATTGCTGG
The DNA here is from genome assembly GCA_016929095.1 of Anaerolineales bacterium. Classification (GTDB taxonomy): domain Bacteria; phylum Chloroflexota; class Anaerolineae; order Anaerolineales; family UBA4823; genus JAAZNS01. Next base: position 11,108 of record JAFGJM010000043.1, on the reverse strand, counting down.
TGGCTGACATAGAGTTGTTGATAATCGCCATAGCGAAATGCCGGGGTTTCCCGGCGGACCTGTGCCAGTTTGGCGATCCATGCCGGCAGGGTGGGTTGTGGGCAAGCTGCCTGTAATTGGGACAGGTTGAGGCAGGGGCGTAAGGCGGCGTCGGAATGGCTTTCTTTCTTCCCCGTGAGACCAAACTCGCTGCCGTAGTAAATCGAGGGGACGCCGGGCATGGTGAAGAGCAGGGTGTATAGGGTGGTCAGGTGGGCGGGATCGGTTAATTGGCTGGCAACGCGGTTGACGTCGTGGTTATCCACAAAATTATACAAGGGCAGGTCGTGGTATATGCCGCCTTTACCAAACTGGCGGTTGAGGGCGTAGGCGATTTCGAAGAAGTTTTTATCCACATGAGAAGAATACAAACCTTTGTAGCACTCATAATTGGTGACCGAATCGATCAGCTGATGGTTGGCTAAACGAGTGTAATCGCCGTGGATCATTTCTCCTAACAGCCAGAAATCGGATTTATGTGACCGGCTGAATGCTGCCAGCCTGTGGAGAAAATCCCGATCCAGGCAATAAGCCACGTCCAGACGCAGCCCATCGATATCGAATTCCTGGACCCACATCTCCACCGCTTTGAGTAGGTGATCCACCACGGCCGGATTTTGCAGATTAAGCTTCACCAGATCGTCATGACCTTCCCAGCCTTCGTAGATAAATGCATCACCATGACCGTTGCGATTGGAAAAATCTACATTGACGAACCAATCTTGATAGGCAGAGCGTGCCCCCCATTCCTGCAGGTGGCGAAAAGCCCAAAAGTGGCGCCCGACATGGTTGAACACGCCGTCCAAAATAACCCGCATACCGCGGCGATGAGCCTCGCCAACCAGTTGGCTCAGAGTCTGGCGGTCGCCCAGGCGGCGGTCGACCTGGTAGTAATCGGCGGTGTCATAACCGTGGGCGCTGGATTCGAAGAGAGGTCCGAGGTAGAGCGCGTTTACTCCAAGATACTGCAGGTGATCAAACCAGCCGTAAATGCTCTCTAAGCGGGGTATGGGTGTGCTTGAGAAATCGTTGGTGGAGGGTGCTCCGCAAAAACCGAGCGGATAGATGTGGTAGAAAAGACTGTCGTTTGCCCAATGATGATTTGTTTGCATGATGTTCTATACGTACCGTTAGGTATACTCCAATCATATTAGCTTTAAGCTGTAGGTTATAAGTCGTAAGTTTTCAGTTAACAGATTTCAATAAAAATGGAATTTGATGAAAAGCGAATGGTGAGAGGTTGCAAGCTGCTATTTTTAAGCCATACAGATCGCATGACCGATGGACGGAAATGTTTTTTCCTACTTTCCTGCCTTCCTTATAGTTTTTTATTTTGTAAATTTCCTGGTTTCCTTGCTTCCTGGATTCCTCATAAAACATTTTATGAGAAGATGCCATACATGAATTGGTGCAGGATTTGATAAACGAGCTGATCGGAAAGCTCTACATGCCCATTGAGCGCCGCCATGATATACGTGTTGATCATACCCAGGAATGTGACGGCGTATAATTTGTGCCTGCCGCGCATGTTGCCATGATCGACCACGGCATCTAAAAACACTTTTTCCAGAATTGCCTGCTGTTTTTGATTAATAGCTGAAACCGCATGGTAAGCTTCACTCTCCGGCGGGGCAAACCATAAAGAGAGTTGCAGGCGATAGTATAGCCGGTTTTCTAAAGCGAAATGAAAGTAACCTCGGATCAGTTTTTGCAGGGTGAGGGTTAAATCGCCGTGATATTCACCATCTCTTTCGAGCATACGGGATAAATCGACAAACCGCTCGGATATCAATGTTTCCAGCAAACCATTCTTGCTGCCAAAGAAGTGATAGAGACTGGGTTTCGTCACCCCAGCAGCTTCGACGATTTCCTGCACACCCACCGCGTCATAACCGCGGGCGCAGAAGAGAGTCAGGGCGCTATCGAGGATTGCCTTTCGACTGGTCATATACCCCCTCCCAAACTCCTCCATTTTACAGAACAAAAATGGGGGAGGCGAAAAAACATCATTCGAGATAAATCTTTATCAAGCGGTTGCATGACAACCAGTATACCGCTCGGTATACTGCCTGTCAAGGGAGATTTTTTCGAGTGATATAATAATCGTTTCATCAAAAAGGAATTTCGTATTGTCGCCACTTGTTCTTATTGTTATCGCACTTATTGTATGGTTCACATTTCTAAACGGGGTTGCCGATTCCAGCAATATTGTGGCAACCATGATTTCATCGCGAGCCATGAGCCCCCGTATGGCTTTAGGGGTCACTGCCTTTGCCGAATTTATAGCCCCTTTCATTTTCGGCGTATCGGTTGCCAACACCATTGGGAACGGCATTGTAGAAACCGCCAACCTTAAAATCGAAGTGATTTTTTGTGCTTTATTGAGTGCCTTGATTTGGAGTCTGTTTACCTGGCGATTCGGAATTCCAAGTAGCTCTTCGCATGCGCTGATCGGGGGGATTATAGGCGCGGTTATCATGGCGGTTGGATTCCAGGCTATAAAACCCGATGGATTATTGAAAGTGATCATTGGATTATTTACCTCTCCACTCATTGGGTTATTTGCTGGCTTTATTGTAATGAAAATCGTTTTATACTACGCCAGCTTTGCTTCTGTTCGGATTAATCAATTTTTTAAAAACGCTCAATTTATCACTGCTTTAACCCTGGCATTTAGTTATGGCACCAACGATGCTCAAAAAACCATGGGAATAATGATGTTGACCCTGACCATACTCGGATATATTAATAATTTCCAGGTTCCCTTGTGGGTTATTGCGATAAATTCAACGCTTATCTCTTTAGGGACAATCCTGGGCGGCTGGCGATTGATTCGAACTTTAGGGGCGAAGTTCTATAGAATTCGCCCGATACATGCATTTTCAACCCAGCTTACTGCCGCAAGCGTTATTCTGGTCAACTCAATTTTCGGTGCACCGGTGAGCACCACACAGGTGGTCAGTTCCGCCATTATGGGCATCGGCTCTGCAGAACGGGTCAATAAAGTGCGCTGGGAGGTGGCAAAAGAAATCGTCATGGCATGGATTTTTACCATCCCATCTACATCGGTAGTCTCTGCGTTTTTATATTGGCTCATTAAAATATTCAATTTCTAATGATATAACTTTTCATCATCGATTGATTTCCCGAGAATTTTCATGAAAAAAATCTTATGGAAATCTTTAACTATTATGAATTAAGCCTGCAGTTTTACACATTAACTTCTCCAAATATATCCAATAATTATGATCGAATCGAATCGTTGGGTGATATAATAGCCACTTACCTCATCACAGGATACAAATAAATATGACATTGATCATCATTATCGTAATCGGATTGGCATTATGTTTCGATTTTCTTAATGGCATCCACGATTCAAGCAATATTGTCGCTACTATGATCTCATCCCGAGCAATAAGCCCTCGCTTGGCATTGGGGCTGACTGCAACAGCAGAATTTATCGGACCGTTCATTTTTGGAGTAGCAGTTGCCAATACGATAGGACATGAAATTGTCAATGCCGATAAAATTAATATTGCGGTGATCATCGCTGCATTGACCGCAGCAATATTCTGGAATTTGTTCACCTGGTATGCAGGTATCCCCAGTAGCTCTTCCCATGCATTAATCGGCGGCATAATTGGGGCGGTTATTATCGGAGCCGGATATCAAGAAATAAAATTAAGTGGTATTGGAAAAGTATTGATAGCCCTTTTTACCTCACCGATAATTGGTATTATTTGCGGATATATACTGATGAAGGTTATCTTATATTTTTCCTCATATGCCTCCACTAAAATCAATTGGTTTTTTAAAAGGTCTCAATTATTTACTGCTTTGATTCTTGCATTCAGTCATGGGACAAACGATGCCCAAAAAACCATGGGGATAATTACTTTGAGTCTTGTGCTTACAGGTTATCTTAATAATTTTCAGGTACCATATTGGGTGATCGCGTTAAGTGCTGGGGCGATCGCTACCGGTACTGCATTAGGTGGATGGCGTTTGATTAAAACATTAGGAGCAAAATTTTACAAAATACGTCCAATTCATGCATTTGCAACTCAACTCACTGCTGCTATGGTAATCATTGGGAATTCAATCATGGGCGGGCCGGTTAGCACCACTCAAGTCGTCAGCACGGCGATCATGGGGGTTGGCTCAGCGGATAGGGTAAACAAAGTACGCTGGGGCGTAGCGAAGGAAATCGGGTTGGCGTGGATACTCACCATTCCATCCACCGCATTCGTCTCGGCAGTGTTATATTGGCTTCTCTCTCACTACCTGCCACAATTAACATTGATCCGTTGAGGAATTGTGGTGATAACCAACAATGTTAAAAAAAAGCTATCAGCTTTCAGCCGTCTGCTATCAGTTAAAACAAATATATATAAAATACAGAACCTTTCCTGGATTCCCTTTTTCCTGGGTTCCTCATAAATGCTCTTGATTTTCATACCAGATGATTTTAATCAGGATAAATGTCATCGAGTATCTATGAATATGAAATGTGATATCCAACGGATAATATGGTTTAATTATATGAATGGATAAAGATAATTATCGATAAGGAGAGAAATTTATGGCTAATACTTCCGAAAACCTAAAAACGGCTTTCGCCGGAGAATCGATGGCAAATCATAAATACACTGCCTTTGCAAAAAAAGCAGATGACGAAGGTTTTCACCAGGTAGCGCGATTATTCCGGGCTGCAGCAGCCGCGGAAACCGTGCATGCCATCAACCATTTCAAGGCGGACAACGGCGTAGGATCGACAGCTGAAAATCTCAAAGAAGGCATCCGGGGTGAGAACTACGAAGTGGTTTCTATGTATCCTCCCATGGTCGAAGAAGCCGAAAAAGCCGGGGAAAAGAAAGCACTTCGGTCTTTCAGTTGGGCGTTGGAAGTAGAAAAAGTACACGAAGCGTTATATACAAAAGCCCTGGAGACATTGGACGAACCGGCTGAAGAGTTCGATTATTACGTCTGCCCGATTTGCGGTTCTACTCATGAACGATCCGCTCCGGATAAATGCCCGATTTGCGGCGCACCGGCTTCAAAATTTGTCAAGATCAGTTAATTGTTATCGGAATAAAAAAAAAGACAGGGTTCAGAAATTTATGAGAGTATCTGAACCCTGTATTATTATTAAAGCAAAAAGAATATCAACACTTATGGGTTGACAGAGAACGATTCAAACATGGCATCTAACAGAGAAATATCAGGGGTGAATGAATCAAGCGGCTGTGCTTCAAGTTGAGCCGTCGTCTCTGCCCAATATGTTTCAATGTTGGCCACAAAAGCGTCAAAATCACCGCCCGGGATATCGGTTTCATTGGCGGGTAAGCTGGGGTGAGTAATGGGCAAGATGGCTGCAATATAATACGCGCCATCGTCCGTCAATCCCTGAAAGCTATAAAATAAACTGTTATTGTTCACCGGATAAAATGCCTGCCCATACATAGAGAGGAAACGAACACCATTGCCATTCTCGAAAGCGATGTAAGCCATATTCGAATGGAACATCTGAGCAGCATTCCACAATGGCAAGAATGGGATTTTCTCCACGCTGGCTGGTTTTTGCGCCAGCAGTTGAGTCAGATCGTTGATCACGGTGACGGCCGATTCGTTCATGGCGGCAAATTCCTGGGCTGGATATACCAGAATATAGGGCGAGTGGAACGTCCCGCTTAAGGGATAACCCTCAAAGTTGAGTTTGGTATGCTGCGGATAAACCTCACCAGGAAATCCGCTGGGCTGTGCGGGGTCTGATACAGGAATCGTTTCTGTGTTGATGTTCTGTGCTACACCGGGAGGAAATGAGAAGCTGACGCCGTTTACATTTACATTAGGCGTAGGTTCCGAAGTAGGTGTAATGCTTGGTGGCGGCAGGGTAGCAACCATTTCCGTGACAACAGACGGCAGTGTTTCACCAGGCAGCGTAAACGGGGTTTCCATTACGGGTGGTGTTCCCCCATGATCGGTTTGCCAGATCTCTTGTACGCTCGCAACATTATCTGCTGCCGTGAAATAAAAATATGCACCAATGGCTGCACTTACAACACAACAAGCCAATAATAGAATAATCCCACCTCCCACAATCCACCACAGCGTATTTTTCTTTTGGGCGGGAGGGGCTGGGTAATATTTCACTTGAGAAGGCGGTAGATCCATCATTTTACAGGTTTTTCTTCCGGGGGATGCTGGCGGAAGTATTTAATATATCGTCCGGCATACGCATCCCGTCCTAATAACAGGTCGATGGCGCGAATACCCTGAGTATATTTAACCGGGTCGGTGATGGCGCAGGTAGCGCCGACGGAGATTGCCAACCCGAGGAAAGCCACGTTAATAATATCACGCGCCGGTAAACCAAATGAGACATTACTGGCACCCAGGTTGATATTAACACCAAATTCATTATGAACCAATTCAATGGTTTTTAATGTCACTTTTCCGGCATTGCTGTCTGCACCGACAGTTAATACCAGGGGATCGATCACCACATCTTCGGTCGCAATACCTAATTTCGCAGCCCGTTCGATGATTTTGCCCGCTAGCGCAAAACGTTTTTGCGGATCTGAGGAAATGCCATCTTCATCCATCACCAAACCGATCACAGCCGCATTATATTCTTTTACAACGGGTAATACTGCCTGCAAAGAAGCTTCCTCGCCGTTGACTGAATTGACCAGCACTCTTCCCGGGGCAAACGACATGGCAGCCGCTAACGCTTTGGGATTGGGTGTATCGATGCACAAAGGAATATCAAATTCTTCTGCCAGCATTTTGACCACTTTGGGCAATAAAGCGACGTCATCGATACCCGGCACGCCGACATTGACATCCAGTATGTCTGCACCTGCATCTATCTGTTTCTTCGCCAGTTCACGAACATAATCCATATTCCCCTCTTGTAAAGCGGCAGCCAATTTCTTTCTACCGGTAGGGTTGATTTTCTCGCCGATGATGGTGAACACACCGTCTGTGCTCATCTTTATCTGTTTTGTTTTGCTTTGTAAGATGGTTTGCATTTCTGTGACTCCTTGATAAGTTATTAAATGAAGTGAGATTAAAGACCGGGAAGGATAGGCCGCGTCCATGGCATGCCGAACAAGATACACAACATTGCCAGGGTGAAAAATGACGCAGCGCGCAGGTGCTTAACACCCACTGTCATAGTTCTGCGCGCAAGCATATTTCCCAGGTGGGTAAACGCGAGTGCCAGCAGCATATACAATACATGAAAAAGAGCAAAAAAGCGCTGGGTGTCATCTCGAAACGGAGCGCCTAATTGACTCAACGCGTCCCGAGTGAGAGGACTATAAAAGAAATATAATATCAAACCCAATATAAATTGAATATCCATGCTGACCGTGAAGAAAAATCCCCCACGGGCGTCAAGCGGGGTCCATTCCTTATGAGCTGCCAGACTCGTGAATGAGCGATAAATCACAGTAATCCCCAAGATCAGAACAATCCAACGAGCTATATTGTGCATGGCTAATATCATTGAATACATACGAAGCTAACCTTGAATAATCGATCGCGATTTGTCTATTTCTACTCGAATAGTCCGAGTTATTACATATAAATTGGTTACGCTTGCGAACTAAGACGAGATTTGCTCGTAATTGACGGTATTTGACGATATAGACAATTATAAGCGATGAATCCAATCACGACATACGCGATTGTCTTTGGAATCATCAACATACCCAGCATTGGGTGTTGTTGCACCCATAAAATTACTGGTAAATAACACGCGAAGGAAACCAGGATCATGATGCCAATCCATTGGAATCTTTTGTCTTTTTTACGAGTGCTATCCCGCAATATCAAACAAGCTACACCTGATCCCTGGATTATTAATGGTATATTGCGCCATAAAGACCAGGGTTGTGGAGGAACGACTGAATTCCACTCGTTCATTGGAGATGCCATTAATCCCAGCCTGACAATACCTGCGGCAAGTAAAAAAATACTGAACCAATTGTATTTTTTGTTAAACCGCTCCCGCCATAGGAAAAGAATGAGCATATAAAAGAAAGTTACGGTGATAGCTGTCGAAAAAGCGCCTGTTCCTACCAATCCCAGGGATATTTTCCCAATGTGGATACTGGCATTAATATCTCCCAGTGCGTATGCTAAAACCCGAAAACCCACATGTCCGGTATCGCCCAGTGCTAATAATCCAAACGCCCAGATAGCCAATCGGGCAGCTTTTTTATCATTATCGGCTAAATGCGGATAACGCCTGATCATCACGCCAACCAATAACCATATTACGACTAGATAAGTGATATTGAATCCTATTTCGATCCACATACGTGCTGCTTCTGACATATATCTACCTCTGATAAATCTTACTCATAAAATTCTGCTGTTATTGAGTGGGATAATACCCAGCAAGAGAAAGGCTGTCAAGCAAAAATCGAAGTAACACTGGTTTTATGGTACGATTCAACAGATTGGGAAAAGAGAGTTGAGAGTAGTGAGTTGAGAAATTCAAAATCGTGAAGCGGCAATATTATTTTCTGTTCAACACACCCTTTTCTCGATTGGTTGTTAATTGAACACTGATACCTGATGATTGTAAACGAAAAATGAGGCTCCCATGATTGAACTCCCTGATTCAGAAATCCTTCCTCTTTCCCTGGCGCACAGTTTTTGGACATGGAGCGCTCAAGGAAAAGTATCTCCCATACCGGTGAAGCGCGCCAAAGGCGTTTATTTTTGGGATGTGGATGGCAAACGCTATCTCGATTTTAATGCGATGACGATGTGTGTAAACGCCGGTCACGGTGATGAGCGGATCATCAATGCCGTTGTTCAACAGGCTCAAGAGTTACCCTACGCTGGACCTCCTTTTGCCACCAAGCCGCGTGCTGTAATCGGCGAATTGCTATCCAAGATCACACCCGGAAACCTGGATCGATTTTTATTTACTCTGGGCGGCGCCGATGCCAATGAAAATGCGATTAAGCTGGCACGAGCGTACACCGGGCGGCATAAGATCTTATCCCGCTATCGCTCCTATCACGGCGCTTCTGCTGGCGCGATTGCCGCCACCGGCGATCCCCGCCGCACATCCTGGGAACCCAATGTGATGGGGGGGGTGGTCCACTTTCTTGATCCCTACCGCTATCGCTCCACGTTGCACCGCACCAACCCGGATATTTCCGAAGCCGAATTCGCACAGGATTACCTCAACCATCTGGAAGAGATTATCATGTACGAAGGCCCAGATACAATCGCGGCGATTCTGATGGAAACGGTTACCGGTACCAATGGGGTGATCATCCCGCCGGAAGGCTATCTGCAGGGCGTACGGGCTTTATGCGACAAATACCATATTTTGCTGATTGCCGACGAAGTAATGAGCGGTTTTGGGCGCACCGGAAAATGGTTCGCGGTAGAGCATTGGAATGTTGTGCCGGACCTCATGACCATGGCTAAAGGGCTCAGTTCCGCATACGCCCCCCTGGGAGCAGTGGCAATCAATCCGAAAATCGCCGATTTCTTTACCGACCGTGTTTTTCAAAGCGGATTAACCTATACAGCTCATCCCATATCGCTTGCAGCGGCAATCGCGAATATAAATGTAATGAAGGAAGACCGTATTGTGGAGTGGGCGGCTGCCATGGGGCCGGTGCTGCGCAGAAAATTGAACGACCTGGGTGAATCACACCCCTCTGTCGGTGATGTGCGGTCTATAGGGTTATTCGGTGTGATCGAGCTGGTGCGAGACCGTAAAACGAAAGAACCAATGGCGCCTTTCAACGGAAGCAGCCCTGAGATGACTGCATTCCGGAAATACTGTTTGGATAGGGGTTTGTACCTTTACACCCATTGGCATACCGTTTTAATAATCCCTCCATTGATCATCACAGAAGAGCAACTTTCAGAAGGTATTGATATCATCGACCAGGCTTTAGCGATCACCGATAAAGCGGTCAAGGGATAATGTGATATAAAAATAACAAATCCCTTCCATTTAGAAAAACGGAAGGGATTTTAATTTAATACCTGTAAACGATGGTTAAGATTCGGAATCGCTGCTTTGACTTAGATTGGCGATTCGTGTATTAATAGCTTGGAGTTGAGATTCCAACCAACTTTTCTGTTGTTCTAGGTACTGGATGTCATCCGGCCAGAAGGGTGCGTTTACCGCATTCCAGCCGAAACCACCGCCGCGGCGGAATCCCCCACCCCAACCGCGATAAAACTGACCTGCTCTGCCACCACCGCAAGGTCCTAATCCCCTGCCGACCGGACCGGTTCCGAAGGGGCCTGTACCATCCATTCTTGGCATAGAAATACTCCTTTCTATATATTAGTTTTCGTGATCATTTCCAACTTATACGATTACGACGTCCGCGCCGGAATGCGCGCCCAAATGTATTGCTCCACAACCGTCCAAATCTGCCTAATGGAGTTGGCGTTCTCGGTGTGGAAATCTGGGATGTGGATTGCTGCTTTGGAGTGCAGTTCCCCAATCCGCGCCCGGAGCGGGGGCCTTGGCCTAAGGGTCCTGTTCCATCTCTTGCAGGCATTATTTTGTCTCCTTTTGAATATTTATTCAATTCGCTCCAGGAGTTGGGAAATCAAGCGATGTGTTTTATTCAGTTCCTGGCGCCAGATTTCCAGTGCTTTTTCACCTTGAGGAGTTAAAGCGTATGTCCTCCGTGGAGGTCCTTGAGTCTGGATAGTTTCCCAATCCGATTGCACCCAAGAGAGTCTTTCTAATTCTCTTAAAGTGCGATATACCGAGCTGGGGTGAATAGTCCCCATGCCAAGCGCTTCGAGGTCAGTTAATAAAGTGTAACCATGCCGTGGTTGTTCTTTGAGTAGAATGAGCAAAGCGGGTTCGAGAACGGATACAGTAAGCGGGGTATGTTTTCCCGCAGAGTCGGACTGATTTCCCATTGCCCAGCCTCTACGATGTCTTGGCATATACTACTCCTTATTTCAACTATTATTAAAAATATAACAAACTATTCTATAAATGTCAATAGATAAATATAGAATATTCTAATTAATCAAATGGTTAAAGAAAATTATAT
>JAFGJM010000042.1 GCA_016929095.1 Anaerolineales bacterium | reverse complement strand
TTGCCGTAGGGGCGGTTGTTGCCGTAGGGGCGGTTGTTGCCGTAGGGGCGGTTGTTGCCGTAGGGGCGGTTGTTGCCGTAGGGGCGGGTTCTGAACCCGCCCCTACGGTGTTCGTGATGATAATAATTCCATGAATATGGTTGGGCATGACCACAAATTCACCCAATTCGATACCAGGCACATGGTTGACCAAATCATTCCATGTTTGCCACACAATATTGCCATATTCATTCAATCGCATTTCCCCGCCAATGATATCCCCGAATAGGGATTCCCGTTGATAGGCGCATACCGTAATAAAATACGCCCCCGCCCGCGAATAATCATACCCCTTCAAACGAATGGATTTACGATGGTGAACGGTAGGATTATAAGTCACACCTCAATCTCCCCGCTCATTAATTTGGGCATGAGTGAATCACGGATTGTTGCCAATGCATTAGATTGATTATTGTTTTCCAAAATTTTTTTATAAAGAGAAATTGCACATCGATTGAATTGAATCATGATATTTTCATCAGGAATAATTATTGAATATTTGCTAATCGAATTCCAATCAACCCTAGGCATACGTGTGCCATCTGCAATTGCACTCACAAATGAGATTAATTCATCACTATATAAATGATTTATACAAAATGAGAAATAATCGCATTTTATTGGCTCAATAACTAATATATCCGTCGAACATATACCATCAAAAGGAGCGATACAAACTTTATGGAAATATGGACGAAGCTTTCCGAAAAGAATTTCGTATTTTCTAAAATATGATTTTTGACTACCCACACTATGTGCATAACCCCATGTGGTTAGACCCAAAGTTTTTCTTGGAATATGTTCTAATCCAACATAAAAAGCATCAGGTGAAATTTCTTTGGGTTGTACACCAATTCTAATATTCTTACATATTTCACCTAATTCCCCTACCCTCCACCCCTTCGGAATCATCCTTGTACGGGCAGGTTCGGAACCCGCCCCAACATCCCCTGCTTCCACCATCTCACCCGTCGCGCCGGGAAAATTGAAATTCACAAACCATTCCTTGAATATCGCCTGGGCAATGGCTTCCAAAGTGGCGTTGATCTGGCGATTGAGTTCAATCTTATCGTCGAGGCTTTTGAGTATAGAAATGATTTTTTTAGCATCATTTACCTTAGGCAAAGGAATTTCGATTAATTCAAGATTTTCTCGATTTAATTTTGGTTGAACAGCACCAGTTATATAAGGATTAATATCAAAGCTATGAAAAAAATATATTATCCAATCATTTATAAATGGCTCTTTTCCTTTAATTACATGCGCATGATTATTTACCCAAAATCTACCGGTGGCTCTGAATGCTATTGGGGTTTGTCTTGAACGTAAATTTTCTCCATCTTCTGAAATGAGTACATAATCACCATTAAAAATATAATCATCAATAAAGTCAACAATACCAGAAGCTCCGTAATACGGGTATATTCCCTTTCTATCTTCTCTTTCTCTTGAATTTAATGGCACCCTTTTATGATCATAAAAGTTTGCTATATCTTCAAGTTTATAACGTTTCCATTCTTTATAAATCATATCCAATCCCCTTCAAATTCTCACGAATGGCTTTTTCTAATTCTTCACCCCGGGAAAATTGTTCGGCAAGCTGAGTAGTTAATGACTTAATTATCATTCCAAAATTTCTCCCGTAATAATGAGATCCTCATGTATTAATTCACGCCAATTCTTTACATCAAGCTTTTATCATGTATTAATTTATTTGAAATTAATACATGATACTCTGTTCATGTATTAATTTTGCCAAATTTAATGTATGGCATATTTTTTTCCTACGGCGATTTAACATCCAAAGCCATCATTTTCCTTGTAACAATTCGAATAAAGGCTTATTGATATAGTAGCTGCTGCGCCATAGTTTTTGTTTGTCTAAAAAACCCTCACTGGCTAAAGCATCCAGATAACGTGCAGCCGCTGCTCTTTGAACTCCCACATCCCGGATGACAAAATCGATTTTGGTATAGGGATGTTTAAACAGAGTATTCAGTAAATCAAGCGAATAGATTTTGGGAAGTTGGGTTTTGATCCTTTCCTGGTAATCTGCCATCAAGTCTCTCAGCCGATGAATGGTCTCGATGGTCTCAGTGGATGTCAATTCTACGCCACGCAGCATAAACAACAGCCAGGCTTCCCAGTTGTCATCTGCCTGTTCTGTTCGAAAATGAGCCAGGTAGGCGGATTTATTTCGGATGATATAACGGCTAAGATATAAGATAGGAAGGTCTAACAAACCATGTTGTACCAGGTAAAGCAAATTTAAAATCCGCCCGGTGCGCCCATTGCCATCATAAAACGGGTGAATTTTCTCGAACTGGTGATGGATCAATGCCACCCTTATAAGCGGATCGTAACTTTGATCGGGTGCCTGGTTATAAAACACCAACAACATCTCGAGTAACTCTACGATCTGATCATGGTCCTGGGGTGGAGTATGAACTACTTCTCCGGTTGCGCGATTGACTACCTTCGTCCCCGGCTTGGTTCGGATACCAGGCCCTGGTTCTCCGATCACCAGGACGGCCTGGATAGCGATCAAATCGTCCAGAGTTAGCTGTTTTTTGGATAAAATTCGCTCGTATCCTAATTTCAGCGCCTTTGAGTAGCGGCCGACTTCTTTAGCGGCGGCATTGTCAAACTGAGGAATATCCAATTCCTGTTTGAATAACTCATCATGCGTGGTGATGATATTCTCCAACGCGGAGCTGTCCTTTGCCTCTTGCAACGCCAGGGTGTTCAGTAAAATATCCTGATTTGGCAGCATAGGCGCGACGCCTTTGAGTTCTGCCAGCCGGCGGTGTGCCATGATAAGTTGACCTGTCAAGGCTTCTGATTGGGAAATTGTCCCCGGAGGAAAGCTGTATAGATCAGAAATCATAGCCAATCCCCTTTAAATTCTCACGAATAGCCTTTTCTAACTCATCACCACGGGTAAATTGCTCAGCTAGCTGAGCAGTAAGGGTTTTCATCTTCTCATCGAATGGAACGCCATCATCTTCGGCTTCTTCCGTACCCACGTAACGCCCCGGCATAAGCACATTATTGTTGGCGCGCACTTCGTCTAATGGTGCCGCTTTGCAAAATCCGGGAATATCCTGGTAATTACCGGCGGTGGCTGAGCCCGTCGAAGCCCGCCATTTATGATACGTCCCAGCTATTTTGGCAATATCATCATTCGTAAATTCACGGTTGCGTCGGTTGATCATTACCCCCATTTTACGGGCATCGATGAATAAAATTTCATTGGAGCGGTCGCGGAAGTTGGGGCGGGTCGCGGACCCGCCCGTACGATTGCGCGCCAAAAACCATAAGCAAGCCGGGATCATGGTGTTATAAAAAAGTTGAGCAGGCAGCGCCACCATACAATCCACTAACCCGGCTTCGATCATATTTTTACGAATCTCACCCTCACCACCAGTGTTGCTGTTCATGCTGCCGTTTGCTAAAACAATCCCTGCGGTGCCAGAAGGGCTGAGCTTATGAATAAAATGCTGCAGCCAGGCATAATTGGCGTTCCCGGTTGGCGGTACGCCATATTGCCAACGGATATCATCACGTAGCTGATCACCGCTCCAATCACTCACATTGAAAGGGGGATTGGCTAATATAAAATCTGCTTTTAAATCGGGGTGGCGATCGTTCAAAAATGTGTCGCCTAATTCCAATTTGGCGTCGATGCCGCGGATCGCCAGGTTCATCTTTGCTAAACGCAACGTAGTCGGATTGGATTCCTGCCCAAAAATCGATAAATCTTTTATATTACCCTGGTGGTTGAGTACAAATTTCTCACTTTGTACGAACATCCCGCCACTGCCGCAGCAGCCATCATATACACGACCGTTATAAGGTTCAAGCATTTCCACTAATAATTTTACAATGCTGGCAGGAGTATAAAATTGTCCACCCTTCTTACCTTCCGCATCGGCAAATTGCCCCAAGAAATATTCATAAACTCGCCCTAATAAATCTTGTGATTGATGATCATCTTGTTGAAAACCGATCGTACCGATCAGGTCGATCAATTCGCCTAATCTTTGTTTATTCAATTCAGGGTCAGCGTAAATCTTGGGTAACACACCTCTGAGCGGTTGGTTGATGCGCTCAATGGCATCCATGGCGTCATCGAGCATTTTGCCGATTTCGGGTTGTTTGGCGCGATCTTGAAGATATTGCCAACGGGCTTTTTCGGGTACAAAGAAAATATTATATGCCAGATATTCATCGGGGTCTTCCGGGTCTGCCCTTTCGAACTCACCTTCTCCACTGGACAAATTTTGGTGCAAATCGTTAAATGCATCAGAAATATATTTGAGAAAAATCAACCCCAAGACAACATGCTTATATTCTGCCGCGTCCATATTCGAACGCAATTTATCAGCGGCTGCCCAGAGGGTTTTTTCGAGTTCGTGGTTATCCAGCATAAAATTCTCCTGACAATTTCAACTTAAATCATTTACGGCACATTTGTTATGCAATTAGATTTTTGATTAATAGTCCACCTCTAAAAATCATAAAAAACTTCGAATATTACAGCAATCAAATATTACCATTAATAACAATAATAATTCAGATTCAATAATATTATTAAACCACCCTCCCCCCAGAATCAACGATTCCGGGGGGAGTTATTATTTTGGGTCACCGCAAGTGTCTATCTTCCAAACACATCCTGCTTCTCTTTACACCACCTGCTTCAACACCTCCACCATATTCGTGCGCTCCCAGGGCAGGTCCAGGTCATCGCGGCCGAAGTGGCCGTAATTCGCCACCTGCTGGTAGATCGGTCGACGCAAATCCAGGTCGCGGATGATGGCGCCAGGGCGCAAATCGAAATGCTCGGTCACCAGAGAGGCGATGCGCTCATCGGAGACTACGCCTGTTCCAAAGGTCTCCACATTAATACTCAGGGGATGCGCCACGCCGATGGCATATGCCACCTGGATTTCGCAGCGGGCAGCCAAACCCGCCGCCACCACATTCTTGGCTGCCCATCGGGCAGCATAAGCCGCCGAGCGGTCCACCTTGGTGGGGTCCTTGCCGCTGAACGCTCCCCCGCCGTGCCTGCCCATGCCGCCATAGGTATCCACGATGATCTTGCGTCCGGTCATACCGGCGTCACCCTGCGGACCGCCGATCACAAAGCGTCCGGTGGGATTCACCAGGATGCGCGGGGAACCATTCATCATATCCGCTGGGATCACCGGGCTGATGATATGTTTGATCACCGCCGCTTCGATATCATCATGGCTGATCTCTTCGGCATGCTGAGTGCTCACCAGGACGGTATGCACCCGCTTGGGGCGTCCGAAGCTGTATTCGATCGTCACCTGTGTTTTTCCATCCGGGCGCAGCCAGGGCAGCTCGCCGGCTTTGCGCACCTCGCTTAATTTGCGCGCCAATTTATGCGCCAGGTAGATAGGCATCGGCATCAGGGTGGGGGTTTCATCGCAGGCATAACCGAACATCATCCCCTGGTCGCCGGCGCCGATGGCTTCCACTTCCTCCTCGGTCATCTCACCCTTTTTAGCTTCCAACGCTTTGTTCACCCCCATGGCAATGTCGCCGGATTGCTTGGCAATCGCCACCTGCACACCGCAGCTATTGCCATCGAATCCAATGGCGCTGTTGGTATAACCGATATCGTTAACCACTTTTCGGACAATCTCATCGAAATTCAACTGCGCCAGGGTGGTGATCTCACCCAGTAAGAGCACGAAGCCGGTTTTGGTTGCTGCTTCGCACGCCACCCGGGAATAGGGATCCTGCGCCAGGCAGGCATCCACTACAGTATCACTGATCTGGTCGCATATTTTATCCGGGTGTCCTTCAGTCACCGATTCTGAAGTGAAGAGCAAACTCGGTGACGTCATAAATGTTGTACTCATATATACCTCCAAATTAAAGAAATTTGCCCCTTCCGGTATCAAGAAAGGGCAAACCATGATTATTGCATTGCCCTCTCATCTTCCAGAACATCCTTCTGCCGGAATTGGCACCTTCCGCTGGCGTATGCCGAACAGGGGTTGCCGAGGTTTCACAGGGCCGGTCCCTCCACCTCTCTGGATAAGAGCGCCTTAGGGGCGTTACATTGTGCAGGAATGATACCATGCCTGAAAAAAATCGTCAAACCTGCTTATGAATACCTCATAATTCTGTAGGGAGGAACGCCGATCCCCTCTACAGTGTCATGATTTCTAGTCATATCAGCGTGGAAAAACGCGTGAAAATTGCCCCACCCTGGTTATCCTGATCATCCTGTAAACTTTGTTAAATCAAAAAAACCAGACTATCAAATAATAACCGATCACACCGCCCCAAAGCCACGAATCGATACGATCGAATACGCCCCCCATACCAGGAATCAAATGACTGGAATCTTTCACGCCCACCTGGCGCTTGAACATGCTCTCACCCAGGTCGCCCAGCGGCGTGAGAATAGCCACCACAAAACCAATCACAGCGCCCCTCCATGGAATAATAGCGCTTTCAGGTCCGGCGCCGATACGCCACAAGGCTGCAAAAAACGCGCCTGCCAGCGTCCCCGCTACAATCCCTGCCAGATATCCCTCCCAGCTTTTACGCGGACTCAAGCGCGGGCTGAGTTTATGTTTGCCAAAACGGGAACCGATAAAATAGGCGCCAGAATCTGCCAGCCACACTGCCGGCATGACCACCAAAAACCACCACTTGCCCTCCGGCAGATCGCGCAAAGAGATCAGGTAAGCGCCGATCCATCCCAGGTATAAAGCGCCTCCAATGGTGATATTAAAATCGCTGCCGGCCTGGTCTCTGCCTTTTTCATAATCCAGCAGATGCCAGCTCATACTGATTAATAACAGGAGACTGATCAGCCAGGGCGCGCTGGTGAAGCCATCATAGCCGCGCATCAGGACAAAAAGCGCTGCGGCAACCGGCACTAAACCCATCGAAGGATGATGACCGGCTATGCGCAGCAGTTTTACATATTCCCACCCTGCCAGCGCTACGATTATGGCGATCGTCAATATCAATGGTAATTTACCATACACAATGATCGCCATTCCGATCGGAACCAGAACAATGGTGACCAGTAAACGGTTAACCAGCATTTGTCTCGGAGTCCTCTTTGTTCTTCATTACACCCCCATATCGACGTTCGCGTCGGCTGAATTCGATGACTGCTTTCCGTAATTCTTCTTTATCAAAATCGGGCCAATAAGTAGATGTGAAATACCATTCGGAATAAGCGCCCTGCCAGATCAAAAAATTACTGCCGCGCAACTCCCCCGATGTGCGCACGATCAAATCGGGATCGGGTACTCCCGCTGTATATAAGTATTTAGATACCAGGGTTTCATTGATATCATCGATTTTCACGCTATCTTGCAGCAGTCCTTTAATGGCGCACACGATCTCATCCCTGCCGCCGTAATTGAATGCCACATTCAATACCAGGCGATCATTATTACGGGTAAACTCCACGGCTTGGAGCACCTTGTTCCGTAAATGAGGAGTCAGCCCATCTAACCTGCCGATATGCCGTAATTGCACTCCCTGATCGTGTAGTTGTTGCAACTCCCGGTCAATGACATCCTCCAGAATGCGCAACAACCCCTGCACTTCTTCCTGGGGACGTCCCCAGTTTTCAGTGGAAAAAGCATACAGGGTAAGATATTGAATTTTAAATTCAATGCAGGCTTCAATCACACGCCGCAAATTTTCCGTACCGGCGCGATGACCTGCCAGGCGGGGTAACCCGCGGGAAATCGCCCATCTGCCATTGCCATCCATAATAATAGCAATATGCGTGGGTACTTTCTCTGGTAATGAAGAATTCATATGCTGCGCCATGAGATTTATCGAAAGATCATACTTCTAAAATTTCTTTTTCTTTACGTTCACCGATACTATTAATTTCTTCAATATAACGGTCGGTAATTTTTTGAATTTCTTCTTCGCCTTCTTTTAATTCATCTTCAGAAATCATCTTTTCCTGTTCGAAATCACGCAGGTCTCGAATGGAATCCCGGCGGACATTACGAGCTGCCACCCGACCTTCTTCCACCCGGTGATTGACCACTTTAACCAGCTCTTTGCGCCTTTCTTCGGTGAGGGGCGGTAAATTTAAACGGATGGATTTCCCATCGTTATTGGGCGTCAAACCTAAATCAGATGCCAGGATTGCCCGTTCAATGGCTTTCAGACTGGAGGCGTCAAAAGGACGGATGAGTAATTGGCGCGCTTCAGGTACGCTGATACTGGCTAATTGGATCAGCGGAGTGGGTGAGCCGTAGTATTCCACTTGCATGCGCTCCACCAATGCCGGGCTGGCTCTGCCGGTGCGTATCCCTGCCAGATCTTCCTCTAAGGCTTGAATGGCGCCCTTCATGCGGGCTTCCGTTTCTTTGTAAACGTCTTTTAGCATGTCGCCTCCATGATTGAGTCTAGCGAATGTTTTGACGGGTTTTCCAATCAACTACATTAAGGATACCCGAAAATGCAAAGAGCGGAAAGGGGGAATTTCGATTGTCGTAGAAATGCGTGCATCCAATTTTATGGAGAATATCAATCTGACACCAACGTCCCCACCTGGGCTCCCAACAATGCCTGACAAAGGGCATTTTTATCCCACAAATTTAGCACCAATATTGGTAAATGATTCTCCATGCATAAAGTAGTCGCCGTAGAATCCATGACTTCCAGACGGCGGTTGATTGATTCCATATAACTAAGCCGTTCAAACTTAACCGCATCGGGATTTTTAAGCGGATCAGAGTCATACACCCCATCGACTTTGGTGGCTTTGATCAAAAGGTCAGCCCCGATTTCCATAGCCCGCAAAGCTGCGGCGGTATCGGTGGAAAAATACGGGTTGCCTGTGCCGCCGCCCAAGATTACCACTCGCCCTTTTTCCAAATGGCGAATGGCGCGGCGGCGAATGTATGGCTCGGCAACAGCGTGCATTTCCACCGCCGATTGTACCCGCGTCACTAAATGCATGCGCTCCATTGCATCCATTAAAGCTAAAGCGTTCATTACCGTAGCCAGCATCCCCATATAATCGGCGGTCGCACGGTCCATACCGCGGTCCAACCCGCTTTTCCCGCGCCATAAGTTGCCTCCGCCGATAACAATGGCAACATCAACACCCAACTGGCGAACTTCACTAACCCGCAGAGCGACCTCCTCGGCGCGTTTTGGATCTATACCAAAGCCATCCGGACCAGCCAATGACTCGCCGCTCAATTTTAATAATATCCTACGGTATTTCACCTTTTGGTCCATACTAAATATCCTCCTGATTGAATAAAAATAGAGACCAACCGCAGGGTTGGTCTCTTCCGGATTTATTGTTCGATTTCTTCACCCAATTCCCAACGCACAAAGCGCCGAACGACGATATTTTCACCAATAGCAGCCACATTCTGCATTAGTAGCTTTTCCATTGTAATGGTATCATCGCGAACATAAGGCTGGCGCATTAGACATATTTCGTCTTTTAATTTGTTTAACCGTCCCTCAATAATACGTTCCACAATTTCATCACTCTTCCCCTCTTCCAGGGCGCGTTTGCGGGCGATTTCTCTTTCCTCATTCAACACACTTTCGGGAATGTCTTTCTCGCTTACATATTTTGGTTCAGACGCAGCAATATGCAAGGCAAATTCATGCGCCAGATTGCGGAAATTTTCCGATCGGGCTACGAAATCGGTCTCACAATTAACTTCTACCATAACTCCCACCCGGTTACCGTGTGAATACACTTCAACCACGCCCTGGTTGGTTTCCCGGTCGGCGCGCTTGGCAGCGGTGGACAAGCCTTTTTCCCGTAAATAATCAATAGCCAGGGTGACATCGCCTTTGGCTTGTTCTAAAGCCTTGCGGCAATCTAAAACTCCAGCGCCTGTCTCTTCACGCAGCGATTTTATTTGATCTAGTGTTATAGCCATGATTAATTCTCTTCCTCATTCTCAAAATCTTTGTCTTTATCATCGCCGGTTTTTTCGCTGGCATCTTCTTCTAAGTCAATTTCTTCCTCAACATCTTCGACTTCTTTATCTTCATCCTCTGCTAATTCATCTTCGTCTTCTTCAATTCTTCCACGCGCCGAAATTTTAGCCAGAGTAGCTTCCCCCAACAATTCTTCGTCAGATAATTCTTGTTCTTCTTCGCCAAGCTGCGCATCGCTTATTTCCGGCATTTCTTCTTCAATATCCTTGCGCAATGCCCTGCCTTCTGCGGCGGCATCGGCAATCTTGCCGACCAATAATTTAATCGCACGTATAGCGTCATCATTTGAGGGAATAACAAAATCAACATTCCTGGGATCGCAATTGGTATCCACCAATGCAATCACCGGAATATCCAGCAAGTTCGCTTCATGAATAGCGGTTTGTTCACGAAACACATCCACCACAAACATCAATTTCGGCAATTTACTCATTTGACGGATGCCGCCCAATAAAGAATCCAGGCGTTCGATCTCGTGAACGATGGTCATAGCTTCTTTTTTAGTGAGATGCTCAAATTCGCCCTTATCACGCATCCGCTCCATGCGTTCCAACTCATTGATCCGTTGTCGCATAGTTCGCCAGTTGGTTAACATACCACCCAGCCACCGTGTAGTAACATAAGGCATACCGCAACGAGTAGCCTCGTTTTGGATGGTCTCCTGAGCCTGACGCTTGGTGCCGACGAATAAAACTGTATCGCCTTCGGCGACAGTATCGCGCACCTTTTCATAGGCTACCTCGATTGCTTTTACTGTCTTTTGGAGATCGATAATATGAATACTGTTGCGTTCAGTAAAGATATAGGGCTTCATGGCAGGATGCCACTTGTGAGTCCGGTGACCGAAGTGAACACCACTCTCCAGAAGCGCCTTCATAGAAATGACGGCCATGGTAATTCTCCTTTGCGTTTGTCCTCCGCTTCTTTCATTCCTGCCTCTCACCGCGGCCACGGCACGCAGAGGCAAGTCCAGAAACGTGTGAGATAAGATATTACGTCCCTCAAGGGACGCGCGCTTTTCCGCCAGGGGCGGAAGCGTGCGAAGTATATCACAAGGATAACAGAATCGTCTAGACCTGTAACAATTCGCGGTAAAATTGTAGTATGAAATCGACAATACATGATCGCTTATCCGATTTACCTTTGGGAGAGGTGCGGTATTTCGATCAAATTGATTCCACCAACGAAGAAGCAAAACGCTGGCTGGAACAAGAGACGCCCACCCGCGCCCTGGTTGTAGCAGATGAACAAACCGCCGGCAGAGGCAGGTCCGGGCGGCGATGGTTCACACCTAAAAATTCAGCTTTAGCTTTTAGTTTGATATTAAGCGACTTTTCTAAGGATGCGACCCCTACTCCTGCCTGGGCAACTTCACTGGGCGCGCTGGCCGTTTGCCAGGCGATGGAAGATTTATATAATCTGCCCGCCACCATAAAATGGCCGAATGATGTTTTGGTTTTCGATAGGAAAATATGCGGAATATTAAGCGAAGCCTTTTGGGTTGGCGATTCGCTGGAAGCCATCATCCTGGGTTTAGGCATCAATGTTGCACCAGCTTCAATACCAGAACAAACAGATCCGTTATTACCCGCCGCCTGTATTGATGACTGCCTTTCCATGCAGCAACCTTCCAAAACGATCAGCGCCGATCGGTGGCAAATCCTTCACGCGGTGCTTTCCTATATCCTGAGCTGGCAGGAACGCTTAAGCGCCTCTGAACTGATGCATGCCTGGGAAAATCGTTTGGCGTATCGGGATAAATGGGTGCAAGCTTATACCGAAGTCAATGCTGCGGGTGTCTTGACCGACAAAAAAACCAAGGAAGGCAAGGTTATGGGTCTGGCTATTGATGGTTCTCTGATTTTGATTGACGGTTTAGGCAGTATTTTTCACCTAAAATCGGGAGAAATCCGCTTACGCCCGGTAGAAGAGAATCAATAAAACCCAAAAAGATTATGGAGAGCGACCATGCTTGATGATTTACGCCAACAAGCCAACCTGACTTATGGGGAAGAAGCACCGACCATTGAAAAACCACTCAAACCCAGAGGAAAACGCTTTCTGGGTATGACGCCTGTCCAAAGGCTGGTCATTGCTGTTTTGCTGTTTTTCATCACCACGCTGATCGGCAGTTTATGCTTGTTGGTTAATGGAATTATCGTTTTACCGATTTAATTCAGCCTCATTTGCTCTTATCATCCGTATCAATAACCCCGATCTGCCGCAACTCTGCTTCGGCTATGCGCGCGACCGAGACAACCTGATCGCCTTTGGCTAAACCCATAATAGAAACGCCTCTTGCAGCCCTGCCCAAAAGAGGGATATCCTTGATGCGGGTGCGTAAGACGACCCCGTTGGCAGAAATTACGCTCAAATCGTCCATCGCTTGAACGACGCGGGCGGCTGTGATCTTTCCGATTTTCGACAAAGCGCTTAGTTTGATGGTGTGAACGCCGCCGGTAGCTCTGCCTTTTACCGGGTATTCATCCAGCGCCGACCGTTTTCCATAACCCAGGGTGGTTACAACCAATAATTCTCCCTGCGGTTCAATCACCTCCATACTGGTTACATAATCGCCCGTTTTAAGGCGGATACCCGTTACCCCGGCGGCTGTACGCCCCATGGGGCGTAATACTTTTTCAGAATATCGAAGCGCAAAGCCTTTTTCCGTGACAAAAATGATATCATTTTCTCCTTGAGTCAGGCGCACCCACCCCAGTTCATCGCCTTCTTCTAAGGATATGGCCACCAATCCGGACGGACGGACGGAAGCAAATTCAGATAACACCATTCGTTTTATGCGCCCTTTGCGGGTTGCCATAACACAATACCGGGCTGCCTGAAAATCGGGCACCGGAACAATGGCGGTGATGGTCTCACCGGCATCCAGGGCGAGCACATTGACCACTGGAATACCTTTACTGGTGCGGTCGGCATCGGGAATCTGGTACGCTTTTTCAGAATATACCTTGCCCTTATCAGAAAAGAACAACAGTGTATCCAGGGTTCGCGCCGGTAACAAAACCATCACTTCATCCTCTTCCTTCGTGGCGTGACCGGCAACACCTTTCCCACCCCGCGCCTGTGCTTTGAACGATTTCGCCATGACGCGTTTGATATAACCCCGTTCGGTAATGCTGACCAATATGGCTGCATCGGGCACCAGGTCTTCCTCGTGGAAGTCTTCGCTGGCGTCAATGGCAATATGTGTGCGCCGGGTATCGCCATATTTTTCTGCCAGCTCAGTCAGGTCGCTTTTTATAACCTCCAGCACTTTTTGGGGATTGGCTAACAAATCTTCCAAATAGGCAATTCGTTCGATAACTTCGCGCCGTTCGTCTTCGATTTTTTGCCGCTCCAAAGCTGCCAGACGGCGTAATTGCATATCCAAAATGGCAGTCGCCTGGATCTCGCTGAGATCGAAGTGGGTTATAAGGCGTTCTTTCGCCAGGTCGGCATCCCGTGATTCCCGAATGATTTTTATGACATCATCCAGGTTTGCCAGGGCAATGAGCAACCCATCCAGGATATGGGCGCGGGCACGGGCTTTAGCCAGCTCATACTGGGCGCGGCGGGTAATCACCTGTTTGCGATGTTCTATGAAAAGCTGCAGCGCCCGTTTTAAAGAAAGTAAACGCGGTTCGCCATCCACCAGCGCCAGCATTTGTACGCCAAACGTAGATTGCAGCGGGGTGAATTTATATAACTGGTTGAGCACTTTTTGAGGCTGGGCGCTGCGTTTGAGTTCGATCACGATGCTCATACCGCGGCGGTCGGATTCATCGCGCAGATCGGAGATATCTTCGATTTTATCCTGTCGTACCAATTCAGCGATGCGTTCGATCAGGGCAGATTTATTCACCTGGTAGGGAATCTCGGTTATCACGATGCGGTATCGGTTGCTGCCAATTTCTTCGATGTGCGCCTGCCCCCGTAATACGATGCGCCCTCTGCCAGTGGTATAGGCTTGCAGGATACCCTCCGAACCCACAATTACCCCTCCGGTGGGGAAATCGGGTCCGGGCAGTAAACGTAATAATTCTTCGGTCGAAACATCATCCGCCCGCGCATCGTTTTCGATGAGGTGAACCAGCGCAGCTGTTAATTCATTGAGATTGTGAGGCGGTACATTGGTGGCCATGCCCACGGCGATCCCCGAAGCGCCGTTAAGCAGTAGATTGGGCAGGCGTGAAGGTAAAACAATCGGCTCTTGCAGGGAACCGTCGAAATTATCCACGAAATCGACGGTCTGCTTGTCGATATCCGCCAGCATGTCTTCTGCCATGCGGGCTAACCGGGCTTCGGTATATCGCATGGCAGCCGGGGCATCGCCATCGACCGAGCCGAAGTTGCCTTGCCCGTCCACCAGCAGGTAGCGCATGGAAAAATCCTGCGCCATGCGTGCCATAGATTCATACACCGCAGCATCGCCATGTGGGTGGTATTTACCCAGCACTTCGCCCACGATACGGGCAGATTTTTTATAGGGCGTATTGGCGCGCACTCCCATATCGTGCATGGCGAATAATATCCGCCGGTGAACAGGTTTCAAGCCGTCGCGCACGTCGGGGATGGCGCGCGCCACAATTACACTCATGGCGTAATCGAGATAGGCAGCACGCATTTGCTCGTCGATATCTACTTGTTTTACAATACCAATTTCCATAAATGATCCTTCATAAAAGTGCATCTCTTATAAACAAGGCAAGGGGGAATTATACCCCATCCATCCTGCTAACCTCTTTACAACCATGTGGGGAAAAGATAACTGACCCGACCCCCCTGCCCCCTCCCCGTCAACGGGGAGGGGGCAGGGGGGTGGGGTTGGTTTTCCGCCTCCCCAGCCTGCCGGGGGGAATATAATGGTTGAGACAAGAGAGTTTCTTAGGGATTTCGTTGCAACTATTTTTTACTACAAATAATCAAAACAAATAAGAAAGCCATACCCTTTATTTGGAGGAAGCATGCAGATTTTTGATCCTCACCTCAGTTCCTCGCCCGACAAACCTTTCTATCTTTTGGTTATGTCTTAATTTTCCAACTTTTATAGAGTTCTCTAGAAATTACAGACGATCTCCAAAATCGTCCTTTATTTCCTGGTGTAAATGAGAAAGGTTTCCTTGAAGTAGGCGATGTTGTATACTTATTGGCTGATATAGAAAAAGAATATTACTAATATATGCTTTTGAAGGAATACTGGACACATTAAACAAATCTGGATAATGAACGCCGCGCTCATCATCATACTAACCTGATTCTTAAAATTGTATCCAAAAGTACTACCCATTAATACCCAATAGATCCTTTTACAAATTCGATAAAAAGTGATAATATTATGAATACTCAATAATTGAGTATTCATATAATACCTATGCCTCGCACACAAACTCCCCTTTCCCTCGAATACATCCTCCTGGGTTTTCTGAACGAAAGCCCCATTCACGGCTACGATTTATATAAAAAACTCAGAAACTTTGAAGGCATTTCTCTCATTTGGAATATCAAGCAAAGTCAGCTCTATGCTTTGTTGGATAAATTAGAAGATGTCGGTTTATTGACCTCGAAAATCGTGCCGGGTGAAATTCACCTGATGCGTAAAGAGTATCAGATCACACCCATCGGAAGACAAACTTTTCTAAAATGGGTTATCAGCCCGGTACCCCACGGGCGGGATATGCGCCAGGAATTCCTGGCGAAATTATATTTTGCCCAGATATCCGGTACGGAAATTTCTAATAAACTGATTGAAGAACAAACCAGATTATGCGGGGAATGGTTATCCAGTCTTCAGGCGAGTTTTTCAAAGACAACAAAAGAACAATATTACGAAAGGATCATCTATCAATACCGCATCTCTCAAGTAAAAGCCATGATGGAATGGCTGGCATATTGCCAGGATGAAATTCAAAACCAATTTTCCAAAAATGTTGGGGGGTAACCTCCATTATCCCAATTGCATTTAACATCAAAATTTACATCTAAGGAGTATCGCATCATGAAATTTCCACGCTGTATCGCCATTCTATTAATCCTTGCGCTGATGATTACCGGATGCAGCACGCCGACGCCCGCAACTGTCGTAACCGAAGCGCCTGCTGAAGCCGTCGCTGCGACAGAGATTGTCGAAGAGCCAACATCCGCGCCAGATTCCAATGAAGCCCCTGCGGAAGAAAAAGACCCGATAACACTCACGGTTTTTGCAGCCGCATCCCTCACCGAATCGTTTACCGAGCTGGGCGCCCAATTTGAAGCCGCCAATCCTCACATCAAAGTGGTCCTCAGTTTTGCGGGTTCACAGCAAGTAGCCCAACAACTCATCGAGAATGCGCCTGCAGATGTGTTTGCCAGCGCCAACATGAAATACATGGATGCCGTCATCGAAAGCGGTCGGGTTTCTCCTGATAGTTATCAAATTTTCGCCAGAAACGGTTTGGTAGTGATTTACCCCAAGGATAACCCCGGCGGCATGCGTACGTTAAGCGACCTGGCTAATTCTGATCTTAAATTAGTGCTCGCTGCCGCAGAAGTGCCGGTAGGGCAATATACGGAAAATTTTTTAGATAAAGCTGTTGAAAACCCCGCTTATGGGCCGACGTTCAAGGATGATGTTTTGAAGAATGTTGTGTCTTATGAAGACAATGTCAAATCGGTGGCAACCAAAGTTTCATTGGGTGAAGCAGATGCCGGGATTGTATATTTAACCGATATCACCGCTCCAGTCGCCGAAAAGGTCGATTCGATTTCCATCCCCGAAGAAGTCAATGTGATCGCCACCTACCCCATTGCGCCTGTCGCCGATAGCGCATATCCGGAAGAAGCACAGATGTTTGTAGATTTTGTCTTATCCGCAGAAGGGCAGGCTACTCTGGCAAGTTTCAACTTCCTCCCGGCACCTGATAAATCAAGTTCCGCTTCCGGGGGCAGTTTCACCGTCACCGATGCACTTGAACGGGAAATCACCTTTGAAAAAGTACCCCAAAAAATCGTATTGGCTGGTAAAGCTTTATTTATGGTTGCCGACGCCATCTATCTATTTCCCGAAGCCGGACAGAATATTGCCGCTTTGGGTCCAACCAAGCAAGGCAGCGGGAATTTCATCCCCATGATCGACCCCACCTTCGCCGATAAAATCTCCCTGGAAAGTGAAGCTGGCGCCGAAGAAATCGCCGCTGCCCAGCCGGATTGTGTCATCATGAAAAGCAGCAATGCCGAAAAATTGGGCACGCCTCTCGAAGAACTTGGGATTCCTGTGGTATACCTGGATTTTGAAACCCCCGATCAATATCAACGCGATCTAAAAACACTTGGTCAACTGTTCCAAAACCCCAAACGTGCAGAAGAACTAGCAGCATATTATCAAGAAAAAGCCGATGCGATTTCTACCACCGTCTCTTCTTTGAGTGATGATCAGAAACTGCGCACACTGATCCTGTATTATTCCGATAAAGATGGTGAGGTGGCTTTCAATGTGCCTCCGATGAGTTGGATACAGACAATCCTGGTCGAAACCGCCGGCGGTCTTCCTGTTTGGCAGGACGCCAATCCTTCCAAGGGATGGACGAAGGTCAACCTTGAACAGATCGCCGCCTGGAATCCCGATGTTATCCTGATCGTCTCCTATTTCAACCCGGCGGACGAAGTGATCGCAAAGCTGAAAGAAGATGCGCAATGGCAGGCTTTAGATGCCATGAAAAGTGATAAAGTGTATGCCTTTGCCAAAGACGTCTACAGTTGGGACCAGCCCGACACACGCTGGATATTGGGATTGACCTGGACAGCCAGTACATTGTATCCGGATCTTTTCCCCGGTTTGGATATCAGTGAATTAGCAAAAGCGTTTTATCAAGACTTATACGGCATGGATGAAACATCTTTCCAGGAAAATATTCAACCTCTCATACAGGAGTAAACCACTGAACCGGGAAACAGCCCTTTCTACTTCGAAAACTTTTACTCACACGGTCAGCCGCAGCCAGGCGCTGGTGTGGCTGACCGCGATTTTAATCGGCGTTTTTTTCATGTCCATCTTTTTAGGCAGGTATCCGAAACCCGGTTTTATGAGTTTAGAGCGGTTATTTACAGAAAAATTAGCCCAATCATTGGTTTTAAATTTACGCCTGCCGCGCCTGTTAACGGCAATGTTGTTAGGGATGTCGCTCTCGGTTGCCGGCGCGGTTTTCCAGATGATTTTCGGTAACCCATTGGTTGAGCCGGGTTTCTTGGGTGTGTCTCAGGGCGCCTCTTTTGGGGCGGCTTTCAGCATCATCTTTCTTTCAAATTCTGCCTGGATGGTGCAAACCGCCGCGGCTACATTCGCGCTTTTCGGTTTGGGGCTGTCATATCTCCTGGCGCGCCGGGTGCGTTTGGGTGGATGGGTCCTGCGGTTAGTATTGGCAGGCATCGCCGTATCGGCGTTATTTTCTTCCGGCCTGGGTGTACTTAAATATATCGCCGATCCATTAAGTCAACTCCCCGAGATCACCTTTTGGCTGCTGGGTGGGTTGTGGAGTATAACCTGGACCAAATTTATTTTTATCCTGCCCGCCTCAGTACTGGGTTTGCTGATCGCTTACCGCATGCGCTGGCGGATCAATATTCTTTCCTTGAGCGATGAAACCGCCTTTTCCCTCGGGGCAGCACCCGGTCGTGAACGAACATTGCTTTTGGTGGCTTCAGTAATTGCTGTTTCTGCGGTGATCTCGGTTGCCGGAATGGTGGGTTGGGTGGGATTGATCATCCCTCACATCGCCCGGCGTATTTTTGGCGCCGACGCCCGCTATGTACTACCTGCTTCGATGCTAATCGGGGCGATATTCGCAGTGCTGTGCGACGACCTCGGTCGAACGCTTTTCTCTGGTGAAATTCCCCTGGGAATTCTAACATCCCTGTTTGGAGCAACCATATTCATGATCCTTATGATGCGCCAAACAACCCTGGTGCAAAAATGAAAACCGCCAGCCTGTTAAAGTTTGACCGCATTACATTTTGTTATCCATCGGCAAGTCGCCCGGTGATGAAGGATTTCAATCTTGATATCGAAGCGGGAACGATCACCGCCATATTAGGGCCTAACGGGGCAGGTAAAACCACCCTGTTGCACCTGGCGCTTGGATGGCTAAAACCGCAAGGTGGTAATATTCACCTCGAACAAGCCAATATTAACAGTTACAGCCGTAGAAATTTAGGCCAATGGATGGGCTTGGTACCGCAAAACGAACATGTTGCTTTTGAATATTCGCTTATGGAATTTGTCCTGTTAGGTCGCGCCCCATATCTTCCGCCATTAGCCATGCCGGGAGATGAAGACCGTACAATCGCGGCGGAGGCATTACGGCTGGTGGGTCTTTCCGCCATGCAGGATAAATCCATTCTCGGCATCAGCGGCGGCGAACGTCAGTTAGTATTAATGGCGAGAGCATTGGCTCAAAAACCGCGCCTGCTCTTGTTAGACGAACCAACCTCACATCTGGATTTGAGCAATAAGGGACGTTTAGTACATTTGTTGCGTGAATTGGCAAGTAAAGGTGTCACCATCCTGTTCACCACCCACGAGCCGGATGTGGCGTCTGCCCTGGCTACCCATTTGGTACTGATGCAAAAAGGGCAAATATTAAAAACCGGCACTCTGGAAGAAGTATTCTCCAAGCGAGACTTATCCCGCCTTTATCAACTACCGGTTAATGTGATCGAAGTTGAGGGAAGGAAAGTGGCGATTTGGATATGATGAAAATCAAAAAGAACATAAAAAAGGACGCCCTCCACATCCTCCCTCATGAATAAATAATTTATGGTGGAGGTTTATTTATGCCTGAATCTGAGGTTTTTGCTGAGAATCCCCCTTCTTCTCCCATTTTGCACTAAAATACAACCTGCAAATAGCAGACATGTATATATTAAAACGGCTCCTCCTACCCATAAGTATTACGCTTCTTTTCAGCCTCGGCTGCCAGTTTGCTGCGCGCCTGTCTCCCATAAATATCAAAAAACCAACTACTTCTCCCAGCCAGACAACACCCTCGTTCACCAAAGAATCGGTGAAACGGCCGCCATCTGCCACACCCACACCCACCCTTACCCGCACACTCACCCCAACCCCCAATTTTGAAGCCACCAGCGCCGCGATCACTCAAACCGCTTTTGTCACCCATACCAAGCAAGCCCATCCCATGGCTGAGGAAATCCAAAAACTACACGCACAGGGTTATCTTTCCTCCATAGCAGGTAATTGGCACAAAATCGATAATTTCGACTTATACCTGGCAGAGACCACTGGTTACCATTGGCAGGTTACCGGTTACCAACCGGTCGATTTCATCATTCAGGCAAAGGCAGAATGGTGGTCTGCAGACGAAACAACCCAATTATTCAACTCCGGCTGTGGGTTCATTTTCCGCGCCGTGGATAAGAACAACCGCCTGGCAGCTGTCTTGACTATGGATGGAAAAGCCCGTTACGACCAAATGGTCAACGGCGAATGGCGCACGCCTATATTTTCTGACCCCGTTCCCATAAATTCTCTACACGATCAAGCCCACCTCATGCTTATCGCCGAAGGGGATCATCTCACCTTTATTAAAGATGGCGTTGAACTCCTCGCTATCGATGGGGATATATTATCATCGCCCAAATTCCAGGGCGGCGACCTGTCAATGGCAATAATGTCAGGGACGGATACCGGCTTTGGCATACACTGCAAGCTCA
The DNA here is from genome assembly GCA_016929095.1 of Anaerolineales bacterium. Classification (GTDB taxonomy): domain Bacteria; phylum Chloroflexota; class Anaerolineae; order Anaerolineales; family UBA4823; genus JAAZNS01. The sequence continues at coordinate 38,933 of JAFGJM010000042.1, read as the reverse complement.
CTGATATCGAGTTGTGGATAATACGCTAAATTTGTGTCACAAAAGAATTCCTGGTTCCTAATACCCTGATTTTCTAATACCTGATACCTTAATATGATAAAAATGCCCCTTCCCCTCTTGAAAAATAAAGAGGGGAAGGGATCAAGGGGGGAGGAGAGGTAAAATACTATATATGCTCCGATATATATTCACCAATAAGATACATCAAAGAAATTATCCTTGCACCAATAAAAACTTACCTCATTTCAGCTACTTTCCGCCCATCGCCGGCTTTTCTGCCAATCGTTGTGGGTGGGTAAGCGGTGCTGCCTTTTTCCATATGACCTGTTTTGGTTTTTGACATATCACCCTGGCCAATCACCGCAGCAGTATCAGAGCTTCCATCTAAATTGAATTGCGCCACCACTTGTTCAAGATCATGCGCCATTTCCGCCAATGACTGTGCGGAGGCGGTGACCTCTTCCACCTGAGCGCTCATTTCTTCAGCCGAAGCGCTCACTTCTTCGATGGCAGCGCTGTTTTCCTCGCTGACGCTGGCGATATTTTCGATGGCTTGATTAACCTCGCCGGAGCTGGCTGCCATTTGTTCGGTGGCGGCAGTGTTCTCTTCCACAACAGCGGAAACGCTGTCGACCGAATTGACCAGCTCATTCGATGAGGTATTGATCTGCTGCGCTGCTTCGGCGATCTCTTCGACCTGTTTGTTCACCGCCTCGACCGCTTGCAAAATCAACCCCAGCGCCTCACCGGATTGGTTAGCCCGTTCAACGCCTTTTTCTACTTCTTGCGCACCGTCATTCATCGTCTCTACTGCCACGGTCACGGTTTGTTGAATGCCCTTGATCAAATCGCCGATTTCTTTGGTGGCGGTGGAGGAACGTTCTGCCAGCTTGCGCACCTCGTCAGCGACTACGGCAAATCCTTTGCCGTGCTCGCCAGCGCGGGCTGCTTCAATCGCCGCGTTGAGCGCCAGCAGGTTGGTTTGTGAGGCAATATCGTCAATCGTTTCTACAATCGCGCCGATTTGTTCGGAACGCTGACCCATCTCTTCAACTTTCTGAGCAGAAAGTCCAACAGTCGATTTGATGGCTTCCATGCCTTCAATCGTCTCTTTGATCGTCTTGGCACTTGAACGCGCCGTGTTCGCCGCTTCGGAGGCGCCTTTCGCACTGGATAACGCATTATTGGCTACCATTTCAATAGCATTGGTGATCTCAGCCGTAACCTGCGAGGCTTTTTCTACCGCCACTGCCTGCTCTTGCGCGCCTTTGGCAACACCATCGATGGCACGTGACATCTCTTCTACCGAGCCGGCGGTCGTGGTTACCGACGCTGATTGTTGTGTTGTGCCCATAGCGACCTGATTGATCGTGGTCGCGATTTGTGTGGTTGCCTGTCCAGCCTGGTTGGCTGTAACAGACAACTGATCCGCCGAAGCGATCAAGAGTTTGGCGCTTTCTGCTACCTTTCCGACCGTTGAACGCAGAGAAGCTATCATCTGGGCAAAGGCATTCCCCAGGGCATCACGTTCGGAAAGAGGTGAAACCTGTGCGGTAAGATCACCCTTTGCCAGCTTATTGGCTGCGTCCGCCATCTCCTGCAGGTATGCAATCATTTGTTGAAAGGCTTGCGCCATTTGCCCAACTTCATCTTTAGAGCGAACTTCAACCTGTTGATTCACATCACCTTCCGCTAATTTGATCGCCACATTCCTGATGGAAGCCACCGGTTTGGCGATGGATCGCGCTACAAGATAGCCGCCTGCGCCTACTAAAATGACCACTACCAGGGCAATCATAATGATGCGATAAGTCGTGGCAGCCAGTTGCTGGTTAACGCGTTCAATCGAAAACCCAACCCGGAAACCGCCCCAATGTTTACCATTCACGTAAACAGGCGCCGAAATATCCCACATGGTCTCACCTGTGTCTCGTTTATAGACTACCTGTAAATAATCCTGGGTGTTCTTTGCTGCAGCCAATCCGGTTTCATCATTGAAGATGCGTTTGGTGCGGTTGGCTTTATCTTCCTCGATATTTCCCGTCATAGCAGGTGAATAATTCGTATTATGCGTCGGGATATAACCATTTACGTCTATGGGTACTGCAAAAACGACATCTCCGTCTTTCTGAAGTGAATCCTGGATTGCCAAAAAATTGGCATCGGTGAAACTATCATAGGCGGTATGATATTTTATCGTTGAAGGATCAGCCGGGTCGCCATCATAGAATTGTTGGTAGTCCGTATCAAACACCTGCGCCTCAGTCAGTTGCCCGCTGGCGATGGCATTTTCAAAAATATCTCCCACGGTCTGTGCGTTCACCTGCGCCAATATGATGCCCTTTTGCAGTAAAGCATCTTGCAAGGCGTTGCGCTGCGTAATGACATCATATGTCACAAAGGCGGCTAATAACACCAGGGTTAATCCGCAGAATAATAATGTGGTTTTAGTTTGTAAGCTGCCCCCAATGCTATTTCTAATTTTCGAAAACATGAACACCTCCTTTGAAGTGACACCTTGATTTCTTATTCATCACATATGAATGGAGGATTTGTGGATTCAATAATATGATTGTATGGCGATGTATCCTTATTTATAGAAAACGGGATGGAATAATCCACAAGCTCGCCTGTACTCAGGCTGGCTTTTCTACCTCCTATTTGGGTTTTTATATTGAGACGGTGGAATAATGCGATAAATACCTCCTAAATCACTAAAAACAATAATCAATACTTTTAATCCAATAAATCCATCAAATAATACTCAACCATTATTTCGACAGGAGCATTCCCTTTCGTTTTACAAAAGGAAAAATCACACCGAATAACAGCCACTCCCGCACATCCGTATACCGATAATAATAAGATCGCTTCAACCGGGTAGTTTACCTTTCACGAAATTGGAATGCTCCTTCATAAATGTCGCATAAATAAAAGAATCGTGGCTTGAAGCAAATCTTATTGATAGGATAGCAGGGAGTCCTCAAAATTAATATTAAATATTAGTAAAATTACCTGAAATATGATGTAAAAATTTCCTCCTTTATTTCGATAAAAGACTGGCGAAACATCTCAAAAAACTTGCAAGATGTTTCGCCATTTATTTCGTACTTTTAGAACCTGACTCAATTTCGTTGTGATGGAATATTGGAAATTCAATATGATGAATTTTCCAGTGCGCCTTTTTAAAATTATCTAACCCACTGCCACTTTACGGCTATCGCCACTCCTGCCCTCTGCTGTTGCTTGTGTGTGTGCCGAATAAAGATCTGGTTCAGTTTGAGCTGCTTTTACTTTTTGAATACCATCTCCAACAGGTGTCCTATTAACGGCTGTTTTCACTTGTGCGTCCATATCCAACTTGAATTGGGCTACCACTTCTTGTAATTCATGCGCCATATCCGCCAGAGATTGGGCGGAAGCCGTTACTTCCTGAACCTGAGCACTCATTTCCTCAGCCGAGGCGCTCACTTCTTCAATCGCCGCGCTATTTTCTTCGCTGACGCTGGCGATGTTTTCAATCGCCTGGTTTACCTCACCGGAGCTCGCAGCCATTTGTTCGGTTGCGGCGGTATTCTGCTCTACGACCGCTGAAACGCTGTCCACAGAATTGACCAGCTCATTCGATGATGCATTTATTTGATGCGCAGCATCGGCAATTTCCTCAACTTGCTTATTGACCGATTCAATGGCTTGTAAGATAAGTGTCAATGCCTGACCAGATTGATTAGCCCGTTCCACGCCATTTTCAACCTCTTGAGCCCCGTCATTCATCGCAGATACAGCCACGGTTACGGTTTCCTGGATGCCCCTGATCAAATCACCGATTTCCTTGGTGGCTGTCGAAGACCGTTCCGCTAACTTACGCACTTCATCCGCAACCACGGCAAACCCTTTGCCATGCTCGCCAGCCCGGGCTGCTTCTATAGCTGCATTGAGCGCCAGAAGGTTGGTTTGCGAGGCAATATCATCGATGGTTTCAACAATAGCACCGATTTGTTCAGAGCGCTGCCCCATTTCCTGTACTTTTTGTGCAGAGAGACCGACGGTCGATTTGATCGTTTCCATGCCTTTGATAGTATCTTCAATAGTCTTGGCGCTGGACCGACCCGTATTGGCTGCCTCAGAAGCCCCTTGAGCGCTGGATCGAGCTTTATTTGCCACCATATCGATGGCACTGGTAATTTCAGCCGTTAGATTGGATGCTTTTTGAACCGCGGCAGCCTGCTCTTGAGCGCCTTTTGCCACCCCATCAATGGCACGCGTCATTTCCTCCACCGACGCCGCTGTCTTGGTTACTGAAGCGGTTTGCTGCGTGGTACCCATGGCGACCTGATTAACTGTGGTCGCAATTTGTGATGTGGCTTGCCCTGCCTGATTGGCTGTGAGCGCTAATTCGTCTGCAGAAGTAATCAGACTGTTTGCATTCGCCGCCACCTTTCCCACTGTTCGACGAAGGGAAATGATCATTTTAGCAAATGCATTTCCCAGGGCATCCTGCGCAGAGCGCGGGGATACTTCGGCAGTAAGATCTCCCTGGGCTAAACGATCCGCTGTACTTGCCATATCTTGCATGTAGTCAATGAAGCGGCGGAATGCATCTGCTAACAAGCCTACCTCATCATGGCTTTGGTAGGGGATATCTTGATTAATATCTCCTTCGGCGAGTATATCGGCAACTTTTGCCAGGTGGCTGATTGGCTTTGCCATCGTCCGGGCAATCAGCATACCAATGAGACCTACGATTATCGTGATGACTAATGCCGCAACAACCATTACCTTTACCATTGATGTGCGCCCATTTTCAAGGATAGTCTCATATTCTTGCAGCTCGTCTTGATACACGCCGACACCAATTACCCAATCCCATGGTTCATAATAAATCAACCGGGAAATCTTCATGCGCGCAACGTCTTCGCCTTCATTTTTCCACGGATATGTTGCGGTTCCCATTTCACCTGCGGGTAAAGCCACGGCGGTATTTACCATATTTTGGATGAAATATTCCCCATTTGCATCTTTCGCATCCCAAATGTTTTCGCCGTCCCGAGCGCCATCTTTAGAAATAACATAATGACCTTTTTGATCCCCCTGCCCGCCAAGCACGAAAACATATCCTGTGTCTCCAACCTTGGTTTTTAATATGGCTTCTCGGAGTGATTTGACATTTTCTTGTTTGATGCCCACATATAACATGCCGATGATTTGTCCGCCGGCATCACGAATGGGTTCATAAGCGGTGATATACCATTGCCCAACGACATTAGCCCTGCCATGATAGGTTTCACCTTTTAGAACTTCAGAAACAACCGCATTAGGCGTTCCATCCGCATTCTTGGCAGGGATGAATGTGCCCACGGCGCGTTTCCCATCGGCAGTTTCTACATTAGTAGTTATGCGCAACATATCTCCTGCTTCATTCATGCGTTGGAAAACAGTTGTGGTACCTCCAACGAGTTCCTTGATTTCGTCCACGCCTACCGATTCGACATCCATGCTCTCATTTTTGCCCAACCATTGATCGCCGACCATCAATTGCGGTAATAAAACATTCATGGTTTCTTTGGTTGTTTGATTAACCGCAGTCCAATCGATCATATCAGTACCCAGGCTTATCTGTCCGTGCTTGGCTAACACATATCTTGCCACATTCAGGTTATTATCAACTTCCTGTTGAACAGATTCATCCTGGGCTGCCACCATATTATAGACACCCATCGTGATATGATCTAAATCGTTATCAGTGAGTACATTTATCTCTTTCTTTGCCAGGTCGCTAAATTCTCCACTTTGCCAAAATGCCAAAACGACTAAGAGAATTGCCATGCTTATCACGCTGATCCCTGCTAATAAAATAATCTTCGTTTGTAAGCTTCCCCCAATACGGTGAAATAATTTTGTAAACATCCGTGCCTCCTTCATCTCAACATATTTAGATATAAAAATATATATCAAAGAAAATATCGTGGATTTCAAATCAATTGCATGTTGTGATGAAAGCCAAACCTACAGGAACGTGATGGTATTAATCCACCGACAAATTTGTTAAATACAACACCTTAAAATTGATAGTTCTCCAATAAAACTCTTTTTCAGAAATGAAGTATAAATACGCTTGAATGTAGTCACCCATAAATTGAAAAAGCTTGTAAACCATGCTGATGGAAGCATAAGAGAAATGGATGATTATTAATGTAAAATCATTGTAAAATCATCCATAAATTTAAATAAAAAATCCCCCTCAGGTTAACCACAAATCTTTAGCGGTTCAACGGAGAACAGGGGAACTTCACGCAAACAGTTGTCCCCGGATGACCATTGGCTTCAATAACCCCTCCTAATTGGCGGGTTAATAAACAAACCAATTGCATCCCTAATGTTTCCGCGTTTTCGAAATTAACGCCACGAGGCAAACCGACGCCATTATCGCTGACGGTTAAGATATATTGTTCCCCGCTTTCTTGAAATCCAATTTCAATCTTTCGAGGCATATTTTCCCAAAGTTCGCGTTTCTCTTCCGGGAAAGCGTATTTCAAGGCATTGGTCATCAATTCGGTAACGATCTGACCACAAGGGATGGCAACCGCGACACTTAATAGACTTGCATCTGCGTGGGTATCCAAATGAATATCTCGGTTTTTTATCAATGCTCGCCCCAGATTGGCGGTTAGATCTTCAAGATATTTCGCAATATCAATCTGACTTAAATTTTTCGAGCCATAAAGCTGTTCATGAACCAGCGTCAACAGGCGCACCCGCTCTTGAAGTTCCGAAACCAGGTCAACCATTTGCGTATCGGAAAGATAATTCTTTTGAAGATCCAAAATGGACACAATGGAAGCCAGGTTATTCTTAACCCGGTGATTCAATTCACTGAGTAACATCTCTTTCTCTGCCAGTGAATCTTTGAGTTTTTGTTCGTTTAGTTTACGATCGGTGATATCGCGCGAGATGACCTGAACACCTGTAATGTCCCCATCTTTTTCTATGAGTTTAGGAAAAACCTCTAATATCAGATTTTGCCCATCCTTACGAGTAATTTCTGCCTCGAGAGGTAGAATTCGATCCAACTCACCCTTTTCAACGAATGAAAAAAATAGCTGGTATATTTCTGGCGGCAAATTTATCAGATCGGAAAATAAATTTCCAACCATTTCCTCTTTCGGTAATCCGGAAATATTGGATGTCGACAAATTACAATCCAGAATAACCCCAGTGGTATCTACGAGAATATTCGAATCGGGAGAAAGTTCAAACAGATCACGATACTTCGATTCCGAAAGGCGGATTTCTGTTTCGATTTTTCGTCGTTCTTCGATTTCTTTTTGTGCATTGGAATACATCCGGGCATTAGAAATGGTTAATGCGATCCGATCGGCAATCTCTTGATAAAATGTCCGATCTTCTTCATTATATGGTGCTTTCTCCACATTGCGCCCCAAAATGATATCACCGATGACTGAATCCTGGGCTTTAAGAGGGATAACCATGCCTTTGTCAACTTTAATTTTTTCCATGCCCTTTATATATTCATCTTGCATTAACGCCACTAAATCGGGCGTCTCTTTCCGGAAAATCAAAAAAGATTGATCGATTTTTACCATTTGCTCGTGTAACCCTTCATCGATCCGTCTTGGCAATTTCAATAACAGTTTCTCAACCAACTTCCGCTTCTTTGGATCGGGGTGATGCACTGCAATCGGCTGTAAATATTGACCGTCATCGGAAACCAGCCTGATGATACAAAGATCATTATTCAATTCAATGATGCGGACGGCTGCCGTTTGAAGCGTAGCCTGGAAATCAAGATTCAATTTCGAAAGCTCTTGTGATAGCGTATCCAGGGTGCGTATCCTGGTTTGTTCGCGTTGCAATACCTGATCCGCTTCTTTCCGGGCGGTAATATCGGTGATTAAAGCAATCGGACCCTGGAACTGCCCTTGACTATCAAAAATAGGTGTGGCGGTAACATTTACCCAAATTTGCTTTCCATCTTTACGGCGAAAGCGGCGTTCATATTGATCGGTCACCCCAAGTTTACGCGATTCTCTCCGCCTTTTGTGATCGACCATATCCTCTTCGTATACCAGATCATCGATATGCATGCCGATCAATTCTTCATAAGAGTAACCTAACATCTCGAATAATCGTTGATTCACAAAAACTATTTTAAAATTATGATCCAATATCCAAATGCCTTCTTGGGTGGTTTCGACGATTTGGCGGTAGCGCGCTTCACTTTCAGCGAGTGCTTTCTCGATACGTTTACGCTCAGAAATATCCGTGGAGATCCCGCACATGGCAACCGGTTTACCCTCCTCATCGTAAACCAATTGAGTTCGACAATCTAAGATCAAGTCATTGCCCTGCGCATCGAAATTAACCACTTCACCGCGCCATGCTCCATCCGTGAGAGTCTTTTCGATTATTTCTTTTTGCGTCGCTCCCCTGGAAGAATCATCCCCGTAAAGCTCCACACTTTGACCAATCATCTCCTGGTTTGAATATTTTAATTGTTGGCTTTCAGCATCATTGATATAAGTAATACGCCCATTCAAATCGGTTATTGTGACCATGTCCTGAATTTGATCTAACACCGTGGCTTGTAAGCGAAGCTGTTCTTCGACCTTCCGACTTTCGGTGATATCGATATAGAAATTCAACAAGGCAGGGGCACCTTCCCAGGTAATGATTGTCGAATTGACTTCCATCCACCTCACCTCACCGCTTTTGGTTATTATGCGCACCCGAAATGGCATTTCTACAGGTTCACCGTTCATTTTCCGCCTGTGTATATCAACAACTCCCTCATAATCTGCCGCATGAATTAATTCTTTAAATGATAAGGATTTTATTTCAGCCCGGCTATAACCGGACACTTGTTCTGCTTTCGCATTGATAAACACCAAACGCTCATTTTGAACGACGCCAATAATTTCAGATGCACTTTCCACAAGGATACGATAGCGTTCTTCGCTCTCGGCGAGGTCTCTCTCGGCCATTCTACGCTCGGTAATATCCGTAAACATGGCAAATGTCCCCGTGAATTCACCCCGGTCATTTAACATGGGCGAGGCAGAAACGATAGTCCACAACGCCCTGCCATCTTTACAACGAAAACGGCGCTCATACCGTTCAGCAATTCCTCTCCTGCGGGCATCTACTCTTTGATAGTGAAAATAATGATCCTCGGGAAAAAGAAAATCGATTGGCTGTTGCCCAACGATCTCTTCTTGTTCATATCCAAGCATATCGGCGAGGCGGGCGTTGACAAAATTAACGTAATTATCCTCTCCGATGATACAAATACCTTCTTGCGCGGTATCCACAATACGGCGGTATTTCTCTTCGCTTTCACGCAAGGCAATTTCAGCTATTTTTCGTTGAGAAATATCGGTGCCGATCACTAATACGCGGCTGAGATCGCTTCCCCCGGCAAAAAACGAAATGTTTACCGTGATATATTTAGGTTCACCTGTCACCGTACGGATGATGCCTTCGCCTTCGTAATACGGTTTCTCTTCCCAAATTGCATAAATTATTTCTTGAAACAGGTGCCGCCCTTCGGTATCTATAATATTGTTTAACGCTTCAAGCATTTCTTCTGCATTAGAAGCGTTCAACAGAATCAAATTCCATTCATTACTTTCTAAAAAATTCGCAGATAGGAACAATTGGTCGACAAAACCGGGATTTTCACGCATATATTCAGCAATATCGGAAACACGTTCCTTACGTAAATCGTCCAGCATTTGTTTGGTCTGGCTAAAATCTATTTCGGAAATCGACACCGAAGCTGTCTTAAAAATATTGCGGTAACGCGCTTCACTGGCGCGCAATTGTTTTCTCAATGTATCATTCTTCAACGCCATTTCGATGGTACCGCGTAGCTCACGATCGCTGGTGGGCTTAGGCACATACCCTGCCGGCTCGGTAGCCATCGCCCGGCGCATGCTATCCTCGTCTAAATGGGCTGTAAGAAAGACAACCGGGATATCCAGTTTAGAATGAATCGAATCCGCGGCTTGAATGCCATCCATTTCCCCTGCCAGGCGAATATCCATCAAAACCAGATCGGGTTTTAATTCGTTGGCTTTGGTTATTGCATTCTCACCAGAAGCAACCATATCCAACACCTGGTATTCCATGCGCGTCAATAAATTCTTTAGGTAGAGTGCAGATATGGCTTCATCTTCAACAATAAGGATCGAGGCACCTTCCATGTTTTAGACCTCTCTACATTAAAAAAGTAATATCTAATTATACAAAAAAGTGACGAGAAATTACCCAAAAAAACTGAAAGCAGTAAGAACCCAAAATGACAAAATGGCATTTATAATACCTATAAATCAAATCGCAAACACTAGTGCTGTGTCATTGAAAAATGAAGAATGTAGTAACGACTTCAGTCGTTATTTACGAGTATTGAACGACTAAAGTCGTTACTACTAATTCATCTTCTTTATATTGACTTACCACCAGTATAACTTTGTTTTTTCAAAATCACATGACATACTTATTCGTTCAGCGATTGAAATCAATTTCAAAGCCAGGAAATATATTTTCCACCGAAAAAAATACGGAGCTTCTATAACCAGGCATTACGACCGACAAAGATTAACAAGCATAAATAATCAGGAAATGACATGAAAATAAAAAAAATAGCCATATCTACCGGCGGGGGTGATGCTCCCGGCTTGAATGCCGTTATCCGAGCGACAACTCTGGCAGCCTTACACCGCGGCTGGGAAGTATTTGGAATCCGCGATGGTTATAACGGATTATTATTACCCGATCAATATCCCCAAGGATGGTTAACCCCTCTTACCAGAAATGAAGTGCGCGGTATCACCCACCTGGGCGGTACGATCATTGGCACCACGAACAAGAATAACCCCTTACGCTTCCCAATCCGCGATGCCGATGGCAATGTTCGCCAGATAGACCGCACGGATGAAATCATCGATGCGTTTCAAGCTTTTGAGCTCGATGCACTCGTCTCGGTGGGCGGAGATGGCTCGATGACCATCGCCAATGCATTATCTCAAAAAGGACTGCGCGTGGTGGGTGTACCTAAAACCATTGATAATGACCTCGATCAAACAGTAGCTACTTTCGGTTTTGAAACAGCGGTTACCTTTGCCACGGAATGTTTAGATCGTTTGCACACCACCGCCGAATCGCACCACCGCGTGATTGTGGTAGAAATGATGGGCAGGTATGCCGGTTGGATTGCCCTGGAAAGCGGCCTTTCCGGGTCCGCCGATGTCATTCTCATTCCGGAAATTCCATACAACCTGGAAAAGGTCGCTGAGAAGGTTTATGAACGAGAAAGGAGTGGCAGCAAGTTTGCGATAGTTGTTACTGCGGAAGGTGCTAAACCAGTGGGGGGCGAGTTAACATTCAAGACTCATCTCATAGACAACCAGAAACGCCTGGGAGGTGTGGGCGCAAAAATTTCAGACGCACTACGCCAGCTAACCGGCAAGGAAACTCGTTTGGTTGTATTAGGCCACTTGCTGCGCGGCGGTTCACCATGCGCCTACGACCGCCAGCTTGCCTTACGTTTCGGGGCGGCTGCGGTGCGCGCTTTGGCAGAAGGCAAACATGGCATTATGGTCGCATTGGACCCACCAAAAGTTAAATATGTTCCCCTGTCAAAGGCGACACACCGCATTAAAACTGTCCCATTGGATAGCGATCTTATCCTAACTGCACGTGATTTAGGCGTTTGTTTCGGCGATTGAAAGCCTCGATCATTCACCCTCTACGATCGGCAAGTATAGTCGCATTTGCATTTTACCCACATTCTCAATACTAAAGGGTTGGTCTTCTGGTGCATCGATTAATATTTCCGGGGTCAGACATTCTTCAAGGCACTGGTTAGGCGCCATACGGTATTTACTTCCCGCCTGCCAGTTGACCAATTCACCCCATTTTTCACCAATATCTAATAACTTACACTCTATAGTGGCATAATATCCCCCCGGGAAATCGACGATTTTGACATCCCCCTCGGCTTGCATCCCTTGAGGAACGGTCACCCATTGTTCATACCCATAGTTAGGACTGCCCGGTGAGGGGTTGGGATTATTGAATCCAAAAAAACGCCTGGCTTTTATGTCACCCAACAAATTATTCGCCTCCATCCAGGCAAAAATCTTGCGCCAGGCTTCCGTTTCGGGTTGCTCGCCAAATCCCAGCGCTGAAGCCACTTTCAAGGCAGGTAATTTCACAAATTGAACATCTATAGACATTGTAATCATCCTTTCATAAGCATCTTTTTTATGCTTCCATCATATCAAAAATAACTGACATCTTATGTCAGTTATTTTTAAAAGCGTGCTATGAATTTGAATAATTTTAATTATGCACAGCATTCATCTTATTTCAATCGTGTCATCTTCCTTTTACCAATAAGTAACCCAATTCAGCGCCGGATATTATTTTTCTTATCGTGATTGGAAGATCCGTGGTTGTTGCTATGCCAGTTGAAGGTCTACAATTTGCCTGCCGCGCTCCAGTCGATCTCGTAATTCGTCCCGATCATAGGGCTTTAATATGTAATCGTTGGCTCCTGCAGAAATCCCTTCCACCACATCTTTTTTTTCTGCATTCGAAGTTAATAATATGATGTAGGGAAGTTTTGAATCACTCATGCTTCTCACGTTTTGGATTACCTCCAAGCCATTCATTTCGGGCATATACCAATCCAGCAATACAAGTTTTGGGGCATCCTCTTTTTGTAAAATATCCCACGCTTGTTGACCATTTTCAGCCACGATGGTTTCGTATCCCCATCTTTCGATCATAGAAGCCAGTATAGTTCGAGAGAATTTTTCATCTTCAGCAACTAATACCTGCATGCTTCCTCCTTTTAGATATTCACTGGTTACTCAAAATTGTATGCGCTATCCATAATGAGCAATGATGCTTATTTCATACAATTTTTTCTTTATGAATCAATCGGTTTGCCTTGATTATTAATGACATGTACGGCTTTCCTCTAAACATTCGTTCTGCGTAACTCACTCAGTAAGGTGATTTACCATAATATAAATTGAATTTTATTCACCGGTAATATTGGTTGAAGCACCCAAGAAAGGAAATTAATAAAAATTTAAAATGAATCAATCATCGATTGAAAGGATAAGTGCATTCTATCACAACCCACTACGCTGAAACCTGCCAATTTACAAAGTAAATTTTCGATGCGATATCCCGAGTTCAACAAGAAAATAACTTCCAAAATAATTTTCCCGTCATTTTCAAAAAAAATCCATTTTCCTACAAAACACATGCACGCAAAAATTGGAATTTCAAGACTGAATCTGCAAATTTTGATGTAAGCTTATCAGTGTTCCTTAACTATTATTATTAATAATAAATAAATCTTTACGAAAGAGGAAATAAATATCCATCCCTGGTGAAAAGTATCTTGTTTGTCACAATCCAGACATGTTTTGTCAGTTATTTTTGGTAAAATCACATATATTCCTTAATATAACACGATGCGCGCAGACCGTCTTATCTCCATTATTCTGTTGCTGCAAACCCGCGGCAACCTTTCAGCCCGGCAATTGGCTCAAGAGCTTGGTGTTTCAGAACGCACGATTTATCGCGATATTGAAGCCCTCAGTCAATCTGGGATACCGGTGTATTCCATTCGAGGACCAGGCGGCGGAATTTTTTTAGTAGAAAATTATCGCACCAGTTTGACCGGCCTCACTAACGAACAATTACAGGCTTTACTCATGTTGAACATTCCCCAACCGTTGGTCCAATTAGGAGCAGGCGAGGCATTGAAAACAGCCCTGCTCAAACTAACGGCTTCCCTGCCGTACAGACGCGCTAAAGAAGACAGCCTCACCCACCAAAGGTTATTCCTAGACTGGGAAAGTGAAGGTTCCGCTGATTATTCCATCGCTTTTCTGGAGACGATCAAGCAAGGCGTATGGAAAGACCGGCGTATTCGCCTGATATATAAACCTCATTTTTTGGCTGTAGTGCATCAAATCGTTGACCCCCTGGGATTGATCGCCAGAGGCAATGATTGGTATCTGGCTTGTTTACACAACGACCACATACGCGCAGTACGCATCGATTCGATCATTGACGCCGAGCTGCTCGATGAACAATTTATCCGACCGCCTCATTTTAACCTGGCTGAATTTTGGCGCAATTGGTTGGAACACACCGCTGCCAACCTCCCAATTTACCCTGCCAAAGTGCGCATTTCACCATCTCTGGCAAAGAAATTTCCCCAATTCATGGGTGAGACCGCCCAACAGGCGATTAAACCCGCCGAATTAACAGATGACGAGGGATGGATCACCATTGAGCTTAATTTTGAAAATTTGGAAACCGCCCGCAGCCGGTTGCTTGCTTTTGGCAACGCGGTGGAAGTATTGGAACCGGAAGCCTTGCGTTTAAGCATCGCCGATTTTGCCCGACAATCCTTATCCATGCATGCAAATGAAGTATGATTGATCATGAAAATAATCTCAATCTTTGTATTTGACGATTCGAATTATTTAATCTTGAGCATAGTCGCATTTTAAGAAACCGCACAACAAGAATGTCGTAAAATGTATCAGAAATGAAAATATATTTTGAATTTTCGATAACCGGGATACGATTACAAATTTCTTCAATTTTTTCAGAAAGGCACGAAAGGAAATAAATATCATGAATACAGAGATCAAATATCGACCGGCATATGCCCTGGGCATTGTGACCCTTAACCCCAATGAAGGCATCCGCGTAGATTCAGGCGCCATGGTAAGCATGTCTGCCGATATGCAAATCGAAACCAAAGCCCAGGGGGGTATCTTTGCTTCGCTGGGACGCTCGATACTAGGCGGCGAATCGTTTTTCCAGAATACGTACCGCGCCGGCGCCAGCGGCGGCGAGATCACGGTTGCCCCGCCTTTGCCGGGTGACATGTTCACCATGGAATTGCATGGAGAAACTCTGCTAATGCAATCCGGCGCGTTCGTTGCCTGCTCCGAGAGTATTGCTCTGGATACCAAATGGACTGGCGCTAAAACATTTTTTGCGAAAGAAGGCCCCATCATGCTGCGCGCTTCAGGCACCGGCACTTTAATTTTCGCCAGCTATGGCGCCATCCACGAACGCACCCTGGGTACGGGAGAAAAGTATAAGCTGGATACCGGACATATCGTAGCATTCAATGATGGTATGGGCTTCGAAGTGCAACGCGTTGGCGGGCTCAAATCGACATTCTTCAGCGGAGAAGGTCTGGTGGTACAAATGACCGGTCCGGGACGTATACTCATGCAAACCCGTAGCGAAGATGCTTTCTTGAGTTGGTTGATCCCTCATCTGCCCAAATCTAACAGTAATTAAAATAAATTTTATTGGGTCCTTCCGCACTCATATGTTGCTATCGTATGTCTAAAATATCCCATCAGCGCACCTACGACGGTGAATGACGGAAATTGCTTCCTTCCCCATTTTTATACTCAAAATGGGGAAGGTCAGGGTGTGGGATTACTTTATTTGTCTAATGGGTAGAGGAGAAATTGTTCTGGTTTCCTGGTCGACCCATGTTTCACTGCATGGATAATCAACGGTGATTACGTTCTGCCAGGGTAATCACATCACGCAACGGTTTCTCTACCAGCGAATTCAGGATCAAGTCAGCCTGGTCAAAACACAAATCGCGTGTCATAGGATTGGGTATCGCCACACAAAACAAACCCAGCGCCTTAGCCGCCTGAATGCCATTCGGTGAATCCTCCAGGACAAGACCTTCTGCGGGGCATATCTTTAAAATATCCAGCACGCTTTGGTAAAGCTCCGGAGAGGGTTTGACCTGTTTTACATCATCCCGAGTGCAAATGCTATCGAAATACTGGAATATTCCCAATCGTGAAAGGTGGCTGCTCACCCATTCACGAGTCGAGCTGGAAGCCAACCCAATTTTTAATTTCAATTCTTTGGCATCGTTCAAGTATTCCATCACCCCAGGCAATATTGCCTGGGTGTCGATCAATTCGAGTTCCTTCTTTCGTCGCGGGGGCTCTATCACCGCTTCATCCAGGCTGCGACCCAACTGTCTTTCCAGTTCTTTAAATGGGTCAAAAGATTCATCGCTTCCGCCGATCAATGTAACCCAGGATTCTAATGGTAATTCGCAGCCAAAGGATTTGTATAACTCATTCCAGGTAACAAAGATGGGCGATTCTGTATCCAGAATTAACCCATCAAAATCGAATATCAAGGCTTTTATCATACGAATGCTTTGTCGCTTCCCTTTCCCAAAAATGAATTCCAATCAGGCAAAATCAGGCACCCCCAATTGAGTTCCGGAGGTGCAGTCACACCTAACCTGATATAAATCGCCTGTGTAGCTCTTGGAATACACCGAATTATAGCCTAAGACAACTATTCGATAACTCTTTTTTATAAGTATTCATTAAAAATAGTACGTAGTGAAAGAAGAGCAATCAGTCCGCCTTTTTGGTATACTGCGTTTTGACTGAGTGATATTTTATGGATAATCAAAATCATATTCAGGTTAAATATCGTTGGCTGGGCGTGGCTGGGATCGAGATACACGATGGCGGGCAATCGTTGCTGATCGACCCATACGTCACCCGCGTACCCTGGCATCACATGTTCTTTTGGCATGTCCAGCCTGACCGGCGATTGATAAATAAAATGTTCTCCCGCGGCGATTATATTCTGGTCACCCACGCCCATATCGACCACTTGCTTGACGTCCCCACGGTGATTGAACAAACCGGTGCGTCGGCATATGGGTCGCAAAATACCTGCCGCCTGCTGAAAGCTTTGGGAGTGAACGAATCGAAGATCCATTGCATCGAATCTGGCGAGCACTTAAAAGTGGGGAACTTTGATGTCTCGGTTTTTAACGCCTGGCACTTCCCCGTGCCGTTCTTTTTACCGGGAACTGTTCCGGAAAACACGAAACCGCCGCGCACCGCCCGCCAATATCGCATGGATGCCTGTTTTTCTTATTTAATCAAGGCGGACGGTATGCGAATACTGGTGGATAGTGGTAAGCGAGAACCACGGATATTACCGGCAGAAGTGTTGGTCATCCATCCATTGTATGTGGCTGCCGGCTATCGGCGGTTGATCGAAGAAGTGCAGCCAAAATTGATCATCCCCAACCACTGGGATAATTTCATGCCAACCATTTCCAAAGAGATAAATAAATTCTCAAATCCTCCGGATTGGTTATCTGCACTTATGAGGTGGTGGTTTTTACCCCTTTTTTCCAAAATGATAAAGAAATTCAATCCCAATGTGAAAGTGCTCATTCCCCAACCCTTTCATGAATATGATTTGCGGGAGATAATCGAGTGATCAGATAAATTGTGCCTAATTGATGATCTCTATTATCGGTAAAGGAGTTTCACGGATTAGTTAGGATTTTCAGCCTATTTACATTTATAACAAAGTTTTCCAAATCGGAGCAATCCCATGTCACAAAAAAATATCTTCTTGAAATTAAGTAATCCTTTGATCGCCGCGATATTACGCTCCCCGCTGCATGGTATGCTCAGCCGCAGTACGATGCTGGTCACCGTGAAGGGGAGAAAAAGCGGAAAAACCTATACCACTCCGGTGAACTATATCCGCCAGGGCAATATGCTGTATACCCTCAGCTCACGGGAGCGCACCTGGTGGCGCAATTTGCGCGGCGAGGCGGAAGTTACATTATGCTTTCAGGGGGAACAAATGAAAGGTTGGGGTAAGGTTGTTGAAGACGATCTGGGCGTTGCTGAAGCATTAAGCGCCTATTTACAGCTCGCCCCGCAATATGCTCGTTATCTAAATATCCAAACAGATAAAGATGGACATCCTATAGCGCAGGATATTGCGCAAAAGGCGCAATCCAGGGTTGTGGTGACGATCGACCTTGGGGCAGGCGGTGATCAGCTTTAATTGCCAATGGTCACTGTAATTTGATAATTCGTGGCGCTGGTTGCAGATTGTTGATATCGAAAGATATCCACATACCAATAACCGGTTTCGTTCACGGTTACACTGATATACTCGCTGTTGCCGGAATTCGTCGATCGACGATACCATTCATCGGTTTCCACATCATCTGCGCCCGGTGGGAAAAGATATAAATCCGAATCACCGCCGTTGCCGGACATGCTGATGGTTATTTTCTTCCCGCTTTGGATATATATTTTATACACATCATCCAAATCGTCAGGGTAACTGGTAGTTCCATAAATTGTATCGCCGCTGCAGATGATCAAAGCATCGGGGATATTATCCGATTCGCCAGGCGGGTCGGCAATACATATCTCACCCGATCCACCCGTTGCGTAAATGGTCAAAGGTAAGTATACAGGGTTTTGCACCTCGCCTGATAATAAACCCATGGTGCTGTCGATCCAGGATTTGAAATAAGAAACCCGGGCATACACCCCGTAATAATTGGGTTCCGCACACCCCTCGCCAAAACTGACAATGCCGGCTTGCAGCCACCCTGTGCCGTTGGGTACGATCAAAGGTCCGCCGCTGTCGCCGTAGCAAGAATCTTTGCCGCCCTCAGCCAACCCGGCGCATAGATGATACGCATCATTGAGATTAATAGCGCCATTATAGCCATCCATACATGTGGCGTACGAAACAATCGGCACCTGAACTTCACGTAAAGCGTCGGAATATCCGCCGCTTTCGGATGTAGCGCCCCACCCTGTAACGGTAGAGTTAACACCAGTCGCCGTCTGGCTGGCATCCGAAGGGCTTGCCAGAGTAATGGTGCTCACTAAAGTATTTAGAACCGCAGGATATTTCAGATGCAGCAAAGACGCATCTTCGTTTACTTCATTATTAGACCCATAATTGAACCCCGGATACAGATAAATCTGGTCTACCCCAATACGCTGCCCATTCGAGCCCGAGTAAAGCCCCTCACTCAATACATTGATCCCCAAAACGACATCGATGTCATCTGGGTCGCTGATTGAGTCATCATTTTCCGCCACGCAATGCCCGGCAGACAACACCCATTGCTCGTCGATCAGGGTACCGGCGCAAAATTGGCCATAATTGGGATTGGAATAGGATGAATCGACTAAAGCTACCTGCCAGGGATACTCTCCTACGCTGGCCAAACTCCCCCCCACAATATCCATGCCATTGGGATTTACCTCCGCAGGTGTGGGGGTTGCCTTGCCTCGTGATGCTGCCTGGCCAGATATGGAGCTGCCAAGGCATAGGATAAAACCAAATGTAAAGCAAATGATGATAAAGATGGGAATTGCAAATCGATTATGGCAGGGTTTATTTGTTTTCATCGAGCGATGAATCTCCATTTGTGCTTTGCAATTTAAATTTTGATTGTCCGCCAGCCGGCAGCAATGCTCTGATTATAGTATAGATTGCGCGGCGTTATCCTTACACACTTGATATATTCCCCATCTTTTGGCTAAAAAAGAAATCAAGGTTACAATAATAAACAATTCACGCATAAAAGGATACTTCCATGCCCTACGATTTTGATTTTTTACCCAACCGGCGCGGCAGCGACAGCATGAAATGGCTTGAATATGGTGAGGATGTCCTTCCCATGTGGGTTGCCGACATGGATTTCATCTCGCCGCCAGCAGTACTGCGCGCCCTTCAAGAGCGGGTGGCGCATGGCGTCTTTGGTTATGGGATAAAAACGCAACCCCTGGTGGAGGCGGTTGTCGAACGCATGCAGCGCTTATATCGCTGGCAGGTTATGCCGGAAGATGTCGTTTTATTGCCCGGTGTTATTCCCGGGTTTCACCTGGCGTGTTTATCCATATGTGATGAAAAACAGGGCGTACTGGTGCAGACACCGGTTTATACGCCCATCTTACACGCCGCACAAACCACCCATAGGCTGCCCCAGGAAGCGCCTTTGACTATCGATGCGCAGGGATATTATGGTATCGACTGGGATACATTTGAAAAAGCGATAGGTAAAGAAACACGCCTGTTCATCTTGAGCAACCCGCACAATCCGGTGGGTAGAGTCTTTCATCAGGATGAATTATTGCACATGGCCGAAATCTGTTTGAATAAGGGCGTGGTCATTTGCTCCGATGAGATCCACTGTGATTTGATCTATCCCGGACATGCGCATATCCCCATCGCATCTCTAGATCGGGAGATTGCCCAAAATTCGATCACCCTTATGTCCCCTAGCAAGACATACAACCTGGCGGGGTTAAAGTGTTCTTACGCCATTATCCAAAACCCTGAATTGCGAAAAAAATATCTGGGCGCTACGCATGGCTTGATCAGTTCGGTAAACTTGCTTGGCTTAACAGCCGGGTTGGCTGCTTATAAAGAAGGGGATGATTGGCTGGCAGAGTTATTGATGTATTTAACCAATAATCGTGAAGTACTGGGGCAATTTATCCAGTCGAACTTACCCGGCATTTCCATGTACAACCCCGAAGGCACATACCTTGCCTGGCTGGATTGCCGAAATGCAGGTATTCCTGGCAATGCGGGGGAATTTTTCTTGAAAAATGCTCGTGTGGCATTGAATGATGGCCGGCTCTATGGGAAAGAAGGCGAGGGATTTGTGCGGTTGAATTATGGCTGTCCGCAGGCCATGTTGCGGCAAGCCCTCGAACGCATGGAAAAAGCAATAATGATTTTGGGGATAGGGAAAAACGAAAATAGGTAACAAGCTAACCAGCGAAATTCAATTTTTATAAAGAAGGAAAGTTATCATCAGTAATATAAAAAGAATCGAAATGATATATTTCTCCTTCCACCATTCACAATTCACTACTCTCAAGAATTCCATACTTTCTACCACCTATAAAAAGAATTAGTCGTATAATTAATAATCTGTCCAAATATCATAAAATTAAATAAATCTAGTGTTTGTGCGTAAGTTGGAGGGAGAACACTGCATGAAAATCCCGAGCCGTATGAACAAAGGATGCAGGATAATTTTCTGTAACCTGATTATTTTATCCATGCTTATACTTAAATCAGCACAAGCGGCGCCTTTTTTTATAAACATTCCCGGTCCTGCCAACAGCTTCGAATTCGGTACGACTATAA
Organism: Anaerolineales bacterium; assembly: GCA_016929095.1. Classification (GTDB taxonomy): domain Bacteria; phylum Chloroflexota; class Anaerolineae; order Anaerolineales; family UBA4823; genus JAAZNS01. The sequence goes on along the minus strand of JAFGJM010000042.1, from coordinate 17,867 downwards.
CGGTGCTTCCCAATGGCAATATTGTCGTCACCGATCCCAACTATCCATCATATTCAGAAAATACTTTCTCTGCTTATGGGGCAGTTTATCTCTATAATCCAAATGGAGTTCTGATAAGCACACTCACCGGTGATTATTTGACTAACAGTGTAGGCAGCGGCGGGATAACCGTCTTGGTTAACGGTAATTATGTGGTAAGCAGCCCATATTGGGAGTCCGGGGATAACCCATCGAAGGATGCTTTGGGCGCTGTTACCTGGTGTAGCCAGGTAACAGGTTGCAATGGAACGGTTTCATCTGCCAACAGTTTAATAGGCAGCAGTGAAGGCGATAATATTGGTGGCGGAATCGGCGGTGGAATAACTGCGTTGGCGAACGGTAACTATGTGGTGCATAGCCCAAATTGGAATAATGGAAGCGTTGTTGATGCAGGCGCGGTCACTTGGGGAAATGGCAGCGGGGGAACGGTGGGGGTGGTATCTGCCTCCAATAGTCTGGTTGGAAGCTCGAATTTCGATAAAGTAGGCAATAACTATGAAGCCGGCATATTTACCCTGACCAATGGAAATTACCTGGTGCTTAGCCCCGCCTGGAATAATGGAAGTATTATAGATGCGGGCGCAATCACCTGGGGAAACGGAGTGGGCAGTACAGCCGGTCCGGTGTCTCCCTCCAATAGCCTGGTAGGCAGCACTAATGATGATTGGCTGGGAAATACCTACTATGGTAGCATCATCGAGTTAACCAATGGAAACTATGTGGCGCTTAATTCAAAATGGGATTTAGATAGCACACATCCCGATGTAGGAGCAGTTACCTGGGGTAGCGGTACAATGGGGGTTTCCGGTGTAGTCTCACCCTCAAACAGTCTTGTAGGCGCCAGCTCCAGTGCGCCAGTGGGAGATATATACAAAGATAACGATGGTGTAACCGCACTGGCTAATGGAAATTACGTGGTTAGCAGTCCATATTGGACTGCAAATGGATCCAGTTCGCATTTTGGGGCGGTTACCTGGGGGAACGGTACAACAGGCGTCTCCGGATCAATTTCGGCATCTAACAGTCTGCTGGGCAGCCATGCTGGTGATTACGTGGGTTATGAAGTGATCTCGTTGAACAATGGCAACTATGTGGTCAGCAGTCCAGACTGGTACTTAGACGAAGATAATTTATATGCCGGCGCTGTCACTTGGGGAGATGGAACTACAGGTATAAGCGGTGCGGTATCGTCATCCAACAGCCTGGTTAGTAATGGGCTTCAAAGTGCGGGAAACGGAGGCGTAATTGCTTTGACGAATGGTAATTATGTGGTGAGTACACCAACATGGGGCAATGAAGCGCTTCATCTCAATAATGTTGGCGCGGTAACTTGGGGTGATGGAAGCATTGGCATTACTGGTATGATTTCCACTACAAACAGTCTGGTGGGCGATTTTACTTATGCCAGTGTGGGCAATGGTGGGTTGGTTGCCCTTGCCAATGGAAATTACGTGGTGATCAGCTCAAGTTGGGATAATGGAAGTGCGAATAATGCCGGAGCAGTTACTTGGGGGAACGGAACGGTTGGAACAATCGGTACCGTGTCTACCACTAATAGCCTGGTGGGTAGTACTACTGACGACGCTTTAGGTGGAGTCATTGCCTTGACCAATGGTAATTATGTGGTTTTTAGCCCGGATTGGGATAATGGCAGCATTGTGGATGCTGGCGCAACCACCTGGGGGAACGGTGTAAGTGGTACAGTAGGTGAGGTTTCTGCTATAAATAGCCTGGTGGGCAGCGCAGATGACGATCAGGTAGGCAATGCTGTAACCGCTTTGAGTAATGGCAATTATGTAGTGGGCATCCCGCAATGGGATCACGGCGTATTTTCTGATGTAGGTGCAGTTACCTGGGGTAATGGCGAAGGTGGAACCACAGGCCCAGTATCCGCCTCCAACAGCCTGATTGGCAGTGCAACGAACGACTTAGTGGGAAATGGGAGCACATTTAGTCCGGCTGGAGTTACGAAACTGATCAATGGGAATTATTTAGTGAATAGCCCCAACTGGAACAATGGTATTTATATCGGAGCATTTACCTGGGGAAATGGAACAGGGGGAACTACTGGAGTATTATCCATATCAAACAGTTTAGTGAACAGCTGTTTAAACGATAGTAATTGTAGTTCTTCGATTTCACCATACTCAGACGGAAATGCGTCTCTATTTCTTCCAGATTGGAACGATGGCAGTAATGATGGGGCGATTAGCTTACTGGCTTGTGATTCAGATATCACGGTTGGGGTAGTAAGCACATCCAATAGTGTTTTGGGAAATCATGCAACCGGCGGAAACAGCATGGTTGCAGATTACGACGCCTCCCGCACCCAATTAATTGTTGGTCGTCCAAAAGACAATATAGTGACGATCTTTCGCTGTCAAGTTAATTATTCGGACTGGATATTTTTACCCACTATTATTAAATAATCCCAAATATTATTTTTCTTCCTTCCTCCTTCAATGTGAACAACATAATTGGGGGAGAGTTATAGTATTTACAACTAACCTTTCGCTTCTCGCCAATAACATAAATCAAATCATAGAAAACTAATAACTTATTTCCTTCATCTCCTCCCCTTCGACGACACCATCGAGAATATGGATAATGCGCTTAGTCCGTTCGGCGATTTCCGGATCATGAGTGACGATGATCAAGGTTGTATCGTGTGTGGTATTCAAGTCCAGAAGGATATTCATAATCTCCTCGCCGGATTTGCTATCCAGATTACCGGTTGGTTCATCGGCAAATATTATAGCAGGTTCATTGACCAGCGCACGGGCGATCGCTACCCTTTGTTGTTGCCCGCCGGAAAGTTCGTTCGGTCGATGATGCATCCGATCATCCAACCCAACCGATTCCAGGGCTTGTTGGGCAAGGGAGCGGCAATCTTTTTTTTCTCTGGAATATCGTAAAGGAAGTTCCACATTGGCTAACGCGGTGGCGCGTGGCAGCAAATTAAAACTCTGAAAAACAAATCCAACCTTGCGATTACGGATAGCCGCGAGTTGATCGTCTTTCAGTTTCGAAACCCTCTCACCATCCAGGATATACTCGCCAGATGTCGGGCGGTCCAAACAGCCCAAGATATTCATCAGTGTGGATTTACCCGAACCGGAGGGTCCCATGATGGCAACGATTTCACCACGCGCAATTTTTACCGACAGTCCGCATAAAGCATGGACCTCGACAGCGCCCATTTTATAGGTTTTGGTTAAATTTTCTGCTTCGATCACCCACGCATTCATCTTTACCTCTGAGAAATTTCTTTCCCCTCGCCACTTCACAGATTCGATATAAAACTTGCGAGGATAAAAACGTAACGGATGGAAAAGTCACGAAAGATTATAGTATGTGATGATGCCTGTTTGTTTTTAGAAACCGATAACCTCCCATGAATTGATAAATTGAAAACAGATGAATAAAACCCTCAATACAATTCTACCTCATCTTGAACAACAACCGGTAATACTAATGACAAGAATAATAGTTTACGAAATCGCAATTCAAATTTTTTTTATTGACATAGTTCACAGTTGCCTTGTTCATGATTTTCATACCCGTCTCGATGCCGGGTAAAGGGAAGTCGCATATTATTATTAGAAAATAACCTTCCTGCATTCCTGTCTTCCTTATAAAATTTTTTTTCATACCATGATTGAGAAAATGAAATGGATGATTTAAAATGCTCGAGGCGATATAAAACCTTCAAAAACGTGCAACTTTGCGCAGGTGACAACCGTCACAAAAAGAACATGACATCCGCGACTGAGATTAAACAAATTTTGTCGATATCATCGTATTATGAGATATCGTAGGACAAAGAGGTGATAAATGCAGGCGATTCCAAGCGAGTTTTTAGCTATAGATCGAAAATCCCGTAAATATATACCCTTTTTTGAATTAGATACGCGAGATCCTAACGTTCGTGTGTGTGATTTTTTGGATGTAATCATCCCCCTGGATGAAGAACGCGCCATGTTAGAAGCATCGCGATGTGTTCATTGCCCTGATCCTGCCGCGTGTGTCGTAGCCTGCCCGGTGCACAATGACATCCCCTCGGCAATGTGGTTGATTGAACAAGGTGAATTCGTTGAAGCAGCCAAGTTATACCGGAAAACCAGCTCAATGCCTGAGATTTGCTCCAGGGTTTGCCCGCACGAACAATTATGCGAGGGTTCTTGTGTACATAACAAAATGCATGAACCGGTTCTATGCGGTGCATTGGAAGCGTTTGTCACCTGCTACGAGCGGGATAATAAGGGCGTTGATGTCCCGATTGGAAAACCAACCGGAAAGAAAGTAGCCATTGTTGGTGCAGGTCCGGCTGGTCTGTCAGTGGCGGAACAACTGGTGCAGAAAGGTCACGATATCACCATATTCGAATCCAAACCTTCGCCTGGTGGACTTTTACTGTATGGCATTCCCAATTTCAAGTTGTGCAAAGAGGTGGTTTTTGCCCGTATGGGAGATCTGGAACGCGCCGGCATCAAATTTGTTACGAACGTTTATATCGGTAAAGATAAAACAATCGACCAACTTTTTGAAGAGGGCTACCAGGCAGTATTTGTGGGTGTGGGCTCTCAGATAGATGCGCCAATGGAAGTCCCCGGGGAAGACCTGCCCGGGGTGTATAAAGCCACCGAATTTCTCATTCGCGCCAATGTAGACCTGGAATCATTACCACCCGAAATGGGCACCCGCCCAGAAATCGGGAAGAGAGTCGCGGTAATCGGCGGCGGTGATACGGCTTCTGACTGTTTACGCACAGCCTGCCGCATGGGCGCCGAAGAAGTATTTTGCCTTTACCGCCGTACAGAAACGGAAATGCCCGGCGGGAGTAAAGATCGCAAATTAGCCCGTGAAGAAGGCGCTAAATATCAATTCCTCACCCAGCCAGTAAAATTCCTGGCCGACGACACAGGTCACCTGGCGCAGATTGAATGCATCCGTATGGAATTGGGTGAACCGGACGCTAAAGGACGGCGGAGACCGGTACCAATCGAAGGCACCAATTTTATCGTCGAAGCCGACACCGCCATTTTAGCGCTGGGTTATTGGCCCGATCCAATCATCGGTGAAACCACTCCCGATCTGGAGACAAAAAATTGGGGATTGATCGTCGCCGATAAAGAAACCGGCGCCACCACTCGCCCCGGCGTATATGCCGGCGGTGATGATGTTACCGGTCCCGATCTGGTAGTCACGGCGGTTGCCGCTGGACGTCGGGCTGCGGCTGCCATGCATGAATACCTGAATAGTTTATAAAAGCAGCGGTCTATGACCGCTACCCTTTTTCTTCCTCCTTTCGTTGCCTTGGGCGGTTCATACCTGAGCCGCCCAGCGGTTTTAACAGGCTAAATATCTTCCGGTCCCTTACGTATATGCGCCTGAAGTTTGGTATATGAATCACGCTTCGGGTAGAGATTTTCCAGCCACCAGGTGGCGCCAGCTTCAGCATATGCAGCTACCTTCTTCGCCCCTTTTACCCCATTTCTTAATACCCCGCTGCTGCCAATAACCACGAAATCAAACGGAGTATTTTCCATTCTGAGAGGGCGGATGAAATCAAGAATACTGCAAACATCTTCAACACGTAAAAAACTATTTTCCTTTAGCGGAATAACACCATCCCAGGAAGTAGCGCGGCGAAAGGGCGCTTTATGCGGCCAAAAACCTCCCACCCAAATTGGTATGCGAGGCTGTTGTAACGCCGCAGGCAAAAAGGTTGTTTTCTTAATCTTGTAATGTTTGCCATTAAATTTAAAAGGCAGCCCTTGCCATAAGCCGTTCAATATTTGCAAACCTTCATCCAACTTTTCAGCACGGGTTTTCAAGCTACTGTCTTCGCCAAAAGTGCCAAATTCTATCTCGCCCGGTTCTCCTAAACCCACCCCCAGAATTACTCTGCCGCACGAAAGATGGTCCAATGTAACTGTTTCGCGAGCCAATTTCCATGGTCGGCGGCGAGGCAGCGGTGTGATGGTGGTGCCCAGGTATATGCGCTGTGTTGCCATAGCCATCGGAGTCAACGCTACCCAGGTATCCACCATTTCGACCGGGTTACTGCGGTTAACAACAATATGATCCCACAGAAAGAATCCATCCCAACCAGATTCTTCAGCTATTGCTGCCAACTCAGATAACTGCCTCGCTCCCAGTCCTTGACCGTAGTTAGAGAGATACAGCCCAAATTTCATTCGCTAACCCATTCGATTTTGACTTATGCGGCTTTTTCCCAGGATTGCAACTCAATAACATTGCCCTCCGGATCGGTGACGTAGCACCAAGTGACCTGGTCTCCGCTGGTAATTTGAAGTGTGACCACCTCACCGACACTGCCGCCTCCGGATTTTAAAACTAGTTGCCTGGCAGCCCCGACATCTTCGACCGAAAACGCAATGTGCCCAAAACCAGATCGGTTTACCGCCACAGGTGGACGTGTTTCAAGACGATCATAATTGAATATTTCCAGGGTAGGACCATTTTCACCGTAGCCAGGTAAGCGTAAATGCGCCCCGGTAAGATGGGCTCCACTTAAGCCTGTACCGGCATCCAAATCTTTACCCCGGAAATCACGTTCCGGTGGAACAAGAACACACCCAAAAACATTAACATAAAAATCCGCCAGGTTGCGCCAGTCAGCAGCAACCAGATTTGTGTGGGAGTATTTTGTTTTCATTGTGCCTTTCGATTAAACTTTTCTACCACCTTTGAGCGCATCTTGGAGGGCTTTTAATTCATCCATCTTCCCTGCTGCAGCTAACCCGGCTTGTTCCGGCCAACTGGCAGGATCGGCAATGCGCAAATTCGCCTCGTCCAGGATTTTCTCCAGGCGGCTGACATCCGTTTCGGCCAGTTGCTTAAAGGTTGTGATACCCGCATCCTTCAACAGGCCTGCGATCTTGGGACCGATTCCTTCAACGATTTCCAGGTTATCGGGAACTAATGGAAGCTCTTCTAGGGCGCGGGCAGGGACTTCCACGGGAGTTTCGGGAATTTCTGCTTTCGAACGCCCCAGCCACCACCAGATCAGAAATAACAAGATGATGATCAATACGATGATGATCAACCATAACCACCAGGGTGAAGCGTTTGATTGAGACAGGATATTGTTAATCATTGCATTTTCCTCCTGTTTGCACATAGAACGATTAGAGAACCAATGAAAAAATATCGCTAAGATGATTATAGCAGAGGAAGGGCAAAGTCAGGTTATATACTGGTTATTTCTATTTCCGATTTTCCAATGGGACTACCAACACTCCCCTAATCACAACGCAGGAGTTATTCTGTAATTTTTATAAAAATAAGCTGATACATATGTTTTTACTTCGAAAGAAATTTATTATAGTAACAATATGAATGAGCATATAAGTTTATCAAATTTTCTCTAAATATTATCTGATATATTATTTTTATCAATACTAAAAATCAGTGACCGAGTATCATTGGTAAATAATACTCTATACCGTGAATAAATAATTCGTTTTGAGAGTAGTTGTTCAAATGTTCTAATTCAGGAGATGTTGTCACCTGAGCTGTTGAAGTTAAAACCTGGAAATATTCAGCATCATCCGACACTGTTGCAGTAATCATGATTGTGAATGGTCCACTTTCTGCTGGTAAATCACCTAAATCCCAGATGAACGGTTCCGTTGGCGAGATTGGGGAATCGCTGTATTGAATATTCTGTAACTCGCTTGGTAAAGTTGCAGAAATAACCACATCGTTCGCCGTTACGCTACCACGATTGCCGTAGATTATTGAATACACAATAGTATCCTCTCGATAAGCATCTGAAGGACTATTCATCTCAATCCACACATCCGGATAGATTGAACCAAGGCTGACTTCATCCAGATAAACCCAGGCAGGAATTGTATTCTCATCCTCGTGTAATTGAAAAGTTATAGTAATGTTTTGCCCTCGCCAGGCTGACATATCGAACCAGCGATGATTCCAATCCGAACTGTCAGTTATCGAGAGTATGTTCGTATTAGTTATTGTATTATTAATATTTATTGAGAACCATGATTTTTTATTGATTGATGCGTCAAAATTTCTGTATAAAAATGAAAGCGCAGGATTAGGCATGGAATCTGAGATGAACAATGATTGTTTTAAAATTGAATTACCGGTATTGCCCGATAGTGTTGTTCTGTAATTAATCCGATTGTCAACGCTATTTATCCATGCTACATGTGGATAACCCATTGAGTCCATCGTTAGTGTAGAATGATATCCTCCCGATGTTTGAATTTTTTGGGGTATTTCCCAATCGCCATTTTTAGTTTTGTAAGTATACATAATGCATGTATAAGGACTATCTATCTCACAGAAATCTGCCCATTGATATGAGATTGCTATATCTGTTCCTGAACATGCAATAGATGGTAACCTTGAAGGCACGCGAGTCGCATATGTTGGTTTCGACCAGGTTCCTCCAACAGGTTTTTGTGAATAGGAAATGAACAATTGGCTTGAACTTAAATCAGCCCAAACAGCATGCAGAGTCCCCTCTGAATCTGAACACATTTCATGTTCTAAACCAAAACTAAAATCTTGATAGATTTGAATTGGGGTTGACCAATTACCATCTATTGGCTTATTTAAATAATGGATGATCATAAAATTATGATAAATGTAATAGATAACATGGATAGTATTGTTTTGATCTATAACTACTTTCGGTTCCGATCCCTCAGAATTTATTCTTTCCGGTGAAATCCAATCGCTTCCATCCAATTTGTATGTATGGAAGATTCCATCCCAAAAAACATGAATGGTGCCCAATGAATCGATTACTATACTTGGATTTGCACCACTTGTAGATAAAAATATGGGTGTTACCCATGCTCCTCCTTTTGGTTTGAGAGTATAAAGCATTCCCCCAACGCCCCTCCATACAAGATGAATTGTATCTTCATCATCTAAAGTCATATCGAATGAGCCTGAAGCAGTTACATTAGAAACTTGAGTTGGGGTTACCCAATCACCATTTCTTAGTTTATAAGAATAATAAAGCGTTGATTGATCTAAATTATTATCTCGCCAAATAAGGTGTATAGTATTATCACTATCACTTTCCAAAAGAACATCCCAATTCCCATCACTTAAGTTATCCCAAACTTCTGTTACATCCCCAAATTTAAAAGAATCTCCAAAATAAGCACTTTTCAATCCTGTATTTTTATCAGTATCGGTAATTACAAGTTGTATCTCACCCTCTGCCAACCAATCCGATCCAGAAAAATGATTGGTTTCAAAGTCGCCATTTTGAACAATATTATTACCAGAAGGTAAGAACACATTTTTATATGCATCAATAGTAGAAGTAAATACTGTAAAAGGTAAATTACTATAATCATCTTTCCCCCAGGAGACTGAATATGGAACCCCGCTTTCGGCGCCATAGCCGCTATAGCTTCCTTGCTCATTTGAGAAAATCGGATCGATCTCTACCGGAACGGTATTAGCGCTTGCTTGAATAAGAGGTTTTTCGCTTATATCTTGAATTGTTCCGCTAATATACCATGAATAAAATGTTGTGCTGGTATCGCCAAATCCGGTTGGCCAGGCTTCGGTGTTAAACGCATTGTCGGTTGCTTTGACGCGGAATGAATAAGTTTTTCCTGGATCGCCAGTAAATGTTGTTGTAGTGATCGTTTTACTTATTTGCCAATCGGTCCATGCACCCACAGAAAGATCTTGATATTGCACATCGAAATTTTTAATTCCAGAATTACCCGGGTCTATACCTTCCCATGATACATCGATAGTTCCGCGCGAATAATCGGGTAGAGTAACTACTTTGGAAATGGGTGAATTATTCTCGACATATGTATGAATTTGCGAGTTTTGCGGCCAGGGTTGAATATTATAGTGCCTATCTTGAGCGCGTATGCGAAAGAAATAAGTATGACCACCAATTCCGGGATATTGGGCGCTGGTTGATGTACTTTGATTTTGCCAGGTAGTCCAATCCCCTTGTGCGCCATCTTTTACCTGGATATCATATCCTTTAATTCCCGCCACACCCGAATCTAAACCTGTCCATTTTACAGTGAAAGGTCCGGGAGATTCGCTGGATAAAGGATCCAAATTCGAAGTTGGAATTACTGTATCTAAGGTTTGCCAGTCCACATTTGCACACCAGTCTTGATTGAATGACGCACTTCCAAATTCAACTGGATTTTTATAATAAATTCTACTTTCATCATAACCAATCATTGTGTAAGCAATATATTTTCCGTCGGGAGACCAACCATTTGCATAGAATGAATATGCAAGATTACTGCTCAGAGAAGTTTGGTTACTCCCATCGCTGTCCATTAGCCACAACTCTTGCAATCCGTCATCATTGGTGTCTGCATCATAAAAAATTTTCGAGCCATCTGGACTCCAAACCGGATTTTCACTATAAGGCTGATTAGATACTTGCATTTGATTACTTCCATCTGCGTTCATCACCCAGATGCGATATTGGCCTGATCGGTATGACATAAAAACAATTTTGGTTCCATCCGGAGAAAAAAAAGGGGTGCCATCAAAATTGTGATTATTGGATAAATTCATTGGGTTAGTTCCATCAGAATTCATAACATATATTTCCGCGTCTTTCCCTTCATTGCGGGTAAATAAAATCTTTGTACCATCCGGTGACCATGTGGGGTAATAGTCATTTTTTTTATTGTCCGTAAGGCGAGTTATATTCGTCCCATTGGGATTAATGACGAAAATATCGAACTGATTATTGTAACGATTAGATGCAAATACAATACGATTTGCCCCTCGGTTAAATCTGGGTTGAATATCAGCCTTCGATGAATTTGTAATGTTTTGACGATTTTGCCCATTATCATCTTCAATATAAATATCCCAATCCGAAGCTCCTGCAGCAGCCATTTGATACACACGCATTGTGCCAGGGTCAATTGCATTTGGACTGGTTTGATCTCTGGAATCTCGTTCTATGCGTTCACCTGATGAATATGAAATTACATCAATATTCATCCCTGGTGAGAAAGGCCGGGTTTCTATATTCACAGCAGGTGTTGTAGTAATCTGAAGTGAAAAACCTAAAGACCTGGCTGAGTTCCAATCATTAAATATTAAACCAAGTGATAATACAACGCTGAGAGAGAAGATGATGTGTTTTTTCATGGTGCATTCCAATTGTATTAATGTCAATATATATGATGTTTAAAATATTTAAATACCAAAAACTATAATCCTAAAATTCCCGCATTCCGTATTGGTTCTATTTAATAATTGTTGTTTCTAATAATAGGGTTGAAGATGTGATTAATGAAAAATTTCACTAATGTAATTATAACAAAGATTAGAACTTCCGTGTTATCGCTTTGTTATATCATTTAAAATCATATTATCTGAAATTTCCTCTTTAGTTTCCCAACCGCTTCTATCAAAGCTTACAGTTCTTTATTTACCGCGGTCAGGCGCTTGCGTAACTTTTGTAATGAATCCTCATCACCAATTTCACCCAGAATTTCAACCGCCATGAGATGATCGTCTAAAAGAGCAGAATTATGGGTTTTGATTAAATCCCAAATTTGGGAATCTTTCGTACCATCCAAAATTATCAAATATTCTATTTGAGATTATCCTCGAAAAATTCCAACATATGTGCAGCATATTCCTCTTCACGCACAAACACACCCTCCACATGTTTGGCTTCGGGGATTTCCCACAAGCTGACATTCTCCGGGTGAGCAGCCACAAACTTTTGCCCCTGGAAAATTTCCGATTCGGCGCCGGAGGCAATGAACAGCACCGGGCGCGGGGATATCTGCGCCAGTAATTCATCCATCGACGATGTACGGACTACGCCATTGAAAAGCATAGTGGCGCGGTCGATCATCCAGGGTATGGGCGCCATGAACCAGAACTGGCGGTAGGAAGGCGGCATGGGGTTGAGCAGGTCTTCCATACGGTTGGCTTCCACTCCATCGACGACAATTGCCCGCAATTCGGAGAGTTTGGCGGCGGCGTTAAGAGCCGTCATCCCCCCCGATGAAAGCCCCAGGATGCCGATACGTTCGGCATCTACATCTGGGCGAGCTAATAAGAATTCAATCGCCGGGGCAACGTCCAATTCCCCTTTCCAGCCATAATGGTAAACCTCACCGCTGCTTTCACCCATGGCGCGTATATCGTAGAGCAGCACCCCATAACCAGCCTGCTGCAAGATTGTTGTGTGCGGCAGCACATGGGTGCGGTTGCCGCTGAAACCATGCAAGGCGATAATTGCGGCGCCGTTTTGAGATGGGATATACCACCCCGCCAGCCGGATACCATCCGAGGTGGTAAGCTGCACTTCTTCATAAGCCATATCGATGTCTTGCGGCGTGATAGTGACAGCCACTCGTTGGGGATGCGCATTGTGCCACCCGCCATACAAGGGAATAACCAGGAATAAGACCAGTAAAAAATCCACCAACACCAGCAACAAAGGTCGTAAGCGGAACAACCGTGGGCGGTGCGCCAAACGATGAAAAATCGCCTCCCACGCGGCTGCCAAGATGACGCCGAGGATAAAACCACCGATAATCCAGGTCAGCATTCCGCCATACGATCCGAACGCCGCCCCGATGATGGCGCACACAATGCCGTTGGTTAAGAGTGGGGGTACTATTTTTGATTTCATCATGGGATTTTTTTGTTATCGGTTTTTATTTTCTTGATTATAAGTGAGTAGTGGTTAGTCAATATAAAGAAGATGAATTTGTAGGGGTTGTCGCACAAGAAGCCTGTCACCCTAAGAGAAGCGAAGGGTCTATTTTTGAAGTGAGATATTTCGATTTGCTCAGAGACTTTCAAGCAACGGATTATTGGCTTCGACAAGCTCAGCCAACCATAGATGTGTAATTTTCTACTATCAAAAATGCGGACGTTCTTTGTTCGGTATAAAATATGCTGAAGTATTATTTTAATACGAAAATCATTTCTTAACATTTTCAAAAAAATATTTGTTAAACCATTTCTTGGCTTGACAATTACCGTAAACTGGTATATTTTTAATGTGCAGATCGCCCAGAAAATTCTGCACCTTTCATTGAAAAATATATTGGCATTGATAAAACCTTACGTTAAACCCAGTTGAATATTGTCATATATTCTGCATGGACTTTACGTATTGGCAAAGCATTTTATTTTAAACACGTTTTGCAATTCCGGCTTAGGGGAGATATAACCTAACCGTGATGTATGTTGTTAAAGATGCGTGCATGATTATTGTTTTTCCCGGCATTATTACGATGCACTTTTCATAGATTGCCGGATCCTAATTTCATGCAGGTTGATAAAACCTGCCAGGAGGAGTGTTATGAAACATAAAGTTTTAAAACGTTCGATTACCCTTCTTTTCCTGCTCGCCCTTGTATTAGGACTGGCGGTAGCCCTACCCGGCAAACCATTAACCGCCCAGGCATCCCAGGCCAAGCAGGGCGAGGGAGGCGACGCCACCGCTGCTTCCGATAAAGGCTTGGAAAAATACGATTCGGGTTTGCAGGAGGCAGCTAAAGCCGGTGGTGAGGAAGAAATCACCGTCCGCCTGGTTACCGAAACCAGGGATGTGACCTGGCCAGATTATGTTAAAGCTGTCGCGCGCAACATCCCCGATGAGGCTACTGGAGGCGTGGTATGGACAGCCCGTTTAAAAGCCGATTATCTGGCTAAACTGGCCAGCCTGGACGTGGTTGTTGAAGCCCGTCTGGTGCAGGCGACCAGCCCGGCGCCCCGCTTCTTACCGGAAGGAGAAACCGCCCACCCGGAACTTTTAAAAGATATCAACGAGTTACGGAAAGAGTTTACCAGTACCGGCTCGGCAGATAATATCATTGGCGGCAACCAGGTTTCAGGTTGGTGGGATGTTACTTATAATCACAAATCCGCTGCTGCCTGGTCTAACGGTTATACCGGCGATGGCGTGGTAGTGGCTGATATCGACTCCGGCGTAGATTTTTGCCACCCCGATCTGTATGGCACCTGGCTTACATATACCACCACCAACAGCTCAAATTACACATATGGCGGCGTGGCTAATTATTTGGATTACTACGCCGGTTGGCCTGTGGCTTATAGCCCGGCTTCCAACTATCTCATGATGTTCGATTTGATCGTTAATGGTCAACTTACCGATTTAAACACCTTTTCTTATGGCGTTTCTAAATTCGCCGACACCAGCACCACCGGCACGGGCAGCACCATTTCTTTCGATGGTGAAACCTGGATCACCAGCGGCACCGCTTATACCGGCACAGTTTACCATATCGGTTATCACCCCGATTATTCACTTGGTTATGTATTTAGTTATCCAAATGATCCAATACCAGTTGGTATATTAGTGGTGGATGAAGATGGTGATGATGTCTTTGAAACGGTATATGTTGACATGGACAACGACCTTGACTTCAGCGATGAAGCCCCCACCAATCAGGCAACACCAACTGCCTGTTGGGATTATGACTTAGACACTTACGCTGATGTCTCCGGCGGTATGGTTTATTTCATCGCCGATGGCTATCACTGGCCGCAAGGCATGGATTGGTGGTGGAATCCAGTCGGTTACGGTTTAACCCCTCCGGAGAATGGCGATCTGGTCGCTTTCATGTTCGATGACTGGACAGGTCCTGCTTCAGCGCATGGCACGCTAACCGCCAGCGCCATAGTCGGACAGGGAGTCATTGATGGCGATCCATATGGTGAACGACCATCCTTTAAACCCTCCGGTTTTGGTATGGTTATTGGCGCCGGTAAAAACGCCAAAATCATCGCCATGGGTGACTCTTACATCCTCCATGAAGATTCAACCGAAGCCTCGTATTACTTCTCGGTTTGGGGAATGGATGGTTTTGGCAACACAAACGATGGTGCACAGATTTCATCCAACTCCTACGGCTCCAGCGACACCGATAACGATGAATGGGATTATCGCTCACGCCTGATAACCCGCCTGAACACCCGCAACTATGATTATTTTAGCAGACCCAATACCTATGGGAAACAGCATGCTTTCATGTTCTCCACCGGCAACGGCGCTCCGGGTTACGGCACCAATGCGCCTCCCAGCGGCAGCACCGCCATCGCGGTTGGCGCTTCTACTCAATTTGGTTCTACCCTGTGGGATTCGATTACCGATGTTGACCAGATCGTGTGGGGTGATGTGATCCCCTTCTCCAACCGTGGACCAACTTCCGTGGGTAGCCTCGCACCATCAGTGACCGCCGATGGCGCTTTTGGCGCCGGCGACCTCACCTTGAACTACTGGATGGACGGGTGGAGCGCCTGGGAATCCTGGGGCGGCACCAGCCGCTCGGCGCCGGTGGTTGCCGGTAACATGGCGCTCATTTACGACGCGTTCAAACAAAATACCGGTTCGTTCCCCACCTGGGAGCAGGCTCGGGAATTGATCATGAGCGGCGCAACCGACCAAAATTACGACGTTTTCACCCAGGGTGCAGGCATGGTCAACGCCGAAACTTCCACCAGTATCGCCGGCGGCGATCAAGGCTTGCATATTTCACCCTCCAGTTGGAGTGTTGGCGATTACCAGGGAGAAGAATACCTGGCTTTCACTAAACTCCTTCATCCCGGTGATTCTGATAGCCAAACTTTCAATCTCACCAACTATTCGTCAATTGATCAAGACTATACCCTTGAAACCGGGCAACTGGTAGCTTTGCATTCTACAGAACTCGAATTGGATGCCGTGCTGGCTGATGAAAGCTCCTATAGCTTTTACCGCCCCGATTACTTATTCTCGCCCAGCGATTATGCTCCGGATTCCGATATCCCCAACGGCACCGTGCTGATGACGGCTGAATTGATCCAGCCTTACGCCGAGTGGGAACCACAAGATAATGAGTATAACGACGACAACAACAACTGGCGTCTTCTATGGTACAGCTATAAAGATGTAAACAGCGACAGAAATTTGTGGACTGACGCCGATTACGATGGCGCGGTGGATGATGGTGAAATCGATAGCGGTGAATACATTCGCTTCACCTACGGCTACAACGCCCACACTTACCACTCCGCGTCGGTAAAAGAACCGTTGGACCCCGATCGATGGAAAGATGGCATCTACCTGGGCTTGCAACATCGCACCCGAAGCCCTCTTGCACCTGTTTCCCATCTCAAATTACGCGTAACCTTCTACGGGAAAACAAGCTGCGATTGGCTATCAATAAGCAAATCTGAAGGAACAGTGGGCAATTATATAAAGGGTTCCTTTGTGGCTGATGGTTCCGCTCCCGCGGATACGCCTCCTCTTTCGAGTGATACCTTTGTGGCTAATGTTTCGGTTCCCGCGGATATGCCTTATGGTATGTATCAATGCGCCATCTATCTGACAAATACCAATACTCATGTTGATCTGTCGTTTATCGAAAATACCACCGCCATTCCGGTAATTCTGAATGTGGCTTCCGATGATGATCTGACGACCGATGTGGTCACTTTCGGCGGCGAAGAAAAGGGTATCATACTATACGATAACAGCTTCATGAGCGGTTCGCAAGACTGGACCTGGCGACCCGAATCCGGCGATTGGCGCTTCTTCTTCGTAGATCAACCCACTGTGCCCGCTGATGGAACGCGCTTGATCGTCAAAGATGTATGGGACGATGTAGCTCCTGAAACCGACTTCGACACCATCATCCTGGGACCGGTACTGGATAACTGGTCATATTATGTCCCCGAAACTTTTGGTCCATACAGTCTCGATGAGCTGGGTCGCAGCGCCTATAATTTGCTTGGCGATGGCGCCTGGGCATTCGGCACCGCCACCGGCAGCAATACCGAATATGTGGCAGCTGAATTGACCGACGCCGGTTTGCACGAGGTCATGCAGCATACCGTGCGCTATGAAGGCGATAAGTTCGAAGTAGGCTTCGAGAAGACCCTTAGCACCATGAATGGACCTACTGCCAGTGACTTGCATTATGTCAACTACTTCACCGATGATATCTCCTTCTCCACCACACTCACCCAAACCTCCGGGTTGGATGTGGAAGTGTACGGTATGAGTTCAACCGGTGAAGATTTCTATAACGTGCCCATCATTCAGGATCCAACGGATGACGACCCATGCGATTTCGAGGCAGGTGGCATTTATACTTACGCCACTACTTTACCCGACCTGGTGTCTTATTTCCTGGCTTACGTTGATGTAGGTGCAAACGATCTCGACCTGTTCGTTTACTATGATGCCGATGATAGCGGCACCTTCACCTGCCCGGGAGAGAGAATTGCTTCTTCGACAAATTCGTCTGGTGAAGACGATTACGTAGAACTCAGCTTCCCAACTGCGGGCAATTACCTGATCACTGTCCAGGGTTGGGATGTCGGCAGCGGCTCAGGCACATTTAACTGGTACTGGGAACGCACCGATCTGGATAACACCATCGCTATCCGTAATGCCGATCTGGAGTTCAGCCCATCTCACCCGGCAACCTTCGAGCTGTACAATGTGGCTCCGTTAGCCTGTAGTTCTGTGGAACAAGAATGCAATGACGGCATCATGTATGTTGGCTTCGCTGATGCACCGCATTTGTTCAGCATCCCCATCACTGTGGATTATGCTTACCTTTATTACATGCCGATTGTTGCCAAATAGTATGGATGGGAAGATTAACCGTTTTCAGGGTTGATTAATCACAAAGAACAGGGCAGCCAGAAATGACTGCCCTGTTTTTTTTCTTGCCATCTAATTCTTGTCATTCTGAGAGAGCCCTCTCCTTCTCCCTGTCATTAGTATGATAAAAGGCCAAGGGTATAGAATTGGGAAGACACGGCAGATC
>JAFGJM010000041.1 GCA_016929095.1 Anaerolineales bacterium | reverse complement strand
GATCCGGGATTCGTCGAGGAAGCGTTGTTATATCCGTTTCGCACCCAGCCGTAATAGGCGATCGGCGGGCCAGAACCGGAATCCGAGAGCATCAAGCCCAACGTGCTGTCATACTCCAGGTTGGTGGTGTCGAGTATCTCCCACATCGAAGCCATGTGATAGCCCGTTGCGCAGGCGGTCAGAGCCTGGTCAGCGGCTACCATCGTGGTGGTCAGGTAGTATTGCCGCCGGTTCACGGACGACTGTTGCAGCTCGCCGGAAGGGCTGGCGACAGCGGGTCCGACCGAGATGAACAGGATGCCCAGGGATACCACGGTGAGCAGTGCCAGGGTCAATAGCACCACCAGGTCAGAGCGCCGCCGGTAGTGAATTCTGATGTTCACTCGTGCTCTCATCGCCTAGTCCTCCACACACCATACGTGAGTGACGGTTGAATTACATGCCTCTGCGTCTGCCTCCCAGGGTGCGGACTGTACGGCGGCTGTGGTCCAATTGGTGGGCAGTCTCACGCGTGTGCCGTAGTACATATCGGAGCCGGTAGTCCAAGAAAAACAATTGCCCGATCCGGGATTCGTCGAGGAAGCGTTGTTATATCCGTTTCGCACCCAGCCGTAATAGGCGGACGGCGGGCCGGAACCGGAGTCTGAGGTCATCCAGCCCAACGAGCTGTCATACTCCAGGTTGGTTGGATCGAGGATCTCCCACATCGAAGCCATGTGATAGCCCGCCGCACAGGCGGTCAGAGCCTGGTCGGCGGTTACCGTCGAGGTGGTCAGGTAGTACTTTGCCAGCGTGCCCGCCAAAGCTGCGCTCGATTGCGCACCCGACGCAGCCGCCTTACGCTCCGGCTGAGCCAGGTAGCCCACCACCGCCGCGACGAGCAGCATACATCCCAATACGATCACCACACCACGCGAGAGATGAAGCTCGATGGTTTGTATATCTCCTTGCTGTGAATCTTTCCGGGTACCCATTTTGCACCTCCTTGTTGCTTATATATACTGAAGTCAAGAAAATTCTCTGCCAGACTCACCCTGCCGAGTCTATGAATAGTCCAATGCTATTACCCGATGATTGGATATACTGCAAATATTCCGTATAGCAAGATATTTTTGTATCTTATACAGATTCATTTCAATAGCTCTTCTTAAGGGAAGCAATTTATACTATGCAAAAAAAATGATGTATAGACGACTGTTGAGTCGAAATTACCGAAGCAAATTATTCAAATTGAAAGGGAGAATTCACGAGGGCAATGGCGTGGTTGGTAGAGATTGATCGATAGAATTTCCCATCAACTATCAATAGGTCATAAATCAAACGGTAATAAAAATGAATGCCAATAATTATCATACAGTAAGGTTGCTTGAATTTCAAGAGGAATTTGTTCTATATCATCAACTCCAGGGTCTTGATTTGGGTTGGCAGCCGCGCAATTCGCGTACAGAAGCCGCGGTATATTCTCCGAGTGTGTTATCCGATCGGAAATACGTATAAATAATGTAGACGGGATCGGCGATCCCGTCTACAGGGTGTCTAATTATTTTGTTAAAACAAAACCCCCGACCTGCGCCAGGGGTTATGGGTCAAAAGCTCCTCGACCAGGACTCGAACCTGGAACCTGGCGGGGTATCTATTTACCTGCATGCGCTGGTTAATCTGCCGTTCTTTGAACAGGGCAGAAAGGCTTCGGTAAGATTCATTATTAACTTCATTTGCTTAGTTTCCTGTTTTACGGTCCTCTATAGGTACCACCATACCACGATGTGAGGACACGCTCCGCGGGTTTGTTAAGGAATGTGCACCCGAAAGCCCATCCGGGGTCGAGCTGATACCAACTCTCTTGGCTGGCGTTCCATGTATTCCCAAAGACACCTTCAACCCAAGACTTATTTGCGAAAGTTTGAAAAAAGGCGTCATAGAAGTCAGCCTGTTCTTGAAAATCAGCAACATCTGTTTTCCAATCACCGGGGCTTATAGTTCCACCGTCAAGACTAGGTATAATCGTTTCCGTAAATAATATTGGCTTGTCAAAAATATCGTGGACCTCTTTCATAGTTATCGCCATCGTTTCATAAACGGCGACCAACTCGCTGACACTGGGATCGAAATTGCCAGACCGTGTCTGAAGGTTTGCGCTAAGACCAACATAGTCTAGAGCGTTAAACCAACTGATATTCTTAAGACCTTCCACTATAGGTTGATTGCAAGCAATTGCCGAATACACAATTGGACCATGATAATGATTTCTTATTGACGAAATGATATCAAACCACTTATCTGAATATTCCATGGTAGACTCAAGCTCAACCCCGATTGTGAACAACTCCACCCCTGTTTGCTCTGCAATATCAGCTCTACCTAAAATGAAGTTTTTATAGGAAGTAAACCATTCATCGCTGGGAATTATGTATGGTCGTTCATCGGGACTAGCTGAACCATCTGGATAAGTAATCCAGATCTGGGGATAGAGTGCAACTTTAAGCCCGAGTTGATGAGCCTTGTTGATCTGGTAAATTAGGTTTTGATCACTCATCGTATTAGGAAAACCTGAATTCTTTGAGTAGATAATCGTACTTGTAATACTATCTTGGAAATGAAAAGTCCAACTTGAAACCCAATTAAGGTGAGTGCGCTGTATTGTTACTAGGGTGTGATCGATTTTCTCTTGTGTCGCCCAGGCGTCATCGAAATAAACCAAGGAAACACCCTTTATTGGATTACTAAAGAGAGAGTCATTGATAAAGACACTTGCATCACCAACTTGGTTCTCGTTATCATCGAAAGCCTCACACTTGAATTCAAAACCCCGAGTTGTATGTCCTGTATGCGAACTCCTTGGGGTATATTCGATCGGATTCCCATCATATGTTCTCATGGCTGAATTAGTCAATAAGGAGTTGGTTTCTTGCATCAAGAGAATGCTATTACGATGCCATTTAAATGAATAGCCGACGGTTTCCCCAAAAACTGAGCACTTTAATCCATCAACCTGGACGGTAATGATAACAGGGCCATAAACCTTAAAAACCATTGGCAGGTAGATAGCCGATTTTGTGGTGGATATCCAGGGTGATGATGAACCAGTGGGGTAGATTTTATTATTTTTTAGCAAAGCATTGAACAGCGTCGATGACGATGCGAGAAAGCATGTTGTTACCCCTATTACAAGCATTAAGCCGCGAAACCATTTGGCTGTATTTTGATATGTTTTCATCGATAGCTCCTTAGCAGTATAATGACGGAGCGATTAATAGAAAGTAGTAACTTTATCTAATAATTATCAATCCTTGGTCATGCGTATGATAGCAGACTAAATTTTATGTCACTACGCATTTGATACATCTCATAATTTGAATGGTTCCTGCGACTTTTGCGAATTACGTGAAGGAGCACCATGCAAGCAGCATAAATATTAAATATATTACAATTAAACCTAACAACACGACAATTCGGTATTTTTAATAGATAAAAAATAAAAAATTTTTTTTCAAAGCAATATTCTTTACCAGGAAATGTTTTTGTAAATTGGTAACTTTAAGATGTCGATACCAATGCAAATTGAGATAAATATACGTACAAATTTCTGCTGTCAGGAATGGTTTTGTTTGTCGAAAATGGGGAAAAAAGCGGATTAGTGAGCCTGTATATTGTTGTAAGAATAAAAAAATTGGCGAGAATGTACTTGGCATGAATTGCGAAGCGTAACAACACAAACCAGAGAGCTTTAATAAAAGCCCAACCCAAATACATTATACCGAATAAATTCAATTGGGAAATAAAAAACCCCTGGTTTGTACCTGAGGCTGAGAGGAAAAAAGCTCCTCGACCAGGACTAGAATGGTATTCCCGCAGGGTACCTGGAACCTGGCGGGTTCAAGAGGAATTCCAAGCAATTGAAAGTTAGTAATTACCTTTCTATGACATTGTCAGAAAGAACTGAGAATTTAAGTTTTATTGTATAGCCAATATACCTGCTCGGGCGATTATTTTCTTTTCACCTATAATGAATCACTCCTCTCGTTATTCATCTTTTCATTATGGTAAAATCTTATACGACCGATGGAGAAAATGGTATGCGACAGGTATTAATCTACCCCGGTGAAGATGGTTATTTTGTAGCAGAATGCCCCAGTTTGCCCGGCTGTATATCGCAAGGTATTACACGCCAGGAAGCTATAGATAATATAAAAGAGGCAATTGAATTATATATCGAAGTGCTTCGATCGGAAGGGCAACCTGTGCCGGATGAAAAATACGAGGCTTTCCTTGTTGCGGTATGAGTAAATTACCGGTCATTTCGGGGGAAGAATGCATAAAAGCTCTTAATAAGGCTGGATTTTTTGTTATCAGACAAAAGGGAAGTCACATTTCTTTGATTCGTCAAAACCCTTTTGCTCAAGTGGTTGTGCCAAATCACCATGAACTTGATCGTGGGACTTTACGGTCAATCATTCGTCAATCGGGGTTAAGTGTTGATGAATTTGCAAAATTATTAAAGTAAATCGGGTAAATTATGGCAAGTGCGTCATTGGTGAGGGGTGAAATTAAATAAAAGATTGTGCGACCAGGACTCGAACCTGGAACCTGGCGGGGTGAGGAGGAATTCCAATTGAAGGATGATTTACAAAGAGAAATTTTTATAATTATAATTATTTAAGGCTACGAACGGAATTTAAAAGTGATAATAATTGATGAACTTTACTAGCAACTATATTATCTTCTTTTCCATCAATTAATTTTATCCAAAGGTTCAGACGTTCCTCTATTAATTCAATAATCCCAGGTTCCATATTAGTTGATTCATAAATAAAAAATCTCTTAATACCTTGTTCTGAAGTATCATTATCCGATAGACAAAATGTTGAAACTACAGCATTAGTGAAAAGCGCAATATCTTCTTCACTTTCTATATATTCACCAATTCCTTTTAATTGGGAATACTTGAAAAATTCAACAAATTCATTTAATAAATATTTTTTAACAATCTTATAATTATCTTCAGTCATGTATTTGAAATAACTTGGACTAATAAAAAATGTACCATATGCAATAAGATAATCACCACTTTCTTCTTTGACAGTTTTTGCGAGGTTATTTGCGACACGTTTTTTTATTTCGTCTGATGACAGATTAAAAGCAGTATCAAAACAATAAATATATGCTGGAATAATATGTTTTGGTACATCATCAGTTAAATCTAAGCATTGTTTTGGCAAAATTTTTAACATCAAACGCTCTAATTCAGAAGTATTTAATTCTGATAAGAGATTGGGTATTATTGACTTTGCACTAGCATCATTTTCGATTTTTGATACGATTTGCTCAGCAGTATAGCCGTATTTCTCTAGCCTCTTTATTTCCACTTCTTCAATTACTATGCTTACAAGTGATTTTGCGACACTTGCGCTATCAATGCCTACTTTTTCACTGAGCCTTATCATCCTTCCTGGATGTATTAAATTTCGATAACCTTTTATAACGCTACATAAATCCCTTGTTTTCACTGAAATAATATTGTTATCTAAACAAACCTTTATTGCTTTCCCAAAATCCATCTTTAATGCTTCCTCACGCTCAACCAAATCTACAGATATTAAGTAGTCGATTAATATAGCTTCTATAATACTCCCTGAAAGAACATGAGCGGACTTATAGGCTTTATTCTCAATACAAGAAATCAATTCTGAATAATCACTCTCAAGAGAGCGTCTAAATTCTTCATCAGTAATATAATTGAATGTAACCATAATACCCTCCTCGTATTTGATTTATAAATTGATATCAAAAAATCGGTTGCATCACCAAGGTGAGTTAATGTATGTCGGATACTAAACAACTTTATTGCGATAACCAAAACGAACAAAGAAATAGATGCGGAGGAGTCCATGTTAGGAATTGGTTTCGCTTGTCAATGCTGGTGAGTGTAGCGGAGCAGTGAGCCTTTATAAGCACTGCCTAACATATAATTATTATGGCTGGATGCTTTGCGATAAGTCAACACGTTGCGAACTGCGGAGCGGAACGGCGACAGCCGGTTATTTTAATATGCGAAAATTTCTATGCTTACAGCAGTTTTTCGATATCTTCAATAGTTAATTCGCAATCACGAAGAATTTGCGATGTGATGCCAGGTCCCAGGATTTCACTTCGGTGCACGGGAATAACCGTGCAGCGTCCGTCGTTATGTCGAAGAAAATAATGACTTCCCTTAATACGAATAACTTTAAATTCCACTTTTTCAAGGGCTTATACTATCTTTTTCCCACTGATACGAGGTAATCGGGTCATGCTTCGATTAGAACGCGTTGGACTCCAATGAATTCGAGCAGCTCTGCTTCATCACCTTCTACCTCGAGGCACAATGCAATCGCTTCTTTTATTCGCTCCATTAATTTATCGAGGTTTTTCGCCTGGGTATGACAACCGCGTAATTCAGGCACCGAAGCCACATAATAGTCCTCGGTGTCTTTTTCTATGATGACATTAAATGCTCTCACCATTTTTACCTCCTGTTTTATTATATCCCGAAATGGTCAACTGAAGGAACGCTGGTTGCAATATTCAAAGCGGGATATGTTTTTTGCACTTTAAATATGGGGAAGCCTTTTAATTAATAAAACCCAAATATTGTAGCCGGGATCGCCGATCCCGGCTACAGAGTATCGTTATAATTCATTTAAAAAACAAGACCCCCCTGATTTGCATAGAGGGCTATGGGTCAAAAGCTCCTCGACCAGGACTCGAACCTGGAACCTAGCGGTTAACAGCCGCCCGCTCTGCCGAATTGAGCTATCGAGGAAATTGGCGTAGGGGATTATAGCCTCGTCATCATGCCATGTCAAGTCAAATACCTTCATTTTTGTATGGTTCAGCAGACGTCAATTTTGTTTGACGCCCATACCACGACAAAGTATAATCCCCACTTAAGCACTTATTCGAGGAAATGACTTGAGACAGTTATGGCTTTAAAGGGTAATCTCCGCGATTTCACCATCACCCAGCTTCTTAATTTAATTAATATTGCCAAAAAGTCGGGAACTTTAATCGTAGAGGCTACTCAAGAAAGTGTTTCCGTGGCTTTCCGCGAGGGCAAACTGGCATATGCGCAAAATGATCACGAAGATAACAGCCTGGCTGCCGTCTTGCACCATGCCAAAAAACTGAATAATAATCAGTTACAACGCCTGAAAGAGCGCGGCAACCAGATGAACGATAAGCAACTGGGTTTAATGCTGATCAACGCCAACTATCTTTCCCAACGCGACATTTTAATCTGCCTGCAAATGCATTACATCAACCTGCTCAGCGGGCTTTTCACATGGGAGGAGGGTCTTTTTCATTTTGAGAATGAACTGGCGCCGCCGGGTGATAAGATTACCGTCCAGATCGGGCTGGAAAATATCATCATGGAAGGCACCCGCCGGGTCAAAGAATGGGAGCATCTTCAGGATGAAATTCCCAGCCTGGATATTGCGTTGAAATTTGCCGACCGCCCCGGCGCCAATATCAAAAACATCAGCCTGAGTGTGGACGAATGGCGAGTGGTCAAGTATATCAGCCCCAAAAACACGCTGAACCAGATCGCCCGTGCTGCCCAACTTGACGATGTACAAATGCGGCGTATTGCCTATGGGTTATTACAGGCTGGCCTGGTGGAATTCGTACGGGCGCAAGGCGCGAAACCACGCCCATCCACCATTCCAATGTCCATCCCTGCTGCTAATAAAGAGGAGCAGAAATCGCTGATCAATCGATTGATCACCAGGATTCGGTCTTTATAATATTGGACTTATTAGATTAGTTATCTACACACTCACGATTTCAAACGTTGTAGATAGGAAAGAATGTTTGTCGGAAAATAATTTATGCAAACCGTAAAAATGGTCGTAACAGGCCCCTTCAATGCCGGTAAAACCGAGTTTATACGCTCGGTCAGCGAAATTGATGTTGTTTCCACCGAGCGCAAGATCACCGCCAAAGCCGAAAAGGTAAAGAACACAACTACGGTGGCGATGGATTTCGGGCGCATTTCTGTGGATAAGGACCTGGTGCTGTATCTCTTTGGTACGCCAGGGCAAAAACGGTTCGACTTCATGTGGGAAATCCTCTCCGAAGGTATGTTGGGATTCATCGTTTTGGTGGATAGTACCCGCCCGGAGACTTTCCGCGAAGCGCGCAGCATCCTGGAAACTTTCCGCGCCTATGCCCCAACCCCCTATGTGGTGGCAGCCAACAAGCAAGATATGAAAGATGCCTGGGAATTGGACGATATGCGCATCGCATTGCGCCTGGATCATAGCGTCAAGCTGCTGCCCTGTGTTGCCAGCCAAAGGAAATCGGTTAAGACCATTTTGCTGGAGCTTTTATACAGCATCCTGGAAGAGATGGATGCCATCAAAGGCTGATATGATAACCAATCTTTCACGCTAAAAAGCGACCTGCCTTCTAAGCAGGTCGCTTTTTGTTTATCAGTCACGATGCCGGACAAAGAACGTCCGCATTTTTTATATTAGAAAATATCCTGCCTGCTTTCCTGCCTTCCTTATTTATCTTATATTTTCATATCTGGATATTATATTGAAAATCATTTACACCTCATGGTGTCCGCTCGATAAATTCCCTGAGCGCCTCCTGGGCGCGTTTGTTGATCAACGCATAATTACTGGCTTCCAGGGCGATTTGCTCGGCTTCAAGGCGATCGTTGATAATTTTCAACAGGGCGCGCGTGAAATGGCGCCCGATTTTGCCAACTTCTCGAATGAGCCAATCCTCCGAGCCCATTACCGGTAAGGGTTCACTTTCGGAAATCGGGCGTTTTAATACCTCGGGGATGTAGCGTTTGAACTTGCGCACGCCTGGTGCATCGATAATTACACAGGATTCATAAATACGGCTCAGACGCTTCTTTTCAAAGACAGGCACAAATTGCATCTCCGAGCGTTCGGGAATGGTTTGCCCGGAACCCCAGGTGGGTATCGTCATTTTCCGTAAGCGGGACCAGTCTGCGTCCAACAACCGTAAAGCGGCGCGGTTCTCATCATGGAAATCCTTTGCCAGCTTTCTCCCTGCCATCATTTTCTTGAGGGTTTTGATGATTTTCCCCTGCATGTGGTCGATTTCGAGCAGAGCCGGAATGCCTAAATCTTCACAACCCTGCGGAACTGTGTTTATCGAAAGCAAACCTCGAATGGTGGCTTGAACCTTGTCCGGCAGGCTGTGCATATGTTCCACATGCGGCTGCGCAATTTCCCGCAGCGTGTTCAGGATCGATTGAGGCGTTTCACCATTATCGATCAGATAAGGCACTTTGGCAGAACCATCGCCTGCCTTTCGAACCATTTCTATCAAACGCGGATCGTTGCGATAACCGAAGGTAAGCTCCACAATGCGGGCAAAATCCATCGGGCTGACTGTGTAGGATTTCAAGATGATATCGACGTAAGGGGG
Source organism: Anaerolineales bacterium (assembly GCA_016929095.1). Classification (GTDB taxonomy): domain Bacteria; phylum Chloroflexota; class Anaerolineae; order Anaerolineales; family UBA4823; genus JAAZNS01. The sequence continues at coordinate 84,031 of JAFGJM010000041.1, read as the reverse complement.
GACGGGATTCAGGATATAGAAACGTTCAGTATCTACCTTCACTTGCGGGAATTCGGGTTTTGCCATGATTTGTCCTTTTGAATGGTTATCTTCAATATACAACGGGGGATACGGTGTGTCAAGTTTTTTATCGTATAACTAAAAACCTGTTATTATTTCACAGTCACTACCAATCCTTTCTCGAAAGGAAAAAGCTTATGACCGCTGAAATAAAAGAAAAAACAGCCGCTATCCTCCAGAGCTACACCGCCAGCGACCCCCACCCAACTGCTGATGCATTGCAACAATATTGGCTCTCGTTTGACCCCAATCTTGGCATCTACCTGATCAAAGCCGAACAACGGGAGCAAATTGGCGCGGCGGGTACGCCTGTCCCGGTACTGAAAGCCATAGGGAGTCAAATCGCCAAAACTGTTGGTAAAGATGTGGATACATTTTTGCCGCTTGCCCGGCTGCTATGGGATCGATACGGCAGGGAGGGGCGGGTAATTTCCCTGATCGTGTTCGGTACGATGGAATTGGTCGATCCAAAGCGCCTGGTTCCCTTGCTCAAAGAATTATGCCGGAGCTGTGTCTCCTGGGAAGATGCCGACCGCCTGGCGATGGATGCATTGGAACCCATTGTGCGAAAATCTCCCGATCCATGGCTGGACGAGATAGTCGCCTGGCTGGATGACGAGAATAAATGGGTGCGCCGGGCAGCTATCACCGTAATTGCTCGTCTGCCAATGAAACACCCTGGCTTGACCGCTTCATGCCTGCAACTAACCGAACGCCTGTTATGTGACACAGACACAGATGTCAGGCGGGCGGTGAGTTTTGCCATCCGCTTATGTGCCAAAGCAGACCCCGGATTAGTAATCACATTTATGGAGAAACAGTTATCCGCCCCTCCTGCAAACGCCACATGGGTATTATGTGATGTGATCAAGAGCCTGGACAAAAAACTGATCGGCGATTTTTCCAAACTGATACCTCTGTATGAGAAATGGAGTTCCTCACCTTCGATAAGCAGCAAAGATCTGCGCACAATCGAAAGCGCTCTAAAAACCTTAAAAAGCGCCTGACGAAGTTTCATCTTCCTCTCATGTATTACTAGTATAATGTCTGTGGGCAGGTAAACCCACCGGCGATGGGAGTCCACGTCGGGGAATCTAGTGAACGTGCAAGGAGTAACTGATGAGGAATAACATCCTTAAATACCGCATATTTGCCATAATACTGGCTTTCACATTGATCCTATCGCAGATGGCAGTTGCCTCACCTGTGTCCGCCGGGGCGCTGCACCAATCCGGCGCAGTAGAGATCAATACTTTCTATACCCATAATTGGAGTTTGATCAATTCGTTATATTCATGCCGGGACACGGGCACCGGTTGTTGGGTAGCGCAAAATTACCATGTTTCTGCCTGGCTGATGAGCTCACAAAGTGTGATGATAGAATCGTCCTGGAAAGACCCGGTGCTCTCATTCTGGTCGAAATATATGTCTGCTCAGCAAGTCAATTTCGTCTATGTTGAGGTACAGGTGGATGGTGAAACCACATGGGACCGCATTAAATATTACGGCGGGACGAATAAATACTGGCACCAGGAATCAGTCGACCTGTCCGCTTATAGCGGCAAAAAAATCAAAGTGAAATTCCAATATGTCCCCAATGTAAAATTCAACAGCGAAGATGACTCTCGCCGAAGCTCCCGGTCATTGAATCCATATAACTGGCAGCTCTTCTATATCCAGGGTGTAACCGTCGGTCCAAAATCATAGAGTATCTACAATTTATCCAAGAAAAAAGAAAACCAGGAAAATAAAAAGCAATTTCCTGGTTTTTTTTGTTTTAAAGCCTCTTTTGAGTTTTATTATCAAAAATCAATGTTTCCACTCATACCATCCTTGGTGACAGATTCAAGGCGCACAGGCGTTATTTGATTCCACAATGATTTCTCTGCTAAAGCCTTCACCCGCAAATAATTGCCGGTCAGCCCTTCCATCATCCATCCATCGGAAACTTGATGGGCGCTTTCCCATAACACATCGAGTGTTTTCCCCACAAATTGCCTCCGGTAATTATTACCGGATTCTTCCAAAATCTGGCGTAACAACGCGCTGCGCTCTTTCCGTATTGGATGAGGAATCTGAGGCTGCATGCGCGCCGCGGCAGTCCCCGGACGGGCAGAATATGTAAACACATGCCCACCGGCAAAATCCATCTCCTGCACGAATGACAACCCTTCTGCGAATTCGGCGTCGGTTTCGCCCGGAAAACCGGCGATCAAGTCGGTGGTGATCGCCACATGGGGAATAGCTTGCCGCGCCTGCAATACCAATCCGGCGTAAGTGTCGGGAGTGACCTTGCGCGCCATACGACGTAATACGCTGGCGCTTCCGGACTGTAAAGGCAGGTGCAAATGAGGGCATAAGCGGGAATTTTGCCAGAGCGCAAAAAATTTATCGTCCAAATCCCAGGGTTCCAGAGATGATAGACGCAGCCTTTCCACGGAAGTATCTTGCAAGATCGCTTCAACGAGATGGCGCAAATGAAGCGGCGATGAAAAATCCTGCCCCCACGAACCCAAATGTACGCCGGTGAGGGCAACCTCCCGGGCTGCAGAACCGGGCATGGATGGATCATCGATGAGAGCAGCTTGAATATCCTGGATCACTGTTGGGATAGTCTGGCTGCGACTCTGCCCGCGGGCTAAAACCGTGATACAGAAGGTACACCGGTTATCGCAGCCATCCTGCGCCTTGATAAATGCACGTGTGCGCATCCTTTCGCCGGGAATAGAATAACGATGTACGGATCCAGGTTGGAATGCGTGCCCATTGCATTCCAAAAGATCTTCTACCAAACGGTCTTTAGCCTGGTTCGGCACCAATCGGCTTACGCCCGGTAACGACACCGCTTCTTGGGGAAATAACGTCGACCAGCAGCCGGTGAGGACAATCTGACTGTTCCCAAGGCGGGCTGCCCGGCGAATTTTCTGGCGCGAATCGGAAGCCGCCGCGTTGGTCACTGCGCAGGTATTGATCACCGTGAGATCGGCGTCAGCGGGTGAGGCAGCTAAAGTATGTCCAGCGGTGCAGAACTGGCGAGCCAGCGCTTCGATTTCACTCTGATTCAACCGGCAGCCTACCATATCCAGGTATATCTTCATCACAAGGGAATTATAAGGGTGTTTGCGGTTATCAGGTATGCTAATCAGGATTGCGGTCTATGGTCCGTGAAAATTAAAGCATTACCCCGATGACGATTATCTTACCTTTTTTGGCTGTAATCACGTTTTAGGGTTTAAAAACGGTGAAATTATCGAAGTGGATATCCACGCCGGGATCACTCAATGCTCCGGCGATTAACCCGGCATCGCCGCGGGTGAATTGATCGTCTTGCGTTTCAGCGACTTTTTCCCCATTGATATACAGGCGCAAATTATTTCCAATACAATCCACGCGTAAATGATTAACCTGATTGCCTTGAAGGATAGCTTCGGTCGGAGACATGGCGTTTTGACCAATAAGCTGGAACCTGTTTTCTTGATGTTTATAGACGCCATAATAACCATCGGCGCTGATCAAAAAAGCATAAAATTCTTGCGTCGGCTGCATACGGCAGGTGATCCCAAATAGATTATTGTCGTTGCCAACCGCTTTAACCGCATCCACTTCGATGATCGTATCGGCAAAAACCAGGTTGGGGCTGGACCAAACCTGGTATTGGGCGTCGCTGACTGCGATTTGATATATCCCATCCAGATAATCAGCGCTGCCGTGTTCATCATTGGCGCGCCGCCAGCCGCTGTCAGGCTGTGAGAAGTCATCGGCAAATAACGCCTCGCCGCTTATGCCAAAATAATCCAACCCAAACGATTGGCAGGCAGTTAATAGACCCACAAGCGCCGCTATCACACAAATTTTTATCAGCTTATCCGTCATCATTCAAATAATTTTAGCATAGATGCTTTTTTCAAGATAGTCGGGTTAGAATGATTTGTTTTTCTGCCATATCGTAACGGGAATGACGGCAATGAACAACACCCCGCAAACCGTAAACACCCCCGAAAGTCCAATCCAGGGCAAGACGGCATACGCTGCTATAGGGCCGAGGGCGCTTCCCAGGTCTCCACAAGTGTGAAGTAAACCAATCGCCTTTCCCCGTTGAGCAGGCATGGCAACATCGCCAACCACAGCAATAGCAAGCGTTTGCAAGCAGCCGCTGGTGATCGATGCCAGAAATAAACCGATCAAAATCAGAGATGCCCGTTCCATGCCGATTAAATACATACTCAAGGCGCTCAATAACGATATGACCCATATGGATTTCCATCGATTTCCTGTTCTATCAGAGATTATTCCAATCAAAGGTGAGGCTGTCATGCTAACAATCATCCTTAATCCGGAAATCAATCCTGTTAAAGTGGCAACACCAACAACCATCTCGGTTGTCATGATATAGTCCTTGACAAGCAGAGCCATAGTCGCAGCAAGGACACCGGCAACAGCAAAGCGGTTCATGCCCTGTAATATCGCTGCTACCCATATCGATGCATTGGATAGGTAGTTATTTTTTTCATTACTGCGTTCAACGGTTTCATCATCAGCGCGGGATAAACGGGTTTCAGGAAGAAAAACAAAACTTGCAAACCATCCCGCTGCGCCTAATATCGCGGCAAGCCATAGCATGGATGTAAAGCCCAGCCAATCGGTGCCCACACCGCTGATAATCGCGCCCAGTACGCCTCCCATATAAAACCATGTTTGATAGAAACCCGTCCAACGACCACGGTTTTCATGATTGGTAATATCTAAAATTATAGTTGCCCCCCCCACCCAAATGCCCGACCAGGCTATCCCCCACAAAATTCGACCACAAAAGAGCGGCAAAAAACCGGGTTTTATGGCGTATAAAACCGTTGCCAACGCGCCCACAAGAAGCGAGCCCAGGAACAACGGACGACGGCGTGAACGGTCATAAGCGGCGCCTGCGACGCTGTTCATTAGGAGGCGTACGATTCGATTGACACTTAATATGATCCCCACACTTCCCAAACTGATCCCGGCTTCCTGGGTATGTAAAGGCAGTACCGTATATAGCCCTACATCACCCACCAGAGACAGCATGGTGCTTATTCCTGCCGAAGACAATACCCGCTTTGGGGAACATGTTTGGTTTTGGGTTCTGTGTATCATAGTGATGTTCTAAAAGATAGTCTTTTCCATCCTGTTAGGCTATATATAGTTAATGTTTAATCGCTGTTTAGAGTTGGGTAATTCGTATACACTTATGGGTAAGCGGATAATTCAGGGTAAATATGTGTCAAGCAAGCGCTGCGCCTGGTCTCCGGTCGATGAATCGGGTGACAGTGACCGCGCCAGAGAAAATTCCTCTTTTGCCATGGTTAATTCGCCCAGCTCCAGGTAGTACAAACCCAGGTGCAAATGCGCCGGCGCGTACCCCGCATCCTGCGCCAATGCCTTTTCCAGGTAAATTTTGGCGGCAGGATTATCGAGTAAATAAAACACCTGCCCTGCCAGGTCGAGGGCTACCACATCCTGCGGTTCAGCTTGAAGAAGGGTGCGGACCGCCGGTAAAGCCGCCTCTCTCACCTGATAATCATAAGCCACGCAAAACGATATTAATAGATGTGAGGCTTGCGGATGCTCGGATAATTTAACGGCGTGCTGATAAGATTCGAGCGCCCCCGATAGGTCCCCCAACATCCCCTGAATGCTGCCCCTCTGGCTGTATAGTGTGGCTTCTTCCGGTTGGAAAATAATCGCTTTATCAATAAACGTCAACGCCAGATCGTATCGGTGCTGCCGCGCCCAATATAAGGACAGGAATATGTGCGTTGTGGCAAACTGCGGGTCAAGTTCCAGGGCTTTTTGTAGATCCGAATAACCATCATCATTTTTAGATAGTGATTCGGGCATCTCTCTAGTTATGGTCGCCAGAGGGTATAGGTTGGCGTAAAAACTGCCGCTCCCATTGGCATGTTGGCGAGATTCGCCCAGGAAAGCCCAGGCAGAGGCATGGTCGGGTTCAACCAGGGTCGCTTGACGAAAAGCCTCGCTTGCCAGCTCCCATTCTTCCAGGGCGGCTAATATCTGTCCCCCCGTCAGCATGCCTTGTACAGGGTCGTCGGAAAGCTGCACCAGGAGTAATGAATCTGCCACTGCGGAAACAGTTGGCTCAAAATTGTCATCAAGCGAAGATGCTTTATCCAGGAGCGATAGCGCCTGATCGGGTTGCAATGCCATCTGTAACAATCCTGATAGATAATATAGATTGGCGTTCTCGGGTTCCAATACCGATAACATTCGAATGTCATCCAAGACAGCCGCATAATCCTTTTGCACGCGGTGTATCTGGAAAAGATTGATATAAACATCTCGATTGGGGTCATTCTTGCGAATATCAATCAACAATTCTTCGGCTTCATCCAACGCTCCCTGAGATAGAAAGGCAACCGCCAGATGGTATTTGCTCTCAGAGGAAAGTGCTTGATATTGAGCTGCTTTTTGCATATACAGGATCGTTGAGGGATAATCCCCTGCCTGCCAGGCATAATTTCCTATCCTTTGCCACAAATCGTTGCGCCAGGGAAATTGGCGGGCTATTTCTTCCATAAGCCGGGCAGCTTCACCCGGTAATCCTTTTTCCAGAGCCTGATTTACTTGCCAGAATAAATTTGTAAGCGCGTGAGACCGGGGCGTAATTCCCAACAGAACTACGACCGCCAATACCAGGAGTAAACGTCCAATGACGGTGATATCCCAGCTATGCCGCATAAGTGGATTATAGCCGAAAGTGAATCGGATAACTCAAAAGTGGTAGAATTTACAGATATCAAAGGTAATCAGGTGTTGGTGATTAGTTATCAGGTGAAAATCACTTCTTGCTTTCCGATTTCCTGATCACATGATTACCCGTTGACCTGTTTTTGAATATCTAATAACCCATACTTGGAGATACCATGAGTGATTATGATGTGATTGTTATCGGCGGAGGACCTGCAGGATACGTCTGCGCTATCCGAAGCGCCCAGCTTGGTTTAAAAACGGCGGTGATTGAAAAGCAATGGCTGGGTGGTGTTTGCTTGAATGTGGGCTGTATCCCCTCCAAAGCGCTGCTTAAAAACGCAGAAGTTGCCCACATTTTGCGAGAACGCGGTAAAGAATTAGGCTTCTCTTTCGAGAATCTGGTATTGGATTACAGCGTTGCGGTGAAACGTAGCCGCCAGGTTTCGGGTCGTCTCACCAGGGGGGTGGGCTTCCTGATGAAAAAAAATAACATCGATGTGATCATGGGCGTTGCGCGGGTCGAGTCTCCCGGCGCGGTTGCCGTGACCGACACCGAGGGCAAGATCACCCGGGTAAAGGGAAAGAATATCGTGATCGCCACCGGAGCCACGCCAGCTTACCCGCGTTCCTGGCAAATGGATGGCAAACGTGTGGTCACATACCTTGAAGCCATTTTGCAGGAAACCCTGCCAAAATCGGTGATCGTGATTGGCGCCGGCGCGATTGGTTTGGAATTCTCTACGATATGGAATGCCTATGGTACACAGGTGACCCTGGTGGAAATGCTGCCACGCCTGGCGCCCCTGGAAGATGAAGAAGTCAGCGCCGAATTAACCAAAGCATTCTCTAAAAAAGGAATACAGTGCCATCCCGGTCACAAAGTGGAAAGTTTAGAGTTGATCGAAAAAGGCGTACGAGTAAAGGTTTCTGCGGATGGTGAAGAAAAGACGCTGGAAGCCGAGCAGGCATTATTAGCCATGGGCTTTAAACCTAACAGTCAGGATCTGGGATTGGAAGCCATGGGTGTGAAAATGAGCGAGCGCGGCTTGATCGAGATCGACGAGCGCATGGCAACCAACATTCCGGGGATGTGGGCGATTGGGGATGTGACCGGCAAGCTGATGCTGGCGCATGTCGGCTCCGCCCAGGGGATCCTATGCGCCGAAAACATAGCTGGGCAGAATACCATCCCCCTGGATTATGAGATGATGCCGCGCGCCACGTATTGCCAGCCGCAAGTAGCCTCTTTTGGGATCACCGAGGCGCAGGCAAAAGAGCGCGGTATTGAAATAAAGGTGGGACGTTTCCCCTTCCAGGCGAACGGTAAAGCCTTGGGATTGGGAGAATATACCGGTTGGGTTAAGATCGTTACCGAGGCAACATTCGGTGAGATCCTGGGGGCGCATATGATCGGGCCCGAGGTGACCGAGTTATTGCCCGAACTCACCCTGGCGCAGTTGATGGAACTCACCCCGGCAGAAATCGCCCGCAATGTGCATGCCCACCCCACCTTGAGCGAAACATTGATGGAAGCTGCGCATGGCGTCTCCGGACACGCGATACATATTTGATAATGAACATGATCGTTTTACAGGGGTGAAAAACAATAACAGCTTTCACTAGATAAGAAATGTCGTGTTTTTTATTCTGTTCGATCATTCATACAGCCGTTGTAGATGGGATCGCCGATCCCATCTACAGCGCTATGAAAAACTTGCATACCAATAAATATGCCGTACAGAAGAACACCCGTATTTTTTATGGCGGAAAATCACCTTCCTGCATTCCTTATAAAAACTCTTGATTTTCACACAAGTAGATGTTTTGTGTAGAAAAATCGCCGCGTTAGTTAACCATAAATTTCAATTTTCCCTTTCTTGTTTAAATCATCTACCCATCGAACGGATTCACCCTCAAAAGTGTATAATCAATGGTGAGTTTTAATAAATTCTAAAAAGCATCTCGAATCGAAAGGTTAAATCATGAAAGATCCACGAATTGAAAAACTGGCCGATATGTTGGTTAATTATTCGGTTGAAATCAAACCGGGCGACAAAGTCATGCTCTCAGCGCCCAGTACAGCGGGGCCTTTAGTCAGCGAGGTCTATAAGAAAATATTACAGGCAGGTGGTTTCCCTGTTACCAGGCTGAGTCAATCGGATTTGCCTGAAATTCTATACACCTATGCCTCCGATGAGCAGTTATGCTATGTTCCCGAGACATTCAAACTATTCGTCGAAACATTCGATGCCGAAATCAACATCATGGGTGACGAAAACACTAAAGCCCTCACCAATATCGATCCTAAACGTATGGCTATCCGCCGAAAAGCCTGGTCGGATATCAACCATCGTTTTCTGGAACGGGCTGCCAATAAGGAATTACGCTGGACATTAACCCTCTTCCCCACCAATGCCCATGCCCAGGACGCCGAAATGAGTCTGAGCGAGTATGAAGACTTTGTCTTCAACGCTTGCATGCCCGATATGAACGACCCTGTGAATTATTGGAAAGGTGTTTTTAAACGCCAGGAGAAAGTCATCGAGTGGCTCAAGGACAAGAAAGAAGTCCATGTGATCGCCCCCGAGACCGATCTGCGCCTCAATATCGGCGGACGGAAATTCATCAATTGCGCCTGCAAGGAAAATGTACCTGATGGCGAAATTTTCACAGGTCCGGTGGAAGACAGCGCAGAAGGTCATGTCTATTTCTCTTACCCAAGCATTTACGATGGTCGGCAGGTGGATGGCATCCGCTTGTGGTTCGAGAAAGGCAAAGTGGTGAAAGCCACCGCCGATAAGAACGAAGATTACCTCTTGAAAACCATCGAGACCGATGAAGGCTCCCATTACCTGGGTGAGTTTGCCTTCGGCACCAACGAAGGCATCAACCGCTTCACCGGTGAGATTTTATTCGACGAGAAGATCGGCGGCAGCTTCCATATGGCGCTCGGCGAAGGCTACCCCGAATCGGGCAGCAAGAACGTATCCGGTTTACACTGGGACATGATCTGCGATTTGCGCCAGGGCGGCGAGGTCACCGTCGATGGGCAGTTGCTCTATAAAGATGGCAAATTTGTGATTTAGAGGTGAGTGGAGAGTATCAGGCAGGTAATTGGGTAATTGGTCACAAGTAACCAGGATTTCATATATCTAATCATACCTGTAACTCTAACGCTTAAAAACAAGGGGTTGTCCCAAAAGAACCTGTCACCCTGAGCGAAGCGAAGGGTCTATACTTTAACAATGTGAGATGTTTCGCTTCGTGAAACACACTTCGTGCAACATGACAAAATTGACTTTTTGGACAACCCCTATTTTCCTGGTTTCCTGATTAAAACTAATATTCCTGCTTTACTGTCTTCCTTATTGAATCGTTTCCTTGATTAGATCAAAGATTGGTAAAAAGCAAGAACCCGGGGCATGACTTCATAGTAATCTGCTCTTTCTTTGATCATTTGCAGGTTGATCGCTTTGGCGCGCTGGCGTAATTCCGGCTGCTCTAACGCCAACAATATCGCCTGTGCCAGCGCCTGCGGATCTCCAGGGGGAACCAGGAAACCGTTCATCCCTGGTGTGATCCATTCTCTTAATGTTTCGATATCACCAGCGATGGGGAAACACCCGCACGCCAAAGCCTCTAACAGGGTATTGGGTGTACCATCGTGCTCGGTGATTGAGACAGCAATGTCCGATTGCCTGAACAGGGTCGCCATATCTGCCTGGGGCATTTTTGAAAGCAGCGTCACCGATTGGGAAATATCCAGTCGTTCTATTTGATTTAAAATCTGAGACTCGCCCGCCATACCCGGGCAGATAAACCGCGCCTGCGGTTCTTGCGCCAGCACCAGGGGAATGGCATTAAAGAAAGTATCATTGCGTACATAGGCGCGCACCCCGCGTGGATTTATTATCAGGGGCTCTTTTTTCCCTTTTTCCCTGTCGAGCGCACTGGCTTTGAACATATTCAATCGCACTCCCCCTGCGCCAGGTAATGTGATGATCGGTTTCTGCGGGGAGAATCCCCAGGCAGTTGCCAGCCGGCGATCCCGTTCGCAATCGGTATGTAAAGCATCCGCCCGCTGCAATGTCAAACGCGTCAAATTACGCATGCGAGGCGTGGATGAGGCATGCAAAGTGAAATCATTGCCCCACACCGAAACCAGCAACGGGGAATCCGGTCCAGCCAGGGCTGTCAGCATACCTTCGTACGGAATCCGCATGGCATGCACCAGGTCGGGCTTGATTTCGGATATCAACTGTTGTAAGTGCCGCGCCGCCGAGGGCAGAGTGCGCGGTGCAACGCGTTGCTTGATGACAGTGCGCCACCTCACAGGGATCAACGTTCGCAACCAGGAAGGATCACCACCCCGATTGCCGCTTTGCCGCCCGGCGACCTCGCCAAAAGCTACCGGGATTATATTGAGCGAAGTCAAGGGTAAATTCGACGTGCAGGGACGGGTTGAGACCAGGTGCACCTCATGACCGGTTTGCACGAAATACTCGACCCAATTCAGAGCAATAGGCGAGCGACCATCGATGACAAATAACAATCGCATAGAATTATCTTATTCCGGCTACGCTTTTGGATTTTCTACACCTGCGGCTTTTAATACATACCAGGCTTGCCAGGTTACCCATCGGGAGGGCTGTCCTTTTTGCGCCAAGGGCACAGGCATTTTCGGAAGGGTTTCTTCCAGTTTCCATGTTCCATCCGGACGGCGTTTATAGAGTATAAAATCCACCAAAGGTTTAAAACGCTTCTCGGTGGCATAGCCTAAATCCGCCAATGTAAATGCCATTTCAAGCAAATCACTCTGGTAATTGCGCGGAAAACCCAATTTGAACCAATGTTGGCTGATCTTTCCATTCGGCTTGCGGGGGAAATCAGCCTGCGCCAGGTTGCACTCCAAAAAGAAACGGGCAGATTTATCGATAGCCGAGCGCGTTGTTGCGTTACGCTGGTCAACAGGTAGGGCAGCTAACGCCCGCAAGGCTTTCATACCTCCCCAGGCGCAAGGCTGGTTGGCGTTGAATCGGCAGCGCATCTCGGCGTTCAATAATGCCTGACTCACAAAGCCTATAGCTTTAGAGGCGCGCGAGTCGTCCATGCCATATCCCAGGCGGATCAATGTCCACAAGGCAATCCCATCCATGCAAAGCATATCCTCGGGTGAAAATTTGTGGAACGTCTTGCTTTCAATGGGAAAATCACCCCGTTCTCCTTGCGCATTATTCCAGACCACCTCTGCGCCTTTTCTTATAGCAGGATTGGTGATGCTGGCGCCTAATTCCGCCAGGTAACCTAATTGCCATATCGTTCCGCAATACATCGGATTGAGTGGGGAAACATGGGAATCCCACCAGCCTTCTGCATCTTGCATTCCCAGGATAGCCTGTACCGGTTGGCTCTCCATGATCGCCCCTTGGGCTTCTTGCACATCAAGATCTTCAAAAGGATGTTCTAATAATTTTGCCAGCGTGAAATAACGTACGGATGGATTTTCGGGTGATAACAACCAGGTAAGGGGATCATCGATAATCGGTGAGGGATTTTTTGCCATAAATGCCTCTTTTCATGTGCTGACCAATTCCGCTTATTACGTTGGTATTTTAGCACGGATAGTACTAATATCCTGTATCTAATAACCCTATCGCTATTCAAGTATATTCAAATTTGCGAGTAAAATAATTTGAAGTATAATGATGACAAGCCACCGCAAAAACAACCCAAGTCTGAGTTAGTGGGGATATACCCTATTTTCATGTCACCATTACAATACGGGAGGGTAATATGTCTCGCATGACCATCATTTCAAGTTTGATTATCATCTCTATTCTCCTTGTGGGATGTAATTTTTCTACAAAAGCATCCCCCACCGCCGCAGTCGTTGAGCCTACCGAAGTGGTTATTGATACGCAAGCGACCACCGACGCTGCGGAAACAGCTCAAGCGATTTCAACCAGCAGCGCTCTGGCAACCAGCGAAGCCGCCGCGACAGCCACGGTAATCTACGAACAAACCCAGGAGGCAGAAAAAGCGCTCATCGCCAAAACGGCGACCCAGGAATATCGATCAACCGCTACTTCCGAAGCCATTCAACAGACAACAGCCGCAGTATTGCCGATGATGGACGTTTTACAACCCCTTGTTGAAGAAGAACTCATTCCTAATTTAGAGGGAACATATTTTCCCCTAATGGATTATCATAGCAGCCTGGCAAAAATCAATTATATCGACCCCGGTTCTCCCACCGGTTTTATGGTAGAAAACTTTGCCGTTAAAGCCAAATTCGCATGGAATACAGCCAGCGAACAGACCAATTGGGATCGCTCCGGATGTGGTTTCATATTTGGCTACGAAAACTATGATAAATATGATTATTTTTTCCTGGGTTTGGATGGCTATGCCAATTTATTCCGTCCCGATGCTAAAAGCGCGAATTTGTTCCCCATAGCAAAAATGCGCTATAGTGGCACCCTCGATATACCCCAGGGTGAAGCAGATATATTGCTGTTAGTGATGAATAAACGGGTATATTTCTACGTCAACGGTGAAAAAGTATTGGATGCATATGATGGGTTAATGGTACCGGGGCATCTTATCTACACCCTTGTTTCCGGTACGAATAAAGGATTTGGCACTTCCTGTGATATCACCGAAGCAAGTTTGTGGCAATTTGCCTCTGAATAATATCTGATGTGTGTTTTATTAATTAATTATCGATCCCCTTTATGGCTGTCCAAAAAGTCAATTATGTTATGTTGAGCGAAGCGGTACATCTCACAACCCTTAATGGAGAGACCCTTCGCTTTGCTCAGGGTGACAGGCTTTTTTAGGGACAGCCTTGAAGGGGATAGGGGTGATTCATGGTTCCATCCATATCAAATGCACAAATGGATAATACATCGGTGATAATGCAAATCCTTTCACCGCGGGGTTAACTAATGCGAATGATGAGGGAATGATCATAGGAATAGCACTGAAATCGTCCAGCAAAGCCTTTTCTGCCTGTTGATAGAGCTCAATGCGACGGTCAGTCTCCAATTCGATACGCGCCTGCTCAAGAAGCGCATCGACCTCAAGATTTGAGTAATTGGATAAGTTGAAATCATTGCCCGTGTGGAATATGATATCCAGGAAATTTTCAGGATCTGGGTAATCGGCGCACCAGCTAACCGATAAGATATGACCCGGATCATTATCCGCCACATTCAAAAAATCATCAGAAGCCAATGTTTCGACCTGCACATCAACACCCAGATTCTGCTGCCACATCGATATGATCGCTTCGTAATAAGGTGAAACCTGCATAGAATCACTCCAAATAGTGAACACCACTTCCGGCATATTTGATGCATATTGGGATTCAGAAAGTGCAGTTTTGGCAACAGTTACATCAAAATCAGCCGCTTTCAAATCTTGAGAATACCCCGGCATTCCGGGAGGCAGGATGGATTGTGCTATATCCATCATATTATCGAAAAATTGTTCCGATAATTTATTGCGGTCAATAGCGCGAGTAAAGGCTTCGCGCACCTTGGGATCGTCCATCGGTGGACGCGTGTTATTGAATTTCAATAAATCAGTACACATCTTGGAGGTAGTCTGTAATTGATCATGCAGAGAATGGTTTGCCTGTTGAATTTCCTTCGCATCATCAACACCCAGGTAAACAATATCCACTTCTCCCGCCTCATAATAACTCAAATTCGAGCCCGCGCGATTCAGCAAATAGATAATATTCTCCAGCTTTGCGGGTTCATAATAAAAAGGATTGCGTTCAAAAATCATCACATCGTTTTCTCTATATTCTTTGAGGCTGTATGGACCGCTGGCATTCGGTTCGAACATCCAACTTTCGCTTTTTACCGCAATATTTCCATTATCAACCACGAAAGAAACCGGATACGTCAATTTTGCCAGAAAGTACGGCTTTGGACTATCCAGTGTGACTTCCAGGGTGAGATCATCGATGACTTTCAACCCACTGATCTCTTCGGCTTCTCCATCCACTTTTTCGTTCACCCCGATAATATCACCCAGGTAAGTTTTGGCAGCTGTGGAGCCGGTTTCTGGATCACAGGCGCGTTCCCAACTATATTTAACATCCCTGGCAGTAAGTATTTTCCCGGATGAAAATCGCAAGTTTTCTCGAATAGTGAATGTGTAAACGGTGCCATCCGGACTGATCGTCCATTTTTCTGCCAGATCGGGTTCGATCTGAAGCTGGGGGTTAAGGCGCACTAATCCACTGAAAATATGCCCAACAAAACTATCGGCCGCATTGGTTTGCAACGCCGGGTCCAGGTCTTTGGCTTCCACAATACCACCCAGCATAACCAAAGTCTTCGAGCGGTCAATTTCATCGACAGCCGAAGAAGACAGCCTGATGCTTTGATATAGTTTTTTTAGACTGGTCTTATGGCTATCGATAGCCGTTTTTGATGCCATTAGCGTGATGTAAAAAACCCTGGATTCTTTGGTAACCACAGCCAGATAGATATCCATATCAATAGCCATACCTTCAATAACACCTGTTCCCGACATGATCGCTCGCTGCGCTACAATGTCATCCGCCAGGGTAATGCTATCGGTGGAAATGCGGGAAAACTTTTTAAACATCTGGCTTAACGAAAACGAGTACCGGTTTACCTGGTTTTCAAAGGGAAGTTTGGCAACGCTCAAGTCATTTTCGATATCAATGAACAGAAAAATACGGTCATCAGCATCCACAATCGAAAATCCGTTATTTTCATCGGAGGCAACTAACCAACCATTGGGCACCATCAGTGATATCCCTGACTTTGCCGTGAAGAAGCCCCTTGGTGTCGGGGTTTTGGAAGGTACCGGTGTGAATGTCGGTGGTTGTGTCGGCGTGGCGGTTTCGGTTGCGGTAGGAGAAGGCGTTAGTGTGGCTGTATTGGTAAGTGTCGGTAATGGGGTAGCAGTCGAATTTAATCCTGTGGGAATTGTACAGGCAGTGAGAAAAACTGATAAAACCAGGATCATAATGAATCGTTTCATGCTTTTCTCCTTCTAAATAACCAGAAAAATGAACCAAGGAATATTAGAGATATTCCAATAACAGAGCCGTAACCGACCCACTTGTTAAACGAACGATTGTTGTCAAAATATGCAGATGGAGATGGACTTATCGTGACAGCAGGTGTGTTACTGCTGAAAGGTGATGGGGTCGATGAAACTGCCATTGGAGTTTTAGTAAGTGTCGCAATGGATTGAACGGGCGCCGTCCAAAGGGCAAGAGTAGGAATTCGCGTGCGCGTTATGAGAATTGTTGGCGTAGTGTTGACTGAAGTCGGTACTGAAAATCCCAACGATTCCCGCCAGGCGTTATCAAGTTCCCCGGTATCGAACCCATAAACCTCTCGAAGGGCTTCATCGATCAAATTCCCTTTTTGGATGGTTGTTAATAATTCGTCCATCTTTTCTGCGCCATACTCCGCGATGAGATATTCCACCACCATCCCGCTTTGATGATAAGAGATTACAGCTTCTTCGGTATAGGCGGAGAAATTGCCGGAAAGACTATTGAGTGAAGGCAACCGGTCAGATAATAATGCATCCATCACAGCCTGTTTATTTGAAATTGGCATTGCCCCTTCTGCATATACAGCCAGTCCCTCATTTAACCAGGTTGGAATGGTGATGCCCTGGCAATTAAAAATCCGCGCCTCCACAACCATATGCGCTAATTCGTGAGGAATTACTTCTCTGGCCCATTCTAAATCACTGGGAGATATTTTCATAATAATTGCATTGAAATTGGTAAACGCTGCCCCGCCCGCCCAATCCTGGGAATATACCAAAACCTCAAGCATTTCGTTCGAAGTGGGATACACGGTCAAGCGGATTGACTCATCGAATTGAATGCCCATATCACTTTCTAAACGCCGCATTCCATTAGCAGCAATGGCAAGCAATTGCGAACCAAAAGAGTCATCACCCTGGTACCAATTTATGGTCAAATTCCGATTAGTCCTGGAATGCCAACTATGGCGTTGATCTTCAACGATGAGGGATTTCTTTTCGGTACGTAACGTATTTCCGGCAGAATCGGTAATTTCCCATTGCCACCAAATTTCTACTCCCTGGGGCAGCACGCCGCTTTTTATAAATTCCAATTGCCATACTTGAGTTTGCTGCCTGGCAGGTTCTACTGGAATATCGTGTTTGCTTATCTTTTCCTGGCATGTGCGTTCGGAAGTACCCAATAATAAGGTGATCCGATCTATTTCAGCGCTGCTTTGTACATCAATGAGAAATATTATCCCTGTTGGTAAATTTAATAACGCCTCATTCTTTTCTACCTGGATGGCAGAATCAGCAGCTATTCCCGGTGTGAATACCGAAACAACCAGACTGATGACAATCAATATTAGTACGGCAAATCTTTTCATTATCTATTATGAAGCTGCCAGGGTGGAATCTAAACACCGCCCTACTGATTTCGACTGATTCGTTATTGAATTATGAATATGTTTTTGATAATTATCCCACCTGATGAATTTGTGGGTAATTTCACACAGTTAATTATACACGAGTTTCCATAAATGATACCACGACTACAATAATATTTATATAAATATCGTAAATTTCAATCTTTAATGCGATGATATCTTGCATTACCAGTAATGGTTTGGATTGCTTCCACAAATACATCCGCCATCTGTTCCACGTTGGCTTCCGATTCTACAATACGATATGACTCTTGCCCTTTACGGCGTAAATCGGGAACATCACTCAGCGCAGCCTGTAATGCATCGGTCAACGCTGGGATATCGTCTGGCGGCACGATCCAACCGTTGCCTTCTCGCTGCTCTGTAGCAAGGTGCACCAGATCATCCTGGGTGCCGTCGCCCTGCGCCGCGATCACGGGTAAACCATACGCCATGGCTTGCTGCACTGCCAGTCCGCCGGTGCCCGGTAATACAAACAGGTCTGCCTGCTCAAAATATGGGTCCAGTTCGGCGCCGTGGCGAGCCCCGGTGAATTCTGCATTCGGGTAAATCGCTTGCGCCAAAATTTCCCAGGATTGCCTGGCAGGTCCCTCGCCTATGATAACGACATGCGGCTGCAATGTCTCGGGCAATTGTGCGCAGGCGTATAAAAGGTTGTCGATCTTTTTTCTCGCTTGCAAGCGACCGATAAAAAGCACATTTGGCTTTGCCTGGTAAGAAAGCGGGCGTTCTTTGGGTGGATTGGTTGGTTTTAGTGCCGTGGCATTTGGGGCAACAAAAATCCGCTCAGGATCAATCCCCAGGTTTTCATATTCCTGTTTTCCGCGCTGGCTATACGCGATCAATGCATCTAATGAGTGGATAAAAGAACGGCGCTGCGCTTTTCGCAAAGGCGCTAACATCCCCACAAGCGTCGGGGCGCCTAAACCCCAGCCAATCACCGGGCGCTGACGTTGGTGCATCCAGCGGATGGCTTGCCGGGTACTCAGATAACGGGGATTTGCCTCCACGATAAGTATGTCAGGCTGCCATTCATTCAACCATTTCAGTATGCCCGTTTGCCAGCATAGATAAAATTTTGAGGCGGGATCGCGAAAATGGTAATTCGTCGTGTTCACCAAGCGGGCGCCTTGTAATTGAACCACCCGGGTGATCATCTCTCCGGATTGAGGCTGCCCGGTAAAGACGCTTAAACCAGAAGGACAGGCTTTCGCAAAAGTCTCAACAAACGGAATACGATACGTGGGTAAAACTCGCTGTTGTAAACCTGCTTTTCGCAACTCAAGCCTGCTCATGGCTTTATCCCTAATATGTACGCTTTCCAATCCAATGCTTCCAAAGAGGGCACAAGGGGATAAGAAGGCGTCATGCGGCAAATACGATATCCCAAACCGCACAGTATATCCCACGCAACCCGCGCTGCTTCGGGACCATGTAATTCCAGTAACATGATGGGGCATGCTTCTTCCAATATACGTCGCATTCCCGGTAATGCCATCACCTCACCGCCTTCAATGTCCATTTTTACCACCTGCGGCAGCGGATTCTTTTGCTCATATACAAAATTGTCCAAACTAATGCCCCCAATTGATAAACTTTGCGTATATTGTACATCCTTGCGCCCAGCAGAACCCTGAACTTTACCCATAGCGCCGGAGGGTCCCAGTAAAAAATCAACCTTTTTCACATCATCCACAACGGCAAATGGTAACGGGATTATTCGATCATCCATGCGGTTCAATTGCACATTATTCTTCAGGCGCTCGAAATTGGCCGGGAGTGCTTCAAAAGAGAACACTTTTCCTTGCTTACCAACGATACGAGCAAACATGAGTGTCACATAACCGATGTTTGCGCCAATATCGTAGGTAATCATGCCCGGTTTCACTAAATCATTAATAGCTATTTGCAGCTCCACCTCATAAGTGCCCTGCCAATAATCTTTTTCTGTATGCAGGTCTAATGCCATACGTAAACCGGTCAGGCAGCCGCCCGCGATTTCGATGGTTGTCAACCCCTGCGGCGCGACACGATTGAGGCTGTTTCTCACCCAGCGGGATAAGAACGGCGAGCGGTAAACAGCGCGCTTCACCGAAAGCGGGATCATTCGGGAAAGCATCGTTGCAAAAGAAAAGATGAACTTTGATGATTTCATGAGATTTAATTAAAGCTTCCACGCAAAATATGTCATTTCACCCATTTTGCCCTCATCCCCACCCCTTCTCCCAAAATTGGGAGAAGGGGGTTTTTCTTGAGATTATCTGGTATTGTGAATTGACGCATTTTTGATATCAATTTTATAGCATTGAGATATGATTTCAGCCAACACGTTTTCAATATTTTCTTCGATTTCGTGATTTTGAAATCGTAACACATGGTAAGCGTATTTCATAAATTCCTGGGTGCGAAGTTTATCTTCATTTTCCTGATATTTATGGAGATCGCCATCAATCTCAATAACTAACTTATGGGAAGCGCAATAGAAATCTGCTATATATGGCCCGATTGGGTGCTGACGCCGAAATTTAAGCCCATGTAAATTCTTATTACGAAGGCGATTCCAAAGCAATTTTTCAGCATGAGTCATATTTTTACGTAATTCTTTAGCTCTGATTTGGACTTTTTCTGGAGTTCTTATAGATCGTTTTTTTTATACATGACATCCATTGTAATCGAATAGAATACACCCCCTTCTTCTCCCAGAATTGGGAGAAGAAGGGGGTAAGGGGGATGATGAGGGCTATGTTCCCATCAACACCTCTAAATACCTCTCCACCATTTTATCCAATCCAAACTCCGCTTCCGCCCAAACGCGTGCCGCCCGCCGGAAATGTTCTTGTTTCGAGAGAATTTCCAAAGCCGCTTTCGCTAAAGAAAGCGTATCCGGGGTTTCCAACCGCCAGGGATCGCCGCCATAAGGCGACAAACACCCGGCATTCTTGCGCACCAATTCGGGTAAAGCGCCGGTGGCAAACCCCACCACAGGCAGTCCGCATGCCATGGCTTCGATGACCGAGTTGGGGCAGGCTGCGTTGATATCCGCAGAAAACAACAGGTGCGCTGAACGGTCCAATTCCGGAATGCATTCTCTTTCCACTAATCCGATCCATTTTAACATTATCTGAGTGGATTGCTCCCAACGCTGGCGGGCAGCTTCCGGCACACGCCCTGCCACAGCCAATTCGACCGGTAATGGCAACAGGTCACTTTGTTGTTTTATCAATTCGTTCAGGTTTTCAGTCAGGCGGATGGCGCTTTGTAATCCCAGTTCGTATCCCCCCATCAGGCTGCCTTCAACCAAAAGAAGCCGGTAACGGTCATCTGGTCGATGATGCTTGCCATTAGGGGTGTAAACCGATAGATCGACTCCATTATAGATGACTGAAAAAGGTGTTACGGTCAGTCCATGTATACGCTCCCACCAGCCGTGTACGAACTCACTTTGATATACCACATGAGTCGCCAGCCGTGAGCGGATAAAGGATAAGACCGCATTCCCGTATTCTGCACGCAGAAAATGACGAAAACCGGTGCTGAACAAACGCGGCGAACCCGGCACACGATGCAGCCAATTCATACCATCCAATCGTTGAACAACAGGAATGCCCTGTCGGCGAATTCGCCATAATTTCCCCAGATGGCGCGTGCCGCCAATGACTAAAACCGATCGATAGGGTGTATCGGATAGATCATGCGTCACTTCTATGCCCTGTGCGGAGAGCCCGGCGCTCAACTTATGGCGAAATGACACCATCCCTCCCACGCCGCGGGTCATGGGTACCACACATATCCTGGGCTTTTGATGATGAGTCATTGATCCTGGCGCATCCCCACACACTGGGCGGGAATACCCGCCCAAATCTCATTTTCACCGGTGGATTTCAGCAATACAGCATTCGCGCCGATTACACAGCCTTTCCCCACTCGCAAGATACCTTCTTTACATAAAATTTTGGCGCCTGGGGATAAGATGACATCATCCTCGATCACGATACCTTCAAACTTCGATTGCGATATGGGATGCTGAATATCTGACCGCCCGGTGCCCACCCCCGGATATATCTTAACCCGCTTGCCGATGCTAGTCTTCGAATGAATAACCACGCCAAAACCACCATGCGCCAATTCGAAACCTTCACCGATGGGCACCGAACAAGGGATTTCCGCTCCAAGCAGTTTTAACAGGTAGTATGCCAGCTTACCCACCAATGGCGAATTTCGAGCATAAACCAGGGAAGTGTAAAAATCCATAATAATCGCTCATCAATAAAATAATAATTATGGCCTTATTTTTCGTAATCCAATAGTGCTTTCACGATACGTTCGGCGGCATGCCCATCGCCATAAGGATTCACAGCGAGAGCCATCCGGGCATGCGCATCAGGGTCATCCAATAGACGCCGAGACTCGGATACGATTCGATCCTGGTCAGCGCCAACCAGACGCACCGTCCCCGCTTCAACGCCTTCCGGGCGCTCAGTCACCTCGCGCATGACTAAAACCGGCACACCTAATCCGGGGGCTTCTTCCTGAATGCCGCCCGAATCAGTCAGCACCAATGTGGCATATTTTAGCAAATGCACCCAGGGCAAGTAATCCATAGGTGGTAATAATGAAACATTGGGGATATTTCCTAATATCCTTTTTACGGGCTTCTGCACGTTGGGATTAAGGTGAACCGGGTAGATAAAATGGGCGGTATTCCCATAATGATTGGCTAAGGTCCGTATGGCATTACAGATATTTTCCAAGGGCACCCCGAAATTTTCCCTTCGATGGGCAGTGATCAACACCAATTTTTTATCCGTCTTTTCACCCTGGCTGTCCGAAGATAGTATGCCCTTTTGTTGCAGAAGCGTAAGTGTATCGGCTGGTGTGGGCAGTTTGGCGATCAGGTGCAGCGCATCGATGACTGTATTACCGGTGACCACAATCTGCCTGGCTGGGATATTTTCTTTCAACAGGTTCTGCTGCGCCCATTCCGTGGGGGCAAAATGCAAATCGGTTACTACCCCGGCTACATGACGGTTCACTTCTTCAGGAAAAGGCTGCCATTTATCCCCGGTGCGTAAGCCGGCCTCGACATGCCCAATACGTATCCGGCGATAGAATGCTGTTAGAGCAGTTGCCATAACCGTAGTGGTATCACCCTGTATGAGCACCCAATCCGGTTTTAATTTTTCAAACACCGGATCGATATAAGTGAACACGGAAGCGGTCAACGACGCCAGCGATTGGTTCGGGCGCATCAAATCCAAATCTTCATCCGGAAAAATTTGAAATAAATCGAGTACCTGGTCCAACATCTGGCGGTGCTGGGCGGTCACACACACCAGCGATTCGACATTCGGGATGCGCGCGAGTGCCTGCACGACCGGCGCCATTTTTATGGCTTCGGGACGAGTGCCGAATACAGAGAGAATACGCAAAGGCGTCATGCCTGTTTCCCAACGCCCAATCGATATATCTTAAATCCGGTTGAGGTCCATTCCGGAGCACGCCATCCATTGACGGTATCCACCAATAATCGGCAGCGGGTGTGGTCCGCCAAATAGCTGGCTTCTAATTCTAAAAATTGTGTATGAGCTACCAGAAGTACAATCACATCGGTATTGCGGATTGCATCTTCCAAAGAAGGCGCCAATATGACATTTTCTGCCAGATCCACTGCTTTCTTAAACGGCTCATACACGGTAACCAGCGTTCCGGCTTCGGCTAAAATGGAAACCACTTCCAGAGCCGGGCTTTCACGGATATCATCCACATCAGGCTTATAGGATAAGCCTAACAAAGTCACACGGCAGCCTTTCAATTCTTTGGCAACCCGCTGGATGAGGTCTACCACAACCTGCGGCTGGCTATCATTGACTTTGCGGGCTGTGTGTATGAGCGGCGTAATATCAGGGGCTGCTTCTACCAGGAACCAGGGATCTACGCTGATGCAGTGCCCTCCCACGCCTGGTCCGGGCTGCAGAATTTTCACGCGCGGGTGGCGGTTGGCGATGGCAATGGCTTCCCAAACATCAATACCAAAGCGCTGCGCCAGGCGAGAGAATTCATTAGCGACCGCGATATTAACATCTCGATAGGTATTTTCCATCAGCTTGACCATTTCTGCGGTAGTCGAATCAGTCATGATGATCTCACCCCGTGAAAAAATGGCATATAAAGCTTTCCCGGCTTCGGCAGATTCTTTATTGATCCCCCCAATGACGCGCGCATTATCGATCAGTTCACGCAAAATTTGCCCAGGCAGAACCCGTTCGGGTGAATACGCCAGGTAGAAATCCTCGCCGGGTTTTAACCCGCTTTTTGCCAGAATCGGCGCCACAATGTCCAGGGTAGTACGTGGCGGGGAAGTCGATTCCAGTATCACCAGGTTCCCTGTTTGTATATATGGTACGATTGCTTCTGCTGCCGATTTGACGGCGCGCATATCCGCTTGTTTATTTCCATAAAAAGGCGTGGGCACTGCAATGATAAAGGCATCCGCGTTTTCCGGTTTATCATTGATGGTCAGTTTACCAGAAGCCAGGGCTGCCTGCACCAGGGTACGCAATCCCGGTTCGTGAAGATGCAAACCGCCATTACGCAAAGTATCCACAATAACGGGGTTCACATCCACACCAATCACTTGCACGCCTTGATTGGCAATCGTACTGGCTGTGGGTAAGCCAATGTATCCCAACCCCAACACGCATATTTTCTCGAATTGCATATATACTCCTATGGTCAATATAAGGTAATCAGGTATCAGTCAATCAGATGTTAGGAATAGCATCAAGATCTTGCTAAATTTACTCAATAATTATATATGTTCTATCCAACACCAAATTACCTTTCCTGCTCCACACATTATCCCACAAGATAAGAATGCCTCGCAAGGCAATTAGATAAACAAGTTGACAAACACCTTATCCCATGTGACAATAAAATCGGCTAAAATGGATTATCCCGACGATCGAGATTCGGTTCCGGAAAATAAAGTTTATAAATACATGAATTGGTTTTATTAATCTAAACCTGGATACATATCGAATTTTATTATCATAATTCTATGTCCCATCAAACCAAAAAAATATATGACATCATAATCGTTGGGGCAGGCCCGGCAGGGGCTGTGCTGGCATATTTACTTGCCAAAATCGGCTTGAGAGTTTTGATCTTAGAAAAAGCCCGTTTACCCCGCTACAAGACCTGCGGCGGCGGGGTAACATATAAAACGGTGGAGAATCTACCTTTTGATGTCACCCCTGCGCTGAATAAGGAAGCCAGCGGAGGGATCGTCACATTCGAGGGCGCGCCATTATTAAAAACCCTGGTGAAACGACCGTTCGCCTGGCTGGTAATGCGGGATTCTTTCGACCATTTCCTGACACAAGAAGCCTTACGGGCGGGGGCTGAACTCATTGAAGCATCGCCGGTAGAGCGGATCGACCAGCAGCCTGATTACGTGACGGTGCATACCAATGCCGGTAATTTCACCGGATTATTCATGGCTGGCGCTGATGGAGTCAACAGCACAGTCGCCAGATTGTTGGGTATGCTGCAATCGAGAGAGGTAGGAACCGCGATCGAAGCCGAAATCGAAGTGTCACCCCATGCCATGGACGAACAAGGCCAATTTGCCACCTTTGATTTTGGCGCTATTCCGCACGGCTATGGATGGATTTTTCCAAAAAGCGACCATCTCTCCGTAGGCATCTATCATGCAACAACAGGAAAAGTATCGGATTTACGCCAATCGTTGCAACACTTCATCGACTGCCAACCGGTGTTAAATCAACCATGCCAGCTTAGCATGCGGGGGCACCAAATACCTCTGGGGGGGGTATTCAATACGCTACACCAGGGTCGGGTATTGCTTCTGGGTGATGCGGCTAATCTGGCAGACCCCTGGCTGGGAGAAGGACTGTACTACGCCGTTGCCAGCGCGCGTATCGCAGCGACCGTGATTGAAGAATTATTAAGTCAGGGGCAAGCAGATTTAAAGTGTTATACCCAAAGAATCAATTCGGAGATTGTGCAACAATTAGCTTATGCCCGGCGTCTCGCCAATCTTGTTTACCAGTTCCCACGGTATGGCTCGCATTTGATCAGTAAGAGTAGTCTTATGCAGAATTTGATCTTTGGTACGATACGCGGTGATTACACTTTCGATGCTGTGAACCGCTTATTATTACAATCGATGCCTCGTATTTGGTGGCAAGCAATATCTTATGGAGGAAGCCAACCATGAACAATGATCATCAAGGACATGCCCCATTCGTTTACCTGGCGATGGTTACCCTGATCGCGATCAGTTTAATCGTATTGAATGACTTATTACACTGGCATCTTCCTTTTAGCGTTGATTACTTAATTGGCTATGTGTGTGCTTTGTTTGTTTTTGTTGCCTGGCACGCGATTATCACCAAGGGCTGGCAACGTGCGGTACTGATGCTGACGGCGTCATTTATTATCTCATTTACCGCCGAAGCCCTGGGTGTCAATTTCGGCTTGATTTTTGGCAGTTATCATTACACCGCTGTGTTGGGGGTGCAAATTTTCGGCGTCCCGCTGCTGGCCGCTCTGGCATGGGAACCCATCGTATATGCTGCTTTTTGTATCACCGATATTTTGGCGCCTTCCCAAGCAACTTATCACAAGAATTGGATTAAACGACTCCCATTACATCTTTGGCTGGCAGGCATTGGCTCACTGGCAACCACCGCCTGGGATATGATGATCGATCCGATTGCAGTTAATGAAGGCTGGTGGGTTTGGCATGAAGGCGGATCGTATATGCCATATTTGAATAATGGTGTTCCCATTCAAAATTTCCTGGGATGGCTGGGAGTATCTTTCGTTATCAATCTTATCTACCGCTTCATCTATGACACGGTTAAAACCCCTGTCCGGTCATTGCATCTATCCATTACCGGACCGATTACATTATACGCATCCCTGTTTATGACTTCATTTGGCGTTGCAGTCACCGTATTACGCCGCCCCGAAGTGGCATTAACCGGGATGTTGGCCATGGGTCCGTTTCTTCTGATCGCTTTAACAAATATCAACTTGCTCCAAAAAGGATTAGCCACCTTACTCGGAGCAGGGTGGCTGGAAGTTCAAGAGCGGAAAAGTTTAGGGGATTAAATAAACCGCTGTCAATTGTGAGCGTTTTGTTTTTAGCGATTTTTTAGTACGGAATGGCTCTTTGTGGGAACTTATAAAGCGCTAGAGCAAATCCTTCATCAGTTCTATCGGAACAACGGCTGCGCCAACAATGCCCGGACCGGTGTGCACACCCAACACTGGCGAAATTCGCATTTTTTCAAGTTTAGCGATATTCAAGCGCTCATTGAGTTGTTTGGTTAATTCTTCGGCTTTGTCTGCAAAGCTGCCATGCAAAATATTGACCCAGAGTGGTTTGTGATCATACATCTTTTGAAGATGATCACCAATAGCCGCTAATGCTCGGGATATGGTGCGGGTTTGGCTAACAGTGCTATATTTTCCATCTGCATGGTCTACACGGATAATCGGTTTGATATGCAGGAGAGCGCCTGCCAGCGCCTGTACCCGGCCAATTCGACCGCCTCGCGCCAGATACTCTAATGTATCCAATGTATAAACGACCTCGGTGTTTTCTCGAATGTCCTCCAGCCGTTTTTGGATCGCTTGCCATGCCCAACCAGCTTTCGCCGCTAATGCCGCAGCCATTACCTGAAAGCGCTGTCCGCCGGAAAGCGTCATGGTATCCCAAATCGATACTTTTTCAGGTGAAGAAAGTTTTTCCTTGCCATTTTCTGCGGAGTTTACGGTACCACTCAAGCCAGAGGATATATGAATAGATAATACTTGAGAATCATCGACCAATAGACTCTCGTAAAGCTGATGAAATAACCCGCTGGAAGGTTGGGCGGTCGTAGGCAAATTGGGGAACATCGCTTCTAAACGCCGGTAAAAATCATCGATAGAAATATCGGCTGAACTGATCTCACCTTCGGGAAATTGAATATAGAGCGGCGCTTCCGTAATACCCAGCGCCTTTAACTCATCAGCGGGCATATCCGCACCACAATCGGTAACAATTTTCATGGCTTGTTCCTCTCTAATTGCCAGATGGCATATCCAATTGAAAAAACCAACCCTATAGATATCAAAAAAAACAGGCATTTATGTAATCAAGAATACAACCATGCCCGTTTCACATAAAGCTTTTTTACTAATATTTTTAATATTCCGATGGAAAATTATACCTGTTATATAAAAAATCCGGTAGACTAATTTTACATAAATAATCCTGCTGGTGCTCTTGAAACAAGCCGGCAAATCTAATCGCTGGCTGGATATCTATAATTTGGGCAAAACGATATCTTGCTGTTTCTGGTATTTCCCTTTTTTATCCGCGTAAGAGACATCGCACATCTCATCGGCTTCGAAGAAGAGCACCTGAGCTATGCCTTCATTGGCATAGATTCGAGCGGGCAGCGGGGTGGTATTGGAAATCTCCAGGGTCACGAACCCTTCCCACTCCGGTTCGAAGGGAGTCACATTGACGATAATCCCACAGCGGGCATAGGTGCTTTTTCCCAAACACACCGTGAGTACATTTCGGGGTATGCGGAAATATTCAATCGTGCGCGCCAGGGCAAACGAATTGGGCGGGATAACACATACATCACCCTTGAAATCCACCATGGATTGCGGATCGAAGTGTTTGGGGTCTACCACCGCCGAATAGACATTGGTGAAGATTTTGAATTCATTCGCCACGCGGATATCATAGCCATAGGAGGATACGCCATAGGAAATCACGCCGTTGCGCACCTGGCTATCAGCAAAGGGTTCGATCATTTTATGTTCCAGCGCCATTTTTCGGATCCAGTGGTCAGGTTTTAAGCCCATTGATTCACCTCAAGTATGTGGATTTTGAATGCAACGAATGCGCACCATCGCACAATTCTACCACTTCGTTCCTCTTTTTCCCCCTTTTCCCGGTTTCTTCAAAGTAATAATTCCCACGTCTTTCCTATCAAATCCTTTCCAAGGCTATGATGGGGTTCTTACTATTTGATTTTGTCAACTAATATTAGTGTATCAAAATCCCCTACACATTTTTGAAATTTCTCGAGAATCAAATGCCAAATATTCGCTTGAACGCCAAGGAGGCAGAGAAAGTATTATTTATGAAAACCTCAAACGATGAGAATTTTCACTCTCGAAAAAATCTGCGAACTCTGCGGATGAGCATTAGATAGTCGTATCAGTAGCTTTGAAAAATGGGATTCCGGAAACGGAATTTAATCTGGCTTTTCGCAAATCCCGACACATTACGAATGCTTACAATCTTTTTTGTGATACGATTTGTATTGAAATTTTTTTTAGATACTGCTATGAGATTCAGTCTTGCAAAGGGGTAAGAAATGAACACTAAAATTTTCCTGCGATATGCTTTTAGAGAAACAATGGGGCTTGTGTTTATGGGGGTGGCATTGTTCTGGTCAGCCGGGACGGTTAACTGGTGGCAAGGTTGGGCTGGTGTGGCAGTAATTTTTATGTGGGTAATCGCCACAGCCATTGTCATACTACGCTATAATCCGGATTTATTAGCAGAGCGGCTGGGACCACGCAAGGGCGCCAAATCCTGGGACACAATGATCATGAGTCTTTACGGTCTTATACAACTGGCAAGATACATCGTTGCCGGGCTTGACCGGCGTTATGGCTGGACGGAGAACTTTCCTTTGTGGGTGCAAATAGGGGCATTGATCATATGCGTCATAGGATATGTTCTGGTTGTTTGGGCTACCGCCAGAAATGCCTTCTTCTCGCAAATCGTTCGTCTGCAGGATGAACGTAAACACGCAGTCGTTACCGATGGTCCATACCGCTATGTGCGACATCCCGCCTATACTGGTTCGATATTGTTTGAACTGACCGTTCCAATATTACTCACTTCCTGGTGGGCTCTGGCGCTTAGCGGCGTGAACGCCTGTTTAATGATTTTACGCACCGCACTCGAAGACCGCACTTTACACACAGAGCTGACCGGTTATACCGAATATGCCCATCAGACACGTTTTCGCCTGCTGCCGGGTATCTGGTAGATACAAAGGTAAGACATAAGGTAATCAGGCAACAAGGAAATATAAGAAACATGCATCAGTGCTTTTAGAAAAAAGCATGAGAAATATCGAACATATCCAGGATTTCATCACACCCGTCATCACCTGGGCTGCCATGCAGCCAGATATTCAAGCAATTGCTCTGGTGGGTTCGTATGCCCGCGGTGCAGCGACCGATACATCGGACATCGATTTCATATTATTGGTGGATGACCCCCATAGATACATCACAAACATCGATTGGGTAAAACAGTTCGGGACGATCGGTAAGCAGCAAATCGAGGAATATGGCATGGTTACCTCGCTGCGGGTTTGGTATCTTGACGGCACCGAAGTGGAATTTGGCATAACAACGACAAAATGGACGCAATTACCTCTCGATGAAGGTACACAAAACATCATTCAAGATGGGATGCAAGTACTTTACGAGCGTCGGGAATTACTCAGCCCTTTATTAAGATTGGTTTTTTAACCCCTCTAACTGTTTGTTTAACTCTTGCCTTACCACCTGTGGATTGGCCTGCCCTTTGGCGGATTTCATTACCTGCCCAAACAGCCATTGCGCAATACTGGTTTTACCTCCCAGGTAAGTTTGCACCTGGGAGGGGTTGTTTTCCAGCGCCTGACGCACCAGGCCGGCAATGGCATCACCATCAGAAATCTGACGCAGTCCGTGATCGGCAATGATGGCTTCCGCTTCTTTCCCGCTATTGAACATCTCTGCCAGCACAGTTTTTCCGGTGCCCTGGTTAATCTCCCCGGCGGCTACCAGACGCACTAAATCAGCCAGGGATTGCGGCGAGAGGGAACAATCAACCAGACTCGTCTGCGCCTGGTTTAGCAATCCAAACAATTCACCGCAAATCCAGTTGGCAAACATCTTTGGGGAAATACCAGGGGCAGCCGCAAGGGCTGTCTCGAAATAATCCGCCGTTTCTTGTTCCGCGGTAAGCACTTCCGCATCGTAAGCGCTTAGTTGATATTGGCTTTGAAAACGTCGCAGCCGGGCAATAGGCAGCTCCGGTAAGCTGGCGCGAATTTGTTCTACCCATTCGCGTTCCACCACCAGTGGCGGCAGATCGGGTTCGGGAAAATAGCGGTAATCGTGGGCTTCTTCTTTTGAACGCTGCGTTACGGTAATCCCTTGCTCATCTACCCAACCGCGTGTCTCTTGAATTACAGGTTTGCCTTCATCGAGCAATATACTCTGGCGTTGAATTTCGTAATCCACTGACCGTTCCAGGGCACGAAAACTGTTCAGATTTTTAATTTCACAGCGGATGCCGAAAGTTACGCTTCCCTCCGGTCGGATAGAGATATTGGGTTCAATGCGCATGGCGCCTTTTTGCATATCGCCGGAATTGACCTTCAGGTACCGCAATAAACTATGCAAGGCGCGGGCATAGGCGCCCACTTGCTCAGCAGAATGCAGATCGGGTTCGGTGACGATCTCTAAAAGCGGTACACCGGCGCGGTTCAAATCGATCAAGGTATGAGCCGGGGTGGCTTCGGTTTCGGAGTTCTTTACACTCTCAGCAATGTGGGTTAATTTACCGGTATCCTCTTCCAGGTGCACGCGGCGAATGCGCACCACCTTTTCCCCTTGAGAAGTATGGATAGTGATTTTTCCGTTAACCGCCAGGGGGTTTTCATACTGAGAGATCTGGTACCCTTTGGGCAGATCGGGATAGAAATAATTCTTGCGTGCAAACAGGCTGCAAGGCGCTATCTCGCAATCCAGCGCCAGCGCCACGCGCAGACCTAATTCCACCGCTTTTTGATTGACCACCGGCAACACACCGGGCATGCCGGCGCATACCGGGCAAACAGCTACATTTGGTTCGACTTGAGTGGTGTCTACCACTGGGCAGGCGCAAAACATTTTTGAGTGTGTCGCCAGTTCGGCATGCACCTCCAGGCCAATAATAGGTTCATAAACAATTGTCATCAGGGGTTAACCATGCCGCCGCATGAATGATTTAATGCGGCGAAGCGCTTCCTCGATTTTTTCATAAGCTGTTGCATAAGAGCAGCGCACAAACCCCTCACCCCCCGCCCCAAAAGCAGAGCCAGGCACTACCGCTACCTTTTCTTCATCCAGCAGCCGCTGGGCAAACAATTCATCATCCATACCGGTGACCCCAATATTGGGAAACGCATAAAAAGCGCCGCGTGGCTCAAACGTGGGCAATCCCAATTCATTCAAACCCCCAACGATCAATTTACGGCGGCGGTCGTATTCATTGCGCATAATCTCAACTTCAGTCGCGCCATTGGTTATCGCTTCGATAGCTGCATCCTGTGCCATGGTTGGGGCGCACATGATGGTGTACTGGTGAACCCGCGCCAATCCGGTAAGCAATTCCTTCGGGGCGGCTGCAAAACCGATGCGCCATCCGGTCATAGCGTAATTCTTTGAAAAACCGCCCAATAAAATAGTGCGCTCCCGCATGTTGGGTAAAGAAGCAAAACAAACGTGCGAAACACCATATATGAGTTGGTCATAAAGCTCATCAGAAATGACTATCAAGTCGTGTTTTTCAGCAACTTTTGCAATCTCCAACAGCTCTTCACGTGAAGCTACCGCACCGGTTGGGTTATTGGGATAACCTATCAGCAAAGCCTTAGTTTGCGGCGTAATAGCGGCTTCCAGATCATTCGCACGTAATACAAATTTATCATCCACCCGGGTAGGCAGTTCCACCGGAACGCCACCGGCTAATATGACTTCCGCCTGATATGCCACAAAACAAGGTGTGGCGATGACTACTTCTTCTCCGGGATTTAACAAAGCCGTCATGGTGGCATACAATGCTTCGGAAACCCCCACGGTAATTAAAATTTCATCCGCCGGATGATAATCCACGCCATAATGGGTGTTCAGAAATTCGGCAATCGCCTGGCGCAGCCCGATACGCCCGGCATTTGAGGTATAGTGAGTGGCGCCGCTTTTCAACGAACGGACTCCAACTTCCAGAATGGGGTTGGGGGTGGCAAAATCCGGCTCGCCGATTCCCAATGAGATCACATCTTGCATGGTAGCGACGATATCAAAAAATTTGCGGATGCCGGAAGGTTTAAGATTTACTACTTTTTCAGCCAGGTATTGTTTGTTCACGATATCTCCTGTTTAGATAGATCTAATGTGCCAATCATTAAACAAATCGTCGTAAAACAGTTCGAAAACCTGCCCATCGGCAGTTTGAACGCGAAAATATTTTCCATCCGGAGCCCGCCAACTCAGGATGATTTTGTCTACCATCAGGCGCTGTTCTTCCCAATATAAAGCGGTCGGCCGTTCGGCATACTCAAAATTTGAACGACATTCCACCAACCCGGGCATTTCTATAAAACCACCATCGTGTGATCCCCGGCGTTGATCTTACCAGCGCGGCGTGAGATAAACGCCCGGCGCCCGACCAGTGAGCCTTCCAGGATCACATCGCTGACTTCAGCGGCATCTCCCAGAATGGTATTGCGTATGATACTGCTATTTACTTTACAACTCGCCCCCAGGGAGGTGAAAGGTCCGATTACAGAGTTATATACCTCTGCCGTAGGGTGAATGAATACCGGGGGAATGACGACAACCCCCTTGCGCTGGCGTGCTTCAGAGGAGTTATCCATACCATGGTCTAATAAATAACAATTGGTTTCGAGTAAAGCTTCCGGGGTGCCGGTATCCAGCCATACATCCACGGCATTGGTGTTCATGCACAAGCCATTTTCCAGCATGATATTGATAGCATCAGCCAGGAAATATTCCCCTTTGGTCATAACATCGCGCGACATTTGTTCCTCTATGGCAGAAACAAGCGCTTCACCATTTCTGAAATAATAAAATCCTACCAGAGCCAGATTGTTTTCAATGTTATCAGGTTTTTCGACCAGGCGCCGCACATATCCATTATCGCCCAATTCTGCCACACCAAACCGGCGCGGATCGGGTACGGGTTTTACCCAGGCAACGGCTTCGACCGAGTTGTTTGCCAGGAAAGAGAGATCGGTTTCGATGAGTGTATCGGCAAAAACCACCAGCATAGGTCCCTTGATGTATTGGCGCGCCAGATAGATGGCGTGCGATTGCCCAAGCGGGTCATCTTGAACGATATAGTGGGAAATAATTTGCGGGTAGTGTTCTTTTATATGCGCTTCAATTTGACCACCCAGATATCCCACGATGTTGATCAATTCAATATTTTGGGGGTCGGGTAATGTACAGAATGTATTCAAAACATGATCCAGCACCGACTTGCCTGCCACATTGAGCAATTGTTTTGGAACGCTCCAGGTAAGCGGGCGCAAACGGGTGCCTAACCCTGCCATTGGGATGACGATTTTTATTGGTTGTTTCATATTTTAGAGAAAATTCCCAGAGAGTAGCTAGAATTTTGTTTTTATTATACCCTTTTCGGGTTGATGATTCTGGTTTAGATCGTGGAATTTATCAAAATCGAAAGAAAGATGAAACAGGATACCCAGGATGGGCAGGTTAGAAAAGATAAAAATATATCTTAATCCATTTTATCCTGATAATCCTTTTCAACCTGTTTATTTATCATTGATCACCGCTAATATTTGAGGGTGTAATTGGGGATTGGCAGCCAGGATGGACATAGCTTTGCCCATCTTTAGCGGGAGTCCCAACGCGCCCGTAACAACCGCGCCGGCTTCACGAGCAATCAGCGCTCCGGCGGCAATATCGTAGGGCTCGATCTGTAATTCCCAAAAACCGTCAAACCGTCCGGAAGCCACATACGCCAAATCGAGGGCAGCCGAACCGAGGCGGCGCACACCCTGGGTCGACTTCATCAATCGGGCGTGATTATCGAAGTTATTATCCGGATTGGTGCGCACATCGTACGGAAATCCGGTTACCAGTAAGGAATCCAGCAGTTTATTTTGACTAGAAACGTGAATGGGCTTGCCATTCATCCATGCAGCCTGCCCTTTTTGAGCGGTGAAGCATTCGTCTTGCATTGGGTCATACACGACCGCCAGAAGTAATTCGCCGTTTTCTGTATAGGCGATGGAAACGGAGAAGATAGGCACGCCGTGGGCGTAATTGATGGTGCCGTCCAACGGGTCGATGTACCAGATGCTGTGCTGACCGTCGCTGTTGTTGCCGCTTTCCTCGGCATAAATGCCGTGATTGGGGAAGCGGCGCTTGATTTCGCCAATAATATATTGTTCGGATTGGCGGTCGATCTCGGTGACCAGATCGATTTCGCCTTTGTGTTCGATGTCGATGCGGTGGCCATAACCCGGGCGCGGCTCAAAGCCGTTGCGAAGGATCTCTCCGGCTGAACGAGCCAGAGTTTCAAGGTCTAATAGGGATGGTGACATAAGTTAATTCCGATAAAGTAAATAATAATGCACGAAGTTTTATTATAAGTTAGTTGGAGCAATTGGGGTATACAAATATAAAAGGGAGAATTCAATATGCCCAAATAAAATGGAATCTACTGATCGCGAACCTATTCGCATTCCTCCGCCAGGCGGTCGAAGTATTCGCACATGAAGCGGTGGCGTTCTTCTGCCATGCGCCGCCCGGCGGGGGTGAACAGGCGGTCTTTGATTTTCAATAATTTATAGATATGTTCATGATAAGCACTGTGCGGTTCGCCAGGTTCCAGCTTTCCTGTTTGGATAAACTGTTTCGAGGGCGCTGTATAGGCAGGCATTTCAGCGCGGGTGGCGTAGGCGATGGCGCGGGCGACGCCAGTGGCGCCGATGGCATCCAGTTTATCGGCATCGAAAACTACCTGGGCTTCTATAGTCTGAGGTTGTTCACGCTGGTCGCGGAAGCGGTGAGCCCTGATGCAATGGCAAACCGCTTCGATCCGCTTTTCTTCCCAGCCTTCGAGGCGCAAGCTCTGGGCTGCAAACTCCGCTGCACTGAGATG
Source organism: Anaerolineales bacterium (assembly GCA_016929095.1). Classification (GTDB taxonomy): domain Bacteria; phylum Chloroflexota; class Anaerolineae; order Anaerolineales; family UBA4823; genus JAAZNS01. The sequence continues at coordinate 48,730 of JAFGJM010000041.1, read as the reverse complement.
ATGATTTTTGCGTTTACCAGGCTTGTATTCCCCCTCACTCCTCACCACTCTCTGCTTGCCTTCTTTTAACTGAGGGCTGATAGCTGACGGCTGATAGCTCTCTACATCATGAAACAACACCGCAGCCCTGACGATCTCGAGATCCGCGCCTTCCTCTTGAGCAAGTTTCTCTGCCAGAGAATAAACGCGCAGCACATGGTCGAAACCATGCACGGGATCGTAGGGATACCAGGTTCGGGCTTGTTCGATCGTCGGCATAAGGCTGGTTAAATCGGGTATATGCGTCCTTTTTTGATGACCGTCTGCACCAGGTTCGTGCCAAAGCGATAACCCAGGTGACGGTAATCGGGGATATCCAGGACGATCAGGTCGGCTTGTTTGCCGGGTTCCAGAGACCCGATTCGGTCGCTGCGGTCAATCGCTGCGGCGGCATTAATGGTTGCCGCAGCAATGGCTTGAGCCGGCGTCAAATGAAGATAGCGGCATGCCAGGGCAATAGCAAATTGCATACTCTCACACCAGGCAGTTCCCGGGTTCAGGTCAGTGGCGATCGCCAGCAAACCGCCCGCCTCCAGGATTTCACGCGCCGGGGTGTAATGAGATTCTGCCAGCCCGAAGGGGGTGCATGGCAGCGCCACAGCGACGGTATTACTTTGCGCCAGCATCTGGATATCTTCTGCAGAGGTAGCTACCAGATGATCGGCAGAAATGGCATTTAATGCAACCGCCAGGCTTGCCCCGCCGATATTGGCAAATTCATCGGCATGGATCTTCAACGGAAATCCCAGTCTGGCGGAAGCCTCCAGTATCCGGCGGGATTGGTCTAAATCAAATACCCCTTTTTCACAGAAAACATCTACAAAGGGATAACAATGAAAAGGAGCATGGTTGTGCCACCAACCTTTAACTAAGGGGAGCATGGTATCACATACCAACGTCACATAATCATCTGTCCGGCCTTGATATTCAGGGGCTACAGCGTGGGCGCCCAGAAAGGTGGCGGCGATTTCCAAGGGTCCTTCTAAATCCAATCGCAACAAAGCCAGCAGCATCCGCAGTTCGGCAGCGCTATGCAACCCATACCCCGTTTTAACTTCTGCGGTGGTGGTACCGTGACTGAACATACGCTGTAAACGCTGGCGGGTTTCATTCATAAGTACTTTAAGGGAAGCCGCCCGAGTTGCCCGTACCGTAGAGGCAATCCCGCCGCCAGCAGCCATGATTTCCATGTAGCTTTTTCCTTGCAGGCGCATTTCGAACTCGGCGGAACGGTCGCCCGCCCAAATCGCATGCGTGTGTGGGTCAACGAATCCGGGCATGACTACCCGCCCGCTGATATCTAATGTAGATTCATCCGGGTATTGGGTGCGTAATGCCTGAGAGGATCCCACATCGGCGATAGTATCGCCTTTTATCAGTACTGCGCCGTCCTCAATAACACCCAAGCGACCTAATTCAGCGCCGCGCTGCGGTGCACCGGCAATCGTGATCAATTGGGAAGCAGAATGGATAAGCATGGCATTAAGTAAACGGTTAATAGTGAAGAGGATATGGTTTTCTTTTCCTCAGGGTTGCCAGAGTACAGCATGCGTTTAACGCAGATGGGTTGTTACTCCACACCTTTGTGTAAAACAAAAACATAACCCTCGTCCGACATGGTATAACCTTCCATAAGGCCAAAGGTTAAGGGAATATTCACCCCGCCCGACCAGGGGAATTGTTTGTTATAGCCTTTCGATCTAACGACCACCACTTGGCTGCCGCTCATCGAAATGTTTAATCGCAATTCGACGTCATTTTCTCCGGCTACACATTGGCCGGTAACGCTGCCCATTAGATTAACATCACCCTTATAAGTGCCCCAATCTTCTTCGTTTTTTTGTTTATAGACGAGCTTGGATTTTCCCTGGATACGATACGGGGCATACTCCGTGGTTACATAAAATGGGATTTCACCAATGGTAAAGGGTTTCATGCCAACGGCGGCTGCCTCAGCAACCACAATTCGAACTTCCAGCCTACCGTGAAGCCCATAGCAGCGACTTAATGAAACGCTTTGGGGCGTCTCGGTAGGTGTTTCCACAACAGGCGCTTCTGTAGCTACCGGGAGGGGTGTCATGGTTTCGGTAGGCAGGCTCGAAGTGGGAGGTACAAGTGTGTCGGTTGGAACAGGTATCTCAGTTGGGACTAATGTGTCAGTCGGTAAAGGGCTGGGGGTAAGTGTCGGCGTGCTGGTAGGGGATTGAGGAAAAAGGCTGCATCCCTGAGTAAAAAACGCCAACAATAGTGAAAGTGTAAAAACCCTTATGACGAGTTTTTTTATGATCATTTTGATACTCCTTTATGTTCCTGTTAATGCCTGGCAATATTTATGATAAATACAAGAAAACGAACCAATGCCAAAACGGCATATAACAGGTTTTTCCATAACTGGCTTTTAAACGGATATCACAAAGCATTTGCCTCTAACGATTTCATACGGCTTTTTTGCGCATCTTATGACATCCCAAAAGGCACGGTCACGGAGTGGGAACTTCGGAGGTTGGTTGTGGTTCTTCAGCAGCCGGTTCTTCTGTGGCTGTTTCGGTGGTGGCATCGGAGGATTCTGTCGATTGGGCAGGACCACCACATTTTTGCTGAGCGTTGTTAAAACTATCGGTAACTTCAGCGCTGGAAGTACCCAGCGAGATAGCTATGGCGTATTGATCGGCTGCCTGACACCATTCTTTTTTATTGGCCAATTGGTCACCATATTTAATAAGCGCCAAACGATACCGTTCATTGGCGGAATACCCCGAGTTGTCGGTGAGATTGGGTAATGAGGGTGCAACCTGTGCGAAGTAATATACCGCCTGCCCCCAATCCAATTCCCAGAAGCTGGCGCCAGTGATGTACAAGCGGGAAAAGGTCAAATAGGATTGTGATTCTGCATCCAGCGGACCAAAACGCTCAGCCAGGGTCAGATCGTATATGCCGCCTTCCAAATCGAGTTGTTTCAAGATTTTATCTTTGCCGCGGTTGAGCAGCGCGGTGTAGATAATATCATCGACCAACACGGGCTGGTAATCGATATTGTTTTTTCGCAGGATCAGAGCAGTATCGATGGCATTTGTCCAATCGCTGTTGTAGAGATATTGCTGCGCCTGAGAATATAATTCTTCGGCGCCTCGCAAATCCGGGGTGGGGGTCATCTCGGGTGTCGGTGTAAAGGTTGGCGTGGCAGTAATCGACAACTGCATGATCACTTCAGCTAATTTTTCGGTCACGCCAGGAAAAGAGGGATCAGCCTGGACGATATATTCCAGGCGTTGCCGAGCGCGCTCGTAATTTTCCTCCTGGATTTCCTGCATTGCTAAATCGTATTGTTGTTGTAATGTACCGGCAACCTGAGTTGCTTGAGCATTCGTACGGGCAGAAATACCCGCGCGGTATCCGCCAAAAGCGCTTACCAGAGCCGCCAATACCAAACCGGCAATTCCTAAAAGAACAACCAGACGCATAGGTGATTTTTTCCCTCGTTTGGGAGGAATGGCAGGCATTGTTGCTACAGGCATCGTCTCATCGAACCCCGGATGATCGGGAGGAATTTCCGACGTGGGGGTTGGCATTGTATCGTCTAAATTTTGATTTTCCATGCGCCCCATTATACCGCACACAACTTGGCTTACTTGTGTATAATCGGATTATGGCAAATTTCAAATTTTATCATCCCATTGAAGTGCGTTATGGCGATTTAGACCCCCAAGGCCATTTGAATAATGCGAAATATCTCACATATATGGAACAGGCGCGCCTTCAATATACCCGGCATTTAGGATTGTGGAACAGCGGTTCCTTTCTGGATGTGGGAGTGATCATGGCAGATGTGCAATTGACCTTTCGCGCTCCGGTCGAATTTGGTACGCCGGTGCGGGTGGGTGTACGAATCGCACAATTGGGCAACAAAAGCCTGCATGTCGAACAGGTGATAGAGAATGCCCGCGACGGGCAAGTATACGCAAACGGGCGCGTTGTGCTGGTGGCATTTGATTATCGCTCTCAGCAAAGCGTCCCTATCCCTGAAAAATGGCGTAAAGCAATACTGGAATTCGAAAACCTTGAATAAAGAAAATTACAAAAATTCAATAAAAGGTCATAAAAATGATACCAATTCCTCCGATCGATACCAAATATTTAATCAAATTCCTGGTAGAGTTACTCAATACTCCCAGCCCTACCGGGTACACGCATAAAGCTATAAATTTAACAGAAAAAGCATTAAAAAAATTCCCCATGCTGGAGCTGGAGCACACCCGCAAAGGCGCATTATTGGCAAAATATAAAGGCGCTCGTTCAGATACACCGCGTGGCATCTCCGCGCATGTAGATACACTGGGCGCCATGGTCAAAGAAATTAAAACCAACGGCAGGCTTAAATTATCAAAGATTGGCGGCTTTGCCTGGAATACCGTGGAGGGAGAAAGCTGTACCATATTCACCCGTTCGGGCAAGGCTGTGCGCGGCTCGATTTTATTCACAAAAGCCTCTGCACATATATTCCATAATGATGTCAATGAAATCAAGCGGGATAATGATACGATGGAAGTGCGCTTAGATTTACGGGTCAATTCAGTGGAAGAGACCCAGGCGCAAGGCATCGAGGTAGGTGATTATGTGGCTTTTGATCCGCGTGTTGAAATCAATAATGAGTTTGTGAGATCGCGTCACCTGGATGATAAAGCCTGCGTAGCTTGCCTGTTGACAGCCATAAAAGCGCTACACGATGCCAATATAACGCCTGCTCAAACGGCACTTTTATTGATCAGCAATTTTGAAGAGGTGGGGCATGGTGCTTCCGCCGGCTTCCCACCCGAGATGGCAGAGATGATAGCCGTGGACATGGCGGCAGTGGGTGAAGGGCAGACTTCGGATGAATACCACGCCTCGATATGTGTTAAGGATACTTCTGGCCCGTATCACCATGGTTTAAGTCAACATTTACGCAACCTTGCCGACCAGCACAACATTCCGCATAAGGTAGATATTTACCCGTATTACGGTTCAGACGCCAGTGCGCTGCTGAGAGCCGGCGGTGATGTGGCGGTTGCCTTGATTGGGCCTGGGGTGGACGCTTCACATAATTACGAACGCACTCACCTGGATGCCTTGATCGCCACAACAAAATGGATTGTTGCTTATTTAATGGATGAGACTGTAGTAAACGGATGATCCTGGATGTTGAACTCCCACTTCCTTATCTATCCGATGCATTAGCAAAACGATATTCAAACCTGGCACGGCGAGTTGTTTTATGCAAACCGTTTATCCTGGTAAACGGAACGATTTTTAGCGATATGTTGTAAGAAATGTTTCGTAAGAAAAAACGTAAATTGAAAGATTTTTCTGACGGCGACTACTTTATAGAACAACAGCGCATGGTAGAAGATCACTTGCGCCGGCGGGATATTGTCGACCGCCGGGTTTTAGATGCCATGCTTGCCGTGCCGCGTCATTGCTTCGTGCCCGAAGATCACCGCCATCTGGCATATGTGGATGGACCGCTGCCTATCGGCTGCGGGCAAACCATCTCGCAGCCTTATATCGTGGCGTTAATGACACAGATGTTGGCACTTAAAGGAAATGAAAATGTATTAGAGGTGGGCACCGGGTCAGGCTACCAGGCAGCTATCCTGGGTTATCTCGCACGCCAGGTATACACCATCGAACGTCATGCAAGTCTGGCAAAGCACGCTGAAACCATCTTACAAACATTGGGATACAACAATGTGCACGTATTGGTGGGAGATGGCTCGCTAGGTTGGGTTGAAAACGCGCCTTATCAGGCAATCCTGGTAACCGCTGCCGCACCTAAAGCGCCTCAGGTGTTATTGGATCAACTCGCGCCAGATGGCCGGCTTGTTATCCCTGTAGGAGGCGCATCTTACCAATTCCTGGAACGATGGTATCGCCAGGGTGATCAATTTGATAAAGAAGAATTAACCCCGGTGGCATTTGTGCCTTTGCGTGGAAAATGGGGTTGGCGGGATGAGGGGTGGTGAATTTTTAAAGGTTATCGCATAGGGATGAATGATATAATGATTTCGGTTTTCTATTTTTTGAAAAATTTTTATGAAAACTCTGTGGGTATTAAATACCTAAAAATCAAATTTTCATGGAGTGAACACAATGTATCTTGACCCAGGTTCTGGGAGTGTAATTCTCCAAACAGTGCTTGCCAGCTTACTTGGCGCCGGCGTAATTATTCGCGTATTTTGGAAGAAAATCAAATCGTTGGGTGGTAAGAAAAATCTTGAAAACGTAGAAATCGAAGAAGAAAACAATTCCGATGAGTTTGACAGTTGATCGATTAGGGGCATCATTTCGCGATCCGAGTGGGTTTTTATTTCACCGAAATGGCCAATTATTCCGGCAAGTGAATAACGTATACAAAGAAGATTACGATCTCTTGATGTCTTCCGGTTTGTATGAAAAACTCACTCAAAAAGGATGGCTTGTCTCCCATGTTGAGGTAGACGCGTCTCAATTTGTTTCAGAGCAATCCTATAAATTTCTACAACCTGAAAAGATCAAGTTCATCTCTTACCCATATGAATGGTCTTTCTCCGAATTGAAAGATGCCGCTTTACAAACGCTAAGAATTCAAAAAACCGCCTTGCAGGCAGGCATGACACTCAAAGATGCCAGTGCCTATAACATGCAATTCCACAATGTCGCCCCTGTCCTGATTGATACGCTCAGCTTTACCACGTATATTGAGGGTCAACCCTGGGTGGCTTACCGTCAATTTTGCCAACATTTCCTGGCGCCGCTGGCTTTAATGAGCCGGGTGGATATCCATTTAAGTAAACTACTTCAGATTTATATCGATGGTATTCCACTTGATCTTACCAGTAAATTGCTGCCGCGTTTATCCAGGCTGAATGGGGGGCTGTTGACCCACATTCACCTGCATGCTTATGCACAGAAAAAATATTCCGCCACATCAGAGACGCACACAAAGCAAAGAGCCCAGGTAAGTAAACAGGCTATGATCGGGTTAATAGAAAGCCTGAAGAGCACTGTTATGAAATTGACCTGGAAACCACACGAAACAGATTGGGCAGAATATTATCAGGCAACGAATTATTCCGATAAAGCTTTTGAGCACAAAAAGCGACTTGTGTCCGAGCTTATCCATGAGGTTTCACCGAAAACCCTATGGGACTTGGGGGCAAACAACGGGGAATTCAGCCGCCTTGGTATCGATCTCGAAGATTGTTCGATCATATCCTCAGATATCGATCCCGGCGCCGTGGAACTGAATTACCTGACATGTAAAAAAGAACATATAAAGAACATTCTTCCCATGGTGATCGATCTCACCAATCCCTCGCCTGCGATTGGCTGGGCGAATACCGAGCGCCAATCACTATTTCAACGCGGGCCGGTAGATTTATGTTTAGCTTTAGCTTTGATCCACCACCTGGCAATTTCAAATAATGTCCCATTGCAAGATATCTCTAACCTCCTGGCGCAATCAGGAAGAAAATTGATCATCGAATTTGTGCCCAAAGAGGATAGTCAGGTGAAAAGATTGTTAGCATCTCGGGAAGATATATTTATAGATTATCACGAAGATGGGTTAATAAGGGCATTCTCACAAGATTTCTTACTCGAGAAGCAAATTCCCATCGAAGGGACATGCCGAACCGTCTATTTGTTTTCCCGGAAGTAAAAAAAACGGGAATAGTCAAATACCATCAATTCAATTCGTGATCAAAAAAATATCAGGAAAAGGGATGATTCAAAGATTCAAAATTCAGGCAAACTCACAGACCTGGCGGGCTCTCTTTATCATTACCACATTCATTGCGTATATATATGTCTTCGCGGAATGGCTTTTTATCATTACTAAGCCTTCCTCGATGAGTGCGCTGAGTTTCACAAAAAAAGTGGAAGTCTTGCTTTTTTCGAGTTCGCTATTAGCCATAGGGTGCTGTTTGATATTGCTCATATTTGCCGGGATCAGTTCATTCCCAATACTGCGCACCCATCACAAAGCAATGGTAAGAATTGGCGCATTATTGCCTGCTGGCATATTAGCTTCTGCTATCCTTTTATTAGTAGATAATTTTTCATACACAATGTTCAATTACGGCATTGTATCCACTGAAGGGTATATACGTGGTCTGTATGCTCTGGCTTTCACGCTCGTTTTTGGTCTTTGTACAAAGTATGTATGGACGAAACTGGATTTCGAAAACCATATTACTACGCATCGAAAATCGCAAAAGTGGCTAAATCGAAGTTTGTCTGGAGTAATACTTCTATCATTCATTATCCCTGTGGCAATCAACGATTTTGGATATCGGGAAAAAAATACTACCACCAGCCAGATACTGAAAAAACCACATATATTTATTATCAACGCTGATGGAGTCAGTTCCACCAATGTATCCGTTTATGGTTATGAACGGGATACAACTCCGAGAATACGCGAGCTGGCTGAAACATCTTTGGTGGCAGACAATGCGTTTTCAAATTCAGGAAATACCGCCGGCTCGATTATCTGCACATTCACCAGCAAATATCCTACCAAAACACGCCTGCTTTATCCTCCCAATATCTTAAGAGATGATGATGCCTACCAGCATTTGCCCGGAATATTGCGAACCCAGGGATATTATGCGGTTCAAATGAGTGTTCCCCATTATGGCGATGCATACACCCTTAATTTATTGAATGCATTCGATACCGCCAACGGACGAGAAATGGCAGTCAGCAATCAATTGGTAAAAATAAATCAATATATGCCCACCGATTTTGCGTATTTCATATATGAGATAATGAATCGATTAGTTGACCGCCTGCGTCACATTTTTTATATCAAAACCATGACAAATCCTTTCGATATGGTCATGAATGATCCTGATAATGTTGTCGATCAAATAAAAATCGACAATACGATTAAACTTATCCGCAAATCGGATAAACCTTTGTTTGTGCATATCCACGTCATGGGCACCCATGGACCCAAGTTCTACCCCCAGAATCAAGTTTTCTCCAAAGATCAGGATTACGACACACAAGAAAACTGGAGTGTGGATTTCTATGATGACAGCATTCTAAATTTTGATCGGCAGGTTGGAGAAATCATGGATGCCCTGGCAAAAAAGGATCTTTTGGATGATTCGATCCTGATCATTAGCAGCGACCATGGTCAGCAATATATCACCTCAAAAAGGATCCCTTTAATCATCCACTTTCCAAATGGAGAATATGCGGGGAAAATCGAGACAAACGTGCAAAACATCGATATTGCGCCAACCATTCTTGATTATTTGGGTGTTGAAATTCCTTTTTGGATGCAAGGGCAGACGTTGTTACAAGCGAATCTAAATCAACGGCCAATATTCAGCGTCAGATCTACTCAGGCGGAAACCGATGAAACGGGTAAATTTGTCTTGGAACACATTCCATATTTCGACCAGTTTTGGAAAATCAGTGTGATGTATTGCCAGAAGTTTTACACTTTCAATTTAAAAACATACGAAATGTATACTGGCGAGGTGGAGGGTTATATTGACCCATGCCGTGAAAGCGAATTGATTACGGATGCAGAGGCTTTTCGATTGATGCGCGATCGCCTGGAGGAGGATGGATTTGATGTTTCGCCGTTAAACGATACGTATCTAAAATTATTTCCCTCCGAGTGAAAATTGGCAATACCATTCATGAAATCTCATTGTGTGTGAACAAGGTAATATGAAGTCGCTGAAATTTTTACCGCAAAAAAATGCAAATCCCTGGGGAAAACTGTTTCTTCTCACTTCCATAATTGCGTATTCTTATGTATTCATGGAATGGTTATTCATGGTAACCAAGCCATCTTCCTTGAGTTTGATCGGTTTTCCTAAAAAAGTAGAAGTGTTTTTGTTTACCGGTTCTTTGGTTGCCGGGGGAAGCTGTTTGATTTTATTGGTGCTTTTAGTAATCGGATTATTACCGGTTATAAACAAGCATCAAAAATTGATGCGAGGCTTCGGCGCCTTGTTGCCAGCCGGAATATTGACTTGCACCATCCTTTTGTTAGTCGATAATTTTTCTTATACCATGTTCGATTATGGCATTGTATCGACAGATGGCATTATCCGCGGGTTGTATGCCCTGGGATTTATGATAATATTTTTCCTTTGTTCCAGGCATTTTTATAAGAAATTTTATATTAGTGATAAAAATATTGATCAAGAAAGATCCCCACGGATAATAAATATATTTATGGCTGGGGTAATATTACTCTCATTGATTATCCCAGTCTTGAAGAATGATTTTGGGAATCAATCAAAAAGTAACGCATTTAACCAGATTGAAAATAAACCACATATTATTATGATCACGGCGGATGGAGTCAACGCGACCAGCATGTCTGTTTATGGATATGAGCGTGATACCTCCCCGCGTATGAAAGCGCTCGCCGAAACATCCCTGGTGGCTGATAACGCTTTCACCAATTCAGGCAATACTTCCGGTTCAATAATCTCAATCTATACCAGTAAATATCCTACAAAAACAGGGATTCTTTATCCCCCCAATATATTACGGGATGATGATGCGTACCAACATTTGCCCGGGGTATTGTGGGCGCAAGGATATTACACTGTTCAAATGACCGTCCCTCATTATGGGGATGCGTATACACTCAACCTGTTAAACGGTTTTGATAAAGCCAATGGGCGTGAAATTGCGGTCAGCAGTGTTTTAATGAGTATTAGCGGGTATATGCCCACCGATTTTTCTTATTTTATATATGAAATCGGCAATCGCCTTATTGATCGTCTCCGCCATATATTTTTCATTAAAATAATGACGAATCCCATGGATTTGGTAATGAATGCCCCTGATGAAATCGTGGATCAAACCAAAATCGATGACACCATTAAGCTGATCCGCAAATCAGATATGCCCTTGTTTATTCATATACATTTAATGGGAACGCATGGTGAAACTTTCCGTCCAAAATATCGAGTGTTTTCACAAGGTCAGGTGATGAAAACACAAGGTTCCTGGAATACCGATTTTTATGATGACAGTATTTTAAATTTTGATACGCAGGTGGGCGAAATTGTTGATGCACTTATTAAAAAGGATCTTTTTAAGAACTCAATCATTATTATTGGTAGCGATCATGGACAAAAATGGACTATTTCGAAAAAAATTCCCTTAATCATCCATTTCCCTCAAGGAGAGTATTCAGGGAGGGTTGAAGTTAATGCGCAAAATATCGATATCGCCCCAACCATTCTTGATTATTTAGGAATTGATATCCCCACCTGGATGCAGGGGCAATCATTAATTAGCGATAATCTGTCTCAAAGACCCATATATGGTATAAAAACAAATACAGCAAGCAAAGATGAAACCGGCAATTTTTATGTGGTAGAGATTCCATTGTTTCATCAATTTGGCAAAATCAATCTCATTTACTGTCAAAATTGGTATTCAATCGATTTGCAGTCATATCACTTTGAAAGTGGCGAAGTAGAAGGTTACGTTGCACCTTGCCGGAAAGAAGACTTGATGAGCGACGCTGACGCATTTCGTTTGATGAGTAACCATCTCAAAGAGAATGGATTTAATACATCGGTGTTAGATGAAATATTGAACAAAAAGTTCGCTGCGGACCAATAATCTTATGGTTATTGATTTAGGACCATTCTCGATTCTCAATTAACCACTCACTTCTCTCTATTCACTCCTCTCGCTTGTCGCCCCTTATGGCTCAAACTCTACCAGCTTATAAGGCTGTTTGGGAAAATACAAATACGCCTTTCGCTCCGGAAAAGCCCTTGCCACAGCGGCGTTTTCTTTTTCTCCCCGGTTCATAACGAAGATGACCGGCGAATCCAAGAACGGGTCTTGCAACTCCAGCAAAGCGCCGTATTCAGTCCATTTATCGGGGTAGACAATCACCAATGCCGGGGTAAGCTGCTGAACTTGCTCCGTCAGGAACGGTTTCAGGCGTTCGCGATTCACGCCATATAACCCACACATACTGGTTAACCTTTGTGGCAGATAGAAGAATACATTGGCGCTGACCAGGAATGCAACTACAGAAAGTGTGGTGAATAAACGTAACCGACTCCATGTATTGTTTGGTTTGCGGTCATCGCCACATTGTAATTGCCAACCCGCCAGCCAGGCAATGCCCGCGGCACTGAGAATGGTCAATGATGGTAAGCCTTCAAAATAATAACGCGGCCCATATAAATTCGACCCAATCCAATAGAATACATACATCAACACTAGGCTGGGGAATATGAACGCAACCATCAGCGCTTTCCAATGACGCTTGAACAATAGCGCTAACATACCAAAAGGCAGGAATATCCAGGAAGCTCTGAACCATCCAAAGAGATCAGAATAACCGACTTTCAGGCTGAATTTTGTGTTGATCCTGGCTTGACGCAGTGAATGCCCGCCCTCGGCGCGCCCAAACCCTTCGCCAAAACCGACTTTGTCATATTCCCACCATAAAGTATAGGGGTTTAGTAATGGGTCGCCGGTAACGGCAGCCTGCCAGACAAAAAGCAAGCCTGCCAGCGTTAGCACTACCAGGCAAAATATGCTCAAGCGCCAGCGGGTTTTACGATCGCCGCGTATGAAAATGTATGAACCGTGAAAAATAATTGGGAAACTTACACCCATGGCGGTCAATGGACGGGTGAGGATGAGCAATCCCAGGGCAATTGCCGAAGCTGCCAGCGGCAGCCAGCCACGCCAAGAGGGTAGTGTAGAACCGCTATCTTCAGGGTACCAGGAATCCAACCAGCCCAACACAAATACCAGGCACAAAAATAATCCAAAGGGATGAGAAAGGAGCGAGCCGGAATTTATCAGGAAAAACGGCGAAGTGAGGGTAAAAACGGCGGCAAGTAAACCTACAACCGGGCTGAAAAGACGTTTCCCCAAACGGTAAGTGAGCCATACGCATAAACCAGCTAATAATGGATTGACCAGTGCCCGAGCATTGAATATCACACCCAGGGCTAACATCGCCGGCCAACCCGGGGGATATTTACCAAAACGCTGCCCGTTATAATCCACCACAAATGGCGTTAGAAATGATTTTGGATATGGAGGCGAAGGCAGGGTAAGATGCCCTTTAGCAATGGCTTGTGCCTGCCAGACATAAGCCATTTCGTCTTCGAGATGCGCCATCTGCTCAAATATTCGCGTGGCTACGAAATAGCCTGCCAGCACAGCCAGCAGGCTAAGGAAAACAGCAATTCGGTCAATTCGGCTCATCGAACAAATGGGTTAATCACCCGACCAGGCGCCAATGGCATCCAGAGTTTTCAACGCTGTGCGATGCAAATGCTTATTAGATGCACAAATGCCGCGATTTTTAGCCAGAGTTCTACCCTGATTGAAATCCAGTTCTTTGCCAAGGATATCGGTGATGCGCCCCCCCGCTTCTTCAAGGATGATAGAACCGGCAGCCTGATCCCAGATTTTTTCACGGTAATCAGGTTGGGAAGTCGAAAGCAGGCGTAATAATAAATCGCCTTTACCGGATGCCAATACGGCGTATTTTGCCTGACTATCCATGCGTATCGGTTCGGCACGGACGCCCATGATTTGAACGAATTCATCGATTTGGGTGATATTTGTGTGCCTGGATTCAAAGGAGCGCAATACACGCGCGTTTGATGGTTTCACACGTTCCGAAACGTGCAAAGGAGAAAATTCGCCTGGGTAGTCGAGTGGGGTAACCCAGGTACCCTGGCTGCGCGATGCTATCACCAAGGACCCAGTACCGCAGATATCCGGGCGATACGCATCGGTAAGGTTAGGGCAACCCAGCACGCCAAGCTGTACTTTTCCTTCCACAAGCAACGCCAATGCAACCGCATATTGGTCGCCGCGCAAGAAACCCTTGGTACCATCGATCGGGTCCAGGCACCAAAACCTCGGTCCGGGTTCCGTGGCGCCTTTATCCACCCAATCACAAACACTCTCTGGAGTAGCCTGGGGCGTAAATTGGGCAATATAATGGGTGACCAGTTCGAGCATTTGACGCCCTGAAGGCTGGCGTAACGCTTCAGCGTTTTCTTCAGCTACCAGCGGGTCTTCAGGAAAATCTTGCGTCAACAACCAGGCGACCACGGCCTGCGAAGCGAAGTCAGCTACCGTGACCGGTGATCGGTCCTCTTTCGTAAGCGCAGGGGAGACCATATCTGCCTGCACGTGCTGCACGACCTGACAGGCTTGCCGGACAGCATGAAGTGCAAATTTTACTTCGGGGTTGTTCAGATCGATCATATGCCACCTTATCGTTCAGGAATGCCATAAATCATGGTACTTTTGCAATGATATTTCCATTATTTTACCCGAACCTCGAATGAAAATAAAAGATTTATCAGGAAACCATGAAAATGTTTAGCCCTCACTATACCATCACCCCACTTAAATCATATGCTAATGCACCGGTAATACACACCGGGATAATCTCTCCTACAGGGGCTTCCCCTTCGACAAAAACCAACCCGTCAATTTCCGGAGCATCACGATAAGAGCGTCCCAATGATATACGTTGTGGGGGACTAATCTCGGCATCCGCATCTTCAATGTCTCCCTGCCCTTCAACCAGTATATTAAGGGTTTGCCCAACAAACGATTGGTTTTTTGTCAAAGAAATCGATTGCTGCAATTCCATGATCGTTTGATAACGCTGCTCTTTCACTTCCGCAGGGATGGGATCTCCCAAATGGTCCGCAGGAACCCCTTTCTCAAATGAAAATTGAAAAACACCCAAACGATCGAACTGCATTTCTTTTACAAACTCACATAATGATTGAAATTCGGCTTCAGTTTCCCCAGGAAAGCCAACAATAAAGGTGGTACGTATTGCCAATCCTGGTAGAGCGCAGCGGATTTTGTCCAATGATCGCCTGACTCTATCAATATTCGCTGGGCGCTGCATGCGCTTGAGCATATCGGGGTGAGCGTGCTGCAAAGGTAAATCCAGATAAGGGAGAATCTGCGGGTGGGCAGCCATAACATTGATCAAACGATCGCTTATCAGACCTGGGAAAGCGTACATAATACGCCACCAGGCAATTTCTGGTGCAGCGTTTACCAGGCCTTCAAGTAAGGTTGATAACCCATCTTCCATCCCCAGGTCTCGACCGTAATCTGTAGTATCCTGAGCGATCAACACGATCTCTTTTACGCCGCGCGCCTGTAAAAACCGAGCTTCATCGAGTAAAGTGGTCATAGGGCGGCTGACGGTAGTCCCTTTGATCAGGGGAATGGCACAAAATGCACACGGGCGGCGGCATCCATCGGCGATTTTTAAATATGCACTGTTTCCCTGAATGGAAGCGCCGATCGCTCCCCGCTCGTCCTTACCCACCGTGGGTGTTTCCGGGAGATGGTACAAAACCTTGGGCTGCTCCTGTCTGCGTAGTTTGTCAACAATTTCCACAATATCCATCCAGCGACGAGCGCCTAAAACACCATTCACCTCGGGTACACGTTGCACCACCTCCTGCCCATAACGCTGAGACAAACAGCCAGCCGCGATGAGAAACTGATCTTTGCGCTTATTTAACGCCAATTCAGTCAGAATATCATACGATTCCCGGCGCGCTGGCTCAATAAAGCCGCATGTATTCACCAGCAGCACTCCCGCCTGTTGCGGCGATTCCACCAGCCGGTATCCAGCCTTCGTCAATAATTGTGCCATGCCATCTGAATCAACAGTATTTTTTGCACAGCCTAAAGAGATAATAAAAACAGTTTTTTTATTCACGGATCGCTTCGTCTTTACCTGTGTCATCCTTCATCCGCGCCGTTTTGGTTGAAATTTGAGGAATATCCATAGGCAAAGGGGATAAGGAAGCAGAGTATTTTTATTCATCACTAATTATTGATAACCAGACATTTTCTTTTATGGTTTCACAATCTTTGCGATTTCATAACTTTTTTTACGGGGATAGATCATAGTTGAGGAGTGCTGCTTGGCGTTGGTGTGGTACGCGAGGTTGGGCTGGGCTTTAAAGTGTGAGTAGGGCTGGGAGTTATACTGGGGGTAGGCGCGAGAACACCTTCGACGGTATATATTTGATCGATGACTTGACCAAACGAACCCAGAGTTCCCATATCTTTTTGATTGAATAATACTTGCAATGCTGCCGCATTACCGGTCAGGATCTCCACCTGTTCTGCGCCGCTGAATTGATAAGCTGCCCCGGGTGTAACCCGTCCATCAAATTCCACTTTTCCATCTACGAGCACACGCATCCAGGCACGCTGGCGGATGGTTATATTGATTTGCACCAAACCGGGTATTTCTATGTCTTGGGTTTCCAGAGTGTCGGTAATGGTGGGTTGGTTAACGATGGCTGGCAATGCCGTTGGTTGTGTAACCACGGGTGTAATGGTAGCTGGAGTTTCACTGGGTGTTTGAGTAGCCAATAATACATCGGCGATAGACGGCGCCGTAGGCTCAGGCTCTTCTTCACTATTCATAGAAAAAATCCATCCCATGCCCCATACCACAAAGCCAATTAAAAATACCACCACGATAACCGTTATGAATAATTCAAAAGTAAGCCATCGGGGAAGAAACGATAATCTATTCCCATTCCCTGAGAATATCGACCGGCGCAGCGGTTTCGATGCCTGGCGGATTGCTAACCGCGCCTGGAGACCATCGGCATAGCGTAATAATAATGCTTCTGGATCCAATCCTAAAAATATTGCGTAATTGTTTAACATCCCACGCCCCTGTACCGGAGAAGGTAAGGCATCGAAATCACCTTCTTCCAAACGATTTAAGTGGTGCAAACGCAAGCGTGTATGTCTTTCGACATCCTCCAGAGATAACCCCAGCAATTCTCGCTGACGATGTAATATTTGACCGATTTCTTTAAAAATATCTTCAGCTTCTGAGGGTGTTGCGGGCTTCGTTTTCACAGACGCAGCTTTTTGGAACAAATCGAGAGATGTTTCTATTGGCGCATGGGATAAATCTAACGAGGCAAGCAATGGCTCTGGTTTTAACCCTAAGAAAGATGCATAGGCACGTAAAAAACCGCGCGCCTGCGTCATCGAAGGCAACGCATCGAAATTATTGTCCTCTAATGCCCGAAGATAGACCTCCCGCATAAATGTCGCCTGAGAAGCTTCTTCCAGGCTTATTGAGCGTGATTCTCGCGCTTGTCGGAGTTTTTCGCCTATTGTTTCATTCATTATTATTGCGGGGTTTATTATGTAGATAAGCCACAAAGGGCGGGGTTTCTCCACAAAGTGGACCTCCCCGCCCAAAAATATATTGGAATAATCCCAGTGATGGAAAAATAATTTCGGTTTTCCATCACTTTAGCTGCACTTTAACTCGGTTCGGAAGCCGCTTCTGGTTCCGCGTCACCCGGAATGGTCTCTTCTCCTTCAGTTTCAACCGGGGGAACTGCTTCCACCTCAGGTTCAGCTTCAGGTTGCACTTCTTCAGCGATTTCTGGTGCTTCACCTTCTCGATGGACAATCACATTCACCGTCGGGATCAGGTCTAATGTCAAACGGACGCGCACTTTATGTTCGCCCAATACACGAATGGGTTGCATATCAAGCTGGCGGCGATCTGCTTCAAAACCCGATTTTTCCATAATCGCAGATGCGATCATCTGTTGGGTGATAGAGCCATAAAGTTTACCGGTTTCCCCAGCTTTTACGGCAAAGGTTAATACTAATTTTTCCAATTGTTCTGCCACGCCGCTCAATTCTTCGTTGAGCTGGTTGCGGGTGGCAGCCGCGCTGGTGCGGATGGTTTCAACTTGCTTTAACGCGCCGGCGGTGGCTAAAACTGCCAACCCCTGGGGAAGCAAGAAATTACGTCCGTAACCATCGGCGACTTTCTTCACATCGCCGGCTCTGCCAAGTTTATAAACGTCCTTAAGTAAAAGTACTTTCATGATTATCAAGCCCTTTCAAAACTAGGATCTGTGCAAAACAGACCCGGGCGAAGGGTACCACGCCACGGGCGGAGGGATTTTACCAGAAGGACATCCGATAGTCTAGAGGCAGAATAGAAAGAGTATAATCATTTCATGCCTTCCAGAGAGCGTTCCATAAAAATTGAAGCCATTGTGCTGCGCCACAACAATTGGGGTGAAGCAGACCGTCTGATAAGCCTGTACACACAATCGATGGGTAAAGTGCGCGCCATCGGTAAAGGGGTGCGCAAACTGCAATCCCGGAAAGCCGGGCATCTGGAACCGTTCACACGGGTGCAACTTCTGCTTGCGCATGGCAGGGATATGTACATTATTACCCAGGCTGAAACCCTGGATGCATTCCAACCCCTGCGGGAATCGCTGGAACGCCTGGGTTATGCTGCTTACATCATCGAACTTCTGGACCAATTCACATATGAAGAAGGAGAAAACCAGGCTCTCTACCATCTGCTGTCGGACACATTATCCCGTTTGTGTACCTTCCCTAACCCGGCACTGGTTGTCCGTTATTATGAGATTCGAATGCTCGATCTGCTTGGATTTCGACCACAATTATTCCAATGTGTGCGCTGTCATGCCGATATCCAGGCAGAAGACCAGTTCATTTCCGCGGAATTGGGAGGCGCCTTGTGCCCAAAATGCGGGCAAACTACACCAGGCGCCCAGCCTATATCTATGACAGCGTTAAAGTATCTACGCCATTTTCAAAGGAGTAACTTTCAAGAAGCTGCCAGGGTCAGCCTTTCAGCGGGCATTAACCGGGAAATGGAAACCCTGATCGAACATTATCTGACTTACCATCTGGAGCATGCATTGAAATCACCATCGGTCATTCGCCGTATGCGCAACAAACAACAGGCAAAGTAATCTTTTTCGCCAGCTAAGGTTCATCCATAATTTTTTGAATAGCCTGGGAAAATTCTGTGATGGTGAAGGGCTTTTGAAGCCAGTTGACCTGTCCGATTTCCAACAAAGCCTGATTTTCGACATCCATTGGATGACCGGTAACAAATAAAAACTTGTATTGCGAAGAATTTTTTTCCAGCCGTCGATAAAGTTCTAAACCTCCCATCACCGGCATAACAATATCGCTCACAATGAGCTTTATATCTTGCGTATCTTTCGATAATAATGTTAAAGCTTCTTCCCCATTGGCTGCGGTAACGGGTTGAAAATTCAAGGTTTCCAGCACGATTTCCAGGGCTTTACAGGCGGTGGGGTCATCTTCTACCAGCAATACCCTTTCCCCTTTCCCGGAACTCTGGAGGGGAGGCAGGTGTTCTGCTAAAATATCATCTTCAATAGCTTCCAAGATCGGTAAATAAACGATGAATTTTGTTCCACCTTGCGCTTGGCTTTGTACATCGATAGCGCCGCCGTGTTGTTTAACAATGCCATACACCTGCGCCAACCCCAACCCGGTGCCTTCTCCCACCGGCTTGGTGGTATAGAAGGGTTCAAAAATATGCGGTAAATCTTCCGACGCAATGCCTCTGCCGGTATCTGCTACTTCCACGCGCATCCAATCGCCCGGGAATAAATCGGGAAGTGGTAAAGGCTCATTGTGCCCTAATTGCAGGCGGTCGATCTTGAAACATAATTCTCCGCCGGAAGGCATGGCATCCCGCGCATTGAGCGCCAAATTGATAAATACCTGTTGTAAGCGGGTTGGGTCGGCTCTGAGCATATACTCCCCCTCTTGAAAATCGAGATGCAGGTGGATATTTTCCGGTAAAACCCTGCCCAGCAACTTCTGTAATTCCTTAATAAACGGGAGTAAATCCAGGGTGCTCTGTTCCATCACAGAACGGCGGCTGAAATCCAAAATCTGACGTATCAAGCTGGAAGCGCGTTGGATTTGTTTATGGATAATCGCTAGGCGTTCCTGTCCACCCTGGGAAAGCTGGGTTTCCAGCATTAACAGGTCGGTATATACGACGATCGCCGCCATGATGTTATTGAAATCATGAGCAATGCCTGCTGCCAATTGCCCAACCGTCGCCAGGCGTTCTTGCATTTGAATGCGCTTTTGATTCTCTCGCTCCTGGGATACATCCCGTAATACCAGCACCCATTGACTCGGCGGTAAAGCGGAATCCAACAATTGTGCTATGACTTCGAAGGTATGTGTTGACATTGCTTGCGTATGCATTTCGATCCATTGGCTTTCCCTGGATAATACCTTGTCTAACGACAACCCCGCCAGAGAAACCAGTTTATCACCAACCTGAATATCCCCGGCCAATTCTTTCAGGTACTTGCGTGCTACCGGGTTTGCCAGCAGAATTCGCCGCTCTTCGTCCAGAAGGATCACCCCTTCAGGAACAGTATCGATGATTTGCTGCACCTGGCGAGCTTGCTCGCGAGTACGCTCCAATAAATCCAGGCGCTCGATGGAACTGCCCAATTGCCTGCCCACGGCTTCCGCCAGGGCAATCTCTTCAGCAAGCCATTGGCGAGGTGCATTGGAATTCAATGACATACCGCCGATATGCTTATCTTTAATAACCAGAGGTACGATGAGCGAAGCCCGGATACCGAATTGTTCTACTAAATCCGCAAGATTTTCAAGCGACTGATCAAAATCAACCCTGCGCCAATCTTCCACAATGAAAACTTTTCCGGGAATGATACTGGTTTTTTGGGATAATTCCGCAAATTGAGGCAAAACTTGCGCCTCAGGCAAGTTTCGTAAGCAAACGACATTTTCCAACCAAATACCGCCATTATCCAAATTGAGGGCATTAAGGATGAAATCCAAAGTGGATTGCACCAAAGTGTTGGTATCCAGGGACGAGGCAGCCGAGGCAATGATCGCGTTCAACGCCTCTTGCTGGGCAGCCCGGCGACGTGTTTCCTCAAAAAGGCGGGCATTTTGTAAGGCTGCGGCTGCCTGGCGGGTGAAGGTATGCATGGTTTCTTGTTGGGTTTCCTGCCAGGCGTGAGGTTTTTTGTAATAGCATCCAATAACAACCAATCCCTCGCCCTCATAGGTGACCGGCCAAAAACCGGCACCGCGAATACCTTGAGATGACATCAGACTAATTATCGAATCGGGCGCCTCCCACTTTGATAAATCAAAAATCAAATAGGGTTCTATTTGGCGGCGAAGATTATCAATAAACGGTTCTCGCCACAAATCAAGCGCCTCATCAATATACGCTTGGGATAATCCAGATGACCAGGGACATGATAGGAAGCCGTCTTGATTTTCGCAATAGATCACTGCAAAATCGGCATCATTGAGCGACACTACCCCTTTTCCGATGTTTTCCAACACCTCATTTATGGTAAACGACCGGTTCAATTCGGCGCTGATTTGCGCCAGGTGCGCCATCCTGTTGGCATGCTCGCGGGCAGCGATGAATAAACGCACCCGGTCAAGCGCCTGTCCTATTTGATTGGCTACATTTTGTACCAGCGATAATTCATTTTGGGTGAACGTGTGCTCGTTCAGCAAGTCGATCCCCAGCGTCCCTACCACCTCATCGCCGATTAATATCGGTACAATCAATAATGAAACCACGCCGCGCATACGCATTAAATCATGGATGGGCGCCAACTGTGGATCGTTCTGGGCATCCTCAATGGCTATGGTTTTTTTTTGTGCCAATATGTTTTGCATGGAGGGATTGTTTTCTACAGGGATTACGGCGCCCAAAGCCGAAGGCCGGCTTTCGTCCCGGAATTCGACGACCACCTCCGCCTGTGTTCCCTCGGTGTTCAAAAGGGCAAAAGCCGCTTGAGGGGCATTGAAATAATGCGCAACATCTGCACAAATATCATTTAACGCGGAGGGGAGATCATCCGATGAGGCTGTTTGCGTGATAACTTGACTGAGCAGCGTTACTTCACTTAAGCGGCGTTGTGTTTCGCTAAATAATCGGGCGTTTTCAATAGCGATAGCCGTTTGGTTGGCTAACAGGCTCAGGGTGCGCTGATCTTCCTCGGTGTAGGTATACGGGTCGTAGCTTTGAGCAGTAAGCACTCCGAGTACTTTGCCTCCATGTGCTACTGGTACCATGATGATTGAGCGCACATAAGGCGGCGGCCCAAGATAAGTAATACGATCGGACCATTGCTCCACATCGTTGATTAACAAGGGCTGCCCGCTAGCAAGAACCTGACCGGTTAATCCCTTACCAGGTGGCAAGCTGGATATACCAGTAAATCC
This sequence comes from Anaerolineales bacterium, assembly GCA_016929095.1. GTDB lineage: Bacteria > Chloroflexota > Anaerolineae > Anaerolineales > UBA4823 > JAAZNS01. The sequence continues at coordinate 26,560 of JAFGJM010000041.1, read as the reverse complement.
CTCTCGATCCCAAAAATATACGATATCGACCTGTTGCGTGTTCTCATCGACCAGACCAATGACAAACACATCGGCAGGCATGAGCTGCGACGTCGTTCGGTGGGTGGTCGCATAGATTTGGTGAAGGTCAAGACTGGCAGCAATTTCCTGGCTGGCCTGGTATATCGCCTCAAGCTGTTTTGAGCGTAACCGCTCAGCAGAATCGGCGCGCAAATGCTCGATAGCAATGGCAAGCTGCCCTGCCACGGTGGTCAATAATTGCTGGTCTGCTTCTGTGTATGCGTCAAAATCGGTGCTTTGCGCGTTGAACACCCCGATCACTTTATCCCCTAATCTTATTGGGACGCATAATTCCGATTGAGGCGATATATCGGTAAAGAAATTTATGAAGTCGGGTTCTTGCGAAACATCGCCAATGCGCAAAGGCAGTCCGGTTTGTGCTACCCGCCCGGTGACCCCTTTGCCCAAAGGAATGACGATATTTTGAAAGTTTTCAGGCCCTCCGCGGTAGGAGCTGTGTAATCTGAGTTCACCGTTTTGCTCATCAAGCATCAATACGCCAAATTCCTCAGGGAACAACTGTTCACCAATCAGGTCGGAGATGAGTTTAAGTAACCCCCCTTCGTCGGTGGCTTCCACACAGGCGCTTGCGGCTGCATGGAGGATCCTTAGCTCTTCCAATTGCCTTTGTAATGCCGCGGTATAGCGATCGTCCACTCGTTATCCTATACTTATAAAATGATATAAAGCTCCCGATGACACTTATAATGCAAGTTCGGCTGAAATGCAACCGGGCAAAGGTACTCCTGATAATTTCGTAAGGTTTGTCCTTTGCAGGAAGTTATCAGCCGTCAACTGTCAGCTATCAGAAGAAAAAACACCTGTGCATTTCATCATCGATAGTTCTTTTATTTTAGGCAAAAGATCACCGCAGAGAGCGCGGAGTACGCGGAGAGGATCGTTGGTTGAAACCAACGGTTGTATAATATAAACGGTGAGACAAGAAATTTTATTGTAGAGGGATGTGGAATGGACAACCGTCGGATGAAGTCCGATGACGGATGAAAAAAGACCGCCAGTTCGTTTTCATAAGGAGGAAATGATGGCAAAAGATTTGATGATTTCCCTGGAAGATAAACCCGGTATGTTAGCCAGTTTAGGCGAGGCATTTGGAAAAGCGGGTATCAATATCGAAGGCGTGTGCGGCATCCCTTGTGATGAAAAAGGCACCTTCCATATCCTCGTGGAGGATGTTCCTAAAGCTCGTCAGGTGTTAGAAGGAGCAATGCTGCGGGTGCTTGAAGAGCGGGATGTACTTGTTCTCGATATTAAGGACGCGCCAGGTGAGTTTGGGATAATTTGCCGCAAGATTGCCAGCGCCGGTGTTAATATAAATTTGTGTTATTTAGCCACGAAGACCCGCCTGGTGCTTGGCGTCGAGGATATGGCTAAAGCCCGCGCCGCACTCGGACAATGATCAAGTTCTAACCAAATCGAATGATTTTTCCCCAAAAACAGAGTAATGTTTCGGGGTGATTTTGGATTCCAAATAATTGTACATTGTACGAAAAATTCCTTTATTATTGGTTAAATCCAGCGACGCATATTTTGAAACCCGCAAAGTGGATTTCTTGCACAGAGAATCGCTGATTGAATGCTTTTTCTGATTACAGCGTAATCTGTAATCTCGGAGAAATTAGCGGTTCAATCTCCCCCTCGATTAACCGGGGGGGATTTCGTTTTTAACCCCTTGAAATCATAGAACATTTGTGCTATTTTATGCATCGGTAATTCAATCTGCACTTTTTCTCTGCAGTCAAGATGCGGGCGAGGACAAAGTGGTAGATCGGGTCATGATAGCCGAAAGGGCTGATCCTTCGTTGCTGCGCTCCTCAGGATTGACAGAGAAGAAAGGCTCTTCAGGATGATAAGCCATGAGCCAGGTGCAGAACAGGCGGGTCATATATTTCAAAGGAGGTGATCTTATGTCGGCAGAATTATTAGCAGCGGTGGCAGGGTCGATGCTTTCCCTGCTTTTCTCGTACGTCCCCGGGCTTTCGGAGTGGTATGCCAGCCTGGGCGTAGCCCAAAACGACCAGGGCACACGCAAGCGTCTGGTGATGCTTGGCTTATTGGCGCTGGTTGCCGCCGGTTCGTTCGGGCTGTCGTGCGCCGGGTGGGGGGCGGGCTTTGGCCTGGAGCTTTCCTGCGATAAACAGGGGGTGATGGGATTGCTCCAGGCTCTGCTCCTGGCGGTAATGGCAAACCAATCCACGCACCGGTTGACGCCGCACGGATAAAGATGTTCAGGGGCGGATGGAATGCGTAAACGCCTTTTATCAGGCAAATGCCATCTATCGGACGGACGCCGTCCGCCCCAACACCGCAGAATATGATGATGAATTCCGAAAACAATTTGACCAAAAATTTTTACGCCCGCGGGTTTACCCGCACTGAATTGGAGGACCTGCGCCGTCTGCAGGGCAGCGGGATCACCGAAGAGATCATTCTATTGCGGGTGATCATCCGCCGGGCGTTCGAATACGCGATGGAACGGGATGATGTGAAAGAAGCCCTGGCGTTCGTCAACGCCATCGGCAACGCCTGCACCCGCCTGACCCAGATGGTGACTGCCCAGAAAAAACTGGCAGAAGCGCCTGCCGAGTTAGCGGGCGCCATCACCCAGGCGTTGGAAGAGGTGATCCGCGAATTGGGAGTTGCAGCATGACAACAAATCCTGTTCAAACCATACCGCACCAATATGTCAGTCTGGACGGCGGGATGCTGCGCTCTTTGCGGCGTCTATGCCTGGAAATGGCATCCTGCACCACTGGCTCTCAAAACAACGATTGCACTACTCGGAGTGAGTTAAACGCACAAATCGAAACCGCTATTTCCGAAATCGCAGCAGAATGGGGATTCTATAGGGGCGAGGCATGCCTCGCCCCTACAGAATCGGATGAAACACAAAACAACAGATGAGTGAACTGGTAACTGTACTAAAGAAATTATTACGGGACGTGACGCTCTTCACCCGCTATGCCTCCGGGTTGAAGCTGCGCACTTATCAAGTGGATGTAGCGCGGGCAATTATCGATTCGGTGGTACAGCGTAAAGGCTTATCCATCGTGGTGGTTTTCCCCCGCCAGAGCGGCAAGAATGAGCTGCAAGCTCAAATCGAAACCTACATGCTGACCCTTTTCTCACAATTAGACGCGGAAATTGTGAAAGTGTCTCCCACCTGGAAACCACAAACCCTCAATGCCATGCGGCGGTTAGAACGGGTACTTTCCCGCAACCTGATCACCCGTGACCGCTGGAAAAAGGAGAGCGGCTATATCTACCGGGTGGGATCGGCGCGTATCTTCTTCTTATCCGGCGCCCCCACTGCCAACGTGGTCGGGGCAACCGCTTCTACCCTGTTGGAGTGCGACGAAGCCCAGGATGTTCTCACCGCCAAATGGGATAAGGAATTTGCCCCCATGGCAGCTTCCACCAACGCCACCAGGGTTTATTGGGGCACTATGTGGACCAGCCGCACACTGCTGGCGCGTGAATTGAGACTCGCCCGCCAGGCAGAAAAACAAGATGGTGTGCAGCGGGCTTTCATTCTCAACGCGGATGATGTAGCGAAAGATGTGCCGGCGTATGGCATATTTGTTGCCGGGCAGATCGCCAAATTAGGGCGCAATCATCCCCTGGTTAGAACACAGTTCTACTCCGAGGAGATCGATACGCAATGCGGTATGTTCCCGCCGGAACGCAGGGCTATGATGCAGGGAGAACAAAGCTGTCAGCTATCTGCTACCAGCCATCAGATATATGCATTACTCTTAGATATCGGGGGGGAGGACGAAATGGCTTCAACCTCCGGTCTCGCAATATCAGATGAAAGCAACGCAGGTAAACGCGATTCGACTGCCATGACCATAGTGCAGATAGATTTATCCACCCTGGCGGATGAATTGATCCGCCTACCCACCTACAGGGTGGTCAACCGTTATTTGTGGACCGGAGAAAAGCACAGCACACTCTACGCGCAGATCAAAGCGCTGGCGGAAAGCTGGCAGGCGCGCTATATCGTGGTGGATGCCACCGGCATCGGCGCCGGTCTGGCTTCTTTCCTTGATTCTGCTTTTCCAAATCAGGTGATCCCCTTTGTTTTCAGCGCCAGGAGCAAGAGCGACCTGGGATGGGATTTTATCTCGTTAATTGAAACCGGAAGGTACAAAGAACCGAAAATCGAGAGGGGCGAATTGAGAGTGGAGATTGGGAAAGCAAACGACTACTCACGCCTCACTTTGCTCTCTTCCCTGTTTTGGAGACAGGTGGAATTCTGTCAATCAACTGTATTGGACGGCCCCGGAAAAGTGATGCAGTGGAGCGTGCCGGATGGCACGCGTGACCCGGAGACCGGTGCATACCTGCATGATGATCTGCTTATCTCAGCCGCCTTATGCGCAGTCCTGGATAAACAACATTGGGGAACAGGCGAGAGCCAGGTTGCAGCGCCAGTCGACCCGATGCAGGGTTTAAGAGAGGCGTTTTAGAAGGGACGAGGCATGCCTGGCTCATACAAATGTCAGGTGTTTATATGGCAAGTGATTAAGTGAATGGTAGTCCGTGCCCTGTGACCGGTAAAAAATCCGGGGAACCGGGCAACTTATTTCAGGAGATGATTATGGAAAACAACATGATTTTGAGCTGGCCGGTAGATGCGGAAAAATATCCGCTCACTCAGGGCTTCGGAGAGAATCCTGAGGCTTACGCCGTATACAAACAAGCCGGGCATAACGGCATCGACCTGGGCTGCCCGATGGGAACTCCCGTCTGCGCAGCGGCGGGCGGCGTGGTGGTGCATACCGGTTTCGACAAAAACGGCTATGGTAAATATGTGCGCGTCAGTCATGAAAAATTCGAGACACTCTACGCCCACCTCTCTGAAATCGAAGTCAAACCGCGTCAGGCGTTGCACACCGGCGACCGCTTAGGCTTATCCGGTTCGACCGGTCACAGCACCGGTCCCCACCTGCATTTCGAATTGCGTATCCCCTGGGAACCGATAGCCGGGTATCCAGGAGGCGCAAGAGATCCCATGCCGTACCTTAAAGCTGTCAACCGCCGATCGTCGGCAGTCAGCCAAAAATCAGAGACTTCGCGTGACGCGGTGATGAGTATCGAACCGGGGAAATCCGTGCGGGTTACGGCAGCAGATGGGTTGATCATCCGACGCGAGCCGGGCGGCGAGGCTTTAGGCGCGGCGCGCTGGGGTGATGTTTTCGAGGCTGCGCATACCAAAGAAGAATGGGTGGGCGTGGTGGTGTACGTCCATGCCAACTGGCTGCAACCTGAAGCGCAACTGTAAGAACAGGCGGCTTGTATCCAACATAACGCCTTGTGATAAGGAAATGATCATGACAAAAAAATCAACACGCGATGTCGAATTCGCCGTCCGTCTGGCAATCGATGCTCTGCGCCGGGAAATAGCAGCCCGTACAAAACCCCCCATCTTCCTGTCTGACGCATCGATTTCAGACTTGAATAATCATCGTGATCATAAAAAAGCTTTTCCCGATAAACATTGCCGGGATATCGAAAGAGCGATCGCCATACTCAAAGCCGTTAAAGCAGGGTATTACCAGGGTGAGGCTTAAGTACAGGTATATGAGTGGAGGAGGTTATATGGATACGGATAGATTTTCAATATCCAGGATCATCGAAAAGATATTTAGAAAACGAGAACAAATGACCGCCGTCACCGCGCAGGTAGACGATTCATCGGGTTGGGGTAGCCTGAGCGGGCGGCCTCATGAATACGACCAGGTCAGGGTGCAGGAAAATTACACCGATGCCCTGACCGCCTGGCGTAAGAATCCTTTTGCCTGGCGCATCATCGCCATTACCACCGATTATGTGGTAGGCGAGCGCATCACCGTCTCCAGCCCGCGCCGCGATCTGCAGCGCTTTATCGATCGCTTTTGGCATCATCCGCAAAATCGTATGGATATGCGCCTGGAAAGCATGTGCGACGAGTTGGCGCGTTCCGGCGACCTGTTCGTGCTGCTCTTCCGCAACCCACAGGATGGCATGAGTTACATCCGTTTCGTGACCAAAGACCGCATCTTGAAGATCGAAACCACTCCTAACGATTGGGAAAACGAGCAGGTTTTTTACGAGCAGCAGGAAAGCGGCGCATCCAAAACCTGGATGTCGCCGCGCCACCCGGATGCCGAGATCGAGAACGGGGTGATGTTGCACTATGCCGTAAATCGTCCGGTGGGCGCGCTGCTGGGGGAGAGCGATTTGGTAACGATGATTCCCTGGCTGCAACGATACAGCCGTATGCTGGAAGATCGGGTGCGCCTGCATTGGGCAGTCAGAGCATTTTTATGGGTCGTGACCGTACCGGGCAATAAGGTAAAGGAGAAACTGGAACAATATCGGGCGGCGCCGGAATCGGGGTCGATCATCGTCAAGGATGAGAGCGAGCAATGGCAGGCCGTCGCGCCGCTGCTGCACGGGGCGGATTCCGAACCGGATTTGAAAGCTGTGCGCAATATGATCGACGCCGGCAGCGGTTACCCGCCTCACTGGCGCGGCGAGCCAACGGATACCAACCTGGCAACCGCCATCGCCATGCAGGCGCCCACCGAGCGCCACCTGGCGCGGCGGCAGAAATATTTTGTCTTCATGCTGCAGGATATCCTCTACCATGCCTATTTTCGAGCCGTGCAGGCAGGCAAGGCGCGCCCGCTTCCCGATTTAGATTATGGCGGGTTATTCAATGTCAATGCGCCGGAAATCAGCAGGAACGACAACGCCCGCCAGGCTTCGGCAGCCATGAATATATCGGCTGCATTTTCCAGCTTACTCCAAAGCCTGGGTCAATTGCATTCTCCCGCCCTGCGTGAAAAGATACTGCGTGTGTTATTCAAATTTGCCGGCGAGCCATTGGATGATGAGTGGGTAGGGAGAGTGATGGATGAGATCGGAAAACAAGGTGATCAGGTAATCAGGTAATTTGGATATCAGGTGTATGGCATCGGCTGTCCCTTTCCTAATTACCCAATTTCCTTGTTACCTGATACCCAATAATTTACCAGGAGGGAATTATGAAACGCAAAGAATTCCAATGCCGATTTGTAAAGGCGGGCAGGGTGCGGGCGGTGGGAGATATACCCGCCAGCATCGAGATCCTGCCCGGCGCACTGGCGCGTGCCTGGGCAGATGGATTGTTTGATAATCGGGCTGTGTTCATAGACCACGCCGGGGCTTTCGATTATCCCAGTCTGCGTAATCTGGTCGGCGTCACGCTGGATGCACAATACCAGGAACTGGATGGCGCGATAGATGGCGTGGTGCGCCTGTACAACACGCCCGCATCACAAACCTTTGGGGAATTGTTAGACCAGTGGTTGAACGACCATCAGGCTGGTCTGGCAGCGCCGGATATCGGGCTTTCGCTGGTGTTCTATCCAATGTGGGAACCTGTGCAGGCGCAGGAGGGTGGCGTGCGGCGTATCAGCGGTATCCGGCATATCGAATCGATCGATTTTGTGTTCGAGCCGGCTACCGAAGCGCGGGTGGTTAAAGCGTTAACGAGATCCCCAATAAACGACTTCCCCGAAGGTACAGACCGATTTGCAATCTACAGCGATGCCTGCTTAAGCCTGCGGGCAAGTCGGATTTGTGCCCCAATCAATCATCATAATTTTACTCAACCGAGAAAGGAGAACAAACAAATGAGTGATCATGTTTTAGATCAAGAAACGCCTGCTTCCCAGTCGGAAACAGGCGCCTGGCAAAGCCCTTTCAGCCATATGATGGCGAAGGCGATGTTGGCGCAAAGTGATTTACCCCAGGCCAGCCGGGAACGTCTGGCTGCCCGTGAATATTCGGCGCCGGAGCAGGTCACAGCCGCCATCGACGCTGAGCAAGCCTATCTGGCAAAATTGACCGAAGATCAGGTGGTGCAGATTGGCAGCCAGCCGCCGCGCACCCCCCATATCAGTCTGGGGCGCAGCGGATTGGAGCAGGTTCAACTGGCATTAGAAGCGCTTATCTCCGGCGTACGCCCTGCGGATGGTATTTTGCCTCTCACCGGTATTCGCGAATTATATAACGTGCTTTCCGGGGATTATGAATTGACCGGCACCTTCAAAGGCGAAAGGGTGTATCTTGCAAATGTCACCTCGGCGACGATGAGTAATATGGTCGCCAATGCCCTCAATAAAGTTGTCGCTGCCGAATTCCAACAATATCCGCGCTGGTGGGAGCCTTTTGTCTCCCAGCAGGATTTCGCCAGCCTGCAACAGGTGAAATGGATCACTCTGGGAGGGGTGGGCGAATTACCCACCGTGGCAGAAGGCGCTGCCTATACCGAATTGACCTGGGATGATAAATACGAGGCAACCGATTTCACAAAGAAGGGCGGTTACCTGGGTTTAACTATCGAAGCGATTGACAAGGACGATACCGGCAGGTTACGCGCTGCGCCGCGCGCTCTGGCGCAGGCTGCCTGGCTGACTCTGTCAAAAGCTGTATTGAGTATTTTTACCGCCAATAGCGGTGTGGGACCAACGCTTTCGGATAGTGTGGCTTTGTTCCACAGCAGCCGCAACAACCTGGGCAGCGCCGCCCTTTCCTGGAGCGCCTATGTCGCCGCGCGTACGGCCATGCGCAAGCAAACCGAATTGAATTCCGGCGAACGTCTGGGAGCCCTCACTGCACCGCGCTTTCTGTTGGTTCCGCCCGACCTGGAAATCGCCGCCTTGCAGATCATCGGTTCGGAAGGAGAACCGGGCGGCTCGGAAAATGATGTCAATCCGTTGAGCGCCGGTGATACCCACGACGCCCGTCTGGCAGCCGCCCGTTCCCGCATCATTGTCGTCGATCTTTGGCCGGATACCAACGATTGGGCAGCCGTAGCAGACCCCCGTCTTTATCCGTCCATCGGTATCGGATATCGCTATGGGCGCGTTCCGGAGGTTTTCTCCGTCGCCAGCCCTACCGCGGGTTTAATGTTTTCCAATGACACGATGCCCGTGAAAGTACGCTTCTTCTTTGCTGTGGGCGCCATGGATTATCGCGGGTTATACAAATCGAATGTCGCGTAGAGTCTTCAGTTAATGGTGTTCAGTCATCAGTTAATTTGATTTTCCACATAACTGACAACTGACAACTGATTACAGATAACAAAAAACAAGGAGGTAAATAATGCAACGAATCTTCACCCACACCTGTCATATACCGGGAACGCTGGGGGCGGATCTGGATATCCGGTTTACGCTGCCCTGTGATGCGCAATTGCTGCATGTATCGGCTGTGGGCAGCAATACATCCGCTGCCGGGATTACCCTGGGTAATTCCGATACAGCGGCAGCTTATATGGCGAAAAAAGCCGTGGGCGTATCCGGATCACCGCTTGAATTTGACCGGGATGATTTCCTCGACAGTCAGTTTCCTCATATCTCTCAGGGGACGGTATTCGTGGCTGCCCTGGATCATGATTTTAACGGTGGTGGATCAGCCTCTGCTTCAGCAGATATCACTCTGGTGTGTACTTTTAGCGAAGGCTAAGGTTGGCGCTGAACCAATCGGGCGGACGCCATCTATCCCATTTTTTTTGCAGGGGTAGACGGCGTCCGCCCGGCAAACCTGGTTTTACCCCCAACAAAAGGCGGATGGATGACCAAGCTACTGGATTTACCACATATTATCAAGGCATTAAACCTGGATGTTCCGATTTATCGCGTAAAAATGCATGACGATTGTGTCGAGCTGCATCTGTACGGCGGCAAGGTTGTAACATGGAACCCTAAAAACGACGGCGATCTGTTACCAGGTATCAGTGACCAGGGAACTACTGTGCAGCACTCACATAAAAAAATTCAGCAAAACCGCGAAACGAAGAAAAGGAGGAAGAGTATATGATCGATCTGGTAACATTTACCACCAACCCGGCTGCCGGAGGCGATGGCGCCGCATCTGCTACAGGATATAGCCCGCCGGTTTTCGGCAAACTGTTATCGGTCAACGTGCAATATAATGACGATCCACCTGCAACAGCAGATATCGCTCTCTACGACGAGGGGGACCCCGCGCAAGAATTACTGGTGTTTAAATCCAACAATAACTCGGATTTCCGTTGCTACCCGCGCCGCCCCGTACAAAGCAACTACGACGTAGATTTGACCTATGATGGTTCCCGTAAGATATGCGACCACTATATCGTGCATGGCAGACTTAAAGGTGTCCTTTCAGGCGCCAATGATGGCGATATGATCACATTCATGGCGTGGTTGGAGCGCTAGTATTGGATTTATCGCATCGTGAATAGCAGACAATAAACAGTGCCCCGAAACCAGTATCCGGTATTTTGTTCACCCAGGTGACAGGAAACGGGATACTGGTCAAGGGTAATGACCTGCTGGAGAAATAGAAACAATGACTACACGCGAAGATTTACGAACAATGATCAGACTACGGCTGGGCGATTTAGGTGAGACGCCCGTGCTGACGGATGAGCAAATCAATCAATGGATCAATGACAGCATTCGAGAATATTCCATGCATTTTCCCCGCTTGAGTGAACTGCAAATTGAGTGTTCTGCATCTGTCAGGGAATATTCCATTAACGGCGAAATAGATGAAAGCGGCAAAATCATCAACAGCGCCAAAGCCATTCTGTGCGTGGAATATCCCATGAATCAAGAACCACCTAAATCTCTGTTACGTCGTCACGAATGGGATAGGCGGGGTTTCTTGGGTAAACATGTTTATGATGTACGTAGCGATCCAGCTATGACTCTGGTATTGGGGCTATTACCAAATGGCACAGAGACAATTGGCGTACTCCTAACCTGCGATCACCCGGTGTTAACCCTGGATACAGATGTAACGACCGTACCCGACCGTCACCTGGAATTGATCCTGATTTATTCCCGCTTGCTGGCGCTGCAGGAATTGGCCGCCACAGAAGCCATCCAACCCAGCCCCACCGGAGTTGTTTTGAGTGGGTTGGCATCGATGCTGACGCGAACTCAGAACGATTACCAAACTCGTTTGAAGCAGTATATACTCAGCAATAGCCAGGGTGGTCAACGAATCGGGTGGGGAAACGATAGAGTGTATTAATTGAGTATTTACGTATCCGGTGAAAAGTGCATGACTTCCGAAGACCGGTGATGGATTTCCGGATTATTTATATATACAGTGATTAACAGCCTGATTTATTATGTATAATCATTTTAGAGATTTCAGATGGCGCTTATTAGTGAAAGGAAAATGAGCCATGAAAATCAGTGCACGCAATATATTAAATGGTAAGGTAAAAAAGATAGTTTTAGGCATGGTTTCGGCAGAAGTCGTCATCGAAGTTGCCGGGGGCGTTGAAGTCGTATCCGTGATTACCAAAGAGTCGGTGGAAAGTTTAGAGTTGAAAGAGGGAAAAGAGGTTTTCGCCATCATAAAAGCCAGCAATGTCATGGTTGCTGTTCCCCACTCTTCACACGAGTTATAAACGACTCTGATTCTCCCCCCATAACCCTGGCGTATATTTCTCGGCATTGGGGCAGGGCTTAAATTGTTATCTGATCACCGGTCGCAAAATATGCCAAACGATCACCCATCACGGCTTTTAATAAGTCAAACGCTTTGATGCCCGTGCAATGCCCGGTATAGTATTGTTTAACCGGATATTCGAGTAGAGCTTTTCCGAGGTTTTGAATTTCTTGGCGACTGCCTCCCATTTTATTGGCGGCAGAACTGTCGATAAGATGGAAACCGCCGACCAGACACTCGATTGGCATATCGGGGAATGATTGCAACGTGGTATCCAGGATGTTTTGAATGCCGCGGTGAGAACATCCGGAAAATACGATCAATTTCATGTCCCTTTTTATCACCATAAATAATTCATGCTCAAAGGGGTCATTCCAACGTTCCCCATCCTTTTCAAGGAATAAATGACGGTTACCTCTCGGCAAGGGATGTCCCCGGCTTATATCGGTAATAATGAACACACCGGGTAATATTTCGGATAACTGATTGACAAAAACAAAGCGTTCAGTGTGTTGCGTGAATATTTCCTTTTTTATTCCGGCATTCTTTAACGGGCGTCCTTCCGTCCAACTGACGCAGCGTCCCTCAGGGATAGGTCGTAAGTATAAAGGAGCAGTGATGTTTTCTTTTATGAAAGCAGCAATTCCGCCGCAATGGTCATAGTGATGGTGCGAGAAAACCGCCGCATCGATACCGGCAATATCCACACCTAAAAGGCGGGCATTTCGCAGGAACGCATCCGACTGCCCGGAGTCGAACAGGATGGAATGCCCGTCATCCATCAAGATGGCGATTGAAATTCCATGCTCAACTGAAAGCTCGGGGTGGTCTGGTGAGCGAATGTTATCGATCAGGGAAACTATACGCATCATAAAACCGCCTCTTCCGGTAAATAGATGGCAAATTTGCACCACATATCGCCCTGCAGCACCGTCTCCAACACTTCTGCCTTGAGTGGCTTTCCGAAGATCACATCGTAAGGTTTCTTGTGGAAAGCGGCACTGCAATTGCAAAAAATCGGGGTCATGTTTGAGGGTCCATGTTTCAGCGATGATCTGGCCCACGGGCAGTGACAGGCAAGAAATCGTTTTTTAATCGGATCGGTCTCTGCCAGATATTCCTTTGCCCGGTAAGGAATTTTCGCCTCATAGATTATATTTCCCACCCGCACTCCCTGGCGGATCTCCGGAGTGCGTTCGATAAAGGCAATCACCTCATCGGTGATCTCTTGGTTGAAGAAAAATCCCTGGCTCTCTTTGATTTGGGTCAATTCGGCAATGAAATCATCCCCTTTACGCTTCAGGTATGCATCGATGTTCCCACATTCCTCATATTTTGATTTTTCCCCCAGGTAATTTGCATCTGGCAGGTCGCGCAGCCCGTTGGCGAGGATTTTAATGCACGACTGGCGTCCCAGGGCTGCTTCGAGGTTATGCATGGCGGCTTGCATGGCAACCGCTTTCTTTTCATGCGGGGTTCCCATGACAGGCATAGTAATGCCTTGAAAAACCATGTCGCGTTTTTCTGTTCCGATTTCATCGGCAACTTTTGTATATAGATTATCGAACGCCTCATATCCGTCCAGAATATCCAATGCCAGCAGAAATAAATTTCTGTTTTGAGAAAACCTGCCATAACGCGCCAGCGCCAAATAATTCTCCAGCGAGTTTTCCCCTCGATTCATTAATTGCTCCGAGAAGGCATTAAATAACTCGACGGATATTGACTGCCCCGTATCGCCGTGCTGTTTTTGAAACAGTTCCATCGCTTCGACGATCCTGAAAGATTGCTCAATTTGCGCCTCGTTGGCGTTGCGCGCCATAAGATATTTACGAAAACCCTCTTTATCCATCACGTCCTCCGCTGAATAAAACATAATCGATTATTCGGACAATATAATTATGACATAAATTACGCTTCCATGCTATATACCACCTGTTGAAGCCGTTGGTTTAATGCAAAAGAGAATGGGGAGAAGGTAATTTAGTAATCAGGTATCAGGCAATCAAGATGATTCTCGATCCTTAAATTTCACAATTATTTTCTGCCAAAATCAAGATTGCTCGTTTTTACCATATTTTTTTCCACACTTGACAGCCAATTATCTATTATTTATAATTATTTCGTAATTTTAGGAATATTCGGATTTTATTATTTTATGAAAAAACTAACCCGCCGGCAGCAAGAATTCCTGAAGCGTTTTCTGGATGCATATGTCGAGACAAGCGAATCGTTGCATTATACAACAATCGCCAAACTTCTGGGCATCAGCAATGTGACCGCCTATGAGATGCTGCGTCTATTGGAAGAGCGCGGCCTGGTTGAAGCGCATTTTTACCTTCCCGAAGGCGATCACGGTCCAGGCAGATCGACTGTCCGTTTCCGCCCTACAGCAGAGGCAAATCGAATATTACAGGAAGTGACCATTAAACGCAGTGAAGAAAGCGACTGGGAACGCGCCAAAGAAGACTTGATAAATCAATTGGAAACCGGAGACACTTCAGACTATGAATCCCTGCTTACCAACTTGCTGGCTCGAATTTCCGATCGACGTTCCCCCTTAATTTTCACCACCGAAATGGTCACCGCCGTCATCCTGTCCGTTGCCACATTGAAAGACAACGCTGCGGCAATCGGGTTGAAAGAACGATTACAAAACATCGGCTTACCCGGCGAGATCAGTTTAAGTGCTCTGGCAGGGATTGGGTCAGCGCTCTCATTAGCCGAACGTACCAATCGTCATGTGGCTAATTTCTTGATCAACGAAAGTGAAAGATACCAAACCATGTTGGTTCAGATGAGTGAAGATAACCGACGTCGATTGAGTGAGTTTGCTCGACAAGTGGCTAAAATCATCAATTCATAGCATCATCTCGAGATTTGTTATTAATCATTCAGTACATAGCATAGGAGTTTATTTATGTCACAAATAGCCATTTTAACCGACAGCACCGCATACCTGACACCGGAATTGGTGGAACTGCATAACATTCAGGTTACACCGCTTAAAGTCCACTGGAAAGGGGAAACTTTCCGCGATGGAATCGATCTTACCCCCCAGGCGTTTTATACACGACTAAAGCATGAAACGGAACTGCCTACCACTTCCCAGCCTTCCATACAAGAATTTATACAAATATATGAAGACTTAGCCCAAAAATACGATGGCATTATTGCGCCACTCATCTCCTCGGGTATCAGCGGAACGGTGGCGTCGGCTCAAGCTGCCGCCGCTCAATTCACGCGTGTGCCGGTCAAAGTCATCGACTCCCATACCACTTCTACCGGTCTGGCATTGATCGTCCTTGCGGCTGCCAGAGCCGTTACTAAGGGTAAAAGCCTGAACGAGGTAGCGCAGCTTACGCAATCCGCTGCCGATAATATGAGCACCTTTTTTGTTGTCGATACATTAAAATACCTCCATCTTGGCGGCAGAATTGGCGGGGCATCTCGTTACCTGGGGTCAGCCCTGAATATCAAACCGATCCTGTATTTCAACGATAAAGGCATGATCGATGCCCTGGAACGCGTGCGCACCATCCAAAAAGCGCTGAATCGTCTGGCGGAATTGGTCAAAGAAAAAGCCAACGGGAAGCCGGCGCATATTGGCTTGATCCATGCCAGTGCACCGGAACGGGTGGCTCTGGTCAAAGAAAAATTGGAAACATCGCTTCAGTGTGAGGAAATTCTTACCCTGGAACTAAGCCCGGTGATCGGTACCCATGTCGGCCCAGGTGCAATAGGGGTAGCTGTTTATGCTGATAGTGTTTGATGGTTTGTTTGAGTTGTGAAATCAAGTTGATAGAGTGTCGATAGTTTTACGCTTGACAAACCATTCACCTGTCGGTAAATTGTAAAACCATGAGGCGTTCATTTTTATCTCCTGTAAGAAATATCAGGCGCTACCATGTCATAGCCAGCGCCTTCGCACGCCATGGGTTTGGTTCATTCCTGGAAGCTATTCACCTGGAAAGCCGTATTTCTCTTCCGCGCCGTATATTAAGACAAAAGCCGCCTCCCCACGTATCCGCAGCCGAACATTTACGTCTGGCGTTGGAAGAGCTTGGACCTACCTTTATTAAACTTGGCCAAATTCTCAGCACCCGCCCCGATCTGTTGCCTCCGGATTTCATTGGTGAGCTTGCCAAATTGACCGATTCTGTGCCTCCGGTTAGCTGGGAAGCCATCCATGCCGAGATGACCAAAGAATTGGGAGACAAACCAGAAAAAATCTTTGCACAAATCGATCCCGTGCCATTGGCAGCCGCTTCTTTAGCACAGGTGCATGCCGCTACATTAACTAACGGAGACCAGGCGGTAGTTAAAATCCAACGTCCCCGCATCCAAGCCATCATCGATACCGACCTGGACATATTACGCGACCTGGCTACACTTGCTCAGCGCACACCCCTGGGAGAACTTTATAACCCCAAAGAAGTGCTTGAAGAATTCGCCTTTACATTGCGCAATGAATTAGATTACCGGCGTGAAGGGCGCAATGCCGATAGATTCCGCGAAAATTTTAAAGACGAGAAATATCTTCATATTCCGCAAATCTATTGGGAATATTCCACCGAGCGTTTATTAGTGATGGAACGAATTCAAGGAATTGCGGTCGGTGACATCGAAGCCCTGGATGCTGCTCAATCCGACCGGTCGCTCGTCGCTCTCAATGCAGCCCGTATCATCATTAAAGAAGTATTGCAGGATGGGTTCTTCCATGCCGATCCGCACACCGGTAATTTTCTGGTTCTTCCCGGAGAGGTCATCGGCGCTATGGATTTTGGTATGGTGGGGCACCTGAGCGACCATGATCGACGCAATCTGATCCGCTTATATATCAGCGCCATTTCAATGGATGCCAATAACATCGTCGAGCAATTGATCTCTATGAACATCGCCGACGATAAAGTAGACCGAATTGCCCTGGAGCATGAGATCAACCGTTTGCTGAATAAATATTATGGATTACCACTCAAAGATATACGCACCCGGGAGATCATTGATGAAATCATGCCCATTGCTTTCCATTACCGTTTACGGTTGCCATCCGAATTATGGCTGTTGGGTAAGACAATGGCCATGATGGAAGGTTTGGGGTTGCGGCTGGATCCCGATTTCGATATCTTTTCCGTTTCCGAGCCCTATGTACAGCAATTGAAACGCCAATACTTCATTCCCAATCGCCAATGGGGTGATGCACTCCTGCAGCGCAGCATCAACCTGGTGGAATTGATCGAGATGCTGCCCCGCTCGGGTAAGCGCCTGTTAAAAAAGGCAGAACAGGGGGATTTATTTGAAATCCGCATAAAAGAGACCGGGCGTTTCTTAACCGTTCTCGACCGGTTAGTGATGCGTCTTTCACTCAGCATACTGGTTGCAGCCTTCGTGGTCAGCCTGGCGATTTTAATTCCGGTGACGACCGGAAGCACCCTGGCGCGTGTACTGGCTGTGTCGGGTTTTCTGATCACCATCGGCTTAGGTATCTGGTTGTTGATTTCTATCTTAAGAGCCAAACGATAAGTTACACCCAAATAAAAAGGGTATCAGGTATTCGATACCAGATATTAGGAAAACAAAAACCCCTCAAACCGTTTATTTGATTCCCGATAACCCAATTGCCTGAAACCTGCACCCATAATGTTCTGCTTTTCGTAAAAAAACCCTGTAGATGGGATCGGCGATCCCATCTACAGCAATCATTGAAGCACCAATTATTGGCTATTCGTATCCCTGGGGATTATTCTTTTGCCAATTCCATGCATCGATACACATATCGTCCAGATCGCGCTGCGCTTTCCAACCCAATTCCTGCCGGGCAAGGTTAGGATCCGCATAAGAAATAGCTGCATCGCCAGGGCGTCGTTCCACCACTTTGTAGGGGATCTTTTTACCGCAGGCTTTTTCAAAAGAATGCACTACTTCCAGCACGCTGTACCCGCGTCCGGTGCCCAGGTTGTAGGCAACCACACCCGGCATCTGGCGCAATTTCTCAAGCGCCTTGAGGTGCCCTATAGCCAAGTCTACGACATGGATATAATCCCGAATTCCGGTGCCGTCCGGAGTAGGATAATCATTCCCAAACACATGCACTTCGGGTAACCTGCCCACTGCCACCTGGGTGACATAAGGGAATAGATTATTGGGGATACCGTTGGGGTCTTCGCCAATCCGACCGCTGGGGTGCGCCCCAACCGGATTGAAGTAGCGCAACAGAGCCGCATTCCAGCCAGCATCCGCCTTGCCCTGATCACGTAAGATTTCTTCGATCATCCATTTTGTGCGCCCGTAAGGGTTGATCGGCGAGAGAGGGTAATCTTCCCGTAATGGCGCCGGGCTGATATCGCCGTATACCGTCGCGGAGGAACTGAACACGATATTTTTAACATTGTGGGCTGCCATTACCTCGCACAGCACCAGTGTACCGGTTACATTATTTTGGTAATACCGCAATGGTATACTGACCGATTCACCCACAGCCTTCAAACCGGCAAAATGAACTACAGCTTCGATGTCATGGCGTTTGAAAACATCTTGCATGGCTTCCCGATCACAGATATCCACCTGATAAAAAACTGGCGCCTTTTTTGCCAACGCGGCGATCCGGTGCAACGATTCTTCTTTACTGTTAGAGAGATTATCTACCACAACCACGTTATAACCGGCTTGCAGCAATTCCAGACAGGTGTGGCTGCCAATGTATCCGGCGCCGCCGGTGACCAAAATTTCCATACAATTATCCTCCGCGATAAATAATGATGCCGATGATCAGCCCAACTAAGAGCACGCTTACCGCAATCCCTGCCCGCCAGATATCGCCTGGCTCCCTTGCATCTACCAATTTCAAGGAGGGGAAAACACCCTCCACGTGGAGAATTGGTCCGGCGAACCAGCTAAATAACACACCGCTCAGTAAACCACCCAGATGCCCCCAATTGTCGATCATACCAGCCATTGAAAATCCGATGAACAGGTTGAGTAATGCCACGCTGATGATATTTGCCAGCGCCTGTTGGGCATGACGCCCAAATATTTTTTTATTTTGATAAAGGAAAACACCTTCTGCGCCCAGCAATCCAAAAATAGCCGTTGAGGAACCCAGCGATGCCGCCGTAGAAAATGCGAATGAAGCCGAATTACCGCCTAGTCCACCGAGCAGGTAAAGCGAAAGGAATCGCCAATGTCCCCAATTTTTCTCCAAAGTAGGGCCGAAACTGTTCAAGGCGTACATATTAACCAGAAGATGCAAGATCGAACCATGCAACAGGACAGGAGTAATCAAACGCCAGTATTGCCCCTGTACGATCAACTCATTGACTTTTAAACCCAGCATGGCAGGAATGTCATAACCCGACAGGTATTGGCTCCCCATCTGCACCAGGTAGATCAAGATAGACAGCCCCATGATCACGTATGTCACGATTGGTTTTGTGTCGGGCATTTTAACCGCCACCGTTTGAGGCATAGGAGGCGGCGCGGGTGGTGCGCTTCCGGCAGGTGTTCCGGACGAGCCTGGAGGAAAACCGGACAATGGATAACCTTCACTATCCCTTTTATCGTCAATGGGATATTGGGAAGGATTGATAGAATCTTTATACTTTTGTTCACTCATAACGTAACCTTGCGCGGGTTTACACGGTGATGTTCTGCAGTAATGATCGCCAGAATGGTATCCACGGCTTGATCTAATTCACCATGTGCGTTAACAACAACATAATCGAACTCGGTCACCCGTTTCAATTCCTGACGCGCTGTGGCAATACGCAGTTTCAACGCTTCCGGGGTTTCTGTCATGCGTAGACGCAGCCGGTCGATCATCTCTGCCTCATTTTGAGTGGTCAAAAAGATCAACAAGGCGTCCTGGCATAAGCTGCGTACGGTGGCTGCCCCTTGCACGTCCAGCCGCATGACCACGTCTTTACCGCTGGCCAGCGCCTGCCGCACCTGCTCTTTGGGGATGCCTTTGTAATCATTGTATACTATGGCATATTCAAGCAATTCACCGTTATCAATCATCTCGGCAAATTCGTCCCGCGAAAAGAAAAAGTAATCCACGCCGTGTTGTTCTTCAGGGCGCGGGGCGCGGGTGGTGGCGGTGATCACAAAATGGAATGGCAGGTCGCGGGTAACCATGCGCTGGATGACACTGTCTTTACCCACACCAGACGGGCCGGAGATCACAATCAGTAAGGGTTGAGAAGGGTTGGGGTTGAACTCAGATGGATTGGTCATAGATATTATTGTAATAGGTATCAGACATACGTGAAGGGTGAATGGTGAAAAGCGATTTTATCGGTTTTCCGGTGCAACTTCTCCCAGCTCCAAAAGGACTTGATTGACTGATACGCGATTCCTTTATTCGCCGGATTCCTATTAAACTCTTATACTTTTTGTATTCAGTACTGATTATAATTTCAAAACCAATAAAAAACGGAGTAGTTATATGCCCACGTATCAATACCGTTGTCTTAATTGTCGCAAACGCTTTGAAGTATTCATGACTTTCAGCGAATATGGCTCAAAGCCGGTTGTCTGCCCGCATTGCCAGAGTGATAATATACAGCGGCGGATCGGTCGCATCCGTGTCGCCCGCTCGGAAGAAAGCCGCCTGGAATCAATGGCAGACCCCGCCAGCCTGGAAGGCTTGGAAAACGATCCCAAAGCCTTAGGGCAAATGATGCGCCGTATGAGCAGCGAAATGGGGGAAGAGATGGGCCCCGAATTCGACGAGGTAATAGACCGCCTGGAAGCCGGTCAAAGCCCCGACGATATCGAGAAAGCCTTACCCGATCTTGGCGGCGAGGACGGGGCGGGTATGGGCGGCATGGGCGGGATGAATGATTTCGATTGATGATGAATATTGAAGACATGAATAATTCCGCTCACGCCACTGAATTACCGTCTGATCAAAACAGCGATTTAATGGCGGCAATGTACCGCCGCCCGCCGGAATATACAAAAACCGTATTCGCGATGGTCGAGTTAAAAGTGAATAGCGAACAGCAAATAAGAGAATTTTGGGAAAAACTATTGCTGTTAGCGGTTTAACCTATTAAGGATAACAATTAACAATATTTCCATCAGGTTTCGTATACGTATGATGTTTGTAAAATGGGAAATAATAAAAGGGTGTAATAAAAATTACTCCATATTTTTCTTAACTAAGCATATCAAATTCGTCTTCTGAAGGAACAAGAGCAACAATAAGTGTTATTAATACAGGAAGGTCTTTCTGAACTGTATCCCAAACTGTGGCAAGATTTATTTGAAAATATTCATGAACAATGCGATTCCGCATTCCCACCATCAAAGCCCATGGGATATCAGGATGAGAATCTTTGAATTTTTTGTTAATTTTATTGGCTGCTTCACCGATTATCTCTAGTGAATGAACTACTGCATCTTGATGGAGTTGGCTGATTTCGAATTTATTCCAGGATAAATCTTCCAATTAATGTTCGTGCCATTTTCATTATATTATTTTACATGCATTTTTATTATTCTCGCCATCACCACCTGCCTCACCTGCGCCTGTACCACATCGGGTGGTTGGTTGCCATCAAAGACCACCCAGCGTTGTGGATCCTCCTTAACTAAATGCGAATACCCCTCCCGCACCCGCTTGTGGAATGCCAGTTCATAGGCATCCAGGCGGTTCCAATCGCCGCCGCCAGCCCGCCGCTTCAAACCCACTTCCGCATCCACGTCCAGCAGCAAGGTCAGATCGGGCTTTAAACCGCCAGTGGCATATTCCACTACCTGCCGTAACCGTATCAGATCAAGCTGATGGCCATAACCCTGATAAGCAAGAGTGGAATCAGCATAGCGGTCGCACACCACCAGGGCACCTTGATCTAAGTGGGGTTTGATCAATTCTTCCACATGCTGGGCGCGTGCAGACTGGAAGAGCAATATCTCGGTGCGCGGGTGCATGGCGGTGTTTTCCAGGTTGTTTAATATCAAACGAACCTGTTCTCCTATGGGTGTGCCGCCCGGCTCGCGAGTCAAAAGCACAGGGTAACCTTGCTGACGCAGGTACGCCACTAATCGTTGCGCCTGGGTGGATTTACCGCTGCCGTCGGGTCCTTCGAAAGTGATGAACATGGATATTCCTGTTGTCTCGTTTTTGATTAGTTTAGTATATCAGAATTTATTGACAATCATTTCCCGTCATGGATGAGTCAAGGCTATCCCCGCCAGAAATCGTGAAAAGCGGCAAGATGATCATGAATAAAAATAAGGATGATTTTTCCAATATAAAATTACATTATTGTATATTCCTTCACAATCCGGCGTGATATACTTTATGCAACAAGAGTTGGTGATATTTATCATTCATCAAATTCTTGATTGTTTTTATCGGTTGAGAGATTTTGAATTAATCCACGAGTAAATATAAAATTACATATTTTCGAACAGCAACTTTACATTACCAGTACATGCCAAACAAAACACTCTGTATCACGAATTTGGGTTGCATAAGGAGAACGCATTGCAAAAAATAATCCGTACCAGCATCGTAATATTCATATTCGGCTTAGCCGCACTGATCGTGTGGAGTGCTGTATCGCCAGTCGCTGCTATGGAAGGGAGTGGTCGTACCAGGTCCGCCAGCGCTTCAATCTCCTCAGAAAATTGGAATATGGGGGTCACTGTGGAAGGCGCGCCAGCATATTCTGCCGTGGTTGGACGCCTAGTGAGCGATGTGGGCGCTTTTCGTTCCGCTCGCGCCACACAAGGAGCGACTATCTTCCCTGCCCCTGCCTCACAAAAGACCATCGAGGCTGCCAGCGTTTATTTACTCAGTCGCAGCGGGACGTATACCGGCACAGTTACCCTGTCATTGGCAATCTATGATTTTTCCGGGACGCTTATGCATAAAGTGAACTCGGTGGATATCGACCTGCAAAACTCCCCCACCGGCGCCTGGATACCACTCACGTTGTCCTCCACGCCTGCCGATTTATCCCTTGCCCCGGGTGAGTTCCTGGCGTTTACCTATGCCCTGGACAGCACCGCAGGGGGTAATCTGGATATCCGCCCCATCTTCGACGTAATCGTTCAATAATCGTCTTGGAAAGATTTCTATGATGAAACGCATTCCGAAAATCATCTTTACCATTATGCTCATGGCTATTTTGGCGGCGCCTTTTCAAGCCCATGCATCACCCAGCCAGAGCCCGGATGAAGCACGGCGGCAATACTGGCGCTCCGGTTTTATCCTTCAATCTTCTCCCAAATATTCCGGCATCGTCGGAAAAGGCGCCAGCCTGGCGGTGAAGATGCAATCCAAACTCGATACCGATGTGTACTTTGCCTTCCCCGCGGTAGCCAGCAAGCCTTACGTGCGCCAGGCCAGTTATTATCTGTTAAGCCGTACCGGTGCGTATCACGGGAATGCCGCCCTGTCTTTGGAAGTCTATAATTTCGAGGGCATATGGCAGCGTACTCTTTCTACAAGCCAGGTCGATTTACAGGCCGCCGCATTGCAAACCTGGGTGACCATCCCATTGGATGATATCGTTGCCCATTGTCAACTTAACCCGGGCGAGGTACTGACGTTCCACCTGGCGCTGGATGGTGCAGCAGGTGGAGATTTGGATGTGCAGCCAATATTCGAAGTCGCTACCGAGTCAATCATTGTGAATTATTTCCTATATTTCTTCCCTCTGATAGTGAAATAATACCTTCCTAATGGAATTTGATAAGGATGCCAGGAAAATAGTGACTTGGATCACATATCACCAATAACTCTTCACAAATACCATATCCCCTGATTCCTGATTACCTTATCAACTGATACCTGATACCTGATAACCTGTTCATTGGAGAGATACCCTTGAAAAACATACTCCGCAAAATAACGATCGTGTGCTTGATTTTGATGGTGGGGATCACCATGCTTAGCCCGGCAGATAAAACTGCCTCAGCTCAATCCAGTGAAGTCGCCGGCGCCTTGGCAGTCATGAATGTTTCATCGGATATGATCACCTGGCAGCCTGTGGTGGATTATGCCAGCCTGACCTTGGTTGTGGTTATGCCATCCGGAGCTGCCCGCACCAGCACCTTTGATTCCGGCAATATGCCAATTCTTTCAGTTGCCGAATTGCCGGGCGACGGTCTATATAGCTATGAATTACGCATGTCTCCTGTGCTGGACGAACAAACACAGGCGGCTTTGCAAGCCGTTGCCGATGACCCGCAGGCGCGCTCGCGGCTTGAAGAAGATCTGATCGCTGCCGGAGTTTTACCTACAATTACCAGCCAATCGGGAAGTTTTTCCATTTTATCGGGGCAGTTTGTCATCCCGGTGGAAGAGAAAATAGACGAAACGTCTCCTTTGGAGACCCAAACCACAGGCGGTAATATGATCAATGATATCCTGCATTATGATGATGTCATTGTTACCGGTAGCTTTTGTGTGGGATTCGATTGTGTGAATGGCGAAAGTTTTGGTTTCGATACAATCATATTGAAAGAAAATAATCTGCGCATCTTTTTTAATGACACCAGCACAACTAGCAGTTTTCCTACCAATAACTGGCGAATTACAGCAAATGATAGTGTAAACGGCGGAGCCAACTATTTCAGTATCGACGATGCTGATCGCGGCGTATCCCCTTTTAAAATCGAAGCTGGCGCTCCGGCAAACTCATTATACGTTGAAGATTACGGACGCATTGGGTTGGGCACCAGCACGCCGGCAACGGAGTTGCACATTATAGATGGCTGGGACACCATAGTCAGACTGGAACAAGACAGCAGTAGTGGATTATCCCCACAAACGTGGGATGTGATAGGGAACGAAATCGGTTTCTACATCCGGGACGTAACTCATGGAAGTAAACTTCCCTTCCGCATCCAACCCAACACACCCTCTAACACCCTCTACCTGAAATCCTCAGGATACGTGGGCATGGGTACCTCCTCTCCGGCATATCCGCTGGAAGTGGAAACAACCGGTAAAAATTCAGAAATCGTCGCCCAGCGCACCGATGGCGCTTCGGCGGTGTTATCGGCTATCACCAACACAGTACAAATTGGCTCCATCACCAACCATCCAATAGAAGTGGTGATCGATCAAACCCCGGTGATGACTGTCACCGGGGAGGGTAAAATGACTTTACAAGGCGCAAGCGGGGCTGCCGGCGCGTTTTCCGCCATCAGCAATACGGTGCAGATAGGCTCTATTACGGACAACGATGTGCAATGGGTGGTCAATAACGCCCCGGTAATGACGCTGAATGAGGACGGTCAGATGACCCTGCAAAGTCCTTCAGGCGGCGCAATTGCCGGTGTATCCGCCGCAACCAATACGGCGCAAATTGGCTCATTCTCCGACCACGATGTCGAAATGGTGGTCAACGATACAGTGGTAATGACCATGACCAGCGCCGGCAACATGACCTTGCAGGGCGCACTTTCTGAATATTCGGATGTCAATGTCAAAGAGAATTTCGCGGCGGTGGATAGCGCCGCGGTGCTAAATCGTTTGAATGATATTCCCATCACGACCTGGAATTACATCAGCGACGACGCGGATACCCAACATATGGGACCTATGGCGCAGGATTTCTACGCTGCCTTCGAGTTAGGCGCCGATGACCGTCATATTGCTTCATTGGATGTGAACGGCGTATCCCTGGCTGCCATCCAGGCTTTGAATAAGCTTTCCGCCGACCAGAAAGCGCAGATCGATGAGCTTTCGGCTGAGAATATTTCTCTCAAGGAAAAAGTGGATGATCTGGAGTCTCGCCTGAATACACTGGAACAGGCAGCAGGGAGCAGCGCAGATAATCAATCAACCTCATTTCCGGTTTGGAGTATGGTGATCGCGCTGTTGGTGGTTGGCATGATGCAAACGGCGCCGGTGGTTTATTGTAAGATAAAGAAAAATTGATATTTGCCCCTACCCAGCCCTCCCCCATTCCCAAAGAACGAAAATGGGGGAGGTTGGTATGTGGAATCCTCATTCCCAAAGAACGAAAATAGGGGAGGTTGGATGACAGGCGACTGATTTTAAAGTACGAAAATGAGGGAGGAATTTTACCTGTGAACAACAACTTATTACTTTATGCTTATCACCTCAGTTCATTGACTATTCACTTTGCTCGAAAAGAATCAAATGTTCTAAGTGTTCCTTGAATTGATCGAGGTGCAGTGTACTTTGAATTGAATAAACAATATCATCGGGAGTTGTTACCAGGGCAGAAATCGCCTGTCTTCCGTCTCCCATATCACCGTCCATGCGATATATAATATTCAAGCCTGAGGTAGTAGTGAAAGAATCTTTGAATTCGGATTCCATGAAGCGAACCTCCGCTATATTACCCGCCGATTGGATCACGAAATAATCATCTGCTTCATTACGGTACGAAGCAACAAAGATATATACTGATTCGTTATCCTGCCGCGGAGGGGCGGTTATTTCCAATGAAAACCCCTCGGGGATAGCATCCAGCAGAAATCCCTGAGTGTGGGCTGCCAATTCCTCAGGTGTGATCACCTGCGGAAGCTTGTCGCCATAATCACCGTTGGGATCATCGACGATGGTGATCCCTTTCAGATCACTTAAATCCCACACCACCAGGTTATCCACAGGCAACGTCGTTTTCTTTTGCGCATCAGACACTGGTTGATCGTGATCCGATACAGCCAGGTAGAAAATGCGCCTCTTTCGGGATGGTAAGCAGAGAGCGATTTATATACTAATACAAAGACTTCTTGCAGCGCATCCTCCGCTTCTGCCGGATCATCCAACATCAAGGTGGCAGTTTTATACACCAAGTTTTTGTAGCGCTCGAATAGCCCGGCAAAAGATACCGGGCTGACAATTTTATCGGGATGAGACATCGATAGGGTATATTCTCCGAATGGTTAAACCTGTGCCATTTTAAAAATGATGACTGTTTTAACGACTTCAGACGATAATGATGAGTATAAAACGACAAAAGTCGTTACGACGAGTTCATCTTCAATGCATTGAATTCCTACTAGT
>JAFGJM010000040.1 GCA_016929095.1 Anaerolineales bacterium | reverse complement strand
TGTAAAGAAGATGGATTTGTAGTAACGACTTCAGTCGTTATATATGAGTATTAAACGACTAAAGTCGTTACTACAGCCATCAATTTTATTATGACATAGTACTAGATCAATAGCGCCTATTCACTTCATGGGCTTAGAGCAAATCAAGAAAAAAGCGAGGGGAGTAACCAAAACACTTGGCTCAAAAAGCTAGATTACGCCTAATTGCTTACGGTGAAGGGCGCATTACCCCGTTTTCGTTGCGCACGAGCGGGGCAGGCTGAGTGGGCAGCGGGGCACCCGGCATTTCCATAACAGAAACGCCATATTCCCAATCCGGCGGGCAGACCGCAATATAACGGGCATATCCGCCCGTGCCGCCTTTGGGTTTAGCAAATCCAATCACGATCAACGCGCCGGCTTCCGGCACCTGATCCAAATTTGCCACACCCTCTGCCTGCGTGAAATGGTTATGCAGCAGCCAATATTCGCCCTCCAGGGTTGGGGTGGTGTCGGTATCCAGCGGCTCATGCCCATGGAAGAGAATATTTCGCTCCAGATGCAGGAACTTAAGCGCCTCTAAACCCACCCCAGGGAAGGGTACTTCATTGAAACTTTCCATATCAGTCCATCGCTTGGACCAGTCAGAGCGCACCATCACCACTGCTCCTTCGGGAATGGTGCCATACTTTGCTTCCCAATCCAGGACATCTTGTACCTGAAGATGGTAACCTTGATCCTGGGCAACCTTATCGGCGATGTTGATCACCACCAGGGGGCGTACGGCATATGTGGCGGGGATATCGCTGATGGTCGCCCCCAAATTATCCCAGTGGGCAGGCGGGTCGAGTTGCGTGCCATATTGGTCGGTTAGAATTTCATAGGCAGTCGCTACAAACCCATGCTTCTCATAGGTAAATTCCTCCCCCTCTTCCACATACCCTTCAATCGTCTGACCTGCTACCGCGGGTTTAAATGTAGCATACCCGAAGCCAGGCCAAACCGGTTGAACTGGTTCAAAGGCGTGCGTGAGATCAACATATTTGGCAGATTTGAAGAAATCCTCATAGAGCTGCCATAAGCCAGGCAATTGCGGCTCGGGTTCAACGGTTGGTTCGGGAGTAGGAGTGGGAGGTACAATCTGAGTGATTACCTGGGTAACGACTTGAGTTACGACTTGGGTGATGACAGGTGCAGGCGGTTGTGTTGCCTGAGATGCGCAAGCTGTCACGAATAATACCCCCACGATGACCAAGCTTATAAGCGCTATATAGGATTTCTTCATACTATCCTCCTTAGAAATATAACATAGCTGCTTTTATTATTGCCTTTAAAGCCCCTCGCTTATTGAGAGGGTATTATATGCATTTCATCTCTTTTTACAAGAGAAATGAGTGAAAATGATTAAAGAATCCAGGCAATTTCATAAAGAATAGTCTGGTTTTCAGTTATTCGCTTTTTGTTATCTGCTCTCATCAGCCAAGTTCGATATCCTAATATAAACCTGCTCCACTTATACTTGCAAAAATGAAGGGCTGGGAGAGGGTACAAATGAAACTTAAATACTATTTATTTTATACAAAATATGTCTATAATAATAGTATATATTATTTATTCCTCAATTTTAATTGTATTGCCTGAATATATGGATATTGCTATGGCTGAGACAGATTTTGACCAATTACTCGATAAACTCATCCCTTTTGCCCAGGATATGATCTCCAAATATGGAGAGTTTTTTCCTTTTGGCTCATCCATAGACGCCGATGGACAAATCGATCTCAGTGCCCCCTTCGAACACAACAACTGCCCAACCTCGCAGTTGATTATTGACATCATGACCAACACATTCCGAAAAAGAGCCTCAAATGGAAAGATCAGGGCGGCGGGCATCTGCTATGATGTTCGCACCATCCCGCCGGGTAGAAACAAAAAAACCGATGCCATTTGGGTGAGCCTGGAAAACCAATCGGGGGAAGCTGTGGATATGATCGTACCTTATAAGAAAGGCATATTCGGTAATTATTCATTTGGAGAGTTATTTACCGCCGAACGCGCCCCCCAGGTTTTTGTTTGAATGAAAGAGGAGCAAAGGTGGCGCAATCTGATCTTAAAGAATTACTAAACACCCTCATTCCTTTTGCTCAACAAATGCTCGCCAAACAAGGCGATTATTATCCCTTCGCCACGTCCATCGGATTGGACGGAGAGATCGCGCATATTGCCTCATTCGACGGAAACGAGCAGCCCTCGTATCCGCATGTCATCGAGCAATTGACCAGGATCATTCAGAACAAAATCTCCCAGGGGGAAATCAAAGCCGCGGGTATTTGCTATGATATCCGCACCATTCCACCCGGACAAAAGAAAAAAAGCAATGCGATTTTTATCGGATTGGAGCATCGCTCAGGCGATGCCTTAGAGGTCTGTCTGCCCTATAAAAAAGGCTTCCTGGGCAAAATATCTTATGGCAAAGTTTTTGCCGGAATTCGAGACCGCCAGTTTTTTGTATAAATTTCGTTTAGATGTTATACTGAATTTCACAATCATATTCCACCATTCGTATCCAGATCAATAATACTGCCCTATCTGAGTTGTGGTAAGGAGACAAACAAAAATGGGCAAAAAA
This sequence comes from Anaerolineales bacterium, assembly GCA_016929095.1. Taxonomy (GTDB): domain Bacteria; phylum Chloroflexota; class Anaerolineae; order Anaerolineales; family UBA4823; genus JAAZNS01. The sequence continues at coordinate 49,235 of JAFGJM010000040.1, read as the reverse complement.
GATTCTCTCACCAAGGTTTTGGCCATATTGGGCACAATATTGGTGTGGCTGCCTCTTTTAGCACCCCTCGTTTTTGGCATAGTTATTTGTATTAGAAGCGGCATGTTCCGCTTCGACTTCCTCATGCCAGCTGAGCTATTCCCGGTGGTGTTGGCTGGCGCCGCGCTGTTGCTCTGGGCATCCTTCCGGGCACGTCTATATCGAAGGCTTATCTGCTGGGCGCTGGGCATCGCTATTGTAATGCTGGTCGCCAGCCAGGGTGTGGCAGTGGTCACCGGCTTGGCTTCGGGCGCCACCCCTGCCACCGGTTGGCAATGGGTGCTGGTGCTCACCCTGTTTTTTATCTTTTTATTGGCGTTGATTGTATTAGCTGTGGGTGGTGCGTTGTTGGCGCGCGATCTAATCAAGAACTCAGGATAAATGTTTGTCTGTTATGGATAATTAAAATTGAAACCCCTATCCAAATAATTCTCTATTGCCTAATTTCAACCCATAAAGGAGGTGTTAAATGTCTATTGCACGGGTCACAGAAATCAAAGCCTCTTCCAAAAAGAGTTTCGATGATGCCATCAAAGCCGGCGTGGCACGCTCCGTTAAGACTCTGAAAAATGTCAAATCGGCATGGATCGAGAATCAGGAAGTTCTGATTGACGATCATGGCGATATCACCGAGTATCGCGTGCAGATGAAGGTAACCTTCGTCCTGGAAGATTAAAATTATTTTATGAGGAAGCCAGGAAAAGAGGAAAGCAGGAAAAACCCTTTTATTCTGGAAGCACAATCTACATTTTCTCGCAAATGGATTGCCATGCATGACGTTTATTTGCTATTTGGCGCGTTTGGTTTCGGGATGATCCTGAATCGCCAGGCAGCAGACATTAGCGTCATGAGTTATTTTTTTTGACGTGGTTTTCATCAGGGTATTTTATTCACACTGGTTTCCTCATAGAAACACATTTTTTCATATCCACGAAATAATATCTTCAAATACATCCTCCACAAACCCTCCCCCCTTCCTCCATAATTCCTCCATAATCCCCTGGCATACTGTGGGCAATCAAAAATTATGGAGGTTCTCATGTCAAACACAAATTCAATTCTTTTACGTACATTAGGAGCCATACTCCTGATCGTTATCATCCTGGTTGGCGGCGCGGCAGCTTTCATGGCTGGTCAGGCGCAGGGCTACAACCTGGCAGCCAACACTGCCAGCGGTTCATCGGCGGCCATCGAATCGGGGGCGGCAGCTTCACCCGCCGCCTGGAATCCCTTTTGGGGTCGCATTGGGTTCTTTCCCTTCGTAGGCTGCGGCGGAATTGTTAGCTTCCTGGTAATGGGATTCATCTTCCTCTTCTTGTTGAAGATCCTCTTCTTCCCTTTCCACAGGCGCTTTTTTCACGGGGATTATCCCCGAAGTCACTGGCACCGTCATCCTTATTGGTATGGTCCGTGGTGTGAGGAACCCAAAACCGAAAAACCCGAAAAGCCTTCAGAAGAAGCAAATAATTAACCTTGCCCTATACCCCTCCCCCGCTCCCTTCGGAAAACTCAGGAAGCGGGGGGAGGGGTCTGTTTTCTCATCATCCCTGCCAAAAAAACCCGAGGTGTAATATGCTCGTCCGAAAAATCATGCCAACCACATTATTACTAATCGCAATCATAATGATGCTCGCGCTGCACTATCTACTGCCGGTGACGAAAATCATCCCGCCATTATGGAACCTGCTCGGCTTACTCCCCCTCGGAGTCGGTATTTATATCAACCTGTGGGCAGACCACGCCTTCCAGCATGCTCAAACCACTGTCAAGCCGTATGAAACGCCGTCTACATTGGTCGTCCACGGGGTATTCCAAATCACACGCAACCCCATGTACCTGGGTTTTATACTCATCCTGCTGAGCATCGCCCTCCTGCTGCGTTCGCTTTCACCATGGATTGTGATTCCCATCTACGCGCTGCTGCTCGATGGTATCTACATTCCCCAGGAGGAACAAATGATGGCTGAGAAATTCGGTCCTTTATGGGATGGCTATAAGAAATATGTGCGCCGCTGGATATAAAATCCCCCACCCAAAGCCCCTTCCCTGCATACGGGGGAGGGGTTTGGGTGGGGGTAAACTCCTCACCATTCACTATTCACCATTCACTATATCCCACCTCACCAATTTTCTGATACACTTTACCCTATGGATGCATTGATCCTGCTTGTCGATGACGAACCAAAAATAATCCGCCTGGCGCGAGATTTCCTGGAAAAAGATGGCTTCCGCGTGGTCAGCGCTTCGGATGGCGTTTCCGCCCTGGCCATGGCGCGCCGGGTTAAACCCGACCTGATCGTGCTCGACCTGATGCTACCCGGCATGGACGGCTTACAGGTCTGTCGCACACTCAGACGCGAGACCTCTACCCCGATCATTATGCTTACCGCCCGCGCCGAGGAAGCCGACCAGCTCATCGGCCTGGAGTTGGGAGCCGACGATTACATCACCAAACCCTTCTCACCCCGAGCTCTGGTGGCGCGTGTGCGGGCGGTGCTGCGTCGGGCGCAAAATCAGGTACAGACACCTTCCGTGGTACGCGCCGGTCGATTGGAAATTGATGTCGAAAGACATCAAGTAACGATCAATAATCAACCCCTGCAGTTAACCCCCAACGAATTTAAACTGCTCGCTTTGTTGGCTCAATATCCCGGGCAAATCCTCACTCGTGAACAATTGCTGGATCATTTGCACGGAGCTGCCTATTCCAGCTTCGACCGCAGCATCGATTCGCACATCAAAAACCTGCGCCGCAAACTCGAAACCAGTCCAGCGGAAAACGGCTGTATCGAAGCGGTGTATGGCGTGGGTTACCGCTTTTCGCCTCCGGAGTAACCATGAAACCCCGAAAAAAACGGAGAGCCCCCCCATTTGATTGGTCGAATTTTTATGATTGGTTTCATGCCGATGAATGGATAAGCCATGCGGAACAGTCGCACGAACACCATTGGCCATATGAGCATCAATGGCATAAGTATAAACATTGGCCGTTTCAAGACGAATGGCAAAAATACGATCCCAGACCGAGAACCCGCTATTGGTCAAAAAACCTCCATGATAAGCGGCGATTCCTATTTTGGCGCTTCCTCCGGACTTTCGGTATTTTCCCCCTGATTGTATTTATCGTATTTATTTTTATTTTAAGCAAGGTTTTCGATTTTGGAAGCATATCCCTTGCCAATACCGGAAATCTCTTGATTTTGATATGTGGATTACCGGTTGTGATCTCAATCCTGGCGACAGTCGTGAGTATTGTGATATTCAACCGTATTGCTGTCCCACTGGCCGATGTTATGACTGCTGCCGACGCGGTAGCCGAGGGCGATTTAAGCGTGCGCCTTAAAGAAAAAGCCCCGGGTGAATTTGGCAATCTGGCGCGCAGCTTCAACCGCATGACATCCGAATTACAACGCGCCGACCAGCAGCGCCGCAACCTTACTGCCGATGTGGCGCATGAGTTACGCACTCCTTTACATATAATCCAGGGCAACCTCGAAGGCGTTTTAGATGGCGTGTACCAGGCCAACCCCAAGATCATGCAAAACACGCTTGATGAAACCCGCCTATTGACTCGATTGGTGGATGATCTGCAAACTCTCTCCCTGGCAGAAGCCGGGCAATTACCCCTGCATCCCATGCCGGTAAAGGTTGCCGACTTGTTGGCAGATGTCATCACCGGCTTCGAGGGGCAGGCTGCCGAGGCAGGCATATCACTGGAAAGCCATATTCCGGAGATTGTTGGCGATTTGGAATTGCACATCGACCCAGACCGCATAAGCCAAGTATTGAACAATCTGGTTAGCAACGCCTTGCGGTATGTATCTGAAGGGGGGTGGATTCACCTGGGGGCTGAAGCGCAACCCGGTGGTGTTCGCCTTAGTGTTGAGGATAACGGCGCCGGCATCTCTGAGGAAGACCTGCCCTATATCTTCGACCGGTTCTGGCGCAGCGACCGTTCACGCACCCGCCAGGAAGGCAGCGGCAGCGGGTTGGGTCTGGCCATTGCCCGCCAGTTAGTACAGGCGCATGGGGGAAAAATTTCCGTGGAAAGTCACCCGGGTGAAGGCACAAAATTTATTATTGATCTGCCGATCAATTAACCTTCTTGTTTCTTCATTTCCTAATTTCAACAGCCTCCACAATACATCCCTCATATCTCCATTATTCCTCCATAATTACCTGGCATACTCAGGGTAATAGAAAGTTTTGCAACCAAAAACCAATTGTGACGTAAATATCGATGAAAGGTTTTCTTGGAGGAAAAATGTTAAAAATAGGTCGTATTCTCTTACAAACCCTGGCTATGCTTGTTTTGCTATTCGTATTATTAACCGGACCGGTTCTTATTGCTTCATCATCTCAAGTCAGCTACGCCTATACCAGCACACCAACCAGCACTCTTATCTCAACATCTCAGAGTCAGCTATCCCCCGCGCAATCGCCGCAGCCGTTTTTCGGAGAGCTGGGTACGCCGCTCGATGAGATAAAATAATCCCCCATTTATTATGAATAAACGGGGGATTATCCAGGAATGATTTTCCACAAGATTTGAGTATAATAGCAACCGATATATCAAAAACGCCGCCTCATCCCACCATCCTTTTGCCCATGAGGCTGCTTCGAAAGCAAACGGATGCTCTATACCCTTAACGATCATAGAGCACAGTGCGATAGTTTTCAAGTAATCCAAACACAGGATTGGGTTGAGCCAAAAACATCATGCCCAAAAAATCCATTCCCCTATATCTTACTCTGTTCTCCATGCTTTTGGCGTCTACCCGATCCGTCTATTCATTTTCGCCTTCTTCCGGGGTTACAGGCGCCAATAATTGGACACAGGTGAACGATTCCGCTTTTGGATTGGGCGTCGGAGATTACGAACGCTTCAGCGGCGAAGAAGCCAAGGAATTGCTTGTTTACGATAACCAGCTCTATCTGGGAATGGAAGCCGATAATTCCTTTGGCGCGCGTTTATGGCGCTCACGCGATGGGGTATCCACTCCTGCCAGCCAATCCGATTGGGAAGAAGTGTCTGCCGATAATGGCGGCCTTCCCTTCGGTGGTTCAGTAACGCAAAATGACCACATCGACAGTCTGGCAGAATTCAATAATTATCTCTATGTCAGCACCGGAAATCGTGGGGATGGCGGGAATGATACGGAAGGGACTTTGCTTTATCGCAGCGCCACGGGGGATTCAGCCTCCTGGGTGCAGGTAAATAACGCTGGTTTTGGGGACACGCACAACGAGAACTTCAAAGATATGATCGTTTTTCAGGGTTGGTTGTGCGGCGGCACCTGGAACCAAACTGATGGCGCTGAAGTGTGGTGTTCACAAGACGGCACCAACTGGATGCAAAAAAACACCAGCGGTTTTGGTTCCACAGTCAACATTCCGGCAAATTTCATTGCCCTTCATAGTTTTGTCTTTCAAAACAAACTCTATTTTGGCGTAGAGAATTATGGAGCGGATGAACAACACAACCAGAACGATGTCGCAAAAATTTTCCGCACCTCCGATATCAATGGTTCCAGCCCGGTTTGGGAAGAAGTATATAGCGGCATGGCGGGCAGCCTCAATGCCGACTTGCTGGGGGAATTGAATGGTTATCTCTATATCGCCACCTCCAGCCCGGAGGGCATCATCATCTTGCGCAGCCTCAATGGGGATGATGACCCATGGACTCAGGTAAACCTCAGCGGCATGAACGGCAACCCAAATAATACCCACACCTATAACGATAGCAGCGTTGTGATCGATGATCACCTCTACGTGGCAGTCAATAATTCGGTTAACGGTTTTGGCGTTTGGCGAACCACAGGAAATTTATTAGATGGGAACAACCTGATCGATTGGGAGCAATTCGGCCCCGGCGGCTGGTCAGACAGCCACAATATCTACGCCGGGTTGGTTGTATTCAACGACCTGTTATACGCCTGGACCACCAATTACCAAAACGGTCAGCAGGTACGGCGCGCCGATTCTCTGGTGCTTTTCCATATCTATCTTCCCCAAGTTTCTCAAAACGCTGATTAAAATCGCCATTTCATCGCGAAATCATTTGAGCACTTTTCAGTTTTGCGTAACAACTAGCAAAAAATCATATTGAATCATTAAACTTTTTTATCAGAATGATTGTATATTAATTGTTGACAAAGTGTTATTATTCCGCTATAGTATGCACAAGTTATAACAAAAAGACTTCATAATATAAACCCAAACACAGTTCTCTTTATTAAACTTAAAATAGATACAGACAATTATTATCTTATTAATTGAAATCCATATGCTCTTGTTTTTTAAAGAAAAAAGGAAAACAAGACCTATATTATCTTACATAATGAAGATGTTCATCTTTCTATCAGAGAAATCTGACAACAGACAACTAATATAAGATAATCGTTTTTAGTTAATGAGTGATTGTAATTTTTAGCGGTGGAATAATTAATCTGTAAGCCTTTAAATCGAACAACTGATTTTTAAAATATCATTGCTGTAATCACCGTTCCATAACATACAAATATATTGAGGAGGTTTCTATGTCATCTTTGCACAAGCAGCTTGAAGAAATGCTCGATGTCAATGAGGTCGTGCATGTGACCTCAGAACTGGTGAAGATCGAAAGCCATCGCGACGCGCCCGGAAGAGAATTACGCTGCGCTCAACGTATCTCTCAATTCTTCACCGATTGGGGGATGAAACCCGAATTCGGCGAGGTGTTGGAAGGAAGACCCAATGTATATTGCGTCTTGAAAGGCAGCGGTGGCGGCATGTCACTCATGCTCAATGGGCATTCTGATACCGTCCCCGCCTACGAGATGGATTTTCCCCCTTTCGACCCCCAGGTTAAAAATGGCAATCTCTATGGACGGGGTACAGTGGATATGAAAGGCGCCCTGGCCTGCATGATGGTCGCCATGCGCATGCTGCGTGACTTGAAAGTGCCATTAAAAGGAGACTTGGTCTTTAGCGGAGTGATCAATGAGGAAGACCGCTCCGAAGGCACCGAATTCCTGGTGCGCAATGGTCCACACACCGATCGCTGCGTGGTAGGCGAACCCACCTCCCTGATAATTATGGTGGGGCATCGCGGCCTGGAGTGGTTGGAATTTGAATTCATCGGCAAAGCCGCCCATGGCGGCACGCCCGAGAAAGGGATCAACGCCATTAGCATGGCAGCCAAATTCATCCGCCGGGTGGAGGAAACGCTGCTTCCCGAGATGGCTAAACGGGTTCATCCTATCATTGGTCCAGCCGTCATGAATTTCGGCGTGATCAAAGGCGGTACACAACCCAGCACAGTAGCGGATCGTTGTGTCGTGCAAATCGACCGCCGCTGGGTGCCAATGGAAAAACTCGACCGTGTTTTAGGGGAGTATAAAGACATACTGGCTGAATTAAAGAATGAAGATCCCCGCTTTAATTGCACCATGACGCGCATGGAGAGTAATATGGCAACCATGGATCACATGCCGGTAGAAATCCCCGTGGATGATCCATTGGTGTTGGACTTGAAAGCATCGCTGGTCGAATTGGGCATCTCCGAACCCCGTCTGGGTGCTTTTGGCGGCTGGACGGATGCATCCTTGATCGGCAATTTCGCGAAAATTCCCACTCTCATTTTTGGACCGGGAGATCTATCTGTGGCACATTCGCGCTGTGAATTTGTTCCTGTGGATGATCTGCGCAATGCCACAATGGCATATGCATTGTTGGCAGCAGCATTATGTAATCGATCGAAATAATCCAATTCCAACCATATTTTCAGCAGACTCAATCAGGAGGCTAAAATGAAGAAATTCCCCCACGTGTATGTCATATTGTTCATTGTGATCATCGTTTCAGCCATCTTAACTTACGTCGTCGCCCCCAATGAATACGATTTTCAGTTGGATGCTGAAGGCAACCCCACCAAATTGATCGATCCCGAAACCTATCACCCGGTGGATAAAAACACCATCGGACCATGGGAGATGATGCTGTCCATTCCCAAAGGCATGGGAGAGGTCGCCAATATTATCTTCTTCATCTTCATTGTAGGTGGATCGTTCAACATGGTACAGGCGACAGGTGCAGTGGAAGCCGGCATTCGTGCCACAGTCAAGAGCCTGCAAGGGAAAGAAATAGCCCTGATCTTTGTCATTGTGCTGCTGTTCAGTATAGGCGGCACCACCTTTGGTATGGCGGAGGAAGCGCTGGTTTTCATCCCCATGCTGGTGCCCCTGGCAATCGCCATGGGGTATGACTCGTTGACCGGTCTGGCGCTCGCGCTGGTAGGCCCCTGCGCTGGTTTTACCGGCGCTTTTATGAACCCCTTCACTTTGGCAGTCGCCCAGGGTATTGTGGGCTTACCCATCTTCTCCGGTTTATCTTACCGCGTGGTCATTTGGGTAATCACCACATTAACCGCCTTTGCCTTCATCTATTGGTATGCTGCCCGGGTAAAGAAAAATCCGGAAATCAGCATCATGTATGAAGAGGATCAAAAGCGCGAGAAAATCGATCTGGAATCCGCCCAACCATTTACCGGGCGTCAAAAAGCAACCCTGATCATCATGGGGTTGACTTTCGTTTTGCTGATCTTTGGCGTGATCAAATACGGTTGGTGGATCGATGAAATTGCCGCCCTATTCCTGAGCATGGGCATTGTCTGCGGTTTGGTGGGAGGCTTATGGCCCAGCAAACTGGCAGACGCTTTTGTGGAAGGCGCGATGTCGCTTACGGTTGGGGCTTTGGTGGTGGGTATTGCCCGTGCTATTCTGGTCGTTCTAAAGGAAGGCGCTATCTTACACACCATCGTGCATTTCCTGGCAGCTATGGTGTCAGGCTTACCTGTTGCACTGTCAGCAATTGGCATGTATATCGTTCAATTCATCATCTCGGTAATCATTCCCTCCGGTTCGGGGATGGCTTCGGTGACTATGCCAATCATGGGTCCTCTCTCGACCTTGCTGAATATCACCCAACAAACCGCTGTCCTCGTCTACCAGTTTGCCGATGGCTTCACCAACATCATCATCCCAACTTCCGGTTATTTACTGGCAGGTGTCGCATTAGCAAAAGTCCCGTATGAAAAATGGGTAAAATGGTACTGGCCGCTGTTTTGGATTTTCTTTGTGTTGGGCATCATCTTCGTGATCATTGCCCAATTCACGAATTACGGCCCGTTCTAATCTAAAATCGCACGTATAATATATAAATACATCGGTAGCCCATCTTGCGTTTTTTATGCAATGATGGGCTACTCAGAATTTCTTTGGAGGACATCATGGAATTGGATAATCGGCAATCTCGCATCATACAAAACATCGATGATGCTGCCTCAGAAATCATCGAAGCATCCCACCAAATACACGATCATCCCGAATTGGGATATCAAGAAGTATTTGCTTCTAATCTTTTAGTTGAAAAACTGCAAAAACATGGCTTTCAGGTTGAAAAGGGATTTGTCGGCATCGATACTGCCTTTTGCGCCCGTAAAGGCAGCGGTAAAGGCCCCCGGGTGGCTTTCCTGGCGGAATACGACGCCCTCCCAGGAATAGGACATGGCTGCGGGCATAATGTGATCGGTACCAGCGCCATGGCTGCCGGGATCGGCTTGGGAGCAGTGGTCGAAGAGACTGGCGGTGATGTGTGGGTCATCGGCACCCCGGCGGAGGAAACTGATGGCGCCAAGGTGACTATGGTAGAGCGCGGTGCTTTTAATAACGTGGATGCTGCTTTGATGATTCACCCGCATGAGGGTAATTACTACGTCACCGAATCACTGGCGATGGATTGTATTGAGATTGCTTTTACCGGCAAACCTGCGCACGCTGCCAGCGCGCCATGGGAAGGCAAGAACGCCCTGGATGCCATGATTTTAACCTTCACCAACATCAATGCCCTGCGCCAACAAATCCAACCGGACGCACGTATTCATGGCGTCATTTTGGATGGCGGTAAAGCCCCCAATATCATCCCGGATTACACCATGGCGCATTTTTACGTACGGGCGAAAAAACGCAGCTATCTGAACGAACTGGTGGAAAAATTCAAAGCCTGCGCTCAAGCGGGCGCTCACGCTACCGGTACAGAAATGTCCCTGCGTTATTATGAAAACAGCTTCGATGATATGCTCTCTAATCTAACCATCTCTGAACGGATGCGTGATTACATGTCAGAAATATTGGGAATGTCACCCATTCTCCGCGCTCCCGAGAATTTTGGCTCGGTCGATATGGGCAACGTATCGCATGTTACCCCCGCTATTCATGTGCTGGTAGATATCGCCCAGGGGAAACCGTTAATTCCGCACACGGTGGAATTCCAGGTGGCTGCTGCAACGCCTTACGCCGATGGAACACTTATTAAATCGGGAAAAGCCCTGGCATTAACCGGGTATGATCTATTAACCCAACCGGAATTTTTAGAAAAAGCTCGGGAGGAATTCACTAAGGAGATGGGCAAACCACCCGCAAGAAGCTGAATTTTTTCTGGCAGTCAAGAAACGATTGACTTCATCCTGATTTTGTAATCTTACTTATAAGATTGTGTTTTTCGCTTTTCTGGTTAGGAAAGAGATATATTTTTATTTAATCATCCCCGTAATCATTTGCCCCAACGCGAGACAGGTAAAATTTTAAAGCAATCCATGGGTGGAAAACATGGTGCCGACCGAATGTAAAAAAACTGTGGCTTATCTTTCAGTGCCTTTTTATCATCCCCCAAGTTAAAAAAACTTCTTAGGTGCATGGGTTTTTCTACCCATTATTTTTTCTCTTCGACTTCCGATTCATTCAGTAATCTTTTTAAACGTTTTTGCGCTTCAGCCATCGGAATATCAAAGGATAACCGCCATTCTTCGAGCAGTAAATTTTTTGCCCGTTCTAAAACAAGCGAGTCATTATCATTGAGTTTCTTTTCCCGGCTAAAAGCTGAAAGATCGCGGATGACCTTGCAAACAGCTTCCAAATTGCCACTGCGTAAGGCTTCGGAAAAATAAGTCTTGCGTTCCAAACGATCTGTGGATAATTCAACGCCGCTCCCCTGCAGAATTCTAAAAAGTTTCTCGAAATCTTTTGCTTGGGTTGGAAGACGCAGGCTGGTTTTACTCGCATCGTCCACAGGAACCCAAATTGTAAGATCACGAACCTGGATCTTATAATAAAGTTCGTATTGTCCATCAAGCATTTTTTTATCAATTTTAACGACTTCCCCCACCCCGTAAGCCCAATGTACTACTTTATCTCCCACTTCATATTCCATAGGTTTACCTTCTTTCTTACGTTACCGGCGAGGCGTGGAATACTGCCGTCACCTACAAAGCTATCATCTTCAACTATTTTATTCTGGGTTACATCGTTAATATTTAGAAAAAAAGAACTGTCCCAAGAATGAGCCTTTTTCATGATTCGCAAACGTTCTTTACCTCATGATCATATCGGGTGTTTTCCGCTTTCTCCGATATGATGGCTGACTATAGGACAGCTCAGTGAGTGTAATATTTAGATATGTTTAGAAGGGAACGACATCCTTAGCTTGCAAACCTTTAGGCCCCTGTTCGACGGAAAATTCAACCTGCTGGCCTTCTTGCAGGGTGCGGAAACCGTCGGCTTTGATGGCAGAGAAATGGACGAACACATCAGCGCCGCCTTCTCGGGCTAAGAAACCATAGCCTTTACCGCTGTTGAACCATTTCACTGTACCGGTAATTCTTTCTGACATTTGATTGCCTCCTTTTATGGCAATATAGAATATGAGTTATTGCCCTGTTCCCTTCTAGGTCTTTATAAAATAACGGCTCAACTGCAGGAGCCTGAGCCGTTTTCTTCTTCTTTATTGTCGAACGAGAACTTAAAGGCAATCTACTTACAACAATTTTACCAAAGAGATTACATCTGGTCAAGCATAAAAAATTGAATAATTTTGTGCGTTTATCACTTCTTTACAATTTCCCAACCAGCCTGAAAAGCCTTTTGGTTAAGCTCGATATATTTTTGGGGTACCCGCCCACGGATCACTTCCAGCCAGGTATCATAAGTTAAACCTGTTCCTGCCATGCCCGATTGATCGACCTGGGCAGCCAGCGCGCCTAATAACACCACATTGGCAACCCTGGAATTTCCCAATTCCGTCGCAATGGCAGCCCCATTAACATATACCGTATGGGAGGTAGCCTGGGCGAAAGTGGTTTTTAAATGCTCATCATCCGGATAAGGCTGCCCGCCAGAGGTAACCGTCAACGGCTTTATGGCTTCGATATTGATCACAACCAGGCCTCCAGGCCGTAATTGTGGGATATTTCGTAATGCTTCGGCTTTCTCGAATGCCAGGAGCACATCCACTTCTCCGGCGGCGGCAATGGGTGAATAAACCACCTTCCCCCAGCGCACATGACTGGTAACACTGCCTCCCCGCTGTGACATACCATGCACTTCCGCCTGCTTAGCCTGATAACCGGCTGCTAAACCCACATTGACTAATACATCGCTTGCCAATATTGTTCCTTGCCCTCCCACCCCGGCAAGTAAAAAATTTATGTTTTCATTCATCGAATACCTCTGCAATAGGAATATGATTAGCTACGGAAAGTAATGGCATCCCGCGGGCATACCTGGGCACAAATTTCGCACCCTGTGCACAAACCACTATCAATCAATGCCTTGGGTCGCTGATAACGCTCATCTAATTCATCGCTTTTCAAGATTGCGGGGCAGCCAATACGGAAACACAGACTGCAACCATTACATTTATCGCTGATCACTTCAAGTGAAACCCAGCGCTTGCGGCCTTCAGGCAATAATGCGCAAGGCTCACGGGTGATTAAAACAGAAGGTTCATCCAGTGAAATGAATTCCTTGAGCGTTTTTTCGATCTCTTCCACCTGAAAAGCTTCTACCGTTTTTACGTGCTTCACACCAATGGCGCGCACCAGCGGTTCGAATTCAATTTCCACGGCTTCTTTTCCTTGCAAGGTGCGTCCGGTTGCCGGATTCTCTTGGTGACCGGTCATCCCGGTAATTCGATTATCCATGATCACGGTCACCACCGGGCTTTGATTGTAGACGACGTTGATCAATGCCGGAATGCCGGTATGGAAAAAAGTGGAATCGCCGATAACCGCCACATGCCTTTCGGGGCTGCCAGCCTTCATCGCGCCATGCGCCACACCAATGCTAGCGCCCATGCAGCCACAAGAATGGATAGCGTTCAAAGGCGGTACCAATCCCAGGGTATAACAACCAATATCACCATTTACCGGAACTTTTAACTTATTGAGAATATAAAACGTGCTGCGATGCGGGCAGCCTGGGCATAATACCGGGGGACGGGCAGGTAAAGTCCCCGCATCCACCTTTACCAATGGGGGACGGGCGCTTTCCGGTAACAGCCCGGCATGAATGGCACTTTCCCGCACCACACCCGGATCGAGCTCGCCAATTATCGGAAAGATGCTCTTCCCCTCGACAGGTATACCCATCAATTTCACGGCTTCCTCAATGAAAGCATCCAATTCTTCTATCACAATCACCCGATCAACCGAGGCGGCAAATTTCCGGATCATTTTCTCCGGCAAAGGCCAGGTCATCCCTAGATGTAAGAATGAAGCCTGAGGGAAAACTTCCCGGGCATATTGATAAGCAATTCCGGCAGTGATGATACCCAGGCTTTTATCACCTGATTCGATGCGATTATAGGGAAAGGTTTCGGCAAATTCTGCGATATCCAGGATGCGTTGTTCGATCACCGGATGACGCTTTCTCGCGTTTCCCGGGACCATCACATATTTTGCCGGATTGCGCGGGAATTTTTGCGCCGCTTCCGGTAACGCCGGTTCTACCCATTCGCCCAATTCGACCGCTGTTGTGGAATGGCAAATCCGCGTGGTCAGACGCAACAAAACCGGGGTATCGAAACGCTCACTCAACCCGAACGCGGCAATCGTCAGGTCTTTTGCTTCCTGGCTGTCGGACGGCTCCAAACAAGGAACCCGGGCAAATTTAGCAAGTGTGCGGTTATCTTGCTCGTTTTGGCTGGAATGCATCCCCGGATCATCTGCCGAAACGATCACTATACCAGCTTCGACACCGGTTTCAGCGACATACATAAAAGCATCAGCAGCCACGTTCAACCCGACATGCTTCATAGCCGCCAGGCTGCGCCGACCGGCATAAGCCGCGCCAATCGCCACATCCACTGCCACCTTCTCATTGGGTGCCCATTCCGCATAGACCTTGGGAAATCGCGCCAGGGTTTCCAGAATTTCAGTGGAGGGCGTCCCTGGATACGCAGAGGCGACGGTTACCCCCGCTTCCCATGCCCCACGCGCTACGGCTTCATTTCCCGATAATAATTGGATCATTAATTACCTCCGCAATATGTGTTGGTTAGTGTTTTGCTATTGTAGCAAAGAATTATCCTAGTTCCAAGAGACAGTTGGATAGAATACAAATAATTGTGATTTATCATTTAAAATTTCAGTGTTACGTTTTTACGGTTGGTGTAACATACATATGAAAGTATAAAACCAATAAATAAATCATTGAGAGGACTATGTCGTCAATATATACCACTCAAACGTTAAGCCCGCCTGTCGATGATGCTGTGCTGGCAAACCGTGCTGTGATCGATTCATCCGCCTTTGCCGAGTTGTACCACCGGCACTTCGATCGCGTTTACCGCTATCACATCGCCCATACCGGTAATGTCAATGATGCGCAAGACCTGACCGCCCAAACCTTTATCGCTGCATTGGAAGGCATCGCTAACTTTCGCGGCGACGGCAGTTTTTGCGCCTGGCTTTTAGGCATCGCCAGAAACAAAATGGCGTTACATTTTCGCTCTCGCCGTTCAGAAATATCTTTGGCAAACGCCGAAAATATTCCCGATAAATCACCTTCACCCGAAGAGAACAGCTATCAAAAATACCAGTTAACTCTGATCAGTCGTGCCTTACGCCAGATTAAATCTGAACGAGCAGAAGCGCTGGAATTATGCATTTTTGGCGACCTGACGGCTGCTGAAGCCGGACTAATTTTAGGTAAAAGCGAAGCTGCCACAAAAATGTTGGTTTGCCGCGGTTTAAAAGATTTACGTCAAAAATGCTCTTTATTGTTACTGGAGGAGAAATGACATCCAATTCATTCGATCCGGAATCGGAAGCCCTATATCGGATTATCCGCGGAGAATCCAACCAAGATATTCCTATGTCTAATAGCGAAGATGCGGAGTTCGCTGCCTCTATCCGAAAGACTGCCCAAAAAATCCATGCCAACCCCCTTTTCCAGGCAGATCTGGAATTGCGCCTGCGTAAGATATCACCAGCCCCTCAAAAATCAACCAAACTGACGTTGTTCAGTTTCACCAAGAATCTGGCGTGGATTGCAGCCGTGTTGGTTATTGTACTGGTAGCTATTTGGTCTATACGCACCCTGTTACCTCAACCACTGGCTATTCCAACGCCGACAATATTTGCATCTGCCAGTGAAACCCCTGCGTTGACTCCTACGCCACTGGCGACAATAATCGCTGGCACCCCTGCTGCTGAAAGCACACCACAAGGAGAATTTTATAAAAGTGCCATATTGCCAGATGATTTCATCATTTTGAACGCAGAATTTCCCACTTCGCCATCTGAAATAAAGGTTTATATCCAAAATATAAACGAAAATTTAACTTTTGAATATGGTTTGGCCTTGGCAACGCAATTGGGGTTTGATGGCAAAATATATAACGTCGAAAAAGACGGTGATCAAATCACCAGTTATTATGTTACCGATAATATCAGCCGCCTGCTGATCTTTTCCACGACCCATTTTTATTATGTACCCAATTATCAAAACTCCAGGCAGGTTTCCAACCAAAAATATCCAACTACCGATGAGCAAATTTCGATAGCTGAAAAATTCTTGAAAGAACATAGTTTGATTAATTTCCCTTACCGCATCCAAACAGAAGAATTTATTCCCGGGAAAATATCTTTTATTCAACTTTTGGATGATAGATCTATTACTTATGGGCTACTGGGAAGTGCGGAAATTGCGGTAGAAATGGATGAAAATAATTCGATTAAAAGTATTAATTATGAAGTGCATAATTTCACTGAAGCTGGCGCCTATCCGATCATTTCGGCAGAAGAAGCCTGGCAAAAAATCCAATCAAGTGAAAATCTGGAAGGGTTAGAATCCAATTCTACATTCTACTCTCCAAAAGTAAACGAAATATGGTGGCGTGAATATCCGCTGGGAGAGAGAGTGGATCTATTTGGTTACCTGGAAATCTTGAAACCAGCCAATGCGAGTGAAACCCCCTTATTATTCCTCAATTATTACCTGCTGCAAGGAGATATCCAGGCCCTTCATCAGAGCGCCAATCCGGGTAAGTTTATGCAAATTTGGGGACAATTTCAAACCGACGATAAAGGGAACCGCTTCTTCCAGGTCGAAGGCTGGCAGCTATCACCTTTTGAGCACCTAACAGTGCAAGGCGTGATCCAACGTCAAGGTGACCAGGGGTATATGACAGTAAACAATAAACAATGGCTTATACCAGATTTACCCGAATCTGCTCCCGGAGACCAAGAAGTATATGTTAACGGTATCGCCCTGGAATCGGAATCTACCATTGAGTGGTGGATGATCAGCATTAGTTATGGAGGAGGTGGTGGCGGCGGTGGAGGTTCGGGGTTCACTTCCCTGAATTTAGAACAGGCACCGACACCAGTTCCTGTACCAACAGAAACACCAATGCCGATCCCGCAAACCAGCTATCGTTTTAATGGCGTACAAGGCAACCCATATATCACATTTTTCAAAGATGAAAATGGTGTCAGCACCATATCGGCTTACATGAACTTGAAGCCATCTGCTGAATGGCAAGGAGGACTCTCCCTTACATTAAAGGGCGATGGTCTGGAGGGTATCGAAGCTTATCACCAATTACCCGTTAAGATTTGGGGATCTGTCATTAGCGCATCCCAATCTCAGGTAGTGGTCGAAGTCGAACGGTATGAGCCGGTATACCCGGATATAAAACCGCAGGCATGGCTGGGAACCATCGAACAGGTTTCCCTGGGGGAGATACCAGTCTTGATGTTGACCGACCAATCAGGCGAAAAGTATATCCTCAATATATCGCTGGAATCCGAAGGGAAAACGCCTCCAATCGAAACGCCATATATCGTCGAAGGTGTGATTTACCCCGACGAATTCTACAAAGGCTACCCCGTAATCCACGATTTTACAATGTTTGGGGCGCAAGGTATCGAAAACCTGGATGATTACCAACCCAGAAGCTTATCTCCTATGACACTGGATTCTGTCAATCAACATCTCGGTAACGAAATACTCACCATCGAAAAGATCGAGCTGGTTTACTATACGGGAGATGTAACCACCATTCTTCCGGATGGTTCCATGCCGCCAACCTATGCGGAACCTGCCTGGCGGTTTTACGGGCACTATGCCAATGGCGATATATTCGAAATCCTCGTGCAAGCCCTATCGGATGAATATCTTCAATAAGTAAAAAAACGCTATCTATACCCTTTGCCGATCCCGACTGATCGGCAAAGGGTATATTATTTGACTATTCAACACTTATTTTTTTAACCCGAATGAGTGCGAATTAAAATTAAAAAATGTTGAGATTGAAGAATTCGCAATTGAAATCGCGACGTAACATCCAACCCTTGAGTGGATTGCAAAACGATTAAAAATTTATTTGTAATTCTCCCACCAAAATTTGTATTTTTATTCCAATCGTGATTTAATACATCTAATTATATAAATATCCTAATAGAGGAGTGATCAATGACTATCGTTCTGGACGGTTCTGGATTAACGGTTGAAAAATTGGTTCAAATTGCCCGGCACGAAGAAAAAGTATATCTCCATCCCGAAGCTCTCGAACGTATCAAAACCTGCCGCGCCATGCTGGAAGAGAAAATCCAGGCGCATGAAATCATGTATGGGGTTAATACCGGCATTGGCGAGTTTTCAGAAGTAGTGTTGACCGATGACCAGGTACAACAATTTCAACGCTATCTTATCTACAATCACGCCGCCGGAATTGGCGATCCAGCCCCGATTGAATATGTGCGCGGCGCCATGGCAGGCAGGATCAACGTCCATGCCCATGGCAACTCAGGCTGCCGACCGGAAATCACCCTCACCCTGCTGGATATGCTCAATAAAGGCGTCACCCCGGTCGTGTGCCAAAAAGGTTCTGTGGGCGCCTGCGGCGATCTGGCGCCCATGGCGCAATTGGCATTGCTGCTCATGGGCGAAGGGGAAGCCTGGTACCAGGGAGAACGTCTGCCCGGAAAAACAGCTTTACAGCGCGCTGGTATTCCCATCCCCGATCTGCAAGCCCGTGATGGATTAGCTACCATTAACGGTTCAAACCTGCTTACAGCCATGAGCGCGCTTCATCTATTCGATATGGAACGCTGGCTGAAACAAGCCGAGATCGCCTGCGCCATGAGTCTCGAAGCTCTGTTTGCGAATATGAAACCATATGATGTGCGCCTGCACCAGCTACGCGGTTTTTCGGGCGCCGTTCGCAGCGCCCAGGCTATCATGAAATGCATCAATGGCAGCGACCTGGTGACCGGGAAACTGAAAACCAAAGTCCAGGATGCCTACTCGATGCGCTCCTCACCGCAAGTGATCGGTGCCGCTCGTGATGCCATTGCTTATGCCCGCAGCCAGGTAGAGACGGAGTTAAACGGCGTTGGCGACAACCCTATCTTCCTTCCCGAATACAAACTGACCCTGACCGGCGCCAATTTCCAGGGTTCACCTGTTTCACTTCCTATGGATATGGCCGGAGTTGCTATTACTATGGTGTGTGTGTTATCCGAACGTCGATTAAATCGTCTGACCAACCCCGCCTTGAGTGTGGGTTTGCCGGCATTTCTTACCAAAGGGGCGGGGATGTTCTCCGGATTGATGCTCAGTCAATACACTGCCGATATGCTCATCGTCGAGCAAAGGATCCTATCGGCGCCGGCCAGCGTTGGCTCCATCCCCGCAGCTGCCGATCAGGAAGATTTCGTCTCCATGGGCATGAACACCGCTATTAAAAATGCTCAAATCCTGGATAATGCTTATGGAGTCCTCGGTATCGAGTTCATGGCAGCCGCCCAGGCACTGGATTTCCGCAATTTCACCAATGGGAGTGGTGTCACAAAAGCCCGCCAGGTAATCCGCAAACATGTATCCCACCTGGATGTAGACCGCCCGCTTTACCCTGATCATAATGTAATGAAAGAATTAGTCAAATCAGGGGAAATATTGGATGAAGTCGAGAAAGTTGTGGGCAGTTTAGGATAAAAACTGACAGGATATACAGGATAGGCAGGATAACCTTATGTATGCATCTTATTACCAGATTATCCTGCTCATCCTGTCCATCCTGTAATATTTTTTTGGTAAAATACCTTGGTTTCGATCGTTATTGAATCGACCTCAGAAAGGTAGATATGTCTTCAACTCCAACTCGTGACCGTGTAAACCCAGAAAAAATCAATACCACCCCAAGGCGCCGGCCGGAATGGATCAAA
Source organism: Anaerolineales bacterium (assembly GCA_016929095.1). GTDB lineage: Bacteria > Chloroflexota > Anaerolineae > Anaerolineales > UBA4823 > JAAZNS01. Next base: position 29,650 of record JAFGJM010000040.1, on the reverse strand, counting down.
GTGCGCGCCCCAAGCGGTGAAACATACCGACTGATTCATGACATCATGCGCACTAAAGCGTTACACACGGTGTGCGAAGAAGCCATGTGCCCCAATATGGGTGAATGCTGGGGGGCTGGCACAGCCACCTTTCTCATGCTGGGTGATATTTGCACCCGGTCGTGCGGCTTTTGTGATATCAAGTGCGGTAAACCTCTTCCAATCGATTTTTCAGAACCCGACCGCGTTGCTCAAGCAGTCAAATCGATGAACCTGAAACACGCCGTGATCACCAGCGTCAACCGCGACGACCAGAAGGATGGTGGCGCTACCATTTTTGCGATGGTCATTCGGCGTATCCGAGAAATACATCCAGGCTGCTCTATCGAAGTGCTCATCCCCGATTTCAAGGGCAGCCTGGAGGCATTGAAGATCGTTATGGATGCCCGTCCGGAAATCCTCAATCACAATGTCGAAACCGTGCCGCGCCTGTTCAAACAGGTTCAACCTCAGGATCATTACGAATGGGCAGCTTCCACACTGACCAATGCCAAAAAACTCGATCCGGAAGTATTGACCAAATCGGGTATCATGGTAGGTCTGGGGGAAACCCTTGATGAAATAAAAGAAGTAATGCGCGATCAGCGAAACTGGCGGGTAGATATCCTGACCATTGGGCAATACTTACAACCCTCAAAAAAACATTTGCCTATCGACCGGTATTATACACCCGAAGAATTCTTAGAATTAAAAGAATACGGGCAAGAAATTGGTTTTAAATGGGTTGAGAGTGCCCCATTGGTGCGGTCGTCTTACCATGCCGCCGAGCAGGTACGCGCACTCAGCGTGGTGCATAGAAAGTTGTATGGAGATTAAAACCAGGAATTAGACCATAAAATGGGGGAAAAGGCTTGAATTTAATTACCCACGTAAAGCTTGGAAGAGGAAAATGCATTCCTATTTATATCAAGATTGCTTCGCCCGTTCCTCACTCCTAAGCAACTGTCACAGCGAGAAGCGCAGCGACGAATCAATCTCATACTCCACAATGACTAGATTGCTTCGCTTTGCTCGCAATGACAGGCGGATTTGTTCCTTCCGGGTAGAAGAGGGTTGTGCGCTTTGGCATTACTCGCAATGACGGTTCATGAAAACTGTCAGATGGTTCGTTTTTTTTGGAAGATTACTTAAAAAACACCATCACGCCCCTCACAGCCCAGTTAAACAAGGGAGTCGAAAAGACACTGATCGCCACTGTGGCAATCGCTGTGATGGCAGTGGTTGTGTTGAGCCATATGTCGCGTCTTACCCGCGGTTCGCCTTCTTGCATGTACATCACCACCACAACCCGTAAGTAGTAATATGCCGAAACGAGTGAGGTCAACACGCCGATAACCGCCAAACCGACATAACCGCCGTCCAACACCGCACTGAATAGAAAAAACTTTCCCATAAAGCCCAGGGTAGGCGGTACACCGGTGAATGACAGCATGAAAACAGTCATCGCGGCTGCCAGCGCCGGATGCTTCCCCCCTAACCCGGCGTAATCGTCCAGCGCCAATCCTTTTCCTTCACCATGTTCCAGGGCAATCACCACAGCCCATGCCCCAAAGCTGGTGATAACGTACGCAACCAGATAAAATAATGCCGCCGCAATCGCTGCGCCTTCTATCTCGCCCTGCCCCAAAGTAACCATCCCCATTAAAATGTACCCTGCATGGGCGATGCTGGAATAAGCCAGCAGACGCTTGATATTACTCTGAGCGATAGCGACAATATTCCCCAATAGCATAGTTATAACAGAGAGAGTCCACAAAATCGGAATCAGGTCAACTGCCAGGATATTGAAAGCAGACATAAAAACACGTAATAAACCGGCGAAACCGGCGGCTTTTGCGCCCACTGCCATAAAAGCGGTTACCGATGAAGGCGCGCCCTGGTAAACATCCGGAGTCCACATATGGAATGGAACAACGGCTACTTTAAATCCCAAACCGATCAAGATCAACGCTGCGCCAATGACCAATAAAACCACATTTGCCGAACCATCTTTTGTGGCCGCGATAATGCCTTGCAATGCTGTGGTTTGCGTGGCGCCGAAAACCAGAGCAATGCCATATACCACGAATCCCCCCGCAAAAGCGCCTAAGAGGAAATATTTCAGCGCCGCTTCTTCGGAATCTAACCGCGGACTGGCAAAACCCGCCAAAACGTAAAGGGGGATAGAAAGCAATTCCAGCGCCAGAAAAACCATGATCAAATCGGCGGCCATCGCCATCAACATCATCCCACTCAGGGAGAATAGCAGCAAGATGTAATATTCGCTGTGTTCGATCCCCTGTCGTTTCAAGTAATCGTATGCCAATGCAATGCCGAATAAGCCGCTGATCAAAAATAAAACCTGTAAAAATACGCTAAAGCCATCCACTGCCACCATGCCCCCGAATGCTGTGGATTGTTCTCCGAATTGGCTTATTGCGACTCCCAACGCGATGATAATCCCAATCACTGCGAAAGGAGCAATCATTCCTTTACGGTGAGATGGAATCAATAAGTCAACCAGGATAAGGATGATTGCCCATCCAACCAGGATGACCAGCGGGAGGATTGCCAGAAGGTCTGAAAAATTCATTACGCCTCATTCATAAAGAAGCTAGCAGCTATTGGCTTTCAGTCATCAGTTTTTGGTTGTCATTTTGCCGTTTACAATCGCCAGGTCGGGTTTGTGAATACCATGTCCATACTGATATTAAATAAACTTACTGATTTCATGCCTTCCTCTTAGCACCTTTTAATGCAATGCAAGAGCAGCGCCATGCAAAACAACCATCAATTGGTCTACCGAGGGTGCCATCAGACTGAAGAATGGTTTTGGATATAAACCAATCCAAAATATTAAAATGATAATGGGCGCCAGAGTAATGATTTCACGCCAGTTGAGATCTTTCAAATTTCGGTTCTCTTCTTTATCAATGGGGCCCAGAAAGAGTTTCTGAAACATAAATAAGATATACACAGCGGCGAGGATAACGCCCAATGCCGACAACCCGGCGAACCAATACGAACCCAACACATGACCAGCCTGCCCGGCATCCCAGGCGCCTAATAATATAGTAAATTCGCCCACAAAACCGTTCAAACCCGGCAATCCCATAGAAGAAAGCGCCACAATCAATGTTAATGCGCCATACACCGGCATCACTTTCCACAAACCGCCAAAGGCATCCATATCGCGTGTGTGGCGCCTTTCATAGATCATCCCTACGATAAGGAACAAAGCGCCGGTGCTCAAGCCGTGGTTGACCATCTGTAAAATCCCGCCCTGGATACCTTGAGGGTTCAGGGCAAACAATCCCAGCATTACAAATCCCAGGTGGCTTACGGAGGAATATGCTACTAATTTTTTCACATCCTTTTGAGCAAAAGACACCGCCGCGCCATACAAAATACCAATCACCGCCAAACCGGCTATCCAGGGCGCCAATTGCCATGCAGCTTGTGGAAACAACGGTATGTTAAACCTTAAGAAACCATAGGTTCCCATCTTCAGTAAGACACCCGCCAGGATGATGGAACCAGCGGTGGGGGCTTCCACATGGGCATCGGGCAGCCAGGAGTGTAACGGCCACATCGGCACTTTGATGGCAAATGCCGCTGCAAAAGCCAGGAACAGCCAGAATTGAATATTGGCAGGGATGTGATTATTGGCAATCAAATCCGGTGTGGAGAACGTTCCTCCCTGGATACCCAGCCACAATATCGCCAGCAGCATTAAAATCGAACCCGCCATGGTATACAGGAAAAATTTTATGGCTGCATATATCCGTTGTGGACCTCCCCAAATACCGATCAAGAAATACATCGGAACCAGGGTAAATTCCCAAAACACATAAAACAGGAATAGATCTTGCGCTAAAAACACGCCGACCATGCCCATTTCGAGCAGCAAAAAGAAGATCATGAAATCTTTTACCCGCTCTTCGACCGCGGTCCAGGTGGATAATATCGATATGGGAGTAAGAAACGTGGTCAATAAAAGCAGCAAAATGCTCAGACCATCCACACCCAGGTGATAAGCGATGACCCAACTCCCCACCCGGATCCAGGGCAAATCGATCACCATTTGCAGGTTGGGATCAACGCGTTGGAACTGCGCCAGCACCGCCATCGAAACCCCAAACGTAATCAGTGAAGTCGCCAGGGCAGTATAGCGGGCTGCATTTTTCTGCTCGTTTTTAAGAAACAAGATCACGACAACACCCGCCAGGGGCAAAAATGTGACCAATGTAAGAGGATGAATGAATGAGTCCATAAGCTTTTCTCACTACCAAAATATCAAGTATCCTAAAATGACAACCACACCTAAAAACACCCAAAGCGCATAACTGCGTACATAACCGGTTTGCAGTTGGCGCATTTGTTGTGCCAGGCTTTTAGCCAAATCGGCAAGGCTGTTGGCTGTACTGTCGATAACACCCAGGTCGAATTGAATCGAGAGCAAACGGGTGAAAAACCGGAAACCGCCAACAATCAGAACATCATGAACCCAGTCGTGCCAGAAACGCCCATCGATCACCTGAGCCAAATACCTCGCCAACAGGTTATATGGTGTGATGACCAGCGTTTGATATAGCTCATCTACCCACCATTTATTTTCCAATGCACTAAACAGAGGCCCGATAAATGTTTTTAATGGGTCATCTGACCTTTGTTTGGGAGGCAGCTTCAACATGGCGGGGTAGCGTTGCATATAAATCCACCAGGCGAGCAAAATAGCGAAGAGTGCCAACCCAGTAGAAATTCCGGCTACCATAGGATTGAATTGCCCGGATGCTTCGGCTGCCTCGCCCAGGCGAAAGTTGATCATGGCTTCTTCGATGGTCAAGGTATGTTCCAGCCAATGTGTGAAGGTATGTATCACCGGTAAATTTATGAAACCACCCAATAGAGATAAACCAGCCAATATCATCAAGGGTATGGTGATCACCGGAGGATTTTCCCTGGCGTGTGCGGTTGGCTCGGCGCGCGATTCGCCAAAGAAAACCATCAATATCTGGCGTCCCATATAAAAGGCGGTAAAAAATGCAGCTATCGTAAGCAAGCCATAGACTGTGGGAGAGATCAGTTTGGCTTCAGCCAATATCTCATCCTTCGACCAAAAGCCTGCCAAAGGGGCAATCCCGGCTAAAGCCAGCGCGCCAATGAGATAGACCCAAAATGTGATCGGCATGCGTTTGCGCAGCCCTCCCATATTCCGCATATCCTGAGGGTCAAAATCGTGCGGTTTCACCATTTTCTTTTTTAGTCTGGGATCGTGCTCGATATGATGCAAGCCGGCTTCGATTCCCTGAATGACCGAACCCGCCGATAGGAATAGTAGCGCCTTGAAGAACGAATGGGTTACCAGATGGAACATCCCGGCAGTGAAAGCCCCCATGCCCACTGCAGCAGTCATAAACCCCAACTGGCTGATGGTGGAGTATGCCAGGACTTTCTTGATATCAAATTGTCCCACAGCAATTGTAGCGGCGAACAATGCCGTTGCACCTCCCACCAGCGCCACAATATTTTGCGCCTCTGGTACCTGAACATAGAGCGGGTGCGAGCGGGCAATCAAATATACACCGGCGGTTACCATGGTTGCCGCATGGATCAGTGCGGATACCGGTGTGGGTCCTGCCATCGCGTCTGGCAGCCATACATATAATGGAATCTGGGCAGATTTTCCCGCCACACCCAACAGCATGAACAGGGTAATGGCAAAGATCGCCGGGGTGAATGATGACCCGGCTTGCTGAATCTGTTCAAAAATTTGGTGAAAATTAAACGTGCGAAATGCCACATAAATCATGAACGCAGCGATCAAAAAACCAAAATCACCAATGCGGTTGGTGATAAAAGCTTTCTTCCCCGCCAGAGCATTACCGATGCCGTCTTTCCCTTTGTCGTACCAAAAACCGATCAATAAATACGAGCACAATCCCACCCCTTCCCAACCAACGAACAACATCAAATAATTATCAGCGCTGACCAAAATCATCATAGCGACAATGAACAGGTTGAAGAATACAAAGAACCGCTGGTAACGTGTTGGATCACCATTATGGCGCACATCTTCGTGCATATACCCGACTGCGTAGATATGGATCAATGTACCAACGCCAGCCACCACCAGCATCATGGTCACAGAAAGAGTATCCACCTGGAATGCCCATTGTATTGCTAAATCGCCCACCACGATCCAATCTGCCAAATAGACAACCATGCCTCCAGGATGCCCAAGTAACGAAACCGCCTGTAACACCGAAATCAACAAAGATAATCCCGCCGCGCCACAGGCAGTGATGCCAATTGCCTTTTCGCTCATGCGCCCGCCAAATATCAAATTGACCAACAAGCCAATCAATGGGAAAAATACCACCCAGGGAACCAGGGAAAAGAATTGTGTACTGTTGGCGACCGTTTCACTGAACCACATAAACCACTCCCGTAGTTTAGCCCTTCAAGCTATGCATTTGATCCACATCGATGCTCTGTTTCGTATGAAAAATTGTCACGATCAACGCCAGGCCAACAGCCACCTCCGCCGCGGCTACCGCCATGACAAAAAAGACGAATATTTGTCCTTCCATCATGCCAAAAGCCCGTGCAAACGCCACGAAAGCCAGGTTAGCAGCGTTTAACATGAGTTCCACCGACATGAAGATGATAATTGCATTACGGCGGATAAGCACGCCTAAAGCGCCAATGGTAAAGAGAATGGCTGATAAACCGATGTAGTATGAAACAGGAATCATCTCCAACTCCAAAAATCCACTCAACTTTTCCGTTTTGTCAGCACGATAGCCCCAATCATAGCAGCCAGCAGCAAGATCGAGGTCACCTCAAACGGTAATAAATATTGATTGAATAAAAATTGCCCTACAACCTCCGGTGCGCCAAAATCTGGCGGAATACTTGATAAGCTGGCGATTGTTCCTTTTTGGGTAAACATGATGTAAATAGTTTCGACGACTAAGAGTGCAGCCAGGGTAATTGCCGTCGGCCGCACCCACCGGGCAGCCGTCATACGCCCAGTTTGCTCGGCGCCTAACAGCATGATGACGAAAAGAAACAGCACCATGATTGCACCCGCATATACGGTGATTTGAGTCAAAGCAATGAAAGGTGCATCCAGAATTAGATAAAAAAACGCCGCGACCGCAAAATTGAGGATCAGGAACAACGCCGAATAGACTGCATTCTTACTGAACAGCATTCCCAACGCCGAGGCAATGGCTATGACAGCCAGGATCAGGAAAAGGGTAAAATTCAAGGGCATTTGCTTACTTCCTCAAAGAACTGTCTCAATCTTGCGGGTTTTTCATCTCCGGTACAGAGCGGGTAAAAACGCCCGGCGGTGTTTTTTGCGGCGTGAGTTTGCCGCCCTCTCCAACCGGTTCGATCAACATCTCTTTCGTGTAAATCGATTGGCGCCGGTCGGTAAATGACAACTCGTAAATATCACCCAGGATAATGGCTTCTGTAGGGCAGGCATCTTCACAATATCCACAAAAGATACAGCGCAGCATGTTGATCTCATAAGTGCTGGCATAACGCTCGCCGGGGGAATAGCGTTTTTCGTCGGTATTCTCGGCGGATTCTACAAATATGGCATCTGCCGGGCAAGCCGCAGCGCACAACGAACAGCCGATACACTTTTCCAACCCGTTGTCATAGCGTTTAAGAATATGCCGCCCTTTGAAACGGGTTCGCACCGGTCGTTTTTCTTCCGGATACTGGATGGTAACCGGCTTTTCGGTCATCGATTTCAAGGTGGTCAATAAGCCGCGTGTGATCTCAGAGAACATTTTTGTTCCACCTCCTGGTTTGCGACATGCTCACCAGATAAATGGCTACCAATAACGCAACCATGGTCAATACGGGGATCAGCCACAATTTTCCCAGGATAACACCCAGGGCAGTAAAGAAGACATTTGCCAACGCCAGGGGGAATAAGAACTTCCAGCCAAATGCCATGAGGCGGTCGTAACGGATTCGTGGCAAAGTCGCGCGTATCCAAATCATGCCAAACAATAAAGCAACCACTTTCGCCAATAACCAGATAGGTCCAAGAATGGGGTATTTATCCTCCCAAAAGAAATGGTATCCGCCAAAAAACATTGTAGCCGCAATGGCTGAAACGGCGATCATCTTGATGTATTCTGCCATGAAGAACAAGGCAAATTTCATCCCGGAATATTCCGTGTGGTAACCGGCGGTGAGTTCCTGCTCTGCCTCCGGCATATCGAAAGGCGCCCGGTTCACCTCTGCCAGGGTAGCGATCCAAAAAACCAGAACACCCAAGGGTTGATACACCACAAACCACAAAGGTTTCTGCGTCTCTACAATGTCGGTCATACTCATCGAGCCGGTCAAGAGAATTGGTCCGATAAATGACAGCCCAAGCGCCAGTTCGTAGCTGATCATCTGCGCCGAGGAGCGAATACCTCCTAGCATGGCGTATTTATTATTGGATGCCCAGCCAGCCAGGACAATGCCATACACGGAAATCGAAGCGACAGCGGTGATATATAACACACCCACGTTCAAATCCACCAGTGATAGTGAATACTGTTTTCCGAATAATGTAATCACTCCTCCAAAGGGTAAGACCGCCAGAATGATCAACGCCGGTATGACTGTGATAATCGGCGCCAGGATAAAGATGATTTTATCGGCTTTCGATGGGATCAATTCCTCTTTGAATATCAATTTCACCGCATCGGCGACCGGTTGCAGCAGACCCAACGGCCCGGCGCGATTAGGCCCAATTCGCACCTGAATACGCGCCAGAGCTTTGCGTTCGAATAAAGTCAAGTATGCGAATCCGGTCAACAAACCGAATACAATCACGAGCGATTTGATGATCCATTCCCAAATCAAACCGGATGTCATACACACCTCAAGTCATGCCAAAAGTTTGTCAACATTTTTAACCGTCACACTTGTGGGTGCAGCGATGGGAATGCCCATACTGCGCGGAACGAGTAAAATTCCTTGCGGAACACCATTGTCCAAATTGGCCGTGACTAAAGAAGATACACCTTCTAAAATCATCTCTACCGTATCCCCTTCGATGATTCCCAATTTCTCAGCCTCATCTGAATTTATGACTATATAGGGGTGGGGAATACGTTGATGAAGCAGTTTGGAAGGCAGCATTGTTTGCCCGCGATCGTATAACCGGTTTATAGGAACCGCCCACAATTTTCCTTCAGGCATGCCAACATCATACGGAGGCAATTCGCTAAGTGCTGGTTGTAAGCCTGGCAATAATTGCATCCCCAATCCCTGGGAGTTCTCATAAGTAGTTCCGCCGTAATACAGATCATTCCGCCCGACTATTGGCCATTGCTCGTTCACCTGCGACAATTTTGTATAACTGATTTCGCGATAATGCGGATAGCTGGCAGCGATCCTATCCATCACCTTCCCGGCGTGGATTTCTTCCTGGTCGATACCCATACGTTTTGCCACCCGGGCAGAAATCGTAAAATCGGGCAGGCAATCATCAAGCGAGGGTACTGCCGGATAAAATCGTTGCACGCGCCGCTCCCCAGATGTAAAACTGCCCTGGCGTTCGGTGAAAGATTGAGCAGGAAAAACAACATCAGCCAGTCGAGCGGTGGCAGTAAGGAAAAGATCTTGCACGACCATGAAATCGGCGGTTTCAGCCAGGTCCGGGAAATCACCGGCCGGATCAGCCGCGGCGATATAAAGGGCTTTAGCCGATTGCATTGCCTTTTTTAAATCAGCCGCGGGACGAAAACCTACATCCCAGGCGCCCTGGTCATTTGCCCGCGGCCATACACCGATCAATCCGTTATTGGCTCTTTCGATATGACCTGTGACCAATAATAAGTTGGCGCAGGCTTGCGCTAAAGATTGTGAGCCTTCCAAACCCAAACCCTCGCTGCCAAATAAAACCACTGTGTTCTCGGCTTCAGCGATCATCCTGGCTGTCTGCTTTATATCCGCATTCCGTACATACTTTCCCATATTCTCTGTTTGCGCAAGTTTTTTGGCTGAAATCGCATTTATCATTGCCAGGATGATAGCCGATTCCTTACCATAAGCATAGCGCAGCACACGATGGGCATAACGGTCAAGTTTGGTCTGGCGAGGATTTATCACGATCAATTGAGCACCGCGTTGGGCAGCCAATTTCACCCGTAAGTACCAGATTGGCGCCTCTTCTTCTAGGTCGCTGGCAATGATGATAATCGCCGTTTCGCGCCCCATATCAGCGAAATTCGTACCCATACCCACCCCAACCTGAGCGGTTAGATCACCGCCGCCCATGTGGCTGTATAAGATAGCTTTACCCCCGATAGAGGAAGTCAAGTGGTACAGATTGAATAAATCCTCGTTGGATAACCGCCCGCTTGCCAGGGTAAGCAGATCATTGCCGGCATCCCTGAAACGCCCAGCTGCCAAATCTAACGCCTCATCCCAACCTGCTTCGATTAATTTTCCGTCTTTTCGCACGAGAGGGGTGGAAAGGCGCTCCGGGCTGGCGGTATAGTGATGAGCAAACCGGCCTTTATCGCATATCCAGATTTCATTGACCGCTTCATTTTGCCGGGGCATTATCCGCTTGACCACCCACTTTCCATCACTGACAGCCTCACGACGCACATTGATGGTTATATTACAACCCACAGGGCAATGCGAGCAAATGGATGCAGCGGCATTTAATTCCCACGGACGAGCGCCGAAGCGAAAATCCGTGGTCGTTAATGCCCCTACCGGACAAATATCGGTGGTATTGCCCGAAAAAAATGAATCAAATCCCGGCTCGGAATACGAAATAATCTCCAATGCCCGGCCACGTTGATAAAACCCGATCACATTATCGCCCACAATTTCACTTTGAAACCTTACGCAGCGACCACATTGGATGCAGCGTTCACGATCAAGAAAGATCAATTCCCCCAGGGGTACTTGCTTTGCCAGATGCATCTTTTCATCATATAGGTAGCGCGATTGCCCCGGACCGAAACCCATCGTCAGATTTTGCAATGGGCATTCGCCGCCCTTATCACAAACCGGGCAATCCAATGGGTGAGAGGTAAGCAAAAACTCCAAAATATCCTCTCGCCCGGCTTTGGCTTTTTCCGAGGCGCCCAGCACCACCATCCCTTCGGAGACGGGCGTGGTGCAGGCGGTTTCAAGTTTCGGTGAAAATTGAATTTTGGGTGAGCCGTCTGCTTCTCTCACCAATTCCCCGGTAGCCCGATCGATGAGCGGTCGTCCAATTTCCACCAGGCACATCCGGCACATACCCACCGGTTCCATTTTTGGATGGTAGCAAAAAACGGGAATATCAATGCCGGCTTTTTTGGCGGCATTCACGATCAAAGTCCCCTCTGGGACAGAAACGACTTTGCCGTCAATCGATAAAGTGACCTGCTTTGTCATTAATCAAGACTCCGATTAATTACCACGGAAAAATGGAGTTTGCCGGGGTAATTTTCAGATTTTATTTCAAAAAGATAGCATTTTTTAAAAAATATCATCATCAATATGCTTGTTTACTCTTTACTATTGGCATCTATGCGGATATTTGTTTGTTCTGTTCCAACCCGCTCGATAAAATCATCTTTGAAGCGGTCAATGCCGGTCATTACAGCTTCAATGGAGAATTCACCCAAGGCGCAAAGGCATTTCGTTTTCATCTGGCTGGCAACATCGTACAATAATTGCACGTCTTCCCAGGCAGCCTGCCCCGCATGAATACGTTCTGTTAGATGTTTCATCCAAAAGGTGCCTTCCCGGCAAGGGGTACATTTGCCACATGATTCGTGACAGAAGAAGTGCACTGTTTTCTTGATCAACCAATCGATGCTGATCGAATCGTCGATGACGATCACCGATGCCGAACCAAGCTGAGCCCCAAGGCTGGGGACGTTTTCGTAATCCATGGGTGTATCCAGGGCTTTCTCATCGGCGATGATCAAAGCAGATGAAGCACCGGCGGGCATGATGGCTTTGATCGCATGCCCATCGCGGATGCCGCCGCCATGCTCATATATCAACTGGCGGAATGGTGTACCCAGGGGCAGCTCATAATTCCCGGGGCGATTCACACACCCCGATAAACTGAATATCTTCACACCAGGGCTTTTCTCGGTGCCGTAACTTCGGAACCATTCTGCCCCTCGTTCCAGGATCAGTGGTAAATTGGTGAGAGTTTCTACATTATTGACTACCGTAGGTTTGCCGTATAAGCCGTACACCGGGGGGAAAGGCGGTCTTAATCGCGGCTGCCCCAGCTTGCCCTCGATAGATTCCAGTAATGCCGTCTCTTCGCCACAGATATATGCCCCTGCCCCCAGGTGGGTATATATTTCCAGCGCATAATCCGTTCCAAATATTTTTTCACCCAGGTATCCGGCTTCTTTCATTTCGGCGATACGCCAATCAAGTTGGCGAGCGATTTGCCAGAATTCCCCACGTAGATAGATATATGCCACATTTGCGCCAACCGCATAAGAAGCGATGGCTACCCCCTCCAGGAATTGGAAAGGATTATATTCCATGATTTCGCGGTCTTTGAACGTACCCGGTTCCGATTCATCGGCATTGGCAGTGACGTAATGCGGCCAGGCATTGTTATCCATGAAAGCCCATTTCAATCCGGTGGGGAAGCCGGCTCCGCCCCGCCCGCGTAAACCGGAAGCTTTGACCACCTCAGTCACCTGCTCGGGCTGCATGGATACGACGGCTTTTTTAAACCCAATAAAGCCTCCCTGCTGGCAATACACCTCCAGTTTATCGATATCCGGGATATCCCGGTGACGAAGTAGTAAATATGGACTCATGAGTTAATTAGTAATTCTTAATTAATAAAATAAAAAATGTGAATGGTGAGGAGTGATTGGTGAATTTGCATTTTTCAGTTTCCAAACAAATGCTTAAAGCATAAAGTTATGTTATCGATTTCTTCTCCAGCGATGGATCAAATCCAGGGTTTTCTCGACAGTCTGATTCTCATGGTATTCAAGCCCTTCGCCTGTCTGCACCTGGAACAAGGGCGCTTTATCACAACCTGCCAGACACATCACCTTTTCTACGGTCACCAGACCATCTTCGGTGGTCTCGCCTACACCAATGCCCAGGTTTTCACATAGTTCTTCTACAAATGCCTCTGCACCACGCATGGCACAAGAAACATCGGTGCATACCTGAATGCGGTATTTGCCACCCGGCTCATCGTAAAACAATGAATAAAACCCAACAATGGAAGCCACATCGGTGATCAACGTGCCGGTAATTTCAGCAATTTCGCCCATCACCGGCCTGGTGACATAGCCTGTCTCCCTTTGCGCCAGGAAAAGCAAAGCCATCACCGCGGAACGTTTTTGATCAGCCGGGTATTTCGCAAGGATTTTTAGTATTTCTTCAGAATATTTTTCGGTTAGCATATCGTTTTCACTATCGATCCACATCGCCTAATACGACATCCACCGTACCGATCAACGCTACCAGATCGGCAACCAGGTGTCCTTTTGCCAAAAGCGGGAGCACCTGCAAATTGACAAATGACGGTGTACGCCAATGTACCCGATAAGGTTTGGGGCTGCCATCACTTTCCAGATACACGCCCAATTCACCACGCGGGGATTCCACCGCGGCATAAACAGCTCCCTTTGGGGGAATGAATCCTTCTGTCCAAAGTTTAAAATGGTGGATCAGGGCTTCCATACTTACCCCGATCTCAGCCCGCGGCGGAGGCACGTATTTACGGTCATTGCTGCGTACAGCGCCTTCCGGACACGTATCTAAGGCTTGTTGAATAATACGCAGCGATTGCCGCATCTCTTCCATGCGTACCAGGTAACGGGCATAGGTGTCGCTGTCGGTGTGGGTTGGAATCTCAAAATCGTATTGTTCATACCCCGAATATGGTTTGACTTTGCGTAAATCGTGCGCTACACCAGAAGCGCGCAGGATCGGCCCTGTTATGCCCCACCGAATAGCATCCTCCTTCGAAAGAATACCAATCTTTTTGGTACGCTCTAAAAAAAGCGGATTTTTGGTTAACATATCTTCATACTCTTTAATACGCGCCGGGAAAACCTTCAAAAAATAGCGTACTGTTTCATCGAATGCAGGCGGTACATCCCGCCATAAGCCGCCCGGACGGATGCAGGTAGCCATCATACGCTGCCCGCCCACCATCTCCAGGATATCCAGGATCAATTCCCGTTCCCGGAAACAATATAAAAAAACCGACATGGCTGCCAGATCGAGGGCATGTGTTCCCAGCCATACCAGATGGGAGGCGATACGCTGTAATTCCACCAGAATTACCCGTAAAGCCTGAGCGCGGGGTGGTACGTCCAAATCGATTAACTTTTCAATCGCCAGGCAATACACCAAATTATTACCCACCGTATTTAAATAATCCAATCGGTCGGTCATGACGGCAGCCTTTTCATACGTCTTGGCTTCCATATTTTTTTCGATGCCGGTGTGTAAAAAACCGATATCCGGAATGCAATTAATGACTTGCTCGCCATCCAGCTCGAGCAATAAACGTAATACACCGTGCGTACTGGGATGTTGCGGTCCCATATTAAGCAGTACAGTTTCACCCTTTATTGCCTGCTCTGAAACCAGATGGCTGATACCATCCAGCATATTTTCAGTGACCTCAAACGATTCCATATTCAATCCCTGGCGTACGGCTTTCTGCCATCAATTTCATCAAAATTAAAGCTGAACATCACTTCTTCATACCCAAGGGGATAATCTTTCCGCATTGGATACCCTTCCCAATCATGAGGCATCAATATCCGCCGTAAATCAGAATGTCCCTCAAAATGGATGCCAAAAAAGTCCCAAATTTCTCGTTCATGCCAGTTGGCGTTGGGATAAATCGTCTCAATGGTGGGCAACGAAGGCGCGTTCCCATTCAGGGGGACGCGCAAGCAGATCCGCGTATTATGCTGGTAGGAATAAATTTGATAAATGATGTGAAAACGAGGCGATTCCTCCGGCCAGTAATCCACGGCGGTTTCATCTTCCAGCATCTCAAACCCCAACTCATCCCGCAGCAACCGGCAAATATCAACAATATGAGCAGGCCTGACAACCACACTCACTTCTTCTCGAAATTGGCTGGTTTGGATATCAAACCGCTCTGTCAGAACGTTCACAACCTTTTGGTACATATCATTCATCGCTCCACGTGCTCCCCAAAATGATAAGGCTGTCAAAAGCTATTAAGAAATTTTTACTTTAAGATCCGACCAATCGCCGATTTTTTCACCGTGCACTTTCTCGTGCAAGGTCATGATTCCATGGATCAATGCTTCAGGGCGAGGAGGGCACCCCGCGACGAAAACATCCACGGGTACGACCTCATCCACGCCCTGTACAATGGCGTAATTATTGAATACACCGCCACAAGACGCACAATCTCCCATGGCGATCACCCATTTTGGGTCAGGCATCTGGTCATATAAGCGACGCAACACAGGCGCCATCTTGCGACTTACCCGCCCGGCGACGATCATTAAATCGGACTGGCGAGGGCTGGCGCGCATCAGCTCCATTCCAAAACGGCTCAAATCATAATCTGCCGCCTGGGCAGACATCATTTCAATCGCACAGCAAGCTAACCCGAACAACATTGGCCACATGGCATTCGAGCGCGCCCAATTCACCGCCTGTTCGAGTTTCAGGGTTACCGCGCCAAAATTCCCCAGCTTCTGCTCTACTCCCATTCGAGCGCTCCTTTATTCCAGGCATAAATGAAACCCACAACCAGGACAGCCACAAAAATGACCATCTCTATTAAACCCGCTATCCCTAAATCTTTAAAGACAACTGCCCAGGGGAGAAAAAACACGACTTCGATATCAAATAAAATGAATAAAACCGCCACCATATAGAACCGGATCGGCATCCGGCGTGTGCCTGGGCCAAATGGATTCATGCCCGATTCATAGGGCTCTGTTTTCTGCCTGGTCGGTCGGCGCGGACCAAACAGATGCCCTGCCCCCACCGCGACCACAGCCAATCCTGTGGAGATAATGATCAAAATGGCTATCGGCAGATATTCCTGAAAACCCATATATCCCTCTATTCAGTGAAAGGATAATTGTTTACCATTTTGGTAAGTTTATCATAAATCACACTGGGCGTCAATTTTACACGCCTCTGCTTTTCGCTTATCCTAAATAATCGCGTAAGTGGCGGCTGCGAGTGGGGTGGCGTAATTTGCGTAAAGCTTTGGATTCGATCTGGCGGATTCGCTCTCGGGTTACATTAAAATACTGTCCAACTTCTTCCAACGTGTGGTCTTTGCCATCCATCAAACCAAAACGCAGCTCCAAAACCTGACGTTCCCGGTCGGATAATACCGCTAGAGCATTCTTGATCGATTCGCGCAGCATCTCTTTGGCTGCCGCGTCCATGGGTTCTTGGGCATCTTCATCCTCGATAAAATCGCCCAGCTGGCTGTTATCCTCACTGCCAACCGGACTATCCAGTGACATAGGCTCTTCGGCAGCCATAAGAATACGGTTTACTTTGGCTGTCGCTCTTATCCAGCGTTTGCGAACATCAGCAGGGATTGATTTGCCATCCGTTCTGGCTTTTAAAATGATTTGTTCATCGTTCGCATCCAGGTATCCGGCTTCTAATGCCAGCTCATCGGCAGCCGGATCTCGCCCCAGGCGTTGTAATAGACGCCGCTGGATACGCACCAGGCGGTTGATCGACTCAAATATATGCACAGGGATGCGAATGGTGCGCGCCTGATCGGCTATTGAGCGGCTGATGGATTGACGTATCCACCAGGTGGCGTAGGTGCTGAATTTATAACCACGGGTAGGATCGAATTTTGCGACCGCCCTTAATAACCCTATGTTTCCTTCCTGGATCAAATCCAAGAACGAGCTGCCCCTGCCGATATACCGCTTGGCAACACTCACCACAAGGCGCAGATTGGCGCGGATGATGGCATGATGGGCTTCATCGGCGCGATAGCGAATCGCTTCTAATTCGGCTTGCAATATTTCGGCGTCAGGGAAATAGCGTTGCAAGGTTGCTGCGGATGGTAAACTCTGTCGTTTTTGTATGAATTTCCTGAGTCTGGCAGCCATTGGCTCCGGCATCATATACAAACATAGAAAAACCGTAAAGGCATTCCGCGCTACGCCATCCCATAATGGATCTCTGCCCCATATACCATTATCCAGGAAATTTCTCAAGTAAGATGGGTCAGGTATATTCCAGTTATGCTGTAAACTTTGCGCTTCGTCCAGGCTTTTTTCCAGATCGGGGCAAGAAAAACCCAGGCGATGCGTATCTTCCTGAACCCGATTCCATGCGGTAATCAATTCATCGTTCAGGGCGCGATAAATGGACTGAGAGACTGCTCTCCCCCGGCGCGCCAGCGGGTGTACCCGGCGGAGTAATTCCACCCGGCGCAGGGATTCCAACCTGGCAGAAAGCCAAAATTCCCTGTCTGTATCCAATAAATCAATACCCCCAATTTCCTTCAAATAAAGCCTCACGGGGTCTTCACCCAATTCGGCAATCAATTCCGGATGTTCGAATAACTCCAGCGGTTCTTCTTTCGCTAAAGTATTCAGATTTTCGGCTTCACTGGTTAATGTGGCATCATCCGGATCTTCTGCACCCGGAGCATCTTCGATATCCAATAATAAATCATCTACATCTTCAACGGGCATCGGGACGGCGCTTTCAATACCTTGATTTTTTGAAGCTTTTACGCCTGCTTCTTTATTTTTGGTTTTTTCTGATTGATCAGAATTCATGACAATAATTTTCCATTTACGAATAAATTTATAACCGGTTTTGGATAGATTGATCAAAATAATTTGCCAGGGCGTGATCCAAATAACGCAGCACCTGTGTATGTTCTACCATTGATTGACGATATTGGGTAACTTTTATATCACCTTTTTCTTGAGCTTCAATCATCAAAAAGCCCAAATAATCGACCTCCTGCCGGGCGCGGCTGCGCCGTAAGATCAACAATGCCCGGCGCAAATCCTCAAAAACACTATCATCATTGATATCTAAATTTTTTGTCTTCTCTAGTAGATCATCCGCCACGTCCATCATCGGTAAAGATAGGTTATTCATGACAAAATTAAGTGGTTCGACCATATCCTGATCGAGTGATTCCTGTAAAAGGCGCAGAATGGTTTGGTGATCGGAATGTTGAAAATCGCTGATTGTGAGCCGACTCAATCCTTCTTGAAGCATGGCGCGGTCAATCTTATAAAGTAAATCCGGTTGGCGTAAAAGCAACCCTAAGGCATGGGCTTCCAAAGCATAACCACTCATCGCCTGAACCGGTTTTTTCTCCATAATGGGAGCAGTCTGTCTTGTGCGCCGCGGGGATCGCCTGCCTGATATTCTTCTTCTTCCGTCCAAAACCAATGCCCGTTCATTTACCCGCAATAACCTTGCTAAACGCTGTAGATAAGTCTCCCGCTCAATAGCGCTGGGGAGATCGGAAATCAATGGCAACACCTGAGATGCAATCGCTTCTTTCACCTTGGGATCGTCGATATCCTGGGACGCTGCCAGGGTTTCCATAACATGTACAACCACCGGTTTGGCGTCTTCCAAAATTTTCTGCCATTCTTGCGGATCGCGTTTAACCACTTCATCGGGGTCCATCCCATCCGGCAATGTGGTCACGCGGATATCTGCTTGTAAGCGCGCCTCATACCTGAGCAAGCCGCGGGCATCAAATACCACCTCTGTTTCCTTATCCAGAGCCTGACGGGCAACCTCTAAACCACGCATGGTTGCTTTTTCGCCTGCGGCATCCGGGTCAAGCGCCAAAACAATCCGTTTGGTGTAGCGCTTAAGCAGATTGAGTTGATGTTCGGAGAGCGCGGTTCCCATCGGAGAAACGGTATTGGTAAAACCCGCCTGGTGCAATGCGATCACATCCAGGTAGCCCTCGACAATAATCACCTGATCCATTTCGCGAATCGCTTTACGGGCGCGGTCTAATCCATAAAGTAACTTGCCTTTATCGAAAAGCACGGTTTGAGGTGAATTCAAGAACTTGGGAACATCTTCCGGGTCTCGTATGCGCGCCCCAAACCCTGACATACGGCCGCGTTCGTCGCGGATTGGGAACATAATGCGGTGGCGGAAACGATCATGCAGCCCCCCGCTCTCCCTCTCCGATACCATCCCTGCATCTAATAAATCTATATCGGTATAACCTTTAGACTTAAAGTTCGAAAGAAAAACCTCCCAGCCTTGCGGCGCGTAACCGATCCCAAAGGCTTCCAGAGTTGCATCATCCAGACCGCGTTCTTTTAGATATTCCAGCGCCTGTTCCCCCTCGACCGAATTGAGCAAATGATGCCGGTAATAAGTAACCGCCTCCTCTAGCAAAGTACGCAGATGCTCATTTTCTTCAGCCGCAACCTGTTCTTCCACGGTGACCGGTTTCAATTGAACGCCAGCTTTATCTGCCAATATGCGTAATGCTTCTGAGAAATCGCAACTTTCCCGCTTCATCATAAAACCAAAGATATCGCCCCCTTCGTTGCATTGCCCAAAACACCGCCAGGTGCCCGAATCGGGAAAAACGGCAAACGCTGGCGTGCGTGTATTGCTGTGAAACGGGCAAAAACCGGTGTAGTTTTTACCTGAGTGGCGAAGCTGCACCGTTTCAGAGACTAAATCGACAATATCTATACGGGCTTTAATTTCATCTATAACAGACATATATACACGTGATAAGTTATCGGTAATCGGTTATCAGTTTTTCGTAATCAGTCATGATGCCGGGTTTAAAGGCGCCCGTTTATTTTATATCAGAAAATAACCTTCCTGCATTCCTGCCTTCATAATGAAAACTCTTCAGTCTCATATCAATTCTTATAAATGTTCGCTGTGATGTAAAAATCTTCGCAAAAAGTATTTCCCAATTTTCCCGTCTTCCTAAATAAAAGATCACCTATGATCAATTTTCATAGGACTGTTATAGCATATTTCGCACAAGGGTGGGGAAAATTCCACCCGTTTTATAAAAATTCGCTTCCAGCGGTGTACGTATCTGAACTTGCACCTTGAAGAAAATCATTGAACCATCCGGTCGTGAAACGCGTACCGTTAATGAAGAATCTGGCGCGATATGATCCGCCAGGTTTTCGATGTCATAAACCTCGTTCCCGGTTAATGCCAGGCTTGTTACATCTTCACCCGTCAAAAACTGTAAAGGTAAAACACCCATTGCAATCAGATTAGAGCGATGAACGCGTTCAAATGATTCGGCGATCACGGCTCTGACGCCTAATAAGCGCGTGCCTTTAGCAGCCCAATCACGGCAAGAACCCCCGCCATATTCCTTTCCGGCGATGAGCAATAGAGGCACACCCTCTTCTTCATAACGCATCGCGGCGTCATAGAAAGTCATCTTTTCACCTTCCGGTTGATGGATCGTAAAACCGCCCTCGGTTCCGGATAGCATGCGGTTCTTTAATCTTAAATTGCTAAAAGCGCCCCGGATCATTACCTGGTCGTTGCCGCGCCGTGCGCCATATGTATTAAAATCGCGCACCGCGACTCCATGCTCGAGTAAATATTTACCTGCCGGACTTTCGATTGGGATCGCACCTGCAGGTGAAATATGATCGGTCGAGATGAAATCCCCCAATATCCCCAATGCCCGTGCTCCAAGAATATCCGAAATAGGCAATTGTAGGTCATTGGATTTTTGGAAGAGAATCGGTTCTCGGATATAGGTAGAATTAGACTTCCAAGGATAGAGCACGTCATCTATCGCTAATAAATTGTTCCAGGCTTTATTTTCATCGAATATTCGGTCATATTTTTCGATAAAGGTTTCTGGTGTGAATGTCTTTAGCACTAATTCGAGAATTTCTTGATTTGAAGGCCAAATGTCTTTGAGAAAAACCGGGATCCCGAGTGAATCCAGACCCAGTGGTTCATCATTCAGATTGATATCCACCGTCCCGGCCAGAGCATATGCCACGACCAGGGGAGGCGAAGCCAGGAAATTTGCTCTCACCAAAGGATGAATCCGCCCTTCAAAATTTCGACTGCCCGATAAAACCGCCGCCGTTACCAGGTTAGCGCCGGTAATCGCTTTAACCACTTCGCCCGGTAATGCGCCAGAATTCCCAATGCAAGTAGTGCATCCATAACCCACCACATTAAATCCCAAATGGGATAAAGGCTCTAACAATTCTGCTTTTTGTAAATATTCTGTCGTCACTCGGGAGCCAGGCGCCAGGCTCGTCTTCACATACGCTTTCACCTTCAATCCCCGTTCCAGCGCGTTTCTGGCGACCAAACCCGCCGCCAACATCAGGGAAGGATTGGATGTATTCGTGCATGACGTAATAGCAGCAATCACAACCGCCCCATGCCCAATTTCTACCGAGCCGCCATTGGTTCCGATGACTCCTTTTTGCATCAAATCGGAATCGTTCAAGCCATAACCGCAACTTGAAAATGGCGTGATCAGCTTTTCATTAAAATCCTTTTTGAGTTCTCCCAATAACAGTCTATCTTGAGGCCGTTTTGGGCCTGCCAAACAGGCTTCAACATCTTCCAAATTCAATGTAATTGTATCGGTAAATTGTGGGACGGGGATTTGGCTTGTGCGAAACAATCCTTGTGCTTTGGTATACCATTCCACGCGTTCGATGACCTCATTTGAACGCCCGGTATCCCGAAGATAATGTAAAGTCTCATCATCCACCGGGAAAAAAAACATGGTCGCGCTGCATTCGGACGCCATATTGGCAATCGTAGCACGGTCGGGCAGGGAAAGCGTATCGAGACCTGCCCCAAAAAACTCAATAAACTTATCCACAAAGCCTTTCCGGTGCAGCAATTGGTTTATGGTTAAAGCCAGGTCGGTAGCGGTCGCCCCATCCTTAAGATTGCCCTCCAGCCTCACGCCAATTACATCGGGTGTCGTGATGCCATAAGGTTGTCCCAGCATAATCGCTTCTGCTTCGATACCCCCAACTCCCCAGCCAATGACCCCTAATGCGTTGATGGTGGTCGTATGCGAATCAGCCCCCACTATGCTATCGGGATATGCCAGACGGACTCCTTTCTCCTCGCCCGCCATGACCACCGGTGAAAAATATTCCAGATTTATCTGGTGGAGGATTCCGCTTCCAGGTGGTATGACCCGTAAGTTCGAAAAAGCATTTTGCCCCCATTTTATAAATTCATACCGTTCACGATTGCGTTGAAATTCGAGATCGCTATTTCGAGACACAGCATCCCGGTCTGCAAAAAAATCCACCTGCACGGAATGATCCACTACCAGGTCAACCGGCACCAAAGGGTTAATCTTCGAGGGATCACCGCCCTCTTTGGCGAGTGTAGCTCGCAAAGCCGCCAAATCGATTAAAGAAGAAACACCGGAATAATCTTGCATCAAGACCCTGGCTGGACGAAACGGTAAAAAACCGCGTTTTGCTGCATAAGGTTTCCACCCTGCCAGGTTTATGACATCCCGGCTGGTTACCACACCCTGGCTATATAACATTAATTGCGACGCCAATAATGTACGGATCACAAAAGGCAAGGCCGTCATGCGCACCCTGGTTTGCCTTTCCAGGCTATCTATACTATAAATCATATATTCGCCGTGAGGGGTTTTTAGGATATTACGGGCGCCGAAAACATCTTCGGACATTCCAACTCCATTGATTACATAATCCATATTATCGCCGTACAATGGCATCGGTCATTCGTGCTACCCGGATTGCCTGCTCAACATCGTGGACGCGAATGATATCCGCCCCGCGCACAATGCTCACCGCTATCGCCGCCAGAGTCCCTTCCAGCCTCTGATCCGGAGGCAAATCCAGAGTGTAGCCAATAAACGATTTGCGGGACGGACCACTCAGGAGAGGGTAACCCAGGGCGCGTATCTCCTGCATCCTGTCTAGCAATTCCAAGTTCTGTTCAACTGTTTTCCCAAATCCAATTCCGGCATCCAGAATGATCCGTTCGTCGGGAATGCCGGCTTGATGAGCTAATTCCACACTTTCCAATAATTCGTCGCAAATATCCTTGATCAAATCATCGTAGGGAATGCCCACATAGCGCCCCCCCAGGCGTTCCTCAACCTCCGCGTTTACCCAGGAGCTGCGGTTATGCATCAAAATAACCGGCGCCTGGAATTTCGTCGCCACCTCTGCCATCGCGGGATCGGCGTGAAACCCCCAGATATCATTGACTATATGTGCGCCCGATTGCAAAGCCGCCTCCGCAACCAGCGCTTTATAGGTATCCACCGATATCAATATATCCAATTCATTGGCGATGGCGCAAATGGCGGGAATTACATGCCCCAACTCTTTCTCCAGGGGCGCCGGTTGCGCGCCGGGTCGCGTGCTTTCACCGCCGATATCCAGGATATCCACGCCGGCTTCCACAAACCGCCGAGCTAAACCCAGTGCATTTGCCACAAAGATTTCATCTGCCTCTCTTTCAGAGATATCTTGCAACAATCCATCTCCGGAAAAGCTGTCCGGTGTGATATTGATTATCCCCATGATGTATGTGCGTTCACCCCAACGAAATGTGCGATTTCCAATCATGAGTTCATGTGACTTAAGTGAATTCATAACACTGCCTTTAAAAATATCCTGTTTTTGATAATTTTTGTGAATTCAAATTAACTTATGCACCTGGTAGTGATGGATAGATATTTCGCGAGAATCAACCATCGTTGATCGGCCAAAGCAAAAAGGAGAAAAATATATATGTCTTTGCTGGTTTAAAGCAATTTTATTTCAGACCACCTGCGTCAAGGGGCGATTCAACCAACGGTCTGCTTCATCCACATCAATAAAAATACCCATTTCTAACCCCCCTGGCCTGATCAACGCGGCGAGTTCCTGGATCGCTTTTTGTGTTTGTTCGTCGGCAACCACCACCGCCAAGCGAATATTGCGCGCCGAAGGATCATTAGCCAATTCAACGGCGATATCGATCGCTTCGTCAGGTATTTCTGCGATTTGTCGTAAGTCGTATAAATTCCTGGTCAAACGATCCGAATCCATTAAATGCTCTACAGAAAAATCTCGCCAATGTTTTAGCGTCTCTCTGCTAACATCGGTAAAGGTATAATGCATTCCTCCATCCGAACGACGGTGTACTGTATATCCAATATTTGGGGTAGGAGTCCAATTGAGCGGCTTAAGGTTCTCTCCAGTCATTTCTAAACCTCTCCTGTTTTTTTTTATTGGCATAAAGACGTATTACCGTTGTGATTGGTCGCCTTACGTCAATATCGTAGAACTTGGGGCAAATATTATACTATCACAAATTGAATGATTAGGGGTAAATTTTCTTTACCTCTCCGGAATCAACACCAGCCAATAATTCCTGCATCGTTTTCCCGGATACCGGATGGCGATATTCCGGCGCAATATCCGTCAGAGGCGCCAGCACAAATGCCCTGGTGGGTATACCCGGGTGGGGAATATTTAAAGTGGGCGAATCAAAAACCAAGTCATCATAAAAAAGCACATCAAGATCGACAACCCGTGGACCATTTTTAAATGTTGGCGTCCTGCCTAAACGAAATTCCCTTTGTTTAAGATAAGCCAGCAAATCTAAAGGTTCTAACACGGTTTGGGCTTTTATCACTTGATTGAGAAAATCCGGTTGATCGGTGTAACCCCAGGGGCGGGTTTCGTATATGGGTGATATCTCCAAAACTACAACCTGAGGAGGCAGCGCCTGGCGAGCAGCCGTCAGATTCTCCATTCGGTCTCCCATGTTCGAGCCCAGCCCGATAAAAACTGTATGCGTGGTGTCTTTCATGGTTTATTCGTTATACCTTTTCGATCACTGTGGCGGTTGCCATGCCATGCCCGATGCACATGGTCTGCAAGCCATATTGACCCTTTACACGTTGTAACTCATACAAAAGTTTGGTCATCAGAACAGCACCGGTGGCGCCTAAAGGATGTCCCAGGGCAATCGCGCCTCCGTTGGGATTGAATTTTTCCATATCCGGTTCGTATTCTTTAATCCAGGCTAATGCTACCGAGGCAAATGCCTCATTTACTTCCATGACATCCATATCACTTATATTCAGTCCAGCCCGTTGCAACACTTGCTTGGTCGCCGGAATTGGACCATCCAACATTAAGATCGGGTCACAGCCAACCACGGTACGGGCAATCACCCGGGCAATCGGAGATAAATTATACACCCCCACCGCCTTTACAGATGCCACGACCATAGCAGCACAACCATCGCTAACCTGGCTGGCATTACCGGCGGTAATGACACCATTTTCTTTAAAAACCGGTTTCAACGCTGCCATTTTCTGGCGATCAGGAGGCATGCGCACCCCTTCATCCGTTTTTATGATCTCCCCATCCGGTCTTTGAAGCGGAAGGATCTGGCTTTCAAATACCCCTTTTTGAATGGCTTGCATGGCTCGAAGGTGGCTTTGATAGCTGAAATCGTCCAGTGTTTCACGGGATAATCCCCATTTCTCGGCGATCAACTCAGCGCTAATGCCCTGATGTACCAGTTTATAGGGAAAATCTGCCGGCCATTCTTTAGGCCAATCGCTGCCTATTGGTTGGTGAGACATCATCTCTGTTCCGCCGGCAACGATTATATCCATATCTCCGCTGAGGATTGCCTGACAGGCAAAATGAAGCGCTTGCTGACTGGAACCGCACATACGATTCAGTGTTACCGCCGGAATACGGGTTGGAAAACCGGCTTTTAAAGCTGCCAACCGAGCCAGGTTTGCCCCCTGGTCTCCAAGCTGAGACACACAGCCCCAAATCACATCGTCGAGGCAGTCCGCTTCAATACCCGCCCGATGGATAGCTTCTTGTAACATCATGGCAGTTATATTTATCGGAGTGAGAGGCGCCAGGCTGCCGGTCGGTTTACCCACTCCCACCGGAGAACGCACAGCAGAAACGATATACACCTCTGTCATTTCGCCCTCCTGATTTAGATATTAGTTATCAGTTGTTGGTTGTCAGTTGACTATCTTTAATTTTAGAGGATCACTTATGAATTTTACCTTTACCTTGTTTCAATGATTTTTTTCTTAAGAATAAGCATACCATCAAATGATACATTTTTTACAATAATCTCATCAATAATATCCTCATGTGTCAAAGAACGCCGTCGACCTCTACGGTATCTGTTTTGGTATGGGTGGCGATAATGCATCAATATCACATCATTTATGGGCGACGCCGTCGACCCCTACGGTATCTTTTTGGGTAAAGGTGCCTCCCCTGCCTCAATATCACCGCATGTAGGGGCGGACGGCGTCCGCCCTTCAATATTGACATTGGATCCTCTATGTCACCAATTCGGATAAAATACGCATATGTTTGATTTTCTTTTCCGGGTTGACGCCGTTATGGTAGACACCGTCGACCCCTACGGTATCTGTTTTGGTATGGACACCGCCTGCCTCAATATCACCGCATGTAGGGGCGAACAGCGTCCGCCCTTCAATATTGACATTGGATCCTCTATGTCGCCAATTCGGATAAAATACGCATATGTTTGATTTTTTATTCCCGGTCGACGCCGTTATGGTCGACACCGTCGACCCCTACGGCATCTGTTTTGGTATGGACACCGCCTGCCTAAATATCACATCTTGTATGGGCGACGCCGTCGACCTCTACGGTATCTTTTTGGGTAAAGGCGTCTCCCCTGCCTCAATATCACCGCATGTAGGGGCGGACGGCGTCCGCCCTTCAATATTGACATTGGATCCTTTATGTCGCCAATTCGGATGAAATGGGCTGATGTTTGATTTTCTATTCCGGGTTGACGCCGTTAAGGTCGACACCGTCGACCTCTACGGTATCTTTTTTGGTAAGGGCACCGCCTGTCTTAACATCACATCTTGCATGGTCGACGCCGTCGACCCCTACGGCATCTGTTTTGGTATGGACACCGCCTGCCTAAACATCACATCTTTTATGGGCGACGCCGTTGACCCCTACATTACCTATATTGGTAAAAACGGCGTCCGCCCAATAATGTTTACCAAATAACCCACCCCATAAAAATCATCATGAAATTTCCTCCCAACCTCCACCACCGCAGATCTTACCGCTTACAAGGATACGATTACACCCAACCAGGTGCATATTTCATAACCATTGTCGCACATAAACGTCGGGAAATATTCGGCACAATTGCAAACGGACAGATGCAACTTTCGATATTAGGTCATATTGTACGGGAAGAATGGTTTAACTCAACAAAAATCCGCAAAGAAATCCTTCTCCATGATGATGAATTTGTTGTTATGCCAAACCACATTCATGGCATTGTTTGGATTGTTGAAGCAAACACGGTTCCCCCAGCAGGGATAGACATCGTAAACCCTCTAGAACAAAATCACCGAAACGAAGAAGCACGACATACGCCAATAAGAATGCAAAAATCTTTGTCATCATTTGTGGCGGGATATAAATCCAGTGTTACAGGGCGCGCCAAACGCGAATTGGGTATTTTTATTATCTGGCAACGTAATTTCTTCGACCACATCATTCGTAATGAAAAGGAATTTCATAACATTTGGCGTTACATTGATAATAATCCTCAACAATGGCAGGATGATCAACTTCACCCATCAGCAACATCCAATAAATTTACCCTTTCGTAATAATCATTACATTTACTCACACGTTGCCAAAATTCCCCCTGGCGGCTAAAATGGGCGTGGGATAATTTTTTCATAATTTATATCTATAAGGAGCAAATGCATGGTGCAGGCTATCTTTATTTTTCCCGGCAACTTTCTGTGGGGCGCCGCTACGGCTGCCCATCAGGTCGAAGGGAACAATACCAATAACACTTGGTGGGCATGGGAACAAGAACCAGGGCGCATTCTAAATGGCGATAAATCAGGATTAGCGTGCGATTGGTGGGGCGGGCGTTGGCGGGAAGATTTTGACCGTGCTGCGGAAGGCGCACAAAATTCACACCGCTTCTCCATCGAATGGAGCCGGGTACAACCCACTCCCGACCGCTGGGACGAAGACGCGCTGGAACACTACCGCGAGATGGCGCGTGGTCTCATCGATCGGCACATGACTCCCCTGGTTACCCTGCATCACTTTTCCGATCCCATCTGGTTAGCAGAAATGGGAAGCTGGGAAAACGACACTGTGGTTGCGTATTTCGAGGCTTTCGTTCGTAAAACCGTAGAGGCGTTAAAAGAATATGTCACGATGTGGGTCACGGTTAATGAACCTAATATTTTCGCCGCCCTGGCATACCAACAGGGGCTTTTCCCACCCGGGAAAAAAGATCTATCAAGCGCCAAAACAGTTATTGTCAATTTGCTGCGCGCTCATAGCGCAGCATACCAAGCTATCCACCAAATACAACCTCACGCGCAAGTGGGTATTGCGCCCCAGTATCTGAGTATCCACCCCAAAAAATCCTGGTCACCGCTTGATCTCTGGAGCGCTGGATTAATGAACAATGTGATGAATGAAGCTATCCCGCGCACGCTGCGCACAGGGATGCTGACCATTGCCGGTTCGAGAAAACACCTTCCCGAGGCAAAAAACACCCTGGATTTTATTGGCCTGCAATACTACACCCGCGAATATATTTCGTTTGACTTACGCAAATTTAGCGATCTATTTATTCAACGTTCTTATCGATCAGATGCGGAAAAAAGCGACGGCAACTGGCTGGCAAATGAACCAATGGGTATGTTTGAAGCGCTTCGATGGGCACAGCAATTCAATGTGCCCATCATCATTACCGAAAATGGGGTAAACGATCGAGACGACCGCCTTCGCCCGCGTTATATGCTACAGCATATCCACCAGGTCTGGCGGGCGGTTAATAGCAGTATCCCAATAAAGGGTTATTTCCATTGGTCGCTAGTGGATAATTTTGAATGGGAGCGCGGATGGACGCAGCGCTTCGGTTTATGGGAATTGGATGTGGAAACCCAGGCGCGTCGAAAACGTCCCAGCGCCGATTTATATGCAGAAATTTGCCACCAAAATGGCATCGCTTCTGAAACAGTCGCCCGCCATACACCTCAAATTCTCAATACACTTTTCCCTGATACATGAAACATATGACCGAGATTAATTGGAATAATCCCGCCAGTCTACACACACTGGTGTGCCGACCGGCGTTACCCAAAGATACCCCCGACGTAAAGGAATTGACCCGTACGATTTGGAATGGACATGATTACGTCCCCCTGGTGTGGAATACCTGGTTAACCGACCCTGAAGGACTGCTGGCTGTCGCAGAATATGGCGGACGGATCATCGGATTAGGCAAGCTCACCCAATTGACCGAGAATGAATGGTGGCTGGAAGGGTTGCGCGTCCATCCCGATTTTCAGGGCAGGGGTATTGGCTCTTATTTGATGAAATATTTATACGAACACTGGGAGCAAAAAGCCGGTGGAATTGTGCGTCTGGCTACTGCCAATTACAATGTATCTATTCAACATTTGAACGATCGCTTTGGTTTCCAAAAAATCGGGGAGTTTACCGAGTTCAGCGCTCCGGCAATTATGGGAGTTGAGTCGATAGAAGATACAGATTTCTCGCCTATCCAACCGGGACAGGCAGAG
>JAFGJM010000039.1 GCA_016929095.1 Anaerolineales bacterium | reverse complement strand
TGTAAAGAAGATGGATTTGTAGTAACGACTTCAGTCGTTATATATGAGTATTAAACGACTAAAGTCGTTACTACAGCCATCAATTTTTTTATGATATAGTACTAGTAACAGGGGAGGGAACAAAAATCATGAACAGGAAACTGCTATCCACCATACTGGCGTCAGTCTTTTCATTGATTGTGTTATTTCTTGGAAACCATATATTAACGCAACAGTCGGCATGGGCAGCCGAATTTCCAGGGCGAGTCTTAAGTGACTCCACTTCTCTCTCCATTTCTCAAAGCACTACCCCCGGCTGGATAACCGAAACAGTCACAGAAAATGTCGATGAGCTCGGAGCATCTGCATTAGTTATAGATTCTACAGATCAGCCACATCTTAGCTTTTTCCACAGTTCAGACGATCTGGTATATGCCGTTCGCAACAGCTCAGGCTGGCATTTTCAACCAGTGGGTGTAGATTACGCCTGGGATCCCTCGCTGGCTCTCGATGCTGCTGATAATGAACGACCGTATATTGCTTATAATGGCTTCCGATTTGGACAGAACAGTTACAGTCTTGGCATCGTCTGGCTTGATGGCACAACCTGGGAAAATACGGTGATTGTAAATTCGGCAAATTCAGGGCAACACCCTTCACTGGTAGTTGATGATAAGAAAGTTTTCATCAGCTTTATTCTTGCCGACCCATCCTTGATTTACTATCTTTCTTACATAAATTCATCCTGGCCCCCGGTATGGCCTGCCACGCCTACCCAAATAGAAAATCTGGGACCATCACTTTATTCTGGCGAGGGGCATTCATCGCTGGTATTAGACTCCTATGGGTCGCCTTGTATGAGTTATGCGGCGAATAACCACCTGAACTATGCCTTTTTACACAACAGCAGTTGGGTAACCCGGACGGTAGATAGCTCGGCGAATGTTGGCGCATTCAACTCTCTGGAATTCAATCCATTAGATATTTCCTATATCAGCTACTTCAACGATACTGCGGATGATCTAAAACTGGCTCACTGGCAACTGGGTTTACCCGGGTATTGGGCAACCGAGACAGTGGATGGCGATGGAATCCGAGTAGGGGGGCATACTTCATTGGCGATTGATAGCTATGGTGGTCTCCATATCAGTTATTGTGATTTAGACTATGGATATCTGAAATACGCCACCCACCCGGTAAGTGCCCCATGGCAGATAGAAATCGTAGATGATAGCGGTGATTGTAGCGGCACGTCTTTAGCCCTGGATTCAATGGGTGTGCCTCATATTGCATATTACGATTACGAGAATGATAGAATCATCTATGCTTACCGATATCAATATGGGGTTTACTTGCCACTCACTTTACGGAGTTATTAAATTCCGGGCGGCGATCAACCACGATCACCCCTGATATTTCTTCGGCGCACAAACCATATTCCGGCTAACGGCAGCACAACAGTCGCCGCGCTCATGCAAGGCAGCCGGAATGGGATTTTGCCCGACGAAGCCGCTGTTGCGGTGGGAAACGCTTCGAGCAGGGTTGTTTCTTGAGGAATCACATCCGCCCGGCTCACAGGCACCATGGAATCTGTCTGCCCATCACCGTTTGAATCAAGCTGCATATCTCCCGAAGAATCAGCCGTATTTATCATTGCCAATGTGCTATCCGTTACTGTGATATTCTCGTACGCCAACGCTACTCTTTCTCCGCCTTTACTCATAATCCCCTGTAAGTCAAATGTCCCATCCGATATACCCTGCACCGTGATCAACACTTCTTGCAGTGAATACAGGATATATATATTTTGATTCCATTGAACGACTTGCGAATCCGGGATTTGGTTGACCCTTTCTCCGCTGATCAAAACACCCGTTATATCACCGGCTGCATTGCTGATTTTTAATACCGCCGATGATGATAGTTTAAGTAAATTTACATTCAATCCCTGACGATTTAACTCTTCCACGATATTCCATAACCATTGATCTGGCTGCTGACAAACCTGTAAAACATTAACATCGAATATCCCTGCCAAAGCCGCCAGCAATTTATTCATTAAAGACGCATGACTCGACCAGGCATTACCCTGAATATCCGGATAGGTTACCAGTAGGGTTTTTACCAGTCCTTGCGCCAGTGGTGTGCTATAACAGACTACATCATCCGCCGCGCAACTGGTTGCGACCACCGCGGCAATCTCTCCATCCCAGGCGGTTTTCAATGCCGGATCGTCAGCAAAAAACGAGCTTGTTTTTTCAGCCACTGCCGATGCACAGGATTTCATATCTTGTCCGGCTGGTTTCAGGGTGACCATAGCTTCAACCATGCCGGGGGATATGGGGTATTCATCGGGTTGCAAAGAAACCGATAAACGGCCATTCTCAACCTCGTGCATGAAAGTAACTGGAATGGATATCACCCACTTGTTTGAAATCTGCTGACCGTTCTCCGTAGCCGGTTTTATATAAGAAAATTCATCCTTTGAAAATGAATACGATTCGACCTCATTCCCATTACCATCTTTCAAAGACACCTGGCCGCTATAGTCCCACGATGCGGCATCCAGGTAATCGCCGCGGTTTTCTATAGTCAGCCGTAAAATAAATCGCTGCTTGAGTACCGGGTTCCCCGGATCGGCTTCAAAATTGGCGATCACCAATGACACGTTGAGTGGTTCAGGAGTGGAGGTAGCTGTATCCATGATCACGGGCGCCTGCGTTTCCGTGGCTGCTGTCTCTGCGAAAGGTGAAAGTGTAGGTGTTGGGACCACCACTTTACCCGTATTACAATCGGAGCAACTGGTAAGCTGGAAATAGCCAGCCCATTCAGTAATATATTTGGTTAACTTACCATACTCGACGCTATCAAAGGGTTCTCCCGATTCAATTTCTATATCCTTAAACTGATAAGTATTAAACAAGTCGGCGGGATTTTGTTCGAAAACATATGGTTTTTCATTTCCGGCACAAGGGCGCAACCCCAGTCTGGTTGCGCCGGTTTTCGCCTCGGTTAAAAACACCAATTTACCACATAAAGAGCCCATGGTCGCATTTAGTGATTTTGGAGTACTCGCCTTTCCCCTAATCGCCATGATTGGCGTAAGCAAAACGATTAACATCAAGGCAATTAAAATACATGACCCTCGATGCAAGGTTTTTATTTTTCTAGGGTTGGACATCTGGAGCCTCCATCAATTATCAAAACCATTGATTGAATCCGTCAACTCCCCCTCGCCATTTTTATGCCGATGTTGCCTTACCTTTATAATCTCATATCCATCTGGCACTGTCAAGTAAGAGAAGTGTACTAATATCACTGAGGTTTTTTCGATTTTCTATCGTAATGCCAGACCAATTCACTACTGAATCATTGATACATAAATATTGGTATTTTCATCTCAAATTAATCGCCCGCCCTCTGCTATAATTGACAAAATTTCATCAAGGAAGGCGATATGGTACAACTCAACGTTCTCACCACTGAAGAAATCGAAGCAATGCATCAGGCAACGCTGTCCGTTTTGAATGACACCGGAGTCATCTTAACCCAACCCGAAGGCCGCTCGCTTCTACAGGATAAAGGGGCTAGAATCCAGGGAGACAAAGTGTTCATGCCTCCCGATTTAGTGGAAGAAGCTCTCAGCCATTGCGTCTCTCAAGTATCGGTACGCGGCAGGGGCGGAAAAACCGAGGTCTTAGGTGACGGCAGCCTGCACTGGCACAACCTGGGCGGCGCGCCGAATATCTATGAACAATCCACCGGGAAACGCCGCAAGGCAACCATCCGGGATGTACAACAAAGCACTCACGTGATGGATGCTCTTGAATCCGTCACCACCATCACTCCCATGTATACCCCCCAGGATATCCCCGGAGAGTTGATGTCGCTTTCTATGTATCGACATGCACTTCCGTATACCATCAAACCGCTTCAAGGTCCCGGCGTGCAAACCAAAGCCGAAGTGCATTACGCCGTAGAGATGGCAGCGGTGATTGGCGAGCCAAAAGAAGTCCTCACATTGGGTATCTCCCCCGTGAGCCCTTTGATTTTCCCGGACGATGTGGTGGAAGCGATTATGGAAGCCGCCCGTTTGGGGATCGCCATTGGTCCATTACCCTGCCCCACCGCCGGCACCACCGCGCCATTCTCCATTTCCGGTGCGGTGATGCAGCAAAATGCGGAAGTGGTTACTGCGGTTGTGCTGGCTCAGTTGGTTCAACCCGGTTTGCCAATGGTCTATTGCGGCAGACTGGCGATGATGGACCCGCGCAGCGGACAGGTTTTAAGTGGTGTAGAAAATGGTCTGGCTTCCGCCGCCACGGTGCATATCGCACACCGCTATAAATTACCGGTCAATGTGTATGGCTTTTCCACCAATGCCCACACCCTGGATATTCAAAGCGGTTATGAACGAGCCATCAACGCCATCATCCCGGCATTAGTTGGTTCAGATGAACTTTCCGGTATTGGTGAAATGGAAGTTGGGGTGATGGCTTCGCTGGCTCAAATCGTATGCGATAACGAAATCGCTGCCAATGTTATACGCGCCCGTAAAGGGTTTTCCGCCGATCAACACGCGCTCGCCGTCGATGTGATCGCCAATGCCATGCAGGGCAACCGAAATTTCCTCGGGCAAAAGCACACCCGCGATTTCATGCGGGGTGGTGAACTCCTTCAAACCCGTCTGGCAGACCGCCGTACGTGGGATACATGGGAACAAGATGAACGGCGCGGCGTCGCTGAACGAAGCCAGGCAGAAGCCGATAGATTACTTCGTGAACACGAGGTTCCTCCCTTAAGTGAAGCTCAAGAACGCGAATTAGACAAGATCATGGCTGCTGCAGAGAAGGATCTGGTAAAAACGTAAAATCAAAGACGCATTGGAGATTATTTTGAAAAATACGCGTATTGCCATTATTGGCGCCGGTAATATCGGCGCCTCCATTGCAAATGGTTTAGCTGAATCGGAATTGTTTTCTCCACAAGACATTGTCTTAACCCGGCGCAGAATACACTTGCTGGAAGAGCAAAAGCAACGTGGTTTTGTTATCGAAAAAGACAATCAAGCCGCTGTCAGCCAATCGGAAATCATCATTATCGCCGTAGAACCCCGCCAGGTGGATAATGTATTGGATGAAATTCGCCCGGTGTTACTGCCCGAGAAACATACACTGATATCTATTGTGACTGGTATCAGCACGCTTCGGATCAAAGAAAAAATCGACAAAGAGATCCCCATTGTGCGCGCCATGCCCAACACAGCCATTGCCGTACGGCAATCCATGACCTGCATTGCTTCTGCCAGCACCAATGGCAAAGCCATTGAAATCGCAAAAGCCATTTTTTCCACCGGTGGTCATACGCTGGTCATCCACGAAGAGCAAATGGACGCGGCTACCGCCCTGGTGGCTTGTGGGATCGCTTTCTTTTTCCGCGCTATCCGGGCAGCTTCCCAGGGTGGTATCGAGATAGGCTTCCATTCCCGTGAAGCGTTGGAAATGGCCGCTCAAACCGCCAAAGGGGCAGCATCACTGCTCCTGGCTTCCGGCAACCATCCTGAATCGGAAATCGATAAAGTAACCACTCCCCGAGGCTGCACCATCGCCGGGTTGAACCGTATGGAACACGAGGGATTTAGCTCTGCACTGATCAAAGGCATCACCGTTTCCGCCGAGAAAGCATCCAAACTTTATACGAAAGAATCGGATCAAGATTAGAAAATGAAATGACTGCGCTTTCTGTAGCAGATCAACCTGTGCTCGATTGGTTACTGGAAGAAAACAATCCTTCGGCGCGGTACTTCACGTTGAAGGAACTTTGCGATTACCCTGAAGACGACCCGCATGTGTCGCAAACTAAATTGACTATCATGCAACAGGGCGCCGTCCCTAAGCTACTAAGCCATCAAAACTCGGAAGGTTATTGGGGAAAACCGGAAGAATTTTACGACCCTTCGAAATACAAAGGCACCGTATGGTCATTCATATTGTTAGCAGAATTGGGCGCCGATGGTCGCGATGAACGAATAATCCGCGCCAAGGATTTCTTGCTGAAAATATCGCAAGACGCTTCCAGCGGTGGATTCGCATACCGTGGTTCTTTAACCCAGGGGGGAGATCATCATAGCATAATCCCTTGTTTAAGCGGTAATATGGTATGGTCTATGTTACGATTGGGCTATATAGATGATCCCGGCGTTCAACGCGGCATCGATTTTCTTAGTACGTATTTACGTTGCGATGACAAACAAAGCAGAGCGCCCCAAATCTGGCCGTATACCGTAAAAAAGGAGTGTTGGGGGAAGCATACCTGCATGATGAACGTGGTAAAAACCCTGAAAGCCCTGGCAGAAATCCCGCAGGAAAAACGATCCCCTGTTGTTCAACAAGCCATCGATAACGGGAAAGAATTCATCCTTATCCATCATCTCTTTAAGCGCAGTCATAACCTCTCGAAGATCGCCAAACCCTCCTGGGTGGAATTCGGATTTCCGAATTTTTATGCAACCGACGCTCTGGAAATGCTGCTCATCCTTAAGCAATTAGACTGCGGGGATGAACGTTTGCAAGATGCCATCGATCTGATACGCTCGAAACAAGACTCACAGGGAAAATGGAATATGGATCGTTCTTTCAATGGGCGAATGCTGGTGACGATTGAACAGAAGAAAGCGCCCAGCAAATGGGTAACGTTAAATGCATTGAGGGTGTTGAAATGGGAAAAGCAGATGAATATCGCCATACCTTAATATCATTAACGGATTGGGATGAATATCTATTGATAAATTCCGGGCTGCCTGGTCCGCGTGGCAACCTGGAGCTGGCAGCGGTCGTTGCCGATATGGGCAACCTGGCTCTATTCGAGAAATATATCATCTACGACCCGCAAAAGGCGCCGGTCAATTCTCCGTATGAATTTCTGGCTTTTTGCGGTGTACTGGGTTTAGGGAGATTGGTAGCCGAAGGGGAAAAAGAATATCTACAAACTATTCGGTCCTTTGCTTCAGATCCGCGCTGGCGTTTACGCGAAGGCGTTGCCCAGGCGTTACAACGCTGGGGCAAAGTGGATATGGCTGGTCTTTTACAGGAAATGCATAACTGGGCATCGGGTTGCTGGTTAGAGAAACGTGCCGCCGCGGCGGCTTTAGCCGAACCGGTTCTGCTCCAAAAACCTGGTCAGGTAAAACAAGCCTTACTCATACTCGATGCAATCACCGCCAGCATTCTCGCCAACCAACACCGCAAAGACGCCGATTTTCTCACTCTGCGACAGGGTTTGGGATACTGTTGGAGTGTGGTGGTAGCTGCCTTGCCTGAAGAAGGTATTGCCTTTATGCAAAAGTGGCTGGCTTATTCCGATCCTGATATTCGCTGGATCATGAAAGAAAACCTGAAAAAGACGCGGCTGGCAAGAATTGCCCCCGAATGGGTGGATGAACAATTACAACGGCTCTAAATCGCGGCGTAAGACCAGCAGAGTGATATCATCAAATTGAGAAGCTTCGCCTACAAATTCCTGAACTTCATCTAGTATAGCGCTCTGTAATTCCTGAACCGGTAAATTGATATTCAACAAAGTCGTTTCTATCAAACGTTCGTCTTTAAAAAATTCCTCTGACATGTTCATAGCATCGGGAATACCGTCTGTATATAAAATCAATACATCACCTGGCTGTATTTGAATGCTCGCCTGCTGCCATAGGGCATTTTCTTCGATGCCCATGGGCATTCCCGTGGGTGACAGCGATGAATAGGTATTGCCATTATTGGGGCTGAAAAGGTAGGGGGCGTTATGTCCTGCGTTGCAGTAAGTTAAAACTCCCGTCTCCTGATCCAGGATGCCATAAAAGGCTGTCACGAATAGATTGGCGCGGGCGTCCTGCAGAAGGCGTTCATTGGCCGAAAAGAAAATCACCTCTGGCGGCGACTCAATGTACTCGATAGCGTACGTGCGGATCAATGTGCGGCATAACGCCATATATAGCGCGGCGCCCACACCTTTATCCGCCACATCTGCCACCAGGATGCCAATTTTCTCATCTGGCAGGGGGATAAAATCAAAAAAGTCGCCGGATGTTTCACGAGCGGGTAAAAGCGTCACCGCCAATTCCCATCCTCTCAGGCGCGGCATCTCATTAGGCAAAAAACTGGATTGGATTTTCCCCGCAAAAGCTAATTCTTGAGCCACACGATGATACGCCAGTGTCTCTTCATAAATTTTTGCTTGATGTATGGCAGAAGCGATTTGATCGGCCAGGGTTTTCACCGCCGGGTACAGTGTCGTCAAAGCCTGTCTATCCCAGGGCTGCGCCAGGCTGCGCAACTCAATATAGATACACCCGATTGGCGCGCCGTCTTCGAGGTCAAATATTGCGGCTGTTACTACTGGATCATGATATTGGTATTCAGCCTCCCATGGTAACTTCTCTTTATTCATATAAGCGTTCACGCGCGCTTCTTTACATACCCAGGCTTGAATAGGCTGTAAATCGATCTGCCAATCATCTGGCTTCTTCAATAAAATGTCACCATCTTTAAGCCCGATCAGGATACGCGCCGAAGGGAACATGGCAGAAACGTGTTCGTCTAATAACCGCGGAAGTGCAGATGCATCAGGAGGTGAATTAATGATCTCTCGGCTCAGGCGCTCCAACTGGCGTAACTGCCGTGATTGCTGGCGGCTGCTTTCGGCTGCCCAGCTCAATCGCCGCGCCAGGTACGCCACCAGTAAAAGCCCCATAATAAAATATAGATCGATTAAAATCCCATTTTGTACATATAATCCTGCCACTAAAATGGCAAAGGGATTAGCTAAATGCGGCAAACCGAAGGCTAATAAAAAGAATTTGCTTAAAGGCAGAATCGATTCCCCTTCCGAATACCGATTCTGCATCCAATAAACAAAGCAAATATAACTGGCGCTTATGAATAAACCGCATATAAAATATATACCCAGAACAGCAAAAATGGTAATTACTACTTGCGGTGATAAAGCAGCGATGGGATATGCGCCTCCCCAGCGTTCGTAAAACGTGAGCGCTACCAGATATGCCAGGCTATACAAAGACAGGGTCATGGCGAAATTGCGCAACAAACTCCATCGACTCGCCGGCGCATGGGATTGCACCCATTTTTGTACAAAAATCAACGTCCGCAAAAATATTGAAATCCATAATGCGGTAGGGCCGAATAATAATACAGCCGACCATTGGATAACGCCTGCCATCGATTCATCGGCACTGCCATAGCGGTTGGCGCGGATTTCGATAATAATGAAATAGCTGATCTTTTCAAACACGAGAATGACAATCGCCATAAGGAGCAACGGCTGCCACTCATCGGCAATCATCTGCAAATCGGTTACCGTAATCAACCATATCAACCCCAGCAATGCCAGGACACTTGACCACAGAAAAGTAATCACCTCGCCAGTCCCCCTTAACCGGTGCTGCTCATCCATCCCTGCCAGGTCTGGCCAGAATTTCTTGGCAACGGTATACCAAAAGTTCTGCATGGCTTGGATTATATCAGAACGGGACTTGTCGAAATAATCGTTATCGGGTATACCAATGCCATGCTTTCCAACCACCGCACACTTCAAAAATGCATCTACCCAGTCATAAGTTTTCTGCTTTGGACGATCCTTTTTGCCATCGCTTACAGCCAGGCACCGCTTTTTACCTCAAATCAAAACCAATATTTTTTACACGGACTATCACATGCCGGCGTGGGTTATCTGAATCAGGATTGGCTGGCAAACACAACCGATACCGTACCGGTTTTCAGCGCGCTGGTGGAGGTCACTTACCGATTATTTCATTGGCAGCCTATCTTTTATGGTTACTATGCGGTATTGATGGGCATATATCTCTTCAGCCTGTTTGGTATTGCCAGAGTTTTATTTCGAATAGATCAATCCGAACTCTTATCCCTGTTCTTCGTAGCTGTGTTTTTCTTGATCCATTCCGCCGGTTTGCGATTTTCACTCTCGCAACTATTAAGCGATAATTGGACTTATGTGCTGGAAGACGGCGTCGCAGACCAACGCATGCTGGGCACGGTATTTCAGCCCAGCGCCTTTGGCGTTTTGCTAGCGCTTTCTATTTACTGGTTTCTCAACCGACGACACTTCCTGGCTATCATCGCCGCCTGCCTGGCGGCCATTTTCCATCCCACGTATTTACTCGGTGCAGGATGTTTAACCCTGGCATATATGACAATCCTATTCCAGGAAACTCGCCAGATAAAATTACCACTTATTTTAGGCGCGCTGGCGCTGCTGTTGGTTTCGCCGATCCTCTATCAGTCATACACGATATTCGGCGGCACCGATACGGCGACCGTACAAGAAGTGCGCCAAATTCTGGTTAATTTCCGTATTCCACACCATGCATTGGTTAGCCAATGGTTCGATGCCACCGCGGTTGTAAAGATTATTTTTATTCTTTGTGCGCTTGTGGTGATCAGAAAAACACGGCTTTTCTTGGTTTTATCACTCCCTTTTGGCGTCGGAGTATCGCTCACCATTGTCCAGGTTCTCACCCAAAATAATGCCCTGGCTTTGCTTTTCCCCTGGAGGGTATCGATCTTCCTGGTGCCTGTTTCGGTGACGATCTTACTTGCCCGTTTTAGCAACATCCTTATCGATTGGCTGGCTGCTCAAAAATGGATTTCAGGCAGGGGAATACGCGCAATAAGCCTGGTATTGATTTCGATGGCAGTCATCAGCGGTGCCAGCCGCTTTACCCTGGACCTGATGAGAAAAAATAGCATTGCTGAACATGAGATGTTTACACATGTTTCAACACACAAGCAACCCGGTGAGGTATATCTCACCCCCTCAAAAATGCAAGATTTCCGGCTGGCAACCGGTGCGTCGGTTTTTATCGAGTTTAAATCCATCCCCTATCAAGACACGGATGTCCTTGAATGGTACCGCCGTATTGTGCTTAACAATCGTTTTTACAAGGATTTTGATTGTAGTTTGCTGTCTTCCTTGATCGCAGAAGACGGTATTACGCAGGTGGTAATCAGCCAAGAATCGCAGTTTTTGGGATGCGCGAGTATCTCCCGCCAATATCAAGACCCAAATTTCCTAATCTATCGTGTAAATCCCTGATTACCCGGTATTTACGTTTCTGTAAGCCATTTTTGGGTGATTCTTTATGTGAATATCTTTCAATTTAATTATAGTACCTGTAAGATATCCAAGAATAAAGGAGCAAAAAGTATGAAAAGCAGTCCCGCTCATCTATTGATCGTTTCATTCGTAATCATCATCAGTCTGGCATGTGGCACATCGGTCTCCACGCCGCCCCCTGATGCTGAACCTGATACCCAGGCGACTATCGATGCGGCTGTGGCTGCCACTGCCCATTCGGAAGCCAGTCTGCAAGCAACAATCGAGGCGGGAATCGCGGCAACTACCACCGCATTGCCTCCTCAACCCACTTCAATTCCTGCCGAAGCCTCCACTCTTTTTCCCACTCCCACCCCCTCGGTTGAGTATATTGTCCTGACCGAAGAAGAGTTGGCGGCTTTGGTCGAACAATCCGTTAATGACGCAGTGACGGCATCTGAACAGGCTTCCGCTGCAACAGCACAAGCCACCTCCGATAATACACTCACTCCCGAAGAAGTGGCTGCCATGGAAGCTTATTATCTGGCAACCGAAGAAGCGATCTATTTGGCTGAGGAAGCGATTGGCGCATATTATGATCTATATGCCGACCTGGCTACTGAAACCCTGGAATTATTAATTGCCCTGGAAGAAGACCTTTCTGCAGTGGCACAAAATACGGCTGCGTTAGAGGCTTCTCTCCAATTAATCAGTGACACGCTTAATCAAGGCGCTGCTTTAGCCCAGGAGACGATCGACCAGTTGAATCAAGCAGCCCAACAAACAAATGTCTATTTAACTGAAGCGCAAACACAGGCGCAAAACTGGGCAACATCTCTTCAATCGAACCGTGATGATCGGGCACAAAATGCGCTTGCAGTGCAACCGGATAACGTCGCCGGCGATGTGCAGAGTGCTCTAGCCAATGCCTTTGGCTTTGTGGATGGCATCCACCTCGCCCTGGAAGATAATAAGCTGACCCATGACGAATTGAATGGAATTGCCCTGCTCGGCGCAAATGCCTCTGCCGGTTTGAACGCGCAGGGCGGTCCAAAATTGCAAGGGCTTTCTGAGAAAATTAACACGATTACCATGCAGCTTGCCAGAGGTCAAGTGCCTCAGGCAAAGAATAGTTTGGGTGATTTCGAAGCGTTGTTGGGAAAACGGCCGGCGAATTTGCCCCCCATTACTCTGCCATCCAATTTACCGAGGCCATAATTCATCGCGGAAGCGAATAATACTCAAAGGTATTGTGCTTTTCCTTGGCGCGATACATGGCGATATCGGCGTGCTTTAGCAAACTGATACTGTCCTCGCCGTCTATGGGATAAACACTTATCCCAATGCTGGCGGTTATGGAATATTCTTTTTCCGCCAACAATACCGGTGCAGCCAGTGCCTTTAATATCTTTTCCGCAACCAGGGAAGGGTTTCGGGCATCGGATAAGTTTTCGATAACGACGGTGAATTCATCCCCTCCCAACCGGGCGACCGAATCACTCATCCGCACGCAATTTTGCAAACGTTTTGCTACAACTTGCAGTAAGTAATCTCCCTGTGCGTGACCCAGCGTATCGTTGATCAATTTAAATCCGTCCAAGTCCAGCAGCATTACCGCAATCATCCAGCGGGTATTTTCGCTGACGCGGTTTCTTCGGGCGCGCATTAACGCCTGCTCCAACCGGTCATAAAATAGGTCGCGGTTGGGTAAATCAGTTAAAGGATCATGCGTAGCCAGATGCTTTAACCGCTCCTCCGATTGCTTGCGCGAGCTTATATCCGTAAATATGACAATATAGTTAGTCAATTCTCCCTGGTCATCTTTTACGGTACTGATGGTGACCCATTCCGTGTAAATTCCTCCATCTTTCCGGCGGTTCCATATCTCTCCTTGCCAGCGCTCGGTGATCGCTATTGAATTCCAGGTTTGACGGTAAAATTCACAATCACGGTGATCCGAGTGAAATTGCATCGCATTTTTTCCAACAACTTCTTGAAATGAATAACCCGTGATATCGGAAAACGATTGGTTGGCTGAGATGATATTTGAATCCTTATCCGTGATAAATATCCCCTCCGCGGTGGTTTCAAATACTTTAGCGCTGAGGCGTAACTGCTCCTGCGCTTCCTGCTGTTCGGTGATATCCCGTAAAATCACCATATATACTTCTTCATGTTTCCACTCAGTGGGTACAACATACATTTCAACTTTCAATGGTTTCGCTTCTTTACGCGGGATTTCGATGTCCATTTTGCCATTACTAACCAGCGGGTATTCAAACAATGCGCCAGCCAATCCCCCCTGCGGACTACCAAACATAACTTCAGCAAATTCATTCGCATGTTGAATGATCTTATCTGCCCCTACGATCAGAATCCCATCTATGATTTGTTCTACCAATTTTTGCAAGGTATCTTCGGCAGCTAACAATTGCTTTTTTAAGTGTCTTTTCTCCATCGCACATATCAACGTGCGGGCTAAAGAATCTCCCTGCAGGTGTTCTCTTACCAGACAATCATCCACGCTGTACTTTAATATTGGGTCGACTTGATGCAAGTTTTCGATATCGGTCAATAAAATTATCGAGATATCTGCACAAATATTCCTCACCGAAGTAATAAAATCCTGCCCTCGCGCAACGACAACTTTCAGGTCAATTATTATGATTTCAAAAGGGATTTGGTTTAAATTGTCCAGCGCCGTCTCAAATTGAAATACGGGATGTAATTCGATGCTCTCAACCCCTGCTTTTTCCAACATGTCTTGAAAGCTGGCAACTTCTTCGGGCTGGTCAGCTAATAAAAGTATGTGAGCGGTTTGTTCCGACATGTATGCTCTTTGAAACGCCTTTCAATTTGATGCATTCCCCTGCGGAAAGAAAACCGGAGGATGATTTTTTATCTCGTTGCAAGATATCGACCAATAAATTAAATGCCAGAACCATTCCCAGATGTTTTCTATCCGGTCTAATAATTACCGTTAGTGCTTATAAACTTATTGAACGCATCGACAACTTTCGGTTCAAAATGTGTACCTATATTTTTGCGAATATAAGCCAGCGCTTCCTCTTTACTCCAGGCTGCCCGATAGGGTCTGTCTGATGTCAGTGCGTCGTATACATCGACTACCGCAAATATGCGGGCTGAAAGTGGAATTTGGGTGCCTTTCAGGTTTCTTGGATACCCGGTGCCATCCCATTTTTCGTGATGGCAATGAGGGATATCCAATGCCTGGCGAAGGTAAGGAATTGGGTGCAGAAGCTGGTATGCATAAACAGGATGCTGTCTCATGACGACCCATTCTTCATCTGTTAATGGACCCGGTTTAAGCAATATACTATCGGGTATTGCCATTTTTCCTATGTCATGCAATAACGCGCCGCGTCGAATATGAATGAGTTCTTTTCCCGTTATACCCAAATCGTTCGCCAGCTCCAATGTCATCTGTACTACACGTTGGGTATGCCCTTCGGTTTCCTGATCGCGCAAATCCAATGCCCGAGACCAGCCTTCAATCGTTGCATCGTAAGCCATGGATAATTCGATATTTGCCCGCTGAACATCCGCAAACAGTGTGGCGTTATCAATGGATATAGCTGCGGTAGAGGCTAAAGTCTCGAAAAAATTCCGCCATTCGGGAGTAGTCACCAGATTATCGCGATGGAATAATTCTAAAACCCCTTTTACTTGCCCCTTGGCAATTAAAGGTACCGCGATCTGCGTCACATAACCCGTCTCGGATAAAAATGGATAATCCGGGCAGCCACCCATCTCGCAGGTGATAATTTCAAGCCTGGTGACTGCCTGAGAAGCCAAACCGCCTCCTCGCCTGGCTCGGTACTTCTTTAAATTTTCTGTTGTAAACCCTTTGCTGGCAGAATACTCCAATGTTTGAGATATCGAGTTAAACAGTAACACCGCAGCGGAATGAATATTTAATTGAGTGATCACCTGATCCAATAAAATATTTAAAGTGACATTTAAATCCATACTGCCCGTGATGGCATGATCGATAGCCTGCAGAGAAGT
The DNA here is from genome assembly GCA_016929095.1 of Anaerolineales bacterium. Taxonomy (GTDB): domain Bacteria; phylum Chloroflexota; class Anaerolineae; order Anaerolineales; family UBA4823; genus JAAZNS01. The sequence goes on along the minus strand of JAFGJM010000039.1, from coordinate 52,896 downwards.
CAATTGACGAAGTTGAAGCGCCGTTTTTTCGAAAAGCGAGGCGCGTTGCAACGCATTGGCTGCCATATCGGCAATGGCTTCCAAGATGCGTAGTTCATCGGCTTCAAATTTATAATCTCGAAATACCCATAGAGCATGGATCAATTTGCCCGAGGTCGATAATGGGATGCAAACGCCAGCCATTGGTTGTACAAAATCCTTGATAAATAGATCCGGATCTTTGGAGACATCATCATTGATATACAATTTCCCTGTTTCAAATACTTTCCCGGTAATGCCCTCTCCAAAACGCATATGAATATCCTGGATTTCACCTTCACTATCCGATTTTGATTTAATGAGAATATCATCGGTATATTCATCCAGGGTTGCAATTGCCACCCCATGAGCATCCACTACACTCATGATCTCATTAAGTATTACTGGTAATATTTCCGATGCGGCATTGGCAGTCCGCAATCCCTCCCCCACGATATTTAATGCTTCCAATTCACGTTGCCGTTGAATACGCTCGGTGATATCTGTGAGTGTGCCTTGATAATATACGATTTTCCCTTCTTCATTGCGGTGAACACTGACATTATTAAGCAAAGCCAACTTTCTATTATTTTTTGTTTTAAATACCACTTCGTAATTGGAAAGCTCGCCCAGCCTTTCCAATTCACTTTTCCACTCTTCTCTTTCGCCAGGGTCAAACCACCAATCCAGAGCGTTGGTGATTGTCATGAGCTCATCTATAGAGTCATACTCTAACATCTTCACTAAAGCGGGATTTACCGTTAAGATGTCGCCTTCAGGAGTTGTTCGACACACACCATCCAATACATTTTCGAACAGCGAGCGATATTTCATTTCCGATTCCCGCAGGGCTTTTTCAGCTTGTTTTCGCTCGGTGATATCACGTCCCACCCCAATAATACCATCTGGTTCCCCCTCTGAATCTCTAACCAAAACAAAGGTAATCTCACTCCAATATGTTGTTCCATCTTTACGAATAAATTCAATTTCAACGGGATGTGATAATTGGGAGATAGCTTTGGCAAGATTTTCCTTTGTTAACTCCCCATAGGAAATATGAAGTAAACGATTATACGATTCAGGAGTTATGTGCTGGTTTAGAGGAATTGAATTTAATTCTTCCAATGAACAATATCCCTGCGCTTTCGCTAATGAAGGACTCATATACGTGACGTGAGTATTCATATCCATTAACCAAATCGTGTCACTAATATTCTCGGTAATCAAGCGATATTTCTCTTCACTTTCACGGATCGCAGCATGGAGGCGTGCATTTTGAATAGCTGCCGCGGCGTGAGTAGAGAGCATCTCTAACAATGTTTGATCTTCGCTTGAATATGCGCCGCTTTGGTATGATTGTGCGGAGAGCATGCCAATCATCTTCTCTCCAACGAACATTGGTACAGCCAGGATCGACTTAACGTGTTCCTCTGTTCCAAAATGTACGACATCGATTTGATCATCTACTTTGTAATCGTTAACCAAAAATGGTTTACCGGATTTGCTGACATACCTTGTTAATCCCCTATTAAGCGGAATGCGTTTTTCCGGTAAACGTTCTCCTTTATCGATGAGATAGACGGCGTGATTCTCTGCCGTTTTATCATCGATTAATGTGATCGCGAAAGCTTCAACAGACATTAATTTTTGCGCAGCATGATGAATGGCGGCAAATACCTGTTCCAAATCCAGGCTAACGCGGGCAATTTCCTGGCTTGCCTGGTATAAAATTTTCAACCGCGTCTCCATACGTTGAGTTGTCCGCTCCGCTTTTCTCTTATCGGTGCGCAACTGTCGTTCTTGCATCACATTTCTCACGGCTGCGCCCAACCGCATAGGACGATCCTTTAGTAAATAATCTGCTGCACCTTGCTTGATGGCCTCTACCGCGATCTCTTCACCCATCGTACCGGATACCAAAATAAATGGAATATCCAATCCTATTGTTTTTAAATCTTCCAGAGCTTGCAAGCCAGTATATTGCGGCAGGGAATAATCTGCAATGACCAGGTCAATCGAGGAATCAAGCGCGGATTTAAATTCCGCCTCAGTTTCTACTCTTTGAAAATTAATGTTATAGCCTTCTTTTTTTAGGCGCAGAATGATCAAGTCGGCGTCATCTTGTGAATCTTCTAGAATTAATAGATGAATTACATCGTTCATGGTTATCCTCACCCGTCTTTTCGACAGTCTTTTCGCCAGTCATTTTGTATGAAAAAATTACCCGGTGCTTTCATTCACTCCGTCAATATTTCTTTCATCTAACATAAAATAAAACACCGCCCCCTGGTTTACCGCCGATTCAGCCCAGATTTTTCCTCCATGGCGGTGGATAATCCGTTGAACCGTCGCTAATCCAATGCCCGAGCCAGGAAACACCTTGACACTGTGAAGTCGTTGAAAGGCGCCAAATAATTTATCCGCATATTTCATATCAAAGCCAACACCATTATCCCGCACATAATAAATATTCTGCCCATCGTTGTCCATACAACCGAATTGAATCGATGCATTCTCTGTTGTACCAGTAAATTTCCAGGCATTTTGCAGCAAATTTCCAACCGCCACCTTGAGTAAATGAACATCGCCGAAAGCTTTAATTCCTTCTTGAATATCCCATACAACCATGCGGTCTGGTTGATTGTGCTGTAATTCATCCCGTATCTCACGCGCGATTTTACTGAGATCGGCTTGTTCATAATTTATTTCCTGGCGTGTGACCCGGGATAATTTTAATAAATCGGCGATCAATTGATCCATTCGTTTAACACCCGAGCGGACACGTTCGAGGTAATGTAACCCATCCCCTTGCAATTCCCTTGAATACTCACTTTCCAACGCCTGACTAAAACCATCAATAGTTCGTAATGGGGCGCGCAAATCGTGCGAAACAGAATAGGCAAAGGATTCCAATTCGGAAAGTGTGTTATCCAACTGCTTGGTGCGGTCAATAACCCTTTGTTCTAATTCGAGATTAAGCATTCGGATTTCCTGCTCTACTTTTTTACGTTCGGTAAGATCGGTAACGAATGCATAATAATAATCTTGCTTGCCCTGCTCGTCTTCTACCAAATGGACTAACAATTCAACCGGTACTTTGCTTCCGTCTTTTCTTTGCAACTCTTTTTCATAGCGGATAGATTGTCCGGTTGTTTCGGCGATCGATAGTTGATCTTGTTCAAATTGGCGCCACTCTGGTGGTGTGATGTCTTCTATCCAAGACATATTTTGTAGTTCTTCCAAAGAATACCCCACCAGTTCACAAAATGCCGCATTGATAGCAGTGATACGGCCGTCCGGATATCCAGTGGCAAAAGGCTGTGAGGCATGCTCCAAAATATCTGCTAATGTCCGCTCGCGCTCCCTGGATTTTTCTAATTCCTTTTCAGTGTTTTTTCGTTCTGTAATATCCTTGGATAATACAGCAAATTGGTTTTCCCGCGGGGAATAGGCAACTACCTCAAAATACTTACCTATTGCTTGGGCATAATTCTCAAACCTTATCGACTTCCCCGTAAGTGCTACTTTTCCGTAATTATCAATCCATTCCCTTTCAGTATTTGGAAATATCTCCAACACGGTTTTACCAATTATTTTTTCTGCAGGTACCCCGGTTAATTTCTCAAAAGCAGCATTGACTTCTAAAAATCGATAATCTACAGGTTTTCCTTGCTCATCGCAGATAATTTCGTGCAAAGAAAACCCATCCTGCATCGTATCGAATAATTGTCGATAACGTTGTTCACTCTCACGCAGCGCTTTTTCTCCACGGACTCGTTCCGTTTCATCTCCCCCGTAAATATTGACGTAATTCGCATCAATGATCGGTGCAAAAACCAATGAAAATACTCGGCCTTTAACCTCAATTTGAATCTCCTGTTGATGCTGTTCCTGAAGGCATTGCATTACGATTTCTTGATATTTTTGGGGGATAGGTTCGCCAGGTCGGCAATGCCAATGATCGATGATGCTTTGGCTGGCTGGATTGGCATAAACAAGTTTCCCATCAGGACTCACCCGCATAATGCTGTTTGGGTTTTCTTTTGGAAATTTCGCAAGATTTTGAATTTCCTCATTGGCTTCTTCGATTTTTTTAACCGATTGATAGAGTGAGTACACGGCATTATCCCGGCCGCGGGCATATAACCAGGCAGCTAATGCTAAAAGGAAAAATACGATAAAAGCAATAATATTGATATCCCCGTGTACATAATTGACTTCCAAAAAAATGACGATTAAACTACATAACCCCGCAAAAATGAAGCTTCCCCACGGGCGATATAAAACACTGGCAATCACGATGGGAAGAGAAAAAACGATCAGTGTTCTCCCTTCTGTCACTTCTATAGGCGTATCCGAAATGGTGATCGCAATAAGTAAAAACAATAACAATAGAATACTGGCAGCATCAACAGATATCCAACGTTTTAGGACATAGATCACACCGACACTAACTAAAATAAATGAAGTGCCTATGTATAAAGCGGTGATATCTTTTTCCAAAGTGGGGTCGAATGGAGGGTATTCGATAAGCGTTATGCTAATAATGATAATGCCAATAACCAAAAATATCAGTAAAAACACATCGATAAGACGTGCGCGTAGGGATGTATTTTTTCGATCAAATGTAAGCCCCCATTCTTGTTTTTCAAAAAATCGTGGCATCTTCCCATCTCCTACGAGTAAACTTTACCAATATATTACGGGTGATGCTTCGCTTAAACTTCCTATTATTTTACTATTCAATCAGGAAAATTGAGTAGTAAATTCATCACTTCTAACGGATATGCAAACCAGTCATTGCCCCCTCCGCCTTTTTCACATGAAATGAATTTATTTCGATAGGTTTTGAAATTCAATGATAGCTTTCGCCAGCTTTTTCGACATACACTACTCATCGTTACACAGGAGGTATTCATGTCAAAGCGTATTAATCACTATTGGCTGACAGCTTTAATTCTTGGTTGGATTTGGGATTTCCTCTTTTGGGATAAAACACCCGGGATATCTTTTGCTATTTTCGTAGGATTATGCGTCCTATCAGGATTGTTCTTGTTTTTCATTGAGAAACAAAAGCCATCGGCTAAATCATTAATCCTGCTTATTCCCATAACTGTATTTTCCATATTATCCTTTATCCGCCAGGAACCTCTCAGTCTTTTACTATCGATTAGCTGCACTTTGCTGGTATTACAAATCCTGGCGATGTCCATTTTGGGGGATAGCTGGTTAAAGTACGGCTTTATTGACTATTTATCGGGTTTTCTAAATCTTTGTCAGAGCGTACTCATCCATCCGGTATTAGCAACCTCACGGACAAAAGAACCCCAAAACGAGACCGCTAAAAAAATTCCCTCCCGGAAAATTTGGCATGTCATGCGCGGCATACTCATCGCTTTGCCGATCATGATCATCTACACGACTCTGCTCAGCGCGGCGGATGCAATATTTGCCCAAAAAATCGGTGCATTCATTGATATATTCAGTATTGAAAGACTGCCCGAATATATTTTACGGTTCATGGTTATCTTGTTTATCGCCTATGCTCTGGTAGGCGTTTATTATCATTCCCTTGAAAAAAGCATCTTAAAAGTCGTTCAAACCAATAACGGATCCGGTATCATACCATTTCTTGGGTTTACCGAGGCTGTTATTGTGCTTGGTGGCATAAGTATCTTGTTCACTTCATTTGTGATCATTCAATTCCAATATTTTTTCGGCGGTCAAACCAATATTCATATTGATGGGTATACATACTCCGAATACGCCCGGCGTGGTTTCGGAGAGTTGATCTCTGTGGCAATATTTACCCTGGCGCTGATTTATAGCTTGAGTCATATAACCCGCCGCGAGACAATCCTGCATCGCAGAGTGTTTTCTGTGTTGAATTTCTTTTTAGTCAGCTTATTAAGCATCATTCTGGTATCGGCGTTCCAAAGATTATTACTCTACGAATCATTTTATGGTTTTACCCGTTTACGAACCTATTCACATGTGTTCATAATTTGGTTAGGCGTATTGTTAGTGATTACCGTAATTCTGGAAATCTTACAACGCCTACGACTATTCACCAATTCAGTTTTATTGGTTGCATTAGGATTTGCTTTATCAATCAATTTTCTCAATGTGGATGGTTTTATAGTCCAGCGCAATGCACAGCGTGCCATTCAAGGTGATGAGGTCGATACCGCTTATCTTGCCTCCTTATCCACCGATGCGGTTCCTACCCTGGTATCGTTGTATCAATCACCCTCGCTGCCTGCGCAAACCCGAGATGCGCTTGGCGCTTCGTTGGCATGTATGCAGAAAATCAAACCATCTGTTGTCTTACCGCAGAAAAACTGGCAATCATTCCAGCTTTCCCATTGGCGGGCAAGAAATGCTTTGCTATCGATAGATGACCGTTTGAGAGAATATCACACCTTTAATAATGATTCTTTTTGGAAGGTGACCAGTCCAGCGCAAGAGGTGTATTGGTGTGAATCCAATTGGCGATTCGATTAATAATTTCATAATTTTATCCAATCACCCGATTGATTGATGCCAAAAATACTCGGCTTTATCTTAGAGTTAGGTTTTATCAATCCATAAAGCAAAACAACGGGTAACTATTATGCGGATTAAGTGTTTAGGATACGGGATAATGCGTACTGATTTTATATCGATTATGATATAAAATAAAGCATACAACCTTTTTTTATCAATTGCGTAATACTAATTGTAACTAAACTATAATAATTCGTATAAATAATTTTTTGGAGAGAGTTCGACAATGAAAATCTATTTATTGATGATACTCGCCAACGCCATGATTGCCTCTCTATATTTCACGATGCTGGTGTTTTATACTTTCAAACGCATGTTTACCCGCATCAAAGGACGGTTTTCTCCCAGTTAAGAGGCAAGCATAACAAATTCCAAGGATATATTTGGGGGCATTATTCTGCATATGGAGTGGTGAATACTCAAACCGAGTGAATTCACCACTCCGTTCATTTTGTCGCTAACCACGCAATACCATATTTAGTACAGACGCTTGCACCCATGCCCAATCCAAACCAGCGTCCGGACGTCCAACCCATCATTAGGGACCATCAGTACCCAACTCTAAAACCCTCTTTTTCGCTTGACAAGCCAATACCCTAAGATTACACTTCTTGCGAAGTAATCTGAAAACAAATTTGCGATTATGGATAATTCCAAAACATTGATCCTTGCATGCGCTACTGTCATCGAAGAGATACTTCCATTGATGCCGTCTGACATGAAATATGAAGTGCTGGATTTTGGCTTGCATGTTAACCCCAATCAATTACGCCATATATTACAAGAAACAATCGATGGCGCCAATTCTCGATTTGACACCATCATCTTGGGATATGGCTTATGTTCGCAAGCGATCATTGGCATAAAAGCCAGCTGTTGTACCCTGGTTATCCCACGCGTCGATGATTGCATTGCGATATTCCTGGGCTCCAGTAAATCCTACCAGAATCAATTAAAAACTGAACCCGGAACATATTATTTAACCAAAGGGTGGATAGAAGTGGGCGATTCACCTTTTGCTCAATACGAAAAAATAGCAGCAAAACAGGGGAAAGAACGCGCTGACCGCATCATGCGATTGATGTTGAAAAATTATACCCGCCTGGCATTGATCAATACCGGTCGTTACGGGATGGATCATTACCGCGAATATGCGCGGAAAACTGCACAGCAGTTCGGATTGCGATACGAAGAAATCATGGGTTCCACAACATTGATCCAAAAAATGGTTGCCGGCAACTGGGATAATGATTTCATTATCATTCCAGTCGGTGAAACGGTTCAATATTCCCATTTTTACCCCGATTTACATAAATAGCTGCCAATGTCTGATTTAAACGCCTCGATGAAAGCCAACGAATTCAAACCTCATTTAGATCAAGGACTTGATTTAATTAATTTTCTGGAAGCCAATCAGATTGGTCGACTCAAACAATTTAAGAAAGAACGCATTCTATTTTGGCAGGGTGATCCGGTCGAATCGATTTTTATTGTAAAACAAGGGGCTATAAAATTATCTTCGATTTCGATTGATGGAAAAACTTACACTTACAGCGTGTTAGGGCATGGCGGTTTGGCTGGCGCTGAAGCCTTTCTTGTTGGAAAACCCCATTCAACCATGGCAGAAGCCATCGAGGATACCGAGACTCTGGTTATTCCTGTTCAGCAATTCCAACAATTGTTATCCATCAATCCGGAATTTTCATTGCTGGTGATGAAAAAATTAGCGGAAGAAATCCATTCGTTGACCGGAAAGGTGCGTGATTTTAGTTTGCTGGATGTACAGCATCGTCTCAAATCCAACCTGATTGCCCTTGCCAATGAACACGGTTACATCACCGATAACGGCATCCGCATCGATCTGGATTTAACCCATGAAGAAATCGGTGAAATGGTAGCGGCTAACCGCACCACCATCACCGCCTGTTTAAGTGAATTGAGGCGACAAGGTTTTTTATGGACGCAGGGTCGACGGATGTATATCATCCCCCCCGATCACATCGAAATCCTGGATAACCTGGACCAGGCTGTTGTAGACGGCTCTGAAGATGAAGCCACTCATTGGGCGTTGCAGTCCATCGAAAACAAAATCGACCCGCTGAAATCTCTGGAGGCGCTGACCAGCGGGATGCGGCGCGTCGACCGCCTGTTCGCCCGCGATGAAATCGATGTTTCCGATGTCATCCTGGCGGCTTATGCCATGAAAAGCGCCATTCCAATCATAGAACAGGAAATCGATAAAACCGGTATCACGGTGAAATATATGGGTACAATTGTTATTGGAACGGTTCAGGGGGATATCCACGATATCGGCAGGACTTTAGTGACCATGTTGCTTAAAGCCAGGGGGTTCAAAGTGGTCGATCTGGGCTCCAACGTTTCCGCTGAAACCTTCCTGGAGGCGGTTAAAAATTATCAGCCTCAAATATTAGCAATGTCCACACTAATGACCACGACTACGCGTGAACCTTTTAAGGTTATCGAGGCGCTGACTAAAGAGGGTTTACGCAAACAAATTAAAGTAATAGTGGGAGGCAGCGCCATTTCAGAGAAAATGTGTCAGGAAATGGGCGCCGACGGTTATGAACCAACCGCACACCGCGCCGTCGAATTAGCCTGGCGGTTAACACGCACGGCGCAAACAGAATAGTGCCAGCATAAAGCGAGGATTTAATTTCCTGCCATCCAAATGTCGTCCAGACGACAAATTTCCCCCTGATTTTTATTTATTATAGACACAACCGTAAATACTGAAAGACCAAATTGGTCTTAAGATCGCTGTATTGTATATGCAATAAAACGGATTTCGTGTTTTCCCGCCCTCCATGATGGATATATCTGATTTTTCCTGGCATCCACATTTTTTGACCTCCTCCAATAATTCTTTCACGGGGGTGACGAGCAGCCGCCATGTCATTTACAATCGAATTTGAGCCAATCGGAATCAGATTATTATGCGAGGAACCTCTTTCGATATCCGAAGCAGCTCGCCGCGCCGGCATCGGGTTACGCTCAGAATGCGGGGGAAAAGCCGTGTGCGGAAAATGTCTGGTTCACATGGAACCGGGGGCGGCTGGCATTTCTTATGTTTCCTCCCCAGAAACTTCTCACATCAAAGCCAAACAATTCGCTGAGGGATGGCGGTTGGCTTGCCGCACGATCTTGAAATCTGATGCAAAAGTGTTCATTCCTCCGACCTCACAGATTGAAAATCAAATCGTACAAACAGAGGGAGTTGCCTCATTCTTTCAAGCCCACTCGCCTATTCAATGTCTCTCCATTGATATTTCACCCCCCTCTTTGGAAAAGCAACAAGCAGATTTCGAAAGAATAAGCACAACACTTGAGCGACAATTGAACATAAAGGGTATTTGGGCCGGGTTACCAGCTCTCAGGTCTCTCCGGATGGTGCTAAGGCAAGGTAATTGGCAGGGGACGATCGCCTTGAACGATAGGGAAATCATCGCCGCGTTTACGGAAAAGAATATCCAACCCCTTGGTTTAGCTGTCGATGTAGGTACTACCAAACTGGCGTGTTATTTGGTAAACCTGGAGACCGGGCAAACCCTGGCAACAAGCGGGATCATGAACCCCCAAATAGTCTTTGGGGAAGATGTAATGTCTCGGTTGGAAAAGGTGATGGTGAGTTCCGAAAACGCCGATCGTTTACAGAGAAATGTGATCGAGTCAATAAATCAGATCGCCTCTACACTTTGTGAAACCCAATCGGTGACAGTTGACCGCCTGCTGGCATTTTGCATCGTAGGAAATACAGCCATGCATCATCTGTTATTAAACCTTCCGGTGCGTCCGCTAGCCCTTGCACCCTTTATCCCTGCCCTTAGCTCTTCTCTCGAAGTAAAGGCAGATTCGCTTGGATTACACGCTGCACCAGGGGCAGTGGTTTATTTACCCCCGCCAATTGCCGGTTTTGTTGGTTCGGATCACCTGGCGTTTTTATTGGCATGCCAATTTGGAGAAGATACCCGTATACGTTTAGGTATAGATATCGGCACCAACAGCGAAATTGCCCTGCAGATGAACGACAGGATCGTCTCTTGCTCAACCGCTTCCGGTCCGGCATTTGAAGGGGCGCATATCCGGCATGGAATGCGCGCCGCGGTAGGGGCAATTGCCCATGTATGCATTGATGAAAACCTGCACCCCCATTGTGATGTAATTGGGCATGGTCTTCCGATGGGCATTTGCGGCTCTGGAATACTGGATGCGATCGCAGAAATGCGCCGAACAAATATCATTAACTCACGCGGGCGGATCGATCCCCAAGCGGCGGGAGTCATGATCGAACAAAATAGCATCCCCGCTTATATACTGGCTGCCGGCAACAATGGCAGGCATGACATTGTTGTTGCCCAGCAGGATATTGACCAAATTCTTATGGCAAAAGGCGCGATACGCGCCGGGATCGAAATCCTCATGGATCATTTCCACATCACCACTCAGGATATCGAAGACGTAACCATTGCCGGGGCATTTGGCAGTTACCTTGACCCTTTCAACGCGGTCCGCATCGGTTTATTGCCAGAAATCCCTTTGGATCATATCCACACCGTTGGTAATGCCGCGGGAACCGGCGCCCGCATGATATTGGCTTCAACAGAATGTCGCATTCAAGCGGAAGCGCTCGCTCGGAAGATCGATTATCTGGAACTCACAGTTGTCCCTGGATTCAACCGCTATTTCGCAAAGGGAATCCGTTTACCATCACCACAAACGTAAGGAGGAGTAAAAAAGATGGCTAATCCGAATCTTGAAATGTTACACGGTATGTTATACGGAAAAGGCATCCGCTTCGGTCGATTGAGCGGCCTGGCTCGCATAATTGCCGCCATGACCGGAGACCACGCCGATGTCGTTCCTTTTCAAGGACCACAAATTCACGATCATGCCATGACGGTAGCTAAAGTACCAGCGCGTAAGTATTACTGGGATGCCGACCTGCTGGTGGATGTACATCTGGCTGTATGCCGTTGGTATGGTTTTGATTCCGCCACCATAGTCGCCGATGCATATAACCTGGAAGTCGAAGCGCTGGGGGCAAAAATGATCTACAGCGATTACGCCATGCCCACCGTAGATGTCAGCGACCCCTTAATAAAATCGCCGTCCGATCTGGATAAGATCGGCTCTTTAGACCCTTCCAAGGGCCGCATCCCTTATGGAATAAAGATTGGCCAATTATTTCTTCAAAAATCGCCCGGTCCATTTGCCGGCGGCTTCTTCTGCTCTCCCTGGAGTTTGATTTGCCAGGCGATGGGTTATCCAAAAGCGGTACGGGCATTGAAACGAGACAAAGCCTTTGCCCAGGCGCTCTTCGATTGGGCAGAAAACCAGGCTATCTGGCCGTATATGCAAGCACTACGCAAAGCCGAAGTGAAAAACGCCAATGGCGCCGATGCCTGGGCAGCCTTCCCCGAGTTAACCCCGGAATTGGTAGAAGAGTGGATAGTACCCTCCGCCGACCGGTTGCGGGAGCGGGGCAAGAAAGAATTGGGCATGACAGTATCTGCAGGAACTGCAGCAGCGGATTACTGCGAAGAAGATATCGCTAAATTTGATAAAGAGGTCATGTTTAAATGCTGGACTGCAGCCGCTAAAACATTCCCCTTGAAAGTGGCATTTTCCGGGATGGGACGCACCCAAGAATGGAACATGCATTGGCTGCAAGAGTATGCGGTTAAGGCGGGTACAGGTGGCAAGAAATTACCGGTGATGGCGTCCTTAAATGGTCGTTTTATGCGCGATAGTGAACCCGAACAAATCATCGCAAAAATTGCTGAATGGATTGACATTTTAGGCCGTGATGGAAGAATGCTGGTTTTCATCGGTAATGTCCCCGCCGATACACCGTCCTTGAATGTCCACACTGCGGTTAATGCAGTTCGAACCCTGGGAAAGTATCCTATTGCAAAAGACCTATCCAAAATCAAAGTCGATTCCCCACAATTCAAACCTTTCGATGAATGGTTAAAGGACCAACCCGAAGCAGACATAATCTTTAAGTCACGCCAATCCAAGGCAAATTAACCGGCTGATCATCAATAAACAAAAATGATGGCAGCAATTTCATAAAAACCATTGTTTTTCGTTATTCATGAAAGAAAATTTACAAGGAGAGAAAACATGTCAGATGAAAAATATCAAGCCATAAGCAAAGCTGTCACCGAAGGCGAGGACATTCAGACCGGTGAATTGGTCAAAGCCGCCCTGGATGCCAGTCTGCCGCCCCTGGAGATACTGCAGAAAGGCGTCGTGGACGGTATTACTAAAGCTGGGGAATTATGGAAAGCCAACCAATATTTTCTTCCTGATGTGATCCTATCTGCCGATGCTTTCAAGGTTGGCATGGAGGTATTGGATCCTGAACTGAAAAATACCCAGACAGGACCATCCCGCGGAAAGTACATTATTGGCGTCGTTGAAGGCGATATGCACGACCTGGGTAAGAGTTTAGTAGTGGCGCTATTGACCTCGGCGGGTTTCGAGGTTGTCGATTTGGGCATCGACGTCCCCATGGATAAATTCGTGGAGGCCGTTAAAACCCACCAACCGACGATCGTGGGATTAGGCGCCTACATGACCACGACCATGCTTATTATGAAAGATATCATTAAGGAGTTAAGTAACCAGGGCTTACGTAACAATGTAAAAGTCATGGTTGGCGGAGTGCCCACCAGCCAGGAATTCTCCGATGAAGTCGGCGCCGATGCCTGGGGCAGAGACGCCCTGGATGCCATGCAAAAAGCACTGACACTGGTAGGAGGCTAAACCGTGGCTAACCCAAATCTTGAAATGTTGCATGGTATGTTATACGGCAAAGGCCTCCGTTTTGGACAGCCCAGCGGCCTTGCCCGTGTCATTGCGGCCATGACCGGTGACCACGCTGATGTCGTTCCCTTTCAGGGACCGCAAATTCACGACCATGCCATGACCGTGGCTAAAGTTCCGGCACGAAAATATTACTGGGATGCCGACCTGCTGGTGGACGTCCATCTCGCGGTATGCCGATGGTACACATTCGATTCGGTCACGGTTATTGCTGATGCTTATAACCTGGAAGTAGAAGCCCTGGGCGCAAAGATGATTTATAGCGATTACGCCATGCCCACCGTGGATGTCAGCGACCCATTGATAAAATCGCCCTCCGATTTGGAAAAAATCGGGCCTTTGGATCCTTCAAAGGGTCGTATTCCCTATGGCATCCATGCCGGTCAATTATGCATCCAAAAAGCCCCCGGTCCATTTGCCGGCGGCTTCTTCTGCTCCCCCTGGAGTTTGATTTGCCAGGCAATGGGATATCCAAAAGCCGTTCGCGCGTTAAAGCGAGACAGAGCCTTTGCCCAGGCGCTATTCGATTGGGCAGAGAATCAAGCCATTTGGCCTTATATGGCGGCGCTCAGGAAAGCCGGGGTAAAAAACGCCAACGGCGCGGATGCCTGGGCAGCTTTCCCCGAATTGACCCCTGAATTGGTCATCGAGTGGGTGGTGCCCTCTGCTCAGCGGTTACGCGAGCGGGGTAAAAAAGAATTGGGTATGACCATCTCTGCTGGCACCGCTGCCGGCGACTATTGTGAAGAAGATGTCACAAAATTCAATAAAGAGGTCATGTTCAAATGTTGGGACGCTGCGGCAATGACCTTCCCCCTAAAAATTGCTTTTTCCGGAATGGGCCGTACCCAAGAATGGGACATGCGTTGGCTGCAGGAATATGCGATTAAAAAAGGGGAAGGCAAAAAATTACCCATTATGGCGTCCATGAATGGTCGATTTATGCGCGATAGTACCCCTGAACAAATTGTAGCCAAAGTTCAAGAATACATCGACATCATGGGACGGGATGGTAGGCTGCTCCTGTGGATCGGAAATGTCCCGGCTGATACGCCTCCCATTAATGTCCACACCGCGGTAAAAGCCACACGCGTTTTGGGTAAGTATCCCATCGCCAAAGATCTGACCAAAATTATAGTCGAACCGCCCCAATTCAAACCTTTCGATGAATGGCTCAAGGATCAGCCCGAAGCCGATATTATCTTTAAAGCGCGAGAGAAATGAGGCATTACCCCAATGACAACCGTATTACAAGGCACCGGCGAACCGATTGAAATTACCCCCACCGATGCCACCCGCATCATCGGCGAACGCATCAATCCCAGCGGGAAAAGCAAATTACGTCAGGCGTTATTGGATCGAGAGTGGGAATACATCACCAACGAAGCCCGCCGGCAAGTGGAAGCCGGAGCCCAGGTGATCGATGTCAATGTGGGCGGTAAAGGCATCGATGAAACGGAATTATTACCCGAAGCTGTACGTGTAGTGGCTGAAGCTGTTGATCTTCCTCTTTCTATAGATACCCGCGTGCCCGCTGCCCTGGAAGCTGCCCTGAAAATCTGCCCGGGGCGTCCCCTGGTTAATTCCATTGGCGGCGAGCAAAAAATCCTGGCGGAAAACCTGCCGATTATCGCTTCATTCAACATTCCCGTTATTGCATTATGCATGGGTCAGGAAGGCATCCCCGATAACGCCGAGGCCCGGTTGAAAATTGCCCATCAAGTCCTGGATGCGGCTGTCAAAGCCGGATTGAAGGAAGAGGATATATTGTTTGATCCCCTGGTGATGACGGTAGGCGCTGATGACCGGGCAGCACTGGTAGCTTTCGACACAATTCAACTATTGCGCAAAGAATTCCCAAAAAATAACATCACTGGCGGTGCCAGCAACGTCAGCTTTGGGATGCCAGACCGCGACACCATCAATGCCAGTTTCCTCACAACCGCCGCGGTTTTGGGTATGAACATCCCCATCACCGATCCTACTAACCGGCATTTGCTTGAGGCTATCTTTCTTGCCGATGTCTTCCGCGGCTGTGATCGCAAAAAGCGCAGTTATATGCAATTCATACGCCAGAACCTGCCGGTTATCAATGCATGATTGATGTTTAAACCGGAACTCCTTCCCCTCTCCCTGATCGGGGAGGAGAAGGAGTTCTGTGTTTACCTTCCTCCATGCTTCACGCCTCGGACATGTATCGATTCATAATCTGGTCATAAAGAACCAGTTCACATCCATTCCTCTTCCCTAGAATTAACACGCAATCTCATTAAAAAAACAAAAAATAACCTTCACTGAAAGCCAATTGCTGACAGCATATCTTTCTCCCACCCATCCCTTCGCCCTCGATACGTGTTCGAGGGAAAGGAATGGGGGACTAAGGAGAATGTCAAGAAAATCGCAACAATGCCGTTAGTTATGCTGCGCGACTTTCTGTCACAACGAATGATTCAACCGGAGTGCTCAGGTAATCCATCCACTCGGCACAACGCGCATGTTCGCCGCGCAGAACCTGGTGAAATACCTTTTGCACAGCTCTGGTGATTGGCCCTGTTTTACCACTGCCGATTTTCCGGAAATCGATTTCACGCAACCCAATGCATTCGGCTGCAGTGCCGCACACGAAAACCTCATCGGCTATATATAGCTGATCGCGAGAAATCTGCCGTTCTTCCACTTTAATGCCTAACTCGGCGCACAGTTGCGCAATCGAATCGCGCGTGATCCCCTCCAACACCGGCGCTGTAGGCGGCGTGTAGACCACGCCATCCCGTACGATAAACAGGTTTTCGCCGGTGCATTCCGCCACATAACCCTGCGGATCAAGCAATATGGCTTCGTCAAAACCTAATTGCACCGACTCGGTTTTAGCCAATACACTGTTGGCATAATTACCAACGATCTTCGCTTTGGTCATCATCACATTCGGATGATGACGGGTGAATGAGGAGATGTTGGCTCGTATACCTTCGTCTAATGCTTTTTCACCCAGGTAATTTGCCCAATACCAAACAGCAATGCCAATATTCACCTTGCCCCCATTTGCGGTAAGATTCCAACCGCCATCGGTCAGGTAAACCAGGGGGCGAATATAGCAGGATTCAAATCCATTCATAGAAATCGTGAGTTTGATCGCATTTTGGATTTCTTCTTCGGTGAAAGGCATTTCAGTAAAACCCATCACCAAAGCTGAGTTAAATAGCCGATGTACATGCTCCCTGTTACGAAAAACAGCCGGACCCTGTTTGGTTGGGTAACAGCGGATACCTTCGAACACCCCCACACCATAATGCAAAGTCGGGGTCAGGAAATGAAGGGTTGCTTTTTCAAATTCCACCATTTCGCCATTCATCCATAAATATTTCGATTCCATGCTCATCAGATTTCTCCTACGTTCTTTGATAATTTCAGAAAAATGTAATTAACTTGATTAAAATTATGTCAGTCGATGTTATCAGTTGTCAGTTATCAGTCATTAGCGAATAATGTTAATACAATTTCGTTTTTTCTTTTTCCTGTATTATGTTTTTACTTCGACCAAATTTTTCATCACTTCCTGAGTAAATTGGTGAGTGTTACAATCACCGCCCAGATCGGGGGTGCGTTTTCCGCCAGATAATGTGCGTTCAACGGCCTGTTCTAAAACAACGGCTTCGGTTTCCAAACCTAATGAATAACGCAATAACAAGCTGGCGGATAAAAGAGTCCCCACCGGATTGGCAATCCCTTTCCCGGCGATATCGGGCGCTGATCCATGGATTGGCTCATATAACCCTTGCAGTTTACCCAATGAGTTCGAATGATCACCCAGGGAAGACGAGGGGAGAATCCCCATCGACCCGGCTAACACAGAAGACTCATCGGTCAGAATATCGCCAAACATGTTCTCTGTCAGGATAACATCAAACATGGAAGGACGCGTAATCAGATACATAGCCGCCGCGTCGACCAGAATATGTTCCAGACTAATATCAGGATAATCCTTGGCAACCCTGGTCACCGTTTGACGCCATAAACGCGAACTTTCCAGCACATTGGCTTTATCCACTGATGTAACCTTCCGCTTGCGTTTCCCGGCCAATTCAAACGCCAGGCGAGTCACACGCTCGATCTCGCTTTCGGTATAGGTCAAACTATCAATAGCTTGCTCTTCACCGTTTTCAATACGCCGTCCTTTGGGTTGACCGAAGTATAATCCCCCGGTCAGTTCCCGTACTACCAGCAAGTCGACTCCCGCTAAAAGCTCGGGCCGCAGTGGTGAAGCATCTACTAAAAATGGGTACACCTTCACCGGGCGTAAATTCCCAAATAACTCTAATGCCTTTCGCAATGTCAACAAGCCCTGCTCCGGTCGTAAAGCCGCATTGGGGTCATCCCATTTGGGGCCTCCCACTGCGCCAAGCAAAATGGCATCTGCTTCATAGCAGGCTTGCAGAGTGTCTTCCGGCAAGGGAACCCCACACTTATCCATGGCTACTCCCCCAATGTGATATTCCTGCATTTGCATCTCATGTCCGTATATCCCAGCAAGCTTTTGCATCACCTCTGCAGTTGCGTAAACGATCTCGGGACCAATCCCATCACCGGGCAATAAAACCAGATTTGCTTTCACGCTTCAACCGTCTCCTCGCAACTTTTATTGGAACTATTAATAATGGCATATTCCATACTATCGGCGATCGCCCGCCAACTGGCGTCAATGATATTGGTGCCCGCACCTACCGTACTCCAACGATGCGCGCCATTTTTTGTATCGATCAACACCCGTACGGCAGCCGATGTGCCGTTTTCGCTATCCAGGATACGCACCTTGTAATCATCCAAACGGATAGTGGCTAATTTGGGGTAAATATCGACCAATGCCTTGCGCAAAGCCGAATCCAAAGCATTCACGGGGCCATTTCCTTCTGCAGCGGTGTGGATAATCCGGTCGCCTATACGCACCTTGACATTGGCTTCCGCCAATATACCCCTGCCCTGGCGGTGTTCCACGATCACTACAAAATCGATCAATTCAAATGGCGCTGAATAATCCGATTGCATCCGCTGCAGCATCACATTGACCGTACCTTCGGCGCTTTCGAAGGTGAACCCTTGCGCTTCCAGCTCTTTGATAGCAGATAACATCTCGCGAGATTGGCGAGAATCCAGATCCAGCCCCATAAGCTGAGATTTTTCCACCAGGTTGCCGCGCCCGGATAACTCTGAAACAACCGAGCGGCGGGTGTTGCCCACCAATTCCGGATCAACATGCTGATAGGTTTGAGCATTTTTCAACATCGCCGCCACATGAATGCCCCCTTTATGGGTAAATGCACTTTCTCCTACATACGGTGCATGCCGGTCCCGGGGTAAATTTGCCACCTCCGCTACATAATATGAAATTTCTGTAAGGCGGGCTAATTTTTCTGGCGGCAATGGGCTGGCTTCCATCTTTAGCTGAAGATTTGGTATGATCGCGCACAGATCGGCATTTCCCACCCGTTCTCCATAGCCGTTGATCGTACCTTGCACATGAACGGCGCCGGCGTGCACGGCTGCCAGGCTGTTCGCCACACCACACCCGCTGTCATTATGGGCGTGTATACCCAGGGGTATATCGATTTTTGATTTCACGGCTTTGGTAATTGCTTCCACTTCCCAGGGGAGGCAGCCCCCGTTGGTTTCACACAATACCAGCACATCTGCGCCGCCTTCCTGGGCAGCTAAAAATGTCGCCAGGGCGTAATCAGGGTTGGCTTTGTATCCATCGTAAAAATGCTCGCCGTCATAGACCACTTCTTTGCCCAGGCTTTTTATATATGCCACGCTGCTACGGATCATCTTCAAATTTTCTTCCAGACTGGTCTCCAACACATGCTTTACGTGAAAATCCCAGCTTTTCCCCACCAGGGTTACCACGGGCGTGTTGGCAGCCAGCAATGCCTGGATATTGGGGTCATCCTGAGGCAGGGTACCTTTACGGGTGGTGCTGCCAAACGCGGCAATTTTTGCATGGTTGAGTTTTAATTGGGCAACCTTTTTAAAATACGCTTCATCTTTGGGGTTAGAACCAGGCCACCCGCCTTCTATATAGTGAATGCCAAATTCATCCAAACGTTTGGTAATCTTGACCTTATCTTCCAAAGAAAAAGATACGCCCTCTCGTTGCGAACCATCCCGCAGAGTAGTGTCGTAAATCCAAATTGATGAAGCATTATCAGACAGGCTCATGCGTTTTATGACTCCTTTGTGCTGGCGCGTATGTTCTCCTCATAAGCGCTGATTTCATTCTGATGTTTGAGCAAATAACCCAACACATCCACCCCTTGTAAAAAACATGACTTACTGAAGGCATCCAGATCGAAACAAGTCACGGTACCATCCGGCAAAGTGATGGTTTGCTCGGCTACTGAGATGACCACACCATACTTAGATAGCTTATCTCCCCCATTAATTTGATCAGCCGAAACGTTAAACCAGGCGTTTGCCAGATCGAACAAACGGGCGTGAAAATCAGCATCGACGACAATGGGAAGTAAACCATTCTTCAATGAATTGCTGCGGAAAATATCGGCAATCGAAGTGGAAATCACCGAGCGGATTCCCCAACCCAACAATGCCCAGGGGGCATGTTCCCGAGAAGAACCGCTGCCAAAATTATCGCCTGCCACTAATATCGAACAGCCCCTGGCGTTTTCACGATTCAACGGAAAATGAGGATCGGGTTTTCCTTCCAATGTATAGCGCCAGCTGGAAAACAGTCCATCTGCTAACCCGCTTTTATCTGTCACTTTGAGAAAGCGCGCTGGGATGATCTGGTCGGTATCCACATTGGAATATGGTAGTGGGATCAAGCAAGAGTGTAGTTTCGATAAAGCTTGCATTTTATAGTGTTCTCGGATCTGTAATACAGCCAGTCACTGCGGCAGCCGCAGCAGTGAGAGGGCTGGCAAGGAATGTTCGCCCATTGATGCCCTGACGGTTTTCGAAATTGCGGTTGCTGGTACTGACCGCATACTGACCGGGTAATAACTCATCGCCATTCATGGCAATACACATACTGCAACCGGGATAACGCCATTCGGCGCCGGCTTCCCGGAAAACCTGGTGCAGCCCCTCGGCTTCTGCCTGTTGGCGCACCTTCTCAGAACCCGGCACAACCAGCACGCGCACCCCTTCTGCTACTTGGCGCCCTTTAAATAACCTGGCAGCCATACGCAAATCATGCAGCCTGCCATTCGTGCAACTGCCAATAAACACCACATCCACCGCATGCCCCAGCAGGCTTTGGCCGGGTTTTAGATCCATATAAGCCAGTGCTTTTTCCAGGGCGGCGCGTTTCTCGGGGTCCTTTTCGCCAGCCGGATCAGGTACCGGTTCGTTTACGGGTATCCCCATGGAGGGGTTTGTGCCATATGTGATCATGGGCTGAATATGACCGGTATCCAGGGTCAATGATTTGTCAAATGTGGCGCCATCGTCGGTGGTGAGTTTTTTCCAACGGGTAAGTGCAGAGTCCCAGGCTTCCCCCTGGGGAACGTACGGTAATCCTGCCATGTAATTGAAAGTAGTATCATCGGGCGCGATCATGCCGGCTCGCGCCCCGCCTTCGATGCTCATGTTACACAAAGTCATACGGGCTTCCATATCCATGTTTCGAACTGTGCTGCCGTCATACTCTATGACATACCCCGTTCCGCCCCCCACCCCAATTTGAGCGATCAGCGCCAGGATCATATCTTTCGCTGTTACACTATCTCCTGGTTGACCTTCAAAAGTTACCCGGAATGTTTTCGGCATATGCTGCACCAGACATTGCGTGGCTAACACATGCTCCACCTCGCTTGTGCCGATACCAAAAGCCAACGCCCCAAACGCGCCATGCGTGGCAGTATGGCTGTCGCCGCAAACGATGGTTTTTCCCGGCTGGGTATGACCTAATTCTGGGCCGACCACATGGACAATGCCCCGCTCGGGATGATCCAGGTCCAGCAACGGCACACCAAACTCTGCGCAGTTTTTCTGCATTGTCTGTACCTGCTTGGCTGCCAACGCATCCACCTGATTCAGAGAAAGGCTGATTGTAGGCGACGAATGGTCGATGGTTCCCAGGGTGCGGCTGGGACAACGCACCGACAACCCTTTGGTGCGCAAGCCTTGAAATGCCTGAGGAGAGGTCACTTCGTGAATCAGATGCAGGTCAATATATAACACAGCAGGGTGGTCTTTCTCCTGAAGGACCACATGCTCGTCCCATATTTTCCTGAAAAGTGTGCGTTTTTTATACATCCGGACCTAAAACCGAGAATAATATAAGTAACCCTCTGGGTTGCTCAATTCTTCGACGGGATTTAAAAACATTTCAGAGGTCAACTCAGTCGAATTCGCGCTGGTTTCTGTTGTTTTATTCTTCACACTGGCTGTTTTTACCCTATTTGTCGTGTAAGACGGAGCAGAGCATTCTATAGAAGGCATAGGCATGGGGGGTAAATTGGTTGACATTTCCAAACTCCTTTTCATTATGCGGTCATTAAAACCGCTTGCATCTCTTCTTTTTCGGATTTTTGACCACGGCTGATCAAAACCTTATTCAACGCTGCTAAATATGCTTTGGCAGAAGCGACTACAATATCCGTATCGGCGCCGTAACCACCGTAAGTCTTGGAGATCAGAGCCTCACTTTGAGGGGAAGTACGGTGATGGGTTCCCCCATTTTGCGCCATTAATCGTACAGTCACTTCCCCCTGGGCATCGATCCCATCGGTGACGGCGTGGATGTTAAATTCCACCAGGTTGTTTTCCACACCCACAATAGCGTCAATCGCTTTGTATACAGCATGGACAGGCCCAGTGCCAACCGCCGCCTGTACGTGCATGGCGCCATCGGGGCCAAGCAACCGCACGCTGGCGGTAGGCATTCCCATGGTGCCGCAAGTGACCTGTAACCCGTCCAGGCTGAAGACCTCTTCAGAGAGAGATACCTGATCTCCGATAAGCGCTTCCAGGTCAGCATCGGTGACTTCTTTCTTTTTATCCGCTAATTTTTTATAGCTTTCAAAAGCCACAGCTAATTCTTCATCCGAGAGTTCATAACCTAATTCCTGTAGATGAACTTTGAGTGCATGGCGCCCGGAATGTTTCCCCATGACCAGGCGTGATTTACTTATACCCACCGTTTCGGGGCGCATGATCTCGTAAGTGGATTGATGTTTCAGCATGCCATCCTGGTGAATACCGGCTTCATGAGCAAATGCATTGGCGCCCACCACCGCTTTATTTGGCTGCACCGGGATGCCGGTGTAATTCGAAACCATGCGGCTGACGCGGGTGATCTGCGTGGTATCCACACCCGTCTCCAAACCAAACATCGAACGGCGGGTATGCAGGGTCATTACCACTTCTTCGAGTGATGTATTGCCAGCGCGTTCTCCGATACCATTGATGGTAACTTCCACCTGACGGGCTCCAGCTTTGATCCCGGCAATCGTATTCGCCGTAGCCAATCCCAGGTCATTATGGCAATGGGTCGAAACGACTGCTTTTTCGATCCCCTCGGTATTGGCAATGATCCCTGAAATCAAGGCGCCGAATTCTTCGGGTGTGGAATATCCCACTGTATCAGGAATATTGAGTGTGGTTGCTCCGGCAGCAATTGCTACGGCAAGTACCCGGTATAAAAATTCCGGATCACTACGAGCGGCATCCTCGGGTGAGAATTCGATATCCTGGCAAAATGAATGTGCATAGGAAACCATATCCCGCACCCTCTCCAACACCGTCTCGGGACTCATGTGGAGTTTGTATTCCATATGAATCGGCGAGGTAGCAAGAAACGTGTGTATGCACGGGTGAGCGGCATATTGAACCGCCTGCCAGGCGGCATCGATATCATGCTTATTGGCTCTAGCCAGCCCACATATAACAGGCGTTTGACCGTATAGACCATTGTTGCCCGGTGTGGGATTTCCTACTTCAACAGCAATCCGCCGTACTGCTTCGAGATCATCCGGCGAAGCAGCCGGAAACCCGGCTTCAATGATGTCCACGCCTAGCCGCGCAAGGGAGCGGGCAATCTCAAGCTTTTCGGCGGAGGTAAGGCTGGCGCCGGGAGATTGTTCGCCATCACGTAATGTTGTATCGAAAATGCGCAAATAGTTTTGTCTCATAGAAGCCTCTTTTTTTTAATAGTTAAATTATTCGCCTGGTTTGATTGTTACCGGTTGGATGAATGGCATCATCTGTCGCAATTCAGCGCCTACTTTTTCGAGAAGATGATCCTGGTTCAAACGCCGGTTTTTGTTGAAATTGGGACGCCCCTGCTGGTTTTCTTCGATCCAGCTTTTAGCAAAACTGCCATTTTGAATATCTTTCAGTAGCTCAGACATCACATGTTTCGTTTCTTCGGTAATTAATTGTGGTCCGGCGACATAATCGCCATGCTCGGCAGTATCGGAAACCGAATAACGCATGTAGTTCATCCCACCTCGGTACATCAAGTCCACAATCAGCTTTAACTCATGCAAACACTCGAAATACGCCAACTCGGGCTGGTAACCAGCTTCCACCAGAGTTTCAAAACCAGCTTTCACCAACGCAGTAACACCGCCGCATAACACAGCTTGCTCGCCAAACAAATCGGTCTCTGTCTCTTCGGTGAAGGTTGTTTCCAATACACCGGCGCGGGTAGCGCCTAAAGCGTATGCATAGGATAATGCGTTGGCTTTTGCTTCCCCGCTGGCATCCTGATGGATGGCGAGTAATGAGGGTGTGCCCCCGCCCTCAACAAAAATTTCTCGTACACGGTGACCCGGCGCTTTTGGCGCGACCATGCTCACATCCACATCGGCAGGAGGCACAATGGTTTTGTAACGGATATTGAACCCATGCGCAAACATCAGTGTCTTGCCGATTTTCATATAAGGTGCAATCGAAGATTGATAAATGTCTGCCTGCACGGTATCCGGGGCGAGAATCATGATCATGTCCCCCCAATCAGCCGCTTCATCTACCGGGCACACTTTTAAACCCTGGGCAACCGCTTTATCCCAATTCTTACTTCCCTCACGTAAACCCACCCGTACATTGACGCCGTTATCCTGTAAATTCAGAGCGTGCGCATGCCCTTGCGATCCGAAACCAATAATGGCTACTTGCGCTTTTTTAATGCGGGATGGGTCTGCGTCTTTATCATAATAAATTACTGCCATATTTTTTCTCCAAAAATAAGTATCAAAATCAATATCAATTCTCGGCTTCCAAATTTTCATGTCCATTAGCGCCTGGTGTATGCCGAATGCCGGAAGAATTACCCCGCATCATCGCCACATTACCGGTGCGCACCATCTCTAAAATGCCTAACGGTCTGAGCAATTCCACCAGACTCTCGATTTTGTCTTCCGTACCGGTCACTTCGACAATCACGGTTTCTTCAGCGACGTCGACAATTTTGCCGCGGAATATCGAAGCCAGATTAGCCACTTCAGCCCGCTGGTCGGGGTGGACTTTCACCTTGATCAAGGCTAAATCTCGTGATACTGCCGGTTGGTTGGTGAGATCCTGCACATCGATGACATTCACCAGTTTGTACAGGTTGGCTTCTACCTGGCTGGCTTTGTTATACTGGCTATCCACCACAATTGTCATACGTGAGATTTCCGGCTTTTCGGTTCTTCCGACATTAAGCGATTCAATATTAAAATTCCTGCGCCGAAATAATGATGCCACCCGGTTTAACACACCAGGTTTATTTTCTACTAAAGCGATAAGGGTATGTTGCATGGTAAACTCCCGGTCTCCCATTTTTATTAAGTAATCTAATTATGCAGCCACCTTTTCCACATCTATTGGGGAAAATTCATCCGTGGTAGGAATGGGGCGGCGGATCATTTCATCCAACGCAGCGCCAGTGGGCACCATGGGGTAAACAGCATCTTCTTTCACGACCCGGAAATCCAACAAAACCGGACCGGGTGTGGTGCGAGCAAATTCAATGGCTGATTGCACCTCATCATGCCGCGTCACCCTGCGAGCAGGGATACCATGCGCTGCAGCAATCATGGCAAAATCCGGTCCTCGCAAGGGGGTTCCAACATAGCGGCTCTCGAAGAAAAATTCCTGCCACTGACGAACCATTCCCAGGTAGCTATTATTCATAATGGCGACCTTGACATTAGCGTTTTCCTGAATGGCGGTAGATAATTCTGCCTGGGTCATTTGAAAGCTGCCATCGCCATCGATCACCCATACTTCACCCTGGCGATTGCTGAACCATGCGCCGATGCCTGAGGGTAAACCAAATCCCATCGTACCTGCCCCGCCAGAGGTGATGAATTGATTCGGTCGCTCTGCACGATAGTATTGTGCCGACCACATTTGATGTTGTCCTACGCCGGTTGTAACGATAACTTCATCATGCGTGGCTTCCCAAATCTCGCCAATCACCTGAGCGGTATAAAGCTTGCCATTCTTGGGCTGGGAAAGGATATCGCGCATTTGAGATTCATTGCGCCAATCTTCAATAGTTGCCATCCAATTAGAATTAGATTTGGGTTTAATCAGGGGCAATAATTGAGTCAATGTGGCTTTTAAATCGCCAACCAGGGGTAAATCAACCGTTACATTCTTGTGCACCTCAGCCGGATCGATCTCAATATGGATTTTTTTGGCGCGGGGAGCATACGTACGCAAATTACCGGTCACCCGGTCGTCGAAACGCATACCCAACGCAATGATAAGATCGGCATTTTGAATAGCAAGATTACAATATGCCTCTCCATGCATTCCCATCATCCCCAAACTAAGAGGGTCAGAGGCAGGAAACACGCCCAAGCCAAGGATGGTCATGGCAACCGGAATATTGGCGGTTATGGCTAATTGTTTTAACTCTTCAGCTGCACTGGATATCTTTAAACCCTGCCCTGCCAGAATAAGAGGTCTCTCTGCTTTGGAAATCATCTCGGCTGCATTTTGCAAATCGGCTTGGCCTGGGCAAATCGGCGGGTGATATCCGGCAAGATCGATTTTTTCAGGATAAATAAATTTGGCTTTCTCGACCTGAGCGTCTTTGCAAAAATCGATCAAAACTGGCCCGGGTCGTCCGCTTCGAGCAATATAAAATGCTTCGCGCACGGTTTGGGCTACTTCACTGGCACGCGTTACCAGGAAATTATGTTTGGTGATAGGCAGTGTAATTCCGGTAACATCCACTTCTTGAAAAGCATCACCGCCTATCAGGTTGGATACCACCTGCCCTGTAATACATACAATCGGCGACGAATCCATCATGGCTGTGGCAATTCCAGTCACCAGGTTGGTCGCCCCAGGTCCGGAGGTGGCAACGGCAACCCCTACCTTCCCGGTAGCGCGGGCATAACCATCCGCCATATGAGCAGCTCCTTGTTCGTGGCGGGTTAATACGTGATGAATTGGGAATTGGGTTAACATATCAAAAGCTGGCATGATAGCGCCGCCTGGTATTCCAAAAATCACATCCACCCCTTCTCTAACCAGGCATTCCCATAAAATTTCAGCCCCACTTCGTAACATGTCATCACCTCTCATTTCCAAAATACGCAATAAATTTCATCGTTCTAAATCAGCACTGCCCCCTGGCTGGCGCTCGTCACATGTCGGGCATAGCGACGCAGCCAGGGACTTTTATTTTGCGATTCAAAGGGGGGCAGTGCTTCCAGTCTGGATCGAATGACTTCCGGACTCAATCGAACATCCAGGCTGCGATTATCTAAATCGACATCGATCACATCACCGTTTTGCAACGCTGCAATGGGACCTCGCGCTGCTGCCTCCGGGGAAACGTGCCCAATGCACAAACCGCGTGTTCCGCCCGAGAACCGTCCATCGGTGATCAAGCATACCTGCTCACCCATGTCCATTCCCATGATGGCAGAAGTCGGTGAAAGCATCTCCTGCATTCCCGGTCCGCCGCTAGGCCCCTCATAGCGAATAACGATTACATCACCGGCTTCAAATTGGCGGTCCAGTATGTTTTCATAGGCCTCATCCTGGCTCTCAAAGATACGCGCCGGACCACTGAATTTTCGTAGAGACGCCGCTACACCGCCTGCTTTAATCACCGCGCCTTCTGGCGCCAGGTTGCCAAACAGCACCGATAAACCACCTTTAGCGCTGTGCGGGTTTCCATAAGGGCGGATAACCTCGTGATCTTTTATATGTAATCCTTTGATCGACTCAGTCAGCGATTTCCCGGTCACCGTTATCCGATCCAGATGCAGGGGACTTCCATTACTTGCCAACTCATTCAATATGGCAGGAATGCCTCCGGCGCGATTGAGATCCTCGATATGCCAGGGTCCGGATGGACTGACTTTGGTCAGGTAGGGCGTGCGGTCAGCGATGGTGTTCAATCTTTCCAGGGGATAGTTAAGATTGATTTCGTGAGCAAAAGCCAGGGTGTGAAGCAGCGTATTGGTGCTGCCTCCCATCGCCATATCCACGGTAAAGGCATCATCAATGGCATCCATCGTCATTACCTGGCGAGGCGTCAGATTCATTTCAATGAGCTTAAAAATCTGTTGGGCGGCTTGGGTTGCCAGCTTTTGGCGTTCTTCGGATCTGGCCAGGGCTGTCCCGTTATACGGCAACGCCAACCCAAACACTTCCATCAAGCAATTCATGGAATTAGCAGTGAACAAACCCGAACAAGAACCGCACGAAGGGCAACCATAATCTTCTAATAGTTTCAAGCGTTCTGCATCGATCTTGCCTGCCGAATAGGCGCCTACGCCTTCGAACACTGAAATGAGATCAAGCGTTTCGCCCTGAGGTGTTTTTCCGGCTGGCATGGCGCCACCGGAAACAAAAATAGTCGGGATATCCACGCGTAAGGCTGCCATGAGCATCCCCGGAACAATTTTGTCGCAATTTGGTATACATACCATGCCATCGAATTGGTGCGCTTCGACCATGGTCTCGACACAATCGGCAATCAATTCGCGAGAAGGCAGGCTATATTTCATCCCGGCGTGCCCCATTACGATGCCATCACCGACTGCGATGGTATTAAACTCGAACGGAACACCGCCCGCAGCTCGTACGGTTTCTTTAACCAACTTACCAAATGCCTGCAAATGCACATGCCCCGGAACGATATCGGTATAGGCATTTACAATAGCTATGAATGGTTTGCCAAAATCCTCTTCTTTCAAACCGGTTGCCCGCAAAAGTGACCGATGCGGAGCTTTTTCATATCCTGCCTTGATTTTGTCTGAACGCATTTATTTTCCTTTGTTATAAAAAAAACCGGGGCTGCTATCCTGGGCAGCCCCGGTTGTGTTTTGGTTAAGTTTCACTTAGCGTTTCATCTCACCACGTCGGCTGCCCAATGTGAACCAAGGCTCTCAATAACGATACCAAGAACCAATACTAAGCCGAGCAAACTAATGAAGAGAGAGTAATTAATCAGATTCATCAGATAATCTTTCAGTGGTTATAGTTTACTTATAAATGATGAAGTAGTCTATTAGAGAAGTATCCAAAATTCACCGCTTTGAATTTGTAATATGTCACAATCTTATATTATTTTAATGTAGAAGCCGGAAATATTTCTTAGATTCAACTTATGTTTGAAAGTGGGGGTGGGGGAAAGAGGGGACTCCCGGTTTCCTTATCAATCTTTTATTTTCATGTCAGTTGCAATGCCGGGCTGAAAGGCGCCCGCATATTTTATATCAGAAAATAACCTGCCTGATTTCCTTTTCTTCCTTGCTTCCTTAATAATTTTTTATTTTGATATCAGAAATAACTGAAAGCTGATAGCCGATAGCTGATAGCAGTTTTTTACCTCGGGCTGGTCATCCTGAAGATACGCAGCGCTAATTGAATGGCAAGACGATCTTCCGGCTTAGATAGATCAAGGTGGGTTATCTCGCCAAAGCGTTCCAAACGGTAAATCAAGGTATTGCGGTGAATAAAAAGCGCCTCGGCTGCCTGCGATAAGTTGGTATTGTGCTCAAAATAAGCTTCCAGGGTATGGATCATCTCACCGGCGTTCTCGCTGGCAAGTAAAGTTCCAAGGATTTCGTCTTGAAAAGCAATCAGTTCCGGGCTGTGTTCGAGTTGAAATAATAACCGGTAGACCGACATATCTGAGTAATACAATGGTTTCTCAGACCACAAACGGCGCGCCATTTCAAGAGCCTGCCCTGCCTGGCGAAAGGATGAACGCCAGTTTTCCATATCTTTCGCAATATTACCTATGCCGCAGTGCAGCTTAACCTTCGGGTATTCATTATGCGCCTGGTTCAACACTGTTTCAGCTAACCTCAGGCAATCCTCCGGTCTTCCCTCATCTGAGGCTAATTCATAAAAACAAACCACCTCCGAAGCCAGGCCATGCACGATATATTTAGAGCTTGAACGTTGAAACTCGCCATTGATAATGGTTTCCAGACGCCGTCTGGAGGGGCTTTCTGCGCTATCCCAGGCAAAGCGTAAGGCTATATGCGGTTTATCTTTATCCAAACCCATATTTTGCACCCACAAAAGAGCATCACGCGGGCTGAATTCATCCTGCAAGAGAGCATGCAGTAAATCCCCTTTAAGGCGCTTCTCCGTTTCCCGAATCGCTTTTTTACGCGCCATCTCGATTCCACACACCAATCCGCCTTGTTCCGCCACCAAATAATCGAGGGTATCCAAATCTCCGGATAATGCAATAATCGACAAATAACCTCTTGCCACTTCGCTGACGATGATGGGAACGATCAAGCGAGTAAGCTGACCGGGTATCTGCTGTCGTTTAACGCCGAGCTGTTCGTTTATTTGTTTGCGGTCTTGCATGGAATCAGGCAAGGTCGATAGATCACGAAATTGGGTCAGTACATCTTTCCACACGGCGGTCAATTCGGTGGAAGGGCAATCCGCCAGAATTTCCCCGCGTTTATCTTGCAGTAAAACGCCTTTTCCGCACAGACGGGAAATGGCATCCACCAGACCTCGCACGCCTTTGCCCTCCGCTTCCAATTGCGAAAGCTGGGCATAGATACGCGAGCTGCGTTCTACCAAACCTAAACGCTGATTGGTGAGTGTGGTCAATAAAATCCGTTGAACTTCCCGGATCTGACCATAATCTTTTTTTAATACGGCAATTGGCAGATTATGGGTTACTTCAAGGTCACTTTCTTTTACATCGCCCAAAATCAAAATACCGCTGACGTTTTTATTTTCTGCGCCTGAGAAAATCGATGCCTTGATTTTATCTCCAGCGATTATCAAAATATCTCCAACCTGTGCTTCATCCAACGAAGTGACAACCCAGCTTACCAGGTTTTGTTTTTCGGTTTCCTCGCATATCCAGCGCACTGAGCCAGGGAAACAGATACGCAGCAACTCTTTAAGTGAGAGACACGGTTCTACCACAATTTACTCCTGTTTTTGACGCGGGTAAGAACCCAAGACGCGCAGCATATCGGCGATTTCTCCCAGGTGTTCGAGGGCGCGGGCACAATTTTTATTGGCAGTATGACCGATGAAATCGATATAAAATAAATATTCCCAGGGTTTCCCCGAAATCGGGCGCGATTCAATCTTGGTCAGATCGATATCACGTAAAGCAAAAACACTCATGGCTTTAAAAAGCGATCCGGGTATATTGGGGACACTAAAAACAATCGTTGTTTTATAAGTATGCCCCTCGGGTTGATATTCAACATCATTATGTTGAGAAAGCACCAAAAAACGGGTGAAATTGGCCGGGTTATCTTCCATTTCCCGCACCAGCACCTGTAATCCATAAACTTCCCCGGCGTGAGCGGATGCCAGGGCGGCCGCCTGGCGGTCTTTGCCATCCCGAATCAGCCGGGCGCTGCCAGCGGTATCCACATCCACGACCTTTTCCAATCCCAGCCGGTTAAGAGTAGCTTCACACTGAGCCAGCGCCTGCGGGTGTGAATACACGCGGCGTATTTCTTCCATCTTCACACCGGGTTGCGCCAATAAGCAATGACTCACCCGTAAATGATACTCGCCGACGATATTAAGATCATGTTTGAGCAATAAGTCATAATTTTGGTGGATGCTGCCGGTCAGTGAGTTTTCGATTGGCAGTATTCCGTGGGTTGCCTGCCCGCCTTCGATGCTGGTAAAAATTTCCTCGAATGCCTGGCAGGGTATAGTGCTTACCTTTTTACCAAAAAACTGGATAGCCGCTTGTTCACTATACGCGCCATGTTCTCCTTGAAAAGCGGTGTTAATTTGGGATTGTGATGTGAGTGTAGGAGTGGTTGCCATGTCCACTGATTCTCTGCTTTCTGGTAATATTCGAATATGGATAAACGAGGGAATGGAATATCCAACCCGCGATCTGACTGATATTTAAATTGCTTGATTGTAGCACTGTTTAGGAAATTATGGGAAAATCAAAAGCTTTTATATTTTTTTAAACAATGGTTCTAAGGTCCGATGCCAATCAGCACCAGTGGTACGGCTGGGATTCCTCTGCCCTGCCTGACCACATTATATAATTCACCCTCGTAATACGATACGCCAGAACTCATTTCTTCTTGTAAAGCTTTAGTGGGTAATATTTCAATCCCTACATCAATAAAATCGCCGATATAGAAAGCCAGATGTTTAACGAATAAATCATATGCTACGAAAGAATATTTGCCAAATTGAACTTCGATGGCTACACGGTCTTTTACAAAATCCGTTTGGTTATAGCTAAATATTGGCTTCTCGCCTGCTTCTTCAATTTCTTTTTTCTGCTCATCGGATGATAGCGCTAACGTTTTTCGTATTAATTTTTCATTGCTGGTTACCCAATAACTCACCCGACTTTCATTCCATAATCGTTGCCTCAATAATTCTTTGTATGCTTCATTCATAGCTATTGGGCTGAAAAGCAATTTACCTGCCATTCTTTTTTCGTTTGATACTTTAGTTTTACACTTTTCAGCATCAACCAAAGAAATCACAGTTTCTATTTCTTTCCAAAGATCCGGTTTATGAACTAATAAAAATTCCAAACCGTTGAGGTGAGAATATTGTTTAGTTATTTTCATGATTTCGTGGTTCTTTCCCCTCTGTTTGAAGAATCAAATATGCTCATTTGACCATCTTCTGTTTTTTCTAACCAAGGTATATTTGTTTGTGAATTGCCTGCTTTAATTGGGTCATAAACAGGTTTATTCATCGGCCGGGTTTTAAGCGTTCCATTCAATGATTGCATAATGCGATTCTTAGCCAAAGTAATATACTTAGGCACAATCTCTGCCCCTGCGCCTCTTCTGTTATGGCGTATTGCTGCAATAATTGAAGTTCCAGTTCCAAGAAACGGATCAAAAACCCAATCTTCTTCATCAGTCAATGCAAGCACTAATCGTTCGATTAATTCCACCGGAAATTGACAGGGATGTTCTGTTTTTTCGATATGGTTGCTTTTTACATTAGGGATAATCCAAAGGTCTCCGGGATTTTTTCCTAAAGGATTTCCTGAATATTGACCAACTTTTGGACCTTTAAAATATTTTTTACCAGGGTATTTTTGAGGAACGCGAACAGGGTCGAGATTGAAAGTGTAATTATCCGATTTCGTAAACCATAAAATTGTTTCATATCTTCCAGAAAAGCGGCTCGTGCAATGCAAACCATGTTCAAAGTGCCAGATAATTCGATTACGAAGTTGTAAACCAAGTTCAGCAAATATCGGATACAGAACAGTATCCAGAGGAATAATTGAACCATTGTTTACATAATTTCCAACTTGCCAACAAATGCTCCCTTGGGGAGAAAGTGTACGGACACACTCTCGAATAACCTGTTTTTGTTGTTCTAAATAAACAGGTAAATCCAATTTTTTTTCATATTCTTTACCAATATTGTAAGGTGGGGAGGTAACTATTAGTTTAAAAATAATATCCGGGCATTGATTTAAAAATTCTAAACAATCACCCGAGTGGAGTATTATTTTTTCAGATACATTGAATTTATCAGCAATTTTATATGTTTGGTCAAACATAAGGTGAGAATATCACAGACTATCACCCTCGTCAATGTAAACAGAATGAGGTTATTTATAATAAATTCAATATTTATCACTTATATATAAACAGTCACAAAGATAATGTTAACTGTGCCAAATATCCCCAGGCCTCCAACATGGGTTCAGAGATGGTTATGCGGTTATTCCTGAAGTCCACTTCCTGCCCTTCAAATTCGATGCGTTTTAATTCTAAACCGGTGCCTTCCAACAACAATAGAAAATCGGCGGGGGAGTAGCATCGCAGCGATTGAGCCAGCGCTTTTTCCGGGTCGGCAGTCGGTTTCCACTCGTCTATCCAGCGGCTGTATACCGGATCGAAATGACAGGTTTCAATCATCGCCACCGAGCCGGGTACATTTTCCAGCGCATCCAGATCGCAGGACATTTCAGCATAACGGATTGGACGCGTGGGATTGTAAACATCGATCAATGCATGTCCCTCCGGCGCCAGCCATTCATCGGCAATCCTGCGCAGCATGCGACGCTGATCGCTATCCGTGCCCAGCCCAAACCCTTCCCACCAGCAAACTACATCAAAGCGCCCATCTAATTGAACGGTATAAAAATCACCCTCAATCATTTGCATTGATCCTTCGAAGGATTTTAGCAACAAAGCCTGGGCATAATCGATATCGGTCTTATTCAATTCCACACCGACCACTGTGTGCCCGGCTTCAGCCATGGCTGCGGCAGTGAGCCCTGAACCCGCTCCAAGGTCCAATATCCGTTTGGCGCTCTTTCCGCATAAACGTTCGACAACCGCAACTCGCCTTTGATATTCCTTTGGATCATCGTGGGTATCTGCGCCCCACCAAATACCCGCCTGGTTATAAAAATTTTTTACCCAATCCGAAGTATAGCTTCCCGAGTTTAACAATGATAAAGTGTTCAATGATATTCTCCTGATTTTGATTATAAATTATCCATCATTCTTCAACCACTCCCCATAAACACACCGTTCCATCCCAACTGATGGAGGCGATCAACGTTCCGGTTGGATTGAATGTCACTCTCAATACTGCCTTTTGGTGAGCTTCCAGCTTTCTTAGAAGCTGTTGCTCTCCAATATCCCAAATACCCACTGTCTTATCATGGCTACCCGAAATTAACAACTGTTCGTCTGGGCTGAAATAAACACCGTTCACAAATCCTTCATGACCGTCCAAAGAAGCAAGTGGTTGATAATCTTCAGCATTCCAAAGATAAATCTTATTATCATCGCTGCCAGCTGCCAGAAATTTTCCGGAAGCGCTAAAATTGACATCGCCAACCGGAGTGCCCGAAGGACCAATCAATTCGACCAACCTTTCTCCTGTATTGGTATCTATAATACCTATCATCCCCCATAAATTCCCATAAGCGATCTCATCTGCGGATGGATGATATGCAACGCTTAGGAAATTCGTAATATTGTGATAACTCCAGATCATTTCCTGGCTGGTAATATCCCACAAACGGAGATCATGCGCAAAACTTGCAGTCACCAATGACATGCCATCCGGGCTGAATTCAAGATCCCATATTTTTGAATTGTGCTCGCCAAACTCGGATATCTTCTCGCCGGTGGCAGCATTCCATATGGTTATGATTTTATCCACCCCTCCGCACGCAATCTTACTGCCATCAGGGCTAAAATCGCAAACCACGATTTGTTTATATTCATCCGGGTAGAGTTGATAGAGCAATCTGCCGCTCTGTACATCCCATACCGGTATTGGATTAGCCCCACAAGTACCCACCAATAAACTGCCATTCGGGCTAAATACCACGTCGCATTGGCTGGCAGTCCTTGGTGAATAACTCGGAATTTCTAAAGTAACAAACAAACCAACCTTTTCAATGTTCTCCTGGTTTATCGGTTGTAAATTGGTTAATTCCTTCGAAAGGTTGGAAGGCGTTGCGGTAGAAGACACAACGGTTTTTACGAAAGATGTATCTGTAGGGGTTGAGGTGTTAGCATCCACCGAAGGGCTGGAAGTTTTTGTCGGTTCAATCAATGAGGTTGTTGCTGCACCATTTTTGCAGGATGACAACGACATCAAAAAAATAAAACCTGTAATTAAAAAATACTTGCGCATCCTGGTCACACCTCCAATCAACGATTTTTTTTACAATTTCACATTTAAGCTTACCCCCTTGTTTTGAAATTGGTTCAAAGCGATGGGCGATTCTTCTTTCAAATGTATTATTTATCTGTTTTTTTTTAGTTATCTTGTTTCGGGGATTCCTTAAAAAATATCATTGTTCCTGGGTCACTTGAAAACGCCAGGCTGCCAAAGAGAAAAATAAAATTGCATACCCCACTAAAGCTGCTGCTGGCAGTAGTACAGAGTTGAATCCAAGTCCGCGTATGGCAATATTTTCAAATCCATCCATAGCCCAGGCAATCGGTGAAACATGCCCGATCATTTGAAAAGTAGGACTGGTGAACTCCAAAGGCATCCAGGCGCCTCCGATCCCGGAAAATACAAACATAGGAATTAGAGAGAATACTACTGCCTGATCTTCATTTTTTGAAACTACGCCAACCAATAATCCCAGGGCAGCTATGCACAATGCGGATGAAATTGCCACTAAAAGAGTCGCCGGTGGGTTGCGCAAATAATTAACCTGAAGCGCAAATGTTCCAAAAATGATCAATAGGGTGAACTGGCAAAAAATTATCACAAAAATGGCGATAAAATGACCTGTAAGGATGTGAATTCGGCTGGTAGCCGTTGTGAACAGACGCTGTAAAGACCGGGATTTGCGCTCATTGACTATGATTTGTGCTGAAGTCATTAAACTAGCAATCGCGAATTGCAGCATCATGCCAGGTGAAATATGCGCTAACGCTTCGTTTACATCGGGATCAATAGCGTCGCTTTTTATTTCATCAATTCGAATGGGTGGTGTCTCCCAGGCAGATAAAGTCTCTTCGAAGATATAATCAAAAGGAGTCTGATTGCCTACCATTTGCTCCATGATATTTGCGGTTTGTGTGGCGCTATCAAGACGAATAAGCGTGGATAATACGGTGCTTTTTATGGTCGTGGTACTGGTTGCAGAATCATCGGCAATCAATATAATTTTCCCCGGTTTTCCTTTTAGAAAATGAGCGCCATAGTGCTCTGGAATGATCAACCCGGCAGCCAGTTTTTCATTGGCAATTAAATTCTCCATTTCGTCTTGTTTTGAAGCACTAAATTCTTGTAAACGGATAATCTCTGAATCAGCCAGTAAATTGCGTAATTCCTGGCTAAACCAATTGGAATCCCTGGATATAAAACCCACTGGCAATCGACTATCTGAGGTGCCGCTGCTAAATCCACCCGAAGCATATCCAAAAAGGAATGTGAAAGCAACTGGCATTATCAATAGAAACAAGAAGGATTGACGGTCAATCAGAATTTGGTGAATATCTTTGATTACAATATCAAATGTTCTGAGCATAGTACCCTTTTATGCGTAGCGGTGATTGAACCGCCATACTCCCACGCTAAAAAACACAATACTCCATACTACCATAACCAAAAAAGTGATAAGTACATTTTGTATCGGAAGTCCATCCATAGCTTGAAGCAAACCCCGCACCGCCCATCCCTGCGGCACCAGGAGCGCAACCGTGTTGCCGAGTGTTTCTGTGGTCGAACTCATGCCAAATGTGCGGATCATACCGAGCATTCCCGTAATAGTTAATATGCCGCCAAAAACCACGCCGCCTTGCCGTGTGCTGGCAACAAATGAATTGATAAAAATCCCGCAAGATGAAGCAGTTAAAATAATACCCAATGCCACGAAAGCTACAGACGGAAAATTTCCCCATTGAATCCCAAAAATAATATGTGCGGCAACCATTAACAAAACAATCTGTAAAAACACAGTTAAGAACACTGCCAGGAATTTTCCGCTTAATATCGCCGATTGCGGGGTCGGAGTAGTAAATAAACGCTGTAATGTATGTTTCTCTTCTTCTTGCAAAATATTCTCAGAAGAAGCCGTGCCGGTATAAAAAGCGAAAAATGTCATAAAACCACCCATTATTGGCGTAATAATACTCAGCAACATATTTTTCTCTTCTTGCGCAGTATCGGTTACATCGGATTTCGGTGGAATGATGGTTAGAAGTTCGTCTTCCACATCTTCGGATTGCGCCAGAGACGACGTGATATATTGTTGAATAAGATTGCCAATAAGCGTATACGTTACCACCTGCTCTTGATCTAACGCAACAGTAATGGCAATTTTCACACCCGACATGCCATCCATAAACTGATCCATGATCGACCTGACAATCATTGGGCCGATGGTCAGTGTGGGATCCTGGTAAAACTCAATAGTTGCTTCTCCATAAGTATCTGCATATTGTTGCGAAAAATCTTCAGGAATGATCAGGGCTACCTGCGCTTGCTGGTTATCAACTGCGGATTTTGCTGTGGTTGCATCGGGCGCAAGGGTAACTTGGATCAAATCTGCCATCTCTTCATCCGATAATATATTGACAATTAATTCGCCCATTGTATCGGCGCGTTTCCCACCCGGTATGGAATTGGTGCTGACCTGAAATTTCGGTCCTCCTTTATCCAGATTAGCAACAATGATCTTTGTAGTGGGCAGCGAGAAATCGTTTTCCTCAGAAATTCGACCAAACATGAAATAAAACAAACTGGTAATTAGCAATGGAATGACAAATGTAAAAGCTAAAAATACTGAACTACGCAATCCATGCACCACATCCTTTATCGCGATATCAAGAATTTTCATAATAATCCTAATCGCGTAGCGCTCTGCCGGTTAGATGCAGGAACACAGCTTCCAGATTGGGTTCCTGAATATCCACTGATGTGATACGAACATCCAAATTGGCGGCAGAGTCGAACAAACGCGGCAAGACCAGGTTGCTGTCGTCTGCCAGTACCGTAATGACGCCATCTTCGCTGGTGATCTGC
The DNA here is from genome assembly GCA_016929095.1 of Anaerolineales bacterium. GTDB lineage: Bacteria > Chloroflexota > Anaerolineae > Anaerolineales > UBA4823 > JAAZNS01. The sequence continues at coordinate 14,553 of JAFGJM010000039.1, read as the reverse complement.
GTAACCCCGGAGACTGCCTTCCAATCTTCCAGAACACGACTTCCTTCGGTGTTGATGGTTAAGGTGATGCGGTCCATTTCCCCCACAATTTTTACGAGTTCGTTATGCGTCCCCTCAGCAACGACCTTGCCAATATCCATGATGGCAATCTCATCTGATAATTCCTGCGCCTCTTCCATGTAGTGTGTGGTGTATAGTACAGTCATCCCCTGGTCTTTAAGCGCCACCACGCTATCCAAAATATTGCGCCGCGATTGCGGATCTATCCCTACGGTAGGCTCATCCATATATATAACTTGTGGTTTATGTAATAGCGCCACACCGATATTCACCCGCCGCTTCATCCCCCCGGAGAATTTACTCACCGCCCCCTTGGCGCGCTCGGTAAGACCGATCATTTCCAACACTTCGTCAACCCGAGTCTTCAATATCGGTCCGCGCAAGCCATACATCTTCCCCCAAAAGGTCAGATTCTCGCGCGCCGATAAATCTTCATATAGTGCGATCTCCTGCGGCACCACCCCCAACACAGACTTGACGCCCATCGGATCTTCACGGATCGAATGCCCCATAACCTGCGCGTCGCCTTGATCCGGGCGAAGCAAGGTGGACAGCATGGCGATGATCGTGGTTTTTCCAGCGCCGTTTGGTCCCAGTAAACTGAAGATATGCCCCTGTTCAACCATAAAACTCACCCCTTGAACAGCCTTTACATCACCAAAGGATTTATATAGATCATTTACTTGAATAGCATCCATTGTCCCTGCTTTTACTGTAGGATAATATTTTAGGATTTAGAAAATCATTCGTTATATTATATACGATAGTAAATATTAAACAGTTGCGACACACTTCACATGTGTGTCGCAACAAAAATTTTGTTACTGACCCATATTTCCTGAAATTGTCTTATTTCTTCTCCACTGAAGCGATAATTTTCGCCATTTCAGCGCTCAACTTAGGATCTAACGGATCCGGTTGATGGGTAGCCAGGATATCGGCGGCTTTTGCCAACGCCCAATCGGCAGCGTTATCCTTCTTCTCCTCCCATTCGTTATATGGACGACGATCCAAAAATTGAGGCAGAAAGACCTCCCGCATATGCTTTTTGGTGTGTTTTTGCGCCAGGAAAATACCTCCCGGGCCTACATTGGCAATGGTATCCAACGCCAGGGTTTCGTCATTGACTTCGATGCCCTTCATCATCTTATGGATAATGGAGAAAATTTCACAGTCCATCATCATTTCGGCGTAAGACCAGATGCGGCTGCCGTGCAAGAAGCCTACCCCCAACAGCATATCAGACATGACGACCGAAGCCATAAACGTCGACAGCGCATTTTCTAAACCAGCCTGCCAGTTGGGCTCTTTAGCGCCTGTAGCAAAGGACCCCATGGAGAGAGGAATGTTATAGAAATCGGAAAGCACGTTTTGCGCTGCGCCGAAGAGGAAATCTTCCGGTCCTCCGCCGGTATAGGCGCCGTTTCGTAAATCGGAAGCTGTTTGCGCCGCAGCATAAAATACCGGCGCCCCAGGGAAAGCTAATTGCAACAAAGCAGTGCCGGCGATGACTTCGGCATTTCCCACTGCTAAAGTGCCCGCCATGGTAGCTGGGCCAGTGGTCAGGCACGAAGCCATGGTCATAAAACCAGTTGGCAAGCCCACCTCTGCTGCAATCAATGCGGCATCCAGGCTGCCGCCGTCATGACCGAGTGGCGGCGCGGTGCATTGCATAATCGAAAGCACCGGTCGTTGGCGGAGTTTATCTCTCCCGCCTACGATAGCCGATGCCATTTCGACCGCTGCCCAGCCTTCCTTTATGCTGTAGATACTCTCGGTTTGGACATGCTTGGTTGAATTCTCCCAGATAGCTTTGATCTCGTGCAAGCCGCGTGATTCAGATGGTGTATCCTGCGCCGAAACAGGCACCCAATGGAAAGCGACTTCTTCGGCAGCATCTGCTACACGAGCGATATCACGTACATCTTGCAGGCATGAAGTCCTTCTCTGACCGGTATGAATATCGATCACTTCCACGCCGCAGCCATCCGTACCAACGAAAACATGGTTACCGTCTAGCATAAGATCCTGTGATTGGTCGCGAGCACACAGCGGGTAAATGGGCGGAGCCTTCTTGATCGCTTCTTCGATCAGAGATGGTTTGGCTTTAACGATCATTGTTTCGTGATCAACTTTGGCGCCATTTGCTTCCCAAATTTCTAATGCCCGTTCAGATTTAAACCTTATGCCTACATTTTCAATAATATTCAGGGTCGCATCGTGGAGACGATTGATATCATCGGCTGTCAGGATATCCAGATGTAATTTTGGATTGGAAATGGATTTGATGTTCTTTGGCATGATTTTTTTTTATTGACTCCTTCCTGAAATTTCGCCAATCCAGTATCCAAAGCGAGGCGCCCTGCGCCACCAAGTGTTACTGTGAGCGATACCTGCTATTGTACTATCAACTGCCTTAGTATAATAAGATTCGATGATTATAATTAAGAAATCAGATGATTTCCTAGAGGTGAATATCTTTTTAATAGGCGGTTATTAAATTGACATACCCATCTATTATCTGTAATCGAGTGAGGATGGGTATCCTAGTTAACGCGATAAAAATAAATTGCTGGCCTCAATGATTAGTTACATTAAAAAAATGACCAGGTTCGCTAATACAAAAATTATTTTCTAATATTCTTTTTTATATCATCCCAAATTTCGGGTATTTCCAACGCTTCAGAAAATTGAGTAACCCAAGATTCAAATCGTCTTCGGTCAATTTTCGGATGATTATTGATAATTTCTTTAATATCAAGTAAATCTTTAGGACGATAGGCAACTGCTTTAAGGATTATCAAGTCTTCCGGGGTGGGTAATTGTAATCGATGCGTTTCAATTTCAACAATATTGCTTCTCTCAACCATTTCAATCTCAAAGGGAAGTACTCCTAATGAAATATCAACATCAATCCCGCTTTCTTCATGTCGGACTAAAAGTATGCGGTTTTTTCTGGCGAATGCCTCAACTTGAGCTATGCGTGGCTGTAACCCTAATTCAGATGCAGCTTTTATAATTTTGGGGATCTCCTCAATGCTTAATAATATAACTGCATCAACATCCGCGGTCAGTCGCGGTTTGCCAAGTAAACTTACAGCAATTCCCCCAATGATCACTCCTTGATTGGAAAAATGATTAATTAATTAATTATTGAGCAGCTAAAAGCGGCTTTACTAATTGTGCTATGCTTTGGGAATAGTCAGCTTTTCTTTTAGTGTTGCCCATCTTTCATACACCCCATATTCGGAAAGGTCGGGTTGAATTACCCCCAAACCTTGCGCCATCCGATATATTGAATTTAATTGCTTCCAACGCAGGTTAAAAGAGGAATTGATACTCTCTTCCCTTTGTACAGTCTCAACATCCTCCCAACGCTTCTTATATGCTTTCAATTCATCTTTCTGAGCCAGAAAAAGATTATAGCATAAGGCAATCATCAATAAACCACAAAGACACTTCTCCCCATTTTCGTGCTTTGGTTATGAAGCCCCCAATTTTCCCCTCCCCCATTTTCGTGCTTTGAAAATGAGCCCCTATTTTCCCCTCCCCCATTTTCGTGCTTTGATTATGAAGCCCCCAATTTTCCCCTCCCCCATTTTCGTGCTTTGATTATGAAGCCCCCAATTTTCCCCTCCCCCATTTTCGTGCTTTGAAAATGGGGGAGGCTGGGAGGGGGCATCATTCAAATTGCACCTCCACACTCATGCCTTCACGTAATCCCTCCGGAATTTCATCCAGATCCACAGTCACTTTATAAACCACATCCCCACCCAGGGTGCTTGCCAATGGGGCTATCTGACTGACCTTACCGCTTTCCTCGCGATTCAATGCTTTTACATTAACGGTCACCGATTGCCCTACTTTCACCTGTGGCACATCCCGTTCACTCAAATCGGTCGTTTCTACGCGTAAATTCTCCAGATCAGCCAGCGTCAAAATAGCCTGCCCGGTAATACCATATTCGCCGCTATGCAAGTTGACCTCTGATACGACCCCATCAAAGGGTGCAATCAGGCTCAGGCGCGATAACTCTGCTTGAGCTGCGGAAAGCTGGTTTTGGGCATTCACTAAACGTGCTTCTGCCAGCCGCACTTTATCAGGGTCCTGCCCGTCTTTAAGAACTGCATAATCTTGCTGCGCCTGGTTTAGCTGCGCCTGAGCAACTTCCAGGTTGTATTCCAATTGCAACCGTCTGACTGCAGCATTGTAATCAGATTGTGCCAGATCGAGCATTTCTTTCAAATCCTGGCGAGTTGAATCTCCGGAGGATTTAAATTTATAGGGTTCAAAGGCCTCCCGTGCATCATCCAAAACATCTTTCATTTTGTTTAAAGCCGAGACAGCATCCAAACCAGCTTGATTCGAAGGAATATTGAAATTATCCAAAGCGTATTGGGCATCTCGAACAGCACGTTCAAAAGTCACGATTTCTTGCATGGCTTGAATACGGTCGGATTCCGCCTGGGTTTTCAGATCATCCAAGGCTTGCTGAGCCTGTTCTAACTCGAACTGGGCAGCGCTGACTGCCGCCTGAGCGGCCTCTTTGCCTTCTAATTGCACTAATGCCTGCCCCGCCTGCACCTGTTCGCCAACAACCACATCCACCGATTCAACCCTGCCCCCCACCGCCAAGGCAATGTCCGCTTTTTGACTCGGTACAACGACACCCGAAGCAATTACACCTCCGCCAGTGTGTGAAGCGGCAACCGTTCCGGCATTTCCTCCTTCTAACACAACAGTTGGTAACGCCGTGGGCGTAGAGTTAACCCCGCCACATGCCGACAGAATAAAAGCGATCAGTGTCATAGCCAACCAATATATTTTCATGATTCACTCCTGGTGAAAAACTGTTCCTGACTTTCTAAACCTCAGGTTTTTCGGCATGATTTTCTATCACAACACCATCTCTTAAAGTGATCACTCTGCGGGCATATTGAATAACACGCGGATCGTGCGTGGCAAACACAAAGGTAACCCCCGTTTCTTGATTCAGCCGTGTCATGGTTTCCATGACTTGTTTACCATTCGGTGTATCTAAATTTGCAGTGGGTTCGTCTGCTAGAATGAGTGATGGTCTGGCTGCCAGCGCACGGGCAACGGCAACCCGCTGCTGTTGTCCGCCGCTCAGTTGGTCGGGGCGGTGGTGGGCGCGGTCGGTCAATTCGACGGCTTCTAACAATTCTGTTACCCGCTCCTTTCGCTTTTTTGGACTCTCGCCAACCAACAGTAATGGCATTTCAATATTTTCATACGCTGTCAGGGTTGGAATGAGGGCAAAGAATTGAAAGATAAAACCAATCGTCCCGCGACGCATATCGGCGCGTTGGTTGCGGTTTAATTTGCTGACATCTTTACCGTTTATATATACTTGCCCGCTGGTCGGCTGGTCCAGGCAACCGATCAATTGTAAAAGGGTGGTCTTACCCGAACCGGATGGACCAACCAAAGCCGTGAATTCTCCATTCTCAATAGAGAGGTTGACGCCGCGTAAAGCCTGGGTCTCTACTTTCCCAATTTTAAAAACACGGGTAACATTTTCAATTTTTGTAACTTCCATGATATTCTCCTTCTGCTTACTTCCCGCCGCGCAATGCCTGAACTGGTTCCATGCGAGAAGCAATTAACGCAGGGTAAAAACCGGCTAATAAAGTGATGATAAAAGCGATAACGGTTATTTCAATCGTATCTGCAACGGTTAATTCAGTATATATAGTGTTTCCAAAAAGCATAGTGAGACCCATATTACCGACAAAGAAACCCACTCTGGCAAAATATGACACCGCCAGAATGCCTAAAATCAACCCCATGATAATACCGCCAACCGCCAGGAGCGAAGATTCAGCCAGGAACATCGCCATGATATGGCGGCTTTTCATGCCAATTGATGAAAGGATGCCAATTTCTCGTGTGCGCTCGAAGACCGCCATGACAAGCGTGTTGACAATGACTGTTGCAGTAATGGCTAATACGATCAGGTAGAAAAGCACCATATATGAATTTGCCATTTCTTCAGTCTGGATGATCAGCTCATTCATTTTCGTCCAGGTTAATACATCCAAATTAGATGCCTGCAACGCCGTAACAACCGCATCCGTCTGGTCTTTATCCTTAAGAAGGATAAAAATTGTGCTGGCGTGATTTTCCGTCTTAGTGATAGCTTGCGCTTTACTGATTGGCAAGAGAACGGTTGCATTGTCAAAAGCATTGGTTTGTGTGGAATAAATGCCGCGGATGGTAAAAAGCTGTTCATCCACATCACCATTCGAAGTATTTACGGAAAGGCTTATTTTATCGCCAACTTCTACTTGTAATTTATCCGCCAGCGGTTGACCTATCAGAATGCCTTCCCGATCTTCGCTTGAAAGAAAGTCACCCTGCAACAAACCCATGCGATAAGGCGCATTGGCTTCCGAAAGTGGATCGATGCCATAGACGCTTACCCCGGTTGATTCATCCCTCACAGAAACAATCCCGGTAGCAAAAAGTCGCGGGGTGGCAGCCAACACAGGGTCGAGGGAAGCAATTTGCCCGGCTATTTGATCCGGGTTTTCAACCAAATCTTCCCACTTTAAACTGGTTTTACTCTCCTCATAATTTTTGGAGCGGATTTGTAAATGGCCGCTTTTCAGGCGGATGGTGGTATCCATAGCGCTATTCACTTCACCCTCGATAAAAGCTGCCATAAGCAGCATGAGAGCTAACCCTATTCCCAGCGCTAAAGATGAAAAGAAAGATCTGCGGCGGTTGCGCCCAAGATCACGAAAAGCCATCTTTATTATCTGTATCATGTGACGCCTCACACGTAATGTAATGCTTCGGCAGGCTCATGCTGTGCAGCTTCACGCGCCGGATAAAACGCCGCCAGGGCAGCGATGATCACTACGGTTAAAGACCTGATAAGAAGTTTATCCACCCCCCAGGTTGGATAAATCCGTCCACTAATTAATGCCATATAACTGGCAGCGTTGCTCATGGCGCCAAAATCCAGTCCTACCTGTTTGAGCACGCCGTTCATCAAAAAGCCCAACATTATCCCCATTGCAACGCCAACCAAGCCCATCATCGTTCCCTCCAGGATGAAGAGCAGGGAAATCTGTCGGGGTTTCAATCCCATAGCGCCTAAGAGACCAATTTCTCGCGTCCGTTCATAGACCGCCATCAGCAATAAATTCAGAATGCCAATGCCTGCGATCAATAAGATGATCACACTGAAGATGTTCATCACCCCGCTTTTGGTACTTACGGTTTGCTTTAACTCGGGAAAATTAGTTTCATACGAATCGATTTCATAGCCTGGCAGCACAGGTTTTAAAGCATTCATCACTTTTTCTTCTTCCCCAAATTGCTTCAGATAAATACACACTTCGGTAGATTGCCCTTCCAGGTTATATAAATCCTGAGCTTCTTTCAGGGAGATATAAATGGTGCGCTTCTCCAAATCGGGCATACCCAGATCGTATATTCCGATTACGGTCATGGTGCGTTTACGCATCTGCTCGTGAGTTGCCCTACCGGTCATGGTGATACGGTCTCCCACCTGAGCGTTCATGGCATCGGCTAATCCCTTACCGATAAAAATTACATCACCATCGTCGGCAGTTAAATACCGACCTGCCACCACATGCTGAGCCGAAAGATTTGCTCCTAGTTCGGTCTCCGGTTCAACGCCAATAATACTCACTGCAAAAGCCCCTTCGGTGCTGCTTGCCAACCCGCCAGTGTTGATGCGGCGTGAAGCCTCTTGCACTTGTGGCAAAGCTCGAGCAGCTTCGAGCACCTTCATATCATCTGTAAGGGGTAAAAGAGAAGTTTGACTGGTGTTCAGGCGATAGCCTTGGGCATGAACTTGAATATTGCCGCCCAGGACCTTAATAGCATTGCCATAAATAGCCTGGTTAAAACCGCCCATCAATCCGTCGTAGAACATCATCAGTGCCAGGCCCAATCCCATGGCTAACACCACGATCAATGTTCGCCGGCCGTGCCGCCATAAGTTGCGCCATGCCAATCGAAGATACAACATCATTGTTATTCTGTCCTTTCTAAGCTTCCGACAATCATTCAAACCATACCTTCAACATTTCAGGATCGATAAGCTTTATTGATGCTTTAGGGGCGCCTAACACCCGTTCAATGGCATCGTTTAGAGCGCCAATAAAAATATTTATCTCTTTGTCAACACCACCTTCGGCACGATCTGTTTTGGCTAAAATCAATAATTCAGTCAACTTTTCACTCAAACCTTCCATGATGTAGATGATGATATTGGCGGTTTGATCTGGATAAGGAGAAGTGAAAACGCCCTCGCTGACTCCCTGATGAATAATCTCAGTAAGCATTGGGGCTACTGATTGGATCGAAGAGGACATTAATTTCTGGCGTACAATCGCATTCTCGTCACTCATCCAAACCTGTAATAATTCAAGCATGAAAGTTTTCTGCGTAATTTTCCATTGCCCGGCGACTTGATAGAAGCAATGGAATTTATCCAACGCTGAAAGTTTAGCATCATCAACAATTGGCTTAAGTAAAGGCGTTACTTGTTCGACAATCATGCGCTCTACCATGGCTTCAAGCACATCACCTTTCGAGTCGAAATAATGGTAAAAGGCGCCTTTTGAGATATGCAATTCATCCAGGATATTCTGGATAGTCATATGCTCGTAACCTTTGGTATAAACAAGCTTTAGAGCAGCATCCAGGATTTCGTTGCGCCTTTCGGTATATTTTTCTTCGTTTAAATTGCGAGCCATAAACGCCTCTATAAACCGACCGTCGGTTTATTATTGAGCGGGAAGTATACATCAAGTTTATCCCCCTGTCAATTGGATTGGAAGATTCACCATTAATAAAAAAGGCATCTAGTGATTAACCAGACGCCTTGATATACTAATCCAATCTTTCCGAAAAATCGCCAGGAAAATCGAGGCGATTTACGATCGGTTAAGTTTTGTTGTCATAAAACCGATAACATTCCCCATCAAATCGATAACAACGCCTTACTTTGCGGCTGCCGCCAATCCCTCGATAACCTTCGGAAGCGCAATATTTATCACAATCCCTAGTGATGTTTTCGATGTATCAACGAGTAGCCCTTGTTGTAATTGACCCTGTATTGCGACAATAACCATGAAATTATTTTCAAGATTAATCAAATAATATTTCCCAAGCCCGGGAAAATCCGAATTCTTAAGGCTTTTGTTGAGGTTAGTCGTAATTTCATTGAAAAGCGCACTTGCTTTGGGCTGCGTGTTGTAACCAGCCAGGGATTGACCATCTCCGGTTACCCACAGATCGGTGGCTATCAACGCCGATCCCAAAACTTCTTTTAGCTCTTCAGTTATCTGATTCATCCTTTTGACGTCCATTTTTTTTTACCCTTTCTATGTTTTACTAATCATCGATTTAAATGGGATTTAGAGATATCCATACAATCTTTATAGATAAATGAAACAAAACATGACGATTGATATTTGGAGATAGCTTCAATCGAAATCATTACATGAGAAATATTTAATAGCCAATGGATAAAAATAATCCAGCAGATTAAATCCAAATATTTAATCCTGGCAAAAATATATAATGGCATTGAATAAGCAGACGTAAAATTTATCTAAATTTCAAATATTAAATTTGTTATTTTGGACATAAAATTATCCCCCATTACATAAAAACAAAATCATCCAAAGATCACCGATATCCTATCGATAACAAAAAAAGATCGCTTAGAAATTCATTCATCGCACCACTGCCCTGATCGAATTTGATAGGATCAAGATCAAATATGCCTTATGAAAACGACATAGGTGTATCAGAAGGGTATGGATAACATGATATTCTATTGATTGCCCAATCGTTTAAAACTCAAAATAACTTTTCACAGATGGAAGTTCAAAACCTCTCGGGAAGAATGAACCGGTGCGCTCCTCAATCACATAATCCCCTTTGTAATCATGGCGGATGATACGCTCGAACATCTCAACTGCCCGGTCGATATCCTCGAAATTATTGTAGCAGCCAAAACTAACACGCACCAACCCCGGCAGTAAAGAACGATCGCCATGCTGAACTCGGTTCCTGAACCGCATATAGGTTTCATGACTCACATGTAATAACTCCAAAATATACGGATGCGCACAAAAACAACCGTTGCGCACCCCAATCGCCCCCTCAAAACTCAAAACTGCAGCCACCAATCCGTGATGAATCCCCTCAACGTCCAAAGGGATCACCCCCACCCGATCGCTGGTTCGGCTAGGATCTTGAATGCCATAGATCTTCAATCCCTGGATGGCGTTGAATTTTTTAAGGGCATATGCCGTCAACTCGGCTTCGTGCGCGGCAATGACATCCATACCCACCGCAGATAATTGCTTGATCGTTGCCGCAATCGCTACAGCCCCAATGACATTCGGGCTTCCTACTTCGTCTCGATCAGGTGGTTCTGCCCAGGTTACTTCATCCAGGGTTACGATCTCGATCGTACCGCCTCCACGGTAATCCGGCTCGCCGGTTTCAAAAAACGCTTTGGGTCCAATCAACCCCCCGGCGCCGTAAGGGGCATAAACTTTATGTCCGGAAAAGGTTACGAAATCCAGTCGCCCGGGTGAATCAACCGTCCCCATATCCACTTTACGGTGTGGTATAAGCTGCGCACAATCCGCCAGAAACAGCGCGTTTTGCCGGTGCGCCATCTCTGCCATTTCATGAATGGGGGGCATAAAACCCGAAACATTGGAGGCGCCCGTCACTGTTACCAATTTTATTTGACTTTTGTATTGTTCAAGTTTTGCCTGATAATCATCCATATCCAGCGTGCCGTCCGGATTTATCTTTGTGTAAAGTACATGTGCCCGGGCACGCCAGGGCAGATCGTTGGAATGGTGTTCCATGGTTGTGGTCAGCACCATATCACCCGGCTGGAAAGGAAATAGTGCTGCCAATTTATTTATGGCTTCGGATGTGTTTTTACTGAAAATTACCACATCATGATCTGCATTACCACCTACAAAATCCAAAACCACACGCCGCGCTTCGTCGTAAAGATAGGTCGAGATTAACGATTTATACCCTGAGCCGCGGTGAACGCTGGAATACAATTCCATCGCCTGGTTCACCTTTTCTTGAACATAGCGAAAACTCGGCGTGCTGGCAGCGTTATCAAGGCTTACATATGGTAAATATGAACCATCTAACAGTGGGAACTGTTGGTCGATACCGACGATTTCATTACGCAGGTCAACAATATTATTATTACTGATCATCTGTGAATTGGCACACACGAAAAAACTCCTCCATTATGCGTAGGGTAAATTAAGCATTCGAGACGCCCGGTATTGGCGCATGTGACATCCGCTCGCTTAGCTTCTCGATCACACGCTCTTGAGAACGCGTGATCTGGTCGTGTAATATTTGCTCCGCCAACACTGTATCCCGTCTGAGTAATGCATCGGATAACAAAATATGCTCTCGACACATTTCCTCACCGCTATCGCGCAAATCAAGGCCAAGATTAAAAATACGGGTCATCTCGTCCAATATGCGAGCGATCATATCGGCAAGTTTTTTATTATTTGATGCCCGGGCAATCGACACATGAAAATCGGAATTCATACTTAGAAAATTCAAATAGCTTTCTCTGTTCCCAAATTCATATGTAAAATTAGCCATCTCGGCGATTTTTTCAAGAGCATTTTGTGGGGCGCGGATAACGGCTAATTTAATCGATGGTTTTTCCAGGATCAAGCGAAGTTCATAGATGTTTTGTACATCAGCAATGGTTATGGGTGTGATCAGGTATCCATAACGCGGAATAGATTGGAGATAGCCCTCTTGTTCAATTCGTTTCAAGGCTTCGCGTATGGGGGTAATGCCCATCTGGTAGCGCTCCACTAATTGCGCCTGAACGATCTGCGCTCCGGCTTCCAGTTCACAAGTCAGGATATCTTTTTTGATCTTCCAATAAGCTTGATCGGCAATTGAATTGGCTTTATTCATAAACAGTCCCAAAATTCCCAAACGAATTGATACATCAGTAATATATCACATATATATTACATATTCAATATTTTTAACGTAAAAAGTAACGTATGGAAATGATTTCTTTATCGATACCTTCGACAGGTTCTTTCAACGATACTCTATCGTGATAAAAACAGATGTATTTTCTACCCACCCCCCATCGGCGGGAAAACTTCAATGCGGTCACCCGGTTTCACCCAGGCGTCTTCAAGCGGTACTGACTCGCTGTTTACAACCACCAAAAAAATTTCGCCAACCGGAACTCCCAAATGATTCAATAGATCCTTTAAAAACGTTGGGGAGGTCAAAACCAGGTCAATATCCTTGCGCTTTTGTGAATCGTAATAATGCAAATAACCGCCTAAATGCAAAGACATGGTCAAGCTCCAATTTTATCGGCAGCCCATTCGATGTCCAATTCTTTCAACCGCTGACGGGTAGGTTTGCCTGTATCGATATCCCATTGTTTTTCGCTATATAAGGCTTTCATGGCTTCTTCAAATTGCTCCTGATCGATCGCCACACCAGCCAGCGCACCGGTTTCGAGAGGAGTAAACAGCCGGTCTGGCAAGCGGTCATCCATGGGTGTAAAGCCCTCTCTTATATTGAAAATACGGGCAAGATTGGTGGCGCGCTCCCCAATTACCAGCAAATCGGGAATGGATAAGTCCCATCCGGTTGCGGCGCGCATAATTTCCAACACATCTTCAACTTGAATAAATGAACGCGGTGCCGGGCCAAAGTAACAGAAGCCAACTGATTTTTCGAAGCTGCTCCAATTTTCTCCGATGAAATATTGGCGCACTTTTTTGTCACTCAATTCACGCGCCGGTAAAGGCTCAGGATAGCCCAATGGTATCGCCCCTTTATAAGCCGCTGAATCCGGGTTAGTGAACATGGTATCGTGGTAGGACACGATGTGATCGGCTCCGGTTTCACAAATCGCAAAGCCCAAGCCAACCGCCACTTTTCCACGAGGGTCATGCATGGCTAACTCTTGCTTTTTCACCGATATGCTAAAAAAGGGCGCATCGCCTCCAATCACCTGCGCTGCCCGGTAAGACCCTTCTGCTAAGAGATTACCAATGCCTTCCCGGTTAGCGATCATATCGATCATTTGCAACATGGCTTCAGCGTTACCAAAACGTAACTCGATGCCGCCTGTGTCTTCAATATTGAGAAGCTCATGTTCGAAACATTCCATGGCAAAAGCGATGGTCATCCCGGTGGAAATCGTGTCTAATGAATAACGGTTACAAAGCTCATTAGCTTTGGCAACCATTTTGATATCGCTGATGCCCATATTAGAGCCAAAGGCTGCCATGGATTCATATTCCGGTCCCCCATAATTACTGGTTGTCTTTTTATCATCCAGCGAGATTTCTCGTTTACAACGGATGGCGCAGGCGTAGCAACTTTTGCGAGCAGTTAAAATTTTCTCCTCGTAAGCTTCCCATTTGATTTCATCCACCTCCGGGAAGGCGCCGGTTTTGAAATTGTATGTTGGTAATATCCCCGCGGCGTTCAATCCGCCCACCAAACCGGGTGTGCCTCTTTCCTGCATATCGCGGCTGATAGGATGTGTTTTAGCTTCAACCACTAACTTCTTACCGACCGTCGCCACCTTCTCACCATCAAAGGCATTATCGCTATAGCGACCATGCCCGCGCACTACCACCGCTCTCAGGTTTTTTGAGCCCATCACCGCCCCAATGCCGTTGCGCCCGTTGAAATGACGCATCTCATGACCGATGCACGCATAACGCACCAGGTTTTCTCCGCCTTTGCCTATTTGAAGTACCCGCGCCATCTTTTCTCCGGTCTCTTCCCGGATCATGGATTGGACTTCATCCGGATCTCGCCCCCACAGGTGGTCGGCGGGTTTTATTTGGATATCATCGTCGCAAATAAATATGTATACCGGATTCTCTGCTTTGCCGGTGACCAGGACTGCATCCCAGCCTGCATTACGTAATTCCGGTCCCCAAAAACCACCGGCTTCAGCCTCCCCATAACCGCCGGTGAGAGGAGAACGGGCGGCGGTGGTAAAACGTGTAGCCGTAGAGAGCGGCGAGCCGGTGAGCAAACCATTGGCAATCACCAGTAAATTTGCTGGGCTGAACGGATCTACTCCCGGTGACATTTCTTTGAACAAGAAGTAACCCGCTAATGCTTTTCCACCGGGATATAACCGGTAAAAAGATTCCGGTAAATGCTCTACCTTTATGTTTTTCTCGGTCAAGTTGATGCGCATTATTTTTCCAGCAGGTCCAAAGCCCATGACAAATCTCCTTTATCTGTTTATAACAATAAAAAAAGTTTCTAAAATAATTGTTTTTATATAGCAAGATCGAATCTTCTTACAACCTAAATGAACTACCCTCGAATATTATGTAGGACTTATATTTCACTAAAAATACCGATTGCAGTACTATATCCAATCTTTAGTTATTAATGAGTATAAGCTCT
>JAFGJM010000038.1 GCA_016929095.1 Anaerolineales bacterium | reverse complement strand
TTTACACTGGCTCCTGTTCATTGACATTTAAAACATTCCTTAAAGAAAGTATGCGATTAATTTACACCATTGACAGAGACGTAAACATTTTTGTATGCATACAATTATATTAAACCGCCAATAATATTATTGTTATTAAGTCTAAAAATTCAGATGTTTATTACTGACCCGCCCATATTGTTAATGCTTTTTGCTGCCGTTGCGGCATTGATCGTTGCGCTTGTTGTTTGGAATCAACGCAAAATCCCCGGGCGATTGCCATTTATTGGATTGATGATCTCGACCATGATTTGGGCGTTATCCTCGGTGGGCGAGTTTTCTGTCAATACATATGCCGCCAAAGTGATGTGGTCGAAACTTAGCTACCTTGGCATAGTGAATGTCGCGCCGACCTGGCTGTTATTTTCTGCCCAATTCACCTCCCGAATTGGCTGGCAATCCCGGAAAAAGATTGTGTGGTTATGGAGCATACCTGTATTAACATTGATTTTACCCATAACCAACGAAAGGCATGGGTTGATCTGGTCTTCCATCACCCCTGTCTCTTCCCATGCCGACGCCTGGCTTATCTATCATCATGGCATTGCCTTTTATGGTTACATGGTCTATGCATATTTTCTGTTGATTGCCGGCTCATATTGGTTGGTTGATTTTGCCATAAAATCGCATATACTTTACCGGCGACAAATCGCCACGTTAATCATTGGTGTTTTTATACCATTCTTGGGGAATTTGCTTTATATTCTGAGATTGAATCCCTGGCCGGGATTAGATTTGACCCCTCTCTCTTTTACGTTTTCCGGTATTTTTATTACCTGGGGACTTTTCAACTATAAATTATTCAATCTCACTCCCGTCGCCCGCGAAATTTTATTCGAGCGTATGAAAGAAGGTATCATCGTTCTAGACCTCGAAAACCAGATTCTGGATATCAATCCCTCTGCTTGTCAATTATTCGATTGCGAACTCAAGCAGGTGATAGGCAAAAAAATCGGGTCCTTGATTCCGGGGTATTTGGATTTATTTGAAAAGTATAAAGAGGTAAAAGAAACCCATGATATCTTAGAAATCAGCCCATCCCGATTTATTGAATTGAATATTACCCCTTTATACGACCGAATTAACCAATACAGCGGTCGTCTGGTTGTATTGAGAGATATCTCCGAACAAAAAAATTCTGAAAAAGCGCTGGCAAATCAACGCGATTTTCTCACCCAGGTCATGGATGCCATCCCTCTTGGCGTCACCGTCACCGATGCGGAAGGGAAATTCGAGTATGTGAACCCGGCATATGCGAATATCCTGGCGGAAAATGCGGATGAATTGATTGGGCGAACTCCTTATGATTTCACGATTTCGGAAAATCATGAAGCCCTGAATTCTGCCTGGGAAAATCGCTGCCAGGGAATTACCTCCACTTACGAAACCCTTCTATTAAAAGCTGACGGGACAAGGGTTCCGGCGCTGATCAATGCAGCTCCCCGCAAGATCGAAAACCAGATCACTGGTACCATCGCAGCCATTTCTGATCTAACCGAACAAAAAGAAATCGAAGCCAACCTGGCGTATCGGGAATCTTTTGAGAAGGAACTCATTTATCTTTCGGCAGATTTTGTGAATATTTCGGTGGACGAGATTGACGATCTTTTCAACCGGACGTTGAGGCGCATGGGTGAATTTTGTCAGGTGGATCGCGCATATATATTTATCCTTGATTCTCACCAATCGACTATGAGCAATACTCACGAGTGGTACGCTGAAGGGATATCTCCACAAATCGAGAATCTGCAAAATATTCCTTGCGATATTTTACCGATGTGGATGGATTCCTTGCATCGATTGGAGAATATCTACATTTATTCAATTAAGGATTTACCGGATACATGGCAAACCGAACGGGAAATACTCGAACCTCAGGAAATAAAATCTCTTTTGGTGATTCCGATTACGTATTCGAATATTTTGCTTGGTTTTGTGGGTTTTGATTCGGTAAAAAAACATCGGGAATGGAAAGATGAAGAAATAAAATTTATCCGTCTAATGGGGGATATCATCGCCAGCGCTATAAAGCGGAAGGAAGATAGGCTGGAATTAATGATCACCAACCAGCACCTGGCTGAAGCTATATTACACGCCAATGAAATGGCAATTCAAGCCGAAGCCGCAAACCTCGCCAAAAGCCAGTTTGTTGCCAATATGAGCCATGAGGTGCGCACTCCCATGAACGGCATTCTGGGCATGACGAGATTATTATTGAAAACTCACCTGGATAAAGAGCAACAGCGTTTTGCTCAAATGATCAATAAAAGCGCCGAATCATTGTTGATCGTGATCAACGATATACTTGACTACTCCAAAATTGAAGCCGGCAAAATGGAATTCGAAAAAATCGAGTTTGAATTTGCTGCCATGATCGAAGATATCTGCTCGACTTTTACCTATCGGGCGCAGGAAAAAGGGATTGCATTTCGATATGATGTTTCACCCGATATTCCGCCAATATTGATGGGCGATCCGGAGCGGCTTCGCCAGATCATCAATAATCTGGTAGGAAATGCTATTAAATTTACTGAAACCGGGGAAGTGCAACTAAACGCCGAACTGGAAAAGATTTCAGAATCAACAGCCACATTGCGAATTTTCATCAAAGATACAGGTATAGGCATTCCTCAAGAAAAGATCGAGCAGCTTTTTCAACCTTTTACCCAACTCGACAACTCGATTTCACGCAGTTTTGGCGGCACCGGGCTGGGATTAGCGATTACCAAAACGCTGGTGGACATGATGCAAGGGCAAATCGGCGTGGAAAGCGAAATGGGAGTCGGGTCGAAATTTTGGCTGTTGTTGCCTTTGGAAATATCTCCTTCTCATGAGACCGATCAGCCGGTATTGGCAAAAACCGACTTGATGCTGCATTCTCAATCTATTCAAGGCGCTCGTATATTACTGGCGGAAGATAATGAAATCAACCAGGAAATTGTTTACGCAATTGTTGATGACTTCGACACGCAGATAACCTCGGTAAAAAATGGCTTGGAAGCCCTGGAGGCATTACGCAATCACTCATACGATGTGGTCTTGATGGACGTACATATGCCCGAGATGGATGGATTATGCGCCACCCAGGAAATCCGTGATACTGCTTCTTCGGTTTTGAATCATGATATTCCGATCATAGCCATGACTGCCAGCGCTATGCGTGGCGATCGGGAGCAATGCCTGCAGGCAGGGATGAATGATTATATTTCCAAGCCTTTCAACCCGGAAGAATTGATAGCGAAAATTGCACATTGGCTGCCCAAAACTCATGCAGAGCTTTCTGGTGTGAATTCACCGTTAATCTCCCCTTCTGATGGAGATGAGCCGCAGGCATTATCTACAAAAGGTGATGTAGAATCCGCCATTATCGATTTCGATGCGCTTTGCCAGCGAGTGCTGAATGACCGGGAGCTGGCATTTTCTTTGATCGGTAAAGCTTTATTGCGCCTGGATGCGACAAAAGCTGACATAAGGCGTGCTATAGAAGAACAAAATGACATAGAGGTGAAAACGCTGGCACATAAATTAAAAGGTAGCGCCGGAAATTTATCTGCCGAGCCATTTCGCCAGGTTTGCGAACAATTGGAGCTGGCAGTTGTGAATGTCAATTGGGAAGAAGTGGATAAAGTGTGGCAGGATTTCCTCCAGCAAACCCGGTTGTTTAAGCAGGCAGCGGAAAGTATTTTGGCAGCACAAACGATTATTGGGTAATTGAATCTCAGGAAGACAAAGATGAATATATTGGTAGCCGATGACGATGAAGTTGCATTAACAATTGCCGAAAAAATATTAGTCAATGATGGTCAAAAAGTGTTATTGGCTAATGACGGGCGGGAAGCCCTGGATATTATCCGCAAGAATGAAATTCAAATCGTTATATCCGATTGGAATATGCCCAACATGGACGGTATTCAATTGTGCCGTAGTTTGCGCTCCAATTCGCCCATTGGATATATTTATTTTATTATTGTCACGGTGCGAAACAGCAAACAGGATATGTTGGAAGGATTAAACGCCGGGGCGGATGATTTCATCACCAAACCATTCGAACCTGCAGAATTGCTGTTCCGTATCCGCACCGCAGAACGCATTCTGGCGCTAGAAACTACCTCCGTTACCCTGTTCAGTTTAGCCAAACTGGCTGAATCCAAAGATACCGATACCGGAAAGCATTTGGAGCGTATCCGGCTTTATGCCAGGCTTTTAGCATCCCAACTGATCCAAATGCCGGAATTCAATGACAGTGTTCCATCTAATTACCCGGAATTGCTATTTCAAACCAGCCCGTTGCACGATATCGGAAAAGTAGGCATTCCGGATTATGTATTGTTAAAACCAGGCAGCTTGAATGATAATGAGTGGATGATAATGAAGCAACATTCACAAATTGGCGCCGATACCCTTCAAGCCGCTTTAGACAAGTATCCCGGGGCAGAATTTTTGCGTATTGCCCGTGATATTGCTCTTTCGCACCATGAACGGTGGGATGGCAGCGGTTATCCAAACGGGCTGGAGGGAACTGAGATCCCTCTAAGCGCCCGCATTGTTGCCCTGGCTGATGTATACGATGCTTTGACTATGAAAAGAGTATACAAGACTGCCATGTCGGGTGAAGTTGCACACGGAATAATTACAGATTTAGCGGGGAAGCAATTCGATCCACTGGTGGTTCAGGCTTTTCTTGCCGTCGAACCTCAGTTCATTGCTATAAAACAAGAATATCAGGATTAATTATCTGATATGAAAATATAGAGTTTTATTAGGAAGGCAGGAAAGCAGGAATAACTAATTACTGATAACTAAAAACATCTTATGAGGAAACCAGGAAAAGCGGAAGCCAGGAATTCTTTTATGAACTGATAACTGATGGCTGATAGCTGAAAGCCTTCTATAAGGAAGGTAGGAAATGCCAATAACTGACAACTGACAACTGATAACTGTTAACTGAAAACTTCTTATTACACCAGTAATTATGTTCCACTACCCCATCGCATTTTTGATAAAATTGTACATTGCATTAAAATGTTATAGGAAAGCCTATATCATGGGTACATGAATGATGCCTTAGTCTTTCCCAAAAACCAAACTGCTGCGTATCAAAAAGGAAATCATCATGCCGGTTCACTCCAAAAGAATAATCCTGTTCCTACTGGTAATCCTGATCATATTTGGTTTACTGGTTATTCCAGCTTCATGGGCATCTGCGAGGGGACAGCCTGATAACGCCTTAAGTAGAATCGAAATGATCGATGGGTCTTCGAATACTACCGGAATGAAATCCGAGGGATTTTCCATTGCAACTCTGGTAATTGCGGGTATGGTTGCCTCACTGCTCTTTGTTGGAACGACTTATGTTCGAGGCATATCCACCCTGCCGCGAATTTTTAATGCCGGCTGGCTGCAATATGCCTTGCCTGTGTTGTGTGTAATCGGGCTAGGGGTAGCTGGGTATCTTTCATATGTTGAGATATTTGTGGTGGAGGCAGTGTGTGGTCCGGTAGGAGATTGCAATGCCGTGCAGAGCAGCATTTATGCAAAGCTGTTTGGCGTTTTACCGATAGGGGTATTGGGTATGGCTGGCTATGTGGCTATCCTGGCAGCCTGGCTTTACCCGCGGATAAGACGCGATCGATTGGCGCATTATGCACCTCTGGCGAATTTCTGCATGACAATCTTTGGCGTCATTTTCTCGGTATACCTGACTTATCTTGAGATCTTTGTCATCAGAGCCGTGTGTATGTGGTGTGTAACCTCGGCCATTATCATGACTCTGCTATTATTGGTGACCCTGGGACCGGCTTTGCAGGCGATGGATGATGAAGCCCAGGCATAGGGCTGAACACCGCTTCGACCCTCAACACCGCGATACGCTGATGGGCGCTGACCGATGGCAGCGTTGGAATCCGCCCAGCCTGCTCGCTCTGGCAGGGCTTGGGGCAGGGCAGACGGCGCTCGATCTGGGCTGCGGACCCGGCTTTTGGACTTTACCGATGGCGGAGATGGTCGGCGCTTTAGGAAATGTTTTCGCCCTGGATGTAAGCCAGGAGATGCTGGAATCACTTTTCGATAAAAACTCTCATGCCAATATCCATGCCATGCAGGTGGAACTCCCCCACATACCTTTGGCGGACGCATCGGTTCATTTTATTTGGGCAGCTTTTGTCTTTCATGAGGTAGAGCCGCCTGCCGTCCTGGCTTTGCAGTTACGGCGCGTGTTCCAACCCGGTGGGCGAATGGCTGTACTGGAATGGCAGTCCGAGGCGCACAGCGGAAATGGTCCGCCGTTGCGCCATCGAGTTTCCCCACAACAATTGGAAAGCTTCCTGAGTGAGGCTGGGTTTAACCGCATAGAAGTACCCTGGCAGGACGAAGAGGCTTATTTACTGTGCGCGGAGTAATTATCCCCGGATTTGTATAGTTACAGGGCATGGAACCCTGTGATACGCAAAAACCTCCGAGGTCTGCCTGACCTCGGAGGTTTTATCTGTCCTCTATCACTCCCCCCTCTGGTAATTCGGCGCGTCGCGGGTGATGGTCACGTCGTGGGGGTGGCTCTCGATCAGCCCGGCGTGGGTGATGCGGATGAGCTGGGTTTTGGTGCGCAGATCGTCCAGGCAGGCTGCGCCAGCGTAACCCATGCCGGAGCGCAAGCCGCCCACCAGTTGGAATACATAGTCGCTCAATGTGCCTTTGAAGGAAATCATGCCTTCCACACCTTCCGGCACCAATTTACCGGCTGCGCCTTGCCCGCTGCCGTAACGATCTCGGCCGTATCCCTGCATGGCGGCGACACTGCCCATACCGCGGTAAAGTTTATATTGACGTCCTTCATAAAGCACAAGATCGCCAGGAGATTCTTCCAGCCCCGCCAGCAGGCTGCCCAGCATGACCGCCTCTGCGCCGGCGACGATGGCTTTGACGATATCACCGGAGTATTTAATGCCGCCGTCAGCGATGATGGGAATATTATGAGGTTTGGCAGCCCCGGCGCAGCGATAAATGGCGGACATCTGCGGCATACCGGCGCCTGAAATGACGCGTGTAGTGCAGATCGAGCCTGCGCCTACGCCCACCTTAATAGCATCTGCGCCAGCCTCGATGAGCGCCTGCGTGCCCTCTGCTGTCACTACATTTCCGCCGATGACCGGCATATGGGGCAGCAGGGTTTTAATGCGCCGGATGGCTTGTACCACTCCCGCTGAATGTCCGTGGGCGGTATCCACCACTAAAATATCCACACCTTTCGCAGCCATCATTTCAGCCCTGGTTTCCAGGTCGGCGCCCACACCCAGCGCCGCGCCGACCAAAAGACGCCCGCGCCCATCGGTGGATGCCTGAGGGTATTGGATCTTCTTTTGAATATCTTTGACGGTGATCAAACCCTGGATATGACCGGCGTCATCCACCAGAGGCAGCTTTTCGATGCGGTATTTTTGCAATATCGCTTTCGCCTGCTCCAGGGTAGTGCCCAGGGGGGCGGTGACCAACCCGTCGCTGGTCATGAAATCGGTCACCGGGCGGGCATAGTCCTCCGCTTCGCAAAAGCGGATATCGCGGTTGGTTAAAATGCCTACCAGCTTTTGGCTGCCTTTTTCCACAATGGGGATGCCGCTGATGTGAAAGCGGCTCATGATCTCTGACGCATCTTGTAATGTTGCGGTCGGCTGCAGGGTGATGGGGTCGGATATCATACCCGATTCTGAACGTTTGACAATTTCCACTTCACGCGCCTGGGCTTCGGGAGAAAGATTGCGATGAATGATGCCAATCCCGCCTTCGCGCGCAAGGGCGATCGCCATGCGCGCTTCGGTCACTGTATCCATAGCGGCTGAAAGGATGGGA
The DNA here is from genome assembly GCA_016929095.1 of Anaerolineales bacterium. Classification (GTDB taxonomy): domain Bacteria; phylum Chloroflexota; class Anaerolineae; order Anaerolineales; family UBA4823; genus JAAZNS01. The sequence goes on along the minus strand of JAFGJM010000038.1, from coordinate 85,537 downwards.
ATATTCAAAAAGATGTCCCCTGCCAGACGGGCGCGCAGCGCCACCTGAGAGGGCAGCACTTCGCTATAACCCGGTGCGATCAGTAAATCGTCAAAGGTCAAATGATCAAATGTGGAAAAAAGCTCTTCATTCATCGCCCGTATCCCTTTGATGTCTCTTTAGTGCCTGAAATGGCGCACGCCGGTGGCAACCAGCGCCATGCCGTGCTTATTCGCGGCGGCAACCGATTCGGAATCCCGAATAGAGCCGCCGGGGAAGACGATGGCGGTGATGCCGGCTTCGGCTGCCACCTCCACTGAATCGGGGAAGGGGAAGAAAGCATCGGATGCCATCACGGCGCCTTTCGAAAGCTCTCCGGCTCTTTGGGCGGCAATGCGCACGCAATCCACCCGGTTGGGCTGCCCGCCGCCAATACCCACCGTGGCTTCTCCCTGTACGAACACGATGGAATTCGATTTCACATGCTGGCAGGCTTGCATGGCGAATTTAAGGGATGCCCACTCGGCTTCGGTTGGCTGCCGTTCGGAGATCACTTTCCATTCCGTTCCCGGCGGATCGCCAAAATCGATCTCCTGTTTGAGCAAGCCGCGGTTGACCGAGCGGTATTCCACTTGTGGATCGATCTTCAAATCCGGCATGTGCAGCAAACGCACGTTGGTTTTCTTCGAAAAAATGGCACGCGCTTCATCGCTAAACCCGGGGGCGGCGATGCATTCCACGAAAAGCTCTGCCATAGCGGATGCGGCTGGTCCATCCACTTCCCGGTTGCAGGCGATCACCCCGCCAAAAGCGGAAACCGGGTCACTGGCCAGCGCGGCGCGGTAGGCTTTCTCTATGTTTTCATCGCAAGCGATGCCGCAGGGGGATAGATGCTTGACGATGCACACGGCGGTCTTTTCGAATGATACTGCGGCTCGCCAGGCAGCATCTAAATCCAGCAAATTCGTGTAGGAAAGCGCCTTGCCTTGCAGCACTTCACCTCCCAGCGGGGCGCTATTGGCGGTGTAGCTGTATAAAGCGGCTTTTTGATGAGGATTTTCACCATAGCGCAAGGTTTGCACCGGGTAGAGGGTGAGGGTTTCGGCGTTCGTTCCACCCGCCAGATACGCTGAAATGGCGCTATCGTAATGAGCAGTTTGGTAAAAGCCTTTCAATGCGAGAGATTGAAGCATTTCTGACGGGATACCGCCGGCTTTAAGATGCTCTAACACAAGCGGATAATCGCCAGGGTCGCACACCAGCGTAACCCGTTCGCAATTCTTGGCTGCCGCACGGATGAGGGTGACGCCGCCGATGTCGATATTTTCGATGGCTTCGGCTCGGGTCACATTCGGTTTGGCGATCGTAGCTTCGAAGGGGTAGAGGTTGACCGCTACCAGGTCGATGAAATCCCAACCCATGTCAGCCAGGGTTTGTTTATCTTCGTGGGTATCCCGCGCCAATAAACCCCCGTGTATGGCGGGATGCAGCGTTTTCACGCGCCCGCCTAATATCTCCGGCGAGCCGGTGTAATGGCTAACTTCCATTACCGGAATGTCATTTTCCACTAATAAACGGGCTGTACCACCCGAGGCGATTAACTCCCACCCTAAATCAACCAAACCACGGGCAAAATCCAGCAGACCGGTTTTATCATGAACGGAAAGAATTGCTTTTGGCATTATGCATAGTCCTCTCTAAACCATGAACGATCAAAGAATTGATCGTCTCTACTAATAACTCATGCTCCGCTTCGTGCATGCGTTCTTCGAAAGTATCCAGAGTGTCCTCGTCCCGCATATGGACGATGCGCATATTCAATAACGGTCCGTTATCCACCCCTTCATCGGGTACCAGGTGTACCATAACGCCGGTATGCGGGATTTTTTCCGATTGCCAGGCTTTATAAGCCCGTTCAATGGAATGCGTACCCGGAAAAGCCCCGGGAAGCGCAGGGTGCAGGTTGATCACATGATTGGGAAAACGACTCAAAAATGTATTGGTCAGCAGCCGCATCCAACCTGCTAAAATCACCCAGTCCGGTTTAAATGCGGAAACGATCCTGGCAAGTTGGCGGTCATATTCTGCACGTGTCTGATTCTTGTGCACCGGGAAAATAACCGACGGGACAGCGGCGTTATTGGCTCGTTGCAGCCCATAGGCTTCGGCTTTGTTCGAGATCACCGCCACGACCTGGGCTGGAAGCGATCCTTGTTGGCAGGCATCCAGGATAGCCTGCAGGTTGGAGCCGCTTCCCGAGATCAATACAACCAAACGCGCCACATCACTCATATCAGCCTCACTTTCTGCTGAATATCATCCACGATTTCACCGATCACAAAGGTTGGCTCAGGAATCGCAGATTGTAACGCTGAAACGTCTGACTCAGCCGCCACAATAACCATGCCTATACCCATATTGAATACGCGAAACATCTCCGTTTGTGAAATCTGCCCAAGCTTTTGTACCATTCGGAAGAGAGGTGGGATTTCCCAGGTTCCAAATCGGATATGCGCGCCTAAATGTTTGGGTAAAATGCGGGGAATGTTTTCCAGGAAACCACCCCCGGTGATATGCGCCAACCCTTTAATCGGCGAATCGGATCGCTCGATCAGAGGCAACAAGAGGTCAAGGTACGAGCGGTGAGGCGCCAGCAGGGCATCTGCTACCGTCTCATCCGAGGCGGGTATTTTTTGGAACAAATCGACATCCTCAAAGATCTTGCGCAGCAGAGAGTAGCCGTTGGTGTGCGGGCCGATAGATGCCAACCCGATCAAACGGTCACCCGCACTGATGTCATGCCTGGGCAAAATATGGCTGCGCTCAACGCAACCCACGATCGTCCCGGCAATATCGCATTCCTCAGGCTGATACACGCCGGGCATTTCCGCCGTCTCTCCGCCCAGTAAAACGCACCCGGCAGCCCGGCAAGCTTCAGCCATGCCATCCACAATTTCGGCTAATATTTCGGGCTGCAATTGGGAGGCGGCAAAATAATCCAGGAAGAATAGGGGGCGGGCGCCTTGAACGAGTATATCATCGATGCAATGGTTAACGATGTCCATGCCCAAGCCGCGGTAACGTCTCAGGCGGGCAGCCAGTTTCACTTTGGTGCCTACGCCATCGGTGGAAGCCACCAACACCGGTGCCTTCATTTTGACAAGCAGGGTAGCATCGAATAACCCGCCAAAAGAACCGATATCCGTTAATACCTGCCGGTTGAAAGTAGACCTGACAGCCTCACGGATCAAATCCACCGCCCGATTCCCGGCGTCGATATCCACCCCGGCCATCTTATAAGCCGAGCCGTTCCCACCCAGCGCCGTATGAGCGATATCCTTGCGGTAGTGTGCGCCATCGAAATGGATTTGCTTGACCCCGCGATAGGCTGCTTCCACCGCCTGAGGCAGACCGGCTGCCAGACCGGTGACTCCCAGAACGCGGCCGCCGGAAGCCAGAAGGGCGCCGTCTTTTTGACTGACTCCGGCGTGGAAAAGCCGGCAATCGGCAGGCAGGCTTTCCAAACCCTGGATGACTGCAGGCGGCGTGGATTTGACGGGGTAACCTGCTGAGGTCATTACCACACATACCGCTGAGTCCGGCTGCCAATGGATCGTATGACCAGCCAATTCCTGCCGGGTGCAACGAGTTATGATTTCTAGCAGGTCTGAGTTGAGCAGTGGAATGATAACCTGGGTCTCGGGATCGCCAAAGCGGGCATTGAATTCCAGCACTTGAGGTCCCTGCGCGGTGAGGATTACCCCGGCGTACAAAACGCCGATAAATGGCATGCCCTCATTCCGTAAGCCGTCCACGGCTGGCTGCATGATTTTTTTTAATATTTCTGCTTGTAATTCGGGAGGGCATAAGGGCGCAGGCGCGTAAGCGCCCATACCACCGGTGTTGGGTCCCTGATCATTGTCTAAAAGGCGTTTATGGTCTTGCGCAGGCGGCATGAGAGCCAGGGATTGTCCATCGCAGAACGCCAGCAGCGATACTTCCTCACCCTGTAAACGTTCTTCGATGACCACCTGATCGCCGGCGGCGCCAAAAGCGCGGCTTACGAGCATGTCCCGGAGAGCTGCCTGGGCTTGTTCCGGATTGTTGGGAAGGATGACGCCCTTTCCGGCAGCTAAACCGGAGGCTTTCACCACGATGGGATAATCCACCTGTTTGAGGTGTTCCTGGGCTGCCTCCAGTTGGTCATACACGGCAAAGCGGGCGGTGGGAATGTCGTGACGCTGCATGAACTGCTTGGCAAATGTTTTGGATGTTTCGATGCGGGCGGCTGCCTGACTGGGACCAAAAACCGCCATGCCATCCGCCATGCACGCATCGGCCAAGCCTGCTTCAAGGGCTGCTTCGGGACCGATCACCACCAGATCAACGGCATGCAGGCGGCAAAACTCCTGCAAACGGGGGATATCTGTTACGGGAATGGGTATATTTTTCCCAACCTGACCCGTACCCGGATTGCCTGGCGCCGTCCATAATGCCGATAATTGGGGTGATTGCGCCAATTTCCACGCCAGGGCATGCTCGCGCCCGCCAGAACCAACCAGTAATACCTTCATATGGTTTTATTTATCTCCCGATGCCATGAATATCGTTGATGCAGTTTTCGAATCCCATTTTGATGCCATGCCCCGGTACTGTAAAGGGGTAACAGCCGGTGAAACACGCATTGCAGTAACCGTCATCTTTGCCTATCGCTGACATCATTTTGTTCAGGGGCAGGAAAACCAGCGAATCTGCCCCGATTTGCTCTCTGATTTCATCGACGGTGTGTGAATGAGCGATTAATTCTCCGCAGGTTCCCATATCCACGCCCATGAAACAGGGGTAAGAAATGGGAGGGCAGGTGATCCGCAGGTGCACTTCTCTCGCCCCGGCATCCCGCAGGAGTTGAATAAGCGGGGCAATGGTGTTGCCGCGCACCAGACTATCATCGATGACTATTACCCGTTGGTTGCATATCTTTTCGTCGATCACGTTGAATTTTAAAGCCACACCTTGCTTGCGCAATGTATCAGTGGGTTCGATGAAGGTGCGTCCAATATAGCGGTTTTTTACAAAACCTTCGTCGTATGGGATACCGGATGCCTGCGAATAACCTATAGCTGCGGGAATGGATGAATCTGGAACAGGAATGACCACATCGGCGTCAACAGGGGCAGTCTTCGCCAGGGCTGTTCCCAGGTTTTTGCGGATCTGATGCACACTGCGTCCATCCCAGAAGCTGTCCGGTCTGGAAAAATAGATATTTTCGAAAGTACATAAAGCGGTGGGGTTTTTAGGCTGGAGAGCCTGCTCCACTCGCAAGGCGTGATTGCTCAGGGCGATGATTTCGCCGGGTTTCACTTCTCGAATGCCCACACAGCCTAAAGTGTGCAAAGCCCCTGATTCTGAAGCCGCGGCATGGCCTCCTGACGGGAGTAAACCCACGCTCAAGGGATGGAAACCCCAGGGGTCGCGCGCCACAAACGCTTCCTTTAATGTAAGAATGACTAAAGAATATGCGCCTATCCAGCGCAGCATGGCATCCTTTAAACGCTCGAAGGTGTCTTCACCTGCGGCGCCTGCCAGCATCTGAGCGATGATTTCGGTATCGGAGGAAGAGGAGAGCCCCACGCCGCTTTCCAACAATTCCTGGCGAAGCTCTTTTGAATTAACCAGGTTTCCGTTATGCGCCACAGCGACCGGTCCGTGGCGGGTCTCCAACAAAAATGGCTGGGCGTTGCGAATGGAAGATGACCCGGTCGTGGAGTAGCGATTATGACCGATGGCGAAATTGCCTGATAATGGGGCGAGGTTTTCGGGGGTGAAAACCTGCGAAACCAGACCAATATCCTTATGCATGCGGATAGAAAATCCGTCCGATACGGCAATACCGGCGGCTTCTTGACCGCGGTGCTGCAGGGCAAACAGGCTAAAAAATGTCATGCGCGCCACATCTTCACCCGGCGCGAAAATGGCGGTGATCCCACATTCTTCATGGGGATGATCGTCCAGCCAAAACGAAGGATTATTGAGTGTGTTGCTCAGCATCATCATCGATTACCTTCTTGGCTCCCCGTTTTTGGAAAGCCAAAACCCTCTCTCGCACTTCCGGGTCTGCCAGCGCCAGGATCTTCGCTGCAAGCAGTGCGGCATTTGCAGGCTCCAGCACAACCGCGGGCGCGATGCCGGAGGGCATGCGTAAAGAGGAATAGATATCTGCACCGCCAAATATTTCTCCCGGTGGGGGACAGGCGATCACCGGGGTAATGACCGCTCCATCCACAAACCCCGAGAGGGCATTGCTTCGCCCGGCAACGGTGATATATACCTTGGGGCGCGGATCGGCTTCGTATTCCATCAGGATTTGCAGCACATGGGCAGGGGTTTTATGCGCCGAGGCAATACGCTGGACGACCTGCATACCAAGCTGGAGAGCCGCTTCTTTGATTTTTTCGCAATGCGGTGCATCCGCTTTTGAGCCCATGATAATGACTAACAATGAATTGCTCATAAGAGATTTGCCTTTTTAAGATTTTCAGTCAAACGCGGGGCTACCGGGTAATCACCCGGAATAAAAGGTTTACCGGTCAGCCGCTCATAAATCGTCATGTAACGCTGGCTGGCAGCTATCCATAAATCGTCCGGGATCAATGGGGGTTCGCCTTCGCCCTGGTAACCCAGCCTGACATATGCCAGGCGGATGAATTCTTTATCGAAATTTTCTGGTTCCTCACCGCCATCGAAACGTTCTAAATAACTATCCGCTTTCCAAAACCGTGACGAATCGGGGGTGTGGACTTCATCGATCAGCAGGATACGCCCGTCGGCCGTCATCCCGAATTCATACTTTGTATCTACCAGGATCAATCCCGCCTGGTTTGCCAGGTTTTGACCCCGGTCGAATAGTTCCAAGGCAGCTTGCTGTACACGGTGCCAGGTTGTCTCATCCAGCAAGCCTTTTTCAATAACATCCCGGCAGGTCAGACGTTCGTCGTGGCCTGTTGCCCCCCCTTTGGTGGTGGGGGTGATGATGGGCTGCGGCAAAGTCTGGTTTTTACGCAAGCCATCCGGAAAGCTGTAGCCGTAAATCTGGCGTTCACCAAGCTGGTAACGGTACCATAATGCCGTCGTGGTGACTCCGGTGATATAGCCGCGTACAATTACTTCTATCGGAAAAGGGGAAGCCTTTTCTACCAGCATGGCGTTGGGATCGGGCAATGAAATAAGATGATTATCGATAATGTCACGCGTTTGCTCGAACCACCAGGCGGATAGTTGATTCAAAACCTGCCCTTTATATGGTACCACCGCCAGGATGCGATCGAAAGCGGAGAGACGGTCGGTGGTCACGATCAGGCGACGGTCATCAGATAGATCGAACCAATGGCGGACTTTTCCGGAGTTTACCTGGGGAATGTCCAACTCACAATGGGCGAAACTTTGGCTTAATAATGACTGCACTGTAGCCGTATCGATCATTCTCCTTACTCCTGGTCTTGAACGTAGCGGACGGCATTTTGAAACAAGGGCAACCCCGAATGGCGCGCCTGGCGATTCCAATGGACATATTGCTGCGGCAGCACATGGTCTTCCGGATGAGGCATCAGTCCCAGTACATTTCCAGCAGGGTTGCATATACCGGCAATATCCATCATTGATCCGTTGGGGTTGTGGGGGTATTCCCCATTAGCTGGTGTTCCATCCGGTTTGGCGTAAACCAGGGCTATCTGGTCGGATTCCGCAAAGGCATGTAAGACGGCGGGTTCTCGGGCGATGAAATTGCCCTCGCCATGCGCCACGGGACATTCTATCAGGTCGTCTAATCCCCGCGTCCATAAGCACACCTGTGATACCGGTTTCAATGTGATCCAGCGGCACTCGAAATGCCCACAATCGTTAAAAGTCAGGGTGACTTCCGGGTCATGTGGGGAAGCGTTTCCGGAGGGTAAGATTCCCGCCTTCACCAACGCCTGAAAGCCGTTGCAAATGCCCAATACAGGCTTACCAGCCGCCACAAATTCCGCCGCTTGATCGGCAAAGAAGTGCATCAAGTCGAGTGCCAGGAGTTTCCCGGCGCCTAAGGCGTCGGCGTATGAGAAGCCGCCAGCTATCACCAGGATCTGGAATTCTTGCCAGGAAGAACGCAATTGGCGGAGACCCTGTAAGGGTACGATGTATGGGTCGGCGCCCGCCAAGGTAAGCGCCTGAGCGACATCACCATCGCGGTTGGTGCCTGAGGCAAGCAGGATGAGTGCTTTAGGCGGCATGGGCGTGACCTCCTATGGTCTTTCCCTGCCAGGCGCAGACAAGTTCTTCGACCGGGATTTTTATCAATATCGAATCGCTACCGCGAATGGACAAAACAGGTAGTTTTTTCACCACACCCATCTGGGTACATGATAAACCGGAAAAACAGGCTTCAAATTCCGGGCTGTTTTCTTGGGTGACTTCAGCTAACAGACAGCCGCTGGTTTCTCCGAAGCATTCGCGTAACATATCTTCACCAGGGAGTAACAGATCCAACCCTGACCGACCGCCGATTGCCATTTCAGCCGCCGCAACAGCCAGCCCGCCTTCACTAATATCATGGCAGGCTTGCACCAGACTCAGGCAGATGGCTTTGTGCAAAGCGCAATAGTGCGCCTGAGCGATGGATGGTGCACAATCGGGAACGCCATCCTGACAGGTAATCTCATTGATCAGGTTGAAATGGCTGCCGCCCAGCGTCGGATGGAACGGTCCGACCAGATAAAGGTAATTCCCCGGCATTTTTAAATCCATCGAAATGGCATGACGCCAATCTTGCAAGATACCGATGGCGGAGATCAACAGGGTGGGCGGGATGGCATGCCGCTGACCGTCCACCCCCAGATATTCGTTATTAAAGGAATCTTTCCCGGAAATGAAAGGGGCGCCATAATCGATGGCTGCATCGCGGCAAGCCAGGGCAGCCGCCACCAGGCTGCCGAGTGTATGCGGGTTATTGGGGTCGCCCCAGCAGAAATTATCCAGGATCGCCGTATGCCGGGGGTCTGCCCCAACCGCCACGACGTTTCTTAGAGCCTCGTCGATTGCATTCACCGCCATTTGGGCGGCGTTGGTTTTTCCGTATTCGGGGTTAATCCCTGCCGATAGAGCGAAAGCCTGGTTGCCTTGCGTTTCAAGCGGGCGCAGCACACAGGCATCACAGGGTCCGTCGTGATTGAAACCCATCAAGGGTTTGATGACTGTCGCCCCCTGTACTTCGTGGTCGTATACGCGCACTACAGATTCTTTGGATGCGATATTGGGGTGCGCTAAAAGGGCAAGCAGTGTGTGATGGTAATCGAAATCTTGGGGAATATTTAATGCTCCGCAATGACCGGCTGGTTGCGGTGGAACTGAAACCACAGCCTTTAATTGCCGCTGGGGGATGCTATTATGGAGAAAATCATTATCCAGATCGAGGACAACCCGGTCTTTATAGCGCACCACCAGTCGTCCCGACCCGGTGAATTCACCGATATCGGTGAGCTCTACCTCGTAAAGCTCGCAAAGCTGGCGCATTTCCGTCAACGCTTCCGGCGGTACCGCCAGCACCATACGCTCCTGAGCCTCAGAAAGCCAAATCTCCCAGGGGGCTAAACCAGGGTATTTCAGGGGCGCCAAATCGAGCTGCACACAGCCGCCGATCTGGTTACCCATTTCACCGACGGCAGAGGAAAGACCGCCGGCGCCGCAATCGGTAATGGCATGATAGAGCTGGCGGTCGCGGGCGAGTATGCAGACATCGATCAAGCCTTTCTCCACGATGGGAGCGCCGATTTGCACCGAAGCACCAGACACTTCACCGGTTTGGGCATCCATGGTCATGGAAGAGAAGGTTGCCCCGCGCAGCCCGTCTCGTCCGGTTCTGCCGCCGATGACCACGATGCGGTCGCCGGGCTGGGGGTGGCGCGGGTGGGAATTCACCGGGGCAATCCCAACACAACCGCAATAAACGAGGGGATTAGAGGTATAACCGGGGTCGTATAGGATAGCGCCGTTTACCGTGGGGATGCCGATCTTATTGCCGTAATCTTGAATGCCGCTCACCACACCGGAAGCAATGCGCCGGGGATGCAGCAATCCCGCGGGGATATCGTCGAAGCTTAAATCTGCTGGGCCAAAACATAGGATATCTGTGCTGGCGATAGGGCGGGCAGAGACGCCGATGACATCCCGGATGACGCCGCCGGTGCCGGTGTTGGCGCCGCCAAAAGGTTCGATGGCAGAGGGGTGGTTGTGAGTCTCGACTTTAAATGAAAGCTCATGTGTACCGTCGTAATCGATGATCCCGGCATTATCTTTAAAGGCAGAGCGCACCCAGGGGGCGTTGATCGTACGGGTGGCTTCCTGGATGGTCTGCTTGAAGAGGTTATCCAATACCTGCGGCGATTCGCCTTCTACGGTAATCCGGGCTTTGAATGTTTTATGCACGCAATGCTCACTCCAGGTTTGGGCAATCATCTCGAATTCGATATCTGTCAGGTCACGGTTTTCTTTGATGCAATAAGACTGAATGGCCTGCATCTCTTCAAGATTCAACGCTGCCCGTCTGGAATGGGAAAGTTCGATTAATTTGTCGTCGTCCCAGTCACGCAAGGCAAAGGTTTCCACATCGCCGGTCGACTCAGCCGGGGTGGGGAACACCGGCTGGATCTCACCCAGGGCATACCGCTGGATGATGGGATTGCACAAAAGCCGATGCGCCAGTGTATGTAATATCTCATCGGTCAATAGCTGCCCAGAGATAACATAACGCTGTCCGGTAGAGACAGCGCTAAGGGTGTGAATATCGAGAGTACGAGACGCTCGTTGGATTTGTTCAGCGACCGGGTTCGTTACACCCGGTCGCAGCGTTACTTCTATTGTTGCCTGGTTGCCCCCTGACTCGGTTTCCAGTTCGGCGTTTTCAGAGAGCGCCTGCCATTGGATGGATTGCGTTACCGGGTCGTGCAATACTTGCCGGGTAAGGCGCTCCAATTGTGCGTGGGAAAGATCACCCATTAAGAAATAGAGATCATAACACGTGATATTGGATATAGAAGTCAAACCCAATGCATGGGCATCCGTGAGGCATGCCGTTGAACGGGGATCGTTGTGGGAGAGTTGACCAACGATGACGCGAAAGGTGGTTTGTTTCAAGGAAAGAGGATAGGTCATAGTTGTTCAAGGGGAAGTTAAATTATGAGATTTTATACCTGTTAGAATGTCTCGTCAATAGGGGGAAGCTTAAAAATTCACAAAAGGTCGCTTTTTTAAGAATGCCGCCGGGGATATTGTGGATGCTATATCGAGGAGTTCCACCGGATAAAGATATAAGAAAGGCGTTAATATCCCTTGACTTTTAACCGCAGAGTTTCTATAATAGGTGTAGATGTTAATACCAGTTAACATGACCGGATGACCGGTTTTCGTTCAAATCTCATAATTTCTACAAAACATCTTGTTTCATACAATGCGGAGAGTTCTATGTCAAATCCTTGGATAAAACGTGAAAGACCCCTGGTCATTGCTCATCGCGGGTATTCAGTCGTTGCCCCTGAGAATACCTTACCGGCTTATGAACTTGCCACCCAGGTCGGGGTGGATATGATTGAAACCGACGTTAATATCAGTAAAGATGGCGTATTGGTGATGATGCATGATTGGTTTTTAGGACGCACCACCGATCTGAAGGGTTCTGCCGTGCATGACTTTACGATCGATGAGTTACGCAAGGCGGATGCAGGTTCCTGGATGGGTAAGGAATATACCGGGGTGAAAATCCCGACCACTGAAGAGGCTCTGGCTTTCGGAAAAAAGGCAGGGGTATATATGTGTTTTGAGGTGAAGGGCGGCAATCCCAAGCGCGCCGTTGTGATTGCCGATAAGCTGGTTGAGTTATTTAAAAAACATGATGCTTTCGAGTGGGCGTTCATGTCTTCCTATCATCACAATGCATTGGAATCAGCCAAAAAAGCATATCCTCAATTGTTGTTATCGCCGGAAAGATTACCGGATGATGTTGAACCCGATTTAGAAGAAGCGCTTCGGCAGGTTCATCGATTGGGCGCAGAAACACTACAAATTCATCACCGTTACCTGTATCCGGATTTTATGCAGGCGATGCGCCAGGCAGATATTGCCATGTGGGCCTGGCCGGCGACGACCGAAGAAGAGATTTTGAAATCTATTGAAAGCGGCGCAGATGGCGTCATGGGAGATGATCCCAAACTGGCTCTCGAACTGGTCAATAAACTACGTCCCATAAAAAAGTAGCAAGATATTCTGATATATCTCACGCTGACACTTAAAGGTTCGAATTGTAGCCAGTTTTATTTTTTTCAAAAAATCAAACAAAAGCAATGAAGCTGATCTTAATCATATCGGAATGTTTCAGCGCGCAAATAGGAGGTATTGGTTTATGAATAAATGGATGCATCAGAACAAACCGTTGGTTATCGCTCACCGGGGAAGCTCGGTCAATGCACCGGAAAACACCATGTCGGCTTATCGTAGAGCGATTGAGGCTAAAGCCGACATGTTGGAAGCGGATATCAATATTTCAAAAGATGGGATATTGGTGATGGCTCATGATTACAAACTGGGCAGAACGATAAAAGCCGATGGTTTAATCTCTGATTATACTCTGGCAGAGTTACGCGAGATGGATGCAGGCTCACTCTTTCACCCCGATTTTGCCGGTGAGCGTATTCCAACCTGCGAAGATACATTTTTATTGGTAAAAGAAGCGGGTATTCAGGTATGCTTCGAAATCAAGGGGGGAGAAACCGACCGGGCAGTTGTGATCGCTGAAAAATTGATGGGCTTATTCAAAAAATATGATGCATTTGAATGGGCATCTATCTCGACGTATTTCCCGGAGGCAGCCGCACGCGCCCGGCAAATCGCACCGCAACTTATGATTACCAGGGAGCGGTTGCCCGATGACGCCCCCTTTGACTTGATGGACGCCATCACTCAGGCTCGGGAGTTAGATTCCCCCGTTTTATTGGTGGATTTTTCAACGGTTAATGCAGAAGATGTTCAAGGGCTGCACGCCGCAGAGATTGCCGTCTGGTCTTGGAGCCCGGTTACAGAAGAAGATGGACTCAGGGCTATCGAAATTGGCAGTGATGGCATCATTGGTGACGACCCTGCCTTGATCCGCCGTCTGGTGGATGCGAAGGTTTAGCATAGGGAATCTTTGAATGGCAACCGAATCACCCGGTAGGATTATTCATCCGCTTGGCATTGCGATTTGTTTGGCGTTGGCTGGCGACCTGACGCTCTTCGCATTATTGCCTCTTTTCCGTGCGGAAGTGGGATTGACTCTGGGCGCGGTTGGGGTGATGTTTGGTGTGAACCGCCTGGTACGGGTGATTGGAAACCCGGTTGCCGGACATTTGATTCAACGGATTGGGAAACGCCGATTTTTACTGATCGGCTATACCCTGGCTGTAATTTGCACATTTGGATATGCAGGCGCTCATGGATTTTGGGCGTATATGTCGCTGCGCATAGCTTGGGGTTTTGCCTGGGTATTGATTTACCTGGGGAGTATGACATACATTTTCGATGTAACGACCCTGGAAAACCGGGGTAAATTCAGCGGCGTATTCATGACCTGGTTCATGGTGGGGCTGGCGGGTGGTTCGTTTTTCGGCGGAAGCATGGCGGATTCATATGGTTACGCAACAACCATGTTCGCATGCGGCTGTCTGGCGGTGGTTTCCTGGCTGGTGATCGCTTTTTTGATCCCAAAAGATCCGAATGCAGCGCAAATTATCGATAAAATGGCAATAAAAGCCATGTTTGGCTCATTGCTGGATGGGTATTATCGTTTGTTATCCAGTCAACCCGAAATAAAAACAGTGCTATTGTTTTATTGGGTTACCCAATTTGCGAATGATGGCATCGCGTTAGGCACGATAAGTTTGCTTTATCTTGAAAGATTCCCGGACGGTTTCACCATTGGCGGGGTGAATTTGGGGTTGGCAACCATCAGCGGCTTCTCGATTGCCTTTCGTTATATTATTTCCAGTGTTTTCAGCCCATTGTTTGGCAGTCTATCCGACGGCAAAACAGGCAGAGCGCCTGTGATATTATTAAGTTTGATCTTGGGCATTGTTGGCTTTGTGATCCTGGCGAATGCTGAAACAATGGACTGGATCATCATTTCTCTCACCATCAATGCGTTGAGTGTAGGCGCCGCTCTTTCATCATTGGCGGGATTGCTTGGCGATCTGACGACCAAAGAAAACGAAGGACAGGCATTGGGATTATACGCCACTGCCGGCGACCTGGGAGGCGCGGTTGGTTCTTTCTTTTGCTATTCGCTTTTACCTTTTATCGGGTTGAACTGGATCTATCTGTTAAGCAGCGCTTGTTTTCTTATTGTTTTACTATCTGGAATTAATTTATTTCGCAAGCCTATTGCTATAAATACAAACTATAAACCATTATAAAAAAGATCACATTTTGGAGGTATAAAAAATATGAAATCCTTTGAGGCGTATATCGTACCATGGGTAAAAAATTCTGAACCCTACAGCGCAAAACACATGGATGTAGCCTGGGAAAATCCGGAAGTTCTTCGTATGATGTCCAATGAAAATTTGGTGCCGCCGAGCAAAAGAGTTATCGAAGCGCTGACCAAAGCAGCGATTCAGGGCAATCTCTACCCCGGATCGGGACCAGAACTCAGGAAGATATTGGGCGAGAAAGCCGGCCTCACCGCAGATAATGTGGTGCTGGGCAATGGCTCAACCGACATCATCAATTTTGTCATCGGGACATTTGTCGGGCCGGGCGACGAGGTGATCTTACCCGACCCCACGTTTTCGATGTATAAATCACGCGTGTTGATCAACGGCGGAATCCCGGTCATCATCCCCACTAGTGTGGAGTATAAGTTCGAAGTGGAAAAGATGATCGCGGCGGTCACTGAGAAGACTAAATTGATCTTCTTATGTTCGCCGAACAATCCCACCGGCACCCTGATGCCGGAAGAAGACTTGATCAAGATTCTTGAATTAGGCGTTCCGGTGTTTTTCGATGAAGCCTATTATGAATTACAGGATGAAGTTATCACCCGAGTTGGCTTGATTAAAAAATATCCACATATGGTGGTTAATCGCACCTTCTCAAAAGCGTATGGTCTGGCAGGTTTCCGCCTGGGTTACGTGTTGTGCGACGAACGCCTGGCTAATTATTTCAACCGGGTGAAGATCCCCTGGAATGTCAGTTTGCCGACCATCGCTGCGGCATTGGCAGAACTTGAAGATGAAGCCGATTTAGAACGGAAACGAAAAGTGGTGATTGACGGACGTTTATACATCCAGGAAGAAATCAACAAGCTGCCAGGAATCTATGCCTTCCCATCGCAGGGTAATTTCGTCTTGATCGATGCCGGTATCCTGGATAAAACCGCCCTCGAACTGCGCGATCTCATGGTGAAAAAAGGCATCTTCATTCGTCCCATGAGCGGGCATAACATTGGAAAAGGTTTCTTCCGCGTGACGGTAGGGCAAGAGGATGAGAACAAGAAATTCATCGAAGCATTTTCTGAATTGGTCGAAGAGATCAAAAAGGGATAAATGCTCTGAAAACAAAAAAAGGCGGCTAATAGATGCCGCCTTTTTTTTCGATAATAATTTACCTGTTAGACCAATTTGTTTCAATTGTGGGGAGAAACGTTTCGCGAAATTTAAGCTGGCTTTCTTTTAAATTTATCTTCCCGTTATAAACGAAACATATCCGGTCGGCAGGATAATAATCTTGTGCATATTCAACCACTTCGTTAGACATATCGCGGGTGATTCTGTTGACGCCGACGATGGGGGATTTTTCCTCAACTTGTAAGAGGTTGGCGACTTCTTTATTGGCGATACCAGCTTCGATGGTTTGATAAACCATTAACTCATTATAGTTATATACTTCAGCCATTAATGAGAACACCGAAGAAGCTACCAGATCGTATTTATCAATATCAGGCAGTTTGCGATAAGGTAACATGGTATTCTCGACGACTACATTAACCCCATTTGCTCGGCGGATGCGCTGGATCACATATATCTCTTCGCCAATTGGATATCCTAACAACTCAGCGTTAACAGCGTTTAGCGGTTCGCGGTGTAACTTGGTTAAGATGGTCTCGGGAATACGGCCTTGTTTTTGCATCAGTGTGGTGATGCTGATCAATTCTCCTTGAACCATCTCGATTTTTGGGATCGAAACGAACGTTCCCAGGCCTTGAATACGCCGCACCAATCCCTCCGCTGCCAGGTTGATCAATGCCTGGCGAACGGTAACCCGGCTCACATGGAATTGTTCGCTCAATTCCCTTTCCGAGGGGATTTGATATCCGGAAGGCCAGTCACCCGAGAGTATTTTCGAGTGAATATAGGCGCGGATTTGTTCGTGAATGGGTAATTTATTCCCTGTCATAACCGTTTGTCATCACTTTAGTATTTTTAAGTGTGATCCTATTAACAATTGATTATATCAAAGGTAATCCATAAACGATGTTATTGTAGATCCTCATCCGGGAAATAATCCTTCAATTTAGAAATGGCTACATTAACATCGGGAAAAACCGAAACTCCGGCTGCTTCGAGTGACCGTGTTTTACGATGATTGGAAGAAATTCCCCAGGTATGCATATCGATATGATAGCCACATTTTTCCAGTATTTCAACGGCTGACCGGCTTGAGATGATGCCCAGGGTGCTGTCTTCGAACACATGGCATTGGAAGGACGTAGGCATAAATTTCGAGTTCTCATGAGATGGATGGCGATAGATCTCATATGCCCAGGTTAGCGCCTGCCATTCGTTCCGTAGCCATGCGGCGGCAATCCCTGCTAAAGCCTGAACGGGCGATGGTTTTATCAGGGTATCCGGTGTAGTGTGAATTTGCTGTGCAAGATAGGAAATGCGCCCATAGCCGATCAGCGGTATTGAATTCAGTTGCAGCCGGCTAAGCGCCATTTCTGCTTCGGGTGAATACCCTTTTTCGAGGACGAGAACCTCCCTGGGGGGTAGTGAAGGGCGGAAAGTTAACGCCGCGATCCTTAATACGTCTTTTTTATATAATTGCGAAAGACAATCTCTGGCGTCTGGTGAGATAAGAACTCGATCGTTTAGTAGCATTAACGATTCACTGTCTACTTCGATGGGAAGATGGTAGACCTCTTGAAATCGTTTCGAGCCCAGGACAAAATTTTGAAAGAGGCGATTGGGGTAAGATCGATGAACATCACGAGTTGTTTGTAACAGGTCTCGGAGCAGGTGCGCGGATTTCCATTGAGAGAAAGGCGCAGGCAAATGGTGATTTTCGATAGCATAGAGCAGTCCCAGTGAGGGAATATCCGCCTGATTGAATGCGTGTGCAATCGTAGTAATCACCCCCGAAAAATCGATAGAAACCTGGTTCAGATGGGCTGCTTTTATCTCTTGAATAGCCTCATTGAAATTTAATGGAACGGCCAGTTGAGGATTATTTTGATAAACCGCTTCAAGGATAATTGCCAGCGTGATAGGAATTTTATCCCATTCGCTGGTCACAGAATGAGCTTCAAAAAGGTCGAAAATCTCTTCACCGGGAAGTAAATACTCGATATCGATGGCCTGTAATAAGTACCTTATGGTTTGAAAAAAAGCGGTCTGGTAACCACCAGGGTAAACCAGAACGCTATCTAAGTCGAAGAGGGCGATTGCAGGCTCCAATATGAGCTCCTTTGGATCTGGCAAAATGGGTACCGGGAAAATCGCGGCCAGCCGAACCATTAAGGTATTAACCACTATACCTATCGATAGTATAGAAGAAATATGAAGGGTTGTCAAGACGTGTAATTCAGAAATTTTACCTCATATTTCACGATAAAAGACCTTGAAAAATGCACTGTGATTTGTTATAATCTTGTTAGGTATAGTGGTTAATACCATTGAAATGTCAATAATGATATCACCATTGATTAGTTGCATTGTTTCGGTTTTTTGGGGGAAGGATTCTTAATGCATTGCGTTAAGAGAGTCTTCGGTTGTTATTCTTGGCTTTGTTGCTACAAGTTCGTCTATCACATTAAAATAGATAAAAAAGGGAAGGAGGTTAACCGTTTCCTGATATCCCATCAAGCAATAAAGAAACCATCCCAGTTTTTTTAACAGAAATCAAATAAAGGAGCAGAAAATGAAATCCAACAAGTTTCATATTATTGTTATTGCCCTGATTGTTACCGCAATGCTGATAACAAGCTGCGGGCAACCCACGCCTTTACCGACCATTCCTCCGGTTGAAGAGATACCGGCGGAAACCGCCGAAGAACCTGTCGAACCAACGGCTGAACCGGCTGCAGAAGAACCTGCTGCAGAAGAGGTCGAAACCGAAGGCGTTCCCCCTGCCATTACAACCGAAGATAGAATGGGTATTGCGGTTGGAAAATACCCCAATCAATATGACTTGGCTGAATTCGAAGAACTATCCGGTGGGAAAATGCAATTTAGCGGACGGGCTGAAATTGATGCGCGGTTAGTCGAAATATTTGGCGACATCCCTGCCGATGTATCAGAACGCCTTCCTGAAGAGCCCCTGGTGGAAGTGCCCTACTATGAAATCGGAAAGTACGGCGGTCAATTTGAGGGTTTGTCCCTCGGACCAGAAAGCGGTAACTCTGAATTCCTCAGTGTTCGCCATGCCAACCTTTTTCGCTATGGTGAAGATTTACAAAGCGTTGTTCCTTATATCGCAAAAGATTACTCGATCAATGACGATCTGACTGAGTTCACGATCACCTTGCGCAAAGGACATAAATGGTCAGATGGCGAACCCTTCACTACCGATGATGTCCTGTTTTGGTATGAAGACATCCTGATGAATAAAGAGCTTACCCCCGATTTGCCTTCATATTGGGTTTTTGGCGGTGAACCGATGGTAATCGAAAAGGTGGATGATGTGACCTTTGTGATCAAGACGGCTGCTCCGGCGCCCGGTTTGATGTTCTGGCTGGCAAGCACCTGGATCGGACCTTTCGCCCCACGTCACTTTCTTGAATCCAAACATATCAAATATAATCCTGATATCAATGCTGAAGCTGAAGCTGAAGGCTTTGCCAGTTGGGTTGAGTATTTCTTCACCTGGCATGGCGAGTGGGTAGACAGCGTCCATCGTTTGGGTGTTCCGCGCCTGGAATCCTATCTCATGGTAGAAGAAACCACCGAATATCAATTAATGGTTGCCAATCCTTATTTCTTTGCGGTCGATACAGCCGGGCAACAACTCCCTTACATTGACTCCACGCGTGAAAGCTACAGCCAGGATGCTCAGGTACTTGAATTGAAAATCATCAACGGCGAAGTGGATGCCAAATCGCAGACTCTTTCCTTTAGCTCGGTGCCGGTCTTTAAGCAACATGAAGCGGATGGCACATATAAGGTTTCCTTGATAGAAGCCGGTTCAGACGGTATCAACCTGGGTTTCAATGCCACTCACAAAGACCCGGCATTAGCAGAGATCTTCTCCCAGAAAGAATTTCGATATGCCATGTCCATGGCGCTTGACCGCAGCGAATTCAATAAAGTGCTTTGCTTTGGCGAGTGTGCAGAAATTTCTATAGGCGTACCCATTCATCCATCTGCAAGTTTTGCCAAGCCTGAGTGGTACACTTATATGACCGAATATAATGTGGACAAAGCCAATGAATTGTTGGACAGCGTGGGTTTGGATAAGCGCGATTCGGACGGCTGGCGCCTGCGATCAGACGGAAAACGATTGGTGATCTTCCTTAACTACACCATCCAATCGGTAAGTTCCGACGCGATGAACCTGGTGAAATCATACTGGGAAGCGGTGGGTGTAAAAGTAGAACTAAAAGAAATCGCCACCGAAGCGTATCGCTCCATGGTAAGTAACAATGACCATGACATCGCCACCTTTACCAGCGGCACCGTCCTCGAACCGATGTTCATCTCCAACCAGTATCGCTTCACTCCGCCCTTTGGCGACAAAGTTCTCGAGCCTATCACCGGACTGCCCTGGGCAGAATGGATGGCATCAGATGGCGCTTCAGGGATTGAGCCTTCCGATGACGTGAAACGCTTGTTTGAATTAACCCAGCAATTTAAAGTTTCTCTACCGGGGTCAGAAGAATATGTGAAAACGGGACAGGAAATCGGCGATATTCACATGAACAACATGTGGTTGATTGGCGTCCTCGGCTCACCACCCAGTGTTATGATTACCAAAGAGAGACTGGGCAATTTCTCCCCTATGAAAATCACTTCCTTCGAATTCTATCGTTTCTATCCCTATCGCCCGAATCAGTGGTTTATCATAGAGTAAATCTCATTTGTGATCTGTAGTAAAAGGGGGGAGGTATCTCCCCCCTAATCCATCATTATGGAGTAAGCATGGCCAAATATGCATTGAGACGATTTATCACAATGGTGGTGATGTTGGTGGCGTTGTCCCTGATCGTTTTTGTCATCCTGGAACTACCTCCGGGCGATTTTGCCGAACGCTATGTTCACGATCTCCGCCAATCCGGAGCGCAGGTTACATATGGACAGGTTGAGTATTATCGCCACATGCTTGGTTTGGACCGCCCCTGGCCCGAGCGTTATCTAAATTGGGCAACAAACATTGTCACCCGCTTTGATTTTGGCTGGTCGCTCACTTATCGCTTACCGGTGACGAAAGTGATCGGTGATCGGATTTGGTTCACCATTATTCTTTCGGTGGTCACTATTGGGGCTTCCTACCTGATCGCCATTCCATTAGGCATTTATTCCGCTATCAAACAGTATTCGACCGGAGATTATTTGTTAACCATTCTCGGTTATTTAGGTATGGCAACACCGGCTTTCTTGTTTGCGTTGTTGCTTTTATATGTAAGCACGATGTATTTCGGCACCAGTGTGGGAGGGCTATATTCCCTGGAATTCCAAAACGCGCCCTGGTCGTGGAATAAATTCATCGATTTGATGCGGCATATCTGGCCGGCAGTGATCGTGCTGGGCACTTCGGGGGCGGCTTCCACCCTGCGAACCATGCGTGCGACTATGTTGGATGAGAAAAACCAGCTTTACGTCACGGTTGCACGGGCGAAGGGCGTTCCTGAAAATAAATTGATCCAGAAATACCCTGTGCGCGCCGCGTTAAACCCAATCGTCAGCACCATCGGTTGGGAATTGGCTACAATCGTCTCCGGTTCTCCGATTACAGCGACCGTACTCTCATTACCCGATATTGGCCCAATATTCCTAAAATCACTCACCAATCAAGATATCTATCTATCCGGTACGATCTTACTGATTTATTCCTGTTTAACAATTGTAGGGACATTTGTTTCGGATATATTATTGGCGATGCTCGATCCGCGTATCCGCTATGGAGGCATAGAATGAGCGCATTGAATTCCACGCCTCCTGTCGAAATTCCCGATTTAGAAGAACAGACTATGGATCGGGCAAAAGAGTCATTCTACACGGCTACACAATTTCAACTTATGTGGTTGAAGTTTCGCCGTCATAAATTAGCGATTATTGGCATGTTCGTACTTGCCCTTTTTCTTATCGCCATGTTATTTGCCGAGTTTTTGGCGCCATATGGTTCGCAATCGCGGGATGCCGATTATTTATTTGGAAAACCGCAGAGTATCCACTTTTTTGATGATGACGGTAACTTTCGCGGCATGTTTGTGTATTCCGTGATCAGTCAATTCAACATCGACACCATGCAGGTTGATTTGGTAGAAGATCGTTCAGAAATTCGCCCGGTTAATTTTTTTGCAAAGGGTGAGCCCTATAAAATGTGGGGCTTGATCAAAGGAGATTTGCACCTTTTCCATGTTGAGGATGCTTTTATTCACCTTTTTGGCACAGACAGCCTGGGTAGAGATGTTTATTCAAGGGTAATTTTTGGGACACGCACATCCCTTTCCATTGGTTTTATTGGGGTAATCATTTCGTTCATTTTAGGTCTGGCTATTGGCGGTGTATCGGGTTATTTTGGCGGGTTGATCGATGATATCGTTCAGAGGATGATCGAATTCATTCGTTCTATTCCCACATTGCCATTATGGATGTCTTTAGCAGCCATATTGCCCAAGGAATGGTCACCACTGCGTGTTTATTTTGCCGTCACGGTGTTATTGGGCTTTTTATCCTGGACGACGCTGGCGCGGCGTGTGCGCGGAAAATTGATCTCTATGCGCGAAGAAGATTTCGTGTTCGCCGCCCGGATTGCTGGCAGCAGTGATGCGCGTATTATCTGGCGGCATATGATACCCGCGTTCTTGAGTTACATTATCGTTGACCTCACGGTGTCTTTCCCGGCGATGATCCTGGGTGAAACCACACTAAGTTTTATTGGGTTGGGGCTTCGTGAACCGGTGGTGAGTTGGGGGGTGCTTCTGCAAGCCTCGCAAAATATCAAAGCCATCGAGCAGCATCCCTGGTTATTCTTCCCGGCAATCTTTGTGGTGATCAGCGTACTTGCGTTCAGCCTGGTAGGCGATGGTATGCGCGATGCTGCCGATCCCTACTCTCATTAACAAGGATTCCATGCCAATGAATGAAAATGATTTAATTGAGATAAAAAACTTACGAGTATCTTTTCCACTCGATGAAGGCACTGTACAGGCGCTGGATGGGATCGATTTATCTATTCCAAAGGGGAAAGTGATTGGCATTGTCGGAGAAAGCGGCTGCGGAAAAAGCATCACTGCCCGCAGTATTTTGCAAATAATCCCTCCGCCCGGAAAGATCGATCAGGGCGAGATATTGCTGCGCACCAAACTTGGTTCCATGAATGATGATGAACATATCATCGATCTTGCAAAGCTAAAACCGGATAGCGATCTTCTCCGTCAAATCCGATGGGGAGAGATATCCATGGTTTTCCAGGAACCGATGACGTCGTTTTCGGCATACCATTCGCTTGGCGATCAAATTATGGAAGCCTTACTGATGCACAAAGATGTAAGTAAAGAAGAGGCACGCCAGGCAGCTATCGAGATGTTAGACCGTGTGGGCATCCCCAATGCGGCGGTGCGCCTCAACCAGTTCCCGCATGAATTCTCTGGCGGCATGCGCCAGCGTGCTATGATCGGGATGGCATTGATATGCAATCCTTCCATGCTGATCGCGGATGAACCTACCACCTCCCTGGATGTGACCATCCAGGCGCAAATGCTGGATCTCATGAAGGATTTACGCAGAGATTTTGGCTCAAGTATTATGTTTATCACCCATAATTTGGGGGTGATCGCTCAAATCGCCGACGAAGTGTCCATTATGTATTTAGGGAAAATTGTCGAGCAGGGTACGACGATGGATATTTTCCACGACCAAAAGCATCCATACACATCCAGCCTGGTGGAAGCTATTCCCAAAATAAGCGATGCCAGGAAAAAACGTCTGACCACCATTCGCGGTTCTGTGCCCAGCCCATTTGAACGACCCAGTGGTTGCCCATTCCACAATCGCTGCCCGAAAATGATGCCGGGTGTGTGCGATGTAAAAGTACCCACCCCGATCGACTTCGGTAATGGGCACAAAGCAGCCTGTCTGTTGTACGAATAAAATTATTAGGTAAAAATTGGAGAAATTGAATGCCTGGCGATGATCAACTGCTTCTTGAAGTGAAGAACTTAAAAAAATATTTCCCTATCCGGCGCGGCGCTTTTGGAACGGTGAAAAAAACCGTTAAAGCGGTGGACCGGGTGAGTTTTTTCATCAAAAAGGGGGAAACATTTGGTTTGGTTGGTGAAAGCGGCTCTGGCAAGACTACCACCGGGCGATTGATATTGCGCGCCATGGAACCCACGGAAGGGGAAGTGATCTATCATCTGGAAGATCGGGAACCTTTTGACTTGATGAAATTATCCAAGAAAGAGCTTTGGGAATTCCGAAGATATTCTCAGATGATATTCCAGGATCCGTACTCTTCATTAAATCCACGGATGACCGTGAGGGATATCGTTGCCGAACCGTTGATTGCGACAAAGGCATTGCAAAAAGAGGCAGTTACCCAGCGCATTCGCGAAACAGCTAAAAAATGCCAGGTAAGCATCGAGTTTTTGCGCAGATATCCCCATGCTTTTAGCGGGGGGCAGCGACAGAGAATTGGCATTGCACGCGCCCTGGTGTTGAATCCTCCCTTTATCGTATGTGATGAGCCGGTTTCCGCCCTGGATGTATCCATCCAGGCTCAAATTCTAAACCTGCTTAATGATTTACAAGAAGAGCTGGATTTAACGTATTTGTTCATCGCCCATGATTTAAGCGTGGTCGAGCACATTTGCGATCGAGTTGGCGTGATGTATCTCGGGCGTCTGTTCGAAATGGCAACCACCAGGGATCTGTTTTTCTCGCCGCGGCACCCATATACCGAGGCGCTGATGTCTGCTATCCCGGCAGCCGATCCAAGCATCATAATGGAACCGATTAAACTGACCGGAGAAATTCCCAGCCCGATCAACCCGCCTGAAGGCTGCTCGTTTCACCCGCGCTGCCGGTATGCGCAACCTATATGCAGCCAATCCATCCCGGAATGGAAGGAATATTCCCCCGAACACTTTGCTGCCTGTCATTTTGCCGGTGAGTTGGAATTAAAAGGCGCTTTCAAATAATCATTTTGAACAAAGAGTGATATAGGTATCTGTTTTTTTCAACCATGGATCAGCCTGGTTGGAAATATAAACGCCTTAAAGTGCGGACAGAATCCAAGCCAAACACATAGGCAGGTTTTCACTGATTATATTTATAACCTGTGATTGGATTGATTTTACATAATCTTAAAATTCCCATCTCAATAAAATTGGGTAACCTTTAGGGAAATGAGAAGATATTGTAGTATTTAACGTTTGTCTGTATTTCATATATGAGAAAATCATCGATTTATGCCTGTATAATAATGATAAAAGTGACCTAGCTACCCTACACTTTTAATTTTCTGTCATTGCGAAGGGCGTTCTTTGCCCTGACGCAATCTAGAATCTGTGAAAAATAGACGTCCATTAAAAAGATTGCTTCAGTCGCGAAGTTTGCACTGAACGAAGTGAATGTGCTCCTTCGCAGCAACTTTGATAAATGATAATTCGCAAACTGTCGGGTGGCTAGAAAGTAATCAATTATTTACGAGACAAGTATTTGCCTGATGTTTCAAAATTCAAAAGTAAGTTGAAATCGGGTACAATATTTTTATAATTCGTGGTATTTAATTAAATGATCGATTACTTCATGCGGAAGCGGGTTAATCGAACAAACCTGTCAATATTCAATCAGACAAAAAAACCTATTAGTAGAAAGGAATATGATATGGGTACAAAAGGACGTCAGATTGTGGGTATGGATGTAGAAGAACTGCTAAAGCTCCTCAACAAGGCATTTGCGGATGAATGGCTGGCATATTATCAATATTGGCTGGGAGCCAAAATCGTCAAAGGGCCGATGAAAGATGCGGTTGCTTCCGAGTTGCTTTTGCATGCCACCGAAGAATTGAACCACGCCGATATGTTGGCAATGCGCATCCTGCAATTAGGTGGAACACCCCTGATCCACCCGGAAGAGTGGTTCAAGCACACACATTGTGGATATGAAACTCCTTCAGATCCCTTTGTTAAAGTGATCCTGGCGCAAAATATCAAGGGCGAGCAATGCGCCATTGATGTATATCAAAAATTACTGCAATTGGTGAAGGATAAAGATCCGGTCACCTATAATATTGTTCTAACGATACTTGAAGAAGAAGTGGAGCACGAAGAAGATTTGCAATCCCTCGATGAGGATTTGGAAACTTTGATGATGAGGTAATTGGAAAATCAGGGTTTCGATCCGAATCATTAGTTCGTTATCAGTTAATTTAAATTGGTAAAAGAAAAATCCTGCTACGGGGATTGACGATCCCGGTAGCAGGATTTTTTTACCCGGATTCAACCTTGTCACTTCGTGAAAGATGAAAAGTTTATAATCAATATAAAAATTATCGCCATTAAAATCCAAAACTGATGTATAATTTATGCAATTGAACAGGAACGCATTGACCAGGACGAGTAATTGGGATGATTTCCGACAGAGAGAAGGTGCCTTGGGCTGGAAGTACCTTTTGGAAAATCGCAATGAAAACCAACTGCGAGCGTAATCCGGAAAGGGTGAATACCCAAGTATGGTGAACGGTTGACCCCGTTATCGGTCCTCTAAGATAATCCGAACGATGGGTTAAATTGGGTGGAACCGCGTGGCTTTAAACTCTCGCCCCAAATGGGACGAGAGATTTTTATTATTATCGTTAGTATCATTGGAGGAAAAAATGGCCGATGAAAATGTACCTTATGAAGAATCACACTTATATCGGATAAGGCATTCTGCATCCCATATTATGGCTCAGGCTGTGTTGGAAAAATTCCCGGAAGGAAAAGTAGCTATTGGCCCTGCCATCGATGATGGTTTTTACTACGATTTCGATCTTCCGCGCCCATTGACTATGGAAGACCTGGAAAGCATCGAAAAACGGATGCGCGCCATCATTCAATCGAAAGTTGAATTTGTTCGCAAGGATGTAAGCGCAGAAGAAGCAAAAGAAATATTCAAGGACCAGCCTTTTAAACTCGAACTGATTGCCGGGTTGGAAGAAGGAAACCTGGATGAGGATGGGAATCCCACAGATGAAAAGCCCCAGATCTCTATCTATTCTCAAGATAAGTTTGTGGACCTTTGCCGCGGCCCGCACGTGGAAAATTCGTCCCAGATCAACCCTCAAGCCGTGAAGCTCTTATCGGTAGCCGGGGCGTATTGGCGAGGGGATGAGAAACGCCCTATGCTGCAACGTATTTATGGTACCGCCTGGAATAAACCCGATGAATTGAAAGAGTACCTGTGGCGCCTTGAAGAAGCCAAAAAGCGCGATCACCGCAAACTCGGTCAAGAACTGGATTTATTCAGCACTGTTGATGAGATTGGCGCCGGTTTGATCCTCTGGCATCCTAAAGGCGGTAAGATCCGCAAGATCATCGAAAACTTTTGGAGTGAAGAACACGAGGCCAATGGATACGAGTTTGTTTACACGCCTCATATCGGGAAATCCAAATTGTGGGAAACCAGCGGGCATTTAGGTTTTTACAAAGAGAATATGTACTCGCCGGTGGACATCGACGGGCAGCAATATTTTCTTAAACCGATGAATTGTCCTTTTCATATCCATATCTATAAGAATACGATCCGATCGTATCGTGAGTTTCCCATTCGATACGCCGAAGAAGGCACGGTCTATCGCTACGAGCGCAGCGGTGTATTACATGGGTTGATGCGGGTGCGTGGCTTCACGCAGGATGATGCGCACCATTTTTGCCGTCCGGATCAAATGCCCTCAGAGATCGATTTTGTGCTTGATTTCAGTCTGCACATCCTGCGCAGCTTTGGCTTCAGCGATATCCAGGCTTATCTAAGCACGATGCCTGAAAAGTCGGTGGGCGAACCGGAGCGCTGGCATGCTGCGGAGGCAGCCCTGGAAGAATCTTTAAAACGCGCCAAAGTTACCTATAAACTTGATCCGGGTGGCGGCGCTTTTTATGGCCCTAAAATCGATCTTAAAGTGAGTGATGCCATTGGGCGTGAGTGGCAGCTTACGACTATTCAATTCGATTTCAATCTCCCCGATCGGTTCGACCTGACCTATATTGGCGAAGACGGGCAGCCTCACCGTCCTTATATGATACATCGGGCTTTACTGGGCAGCCTGGAACGCTTCTTCGGTGTGCTCATTGAATACTATGCCGGCGCATTCCCCGTGTGGCTTTCCCCTGTTCAAGCCGCACTGATCCCTATCGCCGACCGCCATGTTGATTTTGCCAGAGAAGCTGCCGCAAAGCTGCGCCAGGAAAAATTACGCGTGATGGTGGATGACCGCTCGGAACGCATGAACGCCAAGATCCGCGACGCCCAAAAGCAGAAAATCCCGTATATGCTGGTGATCGGAGATAAAGAAATCGAAAACAATCAGGTGGCATTGCGCCTGCGCAATGGTGAAAATCTGGGTCCTATCCCCATATCTGCTTTCATCGATAGGGCAAAAGAGGATATATCAAAGAAAATATAACCATCCGGTTATTGGATTTCTTTTTTCGTCAATAGATTTAGAAATGCCCTGACAACCGCGGGATCAAAGTGTTTTCCGGATTGTTCCCGGATATATTCCAGCGCTTTATCCTCATGCCAGGCTTTACGGAATGGGCGGTTTGAACGCAGGGCATCCCATACATCCACGATCGCAAAGATGCGCGCCACAAGGGGGATACGCTCACCTTTCAAGCCGCGTGGATAACCCGTGCCGTCCCATTTTTCATGGTGGCAATAAGGGATATCCAGAGCTTTTTGAAGATATTTAATGGGCGACAACATCTCAAATGCATATAGCGGGTGTTTTCGCATTTCAACCCATTCACCCTCCGTAAGCGCTTCAGCTTTAAATAAAACGGCATCCGGAACACCGATCATTCCAAGATCATGCAGCAAAACGCCGCGTTGAATATGCACTAACTCGGCATCGTTAATTCCCATGCTGCGGGCGAGTTGCACCGTGAGTTCTACCATTTCTTGGGCGCGGCTTTCGGTTTCATGGAGGCGCAGATTCACCACCCGCGACCACCCTTCGATGGTCGCATCATAAGCCAATCTCAATTCGATATTTGAGCGCAATAAACCATCAAACATCTCGGCATTGTCTATCGCAATAGCAGCCTGACCTGCCAGGGTTTCGAAGAATTCTATCCATTCCGCATCGGGGTCGAATGGTGTGCGATGAAAAGCTTCCAATACCCCTTTTACCTCACCTTTAACGATCAAAGGCGTACCGAAGTAGTCGGAGAAGCCTTCTGCTTTACATAGTGCGGTGAATAGCGGCGAATTCTCAATATTCGCAAATTGAGATAAATGAATGGTGCGCCGATCAATGATCACTCTCTCTGCCGGGCTTTTTTCGCGCCGCAGTTCCTGGTTGTCGATTGCGCGTGTGTTGAAACCGCGCCGGGCGGCTAATTCGTAAGTTAATACTGTAGAGTTATAGAGCAGTACATCCGCTGCGTCGATGTTCAATTGTTTTGTGAGATGGTCGAGGAAAATATTTAGAACGGCGTTTAAATCGGTACTGCCTTTGATCGCTAAATCGATGTTATGCAACGCAGATAAATGCTGGAGTTGTTTTTGGACTCGCTCACGATTATTCTCATTTTCAATAGCAATTGCTAGACTATTGGCAAGGGTAGAGATGTTGCGCTCATCTTCTGGAGTGAAAGCATTTTTCTCGGCGCTGCATAATAAGATGACCCCAAATAACTGCCGTTCATATATGACCGGTATCGATAAAGCCGATTGGATGGCGGGATCGGTCATAACCCAACGCGGTTCTTTCGAAATATCAGGGACGTTGATGATACGCCCTTCTTGGGCTGTCAACCCAACTAATCCTTGCTCTTGCCCTAGCTTTATATTTAACTTTTCTTTATAGATTTTAATTGTTTCTTCAGGAAATCCTATAGCATCCAGCAAGGATAACTTTTTTTGTTTTAAATCAAATTGGAAGTAATCGGCTTGTTGGTAACCGGCTGTATCTACTAGAGCGCGTAAAACATGATGGATAATGTCGGATAGATCCTGGATGGAGGTCAGGTCGCAACTGGCCTGGTAAAGAGAAGCCAGGCGTTTATTGATCTCCTGCGTCTGGATCATTTTATTTTCCAGCTTGCGGATAAGAGTTTCGCTGTATTCTTTGTAGTATTCGTCTTCTTTTTCAATCGATCCTTGTGAAGCGGTATAGCCTCCGACTTCATGCTCCTGGATTATTTCTCGAATAACCATGATGAATTCATCTGGTTCCATGGGTTTTACAATGAAGCGCTCTGCACCCAGGCTGAGAGCGAATTTCTCATCTTTAGGATCGGTATAGGTGGCGGTATATACAACAAACGGGATATTTTTGAGCCGTTCATCGGTTTTCCAGGAGCGGCACAGGCTAAATCCATCCATGCCGGGCATCAGGATATCGGAAATTATGATGTTTGGAGGATTTGCGCGGGCAATTTCCAGCGCTTCAATACCATTGGTTGCCTGTTCTACTTCGTACCCGTGGGTTTTTAATAGAATTTCCAGCAGGTACAGGTTTTGTGGGTTATCGTCTACGATCAGGATTTTTTTCATGGTGTTCTCCCCGGCGTTTTTGTTTACAGAAATTGTTTGATTTCAGTTACGAATGTTTCCGGATTGATCGGCTTTTCGATATAACCGGTGCATCCGGCTTCCATCGCACGTTCACGGTCTCCGGGCATGGCGTAGGATGTAACTGCGACAATAGGGACATCGGTTAACGCCGGGTTTTTTCGTAATTCACTTGCCACGGCATATCCATCCATAACCGGAAGTTGAATATCCAACAAGATCAAATGAGGGATATGCTGGCTTGCCAGCGAAATGCCATCGACGCCATTGCGTGCTTGTATTACCTGAAAATCGTGCTTTTCAAGAATAAAGGTGGTCAAATACATGTTTTGTTCGTTATCTTCAATGACAAGAATTTTCGTTTTCATGGTTAACTCATTTATACGGGTAATGTAAATGTAAAAGTACTTCCGATGCCCGGCTCGCTTTCGGCCCAGATTTCTCCGCCCATTAATTCGACCAGGCGTTTACAAATGGATAAACCCAAACCGGTGCCCTCATATTGGCGCGAAATTCCGGTGTTGATCTGCCTGAAAGGTTTGAACAGAGTCGAAAAATCTTCCGCTTTGATGCCAATGCCGGTATCCTTCACACGAGTCACAACGCGATCGTTTTCTATTTGACATTCGAGGTGAACTTCGCCTTGCTCGGTGAACTTAACGGCGTTATTAAGCAGGTTAAGCAAGATTTGTTCCACCCTGCGGCGGTCGGCTGAAATTTCACCAATTTGCGGGGAAATATCACTGGTAAAAGCCAAACCTTTCTTCTCTGCCATTGGTCTGATTTTATCTATACTTTTTTGGATGGCTGTTTGCATGTCAAATGGTTCGCAGCTTATTACCAATTGATCGGCTTCGATTTTGGAAATATCGAGCACATCGTTTATCAATTCAAGCAGGTGGCGGGCGCTATCCTGTACCATTTTCAGTTGTTTCTCTTGTTCGTCGCTCAGCGGACCGACCATTTTTTGCAATAATATACCGGAAAAACCGATGATGGAATTCAGCGGAGTGCGTAATTCATGTGACATGGTTGCTAAAAAGGCTGATTTTAGCCGGTCGGCGCTTTCTGCCTTTTCCAGAGCTGATTGCAAATCTTCCATCAATTTAACCATGCTGGTGTTGAGATTTTCCACTTCTGAGACGCGCTTTGCCAGCTCTGCCGTGCGGTCGGAAACGCGCTGTTCCAAATCGGAAGCATAAGCCTGAAGTTCTTTGTGTAATTTGGCGTTCTGGATGGCAATGGCAGCCTGGGCGGCAATCGTTTCCGCCAATTCCTGGTATTCTTTCGTGAAAAATCCAGGGGATGTTTTATTGAGTGAATACAGCCCAAGTACCTGCCCGCCGGCTATTAACGGTACGCCCATCCAGCTAATTCCCGACGGAATTCCAAAGGGATATTTCCAATCGGGGTATTGGCGGGTGTCATCCACGGAAAGGCAGCGTGAATTTTCGATAACCGACTCAACGACCGGGTTTATGGATGCATCGAAGCGCAGATTGCCGATTGGTAAAGTGTCACTGCGGATTGTATAACCGCGCATGGCGTATACGGTCAACTGGTTGTTATTATCCAGCAGCATAACGGCAGCATGATCGTAGGGGACAATCTGGCTCAAATGGTCGAGCAGTAATTCCAGGATCTCATCCAAATCCAGCGAATGGGATAGTGCAAGGTTGGCGGAATGAATTGTTTTGGTTTCTGCTAATGCTGCACGTTCCGACACTATCGCCCGCTGCAACGCCTTCTCGGTTTGTTTGCGTTCGGTAATATCTGTGATCGTGCCAACATAACCAATGACTTCACCCTCAGCATTTTTCTCCGGGACTGCCTGCCCTACTACCCAAACAATTGATCCATCCGGGTGGATAAAGCGATAGTCTGCGCCGGATGGACTTTGCGCCTGGGTGTTTTTAATCCAATTTGTTTCTATCATGGCTCTATCTTCAGGATGAACCGCTTTGAGCCAACCCAACCCCAGGGCCTCATCGGCTGAAATCCCGGCCATCTGACACCAGGTTGGGTTTACGTAAGTGGTTTTACCGGAATTGTCTGCATGAAAAATGCCCACCGGAGAGGCTAACGCCAGGGTTTGGTAGCGCTGCTGGCTTTCGCGCAAATCCTTTTCAGCTTTTTTGCGGGCTGAAATATCACGAATAATGGCGATCACTTCATCCTTCCCGCTGGCTGTATAACGCGCTTCAAAATCGTGAATGCCATCATCGAGCGTTAATTGATATTCAAATAATTGAATTTCGCCGCTTTCGAGCGCCAGTCTTGCTTTTTCCATCATAGATTGCGCCAGATCGGGAGGAAGAATATCGCTTACAGTTTTCCCTAAAAAATCTTGTGGTTTTATATAAAGACTATTCTCAACCGTCGAGTGATAATCCAGAAATTGCCCCTCCCCGCTTACGCGAAAAATCATGTCGGGGATATTCTCGAGTAAGGCGCGATGGCGGGTTTCGCTAGCGCTTAATTTTGCAGTTTGACGCCGCACCTGTATCCCGGATGTGACGCTTACCGCCAGCAGAAAGAGGATAATCCCGCCTCCAGCCAGTAATAAATTGTTCATCCAGGGGGGAATAATTTCAATAAGCCCCGTAACCGAACTTCCGCCAAGATAATGATCCTGAGCTTTATAATACATTGAATCCGGATCGGATTTCAGCGCTTTCACGTTTGTATCAATGGATTTAATAAGATAGGGTGATAATTCGGCGCCTTTGGTAAAAGCAAATTGGAGACGGGTGGGTTGGATGACGATGGGGGTTCTTTCGATGTCATAATTTTGCTCGTTCAGGTCACCAAAATCTTTATTGGTAACACCGGCGTCCACTTCTTTCAGTTCTAATGCCTGGAATACTTCCTGATAACTGCTTTTTGCTATGAATGTACTTTGGACATCGAATTTTTGGCTGAGTTGTTTGATGCCCTCCGGACCATCGAAATTCAAGCTTCCTGCTAAGCCGGCAACTTTTTTACCCTCCAGATCAAGGATGGTTTCGATATCTGAACCTTTGGGGACATATACTCTCGCCCAGCTTACCAATACAGTTTCGTTGGAAAATGAATATTTGGCAGCGCGCTCTTCCGTCCAACCCACATCCGGCAACATATCGATTTCGTTATTTTCTAGTCTGGCAAGACATTCTTCCCATGTGCCAGTCACCCAAATGATTTCCCAGTCTTCTTGTTTGGCCATTTCACGGATCAAGTCTGGCCAGAAACCTGTGATAGAACCGTCATCGGCGGTGAAAATCTTGGGGGCGTTTTCATAGACCCCCACGCGGATGGCGCGTTTATTGGGGATTTGTATCCAGCCTGAGAGACTGAAACTTACGCATATCAAAATAAGAGAAAGGATTTTCCGCTGCATACCGCTATTGGCGTGAAATTGATATTTTTGCCGATTGAGAGATTTCACTAACAGTTAGATTGTCTCGAATATTTAAGATTATACTATCTAATTAAAATGGGGTTGTAAAGATAACCTTGCATAATTGTGGGATTATTTCAGATTGCCTCTTGATTCTTGATCAGTTTAATTATATAATAATCGTTAGTTGTAGATAATGATTATCAATAATAAAATTGACCCAGAATTTCGATATAAAAAAATGCTGACAAAGATCCGGGAAAGCGGCGGTCGGATCACATCTCACCGCCTGGCGCTGATACGATTATTGGCAGCTTCTGAAGGACACCCCAACGCTACTCAATTGTATGAAGCTTTACGCCGGCAATTTCCTACCATCAGCCTGGCAACGATTTACAAAACACTTGCTTTGTTGAAGGATGAAGGTGAAGTGTTAGAAATCGATCTTCATAACGACAGCCATTATGATGGAAATAAACCTTATTCCCACCCGCATTTGATATGCACCCATTGCAACAGAATTTTCGACGGCGATATCATTTCCGGTATCCAGAATTTAAATCAGGAGATCGAAGAAAAATGCAACTTTCAGGTTTCACGTCACCAGCTTGTGTTTTACGGCTTGTGTGAGGAATGTCAGCAAAAAGTGAGTTAGGGGTATTTTTTTTCTTGCAAACGATAATCATTCTCTATAAAGAATAATTCTTGTGATCAAAAAACAGGTATATCCAGGAAAGGAAGAGGCTAATGAAAGCTAAAAAAAAGTTGACCACTGTAGCAGGGGCGCCAGTGCCCGACAATCAGAACATACTTACTGCCGGCAAACGCGGCCCTCAATTACTGCAAGATGTCTGGTACCTTGAAAAGCTGGCTCACTTTGATCGGGAAGTGATTCCGGAGCGGCGTATGCATGCCAAGGGGTCTGGGGCATTTGGTACCTTTACTGTCACCCACGATATCACCAAATACACCAGAGCGAAAATATTTTCTGAGATTGGCAAAAAAACCGAATTATTTGTGCGCTTCTCAACGGTCGCCGGGGAGCGCGGCGCGGCAGACGCCGAACGTGACATCCGCGGTTTTGCCGTCAAGTTTTACACGGAGGAAGGCAACTGGGATCTGGTGGGGAATAATACCCCCGTCTTTTTCTTGAGAGACCCGCTTAAATTCCCCGATCTGAACCACGTGGTTAAACGCGATCCGCACACCAACCTGCGCAGTGCGCATAACAACTGGGATTTTTGGACTTCTCTCCCAGAAGCGCTGCATCAGGTGACCATTACCATGAGCGACCGCGGTATTCCTATCTCCTACCGGCATATGCACGGATTTGGCAGTCACACTTTTAGTATGATCAATGCCAAGGGCGTGCGCCATTGGGTCAAATTCCATTGGGTTTGCCAACAAGGCATTAAAAATCTGACGGACGCCGAGGCAGAAGCATTGGTGGGGAAGGACCGAGAGAGTCACCAACGCGACCTTTTAGAAGCGATTGACCGCGGCGACTTCCCGCGTTGGACGCTTTTTATCCAGGTCATGACTGAAGCGCAAGCTAAGAAAATGCCTTACAATCCTTTCGATCTCACCAAGGTATGGTTCCATAAGGATTTTCCATTGATCGAGGTGGGGGTGATGGAACTCAACCGCAATCCCGATAACTATTTCGCCGATGTGGAACAATCCGCTTTCAACCCCGCGAATGTGGTCCCCGGGATTGGTTTTTCGCCGGATAAAATGCTGCAGGGACGGCTCTTTTCATACGGCGACGCACAGCGCTATCGCCTGGGAGTTAATCACCATTCCATCCCGGTTAATGCGCCGCGCAATGCCGCCCATAGCTATCATCGCGATGGGCAAATGCGGGTGGACGGCAATTTTGGCGCCACATTAGGCTATGAGCCTAACAGCTACGGCGAATGGCAGGAGCAGCCCGAATTTGCAGAACCTCCCCTGGCATTGGAAGGTGATGCCGACCACTGGGACTTCCGTGAGGACGATGACGATTACTACAGCCAGCCTGGCATGCTTTTCCGTCTGATGAGCCCGGCTCAACAGCAGGTACTTTTCGAAAACACTGCCCGCCATATGGGGGATATACCCCAAGAGATCAAAATCAAGCATATCAGCCATTGCTTAAAGGCTGACCCGGCTTATGGCAAGGGTGTGGCTATTGCATTGGGTATTCCGCTGGATAATGTGCCGAAATAAAGTTCAAGAAACAAAAGGGCTTTCTCGAATTACGGGAAAGCCCTTTTTTGGTTAAAATGGATAGCGCGTCTAAATACATTTTACTTACAGCGATTCCAATTTTCAGAGAACCGGGGTTTTATGGGTGGCTTGAATAATATTATCGAAATGGGGAATTGATGACCACGGCATTGATTGCATTATTGACCGCCCTTATTTTGGATGTTCTATTTGGAGAATTACCTAATCGGTTTCACCCGGTTGCCTGGATGGGACGATTTATCCATTGGATGACGGTTCATCTCAATCGCGGTAGCGCAATGTTCCAATTCTTTACCGGAAGCGGAATGCTCTTTCTCGGTGAATTGTTATTTTCAATCCCCTTTCTATTCGTAAGTCATGGGATACAAAGCTTCCCGGATTTCCTCTCCGGTATTCTGATTGGCGTTTTGTTAAAACCGATGTTTGCGTGTCGCGGTTTATTAAGAGCGGGAAGGGAGGTTCAACAAGCCTTGATCAATGAGGACATACTTGAAGCGCGGCGTCTGGTGGGATGGTATCTGGTCAGCCGGGATACCGGTCAATTAACCATGCCCCAGGTGGCGTCGGCTGTGATCGAGTCATTATCCGAAAATTTTACGGATAGTTTTTTTGCTCCCTTGCTGTTTTTTTCGATTGGCGGTTTACCTGCCGTTTGGTTTTACCGGTTTGTGAATACGGCAGATGCAATGGTAGGTTATCACACCCCGCAATTCGAATATTTCGGTAAGTGTGCTGCCAGGGTGGACGATTTATTAAACTGGTTGCCAGCACGCCTGGCGGGAGTGATCATCACGGTTTCTGCCGCCTTACTGCGAATGGATGTGAAAGCTGCCTGGAGTGTGATGGTCAGCCAGCATAATCGAACCAGCAGTCCCAATGCAGGTTGGACTATGTCTGCGGCAGCGGGCGCCCTACAAGTATTATTAGAGAAACCGGGATATTATTCTTTAGGGAATGATTCTGAATTACCTTCTGCGCCGGATATTGGGCGGGCAATGCGTGTGGTGAAAGTTGCAGCGATGATAAGCGTTTTTGTTTATTTGAGTGTATTTGTTGCAAAAAGGCTCTTTTTATAACGCGCATGGCAGCAGTCATGAGAGAGAAACTTGCTTAATTTTGATCCTGCGTATCAGTAAAGTGTGTAATGCTTACTCAACTTTTTCAATTGTAACAACCCGGTTTCGCCCCTCTTTCTTCGCCTGGTACATCGCTGTGTCGGAGGCGCGGAAAAGATCATCCAGATCTTTCATGTCCGGTGTATAAGCAGCAATACCAAAACTCGCGGTGAGTGAAACCTGTTTATGATCGATTAGGCAGGTTTTTTCTTCCACCGCTTTTCTTAATCGCTCAGCCAATTTGGCTGCATCGGAGAGTTTTGTATTCGGCAATAGAATGCCAAATTCCTCCCCCCCAGACACGCCGGCAAATCTACCTCGCGGATATGTTCCCTGAGGATATTAGCGATACATTGCAGCCGGAATATAGCCGGTCGTGTTACCTCTAAAAACAATCAAATTTGCATGCTTAGATAAACAATTATTTATATCATTAATTTTTTGCCGTGTGATTCAGTAATTTAATGTGATATGCATAAATCGAATAATAATAATATACAATATAATGCTTATATTGGAACAAGAAATCGAAAGGAATTATGATCTATTCGATTTTATCTGAAGCGTGCGATGCACAGTACAGGAAAGGAGATAACATGTATCGAATTTGGGCTTTATCGATAATCAAACAAAAAAATAACACCCTAAAGGTTCCTGACTACCATCGACAATTCATCAATCTCACTGGTTTACTTTTCCTTTTATTTTTCATTGGTTGTATGGCGTTTCCCTCACCGGCATTGGCTCAGAGCGGCTCGGATACAACGCCAGCTCCTGAAGAAGAGAATGGACCCATCCAAGCGCCCAATGAAGTAAATGTTGTCCCTGCTGCCCGCGATGATGAGATCAGCCAACGCTTAGCAAGGATCCTTGAATCAACCGGGTGGTTTGTTAATCCTGAGGTGGAAGTAAAAGAGGGTATCGTATTTCTTAAGGGGCAAACAAAAAAGGAGGATTACAAAAATTGGGCTGAGGAATTAGCTAAAAATACACAGGATGTAGTTGCCGTGGTTAATTCAATCGAGTTGATTCAGCCTTCCATGTGGGATTTTCAACCCGCTCTCACCGAAATCAAGGATTTTTGGGTCAATCTGATACGCGCCATACCCTTGATCATTCTCAGCCTGCTTATTTTATTGGTGACATGGATCATCATGCGCATCAGCATGAATGCTGCTCGCGAATCCTTACATCGCCATCTTGATAACCCATTACTCAGTAATGTGGCGGCATATACGCTTGGCATCATCATTCTATTGATTGGTTTTTACGTCATTTTGCAGGTAGCAGGTTTAACCAATGCAGCCACGGCAGTGGTTGGCGGCACGGGGCTTTTGGGTCTGGTCGTGGGTATTGCTTTTCGTGATATCACCGAGAATTTTCTGGCAAGCATATTTCTAAGCTTGCAAGACCCATTTCAAACCAATGATCTGGTCGAAATCGACGGTATATTAGGGTACGTGCAGGCATTAACTATTCGCGTGACAGTACTTATGACCTTAGATGGAACCATCGTGCAGATTCCCAATGCCACAGTCTACAAAAGTAACGTTTTTAATTATTCGAGCAATCCAAACCGCCGGACAGATTTCATCATTGGCATTGGATATGACACATCGGTTTCTCAGGCGCAGAAAATTGCCTTGAAGGTTTTGGAAGACCACCCAAATGTATTGAAGGAGCCGGAACCATTGGTTATGGTCGACAACCTGGGAAGCGCTACCGTAAACTTGCATGTGTTCTTTTGGCTGGATGGCAAACAGAACAGCTTAATTAAAGTGAAATCCTCTGTTATGAATCAGATAAAACAAGCCTTCCAGGAGGCAGAGATTTCCATGCCAGACGATGCCAGAGAAGTGATCTTTCCCGAGGGTATTCCCGTGCAATGGATAAAATCTGAACAAGCGTTGAAACGAGCCACATTGCCATCCGAACCTGGAAAACCCCATGGGATTGAAGAGAAAAGTCCCGAATCTATCGAAACAGAGCTGGGTAGTGAAGCGGAAGAAATTCAAGAGCAAGCGCGCCGCGCCCGGATACCGAAGGAGGGCGGTAATTTATTAAAACAGAGTGATTCGGAGGGTGAGTGAGAACATGTTTCGATATGATTTTCAATCATCAGACTCTGATAAAGTGGTGGTGAAATCGAATAAATAGTCAAGTGTTCGATATTTTATAAAGACAATGGACATATAAAATGGAAGAAAAAAAGATTTTCGATATCATTCTGTTAGTAGCCAGGCCGGCTGCCGGGAAATCCGAGGTCATCGACTTCCTTAAAAAAACACCATTGCATGAGCGTATAAATCGTTTTCATATAGGCCAATTCGAAGAGATCGACGATTTTCCCATGTTATGGACATGGTTCGAGGAAGATACACTTCTTGAGAAGATGGGGCATCCAAGACTGCATACAGACCAGGCAGGATATTTCCTCGGGCAGCATTTTTGGAATTTATTGATCGAACGTATTGGATTGGAATACGAGAAGAAACAGCGCGATAACCCTGCTTACACGGTAACAATTACAACCATGATCGAATTCTCACGCGGCAAGGAACATGGCGGGTATCGATCGGCGTTTTCACATTTATCGCCTAAAATCCTCGATAAACTGGCAATTCTATATATCGATGTTAGCTGGGAAGAATCCTTGCGGAAAAATCGCAAACGCTTCAACCCTGATAGACCCGACAGTATTTTGGAACATTCTTTGCCAAAATCAAAAATGGAACATCTATACAAGGAAACGGATTGGGACGAAATCAGCCGCGAGGACCCGTATTATTTGACGATAAAAGGTTTTCGAATACCATATGTTGTGCTGGATAATTCAGACGATGTAACCACAACGGGCGGTGAGGTTTTAGGGAGCAGGCTCGAGCAGGTTTTAAAGGCTTTGTGGAACCTGTATAAGAAAACCTGATAAAACTTTTCCTGATATCCTCATGCTTTATAATGGAGGTGACAAGAATATAACTGTAAAATTATTTCAATGATCGGGGCAATTCATGGAAACAAGCTCCGACTTACCCAATACAATTGCATAAAGATCCATCTAAAGTTTTTCTATTGGAGTGGATTCATCGCAGTGGGTGTTGAAGGCGGCAGGATCATCGACTTATAAAAAAGTAAAAGATAAGTGAGTCATGTATACAGCCAACATGATGACTATAATAAAAGATATATATCGATATGTAAACCAATTCTTTAAAGGGCATCTTGATATTCTAAAGAATACGATCATGACATATGGGCGGGCTCGAGCTTCTCAAGCGGCAGCTGCTTTAGCGTATTACACGATTTTTTCTCTTTTTCCTCTTTTTCTGGTCATCATCGCCATTGGAAGTTTCTTTCTGGACGGCCCAATGTTATATCGCGAATTGACTCAATTCATCCAGGCGGCTATCCCTGTATCATCAGAGTTGATCAGCGAAAACCTTGATCAAATGCTGGATGCTCGCGGCACTGTTGGAATCCTGGGTTTGTTAATGTTGCTTTGGTCTGCTTCCGGCATGTTTTCAAATCTGGCGAACAATATCTCCCTGGCATGGCCAAAGGCATCCCGGCGAAATTTTTTAGAAATACGATTGATTGGAATTGGAATTACGATAGGGATAAGCATATTTCTTATCCTTTCATTCGGTGCAATCGGCGTTACAGAATTGTTTCTCAAGGAAAATGGAAATGGATTATCCGTAAGCCAAAATTTGTGGAGGGTTCTTTCCACAATTGGATCGATGATAATCATTTTTTTCCTTTTCCTGGCGCTTTACCGTTGGATACCTACAAAAGATGTACATCTTAAAGCCACTTTTTGGGGGGCATTGGTCGCTTCGGTTGCCTGGGAAGTTGCCTTGTGGGGTTTTTCCTGGTATTTGAGAAGCGGCTTGGGGCGCTACCAGTTGGTCTATGGCTCGTTGGGCGCCATTGTGGCTTTGCTTTTTCTAATCTATATCCTATCGAATATCACCTTATTCGGAGCCCATCTCGCAGCGGCGATAGACCGCCGAGAAAAACAAAATCCATTAAAACCATAGAAAGGAGTGTTCTAATGGATATTCTAAAAAGAAAAGACATCATGTCTCTTATGGAGATATCAGGGGATTGGTGTATCTCTTTGTACATGCCTACCCATCGTTTCGGGAAGGCGCAGCAGCAGGATCCCATCAGGCTTAAGAACCTCGTGACCCAGGCGCAGGATATGCTGCTCATGTATGGGTTACGCATGCCGGATGTTCAGGAGCTGATGCAACCCATCGAGAAATTACAACTCAATCGCCATTTCTGGGACCATCAGAGTGACGGGTTGGCGATTTTCCTGACCGCTAACTTTTTCCGAACCTATCGGTTGCCAGCCAGGTTTGATGACTTTGTCTTGGTATCAAAATTTTTCCACGTAAAACCGCTGCTTCCTTTGCTTAGCGGTGATGGGCAATATTATATTTTAGCGATCAGCATGAATGAAATACGCCTCATGTTGGGCACTAGAGATACTATCGATACAGTCGATCTGGAAGGTGTTCCCACCAATATGCAAGAGGCGTTATGGATGAATGATCCGGAGAAGCATTTGGGATTTAGAACCAGCGTCAGCAGTTCAGGCAGAGAAGGGTTGCGCCGGTCTGTATTTCACGGACACGGAGCAAAATCTGATGAAAGAAAGAAAGTGGATATCCTTCGTTACTTTCAAAGTGTGGATAAAGGAATAATTAGCCTGCTTGATGACCAGACTATTCCAATGGTTTTAGTCGGCGTGGATTACCTGCTGCCCATTTATCATCAGGCGAATACATATGCCGGATTGCTGGACGAGGGGCTGGAAGGGAATCCGGAACAGGTAAGCGAGAAGGATTTGCAACAAAGCACCTGGGAGTTAGTGGAACCAATTTTCACCAAAAACAAGGAACAAGCCCGAGAAAAATTCGAA
Source organism: Anaerolineales bacterium (assembly GCA_016929095.1). Classification (GTDB taxonomy): domain Bacteria; phylum Chloroflexota; class Anaerolineae; order Anaerolineales; family UBA4823; genus JAAZNS01. Next base: position 43,693 of record JAFGJM010000038.1, on the reverse strand, counting down.
TTGTTGCATAGTCAAAAAAGCCTGTTAGCATCGAACGATCTGGAAACGGTTGTGAAAAAGGCCAGGCACGGTCAGGTTGAAACATTAATGGTTTCCCTGGGTTTACAAAAGTGGGGAAGATACGACACCCATCATGATGCGGTCGTTATTGAACCTGATCCTAATCCCGAGAATCGAGATTTACTGGATTTTGCCGTTGAGGAAACATTGGTTAACTCGGGTAAAGTTTATGCCTTTCCCCTCGAAGAAATGCCTGGCGGTGAATGTGTTGCAGCCATATTGCGATATGCTTCTTGAGACTCATAAAATAAATAAATTTTTGAGATAAGCAAACATTTGTGTCAGATTATCCCTGGCGGCTGTCAGGTTGCGTACAGTGGTTCGCTTTTCCACAACGATACGCTATGTTTGCAGGCTGGCGACCATGTAAAAGGGCTTACCGGAACCGTTTTCGGTGTTACAAGGACGTCAATTTGACATCCCTTTTGGGATAAGGTAGACTATTTTTTATCAATGCTGAAGGATTCGATGCATTTGAAGAAAATCGACATAATGGAGAAATTCATAGGCTTATGAATGGGGATGATTATCTTAATATTTTGCATAACCACATCGATACTTCGCAAGTACCATTCAGCGAGCGCGGTTCCCGCTTGCTTGTCTTTAGGTACTCGAATTTGAGCCGGCTATACATCAAACTGGCTGAACGTCTCACGCAACTCGAACCAAACATAGAAGCTTATTTAAATCGGGCTCCGTTTATTCAGGATCTTTGTTTAATTGACGCGGAGAGCCATGAATTAGAATTCACGGTGACCAGCAGTCCGCATTGTTTACAAATCCATACCCGGTTAGGAGATTTTGAACTTGTTTTTCAAGACGAACAAACTATCGCTTTTTCACTCCCTGCCGGGAAAATATGTGGTTTCAGATTTCATGTGTTTCCTCAATATTGGCGCATTACAGAACAAGGGGGAAAGTTTATGTCGGTGCGCAATTTGATCTATAACACCACCGGTGAGGTGGTACGTAACCAGATTAACCCAGTTGAAGGCGGCTATGAGGTGGAATTTATAGTCAGCGCTGAGCCGGATTGCACGACCACGATTGGCATTTACCATGCAGACCGGGTCGTTTCCCCATTGTGCAAGTTTTCCGACCTGCGTCAGGCTGCTAAAAAACGCTGGCTTTCCTGGTTCGATCAGATTCCTGACGTGAATCGAAAATACGTGCGCACATATGCTTATGCGTGGTGGGTCATGGCAAACAATCTGATCAGCCCGCAAGGAAACGTGATCTACGAAGCCATGACGCCCTCGAAATTGGGATATGTTGGATTATGGTTATGGGACAACGCCATGCATGCGCTGGCATACCGTTATGTAGACGCCGAATTGGCGCGTAATCAGATTCGTTCGATATTGGCGCATCAGTTACCGAATGGTATGCTGCCAGATGTCATTTACGATGAAGGTATTGTTTCTACAATTGATCACCCAATCAGCGGGGAAGTCACAAAACCACCTATCCTGGCCTGGGCAGCTCTCAAACTTCACGAAACCGACCCGAACATTGATTTTTTACGCGAAATCTATGTGCCGCTTGTACGTCTGAATGCCTGGTGGGTATCGATGAATGATGATGACGGCGATGGGCTTGTTCAATATAACCACCCCTATTCATCCGGGTTAGATGACAGCCCCTTGTGGGATGAGGGCATGCCGGTTGAATCGCCGGAGTTGAATACTTACCTTTGCATACAAATAATGTCACTCGCTAAAATCGCCGAGATAATTCAAATGGATGCGGAAGCGGCAATGTGGAAACGACGTGCAACAGCCATAGTGACAAGAATGATCACACATTTTTGGGATGCCGATGCGGGGCTTTTCTGGGTGCTTAAAGACCACCAACCGGTACGTGTAGTTACGCCTTTCAACCTCTACCCACTATGGACGGGGCAGTTACCCGAAGAAATCAACAATCGTTTGATTTCGCACCTAAAAGATCCGGAGATGTTTTGGGGACCTTATGTATTACCAACCGTAGCGCGCAACGACCCACATTACGATCCGGATACCATGTGGCGAGGGCCAGTTTGGGCAAATATCAATTATTTCTTCATAGAAGCTTTAAAAATAAACGGCGAAAACACTCTGGCCAAAGAGCTGCGTGACCGCACGCTTGAGATGATTCTAAGCCAAAAGGATATTTACGAGTATTATGGAGCCGAGACGGGTATTCCTCCGGCGAAGGCTGTTAATATGTTTGGATGGACCTCGGCTGTGTTTATCGATTTAGCCATCCAGGCAAGCCGGGAAGAGGATTAGCCAGGAAACGAGGCGCAGATGTTTGAAAAGGGACAATCGACCCCCGAAGAATATCCCGGGAATTGTGAACCGGAAGCATTACTGGAAGGACGATCCTTGATCGTTGTTTCCAATCGGGGGCCGGCCAGTTTTTCCAGGGATGAAGATGGCACAGTAAAGATCCAACGAGGCGGCGGAGGTTTGGTCACGGCCCTTTTGGGTCTGGCAAAAAGCGTGGATATCAGTTGGATTGCCGCGGCCATAGGCGACCTTGAGAAGGAATGGGGATGGGGAGAGGTGGAAATCGGTGAAAATGGACGAACTATCGACCTTCATCTCATCCCCATTGATGAAGATATTTATAACGGTTATTACAACGTCATATCCAATCCATTGTTATGGTTCATTCAACACTCGATGTGGGATTTTGTTTCAGGACCAAACATCAATCGCGATACCTGGAAAGCCTGGGATCAGGGTTACGCAGAAGCGAATCGGAAGTTTGCTCAAACAGTAGCTCAGCACATAAAAGCCGCGCCGGGTCGGTCGTTGGTGATGCTGCAAGATTACCATCTATATTTATTACCGCGTATGCTACGCAGGCTAATGCGTAGAACACGCCGCTCTCGCAAAGTTACTCTGACACATTTTGTTCACATTCCCTGGCCGGGATCGGAGGAGTTGCGTATCTTACCATCCAGAATGCGTAAAGAAATCCTGGATGGCTTATGTGCAGTAGATTTACTTGGTTTTCAGACCCGGGAGGACGTGCTAAATTTTCTTCAATCGGTTGAATCGCATTTACCCGGCACGAGTGTCAATTATAAACATCGCCGGGTCTGGTATCGGAATCATGCCACCATTGTGTGCAATTTTCCGATATCTATCGATGTGCCCGCAATAAAGGAAATGGCGGGCTCACCTGAAACGCAACAACAACGTACTCAATTTGAAGAAATGATCAAAGGGCAGCAATTGATATTGCGCGTTGACCGTACCGATCCGAGTAAAAATATTGTGCGCGGTTTTCAGTCTTTTGGTGAGATGTTAGAGCTGCACCCGGAGCACCACGGAAAAGTGAAGTTCATCGCATTATTGGTACCCTCCAGGCTGGATGTGGATGAATACCATGATTACCACAATAAAATCATGGCTGCCGCCGGATGGGTCAACTCGCAATTTGGCACTAGCGAGTGGGAGCCTATCCGTGTAATGATTGGGGAAAATTACCCCGGGGCTGTGGCTGCGCTTCAATTATATGATGTGTTGTTGGTGAATTCGATTGCGGATGGAATGAACCTGGTTGCCAAAGAAGGCCCGGTTGTAAATCAAAGAGACGGGGTTTTGGTGCTTTCGGAGCGAACTGGTGCGAGCGAACAACTGGAATCGGGGGCGCTGGTCATTTCCCCCTGTGATATATACGCCACGGCTGAGGCGCTCCATCAAGCATTGACCATGTCTGATGAAGAACGCAAAATCCGCGCCAACCGATTGCGTTGGCTGGTAGAAGAAAATGATATTGTGGATTGGTTCTGTAAACAGATCAAGGAGATTGGAAAATTCGGTTATTAGTTTATTGTCTAAATTCTGGTCTCTTTGATAAACAGTCTCTTGAAAAGAGGCGATGCCCCTGCGACCTATCATTATGGAGAAATTTATATGAAAACCGCCATATTGCATTATTCAACTGCGCCAGTGATTGGGGGTGTAGAGTCTGTCATCCAGGCTCACGCCGAGCAGTTTGCTGATGCTGGTTTGGATCTCACGGTGATTGCCGGTCGAGGGGAAGCCTCAGCAATGCCACGCGGCGTGGATTTTATTGGCATCGATGAAATTGACACATTACACCCACAGATTTCTGCGGCAACAGACAGGTTGAATTCGGGAGAAATCCCAGATACATTTGATGGACTTGTGAAATCCCTGGCTGCCCGCTTGCGCCCCTTATTCGCGGAATACGACCATATTATTGTACATAATGTGCTGACGAAACATTTCAACTTACCCCTGACTACGGCTTTATTTCATCTTATGGATGAGGGATTGATCAAACACCCTATCGCCTGGTGCCATGATTTAACCTGGAGCAGTCCGAGCTCACGAGATAAAGTATATCCGGCGTATCCCTGGGAATTGTTGAAAAAATATCGCCCTGATGTGACATATGTGGCGGTTTCGGAGCAGCGTCAAAAGGAGGTTATTGAAACCTTTGGTTGTCTCCCAGAGCAAGTGCATATCGTTTACAACGGGGTGAATCCCGTGACGTTGTTTGGTCTTTCGATTGAGGGTGCAGCGTTAATGAACCGTTTAGATCTGTTGTCTGCCGACCTTATATTTCTCATGCCGGTAAGGGTCACAAAAGCGAAAAATATCGAATTTGCGCTTGAATTGGTTGCGGCTATAAAGAAATTGAACTGTCGGCCAAAATTGGTGTTGACCGGTCCGCCAGATCCACACGATCCGGACAGTATGGCATATTATCAATCTCTGTTGGAGTTACGCCGTCGCCTGGGGGTGGAAAATGAGATGCGCTTTGTGTATGAATCAGGTTTGCACCCGGATGCAGGTTATTTTATTGGGGATAACATAGTCTCTGAATTATACCGGGTAGCCGATGCCATGTTGATGCCCTCCCACCGGGAAGGATTTGGTATGCCCGTGCTTGAAGCCGGGTTATTAGGTCTGCCGGTTATCTCTACACCCATGCCTGCTTTACGAGAATTGGCACAAGAAAATGCATTGACCATTTCTAATAAGGCAAATCCAGATTCGCTTGCCAGACAGATCCTGAACTGGTTGGGCAATAAGCCCGAACATGCCTTACGTGTGAAGGCGCGCCAGAGCTATACCTGGAAGTCCATTTTCAAGCGCCAAATATTACCCTTATTGAAGGTGAAAGATAGATGACAGATGATGATCTTACCGGCTTGATGCATAAAGCAGCCAGAGCAGAAGTATTGCGACTCTTTTTAGATTACGATGGTACTTTAGCGGAATTTGCGTCTACGCCGGATATTGTAATGCGTGAGAGGGAAATCCTATCGGTATTAGAACGTCTGGTTTCTGCAAAAGGGATACTTCCTGCGATCATAAGCGGACGGCGGCTGGCTCATATTCAAAAACTTATGCCGGTAGATGGGCTTTTACTGGGGGGGACATATGGCATCGAGATGCAATTACCTGATGGAAACTTTCGGTCTGTGATACCTTTTGAAATGGTACGACCGACCATAGAAACTTTGCTGCCTCACTGGAGAGAAATCATCGGAGAGCGGGAAGGGTTTTATCTGGAAGACAAAGGCTGGGCGTTGGCTATTCATGGGCGGTTTGCGCAAAAAGAAGATGTAGAATTCGTCATGACCGCAGCCCAGGAAGAAGCCCGAAATTTACAGCCAGATTTATGTTTCCGAATAATGGGAGGCGATCGTTTTCTGGAATATGCGCCATGTGAGGCGGATAAATCAAAGGCTGTACAGTGGGTGTTGCAGGAATTGACTCCCCAGGGTGCGATGGTGATATATTTTGGGGATGATGATAAAGATGAAGCCGCTTTTGAGGTAGTTGCAGAATCAGGAGGTTTTGCCGTTCGGGTTGCCGACAGCCCTGTGGTGACTGGTGCTCAATTTCGAGTGAAGGACCCATCACAGGTGCGCGCCTGGTTGCATGAATTCTTAGTGATTCGTAATACCTGATATATTTTTTCTTCTATATATTGTTGGAAAATAAGATAGGACATGATAATACCATCGCGGAAAAGGAGCTTTCATGATGCAAAACATCACCGATTGGGCAGATCTTTGGGCTGAATTGGTTGAAATTAAGAAAGACTATCAAAAGACATCCATCGAAACACCCGGCGATGAAGATAAATGGTGCGCCAAAGCTCAAGATTATGACGAGCGGGTTAAGCACCGCTGGAAAAATATGGATTCTTCGCGTGAAACTGTTCTTTCTTTTTTAGAGTCAGATGCTTCTATCCTCGATATTGGCGCCGGGACAGGCGCCTGGTCACTCTTATTTTCAGAGTGTGTGCGCAAAGTGACCGCGGTTGAACCCTCGAGAGCCATGCGGGAGATTTTCTTGGAGAACATTCGGCGCAATAAGGTGAGCAATATTGAAGTGATTGAAGAATCCTGGCCTGAGGCAAACCCGGGAAAACACGATTATTCGTTTTGTTCGCATGCCATGTACGGCGTGGCTGATTTTCGAGGGTTCGTTAAACACATGATCGATTGCACCGATAAAATGTGCTTTTTACTCATTCGCGCCCCCTCTCTGGACGGCATGCTTTCCGAAGCCTTTATGCATATCTACCACCAACCCCATGATTCTCCCAATTTCACCATTGCTTATAATATCTTGATCCAGATGGGAATTTATGCCAATGTGCAAATCGAAAAATCGGACAAGTGGTATTCCACCAAGAGCGCCAGCTTCGACGAAGCATTTACTAATCTAAAAATCAGATTGGGGCTACATGCCTGTTCGACCTATGACGATTATCTGCAGGATATCCTTAAGCGCAAACTTGTTAAACAAGAGGGGTATTACTACTGGTCCGGTGGTTATCAATCGGCGTTGATTTTTTGGAGTGTTTAAAAATAGTGATTTTACAGGCTTTTTTTACGCCCTCAACCTGATGCCGTGCTATAATTTTATTACTTACGGGCTATATAAAAAAAAACAAAGCGTTATTTCTGAAAAAACAGGGAAACACGCCTAAACAATGAATCACATGATGCGGCTGGAGTTATAGACTGCATAAGAAAGGCTTATGACAGTGGATATTTCCTTATTGCTTTTCCTTGTGTGTCTGATCGGCATCCTGGGCATGGTGTTGCTGGTGATGCTTTATGGTTACATAACCGCCAGCCTGCGCAGCACCGCCCTGCGCCAAAAGGTTGACGCGTTGGGGTTTCATTACGAATCCTACAACTTGTTGCAGCACATTTTACCGGGTATTAAACAAACGGAAAAAGCGAGAGAATTGCTTGCAGAACCGCATCTGTTTCCGCTTTTTGCCCTGGGTGAACCTCACCGGCGCCAGATTTACAACCTGATCAGCGGCATATACCAGGGGGTGAATTTCTTGTTATTCGACCATGTATGGTATGGGGTTGGGAAAGCCAAACCGCGCAGCGGCAAAGGCGCCCGCCAGACGGTGCTACGCCTGGAATTGCCGCATGGGTCGCTGCCCGGTTTTTGCTTCCGCCCGGGCAGCAAGCCGGTTTTCTACCGATTCTTGCCCGGGTTTACCGAAATTTCACTGGAAAGTACACACCCTCTCGCCAGCCGGTACTGGCTGCAAGGCGATAATCCTGAGCAAGTGCGTGCAATATTTAACGATGAAGTGCTGGAATGGCTGGCAAAAGCCGACTGGCTGAGCGTTGAAGGGCGCGGTGAGTTTCTTTTTATCTACCGCCGCCCGCATTTGATGCCTGCTCACCAGATGGAAACATTCCTTCAGCAGGGGGTTCAACTCTTGCAATTGATTGAAAAACAAGGATCGTAATAAAAAGAATAAGCATAATAGTTTACTTTATTGTAACTGTGTAGTTTGTCCTTATTAGCAGGAGAATGAGGTGAATACCATGAATACACTCAAATGTGAAAAATGTAACTTCATGAATGAAGGGGGCGCCCGTTTTTGTGAGATGTGTGGTCACCCGTTATCTGGTGCGCCCATCGACACGTCGCCCCCGAGCAATGAAGAAGTTGTGGGTGGCGCATCCCAGGATTATCAAGAAGTGCAACCTCCCGAGCAGGATGAATTTATTCCTCCGCAAACGCCGGCTGATAAACCGCCTCGTTCTAAAGTCTGGATATTTGGATTATTAGGATGCAGCGGTTTGCTCGTTATATTGTGTGTGTTGGCGGTGGCAGCAGTCGTGTATTATCGATATGAAATCCCCTTCCTGTCGGCTTTATTTTCGCAATCGACCATAGATGGCACGGTGCCTCTGCCTCCCGAATTGGCAGACGAACAAGATATATTCGAGGGATACGAACATCCCTCCTCCCAGGCTACCGAGCTGCCCATTCAATTGCCTTCTGAAACACAGCCGCCATCATCAAAAGCCCCCGAAATCACGGTCGACCGCAATATCTTCTATTGCGTGCCTTCAGATGGCGCCACCTCTATGACCATCAACGTCAGCATGGATGGCGTTGGCGGTGCGTTGGCGGTGCGCTGGCATTTGAAAGATAAGATAGCCGGCACTACCACCGATTGGGAAGAGGTGGATATGCAAAATATGGGCAGCGGTCAATATTCCTACACTTTCGACGCCAACACCTGGGAGGGTACCAACAATTTTTATTATCCACCGATGATGCATGAATCGTGGTTTGAATTTCAAATCGTTGCCAAAGACGGCTCCTTTACCTCTGAATTATTTCAAGACAATACATTCCGCCCCTGCGCACAATAAGCTTGTGGGAAAGGGAAGACATCCGATGAGGGATAAAAAATTAGATGAATGGTGATACCAATATATGTCAAAACTGTGGGTCGGCGAATCGACCCGGCGCCCGATTTTGTAAAGCTTGCGGAAAGCCGCTCAACAGCGCTGCACCCGCCTCTGCTAAACCGCAAACCAGACGGGCAGGAGGCAAACCTGCTGCCAGGTCTGCTCCTAAGCCCAGAATGCCCTCCATCCCGCGCCCTGTCCCCTGGCAGGTGGCGGTAGGTGATAAAATCCCTGCCCAATCGATCCAGAGCATCCTGAAAGCAGCGGTTCAAACCGCAGGCGGAACCTTGAGCCGAAGCCGCCCGGCTCAAAAACCGGCTCAAAAGGGGTCATCGCTGCGCGGACCGGCGCTGCAGGCATTTGGCGCCGCCGTGCTGGAAGCAGCCACTTCTGCTCTGACAGAGGGGTTGGAGCCTGGGGCAGCAGCAACAAAACTGGGGCTGGCGGGCATTAACCTGGTGGCGGGTTTGATTGCCGGAGAGCGCCGCGGGGTGGCGTCTTTCATCATGCTGCTGGCGACCGGCGGATTGGCGCTGCTGCAGGGCGGCTCGCTGCTGGATACACTGAGGTTGATCCTCGATTATCCGTCAATGCTGGGCAGTTTGTTACCCAGTGGTGTGACTCAATTGATATCTATGCTCATTGCAGCGCGCACCGGACTGAAAGCATTGAAAAAGTGAAAAAATATTTAATGCTGAAAAACCGGCAGAATAGAGCATTGAAATAGATGACTGAAATTATGAGGGCGAGATGTTGAAGAAGAAACCAATCTTTTTATTCATAATTTTTTGCCTTTTCTTTATTTCTGTTTGGCATGATACATCAGCAAGCAGCGCGTTACCGCAATCTGGCGGTTCAAGTGATTTTTTTGAAGTCACATATGATTCTTTGCCTGCCTGTCAACTTGATGGACTGGACTTTAAATGGGAATTGATAGATTTTACGCCAAGTAGATATTACAGATTTATGTGCCACTTAAATCCTTATATTACATATGCTGAAATCATTATTGAAGCGATACCCAATGGGGCTTATGGATATTCGGGGAAAAAATATGACGGTTTATCGGATTTCAAGTCAAGATGGCGGCAGGAATATTCTTATAGTCCACCTCAATCGGATACGGTAAAGAACTATTCACAAAAAACTTTTAGCGGATACGATGCGTATTATGTCGAAGATTATCGAGATAACGATCTGTTGACCCGGTATTATTGGCTTGATTTTCCTGAGTTTGCCATTATTGTGAAAATGAGTAGTGGGCCTCGAGGCGGGGGTGAATATGATTGGGGTAATGAGCAGATAGATCGGTTATTACCTTTACTGAAACTTCATGTGAATAGCTTAACGGGCAGCCAAACGGTAAGCCAATCGTCTGACGAGGCAGATTATTCTGGCAACCCTACTAATTGGACGACAATTATCGGCGCTCTGGCAGCCGGAGGCGCGGCGCTTACCGCGGCGGCGGCTGCCATTGCTGCCGCTGCCCGCGCCAGGGCAAAATCTAAAACCGGAAAAGATAAAAAGGATAAATCGCAAGAAGAGGAGGGTGTCGCTGGTTATATCCTGCAAGTGAGCGATGACCACCTGATGATGAGCGAGGATAAGCCTGCCGCTTTGCAAGCCACGGTATGGAAAGTGGATATGCAGGGCGGTACTAAACGCGCCAGCGAGGCCGTTCTGGAAATCGAGGCGCCGCCTGGCGCCAGTTTTTTGAACATTGCCCCGCCACGCGCCCGGGGCAGGTTGGATGCCAGCCTGAGCCTGACCGGCGCACCCAACGTCACCAGCCTGCAATTGACGGTAAAGGGCAGCGCCGGAGGATCGGGTTCCACCGCCCAGGTGACGCTGGAATTCGCCGGGGAGACGCAGATCGAACTCGAAACGGATGAAAACCGCCGCACGTTGCGCGCCGACGGAAAAGACGGCTTTTATGTCTATGCCCGGATTACCGTAGAGGGTGAAACAGATGAAGAAGCGCTGAAGGCAGCCCAGGATTCACTGGAATTCAAGATCGAAGGGGCGGGCAGAGATTGGGTAGATCACAGCCCTCCCCAGGAGATCGATGATTGGAAAGCGATCTATTTACGCGCCTCGAATCCGGATGCATTGCGCCCCGAATCACCCCCACCGGGCGCCTTCGAAGTGAAAGTAAACGGCGAATATAAGGGGAAGAAGTTAACCAATAGGGTGATCATTGATTTATTGGGCTTGCCGGTATTGAAGATATCCGAAAATTACGCCGCATTCTTGCTTGGTCAGGCGGAAACCACCGAGTTGAAGGTGTGGATCGAACCGCCGGATGACCAGGAATGGGAATACGATTTCAAGTTAATGAATCAGAGTGTGGAAGTGGAGGCTCATTTTGAGGATGAACCGGAAAGCGATGGTCAAACAGGGATAAAAAAGCTGGTGATCGCTGAAAACGGTGTTGTATCGGATGAAAAAACCACCGCAGAAAATGGGTTGTACGCCTCCGACACCCTGCGCATATTTGCTGCACTGGACGACCTTAAAATCCATAATGATGTGGATATCAGCATCTACCAGGAAGGATTGTTCGTAATTCCTTATGGGCGCGCCCGAGACGGCGCTTATCACCTCAAGGCAGATGGAAAGAAAGCGCCTGTAGAAATCGATTTTCGCCTGCTTTTATGGAATTATGAAACCCGCCGACTGGAAGCGAACCGCGAAAAGGGGCTGAACCTGAATTTTGCTTCTCTGGATGAAGACGAGAAAACGAATAATATGATGGAAGTGGCGCAATTGCAGCACCGTTCTAATGGTATGCGCTTTTCCAATATGAGTTCCGAAAAGTATTTGTTTTGGACTGAGAAAGAACTGCCCTCTGATGGGGAAGTTTTATTCGTGAACATGCAAGCCAGCAGTGAATTGGAAACGGTGGATTTCACCCTGGGTGTGGAAACGCTGGCAATCCCCAGCTATTTGCCGAGAGAAGAGCTAAAGCGCTGCCAGCATCTGATCGATAAACATGCGCCTCCCGGAAGCAAAGCCAAATTGCAAGAGATCCTGGATAAGCGCGCTCCTGTTTTGGATGCTGAAGGTCTATATCAATTACGCCTACAGCTTTGGAATATCATCCAGTCCATCATTCAGGGTGAAGGCGGGCAGGGTTATCACGATGAAGCCGTATGGGCAAACCGTATTGTGACGACCCTGGAGTGGACGAAGTGGGCTGGTGACCACTGTTTTAATGCCGTGATTGCAGCGAAAATGGGTCCCAAATATGTGCCTTACGCCACCTTTTGTAAGGAAGTTTTGATTGACTGTTTGAATAAATGCCTCAATGAGGGCAAAACTCTAAGTGACTGGGCGAATGGGTACTATGATCAAATCTGGGGTCAATTGATGGATGTTTGGGTGCACATGAGGGAGATCATCCTGAAACGCGGCGTCGAGGCTGCCAAAAAGCGAGCCTGGATGAAATTGAAAGAGATGCTGGAAAACCGCTTTGTTCCCATCCCGTTTCCTGGGGGTAAGGTAGCCATTCCTGGCTGGTTGGTATTTAAGATATTTTATTCCATGGGAAGCTTCATAAACTATATTTTTGCAGGTTTATCAATGTACGAAGCTGCCAGGAAAACCACCTGGGATGTGGCTGATGATGCCATAGGCGATTACATAATGGAATTAGGGATGAAAAAAGGCGATCAGACTCTCGGAAAGGTGATATCCGATGAGGTGTATGGCAAAGATGGGAAATCCCTGATCGGGCAGAAATATAAAGGGGTTATGAAGGATCTCAAAGATGCATATAACGAAAGCGGTTATACAAAAAGTGATCGTACGCAACAAAAATTAAACGAATTAAAAAAAGCTAACCAAAAATTTGCCGAAGAACGCAAAAAAAATGCCGCCAACAGCAAGGCGGCAAATCAGGTCAGGAAAGGCACCCGAAAAGAAAACGGTAAATTATATGCCAATAAAGAAGATGTTCTGGATATCATGGGCGACCCAGTTGCGGTACGCTCACTGAAAGACGCCCCCAGGGATGTCCAGGAAGCCTTCGAGAATACTCGAAACAAGATTTATCGGGAGCACAATGCCAAATTGATCCGTTGGGCGCGTAAAAATTTACCTGAAGCCAAAGGTCATAAGATCGTGGTGGATAACTTCCGCACGCCGGGCAAAGGGGGCGGCAGCCTGGGTACGGATAACGATTACCGCCTTTGCTACGAGGTCACACGTCCGGATGGCACACGGATGCGCATCGAAATCGACCGCAATAAATGGGATGAAGAATCCTATAAAATTTTCTCTGAATCAACAGGCGGTCCGGGAAAGTTTAAAACCCATAAAGAACATGCCCAAAGCTTACAGCAACTGGCTACTGATCAGTACCAAATTGAAGCCAGCCCGGATTTTGCGGATCAAAAGAAAGTTTGGGTCGATGAAAAGGGAAATATCATCGAGGATACCAAGAAATGGATCAATGAACATAAAGATAATCCCAACAAGAAACTAAAAATGGTCACAGCTCAGGTGAGGTCCAATATCCTTGATGTCAAAGCCGGTAAAGCCACCCTGAAAGACGCAGAATATTTGGGCAAAATGTATAACATTAAAGTAGGTGATGCCCTGCATAAAGGTTCTAAGGGTGACGCTTATGCGCAAGCCAAAAAAGCGGTTGAAACTTTACGTGAGGTGCGCACCGGTTATTCACGGCAAGGTAAAAAGATCCAACCTTTATCTAATGAAATGAAAATCGGCATGCAGGCAGTGGAAATGGCTGCTGAAAATTTTAATAATCCGGAGGCATTAGCCCTGGCAGAGAAAACTCTGGCAGAAAATAATCTCGGTTCGCTTACGGATTTTACGAATAAAATAGCCAGCCAGTTCGACAGCGTTAAAATTGCCGATTTACACGATTCATTGAAAAAATAGGAGGCAAGTATTGAACACCCTCACTGAGTTTCAACGCCTGTGGTTTATGCCTGGTGAACTGGCTATCCTGTTGGAAAAATATGGGGTGAGGTTAGACGCCAATACGCCTTTAGCAGGGGAAGCTGTTTTTAGATACCAGGAACTGCTGCGAGAACCAGATCAGATTTTGGCTGAAGTGAATAGTACTGTGAATCGAGAGAACCTGTCGGCAACCTTGCATGCTCTGGCTCGCCCGGGTTCGATCGTGAAGATCAAACGCGGCAGGCGGCGCAGGGCTGTGGAAATCTCATATGCCTGTATGGGGCATTCTGACGATGACATCGTTTTGCTTAAAACCAGGCAGGATGAAGGTGGAGAGCTGCTTTTTCCCTTCTCCATAGAATCATTAACCGAAATGCTTTCCAGCGGCATGCAAAACACGAAACCATTGGGTATTCCGATGGATGAGTTCTTGCCTTTATCGCCTGTTGGCTTGGGTGCGCTGTTGGCTCTAGCTGATCTGTTCAATGAGGAATATCCCACTCCCGACCCGGATTGGCTGCCGGAATCGCCATTATTATTCAGCCTCGATTCATGGTATGAACTGCTTCAGGATGGCAGGCAGGCGGAACCGCAAGACTCGCTGGTGGCAGCCTTCCAGGATTTGACCGGCGTCTCTATTCCGGATTTCGATATCGAAGAATTGGCATCTTTACTGTTTGTTTTTACCAATGAAGGGTATATTGGCGTTGAGACTATGGAGAATCTGCCGGGTGATCGGGATGCTGTATATTATGTTTCCAAAGACCTGACCCTTGCCTTACGGTGTCTTGCCTGGTGGGATCTTAGGCTGGGCATCGAAAGCTTTACTGAACATTCACCACATGACGCTTTGCCCTTTTACGCGCTGCAAGCCACCGCGATCTGGCAATTCAGTCTTGAGAAAGATATGCAACGAATCATCCTCCATGCCATCGAAGGGCAAGAATTAAAGAACAAGGTTTACAACTTACTGCAAAGCTTCTTGAATGAAACTCTACCTTCAGCGCGAAAAGCGGTAACAACAGATAACGAGGCGTTGATCGCCGGATTGCCTGTGCCAACACCGCCTTCTGCACGGCGAAAGCGGATTGAAAAACCTGTAAAACGGCGCCTTCCCCCTCACCCCGCCTCCCCCATGCCGGAGGGAATTCTGGCTGAGGCTGAAACTTCTTCTAAAAAACCCCCTGCCCGCCGTTCGGGCAAAACAACCCCGGCGGTATCGGCTTCCACCTGCCCGGCGTGCGGCAAACCGATCAATCCAAAAGCGAAGTTTTGCCGTTCATGCGGCGCTGCTATCACGCATCCCAAGACCGCCTCCGCGAAAACGCAATGTCCCCATTGCGGGAAGACCGTTCGCCAGGGTGCGGCGTTTTGCCGGCATTGTGGGCATAAGCTGAGTTAATCCATTTTCGCGCCACCCCGGGAGTATAAATGGCTTATCGAGAAAAGCAAAACCGCTCTTCGTTACCCTTTTCTCTCATCAAAAAAATGAGGGCGCGGTGTTTTTGGGGTATTGGGTTATTTATCGGTTTATCATTGACTCTTTTTTTGTGTGCATCCTGTCAGTTAAAATCTTCCAGCCCGGCATTGGAATGGGATCCCTCACCGCAGGCGCAGATCATCCGCTTCTATGACCCGATCCAGTTTCCCGGTCTCTTGCCCACCTACCAGGATGAACGCATGGAAAACCATATTCCAGAAGCCGTGGTGTATGGCGACGGGCGAATCCTATGGGTAGAATATGTCTATGGAGGGGGAATCGTCTCCCGACGGGTGATGCAGGGGCATTTCTCTCATGATGAAATGATTGCGTTGTTACAGCGGTTTAAAGAAACGGGCTTTTTTAGTTGGAAAGATCAATACGGAAGCTCGTTGGTAGAGGATGGGCCACCCTCGTCCAGCCTGAATGTAAAACTGAGCAGGGTTCAAAAAGGGGTGGTGGTGAACAGCGATCCGCCTGATGGGTATCGGGCGTTGTGTAAATTGGTCGGTACTGGCGCCGGTGCAAAGGGTGTGGAATACACACCCGAACGGGCGTATTTAAGTGCATACCCTCAATTTTTTGGGCAGGATCTGGAGATGCAATTCCCGCGCTGGCCGGTCGCCGAGATGGGTTTTAGCCTCCAGCAGCTTAGCGAGAGCAATGGAAGATATGTAGACGAAGAGACTTTGCGATTCACCTGGAATTTGGTAAATGCCGACCCGGCTATGCCGCTGGTTGAAGATCAGGGTGAAATATACCTGATCACGCTCAGAGTTCCCAACCTTTCGGGTCACCAGCCGCCCGATCCTTAAGTGAAAGGCAATCGAGTTTGATCATTTAAAAAGATTGATGAGGAAGCTAGGAATAAAAGGAATCCAGGAATCGTTCAGATAAAACAGATAACTGACAACTAATAACATTTATTAGGAATCCAGGAAGTATCCAAAGAACTAATAGCTTATGGCATATAGCTTACAGCTTTTTTTAAGGAAGACAGGAAATTATTTTCAGCTATAAATCATGCGGACGTTCTTCGTCCGGCATAGTGACTGATAAGGACGTGACGCTTGGAAGAGAATCATCCATATTGCGATAATTGCGGGGCAGTCTTAAACCCGGGAGACCGTTTCTGCGATTCATGCGGGCAGCCTGTGAACGGTGGCGGTGCGCCCGAGCAATCACCCGTCACGGGCGTCTCACGTGCACAGGCGAAATCACATTCCAGCAATTATTTTAAGCAGCGGCTTGCCTGGTCGTTTCTATTTGGATTGTTGCTTATCCCTATTGTGTTTGTTCTGATCTGGCGGGATGTGGGTGAGTTTACGACAGATGTCTGGCTTTCTTTGTTGGGTTTCATTGTCGTAACGACAGTGCTGGCGTATTTCACGTTGCGCAGCGCCAATAAAACCTGGCAAGGCGAATTGGAAGAAGTCATCGCCAGGGAAAATGGCACCCAGTTTGTGTTTCGCACCGACCAGGGAAAACGCATCCGCATCATCGGCAGCGCGGAGCTGGCAGATTATTTTCACCCAGGCGATCGGGTGGTAAAGATCAAAGGCTATGATTATCCCGAAAAGATCGAACGCAAGGATGGGCAGCAGATATGTGTGGCTTGCGGTAAGGTTTTTGCGATCACCGAAAAACGTTGCCAAGCTTGCCGTTATCCGTCTATCAATCCACGGAATTACATCTAGCGAAATTGAGATTATCAACTTTAGGAGACAGGCATGAGTGAGACAGCAAAAATTTGTGAACACTGTGGAACAACCAATTCGGCGCAGGCGAGTTTCTGCGAAAACTGCGGTCAATCCCTGGCGCAAAATCAGCCGGTTGACCCCGCAGATACAACAACATCCTTCGAATCACCAGAAAAAATCACCTGGAAGGCAAACCTTCCTCTCTTGACCAATAAAGTCGTTGTCCGACAATTATTATTTGTGTTGGGACTGTCGATGCTTTGTGTTCTGCTTTTTATGCTTACATTGGATATTTTCGAAGGGAACTTCACCCTGGCAGGCGCAGGGAGATATTTGCTGATCAGCGTAATAATTCTGGGAGGGCTGGCTTTGTTGGCGGCTCTGGTCATGCAGTTCTTGTATGGCAATAAATATGAATATAAGTACACTGTGGATGAGAATGGCGTTAAGGCAGAAACTACCGGCGCCACCCAAAAGAAGAATTTCATCGTAAATTTGTTGCTTGTTTTTTCCGGCCGCCCCGGACCAGCCGGCGCAGGTCTGTTGGCGCAATCAAGGCAGAGTGAGTTGGTTAAATGGGATAAAGTTGATACTTACACAACCAACCCGGATAATCTGGAAATTGTTCTCTACCGTCGAAAACGAGCTGTGATGGTAATACAGTGTAAACCGGAAAATTATCAAACCGTTCGACAAAGGGTAGAACAGGCACTTGCGGAAAAACCCGGTTAAAGTCCATTTAAATTCGGTTATATTTCTAATTCGGTAAATTATCCTTCACCCAGGCATCCTACCTGTTCCCTTATTTATGGGAGCAGGTTTGCTTCATTATTAGCATGTCGTTGGTGATAATCATTATCACCCGTCGTGCATTTATTATTTCCTTTGGATTTTTCGCTGGCGGTTTTCGGGTAAAAAACTTGGAAAACGGGATCTGCAGCTTATTCACTTTGTTTTATTCCCTAATGAAAAACCGTAATGTATAATGAATTATGGAATGTCATAGTCTGTTAACGTTATTGAAAATATATCCCCACAATTTATTCTTATCCAGTTTCTATTCATGAACCCTGATCTTGGATGACTCTTCCTATCGTACTTTTACTCATAATCCTGAGCATTGCACTGGTTTTGTTTTCCTTCGAATGGATTTCTCCCGATGTCACCGCGATTGGTGTATTGGTGGCTTTGGTATTGTTGGGGTTAATCCCTATCGAAAAAGCCTTTGCCGGTTTTGGGAGTGATACAGTTATATTGCTGCTTGGCTTGTTGATCATGACGACTGCGTTAATGCGTACCGGTGTGGTTGAAGTCGTGAGTCGATATATGCTGCAATATACGCGTGATTATCCGCGCCGGTTATTATTGTTGACGATGACCGTGGTGGGGTTGTTGAGTGCCATTATCAACAACACGGCGGCAACGGCTTTTTTCTTACCGGTAATTCTCAATTTAAGTCAGCGCTCAAAGATCAGCGCTTCGCGCCTGTTAATGCCAATGGCTTTCGCCGCGGTGCTGGCCAGCTCAGTAACCCTGATCAGCACATCCACCAATGTTGTGGTGAGTGGTTTGATCGTACAAGCCGGTTTGCCGCCCATCGGCATGTTCGAGCTTACCCCGGTGGGTATACCTGTGTTAATCGTAGGTTTGCTTTATATGTTGGTCATCGGGCAGCGTTTGATCCCCGATCGTCAGATTCCAAAAGACCTGACAGATTCATTCGGTTTGCGGCCTTATCTGGCGGAATTACGAATCTATCCTGGCGCCCCCCTGGTTGGAAAAACATTGGCGGAATCGGGGTTGGGTCGCAATCTCGATTTAACAGTGATGTCTATCATTCGGAATAAGAAACGCCAGTTGGCGCCTTCAGCGAATTTCCAATTGGAAGCCGGGGATGCCCTGATCGTAGAAGGATCATCCAAAGATATTTTGAAAATCAAAGATATGGCCGGAATTGATATCCAGGCCGATGCCAAGTTTTCTGATCTCGACTTGCAAGATAATAATTTACGCCTGGTCGAAGTTGTCCTTTTACCAAATTCTCATTTTATTGGACGCACGCTAAAAGGTCTTCAACTACGGGAGAAATTTCATATTCAGGTGTTAGCCATCAGCCGGCCTTCGGGTGTGCTCCATAGCAAAATCGCTCATGTACACCTGAATTTGGGCGATGTATTGCTGGTACAGGGTAATTCGAAGCAGATTACCACCCTGCAGGATGACAACGCCTTCAATGTACTGGGGGAGGTTGAAACACAGCGGTTTGACCGAAAACGAGCCTGGATAGTGATCGGGATTTTTGCGCTTACATTGACCTTTGCGACAGTAAAACTTATGCCAATGCCGGTGGCTATGCTTTTGGGTGCGTTATGTGTTTTTGTGACGCGCTGTATTTCGCCTGATGAGGCATATCGCAAGGTGGATTGGAAGGTATTGATTTTGATCGGGTGTATGCTGGCGCTGGGTGTGGCTATGCAAACCACGGGAACCGCGCAATTTCTGGCTGAACGGTTGGTAAACCTAGTGGGGGGATTAAATCCAATCTGGCTGCTTGCCGGGTTCTTTTTATTGACCGTGCTATTAACCCAACCCATGTCAAACCAGGCTGCGGCAGCCGTGATCATTCCGGTGGCGCTGCAAACAGCCTTCCAGCTAAATCTAAATCCGCGTACCTTTGCCATGATGATCGCCGTGGCTGCCAGCACATCATATCTCACACCCCTCGAGCCAGCATGTTTGATGGTATATGGGCCAGGCCGTTATCGCTTTATAGATTTTGTTAAAGTAGGCGGTTTATTGACCCTGTTCGTTTTTGCACTGGCTATCATTCTGGTACCGGTTTTTTGGCCGTTATAACCCCCTGTTTTATAATTATTCCAATTCGGGTATATGTGATGAGTGGTAACTGTGGACGCTTCTATGGCGCAACCCCCCGACTTAACAACAACCACAAACCCCCAAAATAAACACAAATCAATGCCAGTGAATCGATTTCGATAAATAAAATCCGTCTTTCTAACCTGGCGAGGTTGCCGATCAATCCCATCGAGGTCATGATCAAACCCAGCATGCCAATCAATAAGAATCCCGGATCAATCATGCCGATGAAGCGGCCTTCAAGATAAAAAATATCGGTCAGCCCCAGGGCAAAGATATTGAACAAATTACTACCGAAAAGGTTGCCAATTGCCATATCATTTGCCCCTAACCGAACCGCCGCCAGGGTAGTTACCAGCTCGGGCAACGAGGTGACCAATGCAACCAATGTGGTACCGATAAAGGTTGTGCCTAAACCGGTTAATTCCGCAATCGCCGCGCTGTTGCGTACCATAACCGGCGTAATGAAAACCAGCGCCAAAGCGGCAATACCAAACCCCATCAAACCTCGACCCAGGCTGGGAGTCCCTTTGGGGATTTCAAAATTGCTTACGGCTGAGGCGCTAAACTGGTTATTCTTTTGGATCAACCGCATAGCGATGACGTAAGCCAGAATGATGAACAGGCTGTCTAGACCAATCCAACCGACTGAAGCCTGGATGTCTGCCATCACAAAGAACACCACCAGCCCGATCAGAAAGACAGCCAGACTGCCTGAAAGGGCATGTTTCAACGCGGCTTTTCGCAGCAGCCGTTCTTTTCGATGCGTCATATCCAGAATGGCCAACAAAAACATATTAAACATATTGCTGCCAAGCAAATTGCCAGCCGCCAGATTAAGCACACCCTGGTTAATCGAACTGATGGTCGTCAATACTTCCGGCAGGGAGGTTGCTGCTGCCATCAAGATGACCCCTACGAACATGCCGCCCAGTCCGGTGCGAAGGGCAATGATGTCGCCATATTTCGCCAGTTGAATGGCAGCTACCACGATGAATCCTGCACTGACCAAAAACAGCAGCCATACTGTAACCATGGTCATCGTTCACTCTCCTGTACAGGCGGCACACCTTTAACCACGCTTAGCGGCCAGGCCGCGAACACACCCGTGTTGGGTTCGTTTAAATTCCCCACCAGGTTCTCGGTCGCCTGCAAACATGCCTGTACGACAGCCTCATTTTCAACAATGACGAAAAGGGTGAAGTGGCTTTCTTCGACATTTCCGGTGGGTTGAAACATATAGCGCATGGGGAGGATCTGTCTGCGGCGGCGGTGTATGCCTGTGCTTTCAATGATCGTTGCTCCCTGAATGCCGGCTTTTTCCCAGGCTTCCAGCAGGGCATCCAGCCGACCCGGATCATCCAAAACAAACATCAACATATACATGGTAGATTTCTCCTTTTCCATAACTGTTATATGTTTATACCAGAAAATGAAATGGTGTTACAATCCGCCGTTACGGTATTTGTGGTACGTTTTTATGGAACATTCCCATTGATGAATCTGATTGATATAATTTATTCGCTCGCAGTTGGGATTTATGCGGGATAAATCGGTCTAATTGCTATCGAATCGATTCATGGCGATTACATGGAGATACTTATGGAACTGTCTATCCTTACCTCGCAAGAGATCGAACAAATCCACCAGGCAACCTTGCGTGTACTGGATAAGACCGGCATTGTGTTGACAGAACCCAGGAGCAGAGAACTCATGGCAGCTGCCGGGTGCCGGTTGGATGATAAGAGAGTTTATATTCCGGGGGAACTTGTTGAAGATTGTATAGCCAAAGCCCAAAAAACACACACATTTCAAGGGAGGGGTGGTACGACTATCTCCCCAGGCGATGGGGCTTTGTATTTCATGAACGGGGGTGGCTGCTCCAATACATATGCTGCAGCCAGTAGAATGCGCCGACCTGCAACCACTCGGGACCTACAGGAAGCTGTGCGCCTGTTGGATGCCATGGATAATTGCCATACAATCGTCCCTTTCTATTCGCTTACCGATGTCCCCGGAAAATTGATGGCGCTGGCGAGTTTTCGCCATACGCTTCCTCATACTACCAAACCATTAAAATCGCCCGGGATACAGAATGCCGCTGAAGTTCGTTATGTGGTTCGCATGGCGGAAGTGATTGGCGATCCCGCGAAGATGTTCTGTGTGATGGTTTCCCCCGTCAGCCCGTTAACGATCCCCGACGATGCAGCTGAAGCTATCTTGGAAATTGCATATCATGGGATACCATTTGGTCCAATTCCGGCGCCAATCACCGGCGCAACCGCGCCATATTCTTTATCCGGCGCGCTGGTACAATTGAATGCAGAATTTCTAGCCTGTGTGGTGTTGGCACAGCTTACCCACCCCGGCCTTCCGATCACTATGTTCGGGCGGATATCGATCATGGATCCACGATCGGGTTTAGCGGTATGGGGCGGAGTTGAGCTTGGATTGGCTTCCGCGGGGACGGTGCAGCTTATGCATCATTATGGTTTTCCGGTTAATGTTTATGGACTGGTATCGAATGCGCACAGCCTCGATTTTCAAAATGGGTACGAGGTAGCCATGAACGCCTTGATCCCTGCCCTGGCTGGTGCGGATGAAATTTCGGGTTTCGGCATGCTGGATGCGGCAACCATGGGCTCGCTTGCTCAAATCGTTGCTGATAACGAAGTGGCGGGCTCTATTCAACGTGCACGGTGGCGATTCCTTGTAGATCAGGATGCCTTAGCGGTAGAGGTGATCGCTTCAGTCATGAATGGCTCTCATAATTATTTAGGGCAGAAACATACTTCTCGCTATTTGAAAAGCGGGGAAGTCCTGCTGGCCAACCTTGCCGAGCGCGGTACCTTCGTTGCCTGGGATAAAGCAGGGCGTATAGGGATGATCGAACGGGCGCAGGCGGAGGCTGAGCATGTTTTACGAGAGCACGAAGTCCCCCCTCTCGAACCCGCTCAGCAAAAGGAGCTGGATGTGATATTGGCTGCCGCAGAAAATGAATTGGTGGGTTAGAATTGGAAAATATCCACAGACATTAAATTCCCTGTGTCATCCGGGAGAAAACCCATTGCCTTCGCCGATAGTGTCCCTTGGTCGACAAATTGCTTTATAGACTGGAACAGATACCAATGTCTCTTTTTTCTGTTCTTCTTTCCCTGCTCCCCATTCTCATCGTTCTATTCTTGCTCATCTGGCGCAGAATGGCTGCCGATATCGCAGGATTGATTGGCTGGGTAGCCACGATTTTGGTTGCCATTCTTTACTTCCAAACTTCACCCTCTGTTGCTTTGCTTTCCAGCCTGGCAGGTGTGATAGCTTCTTTTCCCATCACATTGATGGTGGCGGCTTCGCTGTTGCAGGTTTTTATCATGGTGGAAACCGGGGCCTTGGCTCGAGTGGTGGCGCTCATCAAGACCATTTCCCCCGCCGATCAGGTTGTGCAAATCATGATCGTCAACATTGGTTTTGGTACGTTATTGGCTGCCCTGGGCGCCACCCCGGTTTCAATCCTACCCCCCATCATGATCGCTCTCGGATATTCATCGTTCGTCGCCATCGCATTGCCGGCGCTCGGTTATGATGCGCTATGCACATATGCGCTCCTGGGTGTACCCATTGTCGTGTTTTCTGGATTGGTGGGGCAGCCTGTGGAAGAAATGGGGGGGTATTTTGCCAGGTTCATGCCTGTGATCAGCACCTGCATTGCCCTGGGCATGTTATGGATTGTGGGCCGCTGGAAAATGATAGGGCAAGGGATATTTCCTGCCCTTATTTCGGGGATTACGGCAGGATTGTTAGCCATTGGTATGAATGACCTGCAGCTCATCCCATTGACGGGTGTGGCAGCCGGGCTGGGTGTTATCCTTGTTATGCTGCTTTATCTCAAACTGAGGCATAAACCGCTGCGTGATCGTGCAGTTTTAAACAGCGCTGACCTGGCGGTAGAAAAACGCATGTCCCTTTGGGCGGCTCTAACTCCCTGGCTCATCCTGGTGTTCTTCGCCGTGTTTGTAAATCTACCTTCACTGCCGTTTTATAATTTAACCTTCAAAACGCTTGCCATGCCGGTGAAAATCATTCCCGGTGCGCCGGAAAAGGTGCGCCTGTTCTGGCAGGCATATTTCTGGATATTCATCAGCACTTTATTATCTTTGCCATTCCTGAAGCCCAATAAACAGGCGATGATCACTTCGCTAAAGAAATGGTTGGAGCGCAGCCCGCGTCCCATGCTGGCATCGATGGTATTTTTTGCGATTGCCTATGTGATGAATCACTCTGGCAAAGGAATAGATTGGGTTTTGGCTGACCCAAACCATAACATGATCGCAGTGCTTGCCAGCGCCTCGGCAGCTGCCTTTAGGGGCTTTTACCCCCTGGCGGCGCCTTACCTGGGATTGCTGGCTGGTTTTGTCAGCGGTTCGGAGGCTTCAGCGATTGCTATGCTTACGACATTACATCTTTCCACAGCGGAAAAGATCGGAGCGGTCGGATTGCTGATCGCGGCTGTTAGCGGCATTGGCGGTGGTTTGGCTTCGGTGATCTCCCCTGCCAAGCTTCAAAATGCCTCCGCATCCATTGGAAAGATCGGCGAGGAAGCAGGTGTACTCAGGGTCACTTTTGTGATCTCGCTGGTCATCACGGCGGTGGCGGCGGTCATGGCTATGGCGTGGGCGTATTAGATTCGATCAATTTCATCCGCAAACGCTGAAAACCAATTGTTTTGTTAATCACACTTAGCGCTGGGATATCATATGAGGTTTGGGTTATTGATCACATTGAGGGATATGGGAACGGATATTCTTCACCAATTTGATTAAAAGGGAATTGAAAAAATCAAAGGAATTTTATTATGAAAGCGTTTGTGTGTAGAAAAAACGGGCGACCGATACTTGCCACACTTGAAGACGTGCCAAAACCTGTCCCGAAAGAGAATGAGGCGCTGGTAGAAATCTTTGCGTCGTCAGTGACTTACAACAACATGCTGTTGGTAAACTCAAAATTGTTCCCTCTGCGTTTGTTGCTTGGGGACGCCATGAAATTAAATAGCGCCATACCCGGAGACGATATCGCCGGGCGGATTGAAGCAGTCGGGAAAGGTGTAACGCGCTTCAAGCCGGGGGATGAGGTATATGGCAATCTTTTTAGTTGTGGTAAGGGTGGTTATGCCGAGTATGCATGCGCTCCGGCAAATGTTTTAGCACATAAACCGGACAATATCTCGTTCGAGGAGGCTGCCGCCGTGCCTGAAGCAGCTACAGTTGCCCTGCTTGGTTTGCGCGATAATGGGCGAATACAGCCAGGGCAAAAGGTATTGATTTATGGCGCTTCCGGCGGTATCGGGACTTTTGCCGTGCAGATAGCAAAAGTCTGCGGAGCGGAAGTGACCGGTGTGTGCAGCACACGGAATGTGGCGATGATTAACTCCCTGGGCGCCGATCATGTCATTGATTACAAAAAACAAGATTTTACTAAAAGTGGCCAGCTTTACGATCTTATTTTTGCGGTGAGAAATACACGTTCGGTATATGCTGTCAAACGTGCTTTGAATCCCAAAGGAATATATGTCAGCGCGGGAAGCGGCTCGCCAATGCGTTTATTCCAGGAGATGGTCATCGGCCCACGGATTTTTCAAAAAGAAGGTAAAGAAATACGTGTGATATACCCCAAATTAAACCAAGAAGATTTGGTTTTTATAAAAGAATTAATTGAAACCGGAAAAGTAAAGCCCGTTATTGATAAGTGTTTCCCGTTAAGTGAGGTTAATCAGGCTTTCCGGTATTATTCCAAAGGGCATGCTCAGGGAAGAGTTGTGATCACCGTAAAATCATAATTCTGTCGCAAACGGGTGGTATGTTAAAGGCGATTCTATTCTTTGATCCTCACACTCAGTTCCTCCCCGTCAATGGGGAGTGAAGGTGGGGTTAAGAAGATAAAAGAAAATATCTACCAGGATCAGGTTTGACAGACCACTGGATAATGATTTACCCTTTTACCGATCCGGCGGTTAAACCTGCCACAATATATTTTTGTAACAAAAAAGCCAACACGAGCGGTGGGATCGAACCGATCACGCCGCCGGTGGCCATAAGCCCAAAATCGACGCCGAATTGTGAACTGAATTCGGTGACAGTCACCGTAATCGTCTTGGTGTTGGCACCGGTGAAGATCAATGCCATAAAGAATTCATTCCAGGAAGAGAGAAAAGAGAACGCTGATACAGCCACCAAACCAGGCCCGGACAAGGGAATGATGACCTTGGTTAACGCCTGGAATCGGTTGCAGCCATCGATCATGGCCGCTTCTTCCAATTCGTGGGGTAAAGTTTCAAAATAGCTGTACATGATCCAGATCACGGTCGGCAGCATAAAACCCGTATATAGCAGAACCAGGCCGCGGATGCTGTCCATCAATACCAGTTTCTGCAGTAACAGATATAACGGGATAATGATGACGATGATGGGAATCATTTGTGAGCTGAGAATACCCATCATAAATTTGTTTCTTCCCGGCACATTTAACCTGGCAAGCGCATAAGCCGCCAACGTTCCGGTAGACACACACACCAGGGTGGTTAAAGTACTCACGATCATGGAGTTCGTTAAACCACGGATAAATTTCTCGATCCCAGCCGGCAGGGATGTAGATCCATCTTCGGCACCCACAAATAAAGCTTGATATCGAAAAAGGGTAGGGTTTTCCGGGAACCAATGCGGAGGTGTAGCGGTTAATTCTATTTGAGGCGATATACTCGATATGAAAATCCAAAAAAATGGTCCGACGACGATACAGATCAACACCGCAATCGCCATATAGAATAACGTATTACCAAAGAAAGAGGAAAATTTCCTGCGATTGAGATTTGAAAATGGTGCGTTTTTTCTCAAGGAGAGCGTGGTCATCAGTAACGAACCTCTCTGTATAGTGCGCGTTGATAGATAACGACAAGAATTGCCACCACTGCGGTCATCACATAGGCAACGGCTGAACCCCTGCCCAGGTTTAAAGACACGAAGGTTTTTACATAGGTATAATACCCAATCACACTGGTGCCATTAGAGGGGCCACCAGCGGTCAGGGTATAGATCAGGTCGAAACTTTTAAGTGCCCAAATGGTGCGCAGCGTCAATGCTACAAATAGAGTCGGTTTGATCAAAGGAATAGTCACGTTCCAGAAGGATTGGAACGGATTGGCGCCATCGACCTTCGCCGCTTCATACAAATCTTTAGGAATGGTTTGCAGGGCGGCTAACAGGAGAAGCATGATGAAAGGGGTTTCTTTCCATACGTCTGCCAGAATACACATGATCAAAGCGCTTGAAGGGATACCCAGCCAAATTACATATTTATCAATAATGCCAAGCGAATAGAGCAAACCGTTGAGCGCCCCGTAACTTGGATTAAGGATCCATTTCCACATGATGCCATTAACCACACTTGGAATAGCCCAGGGTAGGAGCGCCAGCATTCTGACCAGGTTGCGTCCGATAAATTCTCGATTGAGCAATAAAGCAATTGCCAGCGAGAGCACAATATTGAGAGAAACGGCGCCAACAACAAAATATATGGTGACTTTCACGCTTTGCCAGAATGTAGGATCATTTAGTACATAACGGTAATTATCAAAAAAGATAAAATTATGCGCTACGTTGGGTTTTGTGAGATCCCATTGAAGCAAGCTGATAATGAAAGAGCGAACGAGGGGATAAATCGTAACCACCGCCATAATGATGCTCGCCGGTAAAAGCAGCAAAATGGTAAACAAAGTATCATGCCATTGTCGCTTACTCATCCTCAAGATATTTGCCATTCATGCCTCTCAATAATTTTGAAAACCAAACCCCTTAAATATATGATAAAAAATAACTCTACCCGGCCAACCAATGTGAGTATTATGAAATTGTAGTGACGACTTCAGTCATTTCCCTTCAAAAAGTAACGACTAAAGTCGTTATTACATGCGTTCATTTTATAAACCCGGTAGATAAACAAAATGCATCATGGTTAGTGTTTTTGTGCATCATTATAAGTCATCACGAAACAGTTTCACGATAAATGAGGTAGATAAAACTCAATTTTCAGATCAGTCGCTATGTCGGGCAAAGAACGTCCGCATTTTTGATGACAGAAAATAACTCGCCCATTGTTGGCTTCGACAGACTCAGCCAACGATCCGCGGCCTGAGTTTGTCGAAGGCAGCAAGCGTGAATGGTTATTGTCATACTAGAAATCTCACCGAATAAAAACAAGGGAAGGAGTTACCCTCCTTCCCTTGAATAGAAACACATGATTATTGGTTGCGAATGCGGTCTGTCTCGGCTACCAGCCAATCGACTGCTTCTTGAGGTGTTTTGGTTCCGGACATAACATCCTGAATCGAGGTGGCAACAGAGTGACGCCATTCATCCAGCCAGGAAACAGCAGGGACAAAATCGCCATAGCTCAATTGGGCAGCCAGGTCAGCAAACCCGTCCCATGCCGCGGCGATGTCGGGATCTTCGAACAAAGCGACCCGCGTCGGCATGTTGGCGCCTTCCATGGCATGGTGCTTTTGGGCTTCAGCGTTGGTGAGATAGGTTATAAATTGTTTGGCTTCATCTTTGTGTTCAGAATTGTTCAAAACACCCAGGCCGCCGGCATATAAATACGCTGCGCTGCGGACATCGCCGGCGCCGGGAACTAAGATATACCCAACGTTACCGACGAGGGTGGAAAGATCGGCATTGGTGTTTGCCTGGGTTGCAGACCAGGTGGAGTTCAGCATGAAAGCCGTCTTTCCGGTGCCAAAATCGATCAGGGTTTCATAATCGTCCATAGCCACACCGGCGGGGTTGAAGAAACCTTGATCGACGCCCTCTTTCAACATCGTGTATGAATCGAGTGCTTCGGTGGAATTTTGGAAAATGGGGGCGCCGCTTTCGTCAAAGAACGTACCGCCGCGGCTCAAAACCATCGTGCCCCAGTTGTAATAAAATTCACCGGCATACTTGGCAGAGGGGGTAAAGCAGAAATCTGCAGCGCCAGCATCTTTAATGGTTTTACAAGCTGCCATGAAGTCATCCCAGGTCACGATGGTGGAGGGGTCAACGCCAGCCGCTTCGAGAATCGGTTTGTTATAAGCCATGTGAGCGCCGCCCGCATACCAGGGCATCGCCATCAAGTTGCCATCCGCGGTATAGAAATCTAACACCGCCGACACCCAATCGGCTTTCTGATCTTCTGGGATCAGGTCATTGATCGGTTCGAACCAACCACCGGCGATCAACTTGGAAGCGTCAGCGGAAGGCATAAAGACGATATCATATCCACCGCCACCGGCAGCCAGTGTGGTAAGTGTTTTGTTGGAAATATCACTCCAGGCGACATAATCCACGGCTACGGTTATGCCGGTTTCTTCTTCGAACTGTACCCGATATTTTTCGATATTTCCACCTTCATCCGGGCGGACCAGCATACGAATGGTGACTGCTTCGGCTGCTGGTTCTTCTTCAGGCGCGGCTTCCTCGACTTCAGGCGCTTCGGTTGGCACCGCTTCCTCAACCGGGGGTGCTTCGGTAGGCGCCGCTTCCTCAACCGGGGGTGCTTCGGTAGGCGCCGCCGCTGGTGTGCAGGCTGCCATCAGCACTGCAGCGATGATCAACACTGAAAATACTAAAAAAATCTTGCGGTTCATTTTCTCTCCTCTAAATTAGTGAATAGTAAAAATTTTCTTTCCGAATATTCTGCCAATAGATTGATAAACGTTTACTCAGGAATCCTCCTTTCAAACCATGTGTTTTATATTTTTTAATCGGAGCAGCAATCCATAACCGGCGCCATATAATCCGGCATCCGTTCCAAGAGAAGAAGTAACGATTTTTACGGATTGACATGATATTGGTTGCGCATATTGTTCAACAACGGATTTAATTTGGGGAAGTAGAAATGCCGAATTGCTCCCAACACTCCCCCCTAAGACAACAATTTCCGGATTGACAAGACTGATTATGTTTGCGATCCCCATCCCAAGCAATTCTGCTTCTTCAGAAGTTATTTGTAAAGCAAGTGCATCACCCATTTTTGCCGCTTCAAATACATCCTTGGCAGAAACTCCCTTTTCTTTCCCTTTTAAAATACTTGGGGTTTCAGGTTGAGATTCAAGAATTTGCTTTGCTCTTTGTGCAATTCCAGGTCCTGCGACGCAAGATTCCCAGCTTCCTATTGCTTTTTCCTTTACAGGGTCGGACACGGCATTACGATCGATAATAAACCAGCCCACTGCGCCAGCCAAACGATTTACCCCGCGGATAATTTTCCCATTAATTACCATCCCACCGCCGACGCCTGTGCCGATGATGACACTCACAACAGATTGATAATCTTTTGCAGCGCCCATCCACCATTCGCCCAGGACGGCTGTATGTCCATCGTATTCGATGCAGACAGGCATATTAAACTGCCTCTCGAGGCAGTCTCGAAGATCGACATTTCTCCATCCCTGTAGATTGGGCGCCCATATAATGAGATCTGTTTCATTCTCGAGTACAGCTGGAATGCCAATACCGATACCCGATAATTGCTCCCTGGCCACATTTGATTTCCGGATAAGCGATTCGATCACGCTGATAATCTGTTCGGTACCTTGCTCTGGACCTTTCTGTCGGGTGGTAACGACCAGCCGGGAGAGGATACGCCCATCGTCTGTGATCATCGCTGCTGCGATTTTTGTGCCGCCGATGTCAACCGCGATGACGACATTCTCTGTTTGCTTAGGGAGATTCATTCCTGTTTCATCCTGGCAATAAAAAGAATAAAACTAAATCCTCTGGCGTCCCAAGTACAAAGCAAAACCTCTTGAAGGATAGATCGTACGAACGCTCTCGACAATGTCAAACGTTTCGCTAAATGTGATCCCACGAACCACCAGTACCGGTTCCCCTTGTTTGATATTTAACAGACGCGCTTCTTCAGACAGGGCTGAGCCGGCTTCAACAATGGCTTCGGTCCAGGCAGGGTAAACGCTATATTTCGTTCTAAGAACTGCAAAAAGTGATTGATTGGCCATGGGTTCTTTCTCAAGACCCTGGCATAGTTTTAAAGGTATATGTGCGTATTGAATAGCCAATGGCTTGCCATCCGCAGTTCGTAACCGCACCAGGTGCAAGGTCGGGTCACCGGGATAGATATGCAGTTGCCTGGCAAGGGTCTCTTCAGCAGGGATGACATCCTGCTGAAGTATTTGTGAGCCGGGCTGCATGCCGCGTTTTTTCATATTTTCGGTGAAGCTGGTAAATCCCTGCACATTACGCATTTTTGATTCGGCAACGAATGTACCGCGGCCCCGTTCACGATAAATCAAACCACTCTTATACAACTCCTGGATTGCCAGGCGGGCTGTGATGCGGCTGACCCTCAATGTTTCCGAAAGTTCTCGTTCGGAGGCGATCTTGTCACCCGGTTTTAACTCACCTTCTTCGATCATACGGATCAATTGGGCAGTGAGCTGTAAGTAGAATGGGATATGACTGCCTTTATCCAGCGGGAGGTATTCCATAATCACAATTTCCTATAGGTATAACAATCTGGAACCGTAATGATCCATCCAATATTGGTTTGATTCGGCGCTATGATCGATATTTGCACTGCGGAAAATGGGGGGGACGACGCCGCGAGCATGAAGAAGAGCCGCAGTTTCCGCCACCAGTGAATTCATCAGCGCAGCCCCAACGACAGTGGATGTTGACGCCACGGGTGCATCCACGCCGGGTATTTCACAAATAGCATCTCCGGGGACTCCGCAGTTATCGATCACCAGGTCAGCCACATCCATCAATTTGTATCCTTTTGGATGGCGAGAAGACACGGCACTGCTGTGCGCTACACTGGTCAATGCAATGACAAATACACCCCTGGTTTTGGCTTCTTCTGCCATTTCAATAGCAACCGTGTTCCGTCCGGAATTTGAATGGATGATCAGTAAATCATCCTTCGTGATTTTGACTGCTTTTAAGATCAGTGCTGCATAGCCGGAAATGCGTTCTAAATCGGTTTCAAGAGTGGCCGGGCGTGTGTTTACGGATAGTCCGGGCGCGAATATGGGCACCATGGGTACTAATCCGCCAGCCCGGTAACACATCTCTTCGGAGATAATCCCTGCATGACCAGCCCCAAAGACATAGATCAGATGGTCGTTTTGAATGGTGTCTGCCATCTTCTCAACGCAAAGCGCCAGAACATCTTTTTGGATTTCGAACGCACGATTCAACACAGGAAGAAGCGCATTTAAATAAATATTGGTACCCATGACAACTTTCTTAGTAAACTTTTCGCCGGAATTCTTTATAAAGTGAATAAACTTTCTTATTATGATCTGCGTCAGGCATCACGTTGGGAGAGACAAAAGTGGGGATGTGGATTCCGCGTTTTGCCAGGAGTGACGTGGTTTCTGCGATGAGCGCCATAGAAATCACCAGAACGGTGACAGTAGAGCTGGCTGCAACGGGTTCATCCCAGCCTTCGATCTTAATGATGGAATCTTCGGGAGGTGCACCGTTGTCGATCACGACGTCTGCGAGATCGGCAAGTTTTTTCCCGCTGGAATGGCGGGGAGCATTGTTATGATAGTTGTTCATTGAGGTTATGGCGATCACTTTCACGCCGTGCTCTCTGGCGTACATGGCGGCCTCGATCCCAGCAGCATTCAGACCACCGTGGGATATTACAATCAAGGAATCCTGCGGGGTCATGACATAGGAATCGAAGACGTTCTGAACATAACCTTCTTGTTTTTCCAACCAGAGCAACTCGGGTGTTCCCCCGGGGCCGATCACGTTAGACCACATTAGCCGCGTATCATGGATGGGTTGTAGACCGACAAAGGAGCCATAGCGCGGGAAGACATCCAGGGCGGGGATGACCGAATGACCGGAACCAAAATAGTAGACGGCGCGCCCGGCAGCGATTGAGTCGGCCATTAAACCAGCCGCTTTTTGGATATCGGGCATGCTTTTTTGCTCTAAATCTTGAATAATGTGT
This sequence comes from Anaerolineales bacterium, assembly GCA_016929095.1. GTDB lineage: Bacteria > Chloroflexota > Anaerolineae > Anaerolineales > UBA4823 > JAAZNS01. The sequence continues at coordinate 10,920 of JAFGJM010000038.1, read as the reverse complement.
GTGATTTTTGAAAAATACAATGGGGCAGACATATGGGGAAAAACTCCTTCTAGAGAAAACCAATTATTTAAAGAATACCGATCACAATATTGGTTATATTGTTATATGGTTATAACCATTATAACAAAAACAAAAAAAGAGTCAATATGATGGAAGATAAATTTGGAGTAACGACTTCAGTCGTTACTCTAGGAATTTCTAGCCAAACTTAATGGCGAAACCTGCATTTTTGGTTGAAGCGGTTTACAATTCATAGGAACATTCACAAATTATTGTAGATGGTTTCGATCGCTTTCATCCTAAACGCCTGTCATTGCGAGGAGCCTGCCAGGGCGACGAAGCAATCTTTGATTCACTGACAAGATTGTTACATTTTACTCATAAAGATCTGTCATTCTGAGGGAGCCCGCCAGGGCGACTGAAGAATCTGTTAGATCATCAGAAAGATTGTTCGCCACGCTCAGAATGACAAGGGAATGGTATTCATTTTTATTCATATGGTTTATCTTTATTGGAGAAAAAATATGGGTGATTTATACGGAAAAGTGGCTGTAATTACCGGCGGGACGCGGGGTTTAGGTTTTGGGATTGCCAGGGCTTTGTCACGGGCAGGGGCGGCAGTCGTGGTAGCTTCACGCTCGCAAAATTCTGTCGACGAGGCAGTGCAATTGGTTCGCTCCGAAGGGGGGCAAGCCAGCGGGATGGTTGTGGATGTAGCCAACCTGGAAGATATGGAAAGGCTGGCTCATTGTGCAATATCAAAATATGACCGGCTTGATATCTGGGTCAACAATGCCGGTAGTTCCGGACCCTATGGGCCGACACTGGAGTTGGATCCTCAGGATTTTAATCTGATCGTGCGGACGAATATTATTGGGGTCTATTATGGTTCGCGGACAGCGATGGAATATTTTATTAAGCAGCAATCAGGGAAATTGATCAATGTGCTTGGGCGGGGGTATGAACGTCCGGTGCCCTGGCAGAATGCTTACGGCGCCAGCAAAGCCTGGATGCTCTCTTTTACCAAAGCTTTAGCCAATGAAACAAAGGACAGCGGTGTAGGGGTGTTTGCGTTCAATCCGGGGATGGTGCTCACCGAAATGCTCACGGATGTGAAAGTGATTGAAGGCGCAGAAGAACGGCTTACAATTTTCCCCACAATTGTGCGGATGTGGGCAAGACCTGCGGAAATTCCTGCCAAGAAAGTTGTATGGCTTGCTTCGGCTGCCACGGACGGAAAAACCGGGTTGTTGGTCAATAGTTTTTCGCCCTGGGTGATGTTAGGAGGTGCGCTTAAAGAGGGGTGTCGTGTGCTAACGAATAAACCAGCGAAAAGTGATGGGATTAAGATCGAAGCGATATCACCATATAAAAGGGATTTCGCTGTAAAGGAATCCGATTAACAGTCAGGTCATTAACTATGATATATGATGACTTTAGCGCAGATTATGATCGTTTCGTAAATTGGCCAGGAAGGTTGGCTGCGGAAATACCCTTTTTGGAAAGCCAGCTAAAGCAGGCAGGCGTACAGCGGGTGTTGGATACCGCCTGCGGTACCGGTATGCACGCCATCGCCCTGGCAGAGCTTGGGTTTGAGGTAGCGGGTGCGGATGTGAGCCGCGGGATGGTGGAACGAGCCCGCGCCAACGCTGAAACCTCCGGAATGAAGATCCAATTCGAGGCAGCCGGTTTCGGGGAAATGAAAGCGGCTTTTGGTTCACAGGCTTTCGAGGCAGTTCTCTGCCTGGGAAACTCTCTGCCCCATCTGCTTACACCGGAAGCTTTATCCGCCGCATTGCATGATTTTGCAGATTGCCTTAAACCGGGCGGGCTGCTGATCATCCAAAACCGCAATTTCGATGCCGTGATGCAAAAGCGGGAGCGCTGGATGGAACCGCAATCAGCCCAGGAAGGGCAAACCGAATGGCTCTTTCTGCGTTTCTATGATTATGACGCCGATGGTTTGATACCCTTCCATGTGGTGACCTTGCGGCGGGAGGCAGGAAAAGCATGGACACAATTGGATATGGCGACACGCTTACGCCCCATATTACATGATGAAATGAAATCCAGCCTGGAGACTGCCGGTTTCGCATCCGTCTCCTGTTATGGTGACTTGACCGGCGCGCCGTTTGACACCCAAACTAGCGGCAATCTGGTGGTGATGGCCAGGTTGACGGGGAAAATAAATTAAGGAATACCCAACCATGTTCAAATCAAAGAAGCTGCCCAAAACGGCAGCCTCTTTTGGTGAGTATTTGAGAACCTTTCTAACCCCTCTTACTGAAATACAAGGCGCTTCCCGAAAACCAGAATTCCATGACGAATAAGTAGATCGGAAACAATAAAATCAGGTTGAAGTCAATCAAGTTTAAGAAAAACAAAAGAAACAAACCAATTGTCATCATCACAGAAATTATTAGGGTAACTAAAGCTCCGCGGGATATATCCAAAAATTGTTTTTCATCATACCAATCAGCCGGTTTTTCTTTGCGTTTCAGGTATAACCAATATAATACAGCCATCCCATAAGGAAGGGATAAAACAATCCCAACCGTGAAAAGCAGACCCGTTAAATATGTTTTGGCAACGCCTAAACCGATCAAAGACAAAATGCTCAAAAATCCGCAGATAGATGAGAATATGCCAACCTGATGAACGGTGAGAAATGTCGATTCATCCACCAGGGCATTGGGGATTGAATTCATTGCCATAATACGTTTATTGGCAATCAAGCAGTGCACCGTTGAAATAAGGGAATAAACGACGTGGATGCCGTGATTGGCAAACAGGATCTTCCATTCCTCGGCAGCATTATGAAGCATATATTCATTGCCGATATCTTTCAACATAACCACATCGACAGCTAAAAGAAACAACGAGAATATTCCTAAAGCAAAAGCGATCGAACGTATAAAATTTTCCTCCTTCAATTTTCTGAATTGAATAAGAATATTGGATAAATTGAGCAAATGACCTATAGCAACGAGAATCAAAATCGCTGCAACGATCAAACTTACCCACTCTGGCGGTTCTGATAATATGTTAAGACCGGATTTAATATCCAACAATACAATGACATTACCTGATATTAAACAAAACATTATGATGCTTATGACAATAGCAAACTGGTTGATTTTTTTCATTACTAAATTTCTCCTGTGGATGCATCGTCTTGTTCGATAAAGAAAATGTCTTCCACTGATTTTCCAAAATACCTGGCAATTTTTAGCGCCAGAAATACGGAAGGCATAAACTTCCCTTTTTCAACTGAATGAATGGTTAACCGGGTTACCCCGACGGCATTGGCAAGATCCTGCTGGGTTATTTCACCTTGTTCGAAACGATATCTACGCAGATTGTTCCCTAGTTTCAAGTTGATTTCTCCTTATTCGTCTTGGACGATTCGGTTTCGTTCGTAGTTTTGTTGTTTAATAATTACAAGAAAGTATAGTAAAATATACATAGTATATACAATACTATACATATTGTCAATAGAAATATTACAAATCCATGAAATAAAACATAATGTTTCAAACAAAATTGAGTTTCCGTACTATGATTTGAAAGGGATTTTCTTTTCTTGCTCTGCGATTTCAAGAAAAATCCCATCGATAAAAAAACGCCCAGAAATGGGCGTTTTTTAAAAGTCACGAAGCTTTGAGATAAACCAGAGACTTTCAGGTGATATAAAAAAAAACATAAGAAGCTTCTTTATGCTGGTTTGACAAAAACTGTTTACGAAGTCGTTCCTAGCGTTTTGAGAATCAACGGTGTTCGAATGAAAATCCACACCAGGGCAATGCCACCTGAAACCTATTACTTCGAGAAAATGTCGTCCGTAAAGAGCATGATGCATATGAGCATGCCGCTCGTCACTATACCCGCAGCATTCTCGGTCGATTTTCTTAAGACAGCATTCAATATGCAAAACCTGGAGAATGGGCTTATGGGCATCATGATACTGAGCAATTGCGTATTTGTGATTGAGCGTCCTGCCAGGTTATTCCTTTTCACTATAGAATCGCTGGCGATTCTTCATGACTCTTGCGACTGATCCCTCCTTATCAAGGGCTATTGCGAAGTTCTGATGGGCGCAATGAAAGCCCATATCTTCGACGAGGGCGCGCTTCCATGGTCGCGATAAGATTGCATGGGTCATGCGCCGGGCGAGGCGAGGTTGTTGCATGATCATCTCTGCCAATTCCCAAGCGCGCGGAAGCAGCTTGTCGCGCGGTAATACCTCATTCACAATCCCGAGTTGCAACGCCATTCGCCCGTTGATCTTCTGACCGGTATATGCATAGTACGAAGCACGTTTGATTCCTATGGTTTGTTGTAATGTCAAAGCCATACCGTCTCCAGGTGGTGATCCTACCAAGAAATGTGGATCGAAGAAATCTGCATCTTCAGTGCAAAGGGTAATATCACACAGGGTCGCCATTTCACAATGGGTACCAGGACCATTGATCGCGCCAATGGTCGGGATATCCACACAGAAGATCAAGTTCTCCAGCAACTTGAATATATCGTAGTACATCTTAATCTGGCTATCGATTGACCAATCTGCAAAGGGTACTGGGTTATGTTTTTGTACATCAACCGGACCCTGGTGCCACCAATCGCCGGTCCCGGTTAGGATCATGACTTCATTCTCCGGATCACGACCGACTTCCAGCCATGCCTGGTTCCAGGCGTTGTGAGCCTTCCAGGAATGACGAAAAGGGCCTCCATCGGTATGCATGCGTAGTTCGATGATCCCATCGCGGCGGGTCATGAAAAAGAAATCCTTGTATTTTTGGGAATACACCTCGAACTGTGAGGGTTCGATGCGCTCATCCCACTCAGATAGTATTTCCGGCATTTGAATTCTCCTTTTCTAGGGTGCGAATTTGCATAAGTTATGATCAACAATGCAGATACCCACCACTGTGAGCATCTCTCCATAAGACTTGCCTGAAGATAATGTTACACGGATGGTATTATGTTACACACAGGCAATAACGAGACAATATGTATTATTTTAGATTATAATGATGCCACTGGTGAAAAACCAGTGGCAATCGACCAGAAATGTCACATATCTGACAAGGAGCAATAATTGACTCAGAACTCAGGCGATTTACGAGTGAGGCGAACTCGAAAACTTTTACGAGAAGCATTAATCGAATTGATCAGTGAGCGGAGTTTCGACACGATCACGGTCGGAGAAATATCTCAACGCGCCATGGTGAGCCGCGCGGCATTTTATCGGTACTATCAGGATAAGTATGACCTGGTTGAGCAAATTTTCGAGGATGCAAAACGCACTATCCTTGTTGATAGCGACACAGCCCATAGCCCCCTTAGCAATGATGCGAAACATCCCCCGGAACAATGGATTAAGATCTTCGAACACTTTGCGGAATACCAAAAACTCTACCGTGAACTTTTGGGCCCACGGGGAAGTTCATGGTTCTCGGCGAAGCTGCACTCATTTTTAGCTGAACTTATCTTAGAACGCAGTCGAGCAGTCCGAATCATCGATCAAGACCGGGTTTTGTTCTCGAGTACTCTCATTGCTGGCTTAATCATTACGGCAGTCAAGTGGTGGCTTGAGCATCCAGAGCAATTTACTCCGCGAGAAATAGCATTGTATTGTTACCCTGCTATATTTTCGTTGGCCCAAGGTATGGCAAAGTAGAAATGATTCAACTATAAATTTATTCGTATCACCGATGTATCAAGCGAGTGTCTGCTCATTGTGTGAATCGCAGTGTGATCGAGTTCCCCTTTGCATTGCCATGCCACTTAAGCATTTCTAACTCACTCGACATACTTCATCAAATAGCCATAGCCTTCTGCTTCCATTTGATCATACGCCACGAACCTTAGTGCGGCGCTGTTGATGCAATATCGGATTCCGGATGGTGAATGAGGGTCATCGGAAAACATGTGTCCCAGATGAGAGTTACCGGTACGGCTGCGGACTTCGGTACGAACCATGCCAAGCGATATGTCTTTAATGAAAACAAAGGCGTTTATATCGATGCCTTTAGAAAAGCTTGGCCAACCGGAGGGACTGTCAAATTTATCGCTAGATGAGAATAGCGGTTCTCCCGTGACGATATCGACATAGATACCACGCTCGTGATGCTCCCAGAACTCATTTTGAAATGGCGGCTCGGTACCGGCATTTTGTGTCACCCTGTACTGCTCTTCGCTGAGCATTGCCTTGATTTGCTCATCGGCGGGACGGGGGTAATCCGCAGGGTCAATGATCATATTGCTGACTGCTTGAAATTCAGCCTGAGAGATATGGCAATAGCCTGTGGGGTTTTTATCCAGATAATCCTGATGATATTCCTCAGCGTCATAGAAGCGAGTCAGCGGTTCGATTTCTACAACAAAATCCTCATAACGTTGTTTTTCGACCTTGACAACGCGCTCTATGATTTCTTTTGAGTATTCGTCCACATAGTAAATACCGGTTTGATATTGAGTTCCGCGGTCGTTGCCCTGGGCGTTTTCTATCGTAGGATCGATTACATGGAAATAGGCGAATATTATCGCCTCAAGACTCACCTTGTTCGGGTTGTATTCCACACGAACCGTTTCACGATACCCGGTACGCCCGGTGGAAACGGAATTGTATGTGGGTATATCTCCCGCTTTCCCGTTGGCATAGCCGCTGGTAACATTCATCACCCCTGGAATGGATTGCATTAATTTTTCCATCCCCCAAAAGCACCCCCCCGCAAGGTAGACCACGTCAATGCCCTCTTGCTCATTATAGGTAGGATCAATGGCTGTTTGTGTCATTTCGCTTGATAATTCCTCTCTAATTGGTGCCTGTGGTGTAGAACTGATAATCGTTGTTTCTTTCGTTACGCTACAGGCACTTGCCATTATGACTATGAAAACCGTTAAAAGTGATATCTTTATTTTTGTCATAATTTATATTATCCTATTAAAGACCCAAATTGTCAAATTAGGTTTTTTTTACCCATTGTATGATTGATCATGCGTGCTGGTTATGAAAAACGGGAAAAAAAATTAATCCGTTTCCGATTTTTCTGATATATTATTCCCCTGAGATTTAGCGATATGTTTTTATTTTGATACTAAAAATTTTTCATAGTATCGGTAATATTACGATTTAAAAAAACCATTAAAAACAGGTCATTATTCTATATGAAAACTTCACTTGATTGTATTCCCTGTTTGTTACGCCAAGCCATAGAAGCTGCAAGAATGGTGTCATCCAGTTCTGCGGTGCATGAAAAAATTATCCGGGAAGTATTACCCTGGTTTGAAGAGATGGACTTCCATCAATCACCTCCGGCAATGGCGCAGCGAATTCATCGTAGATTGCGTGAAATCACTGGGGATGCTGACCCATACCGTAAAGCAAAAGATCGATTTAACCACATGGCTATGGATATGATTGAAAATCTTCGCATAGAGATTGACTCTGCTGAAGATGCATTATTGATGGCAGTTCGATTTGCGATTACCGGAAATATAATCGATATGGGGGTTACAAGTGATATTTCTGCCTCCAGCATCCAAAACTCATTTCAACAACTTTATTCCGAACCGCATTTTCTGGACATGAAGGCATTTAAACAAGCATTGCATGAAGCCAATACCATTTTATACTTACTTGATAATGCGGGTGAAATAGCCTTTGACAAGCTGCTGATTGAGCGATTATTGCCAAAGCGGGTGATCGCAGCCGCGCGCGGCTTCCCCGTGATTAATGACGCCACCACCATCGATGCCCGGGCAGTCGGACTAGACAGGCTGGTCCAGGTTATCGATAACGGTTCAGATGCCCCGGGGACAATATTATCGGATTGCAGCCCGGAGTTTCAGTCGCATTTCAAAAATGCCGATATGATCATTGCCAAAGGAATGGGAAATTACGAATCTCTCAGCCATGAAAGCGAGAATATATTTTTCTTGTTCAAGGTGAAATGTGCCGTGATCGCCGATCAAACCCGCCGACCGTTAGGTGCGCAAATATTAATTCATTCGAATAGTCGTTCAAAGGGGGAATAAAAGGAAAGAAATTATCAGCGTCATTGTATTGAAAAAAGAAATTAATTTTCATTATTGAAATCATTCTTAACAAAGAAGGGTGTTTGTGCGTCTGGTATTCCACCTCCGATACCTATGACGCCAACACCCTTGTGTGTGCAACCTCATCGCCTTTGATGGCGACTTTGAACTGCGCCAGCGTATGATTATTTCGAGTGATCTTTATCTTTTCGTTTTATACCGATACTTGCTGAGCAACGGCGATTGTCCTGGATTTCTTGTCTGATCCGGGCTTTCGAAGAGCCCTAAGGATCAACGGTGTTCGAATGAAAATCCACACCAGGGCAATGGCGCCCGAAATCAATAACGTTGAGACCATATCACCCATAAAGAGCATGATGAAATTGAGCATGCCACTCGCCAGGATACCCACGGCGGTGAATACCAACAGCAAATTGATGATCGTTGGCAGCAGGATGTGGAACAGCCATTTGTTCACCACACCCGGGCGTTTGCTGGCGTTTGTTTTCCAGCGCTTGATGCGGAGTAAGGCGGCGATGATGAAAATGATTTGAAGAACCGGGAGAAGTAGGATGAAAGGCATTACCTTGGGGAGAACATTCCACCCATTGGGTTGGGGTGATACACCAGCTAACTGGAGTGCAGCCGCCTCGCCGGTTTCCAAAAGCGCGAAAGAGTACAATTGATGGTTGGTATTGATCAGCAAAACCATGGCGCGGTCTTGTTCAGGCAGGAGCGCCATGTAGGCAAAGTAATCGGGCACTTCACCGTGATGGAATATCAGTTGTCCCTGATCGAAATTTTTCACGAACCACCCCATGCCGTAATCTACGTCACCTAAACCACTGGCGCTGGCATCGGCTGCCGGTTGATGCATTTGCATTGTTCCTTCCGCAGAGAGAATTTGAGCATCGTCATATTCGCCTTCGTTCAATTGAGCGATTATGTAATGGCCCATATCTTCAGCGCTGGAGATAAGCTGACCGGATGGTAACGACGCAACCGGCACTCGCATATTGGGCACCGCCACCGGAAAACCGAACCATTGTTGGTGCCCTACCGCCAGATTATCCTGCTGCGCAATGGCTTTGGATGTATAACTATGCTCCATGCTCAATGGCGTGTAAATATGATTTTGTACATAGTCCGCATACGTCTCGCCGCTGGCGGCTTCGATAACCAACCCTAATAGGTTGAAATTCACATTGCTGTAATCCCACCCTGAACCAACCGGGTAAGCGAGTTCATAAGTCGCCAGGGCACGGATTTGTCTTTCATTTGCCCCGGGTGTGTCGTCGAAGTTGGCAAGACTGAGCATTCCCGGGATTTGCGAGATGCCGCTGGTCTGGTTGAGCAAATGGCGTACAGTGATTTGGGCAGCCGCCTGCGGGTCGGCAAGCGTGAACCAGGGCAGATAGGTTTGAACCGGTGCATCCAGGTCGATCTTCCCGGCTTCGACTAGCTGCATCACCGCCAGCGCCGTGAAAGATTTAGTCAGTGAGCCAATGAAAAAGGGCGTTTGTGGGGTTGGTGTTTCGCCTCCCGAGCCTGTCACGCTAAAGCCTTTGGTGTGGACGATCTTATCCCCTTCGATAATGGCGAGAGAAGCAGCGGGTATTTTTAGCGTATCAAGTTGCTTTTCGATATAGGCATCGATCTCCTCGTAGGAGTTACCCTGGGAAATACCATTTGCCTCTTGATTAGCTTGCGCCAGATGGGTAGCGAGGGGTGCAAAGGTCACGATTATCGTGGTTATTATAAAAATTGCTTTGATAAATAATTTACTGTTGTTCATTTTTTGTTTCCTGACTTGAAATTTTGATTTTTAGTTTATTTTTCTATATACCGGGACACAGCACTATGAGTTGTTCAATGATTGATTTTCGTTTACTTTACGCTTTTGTATCCACATGTCCAAAGTCGTAGTCGGTGCAGGAACGCCATTAGCCTGTGGAAGATTGCTGCCTTCTCCATATTTTTCGAAATAAGCCATCATTTCAATTGCACCTTTGAGTTCTTGATTATTGGTGATCGTCGCCAACAATTTGACCAGCCAAAAAGGCGTACTGGATATTTTCTTGATCTCCGGGTGGAATGCCGTGCAGTAGCGTTTTAATGCTTCGTGTGCGCTAATCAGTTCCGGCCCATGCACAATAATCCGTTTTTTAGATGCTTCTTCAAGTTCATATATTGATGTAACCATTCTCCCGACATCCTCGGCAGCTACCCAATGGTAAGGGTGTGGCTGCTTTCCCAATATGGAAGCCTGCCCCTGGTTTACGAACATAGGCAGAGTATCCATGATCCAGGTAGGGCAGAAGATGGCATAGTGAATCCCGCTTTCTTTAAGGGCTTGTTCTGCTAAAAATTTTTGATTGATCATGGGAAACCAGCGAGTTTCCTCGGCGACCGATGCCCCGGAAATATACGTGATCCGTTCAACGCCGCGCATTTTGGCTACTTTGATGACGGCCTCCACTACCTGTAGTTCGATCTCAGGTGTCAGACTGATATGGACGCCATAGCAGCCATTCAGCGCTTCTTCCAGGCAAGTCGTATCTGTTGGGTTTCCGGCGATTTTCTCAAACGAGTCATTAAAGATTTTTAGTGCTTTTTTAAGATCCCTGGTCATGATCCGCACTTTAAATCCAGCGTTATTCAAGGCATAAGCGACGGGTCGTCCTAAAGTTCCGGTCGCGCCTAATACCAAAATAGTTTTCTGCATGATTTTTTCCTCCGAAAATACGATCGTAGACCTTATTTTTTTGAATTCCATGTATGAATTTTCCGATTGTTGGCTGGGGTTGTCCAAAAAGTCAATTTTGTCTTGTTGAACGAAGTGTGTTTCACGAAGCGAAGCGAAACATCTCACATTAT
>JAFGJM010000037.1 GCA_016929095.1 Anaerolineales bacterium | reverse complement strand
ATAATGTGAGATGTTTCGCTTCGCTTCGTGAAACACACTTCGTGCAACATGATATTTTTGACTTTTTAGACAACCCCTATGAGTAAACTTAACGACTGAAGCCGCTACTACGAAACTTTTGATTAAGAAAAAAGATTAATCCACATCGCGCTTAATCTTGAACCAGGCGCACCATAAAATAACCCCCACGACCAATGAATTAAGCGCCTGTCCGCCAATGGTTCCATAAACGCCCCAGCGTTGAATTGCCCACACGCCCGCAGTGAACATACTTGCGATAGCTGCCAGGTTGGCGATGAAAATCGGACGTGAATAGCGTGCCGCTTTGAGGGCGGTTTGCATGGGCCAATAAGCGAACCATAAGGCATAGAAAACCGCCATCAGCGTGACGCCGCCCGCAAACTCAACATAAGTATCCCCATACAGCACATGTAAAATCTGCGCCGGGAAGAGCATAGCCAGCCCCAACACACCCAGTATCGGAATGCCGGAAATGAGGTAAACCAATCGAATAGTGCGTAATAATGCCGGTTTGCCGCCCATATCGTATTGCCGGGCGGCGCGTGGTGTCATGAATGTATCGATAGCCCGCAGCAACATATGAATGGGCGCGACCAGGTTTTGCAAGGCGCGATACGCACCGGCAGCCGCAAAACTGATCATCCCGGCAGTAAGCACCGGATAAAACTCAACCGCCACCCAATTAGCCAGAGCACCGCCCATCACCCACCTGCCAAAATCCCAGTTGCGTTGCCAGGTTTGGCGAAGCGAAAGCCATGGGCATCCCCAAAACCGGCGTGTAAACCACAATCCGGGCAGCAGTGCAGCCAGCGACCCCCAGCCGATGGCATCCAGGCTGGCAATACCATCCAAACTGCCCCGGCTTTGCATCCAGATCATTATTGCCAGGCGGACTGTATTCGCCAGGATCGTATTTACCACCGCATGGAACACCGTTCCCCGGGTATACATCATGCGCCGAATATATTCCTGCAATTGCCACCATAAAAACACAAACCATAATGCAAAAAGGGTCGGTCCGGCCACATCATTACCGGCGGCAGTCAAAATCCACCCGCCCAGCGCCACACACATCGAACACAATAAAGCCAGGGCAACCTGTAATATACTCGTGCCGGTAGCATAGCGGCGGAATTCAGTCTCATCCATCCCCGCGCCGATCACATTCATAGGTTGAATGGTTATACCGTCCTGAAAAGAACGCGCCAAACGCAACGCAATGAACCCTACACCATACACCCCTAATTCGGTAGGGCTGGCGCTGCGCGCCAAAATAATAGTAGCCAGAAAATTAGATAAGCTGATAGCGCCCTGGTCTACCGCCGCCAAATATCCCTCCTGGGCAGCCTTTCCTGAAAACAACATTGCCAGCGATTTAAACGTGATTTTTTCCCGCAAAGTTGAGATTGATAAGGATTGTTTTGCTGAACGATTTGCTTTCAAAAAAGAAAAATCAACCGGCATGGCTGAAACCTGTTTCGTTTCTTTATCAGTTTTTTATTCCCTTAGCCGTCAAAGTATATCAGAATTTATTTTTAGCGTAACTTTTAATATGGATATTCGTCTTATTTAATGTGACATGATAACTGAAACTGAGTTGCTGCAGCAAGCCAAACGTTTCAAGGAAGAAGCCTTAACCGAGGTATATGATCGGTATAGCCCTGGGATATACCGATACGCAATGCGCCTATTGGCAAATGAAAATCTGGCAGAAGAGTGTGTGTCAGAAACTTTCAGCCGCTTTTTAAAAACAATTAAACATGGCAATGGGCCTGACCGTTATTTGCAAGCTTACCTATATCGCATTGCCCATAATTGGATCACCGACTTTTTTCGCAAGCATCCTGATCCGGTATCAATAGAAGACCTGAATATTGCAATACATTCGGATGATCCCCAAGAGGAAGCCATGAAGCGGCTGGAAGCACAAAATATGCTTTCGTATTTAAAGCTGCTTACCGCTGAGCAGCGACAGGTAATCGTATTGAAATATCTTGAAGGCTGGAATAATGAACAAATCGCCCATGCCATGGAAAAACCATTAGGCGCCATCAAAGCTCTACAACACCGGGGTTTGCAATCGCTGCGGCGATTACTTGCGGGAGATGAATTGCTATGACAACGATAAATAATGATCGATTTGTGATCGAAAAACTCTCATCATTAAGAGATATTCCTCCTCGCGATGCTGAAAAAGCGGCTTCAACAAGAACCAGATACCTTTCAGAAATAAAAGCTTTATCATCGAAAAACTCGGGCGCCGCGGCAGTATCTATTTCGCCTGGGCAACGTCTTAATGAGTGGTTCAGAAATTTTCGAAAGACATCACTCAGAAAGGAGCGTTCCCCTATGTTAACTACCCTGGCTACGATCTTCGCCGTAATTGCTTTGGCGTTTGGAGGCGCAGGTGCGACTGTATATGCCGCCCAAGATAGCCTGCCGAATGATTTATTGTATCCGGTAAAACTCGCCAGCGAAGAATTCCGCCTGAATATCGCCACGCAGACTCAAACTGAGTTTCAATTGTCCCTGCAGTTTGCCAATCGGCGTATGAATGAGATTGCTGCTCTGGCATCCAATGGTGAGATTATTCCTCAAGAGATTATGACCCAGTTGCAAACCGAATATAAACATGCGTTTCAGTTTGCCGCCGGAATGAGCGATGAGGAATTAACTCCTGCCCTACTAAAACTTCAAGCAACCATCCGCCAGCAGCAACAAACGATGGCAGGGATTTCATCACCTGAAAATGAGGCTTTATTGTTAAGAGTTCGAGAAATGCTGCAAACGCAACAACAAATATGCGATTCGGGACTAACCGATCCGCTGATGTTCCGTATTCGTGTTCGCCAACAACAAAACGGGGACCTGACTCCACCCACAGAGCCGCCTGCTGGCGTCGCCCCTGGAGGCTCCCAAGGAAATCAAGGAACAGGAACCGGCGCATCGTCGGGTGGTTACTCTGGCGCAAACACCGGTACACAGACTGGTACAGGCAATTCGGGAAATGGCGGCGAAACTTGCACAGATTGCATTCCGGTTCAAGATGGCACCGGTCCGGGGCCAGGTCCTGACGCCGGTAATGGTGGTGGATCCGAAAATGCAACGCCGCCTCAGGATGGCACCGGTATCGGTCAGGGCCCGAATGAAGATCCCGGCACGGGAGGAAACACCAATACCGATCCCGGCAATGACAACAATAACCAAAACGAACAAGAAGACTCGGATAACGGTAATACCAATTCAAACGATTCATCCACACCCGGTTCGAGTGGATCAGAAAATGACGATCCGGGAAAAGGAAAACCCTAAATAAGCGTCTAATCCCCTGGCGGAATTACTTTCGCCAGGGGATTTTTTTGTTAAATACCTTTCATTTTTATAAAGTCCATTTTCCAGGCAATTGTCTGTTATCATTGCATTTATTGATGCTTTTTTTGAAAAAAATAGCCCGAAAAATACGATAGAATCACGCACGTCGTAAAGCAACTACTTTTATCGAATCATGTTAGACTGTTCAAATCACTTTAAAGTATCAGTTGATAATAAATTTACCGTAATTTTATTAACGGTTTCGCAAGAATATTTGTCGTTTATGTTATGTCTGTAACAAATTTATCTTCCCCCCGTTTATACAGGTGAGCGAATGCAAGATTGGCTAAATGTCGAAGATAACCAGCTAGTCCAATTCGCTCGTCAGGGTAATGTCCAGGCATACGGTGAAATATATAACCGCTATGCGGATAGAATATATCGTTACTTTGTATCCCACATGGACAACCCTCACGACGCCGAAGACCTGACTGAAGAGGTTTTTTTTCGGGTATGGCGTTCGTTATCAAATTATGAAGAAAAAGGCATCCCTTTTTACGCCTTGTTATTTCAGGTTGCCCGAAATGGATTGATCGATTTCTATCGCCGTTCGGCGCAATCAAAACAACTTGTGTCTATCGATGATTTAAGCATTCCGGATGATGGTCTGGATCCTGGCGAAATGCTGCTTAAAAGTTCCAGACACAAGGAATTGAGAGATGCAATGAAAGAATTACGTGAAGATTACCATACGGTTTTGTCTTTGCGATTCTTAAGCGGTTTATCTCCTGATGAGACTGCGAAAGCCATGGGAAGGTCTTCAGGCGCAGTACGCGTCTTGCAGCACCGGGCATTAGCGGCTTTGCGAGATATTCTGGATGGAAATGCGGGGTATTAGTATGATTCCGATCGACAAGCATAGTATCGAATTTGTTTTAGAGGAATGCCTGGATCGTCTTTTAAACGGGCAGGAAACGATCGAAATAATATTGGATTCTTATCCAACCCTGTCTGATGAACTTCGTCCACGCCTGGAAGCTGCTCTTTGGCTCACTGCGCAAAAGGCAAATATTCAACCCCGACCGGAATTTGTTAGGGCTTCTTCGCAGCGTTTGATGGCGCGAATTCAAAGCGAGCAACGAATTCAAAAACAAACCCGCCAACCTGGTTTATCATTCTGGCAAAATTTATTCACATCCAAAAAAATGGCTTTCCAAGTTGCGCTGGTGGCTGTGTTGGTATTTTCCACATTGCTATTTGGCAGTACAGTAACCCTGGCGGCTCAAAATGCCGTACCTGGCGAAGCGCTCTACCCGGTAAAAACATCACTGGAAACGGTTCAATTGGCTATTACAACTTCACCATTGAAAGAGGCGCAATTGCATCTCCAGTTTGCGGATCACCGATTAGTAGAAATGCAAACGCTAAGCGCCCTGGAAGACTATGATCATTTTGATGTTGTTGTTAGTAATATGGACAACCACGTAGACCAGGCGCTCCAGGCTTTACAAAATCAAGCGATTAAAGATCCTATCCAAACCAAAGAATTCGCCATGGAAATGCGGCGCTCACTCTCACGGCATGAGCAAACCCTTGCTTATATAAAAGCCAAAGCGCCTTCCAAGAATCAAGCCGCCTTGAACCATGCCGTAGAAATCTCTTCTCGGGCAATGGGAGTTGCCGAAAATGTAATTTCAACTGGGAATCCTGTGGTCACCGCCAGCGTTACAGCCACAGATACGCCCGTAATCACACTAACCCTTACACCTCTCCCCTCCGAAACCCCCGTTGTCACCACCATCATCTTGGCTCCGCCTCCTTCTGTGTTGATGGCATCGGAAACTTTAGAGCCAACAGAACAGGCTACTTCAACAACGAAAATCAAAAAAACGCCCAAACCTACCAATACAAATAAACCCACCCAAAAACCTACCAAAACGCCTAAGCCAGCCAAGCCTACAAAAACACCAAAGCCAGACAAACCAACGAAAACGCCCAAAGATTAGCCTGATACTACAAATCAATATCTGATAAACCTTTTTGCTCACCTCACAAAAAGGTTATTCAACTTTCACATTTTTAAGGTGCATTTAGTAACAAAACAATTCTTATTGCGTTTATTTAATTATCTACAGTATTTATTTTACCTTTTAAAAACTTGACATGTCTAAGAGAATGAACATTCACATCTTTTTATCACGAAAAGAAATCGGACAAGGCTTTGTAGAATTTGCCTTGATATTCCCTTTATTGTTTTTATTGGTTTTGGGAGTGATCGAGTTCGGGCGACTTTTATTTATTTACAGTGCAGTTGCAACCGCCAGCCGTGAAGCAGCCCGTTATGGCTCGGCAGGCGGCGATAACGGCGCTGGTACACTGCGTTACCTGGATTGCGCCGGTATGCGTGTGGCTGCAAAACGCATGGCCAATCTGGCAGGGGTTACAGATGGAGACATTACCATCGAATATGATTCTGGCCCGGATACAGACCCTTTCGATTCATGCCCGGCATCAGAAGAACTTTACGGCGGTTGGGATCGTGTGGTTGTCGAAGTAAGAGCCTTCTACAAACCGATGGTGCTTTTTTCTAATATTCCTGCTATTCCCATTACGTCACGCAGCGCCCGAACCATTTACAACGCTTTAGCTGTTGCCGGCACCCTTCCCGCCACACCCACGCGCCGTCCTACACGCACGCCTACGGTTACCATTACTCCCACGGTCACCGAAACACCGACGGTGACCCCTACCCCAACGGATACGCAAACACCTACAATCACACCCACACCCACAGATACCGCTACGCCAACCAACACACCCACGGTTACAGAAACACCCACCAAAACGCTTACGCCAACCATCACCAACACCCGCACCGTCACATTAACCCCTACTGTTACGAAAACTCGTACGGTGACACCCACGAGCACCGATACACGTACTCCCACCCCCACATCCATCTATTCATTAACCCCCACCAATACGCGTACTCACACACCCACGCGTACACAAACGCTGACCCCCACTCAAACGCGTACCCCAACCATTACCCCCACAAAAACCAACTCGCCTACGGTTACCATCACCCCAACACCCATTTGCAATGGAATTTCGATCAATTTTAATAAACCAAAATCCAATTACATCGATCTGAACGTGGACAACACCAGCGGTGTGACACATCGGGTCACGTCTGTAGCGCTTGTATGGCCTGATGAGCCCGCCATTACACAAAGCTTGAACTGGATTTATATGGATGGTTGGACAATTTGGAATGCAGGCGATTCAGAACCACCGACGATGATTTCTTCATGGATTGGATTTCCGGAATATCGCAATGTTCCACCCGCGTCTTCCATGCGGTTTTCTTTCATGCAGAACTTGATAACCAGTGGTTTTTATATCGAAGTGTCTTTTGAAAATGGATGTAATTTGAGCGCAAGTTATTAGTGGTTGATCAAGAATGATAGGTACATTTTGATTATGCAGAGAATTTATCGAATAGCAAAGGAGCACAAAATGAGAATTTTTCGCAAAAAATATTACCGGCGGGAAAATGGGCAAAGCATGGTTGAATTTGCTTTTAGCGCGGTTTTTATCCTTATCTTATTGGTTGGCGTTGTGGATTTAGGTAGAGCTTTCTTTGCTTATATGACCATACGGGATGCGGTTCAGGAAGGCGCTCTATATGGTTCTACTTATCCAAACGATTTTGAAGGGGTTAAAAATCGTGTGCGCGGTACCGCCAAATTCCCCGTAGATCTGTCAGACACGGTTAATGTAGCTGTTCCAGATCCCGAGATCATCGGCTCAGCCTGCGCCGGGCATTCTATTAAGGTTCAAACCACTTACACATTCACGCTTACAACACCATTTTTAGGCACAATCATTGGGACACAAAACGTACCGATAAAAGCATCCATTACCGATACTATATTACGCCCTCCATGTTACTGATCGCCGCTTAAAAAAGGAGATGATTTATGACAAATACCCGTAATCATGAGCGTGGACAGGCACTTATCATATTAATTCTGGCAATGGTCGCGTTATTGGGTTTCACGGCTTTGGCCATTGATGGCGGTATGGCATATGCAGAACGCCGTCACGCACAAAACAGCGCCGACGCGGCTGCATTGGCAAGCGCGCTATCAAAATTAAACCATGAAAACTGGTACCAGGTAGGGATGGACCGCGCCGAAAGTAATGGGTTTGATAACAACGGAGATACTAACAACGTTGTCGTCTGGAGCCCCCCAAAAGTAGGCCCTTATACAGGAAATACAAAATACGTTCAAGTCATTATCACATCCACTGTAAATACCGCCTTTATGCATTTTATTTTTCCGGGAGTGGCAAAGAACAGTGTCGAAGCCGTGGCGCGCTATATTCCTGGGAACTGGGGTCCTCTTTTCCCCGGAGATGCGATTGTGGGCTTAAAACCTAATGGGTGTTCGGTTGTATGGGGGCACGGCAGCGATGCAGGTACAGATGTTTTTGGCGGGGGTATGTTCATAAATTCCAATGACCCGAATTGCGCCTTCAGACAGGACGGCAGCCGAACGATTAATGTACCAGACGCTAATATTAACGTGGTGGGTGGCGCCGAATTCGATCCCGATAAAATTCTACCGGATGACAGCATTATCGTGACCGGCGCGGTAGCGCGCACCTACCCGCCCACTGAATATATCGAACCCCCCACCTGTATCTCAGATACCGTTAAAACCGGTAATACTCTAAGCCCGGGAAATTTCACCGGCACGTTTCCTCCGAACGGGGTGGAAATCCTCGAAACCGGTATCTATTGTGTGGATGGCAATTTTCGATTGAATAATAACGAGATTCTTACCGGCACCAATGTTTTAATTTACATGAAAAGCGGTGATATTACCTGGAATGGCGGCGCACAGATCAACCTTACCGCCCCCGGTGAAGGCGAGCCTTATCAGGGTTTGTTGATCTTTCGAGATATTGTCGATCCATCCGTGGGCAACCACGGCGAGTGTACCGTCACCCTGGATGGCAATGCCGAATCGAGATTCCAGGGCACCATCTACACGCCCTCTTGCGATGTTGACTTATTAGGTACCGGCTCATTAGATGGCTGGCATAGCCAGATCATTGGCTACACGGTAGAAATCGGCGGCAATAAAGATCTATATATTTACTATCAAGAAGATGAAGTATACACGGGTAATGTTCCGCCAAAAATTGAATTAGCGCAGTGATGATTGGTATATAGTATTTATTGGTATTAAATATTTATAGGTATACAGTATTTATTGGTATACAGTATTTACAGGTATTGCGTTTAGCAAACCAGCCTGGAGAATTCCAGGCTGGTTTGCTGTTTATATAGCAATGCTGTGATCGACAGCTATTGAATTATTTATCGAAAGGAGTATCCATTCTGGCTAACAACAATTCCGCTACATCCAACACCTGCATCGACTCCCCTGCTTCGATATTGGCGTCATTCAGCATGGTAAGACAAAACGGGCAGCCCACGGCAAGAATTGCGGCGCCGGTTTCCTGCGCCTGGCGGAAGCGGCTGGCAGAGACGCGCTCCACGCCATGTTCTTCTTCTTTCCACATCTGGGCGCCGCCTGCCCCACAGCAAAAAGATTTGTTTCCCTGATCTTTCATCTCCACCAAGTTTGCCCCGGCTTTTTCTAAAATACTTCTCGGTTCCCGAAGAATTCCGTTTTGACGCCCCAAGTAACATGGGTCATGGAAAACGGTTTTTTCCCTGCGGTATTGGTTGTTCGAGTTTTCATCTCTCACTTGTGACCTGATTTGTATCCTGCCGTCTGCCATCAACTCCTGGATCATCTGGCTATGATGCACTACATCGTAATTTCCCCGAAACGCCGGATATTCATTTTTCAAGGTATGCAGGCAATGCGGACAGGTGGTCACGATATGCTTTGGATTGACTTCATTCAGGATTTCAACATTGGCTGTGGCTAACTCATTGAATAGATATTCGTTTCCCGCCCTACGAGCCGCGTCTCCGGTGCATTGTTCTTGCTCACCCAATACGGCAAAATTCACTCCCGCTGCGTTGAGTATTTGTGCAAAGGCGCGGGCCGTCTTTTGAGCGCGGGCGTCTGTGGCAGGGGCGCAGCCTACCCACCACAACACATCAAAACCCGGATTTTGCGTCACGGTGGGCACATTCAGCCCTTCAGCCCACTTTAACCTTTCCGCCGGGGGGATATTCCACGGGTTGCCTGTACGTTCCATACCGCGGAAAGCCGTTTGCAGCGGTTCGGGAAAATCGTTCTCCATCAAGATCAACGCCCGGCGGATGTCCATAATATCGCGCATCGGTTCGTTTCCTACCGGGCAAATATCCACACACGCCCCGCAGGCAGTGCATGCCCATACTGCCTCAGCAGGGATAACAAATTCCAACAGCGATTGTGTACTGGATGCACCAGTCGCCAGTTTAGCGCCTTCGATATTCATGAGATAGCGTTTATTGATTTCCATAACCGCCGGGGAGAGTATCTTTCCGGTATTGTACGCCGGACAAACCTCCTGGCAGCGATAGCACATGATACAGGCATAAGAATCTAAAAGCTGCTCCCAACCCAGGTCTTCCAACCGCAAGGCGCCGAATTGCTCGATGCTGTCATCGTCAAAATCCAACGCACTCAATTCACCTATCGAATATCGTTCCGGTTTGAGTAAAAAGTTGAGCGGCGCCATGAACAGGTGGAGATGCTTTGAAAACAAGAAATACGGGACAAATGCTAAAATGGCGCCTAACGCCAGCCAAAACGCCAAATGCTCACCCACCTTAAGAGTCATGGCGCTCATGCCATCCCATATTGGCATAATGGAAGTGGCAAAAGGCTGCCACACATCTGCTCCGGCTTCTGCCAGGCGCATAGACTCACCCAAAAATCGAGCGCCGACATGCAAAAGGATAAAGGCGCTTACAATCGCCGAATCCTGGCGTATACCACGCCGGGTAAGCGGGTCGAGTTGAATATCATTCCGGGTATTCATCGCTTCCGGTTTTAAAACGAACCGCCGAATGATCAACGCAGCCATGCCTGTTAATACCGCAACACTGAGTATGTCACTTCCCAGGCGATATAAGTCACCTACAATCCCCTCGCCTAAAAAATGAAACCCGGGAATGAATGCTACCAGGATATCCCCCAAATTTACCAGCAAGTAATAAATAAATCCCCAGGCAACCAATCCATGGAACAGGCTTGGCCAAAATCGCAAGCGAAAAACTGGTTGAAAAGAGATGACCTTAAATGCAACCGATAACAGCCTTCGCTGAGCAACCCGATAATCCGGTTTTCCCCGACCGCGCGCCACTATCCGGGTAATCCTGATAGCTGCACAATATGCGCCATAACCGGATGCCACCGCAGCCAGGATGAAGATGATTTTTTCGGGTAAGCTTAGCATGAGTGCTCCGGGCAGGTGTTGCCTGTACTTTCTGGACAAGCCATCTCCCAGCAACGGAGAGGGACGATACGCTCAGTTTACCACAATAATACGTCAAATTCAATCAATTAGAGTCAAAATATTCCAAAGCCGCCACGACAACCGGGTCGTTTTCTGTGGTTACCAGATCCCAATCGCTAAGTACTGTCAAATCCGGTATAATCCCCGATTCTTCCCAATCATCATCCGGATTGTAAATAGGTCGGAATTTTTCATGCGCGATCCAGGCACGCGACCCATCTTCAAAATCATAGCCTCGCAGCAGCTCAACATTTCCGTCTGTTGTTTCCCCGATGATGTAGGCGCGCTGTTTATTTTTCAACACCCCGGCAAACAGTTCTCCAAAACTGGCAGTGCCCTTCCCCACAATCACCACCAGGGGCACATGTTGAGACCCGCCAACATCCTCAGCTTCAACTGCAAAATCGCGCCTTTGATCGTTGCGGTCATAAAAATATCCCAAAGTGCCGTCTGTGAACAACTTTAAGGTGCCTTTGGCAATTGTATCGGCGCCGCCGGTGTTCATACGGTTATCGATGATCACACCATCCAGCGGACTATCCACGGTCATTTTATACAACGCATCGGAAATCTGAACATCGATCGTGATATCGGCAAACGTGACCACCAAAATATAACCCACCCTTTTACCATCCGGCGTAGTTAATACCTGGTAAGGCACAGGTGTCGCTTCCTTGAATTTTTTGCGGGTAAGGGTTAATTGGCGCACCTCTTCACCCGGCGTTTGTACTTCAACTGTCACCTGAGTGCCTTCTAATCCACGCAGGTGGTCAATCATGAACTGGTCATCCTGGATAATCGGATAACCATCCGCCCTCAAGATATTATCATGGGCTTTGATGCCGGCTTTTTCTGCCGGGCTGTTCGGAAAGGTTAATAAAACCGTAGCGTACCCGCGTTCATAAACCGCCTGGGTTAATACCCCAATGCCAACGAACTGATTCTCACCGGCAAATTCCATTTCCTCTTGAGCCACTTCGCGCGGGTTCAATAATCCCGAATGTTCATCATTCAGTAATGCGATCATTTCATTCAAAAGATCATAAAACAATTCTGGATTGTTCGTGGCAATGACTTTCGCATAATATTCTTCATGCACCGCATCCCAATCCACCCCGTTGAAATCCTTATATATGTAATAGTCATTGATGATGTTCCATAATTTCTCGAAAATTTCAAGCCGCCCATCTTTTGCCAGAAAGGCTAATGTTGCGGTGGGTACAGGCGTTTCAGTGGGAGGAATGGTCGGCGATGGCGTAGGTGTGTCAGGCTGAAGGGTTGCGGTCACCGTATCCATCAATGTAACCGTTGGTGATAGCGTGGCTGTCGGAGATACCACCCCCATCACTGTCTGGCATGCCAGGCTCATGATTATTGTTGGGAGCAAGAAAACGATTCGTTTATGAAGTTTCATGGATATTTTTTTTTTATCTTTTCTTGGATTTAGAATAAAAATAAGGAAGCCAAAACAGCCGCGAACAGCGTTATACTGATATAGCTATTTATATTAAAAAATGCCATATCCAGCCGGCTTAGATCGTCCGGATGAACCAGTGAATGTTCCCAAAACAACAGCACACCAACGACGAACAATCCTGCCCAATACGGCCAGCTCAACGTCATCAGCCAGCCCACGGCAGCCAGTAAGATCATGGTTACAATATGGCAAATCGTGGAGAGGTGTAAGGCGGTCGCAATGCCAAAACGCGCCGGAATAGCATGCAGGCGGTCAAGGCGGTCATATTCCACATCCTGGCAGGCGTAGATAAGATCGAAACCCCCAATCCACAGGGTAACCGTAGCCAGCAAAATCCAGGCAGGCAGGTCTTGTATGGTAAATAGAGAATTTCTTACCCCCACCCAGGCACCCACCGGCGCCAGGCCATCCGTGAAGCCCAGCAAGAAATGCGACATCCAGGTAAAACGTTTGGTGTACGAGTACCCAACCAAAAACAAGACGGCAATGGGTGAAAGGCGCAGGGTGAGATCGCCCAATTGCCAGGCGGCGATAACCAATAATCCAAGCGCAAGTAATGACCCCACCCAGGCAGTACGGATTGAAATAGCGCCGGTCACCAGAGGACGGTTAGCCGTGCGGGGGTTATGGGCATCTATGTACCGGTCGGCAATACGGTTGATCCCCATTGCCACTGTACGCGCCGCGGCCATTGCCAGCGTGATCCATAAAAACTTGACCCAGCCAGGTAATCCATTTGCTGCCAGCAGCATGCCCAAATAGGCAAATGGCAAGGCAAAAATCGTGTGTTCGAATTTGATCAATTCGAGAAAATCACGCAGCGGCTTCATCCTGGCGATTATACCAGTCTTGATGAAAGAAGCAGTCAGCTATCGACTTTCAGCTATCCGCCTGCGCTAATGATCGCCATACCGGGTAAAGAACGCCCACAATATTTAGGATGAAAAAAACCTGACACCTATATTGAGCCGGTTTTCGTCCAACTACTGTAGATGGGATCGGCGATTCCATCTACAGAGTATTGATGTATTCTCATTATTAATCACGATACCTGACCAAAAAGCGCCGTCATTCTATGTATCAAATAATATTCTCCATCATCAGTAATAAGGATACCAGTATGGCATGCTCCACTTAAATATCCTGACTAAAAGCAGGTTTTGGCTGGCGTCCTCGATTATGATTTCAAGACGCAGGAATTTATCCTTCTTGGTGTAAAAGGCAACCGCCAGATCGTCTGCCCGGCTCCCTTCAAGCGGCAGCCAATCCCTTTCATCCAATGCCTGGGAATAATATGTGAGCAGGGTGTCCATGTGGGTCTGTATGGTGTAAATATAATAGCGCCCGCGCTCGTTTTTCTTTTGCTGCCCGGTAATAGCACCGTCCGGAATGGGAATGCTGATCCAGGTATCGACGGGGTTATCAGAGGGAATGGTTTCGCCGGTAATCGAAGATTTCTTGGGCAGTGAAACCGCTATAGATATATGGGTGGGAGTAGGCAAGGGAGTATCGGTGAGTGCTGGCGTGGGTGAAGCCGCAGACTGGGTAGCAGGTATTTTTGTGGAAGAAGCCGTTGGTGTGGGCGTTGTTGCGATCACCGCTTCGCCTGCCGTGGGTGTGGCAGCCGTTTCCCCTTCTGGCGGCGTGGTGACTGATGATTCGGTTGGGGTAGTTTTCTTTGGCAAACTGCAAGATGATGAAATCAATATCACAAGAAGCAGGATAACAAGAGTAAATACAGCAAATTTATCTTTCAAAGTGAATCTCCATAAAAATAAGTCGCAAATAGAGTACTGTTTTCGTACCAACTCTTACTGCAATGCAAATTTTCGGGTTACATGAATTGGGGTTTATGAAGCGTCTTTATTATTATAACAAGTTCTCGATATCGCGTGATTCATCACCGGCTTGAAAATGTTATTCTATTCCCAATAATCTGATTTTCACCTTGCCCACAGCCTCCCTTATTTGTAGGGCACCAGGCGTTTTTCCAGCCAGTCTACCGAAAAATATAACCCCAATCCCAGCAAGCTCATGGCAATGATTCCGGCGTACATGGCGGGGTAATTGAGCAGTGTGCTTCCATTTAAATAGATATAATATCCGAGCCCTTTAGTAGTGGCATATAACTCAGCCACATATAGTACCGCAACCGCCGTACCTACTGATTGACGCAAAGCAGTAAGGATAGCCGGTAGGCTGGCTGGCAAATAGACAAAACGAAAAAGCGCCCGCCTGCCGGCGCCTAAACTGCGTACGCTTTGGATCAATTCTGGTCGTAAGGCAGCCGCCGAATCACGCACCAATACCAGTATCTGGAAAAACAAGATCAGGAAGATGATCGTAATTTTTGCGCTGTCACCGATGCCCAAGAAGAGCAGCACCAGCGGGACAAATACCACCTTTGGGATGGGATAGGTCAAGTAGATCAACGGGGAAAAGAAGCGGTTGAGACGCGGCGATTGCCCTAACATCAGGCCGGCAGGGGCTGCTAAAGCAATAGCTAAAATCGTGCTTGCCGCCACGCGCCACAAACTCACCAGGAAATGCTCGGCTAATCCCTTCCCCAGTTCCCTCACAAAAACGAGCGCTACCAATCCGGGCGAGGGAAGAATAGGTTTAGCCACCAGCCAGGCAGCCGCCTGCCAAACAAGCGCCAGGATGAGTAAGGCGAACAACAAATCCCGGCGCTTCATGGGATTTCCATTCGGGCGCGCAAATCATGGCATACTTCCATATAACGCGCACTGTGTCGATATTCCGGGTTGCCCACTTCGGCATTATCGATGACATTCGCATGAATATTGGGCGGTTGGCTAAGCAATAATATCTTTTTTCCTAACAGGGCTGCTTCTTCAATCGCATGCGTCACCAGCACCAGGGTAAGCGCCTGTTCCTGCTGCAATTCCAGGGTTAGCGCCTGCAACCCTTCTCTTGTCGGCGCATCCAAAGAAGAGAATGGTTCATCCATCAATAGCAAATCCGGTTTGAGAGCCAGTGTACGTGCAATAGCTGTGCGCTGGCGCTGCCCGCCGGAAATTTGCCCCGGGTATTTATCTGCCACACTTTCCAACCCCAGACGCTTCAACCAGGGTAACACATCCTGCTCAGGGATGAAATCTTGCGGGGTATGCTTGCCGTCCGGCCCATAAAAATTACGCACCCTCAATCCCAGGCTGGCATTCTGATGCACGGTTGCCCAGGGCAACAACCCATAATCCTGGATGATCAAACCACTTTGTGGGCGAGGTCGTTCTATGGGAATCCCATCCACCAATACCTTTCCACCGGAAGGTAAAAACAATCCCGCCAATAAATAGAGTAAGGTTGATTTTCCACAGCCCGAAGGTCCCAATACCGCCCAGGCTTCGCCGCGCTGCGCCTGCCAGTTAAAATGCTCGAACACTGGCAGGTTCTGCCCATATGAAAACGTGAGATCTTGCAGTTGGATCATGCAATTCTTAAGGCAAAAATTGATCCGTGACCGAATCACTATACGCGATATCTGTCGTCAATAAACCTTTATCTTGACACCAGGCTACCACGTCATCCCATTGAGCCTGGCTTGGCACCCCCGCTGCCGGATAGGTAGGGAGCTGGTAATCGCCCACTAAAGACTCGGGTACAAGCTGTTTCTCGGTGAGCAGGTGAGCCCACTGAGAAGGATTGGCGTTGATCTTTGCAGTAGCTTCTTCGATGGCTTGCAGGAAATTACGGATAGCTTCCGGATTTTGGTCGATCACAGCTTTTCGAAAGGCGATCGTGCTGTAACTGTAATCGGGATACTTGGTGTCATCCAAAACTAACACCGCCCCTTGTTGGATTGCCAACAGAGACAGCGGATCTGGCATGGTAGCGCCGCGCAACTCCCCTGAAGATAGCAGCGCCATGCGGTCGGGTATTTTTGGAACCGCAATGGTCTTAATATCTTCTGCGGTTAACCCCTCGGCTTGAAGCAAGCGATCGGTGATATATTCGATGACCGTGCCTTGGGATATGCCAATATCCACACCCTTCAATTCCTGAGGCGTGGTAATCCCGCTTTGTTTTGATGCCAAAATATAATACTGGGGGAATTGTGTCGTGGCAACACGGGCAAACCGCACCACCTGCACCTGCACCTGGTCTTTGTTATACAGAACCGTCGATACCAGCTCGTTGATCAACCCGTCTGCCTGCCCGGCGACGATGATTTGGTCCCTTTCGGCGGCTGAAGCGGCGGCGATAAAGGTCACCCGAACGTTATTCGCCTCAAACAAACCTTCTTGTTCGGCGACATACATCGGCAGCGCATCCAATATCGGGAGAACGGCAATTTTCAATGTGACAGGTTCACTTACTTCACTATCAGATGTTACGTTTGCTTGGGAGACCGGTTCCCCCTGACAGGCTGTCAGAAACAATGTTGCGATAAACCCAATGATGAGTAATTTTAGAATATTTGGCGATTTTTTCACCTTACATACTCCTCAATATAATTTAGACAAATCATCAAAAAATCCATACATGCGAATTAGCAGAAATTATGTGGAGGAAATTGAGCGCTTTCTATTTATACATCTTATTGCGATTCACAATCCCAAATCTTTCCACAATTCATCCACGCGGGCTTTGACCTCGGGGGACATCTGAACCACCTCCGGCCAACTGCGCGTGTAACCTTCCTCGGGTAATTTGGCGGTGGCATCGACGCCGATTTTTCCGCCATAAGAATGGTGATACGAGGCATGGTCCAGGTGATCCACCATACCAGTGGAGATAACCACATCTCTATTCCAATCCACATTACCTAATGCCTGCCAGGCAACCCGGGAAAGGTTTTGCACATCCACCCATTCATCCACTACCACAACAGCTTTCACCAAAGAGAGCAGCGCCAGCCCCCACAACCCAAAAACTACTTTTCGGGCATGCCCAGGATAACGCTTCTTGATCGAAACCAGCACCAGGTTATGGAATACCCCTTCAGCAGGCATGTTGATATCCATGATTTCGGGTAAGAACAAACGGATCAGCGGTAAAAACAACCGTTCGGTAGCCTTCCCCATCCACACATCCTCCATCGGCGGAATGCCTACCACCGTAGCCGGGTAAATGGCGTCCTTGCGATGGGTGATGGCCGTAACATGGAAAACCGGAAAAGGTTCCACCGGCGTGTAATAACCGGTATGATCGCCAAACGGGCCTTCCGGGTGGTGCTCATTCGGGTCGATTTCACCCTCGATCACGATCTCTGCCTGAGCGGGGACTTCCAGGGGTTGAGACACACAGTCGACAAATGCCACCGGCGCGCCGCGTAAATACCCGGCCAACAAATATTCATCAATATTGGGAGGTAAGGGGGCAGAAGCGCTCCATATAGAAGCCGGATCGCCGCCCAAAACGACGGCTGCCGGGATACGCTCCTTTTTTATTTCCTGAGCCACTCTCTCGTGTTCGGCGCCGCCTTTGTGGCGCTGCCAATGCACCAGCAATGACCGTTCATCCATCACTTGCAAGCGGTACATGCCCACATTGCGTATGCCGGTTTGCGGATCACGCGTGATCACTTGCGGCAGGGTGATAAACCGGCCCCCATCCTTCGGCCAGCATTGAAGGATTGGCAGGGCATTCAACGAAGCATCATCGCGGTGGATCACTTCCTGCACCGGGGCACGGCGCACTTTTTTAGGCGCCAGACCAATGGACTTCACTACATCTAATAAGTCTTGACCGCGCTCGATTGTTTCTCGTAGACCCTTGGGTAAGCGCGGATCGATCACCCGTCCCAGGTTCTGCGTTAGATCGTCTAATGTTTCAACCCCCAATGCTATTGCCATCCGCTCTGCCGATCCAAATCCATTGATGAATACCGGCATTTCGGAATTTTCGATATTTTCAAAGAGCAATGCCAGGTTTTTTTCATCCGGGCTTTTACTTACCCGGTCGGTGATCTCGGTAATATCTAACACGGGCGACAGGCGTGTTTTAATTCGTTTCAACTGCCCGCGTTGTTCCAGCAGGTGTATGAAATCTCTCAGATTATCAATTGGCATGGATCGATCTCCTGTGCGATAGAGGATTATAGCACAGGGTATTAATATCTTTTCAATAATCCAATCCGTGAGGAATGCATCGCTCAAGTGAGAATATCCGATATTCGTGTTTGCCGACCAGTCAAGGTGCCGGGTTGAAGACCGCCCGCCTTCGACCTCAAAACCAACCTGTATCTCAAAATGGTCATCCACTTGTTGAATGGTAACTTTATAGATCATCAAATCGATCCTGGCATTATTTTTTATTCAGGAATCCAGGGTTGATTCCACGTCAACATCGGTGTATTTTTCCATGCAGGCAATGAAATCTTTATAGTCAGTCGTTTGATTGGCGTGAGTCATATAAAAATCCCACAGACCGGCGGTCAAAAATGGGGTAATTAATATCTTTCTCTCTGCTTTTAACGAGTTGGCACAATAATTGTAACGAAATTTTAATTATCTTACGTTTATGCAAGTATTTCTGTATTTTCATTGACAATCCTTTTTTCCCATGTACAATAGTACTCAAGACCTATGACACAATCGCGCTCCCAGCTCATGATCGATCGATTAAACACCCTCCGCGTTTCATCACCAGACATAGAAGCCTCGGCTGTTGTCAGCTTGGACGGATTGGTCATAGCATCTGCTTTACCCGAGGGTACAGAAGATGACCGCGTGTCTGCCATGTCGGCAGCCATGCTCTCATTAGGTGAACGTATCGCAATGGAACTTGGGCGCGGTGCCCTCGAGCAAGTCTATGTCAAAGGGGAAAACGGCTATGTGATCCTGGTATCGGTTGGAGAAGATGCCGTTTTAACTGCCATGGCGCAGGAGCAAGCAAAATTGGGTTTGATATTTCTCGAAATGCGCCATACGGCAGAGGGTCTCTCAAAATTACTATAATCATTTTTTAAAGGCAGGGATCTATGGAACCTATTCCGAAAAGTAATCATTTCTATGCAAATAAAATCGTTCGTCTCTATTTAATAGCTGTAGAGGAAGTCATTGGAAAAAATGGCTTGAACACCGCATTGAATTTAGCCAAACTATCGCACCTCATCGACAATTACCCGCCCGATAATGTGGAACAAGAATTCGATTTTGCTGATTTCTCCACAATCAATCTGGCCTTAGAAGAAATCTATGGACCAAAAGGCGGCCGGTTGTTGAGCTTGCGGGCAGGTAAAGTCTATTTTAATTATGCTTTAGACGCTTTTGGGGAAAAAGCCGGGTTACTTTCACCAGAATTTTCCAGCCTGCCGACTCTTGAAAAATTGCGCAAAGGTTTACCGCTAATTGCAGCCGCGTCCAATTCATTAAGCGATCAAAACGTCACCGTCGAAGAGCGCGAAACGGATTTCCTGTATACCATCGGCGCTTGCCCTGCATGTTGGGGGCGTTCCGGAGAGGAAAAACCAATTTGCGCCATGCCAACCGGATTCTTACATGGATGTGTAAATTTCCTGATGGACGGCAAAGAGTTTTCTATGCACGAAGATAAATGTGCCGCTGTTGGCGATGAGTTTTGCCAATATGTTATCAAGAAACCTGTAGAAGGCTGATTATCAGCTTTAAACAAATATAAAATCACCGTTTTCAATCAAAACTTTTTTCGGAGGGATAGTTGGATTATGACTAAATCACGTTCACAACTCATGGTAGATCGTCTCCGCGACCTTCACGCATCTTCACCTGACATTGAAGCTTCGGCTATCGTCAGCGTGGATGGCTTGATCATCGCATCTGCCTTACCAGCAGGTTCAGAAGATGACCGCGTCTCCGCTATGTCGGCAGCTATGCTTTCGTTAGGCGAGCGTATCGCTACGGAACTCGGCCGCGGCGCATTGAGCCAGGTGTATGTCAAAGGCGAACAAGGCTATGTTGTCCTGGTATCGGTTGGTGAAGAAGCCGTGTTAACGGTTTTGGCGCGCGAACAGGCGAAATTGGGATTGATGTTCCTGGAGATGCATCGCGCAGCCGAAGACCTGACAAAATTATTTTAATAGTTGAATGTAGTTATTGAAAGCAATTTGCAATGGATTCTATACCCAAAAGCAATCGTTTCTACGCGAATAGAGTCATCCGGCTCTATTTGCTGGCCATCGAAGAAGTAATAGGGAAAAAAGGGTTAAACGCAACTTTAAATCTGGCAAATTTATCCCACCTGGTTGATAATTATCCGCCAGAAAACATGGAAAAACAATTCGATTTTGCAGATTTTTCTACCATCAACATGGCACTGGAAGAAATCTATGGCGATAAAGGTGGACGTTTGTTAAGTACTCGCGCCGGAAAAGTCTATTTCGAAAGTGCGTTACGCGCTTTTGGCTCATCGGATGATTCGTCCAGTAATGAATTACTCAATCTCCCAATTCTTGAACGAATGCGCGCTGGATTGGCAAGGATCGTACAATTAACCAATCAGATGAGCGACCAAAATACTTCTTTCGAAGAACGAGAAAACGACTTCGTTTATACGGTCCAAAATTGCGCAGCTTGTTGGGGTCGCTCGGGAGAATCGAAACCAATTTGCGCCATGCCTGTCGGTTTTCTCCAGGGCTTCTTAAGCTGGCTTCTTGAAGGCAAGGAATATTCGCTTAGGGAAGAAAAATGTGTTGCAGTTGGCGATGAGCATTGCGTTTTCATAATCGACAAACCCGCCGCCAGTTAAACATGAATTCTCGTAACTGTTTTTTGTTATCGTGATTATTGATAACTGCGAAATAGCCTGATCGTTCACCATCCACACACCAGTATTCACTCTATACACGTGAATACTGGTGATTTATCTTGCGTGTCTGGCTTGTTCCATCAACCATGAAAACGCGGTAAACTTTGTATTGATGCACATCACGGTAGTAATTCCTACATACAACGAAATTGATAACCTGGGCAAATTGGTTACCGCTCTATTTTCTCTGGATTTGCCAGACTTAAGCCTTCTCGTTGTGGATGATAACAGCCCCGATGGCAGCGGAGAATTTGCAGGACAATTGGCTGCCGATAATCCCAACCGGATAGGGGTTATTCACCGCGCCGGAAAACTGGGACTAGGCACGGCGTATATTACCGGCTTCCAACAGGCATTGAACGATGGCGCAGATGCCGTCATCCAAATGGATGCGGATTTTTCTCATCCGGTGGAAAAAATACCCGAACTTATCCAGACTTTAGACGAATGTGATGTGGTCATCGGATCGCGATACGTCCCCGGCGGTGCAGTGGATGAACGCTGGCCTGCCTGGCGTAAGGGGCTTTCGGCTTTTGGTAATTTTTACGCCAGAACCATCTTGCGATTACCTGTGCGTGACGCTACCGCAGGATTTCGCATATGGCGGCGCCAGGTATTGGAAACCATGCCCCTACAAAAGGTGCGCGCCAACGGGTATGCCTTTCAGGTGGAGATGATCTACATAGCCTATCGCCTGGGCTACCGTATCCAAGAAATACCTATCTATTTTGCCGACAGGCGTTGGGGGACATCAAAAATGTCGTTTCAAATCCAAAAAGAAGCTGCCCTGCGGGTATGGCAGATATTATTTGAATACCGGAACCTGCGCCGCCTCCATCCATAAGGAAAACTGTCATAAATCCGTAAATTTCCTATCCGTTTTTTACCGAGGTCAGCGGTAAAATATATTCTCCATGTTAGCAAAAGCCAGCCTCACTCCCGAAACACAGCACAATTTCCACCACTTATATGGCGATATTTTCTGGTATGGCATATTAACCGGCAGCACTCTGGCATTTTTGGCCATTTACGCCGCCCGCCAGGGCGCTACCGGTTATCAGGTCAGTCTATTAACTGCCGGACCCGCACTGGTAAGTTTGTTTCTTTCTTTGCCCGCCGGTAAATGGGTCGATGGCAAATCCCTCATCAAGGTGACCTTTTGGTCATCCTTTTGGCAAAGGCTGGGCTATTTAGCCATCGTACCGCTGGCCTGGTGGCTGATCCCCGAAATCGAGATATGGGTGATCATCACCATCACATTACTCATGTCTTTACCAGCCACGTTTGTAAATGTTGGGTTCAACACCTTGTTACCAGAGTTGGTACCCGCCGAATGGCGCGGTGAAGTAGTGGGGAAACGCAATGCCCTATTGGCATTTAGCACCACCGCCACCTCCCTTGTTTGTGGGCAATTATTGAATTGGATTTCATTCCCATTAAATTATCAGGTGGTATTCGCCCTTGGCGCCTTGGGAGCTGGAATAAGTACTTACCATCTGGCGCGCCTGTATCCTGTGGAAGGAATTCTCCCAATCAATAAATTGGTAAAGCCTTCATTTAAGTCTTTATTGCGCGTGGATTTATTGCGTGCCTCTTTTGGCTCATTCATATTTGCTTACCTGGCATACTACATAGCTTTATATCTGCCTCAAGCCATTTTCCCACTGTATTATGTCCGGATCATGCAGTTGAGCGACCTGGTCATCAGCCTGGGGAATGCCTTGTTTTATCTCACAATGATGATCGCCTCGATAAATCTGGGCCGGTTCAGCGCCCGGTTTGGACATCGCAAGGTGTTGGTCTACAGCGCGCTATTGATGGGTTTTTATCCGCTTTGCGCTGGATTAGCGCGCACCCCCTTTTTATACTGGGTCGCCTCTTTTGGCGGAGGACTGGTATGCGGTATGGTGACGGGTGGATTAATGAATCGTTTGATGGAACGAACTCCGCAAGGTGACCGTCCGGCGCATATGGCATTTTACAATGTCGCCCTTAACCTGGGCATGCTGGGAGGCTCACTGGCTGGTCCAATGGTCTCCGATCTGATGGGCTTACGCGCGGCTTTGCTCTTCTCAGCCGGGTTGCGCACGTTAGCCGGGATTTTATTACTCATTTGGGCGTGAGAAAATCTGTTCGCTAAAAACTAAAGCCAATATTTCTCTCATATATCCGTTTACAATACCCCTCTCCCAACCCACTATTCTATTTACCACTCCCTACTCACATTTCACCTTAAATTCCATACGCCTTTTAGATTTCAAATGCATCCACCAGTTTCCCCCATTCTTCCAGGGAAAGGGTTTCTGCCCGGCGTTGAGGGTCGATACCGGCGCTTTGCAAAATTTCTCCGGCTTGCATCGGCGACCATTGCATGCCCCCTGCCAGGGCATTGCGCAGGGTTTTGCGTTTTTGGCTGAAGCCGGCTTTTGCCAGGCGGAAAAAGGACTTCAATTGCCGTGGCGGAATAACAGGATCCTTTAACAGCCTCACCCGCACCACACTGGAATCTACCTGCGGCGCCGGGTAAAAAGCGCCGGCAGGTATGCGGGCGGTAATTTCCGGTTCGCCATATACCTGCACGCTCAAGGCTAAAAGACTCATATCCCCCGGTTTGGCACAAATCCGTTCGGCAACCTCTCGCTGCACGGTAAGCACCACACGCTGCGGCTGCCGCCGGGCTTCTAACAAGTGCCGGATGACCGCCGAAGTAATGTAGTAGGGAATGTTAGCCGCCACCACATACCCTTTATCTATTTTTTGGGGGGTGCCGCTTTCAAATAATGCTGCCGGGTCTAAAGCCAGGATATCCCCTTGCACCAGGCGAACATTGTCAAATGGCGCCATCACCTTCGTCAGCACATGGAACAGGCGCTCGTCCAACTCTATAGCCGTCACAAAACCGGCGCCAACCGCCAGGTAACGCGTCAGGCTGCCCAAACCTGCCCCCACTTCCAATACTGCATCGTCATCAGTAAGGTCAGCCGCTTCCACAACTTTCCCCAGGGCGACCGAATCCACAAGAAAGTTCTGCCCCAGGCGTTTATTCGGGCGTAAACCAGCCTGGCTCAGCAATCCCGGAACATCCAATGGCGAAAGTTGAGGGTGAGTCATGCTTTCAAGGGCAGCTGGGCTCATCGGGTTGGTCAGGCCATTCTCCCGCTATGAACCGCTCGATATACTCACGGATAACATCATAGTCGGCGTCCATCACAAAGGTGGTGTTTTTTTGACGTTCATTGTATACCCGGCTGGGTTCGAATAGCTCTTGAGGCAACCCCACCATGATCAAATTCTCTCGCTTAAGTTGAGGCATCAGGCATGCCAGTTGAAGCAATTGCTCGGGGGTGAGGTCGGTCTGTACCGAGTCCTGGAACGCAGAGATCAATTTCGGAATTTTAATCACGACCGACGGCTCGGTCAATTTATCCTTGAGGGCGCACAATACAATCGTCTGAAAATCCTGGCGGGTAAAATCGTTATACAGTTTACGCACGCGGGACAAACGCAACGCGGCTTCCCCGGTCAAGTGTTGCTGTCCGGCGTTGAAAAATCCTAAGTCAACGGTGGCAGGGTCATCGGAGCGCCCATCCACTGGCTTTTCCAGATCCACATCGATCCCCCCTACGGCATCCACGATTTTTACAAAGGTATTCATGTTGACGGCCCCATAATGATCCACCTGCACGCTGAAGTTCAATTTCAATGTTCGGGCTAATAACCCCGGCCCGCCGCCAGGACCCGAATAATAGCCCATCCCCTCCCCGCCAAAGAAATACGCCTGGTTCAATTTACCATGATCAACATTGCGCTTGGGATCCAAATCGGGAATTTCCACCCACAAATCACGTGGAATCGATAGCACGGTCACTTTTGGTATGGTGAAATCGATGCGCGCAATACGGATGGCATCAGCCAGCCCATACTTATAATCCTGCCCGCTGTCGGCGCCAACCCCTAATATGAACATAAGCGGCGGTCCACCGCATAAAGGCGCAGGGGTCGGGCTGGCATCAGGTGTCGCAGTAAAAGATATCGCTGCTTGGGGCGTGCTTGTGGTGACTGAGTTTGTCGCTTTTGAGGGCACAATATTTGTGGATACGGGAGTGTAGGTGGGCATTTCCAATCCCGGCCCCAAGGGGGTTTGCATACGCTGGTGAATTCGGGGATAAAAAATTGCCCCGCCCACGATCAAGCCTGCAACGAGAATGCCCAGGGAAGTAAGAATGATCTTTTTGGTGTTTCGCATATTGGGTAGATTCTATAGTGATTGCAATAAAAAAAATATATAGAGGTGCCGTGGTTTTTTATTATTTTTAATTGTGGCTCAACGTCCTATAAGAATTGCTTAACCATATTTGTGGGGAATTAGAACTACTGAGGGCGTCGATCATCATATATCTCAAGATTGTTTACCTGCGCGTATTGTAACACAGTAAAATATGATCATAAACTGAGCCGTATAATACCCCGGAATATATCTGATCATTTATTCAAATCAGTCGCTATGCCGGACCAAGAATGTCTGTATTTTTATATCATTGAAAAAAAAACTATCCTGCCTTCTTCACTAGATTTTTTCCTGGATTCCTATTGTTCCTGGTTTCCTTATTAATCCATATTTTCATTAAAGATTTGGAGTAAACTCAAATGACCACCGCCTTTTGTGTGGTCCTGTCCACTGCTGGGAATAAAGAGGAAGCCGAGCACCTGTCAGAGATGTTGGTTTCCCGCTGTTTAGCTGCCTGCGTGCAGATGGTTCACATCAACAGTATTTATTCATGGCAAGATAAAATCGATAAAGAAGCTGAGGTATTGCTGCTGATCAAGACAGCAACCCATCTGTACTCCGAAGTCGAAACTGCCATCCTGGAAAACCACAGCTATGAAACTCCCGAAATCATCCAAATTCCCATTACCCAGGGGTTGCCGGGATACCTGGAGTGGGTTGAAGAAAGCATAAAATCATCCTGATCTTACTCGCCTTCCCCCCAACCTACCTCCCTTGCCCCCAGCTAACAGCGTTCCCAATGATATCGTCGGTTTCCGGGTTTCCTATGATGGCAAGGAAATGTAATACAGATGTATATTGAATATCAACGAAAAAAGTTGCTTATTAATATATATCCTTTCCCTGTTAAAATAATATCGAGTGTTTGAAATCATGACTTCAGTCATTGGTTTTTGGAAACTCACAATACAGCCGTTACTTCATTGCTTATGATTACTTAAACCACCTATTTGCCAATGAAGTCATGAAAATTACTTCTATGATATTCACATAAAAATAACCCATACCGGATATTACTCTCCTTCTGGATAGGATATACCATGAAACACAAAGTACTGATCATTGGTGGCATCACGCTTGGAATGCTGGTTTGCCTTATCACCTTACTTGTATTCGCTCCACATCCAATCGTTCAACTCGGGATAAAACCTATCTGTATCCAGGGTGAGTTTCCTCACTTCCAAATCGTCTCATGTTCCCAAATAGGGCATACTCCGAAAGCCATCACTCCGATGCCTCTTCCCGCGCTCGAGGGGCAGACACCCATTCCCTTAATTTTCGACGACGATGGGAGTCCCGACGGGATGATTGCCTTGCTATTCTTTCTACGAAATCCTCTCTACAAAGTTGAGGCGGTCACCATATCGCCCGGGGAAGCACACCCGCAGGTTTTTACACAGCATGTTTTGCGGCTCCTGGCATCCGTTGGAAGGTCCGATATCCCCGTCGGCTTTGGCAGGGCTGACCCCCTGGAAGGCGATAATTCCTTTCCCGAACCGTGGCGCAAAGCCAGTGATAGCTTTTGGGATATCTCATTACCGGAGTCACCGACATCATCTGCGCCGCTACCGGCGGCACAACTCATCGTCGAAACCATA
This sequence comes from Anaerolineales bacterium, assembly GCA_016929095.1. GTDB lineage: Bacteria > Chloroflexota > Anaerolineae > Anaerolineales > UBA4823 > JAAZNS01. The sequence continues at coordinate 139,762 of JAFGJM010000037.1, read as the reverse complement.
ATCAATTCTCCCCAACCTGTAGCGATCTTTGTCAGCGGCACCCACACCAATCTCGCTGAGGCGCTGCGCCTCGATCCCGGCATCCGCAATCATATTCGATCCATCCATATTATGGGTGGCAGCATATATATTCCAGGCAATATCGAGAGTGATTGGCCGGAGATTCACAATCGGGTGGCTGAGTGGAATATCTGGGTCGACCCGGCAGCGGCCAGTGAAGTATTTTCTGCAGACCTGACACTTCATATGATGCCGCTTGACGGCACTAACCGTATCACCTGGTCTCAATCCGATGCCCAAACCTGGTCTGCCTCCGGAACAGCGGAAGGCGAGCTGGCATCGAAAATCCTCACAATGATGCTGGAATCATGGTCGGTAGACAAGGTATATATATGGGACCTGGCAGCCGCGGTCGCCACTACCGATTCAAGGCTTTGCCCAGAAGTGCCCCTTGCATTAGATGTTAACATCGAAGCGGGTTCTGAGCAGGGGCGCACGGTGGTTAGCGATCAGCCCGCTAATGCCCTGGTCTGTCTTGAACCTGATGCGGAGCAGGTCAAAGCCCGCGTAGACAACATACTGACAAAATAAATGCTAAATGGCGGCGGTTTACCCGCTTCTTTTCCACTCCCCCAGCGGCCCTCTTTCCTTCTTCCCCTACATCACCTCCTTGCCCCCACCCCCCTCACTCCCCCATTTTCGCAGCCCCTCTCCCAACCTCCCCCCATTATCTACGAAAATGGAGGAGGCAGGTAGGGGCAGGGGATGTCATCACAATCGAGCCGGCAACAATGATCTCAAAGAATCTTCTATGGCAGCGTAACCGTTTGCATGTAGATATCCCAATTACCATGCCGGTAATCCTGCCACAATACATACAGCTTCCCTCCCAGCCCCATTACAGCAACCGGCTTATCCGCTGCGGCGCCGCGCGGCGCATCGTCCACCCGTCGATTTTCACCCCAACTCACCCCATAATCTGTCGAAACAGCCATATAGATATCGCCCTGGTTATCGCCGCGACGAGAATCTCGCCAAACTGCAATCCAACTGCGGTCGGCGGCGCGATAGGTAATCTCCGGCGCTACAATCCAGGCATAGGTGCTGTCATCATTCACCCGGACGTTGTCCGATGCCCAGGTCACACCACTATCCCACGAGTATGTATTATAGATATCGAACTCATCGTGGCAGCCGCTTCCGCTATAGCAATTGCTTGGGTCGTTGCGTTCATCTGCCCAGATGACCACAATATGTCCGCCGTTATCGGCTACCAATCGAATTTGACGCGCCGCATCGTACCAATCTCGATTTGCCCCGGCATCCAATCGATAATCAGAACTCCAGGTTTCACCATCATCAACCGAGCGGGTGAAGTAAGGTTTGTAATAATCCGGATGACCCTGATATACCAGGTATATAGTATTGGTTGAGAGATGATAAGCCAAACGGGGATCCAACGCCCACATATTATGGTTATCGGCAATGACCGGATCGTTAAAGGATGCACCGTTATCGGTTGATTTTGATACCACCACATTTCCGTAAAAGATATCGCCCGTGCGGTCATACCAGGCCACATACACATACCCATTGGTCGTGACCATCACATCCGGCGCTATCTGGATATCCCCCTGGGAATAAACTAACTGGTTAGCCTGAAACTGGTTTTCGCCGAATAGCAGCTTTGCCAGATAAATATCCGGATTTTGCGAGTTCTCGGGGGTGGCACCCGGATTGGTGGGATTGGGGTCATTGCGATAATCTTCCCACACCACATACACATCCCCGCCTGTGCTGACCGCAATATGTGGGTTGCGCCTGGCAGCGCTTCCCATCACGTCATCATTAACCCGCACATTCTCGCGCCAGCTCAAGCCTCCGTCTATCGAAGAGGAAAAATAGATATCACCGGCGTTTGGGTATGCGCCATGGCGGTAATCCTCCCACACCGCATAGAGAGTTCCATTGGTGGCAATCGCCATATCGGGGTTGATCTGGTGGCTGTCACCGGTGGAATTATCCACCCGAATGTCGCCAAAATAATTATTCATCAAAACAGGCAGGTAGGATTTGATCCCTAATGGGGTCACCGACTGTGGAGATAAGATCTCGTCGATCTCGCCATTCCCATCACTATCCACCAGCATGTCGAAATCCTGGCTGTCTGAAATAATGGGCACCGTCGCGCTGAGTTCTTCAGTCAGGGTTATAGAAGAATATGTCACTTGAAGGCTGCTCCCATCACTCTGGGGCACAAATAGCACCAGGTCGGTAACCCCGCTGGCGTTTCCCTGGAATTGCAGGGTGTAATCGGCTGTTGCATCCTTCACAATACCCACCGTGTACCCTTCTGGAGTAGCAAATCCATACGCCGATGTCAGTGAATCCTGCGTGACTGCGCCATTGCTGAACGCCAGCACATGACCGCTGCCTTCGGTGAGAGTAAAATCAATCGCCTCGCCGGTCGTCACACTCTGAGCGCCTATCATCGTCCCGGAAGAGCCCCACAAGAAAATCGTTTCATGTATCCCGGAGGAAACCAGATACTCGGCGATGCCATTCACCAATTCATTAAAACTGGCTACGGCGGCATCTAATGCCTGTTCTGCGCAGGCTAACAGGTCGGCGCCGGCCTGCAGCTCCAATACCTGGCTGATGACCGGAATATCTGTTGCCCCGGCGATGAATTCAAACATCATCCAGGCGCATTCCAGGTAGTTGCCCTGTTGATAGGCTTGCCCTATCTCACACAAATCATTGCCCACGCCCAGGATCTCGGAAACAGACCCAACCACCGGGATTACACCAATTAACTGTAAGGCGCAGCTCGAACTTTCACCCAGACAAGCCGATTTCGAGATCAACATGGCGCTGGCATCCTCGGTTATTCCCTCGGTGATGGTGATCTCTCCGGATTGGCTCCAATAATCGTTCAGGTCAAAGGCAATGGTGTATACACCGGTGGTATGGGTGAAGCGATAATCCCCGCCTGTTTGTGTCGTGATTTGCGGGATGCCATCTAAACTGACCGACACACTGCCCAATCCATCGCCGTTCTCATCCACCACCTGCCCCTCAACCCCGCCCTGCACCACGCCGACTTGCTCCCACCAGGTAATTTTATCGTCTAAATGAGCCGCCGCCAGCACGTCCAGGTCAGTATCTCCGTCGATATCGACGCTATAAATCGCTTCCGGACCATCGAAATTGGTTTTCAGGGTTTGTTTCGTAAAATTTTCCAAGCCATCATTTTCCCACCAGGCAACCTGATCCAGGCTAAAGGAGGTAGCCATAAGATCGGTATCACTATCGCCATCCAGATCAACCGCAAAAATCGAGGAAGCCCCGGTGAAACTTGAATTTACAGAATGGTATGTGAAACCTTCGTTACCGTCATTCTCCCACCATGCAATCGTCCCGCTATTAAACGCAGCACCCACCACATCGATATCCGTATCGCCATCCACATCCACGGCATACGCCGACTCGGCGCCATCGAATGTACTGGAGATCGTATGAGGAGAAAAGTTTTCATTGCCATCATTCTCCCACCAGGTAACCCGGTCGATATTGAACGCGGTGCCCAAAACGTCGATATCATCATCATGGTCGAGATCGACCGGTATCGCGGAATAAACGCCATCATACCCGCTGGCAATGGTATGTTCGGAGAAAACTTCCGCACCGTTATTTTCCCACCACACGATTTTATCGGCGCATTGACCCGCTCCAAGGATATCGATATCGGTATCATCATCGATATCCACACCATAAACACTCGCCGCGCAGCTAAACGAATCGGTGATGGTATGCCCGGAAAAGTTTTCATCGCCGTCGTTTTCCCACCACATGATGGTATTCGCATAAAAACCCGAGCCAAGGATGTCGATATCGGTATCGCTGTCGATATCTGCCGTGTTCACAAAATAGGCGCTATCGAGGTCGCCCTTTACAGTATGAGGCGTAAACACCTGGCTGCCATTATTTTCCCACCAGACGATATCATCATCATCGAAAGCTGCCCCCAAGATATCCATATCGTTATCTTGATCCACATCATCCGCATGAACACCAATCGCCCCCCCGAAGGACGCTGTGAGCGGGCGCTCCTGCCAACTAGCAGCCCGGGTAGAGGACAACCGGGTGGTTAATATATAGACCCCCGTCAGCGCAACAACCAATGCCGTTGCAGCGGTCAGGTTTTTACGTGTTTTTTGTAACACCTGTCTGTCTCCCTTCTGGATATGATAATGGGGGTACCAAACGGAAAAAGGAATGCGATCGTGCAATGAGGCAGCGATGAACCGTAATTTTATTGTACCAAATTTATTCTGCAATGCAACCAAGCGCCTGCCTGGGCTTTACCCCCCTGTCCTGCGGACATCGGGGTTGTCTAAAAAGTCAAAAATATCATGTTGCACGAAGTGTGTTTCACAAAGCGAAGAGAACATGTAATTGGCAATGTAAAGACTCTTCGCTTCGCTCAGATTGACAGCCTTCTTTTGGGACAGCCCCGAATGAGAAGGACTGAGGGAGCAGAGAAATGGAAGCACTGATTTCGCTAATCGCGCTGATTAAGCTTAATTCTGCGAAATCAGTGAAATCAAATCATCAGAGGTTCATGTATCCGCCTCTCCCAATCCACCCTGGATGCGCTGCAAACCAAAACCCTTGAAGAAGGCATCCCTTACCAAAAATAGATCGTCAGCATTTTACATAAATACATCAACGGTCGCCTTATCGAACGGCAGCGAGATTGAACGATTCTTCTGGCAAGGAGGTAATCGTAATATACTTAGGTTAATATCCTGCCTTATGGTGGTATCAATGAAACGAACCCTCGAGAATCGAATAATCTTTTTGTTCTTCCTCGTTTCACTAATCCTGTCCGCATGTGCGGCTGCCCCGACGCCTCCTGCTTCAACAGCCGCCGCCACCTTCGCCCCCACCCCAACGCCCCCATTGGATATGGCGAAATACGCTTTTCCCACCGCCATCGACCCGGCGCAGCGCTACCTGTTCTACCTGCATGGCAAGATCATCGAAGACCAGGGGCTACCTGCCGTCAGTCCCGATTACGGCGAATACGAATATGCGGCTATTCTTAACCGCTTCAGCGAGGCGGGCTTTATGGTGATCGCCGAGCTGCGCCCCAAGAATGCCGATGGATATGCCTATGCGAGGAAAATTGCCGGTCAAATCAAGCAATTATTGGATGCCGGTGTCCCAGCGCATCACATCACCGTGGCAGGAGCGTCCAAGGGTTCTTATATTGCTATCGCCATCTCCAACTTGTCCAAGAATGAAGAACTGAATTTTGTCTTATTAGGCTCCTGCGCAGCCGATGAGGTCACCCGCCTGATACAAGACCGTACCGTCCTATACGGCAACATCTTATCCATCTATGATTCTGTGGATGAATATTCCGGCTCGTGTTCTGATCTCTTTGCCTTTTCTGAAGGCAAAGGCTTTACCCGCCGCAATGAGATCGTCCTGCATATGGGTACAGGTCACGGCATTCTCTACAAACCGCTGGATGAGTGGATGTTACCCACGGTTGAATGGGGAAAATGATGGTAACATAAAACCATCTATGAGGGATCCAGGAAAAATGGGAACCAGTATGTTCCGCTCCGCTGGTAGAACACACCTTTTGCTACAAGACAAATTCGAGGGGTTTTGACAATTTCAAACGGATAGGGATCAGTTTTTCATAGACACAACGAGTATAAAATCATCGTGTTAATCATCCCTGAGATAAATTTCATCTCTGCGTTATCTGGAGATAAGGGATTGGGATCTGCTAATGAGTTAACCAATAGCTGACAATTGAAAACTGACGGCTGATAGCTGCTAGCCCTCCCCCCTCAAATACACATACGTCACCACTCCCGGCTGCACCTGAACAACGTACTTCTGCTCATGTTTATAGATGAACGAAATCTGGTAATCCCCGGCGGGCAGGTCGCCGATGGCAAAGCTATCGTACCAGGGCGCCAGCGCCAGCATAGCCGGGTCTTCATAGGTGGTCAAATAATATATTTTCGAGAATTTGCCATCCTTTTCCATTTTCTTGACCACGATGTTCTCGGCAGCCAGCAGTTCCCCCTGGGCGTCCACAATGCGCCCCGCCAGCACACCATAAGGCTGCCCGTTTTCATCCGCGTGAGGCTGCAGCCAAAGCTCCGGGTTACGCACCGCATCGTAGGAATTCTCGCCATAACGCACCTCGAAATGCAGATGGGTTCCGGCCGCCACGCCGCCCAGTCCCACCTCACCGATCTGCTGCCCCTGTACCACCTTTTGTCCCACCGAAACGCCCACCTTCAGCAAGTGCCCGTAAGCGGTATAGATAGGAATATCGCTTCCCGGTAAATCGTGTTTGAGGATAATCACATTGCCGTAAAACTCGACCATGGGACCATATACGGTGGTCGTATCATCGCCTGCGACAACCACTTTACCGTCCGCCGCCGCCAGCACCGGTATTCCGGCTTTGTTGGTCATATCCACGCCATGATGGGCTTCGCGGCGTCCGTTTTGCGTACTGCCAAAGCGATAGCTGGGTTCAATGGTATCCCTGCCCGGCGAGGCGATGGGCGAGGTCAGGGGGAAGGTGTAATCAAAGGTGCACATTCGCCGCGGGCAAGCTGTGGGAGCACACCGGGTGGGGGTATAGACAGGCTGATGGGTGTTAGTGGAAATGGCAGCGAGTTCGGTTTCCGGCGGTGTAGTGGTGGATCCAGGCGCGGAGGTTATTTGCGATGGCGTGGATTGCGCGGTTGGATTAGATGATGCAGGTGTTGATACACAACTCGCCATGCCTGCCAACAAGCTGATCAGTGCAATGAAATGCCAAAGGTGAGATAATTTCATTTGTTTGTAATGACCATGAGGAAATTAGATATTAAATCAGGAATTTATTATTTGAAAGTGTTCTATCAAAACCTGTAGATGGGATTGTCGATCCCATCTACAGTTGAATTCTTGATATCAAAAATCCGATTGCGGGGTTTTTCACCGGAGTATTTCCTGAATTTCTTTAATTCCTGGTTTCCTTATCTATAAATTATTAATCCAAATGCAAACCACCCCGCTTATTGAGAACGTCACGCGCCTGCAATTGTAATTCTTGCGCCCGTTTTTCCAGGGCAATGAGCTCATCCAACATGGCTTTCGAGAGGGTTGCATCATTTAACCCCGGGAGGTTGATACGCACGTTATAACCGGCGCCGGTCAACGCAGCTTGCGCCTGCGTTGCTGCTACCCCGGCGTCGCTGATAGCATTCAGGTTGCCGTGTGTCAATGCTTGCAGCGCTAATTCCATCACCTGTACCGATTGACGCGCCACACTCAATGGCACCCGGGTTGCTTGGAGGGTAGCCGCTTGAATAGCCTTTTGCTGGACGGCTTCAGCTTCGGGGGTATCTTTGGGTTTTTTGAAAGCATCCATAACTTGTGAAAAAGCTGCCGCGTCTTGCTCAACGGCGGTCGTCAGGTCACTCCGGTACATCTCTGCCTGCTCCAGGATCAATTTCATCTGCTCTTCCACCTCGGCGTATTTCTTCTTGCCGATGGTCAAACGCGCCACCATGGCAGTCAACGCGGCAGCAGCTGCCCCGCTATATGCTGAAGCCGAACCGCCTCCTGGCGCAGCCGTCCCGGCTGCAAGTTCATCCAGAAATCCATATGCGGCGGTAACTTTCTCCTGCTCCTGTAACGCAGCTCGCAAACGCGTTTCTACCACCTGGTCTTTCTCGAATTGGTCCAACTGCAAATACCACACGGCCGTATCCACCAGCGCTTCTTCGGGGATCAAGCCCACCAGTTCGCTGTGATGGATACTCACCCCATACCGGGCGGCTTCGCAGCGGATCATTTCCACGATCCGAAATACGGGTGTTTCGTGGAAATTGGTCATATTCATGGAGACCTGCGCCCATCCTTCTACCAGCATGCCCAATGCCTTTAAATATCGCAAGCCGCCCGAAGACTGACGGATGGCTTTGGCGATCTTCTTAGCGATGGAAACATCATCGGTGGTCAGATACACATTATAGGCAATCAGAAATTGGCGCGCCCCTATCACCGTGGCGCCGGCTTTACCCGCCCGTTTAGGCCCAAAATCCGGATCGCGTTCCGGTTTAACGCCCATTTCTTCCTTGAGGGCTTCGTATTGCCCGCGGCGGATGTTCTCTAGATTTTTACGCTCTGGGCGGGTAGCTGCTTCTTCGTACAGATATACCGGGATGCCCAATTCCTCCCCTACCCGCCGCCCCACTTTCCGGGCGATCTCCACACAATCCTGCATCGTCACCCCTGAAATGGGCACAAACGGCACCACATCGCTGGCGCCGATGCGGGGATGCTCACCGGTATGCCGATCCAGGTCGATCAGTTCGGCGGCTTTGGCAATCGAGCGAAAAGCAGCTTCGGCGATCTCTTCCGGAGGTCCGGCAAAGGTAATCACCGTACGGTTATGGTCGTTATCCGAGTGTCGGTCCAGCACCTCCACTTTAGGCACACTCGTGATCGCCTGGAGAATGGCTTCGATCACTTCCGGGCGGCGGGCATCTGAGTAGTTGGCAACACATTCCACAATGGGTATCGTCATATCGACCTCTTAGTACAAGATGGGGCAATTATACCCTTGGAATTACTTCGATTTACGCTGCGGCATCGTATCACTCAATGGACGGGATTGGGGCAGGAATATTCCTTCTTCCACAGTACGGGTATCTTCCACGGTGATAAACGCTTTAGGATTTACCCGGTGGGCAATTGAAAATACATGGCGAATTTCTTTACGACGTACCGTAGTAAATACCTCGGTCACCGGTCCACTGGAGCCATGACCCTCGAAGCTGGTTACGCCAAAACCTGCCGAAGTAAGATCCCGGATCAATTCTTTGCTGCCACCGGAAAGAAAAATGCGCACCATCACAGTACCCAACGCCACTTTGTCCTCAATAATCATACCGACATAATTCCCGGCCGCAAAACCGGCTGCATACCCGATAAACGAATTGATCCCTTCCAAATGAGACATCATTTGACCGATAGCCACGATCCATATAAACACTTCAACAAATCCCAAAATAGGGGCAATCTTACGCCGGCCGCGGCTGACCATGATGATACGCATGGTACCCAGCGTCACATCGATCACACGGGCAAAAAATATCAAGATGGGTAATATGATCAGGGTGTAGGTATCGGCATTCGAAAGCGATTGGGAAAGTATATTCATGGCATCCATCGATTTTTCCTCCGCGATATACATTTAATATGGATAATTTGTGGGGAATATATGATCACGTGCAATAATTTTCGGTTATCTCTCCTGTTCCACAAATCCTTCCTATCGCCTTGTGGAGAAGATAATGGACGAAACAGGAAAAGTAAAGACTGAAAACAATCAAATAACGAGAACCGCAGCGCCTTGCAGCTCACCGCGGCGTAATTTATCCAGCGCCTCATTGGCATGTTCTAAGGGAAATGACTCAACCTCTGTCTTCACGGGATTATTAGCAATGAGATTAAAGAATTCGATGCCATCCTGACGGGTCAGGTTAGCCACCGATCGGATCACACGTTCTTCCCACAACAAATGGTATGGAAAAGAAGGGATGTCGCTCATGTGAATGCCGCCGCTCACCACCACCCCGCCCCGGACGGTAGCGCGCAAAGCATGCACAATTAAATCCCCCACCGGCGCAAAGAGAAGTGCGGCATCCAAAAGTATAGGCGGCATGCTGTCGGAATCACCCGCCCAATCGGCCCCCAAACGTAAAGCAAATTCCTGGGCGTCTTTATCGCCAGGGCGAGTGAAGGCATAAATGTGTTTACCTTGCTGTTTGGCTACCTGGGCGATAATGTGCGCGGCAGCGCCAAACCCATAGATTCCCAGGTTTTCGATCCCCTCGCCAGCCAGGTGATAGGTACGGTAACCAATTAAACCGGCGCATAACAGCGGGGCTGCCTCCACATCGCCGTACGATTCCGGCAGACGGAAGCAATATCGCTGGTAAGCAACCGTATATTCAGCAAAACCTCCATCCATGGTATAGCCGGTGAAAAGCGGATTCTCGCACAGGTTTTCCATACCCCGCTGGCAATAACGGCATGTCCCATCCGTGAAACCCAGCCAGGGCACGCCCACTCTTTCGCCCATTTTGAGATCCCGCACATTCTCACCAACCTCAACGATCTCGCCCACAATTTCATGACCCAAAATCAGGGGCAGTTTGGGTTCGGTAAGATCACCATCGAATACATGAAGATCGGTGCGGCACACCCCGCAGGCGTGCACGCGAATTAACACTTGTTCAGCATTGGGACGAGGAATAGGGACTTCACATAATTTTAAAGGCTTTTTCTGCTCCTTCAGGAGCATCGCTTGCATCATCGTTGAATTAATCAAATGATTTTCCTTTGATCACTTCAAATGTTATTTAAACCGGTTTCCTATTCTTTGTTTCGATCAATCCTGCCGGTACCTAACCCGAAGACCTGTAATACCGGGACAACAAACATAAAACCAGTGTTCGGCCCGTCAAGATCGCCGGTTAATTGCTGAACCGCTTCTGCCATCTGATTGACCGTTTCCTGGCTTTCTACCACCGAAAACAAAGTACGATGATGGATTTCATCTTTTTCAAATAAATCTTCCAGGTTAGGCATGAGCGGGAGATTATCCAAAAAACCGGCTCGACGGATACGTCCAAGACCAGTACTCTCCAGGATCGTCACCCCTAGAACGCCAATATTCTCCCAGGCTTCCAAAATGGATGGACAGAAATCAATATCATCAATAACGGCTACCACCAAAAAACTCATTCTGCTTCTCCTTTGACTGATTTCGTTGCTGATGGTTTTTTATCCTCAGTCTGTGTTTTTTCTTTCACATCTTGCGCTGGCTTAGAAAACAGATATCGAAGAGCAGGCGGAGTAAGCAAGGTAGTTATGATAACCACACCCACCGCCGCTGAAAAAAAATTCTGGCCGATGTAGCCGTTCTGGGTACCCACAGAAGCGACGATCAAACCTACTTCGCCGCGCGACATCATCCCCACCCCCAATTGAAGTGATTCCCGATTAGTAAAACCGCTGAGTTTTGCGCCTAACCCGGAACCAAGTATCTTACCAATAATCGCAATAATTGTCATCACCAAAAGCATCCAGATAAACCCCCCCGTTACATTTTGCAAATCGGCGGAAAGACCAATATTAATAAAGAAAATCGGGACAAATACAGCATACGCCATGACAGAGATACTGGTGGCGATACGCTCCCGGTACTGGCTGCGTGATAACCACAAGCCTGCCAGAAACGCCCCGGTAATGGCTGCCATCGATCCGATTTGCTCAGCCATCCAGCTATACAACAATATGGTCACAAATGCAAACGCGATCAACCCCTGGCTGATGGGCATTTTATCGATGATCCTGGCTAATTTTGGCAGAAACCAGTATCCAATCACCGAGGTGATCATGATAAATATGACCATCGCCAGAAGAATAAGCAATATCTGACTCAGCCCCCCGCCGCCTTCAGAAGCCAACAGTGCAATAAATGCAGACAGACCAAGCACCACCAATACATCATCCACGACCGCAGCGCCCAGCATGCTGATACCCACACGACTGCGGATGGCTTTCAACTCAAGCAAGGTTTGGGCAGAGATACTGACACTGGTGGCTGAAAGGATCAACCCCAGGAAAAGCGCAGAAGATAAAGACATATCGTACAATAAACCCGTACCCATACCCATCAACAACGGGAGAAGCATGCCAAAAACGCCTGCCAGAACCGCGGTTTTGCTGGAGTGCAATAAATCGTTGATATGCAAATCCAAACCCGCCATGAACATTAAAACCAAAACGCCAAGTTCTGCAAATTCCGAAATCGTGGCTAATAGATGTTTATCCGAGAAATAGGAGTATTGGAATAAATTCAAAACCGAGGGGCCGATAATGATCCCAACCAGGATTTCACCCAAAACCGAGGGTTGGCCCAAGCGATAGCTGATATAACCGCTGATCTTGGCTGCAACGATGATAATCGCCATCGCTAAAATGAGTTGCATAAACGAAGACACTTTTTACTCATTCCCTTGAAACAAGATGAATAATTATTTATACTGGTAATGTATAGATTGTATCGTATTTTTATCCATCTGGAAGTACAATAATAATAATGGAGATTATAAGAAGAGATTCTCGAAGAATACCCTGGCAGCGATTTCTGTTCCTGCTTCTACTTTTTATCCCGCTGTTTCTGGTTGGGTGTCAACCATCATTCTCAACCGGCTCTCCCATAGGGTTAACCAGCAACGATCAAATACTCTATTTCGAAGAGATTATCATCGGCTTGCTTTTCCTGGCAATCCTGATGGGCATCATTGCCAATCGTCTTCGTATGCCCTACACCATTGGGTTGGTATTGATAGGATTACTGCTATCGTTGAGCGTGACCATTGAAATCAATGTTCCGCCAAATCTGATCCTGGCATTTTTGGTACCCCCCCTGGTGTTCGAAGCGGCGTTTCAATTGAATTTAAATGATTTACGACGCAATTTGCCATTCATTATCAGCCTGTCGATTCCAGGGGTAATTTTCACCACAGCATTGACCGGGGTGATTATCTTTTGGGGAACCGGGTTAGCTCTACCGGTGGCATTGGTTTTTGGAGCGCTGGTTTCCGCCACCGACCCGGTTTCTGTGGTGGCATTGTTTCGATCCATTGGCGCCCCAAAAAGATTGTCGGTGATCATTGAGGCTGAAAGCTTGTTTAATGACGGCACCGCTATTGTAATTTTCGAACTGGTGAGTTTGCTGGCCATTGCCGGCATGAGCGAGTTTCGATTAGCACCCACCTTGTTGGAATTTATTGTTGTAACCGGCGGCGGGCTTATCGTTGGCGCATTGCTCGGCATGCTCGCTTCCCAGGTGATCAATCGCATCGACGATTATCTGATTGAAACCACCCTCACCGGGATATTGGCATACAGCTCATATTTAATCGCCGATATATTAGGGGTAAGCGGCGTTTTGGCTGTTGTGGCAGCCGGATTAGTTAACGGCAATATCGGGCCAAAGGGAATGTCGCCCACCACGCGCATCGTAGTGAATAACTTCTGGGAAGTGGCCGCTTTCCTGGCTAACTCGTTCATCTTTTTACTCATTGGTTTACAAATTCACCTGGAACTTTTATTTGAAAATTGGCTTTTGATTTTATGGGCGATTACTGCCACATTGATAAGCCGCGCTGCAATTGTGTATCTGGTTGGCGCATTTACGCCCAATATTCCAAGGAAGTGGAAACATGTCATTTTTTGGGGAGGGCTAAGAGGCGCTATTTGTCTTGCCCTCGCCTTGAGTTTACCTGCAGGTCTTGGTAAATCTTCACAACAAGTACAGGTCATGGCGCTTGGCGTGGTGCTTTTCACGTTATTAGTGCAAGGTTTTTCAATTAAACCCCTGATCAAAAAATTAGGCATCGTAGAACGGAGTGACATCCAGGATGAATACGAACGGCGTAATGCCCGCTCTGTAGTCGGCCGGACTGCGTACAACCATCTCGAAAAAAGCTATCGGCAAGGTCGGATATCTCAACATACCTGGAACATTCTTTCCCCATTATTAAATGCGCATAATGAAAGTTTAACCAAAGCGGTTCGCGATGTGATGATCAGCGCCCCTGAGTTGGAAGCCATTGATCTTGAAGTTGCCAGAAGTGAATTCCTGCGCGCCCAACGCACCGCGCTGACCGATTTATTACAGGATGGCGTCATCTCAGATAACTCATTTGAATATCTGACCAAAGAGATCGATGCGGCGCTGGACTATCCGAATACCAGTTGGCCAGATCTTTTTGGCCAGGTGGGTGCTCTGAAAGCCCCTATCAACCGTCTGGTATTGGCTGTCATTCAGGAACAAGACGTCGAAAACTCGATCAATTCACTCACAAAATTAGGCATGTCGGTAACATGTTTATCCAGCAAGGGTGGTTTTATGAGTGGCAGTAATATGACATTATTAATCGGCCTCATGCACGGTCAGGAAGAAATAATGGCTAAAACATTGAATAAATCCTGTCGCAGACGTGTGGTTTATCTCAACACACCTCTTCCGGAGATGGGCATGTTATCACCATCCATCCCTGTTACGGTAGGTGGGGCGACGATATTCACATTTGAAGTAGAACGCTTTGAAGTTATATAACAAGAAAAAAATGACCAGTATGTTTATAAACACTGGTCATTTTCTTAGTTTACAAAACCAATCAATATATCCCCTGAAAATATTCTGTCGATTAATCCTGTGAATGCGCTGGATGAGGTTGAGGTTTAATATAACATGCCAAAATCGATGGCGCCTCCGGATGATCGATATGGATCGCTTCATCGTATTCACCGGCTGGTGGGGGTGCTTCTACATATGTGGGGCGGCGTATTCCAAATATCTCAAAGAAGTGAGTAATCAGCATTAACACGTGGTAACGGTATTCCTGCATCTTTAACGATTGCCATTCCACGATCGAGCCCATGGCGCCATTTACCTGAGCTTTAGTGCGCACAATGCGATGAATCTGCTCGGGGGAGCGATAACCGCCGGGAGAAACCAATAATAAATTGGCAATGAATATCAGCAAGCTGAATGAAATCAACACAATCCATCCGCCTTCTTCCCATTTTCCGACAATTTGACCCACAAAGACAATTGCAGCCAATACCGCCGTAAATCCGGCTGCCAAACCACCCCATTTACGCTTCTTGCCCTCAAAACTTTTCAGGATATGCTGACGTACAGCCAGCCCCATCATCATTATTGGCATATACACGCCAATGCCATAATAGGGAACGCCTAAAGATGTCTTCCCGCGAATGAGGAATTCTATAATGATCACAATCACCAACGCGGCTGTGACAGAACGAGTAAAGGTACCTTGAGGATTACGATAGACAATAAACTCGGGTATTTCACCAATCGCCACATCGCGCCAACCTGTGGCTTGTAAATCCTGGAAGGCGGTCATCGATGCTGCGGTCAATAAAGCGACTGCCAGAATTTGATATACCCAAAAAAGAAGGATGCCGCCGGGGAATTGCCCAAATCCAATGTAAGCCAGGTTACCGACCAGAGTACGCCCGAAGGTCCCATCAAAAACATTGAATCGGATGGCAAATGAGACAAGGAAAAATGTGGTCATCCCGCCATAAAATAAAAACGAGGTTTGCACCAAACGCCCAATCCCTGATTTACCGCTGTAGAAATCCCAAAATTTCTTAAATTTAGGTAATCGCTTCTTACCCCAACGCACCAAAGCAAAATCTTCATCCTTTACAAATTGGATGCCATTAGACATCGCTTCCAGACCGCTAAGTGCAACCAGACCTTTCATAGAAGCAGTTAAGAGATGATAAAGCGCCTGCCCGAAAGAAGCTGTTTTGGTCACGATTTCAGCCTCTGCAGGCGGAACTCCCTTTTTTGCTGCCATAATCAGTCCAATCGCCATCACGATGGACATAATGATCATCACACCGAGCAAGGTAAAAACAATCCTCGACGATTCGCCGCGGCCACGGATTGTTAAATACCAGGTGATCGTCGATAAAGATACTCCTAACAGGAAATGCCATACCCAATGAATATCATACATATTTAACACGGATAAGAGTTGATCAACACCGGATAGAGTGGAAACAACAATCGTAAAAATATAATCTTGCAGCAGTACCACCGCCACGATCAAACTGATTCCCGGCGATAAGTATCGCATTGCGGCCGTATACGAGCCTCCACCCTCATTGAAAACACCGAGTGAATACATGTAAAGCGCCCCAAATATTATGTTACATGCCGCGATGATAGCAACAGCGGTGTATCCCCAATCTTGTAATCCATAGGGGTGAAGTGCGCTAAGTAATTCACCGGATGCATAATAAAATGAGGTAAAGTAATCGACGCCAAAAAGTGCCAGAGCGGCAATGACGCCTATCTGACCTGGCCCATGAATATGGGCGTCTTCTGGGCGCTCATGGGGCGCGGCTTTTTGTACCAGATAAAAAACAACGATTAATAAAGCAATTGCAAACAACATAGGTCTTTCCTTAGTTAATTTCGCGATCAAACGTCTTCTCAAGAAACATGAGTTGAGATAATAAATGTTTTCGAGTGGATGAATTTAGCCCGGTATTATGCCGCGCCAAATTTATTTGCGCTTGAACAGCCAGGACAACAAACGCGGGGAGGAACATTACCCTGCCGGGTGGGATTATTTCAAATTCAAGTTTACGAAGCAGCAAGTCTTGATCGTCGAAATATGGCATGGTCACACGCAATCCACGATTGAGGTTATGGAAGGTCGAACGACGGCGGATAGTGGTGATAATTTCCTGCGTTCGATAACGACAAAAAGCACGGCTTTGGTTCACAAATTGCCCTAATATACCGAAATATTTTTGCTGATAGACAGGGTCCACAACCATATACGGGGCTAAGGTGACAGCTCCATTTAATGTTTCTAAATACTGTTGCATCGAAACGATACAAGCTTCTGCCTCGCCGATCATTCCTGTCATTAATTGCCCATTTTCTCCAAAGGCAATCCATTGTGGTAAATAGAACCGATTCGCATATGCTATCTCAGGTGCGGAAGATCTGTTCTTATCCATATCACCATCCTGAGGCACACTCGGAACGTCTTCACCGGGAAGATTGGCATAAGTCATTTCTTTGCCAGCCGGTAAGCAATCATGAATCAGTGAACGGGCTGTGGTAAAGCGCAATAGCCCTCCAAAAGTCGCCTTCACCATGTTTGAGGAAGCCTCCAAGTGGCTGAGTTGTTTTCGAGTAGCTTCTAAGAGTGTCTCATGAATAAACCACCCGCGCCGTTTCTTTATCGAAAGCCTCTGACTGGCTTCAACCAATGAAAAGGTTTTCGCTTCTTGTTGGTCATCACCATTGATAGGAATAAGCAGCATGTCCGGAATTGTGATACTCACCTCTCCTAATCCGTTGAA
Organism: Anaerolineales bacterium; assembly: GCA_016929095.1. Taxonomy (GTDB): domain Bacteria; phylum Chloroflexota; class Anaerolineae; order Anaerolineales; family UBA4823; genus JAAZNS01. Next base: position 122,731 of record JAFGJM010000037.1, on the reverse strand, counting down.
AAGCGCATCTGCCAGCTTATAACCCTGTTGATTTACAATTTGTTTTTGTAAAACGGGCTGGATAGAAAGCAAAGTGTGCCAGTATTCATATTCCTTGGTGATCAATCCGGAGGATTGCTTTGAAATAGGGACGGCTATCGTATTTTGACCCAGCAGTTGTATTGGCAAAGTATGTTCATACATCATGTTTATTCCTGGCTGAAACTCATTATCGACTTCCAGAATGGCCCCAATGTATCAAAATAATATAAGGAACACACAAAAAATCTCACAAAAAATATAAAGAAAAAATAAAGACTGGTTCATGAATTCCGTCTTTAATAATGACTTTCTATTGCGAATATGATGATTTAGTGGGGGCAGGAAATTAAAAAGCCAGGAAAATAACCCGAAATCACTACTCTCTCAAAACCCTAAACCGATTTTTCTGCCAAAATTTGCGGGGAAGTAGCCGGTGTCAATGATACGTTGATTATATTTCTTTGAATTCAAGATGACAGATCTTTGATATCAGCCAACTGGCGCAGAGAATGCCTATTAAATCACTCCCCAGATCCAGCCAAGAAAAACTGCGCGAATCTAAGAAAAGCTGGCTGGTTTCTTCCGCAACCACTGCGATTGTAACCAATATGCTGCCCAATAAAACCGGTCGGGAAAATATTTTCACTCTACGAGCGGATAAGCTGAGATTGACCAAAAATGTCAGAAGCCCCATAAGGATAAAATGACCAAGTTTATCCCCCCAGGCATAGTTATACATCATACCTATGACCCCAGGCACCATCCCCTGGTCTGCAAAAATGATAATAACCGCGATCGTTACGATAAACAGCCCAGTGACTATCCATAGTAATAATTTTCGATGGGGATGCATCTTTATTCTGCCCGGTGAGTGATTCCGCGCCATATTATGGCTATGCTTTGTCGAGGTCAATGGATTCATGAGATCATTCCCCAACCGTAAAGCGATAACCCACTCCCGGTTCTCCGATAAGATGTTGGGGGTGGCGAGGATCAGCTTCCAGTTTCTTACGTAATTGGCTCATAAAAACACGCAAATACTCCACGTTATCGATAAATTCCATACCCCAAACCCGATTAAGGATACTCTGGTGGGTAAGTACCCGGCCTGCATTTTGAGCCAGGAAAGCCAGCAATTTAAACTCCGTCGCTGTCAACTTTACCTCAATTCCTCCTCGGGTAACTATGTGGCTGGTCAGGTCGATCTCGATATCCCCGGCTGTGATCACGGTTTCAGGAGAGCCCTGGGCTTGTGCGGAATGTCGCAGCGCCACACGGATACGCGCTAATAATTCTTCGATACCAAACGGTTTTACCAGATAATCGTCAGCGCCTTGATCCAGGGCGCGTACTTTGTCACGCTCACCTTCACGCACCGAAAGTACGATGATGGGCGTTTGAGTCCATTCACGCAATCGGGAACAAACCGTAAAACCATCGATATCCGGCAATCCCAAATCGAGGATGATTAAATCGGGCGGATTAGCGGCGGCCAGAGCCAATCCTTCTTCTCCGCGGTTAGCTGTGGATACACGAAAATGCTTGGCTCCCAGGATATTACGTAAAGCCCGTAATATTTGATTTTCATCGTCGATGACTAAAATATGCGGTTGAGCATTCATCATGTTTCCGATTCTACCTCAACCAGGGGTTTCCCTTTCCACGTTAATGGTAAAGTGAAATTAAAAGCCAGCCTACCCGGCAGATTCTCAGCCCAAATCTTCCCACCATGCGTTTCGATGATACCTTTACAAATAGATAAGCCTAATCCTGTTCCCGTTACACGGGCTGCGTTGTTGATACGATAAAATTTATCGAAAATCCGCGCCAAATCACGTTCCGGGATGGGAGGACCTTGATTAGCCACCTGAACCCATAAGGTCTGGTCATCCTGTACCCTGGCTTTTACCCAAATTTCACTGGCGGAGGGTGCGTATTTAACACTGTTGCTAAATAGATTGGTAAAAACTCGTTCGATTTGCATAAAATCCACCGGTATTAACGGTAAATCATCCGGTATATCTATGACCAGGATAAATTCGTCCAAAACACGGTGCATACGTCGGCAGGCGCTATCCACGATTTCGGATACTTCGTTCCAGTTCAATTCGGGGTTCAATGCCCCCGCTTCGATGCGAGACATATCTAATAGATTACCAACCAAACGGTTCAATTGATCGGCCTCTTCGTCCACAGCCGTCAATAGATCCTGGGCTGCCTCACTGCCCCATTCCACTTCACCACTCAAAATGCTGGTAACCGCAGCCTTTATGGTGGAAAGTGGTGTTCGTAATTCATGAGAAACGGAGGATAACAACACCGATTTCATCCGATCACTTTCTTCCAACACCCGAGAGCGTGTTTCACTTTGCGCCATCTCAATCCTTTCCAACGCCAATGCCCCCTGAGATGTAAACGTCCGCAGCATTCGCTCTTCGGATACATCCAAATTTGTCCCTTCTCGCCAGATATTCACCTCCCCTAGAAAGGCGCGCGGAGTTTGCAATGGAATCACTATCACAGGCTTACCAGAGGGCAACACCCCTTCATACGGGATTTTGGCATAGCAAAATTCTCCGCCCGGTAAGGTGGCATTCACCTCCACATATTCCACCATATATGCTTCGCTGATTTGGTTAGCGATAACGGAGGCGATTTCTTGAAATGAACTGGCACGCGATAACGCCAGGCTCAACTCATATAATCGGGTGGTTTGTAACTCACGTTTGGTAGCCACTGCCAGGTGTTCTTGCACCCGTCCCACCAATTGGCTGATTAAAAAAGCCACCAAAAAGAAAATGATCAAAACGCTTATGTCTTCCGCGTTATGCACTTGAAGACTGTAATAGGGGCTGATAAACAAAAAATTGAAAAGGAAAAATGCCATGAGACCGGTCAATAAACCCGGGCCCAAACCCCAAATCGTTGTGTTCAACAAAACCGGTAATAAATATACCAGTGCAATGGTGGAAATATTTAACCGCTCCCTCATCCAGAATAACGGTGCGGTGATCACCAAATTAACCAACACTGCCGCCAGATATTTCAGAATCGGTTGATATTTTTGATGCCCAGTAATATTTTTAACCATTTCACTCAAGCGGGCATTTGCAACTAATGCCTTCCCCGGGGGTACTTTCCCAACAATTATTTGCTGAAATACAACGGGATTTGATTTGCCTTCCAGACCGTAATTGGTTTGGAAAATCCGGCTCACAAATCAGAGGGCGGCACAAGGAAATAAAATCGGCATCTCCAGATTGTAAAACTTTTTCCATGACATTAAGGGAACGAAACCCGCCAACTGCCAAAATGGGCAGACGGGTTCGTAACCGCGCCTGGCGAATGATGGGTAAAAAATAGCCTTCATCCTCTTCCCGATGGATGCCTTTCCGGATATTGATATTGGTTTTCTCACTGATGCCGCCGCTGATTTCCAGGGCATCCAGGCGCATGCTTTCTAATTCAGTTACAACTTGAAGGCTTTCTTCCACCGCTAACCCGCCTTCCATGCCATCCAGCATACCCAGCTTGATGAAAACCGGGTAAGTCACACCCACTTGTTTACGCACTTCATTGCAAACTTCCCTTAAAAAATGCATACGCTGGGATATATCTCCACCCCACGGGTCTTCCCGGCGATTGCTCCACGGGGAAAGGAACTGGCTGTTGAGATAGCCATGGGCAGAATGTACCTGTACGGCATCAAAACCGGCTTCCTTTACCCGCCGTGCAGCCTGCCCAAAAGCATCAATCGCTTCCCATATTTCATCTTCACTCATCTGCCTGGCTGCCTGGGGTAAGAAAAACGCTTCAATATCTGAAGGCGCCAGGGCATCTTTGACACAATCGGGATGGCACAACATGCCTCCGTGGTTAATTTGGGCTGCGATCAGCCCTTCCTCCTGATGAACAGCTTCGGCCAATGAGGCTAAAGCTGGTATCAGTTCATCAGAATAGACGCCCGTCATCCCGGAATGTGCTTTCCCTGATGGGTGAACAAACATATGTCCGGTGATGATCAATCCGACCCCGCCACGCGCTAATTGGCGATATAACTCAGCCAGGCGCGGTTGCGGTCGACCATCCTGCAAATCGGTCATTCGCTCGGCTGTGGCTGACCGGACTAATCGGTTAGGCAGGCGTAAATTACCAATGTTATGAGGTGTAAAGAGAATATTCATAGTGATATTTTAATAAGAATTACGGATTAGTGGTGAAAACTATTAAATATGTTATTTTTCCTTTCCTGATTTGAAAATGAAAGATTAATATGGAAATCGGGTGGAAAAAGGAATCCAGGAAATATTTATAAAGAATGCAGGAAAGCAAGGTGGTTATTTTCTGATAAAAAAAATATGCGGGCGTTCTTGCACCCTGCATCGTAACTGATAGAAAAAGAAAAAAGAGAGCAAGGCAGGAGATATATCGTTTTTCTATCAATCCCCCGGTTGTCGAAGAATGCCTGTATTTTCATGGATGAGAATAGAATTCCTGCTTTCCTGCCTTCCTAATTATTCTTACCAGCTTTGTTCCAGGATCGGCAATCCATACTTAAGTTTCGGATGATGTATTTTCATAATGAAAAATAGCGGCGTACAGTGGGGAGCAATGTAATCCCGATGATCACCAGGCCATAAATAAAATACAACGGCTGTAAAAAACTTGAATATCCCAGCCAGGATACCTGCACGGCAATCCAAATCATAACGATCACTCCGGAAAGCAGGGACGCACTCCAGGTCCAATGCTGTGCTTTGAAAGGATTCAACTGGGTTGCCAGCTTCCAATCCAGGCGCTTAATAATGCAATAAGCCACAAAGAAGGGATAAACTCCATTGCATAAAAATAACACCACCCCCGGTATAAAATAGTTGGAGAAAGGAGTTCTCTTTAAATTCTCTAGTGGCATACCCATAAAAGAGCCATCCGGAGCAAGCATAAATCCCAAACCTCCTCCCACGGCGCCTATTCCCAAAAAAATCAATAAGACAATCAAAATGATGACCATCACCGGACGCTTTTTACGATGTTTCATCTACCAAGTCCTCCCGCAATTTCATAAACAAATTTATTGTTATCGATAATATTTTTAACACATAAATTTAACCAGCGTTTACTCTGTGCGCAAAGCCTCCACCGGTTCTAACATCGCAGCCCGGTTGGCTGGGTAGATTCCAAAGAATAACCCGATGGCAGCCGAGAATAAGGTTGCCAACAAAACTGAATTCATGGTAATGGCAGGCGTTATCGAATCTCCGGTGGTGGATATCAGAATGCCGATAAGCTGAGCCAATGCCCATCCTAATGCCACGCCTACCAGACCACCGGTTAAACTGATAAGCGCAGATTCAACCAAAAATTGAATGCGTACATCTGAGCGGCGGGCGCCAATTGCCATGCGCAAACCGATCTCACGGGTTCGCTCGGTGACCGAGACCAACATGATATTCATGATGCCAATACCCCCGACCAACAGCGATATCCCGGCAATACCTCCCAAAAAGGCTGTCATGATTCCAGTAATACTGGATGCAATTTCTAACAGCGATTGCGTGCTCATGACACTGAAATCATCCTCCCCCAAGGAGCGAGTATGACGAGCTCGCAAAACTTGAGATACAGCCTCTTCTGCCGCATCCATTTGTTCGGAATTGGTGGCTTGTACATAAAGCATATCCACCTGACCCGGTTCATCTCGTTTTAGCAAACGCACTTTAGCTGTGGTTAGAGGGACAATGACCCGGTTATCCATGCTGCCCATTCCGGAACCGCCCTCCGATTCGATTACACCAATAATGTTGAAAACCTGATTGTTGAGTCTTACGGTTTTTCCAACCAACCCCTCGATGGTACCGAAAAGGTCTTCTGCAGTTTCTGAACCAATAAGAAGTACTGCGTCATAATTATCGACATTTGCCTGAGATATCTTTTGTCCTTCGGTTAAATCTACTGTCTGAACATTGAAAAAGGTAGGTGTGACGGCCACAATACTGGCAAAGGTGCTTTCACCCGGCACGGATACATTCATCTGTCCCTGTAAAATGGGGGCAACATACGCGATAGAATCAGAAAAACTTGAACTTGCCAAAGCCTTAGCATCGCCTAAAGTAAGCGCCTGGGGATTATCAGCATCCCCGCCAGACATGACATATAACAAGTTGACGCCAATGCTGGATATCTGATCGGTGATGGCGTTTTGAGTACCTGTTCCGATTGCCAGCATAGCAACCACAGCCGCCACACCAATAATGATGCCCAACATGGTGAGGGATGTGCGCATTTTATTGGCAGACAGACTTTCAAGCGCCTCTAATATCAATTGTCCGATTTTCATAATCGATCCTCCGTGCGACCGTCTTTGATATATACGATTCGCCCTGCCTGTTTGGCAATTTCGGGATCGTGGGTAACGATAATTAACGTAGTGCCCATTTTGTTGTTTAATCCCTGCAATAGTTCCATGATCTCTGCGCCGGACTTACTATCCAGGTTGCCTGTGGGTTCATCTGCCATGACAATGGCTGGATCGTTGACTAAAGCCCTGGCGATAGCCACGCGTTGTTGCTGCCCGCCGGATAACTCGCCGGGGTGGTGATCTAATCTATCCCCTAATCCTACTGCTTCTAAAGCTTTCTTTGCGAGGTCGCGACGGTTAAATCCATTCGTAGAGCGATAACGCAGTGGAAGCTCCACATTTGTTAACGCAGAGGAGCGCGGTAACAGGTTGAAGCTCTGGAAAATGAAGCCTACCTTACGGTTACGGATGCTGGCCAGCTGGTTATCGTTCATTCCAGCTACTTCTTCCCCATCCAGATAATACTTACCTTCTGAGGGTTTATCCAAACAACCCAGGATATTCATTAAAGTGGATTTCCCGGAACCAGAAGGCCCCATGATGGAAACAATTTCACCGCGCCCAACCTGCATGTCCAACCCGTTGAGGGCATGGACATCTACTTCACCCATGCGGTAGGTTTTCTTCAGGTTCTGTGCCTCAATAACCCAATCGCTCACGGCTGTCCTCCTCCACCACCGCCTCCAGATTGCCGCTGATTGCCGTCATCATCAGGCGGTGGACCCCCTCCCCCGCCCATCATGAACATGCGCATGCCATTATCTATATCCGTGGCAGGATTCAACACGACCGAATCCCCTTCTTTTAAATCACCGGTTAACAATTCGGTATACGCATCGGACGAAATACCTACAGTAATTTCAACCGTTGTGTTTTCCGGCCCGCTACCTTTCACAAATACCATCTTTTTATTATTCTCCGTGCGGATAGCCTGGTTGGGGATTAACAGTACATTCTCACGATGATCGGTCACAATATCCACTTCGGCAGTCATACCCGGGCGGACAGCTTCATCAGCATCGGTCACTTCCACAGTAACCGTGAAGTTCACAATATCCATGCTGGTATCGCCTACCATGTCCACGCTGTCTACTTTACCGTGATACACTTTATCCTGCAGAGCATCAAAAACAATGGTAGCATCTTGACCGATTTTCACCCGACCGATATCGGTTTCAGCTACATCCAGATCGATATATAACTTCGAGAGATCATCAATACGAAATGCCTGCGTATCAGCCAACGAACTGCTTTGGGCAATCTGATCGCCAACCTGGGGCACCACATAAGTGACGATGCCATCGAACGGCGCTTTGATCCATTGTGTATTTATCGTTGCCTGAATAGCTGCCACCTTGGCTTCGGCAGCTTCCAATTCGGCTTGCAGAGGACCATCTTTGTATTTCTCGTAATCCTGCATGGCTTTCTCCAGATTAGCCTGGGCAACCTCCAATGCATATTCATATTTCAGGCGTTTTACAGCTGCGTCATAATCGGCTTGCGCCAGATCCAATACTTCTTTGGTGTCTTGCCGCTTATTGCTCTCATAAGGATCAAGTTTATAGGGTTGAAAGGCTTCACGTGCTGCATTCAACTTTTCTTCCATAACCCGCACCGCTTCCACGGCAGTCATATTTTTTTGGTTGGTGGGCACTAAAAAGTTGTCCAATTGATATTGCGCATCGCGCACCGCTTCTTCATAAGTGGTAATATTTTGCATGGCAGCCACTTTTGCTTGAGTTGCTTCAATGTCCAGGTCTTCCAGGGCTTGCTGGGCAGTTACCAGATCGCCTTGAGCATTGATAACGGTTTGGGGTAAAGAATCTTTTTCCAGGCTGGCAAGGATATCGCCTCGTTTAACGCTTTCACCTTCGTTGACGTTAACGGTTTCGACCGACCCTGTGGTTTCCCAGTACAGGGTGGTGGTCTGCCGGGCGCGTACAGTACCAATAATGCTGATCGTAGAGTTGAGTTCACCTTTAGTCAGCACAGCGGTTTCGAGACTGGCTATCGCTGCTTTAGCTTCTTGCGCGTTACGATAACTGATATATCCAAATATCCCGCCTGCAATCACCACGATTGCTAAAATAATTAGAGCGATTTTCTTCATGCAAATAAATCCTCTCTGCAAAATTGTTCAAGTCATTGTCTAGATTTCAATGACGAATTGTGCAAATGTATCTTAGTCGATATTGGTTTTTATATGTAGTGACTCTCGTCACTACCAATAAATAAAGACGATGATTGCAATCACACGCAATCAATGACCCACATCATTGCCCCTGATTTCCTTTATATGCTATGATGATATCATGCAAAAACAAGGCATCGAACCTGGTTTGATGCAGGTTTTCCGATTTTATGGATGGCTGCGTCTTACTGCGTTTCTTATAACCACCATACCTTTCATTTTTATCTTCATTATCCCAGAGCCTGTGATGTATTATTCAAAGATCACATTGTTCATGGGAGTAAATATTGTATTTTTACTTGGATATCTTTATTGGCATCCGCTTGAACGCGCTTTGGGTGAGTTTTATTTCCCTTTTGGTATCGGTTTTGCGACCATATGCTTGCTAATAGAACAAAATTTCTTATTCACTTACCGAGGTTTCAATCAATCGCAACCTTTTGTGTTTATTTTGTTGATCTTGGTTGCCTGGCAATACCGTTATAAAACCGTGATTTTTTATACCATAGGTACCATCTTGATAGAAATAATTTTCGGTACAGTTTTACCTTATATGACCATTTCCACCGATACATTTCTAAATACAGAAATAATGATTATCTATGGATCGATGTTTGCCCGTTCGGTATCGTTCTTAATTATTGGTTATGCTGTACATCGTCTGGTTGAGGCGCAGCGTCAGCAACGCAATGCCTTAGCCGAAGCCAACCAAAAATTGGTGCGCCATGCCGCCACATTAGAGCAATTGACCATCAGCCGGGAACGCAATCGATTATCTCGTGAGTTGCACGATACCCTGGCGCATACTCTCAGTGCCCTGACAGTGCAATTGGATGCCGTGCTTTCCACGTGGATTGATATTCCCGAAAAAGTTAAAACCACCCTGGAACAAATATTACTCACCACTCGCAACGGCTTGGATGAAACGCGCCGGGCGTTGAAGGCTTTACGAGCTTCCCCGTTAGAGGAGCTGGGGTTAGCAAACGCCATCCGCTCATTGGCAGAAGATGTAGCGGCGCGCGGTAATGTGGCATTGACCTTGAATGTCCCCGAAAATGTGGACGATCTTCCCTCGGATGTCGAGTTGGGGTTTTACCGTGTGGCGCAAGAAACCCTTGAGAATGTCATCCAACATGCCCAGGCGACTTGTTTATCGGCTACGCTTTCAGATAAGGATAATCTATTATCCTTGACCATTATTGATAATGGCAAAGGCATAGACCAATCCCGACTCTCTGACGAACGCCGCTTAGGGATCAAAGGCATGAAGGAACGGGCAGAACTCATGGGCGCAACTTTACAAATAGATGTTCCCCCAGGCGGTGGGACGATGATAATTCTCAATATGGAGAGGAAAACATGATCCGTGTGTTGGTATGTGACGATCAAGCCGTGGTATGTGATGGCTTGGAAATGATCCTGAATACCGATCCGGAAATAAAGGTGATCGGTTCAGCGTATGACGGCGAAGAAGCTCTCCAACGGATTGCCCAAAGCAGACCAGATGTCGTGTTGATGGACTTAAAAATGCCGGGGATGAATGGCATTCAGGCGACTCATGAGATTCACCAACGATATCCAGATATTAAAGTGCTGGTATTAACAACCTTCGGCGACGATGAATGGGTGCTCGATGCCGTGCGCAGCGGGGCAGCCGGTTACTTACTCAAGGGTACGCCTCGCGCCGATTTAATCAAAGCGGTTAAGGGCACTGCGGCAGGTTTATCACACATCGACCCGGCGGTCGCTGGTAAACTCTTGGCTGCGGTTGCTCAGAACCCAACCTCTAATGATACCACAGTTGCCGATTCTCTTAGTGATCGCGAATTGGAAGTACTACGATTACTGGCGCAGGGTTTAACCAATGCCGAAATCGCCGAAAAACTTTTCCTTACCCGGGGCACAGTACGCAATTACACCAGTTCCATTCTTTCCAAGCTGGGGGTCGAAGACCGCACTCAAGCGGCGCTGATCGCCGCCCGTTACGGTTTGGTAGATGTGAATAACGATTTTTAAAAATACCCTGGTAATCCCCTTGCATTCCCTCCCAACATGTTATATCATACAATCACTATCATGGAGGGAAGGTGGGGATGGTCGCAATAATTGCAGATACGACAGCCAGCATTCCGGCTAATTTAATCGAAGAATTGGAAATCGATTTGGTTCCCTATTACATCATGCGCAACAACGAGACGTTGCGCGATGGAATAGACATTCAGCCCGACGAGTTTGCCCAATATTTAATGGCAGCCCGCACATTGCCGACAACTTCCAACCCAAGCCCTGGAGATTATGTAAAAAGCATACGCAAGTTGGCAGAACGAACACGTGAAATTGTCGCCATAACCATGACCTCCAAAGCCAGCGGCGCCTACCAATCCTGCCGGGCGGCGGTAGCCATGGTACGCGAACGCATGCCCCATCTAAATATCGATATTATCGATACACTCCAGGTTGCCATGTGTCACGGGTGGGCAGTGATTGAAGCCGCACGCGTCGCCAGCCAGGGGTTCGGTATTAAAGAAGTAGCACAAAAAGCCAGGGAAATCGCTGCCAAAACCACGATGATACAAACCGCCGATACCCTGCGTTACCTGTATATGGGGGGGCGTATCGGGAAAGCACAAAATCTAATGGGTACCCTGCTCAATATCAAGCCTATCATCGGCATGGAAGACGGGTTGATCGTGCCCTTGGGCACGGCTCGCACGCGTCACAAAGTATATATGCAGATGATAGAAATGGTACGAGAAAAAGTTGGTCAGGGAGGGCGGATAAAAATTGCATTCACTCACTGTGCAGCCATGGACCAGCTCGAAATCTTGAAAGAAGAATTCAGCAAACATTTCCAATGCGTGGAGGTGCTGGTATCTGCACTCTCACCGGCTCTGGCCGTACATTCCGGCCCTGGTACGGTAGGACTCTCGTTTTACCCTGATTGACCCCGGAGATAAAAAATCCAAACCTGGCGCGCCATAGCCAGTTATTTAGTTTTGCGATATTTTAATAACAATGAGGCTGTCCTAAAAGAAGGCTGTCACACTGAGCGAAGCAAAGAGTCTTTTCATTATTATTTAGATGTTTCGCTTCACTTCGTGAAACACACTTCGTGCAACATGACAGTTTTGACTTTTTAGACAACCCCGTGATCAGATATTTTATTTATGGGGGGTTCTAAAACTTTATTCGTTTATTTGCGATATCTGACGCAGCAGACCCAGCACCAATAAACCCAATTTTAAACCCTCGCCAGCCCCCACTTCCAGTTTTCCCGAATCTCGTTCGGCTTTTTGAATCAATAAAAATGCTGCCCCTAATCCTACCAAAGCGCCAACGAGAACACCCGCGGCCAGTGTTTTTGCCCGCCATTGAGATGATTCTGTTGATAAACTCTTCTCTTCCATCCCTATACTCTCCCAAAATATATACCGATCGATTATCTGCGAAAGATCGATTTCAACCCAGCCCAAGAGCCTTTGAAACGAAGCATGGGTTCTACGACTTTGTTTGCGTTCTGCTTCACCCGCCAGGTAATCAGTTCAAAAATATTTTGTAACTGCAATGCATATTCAGGCGTACGTACGAAAAGCCAGGTGACTCCATAAACCAGCCCCACCAGTAAGATCAATAACACCAAACCTGGCAATAACATGATCAAGATAAGCCATATCACGCTGATATCTGCCCACATGCTCGTTTCCCCCATAGTACCCAGGCTTATCGTAACCGCCAAACTTAAAAATATTATCAACCCCACGATAAAGGGAAGTGTGATTTGCCAAAACGCTTCCCGCCGATATGCTTTATTCGTGATCGGATTACGCGCTTTCTCGTCAGGTGAAGATTGATTTTCCATAGTTCTACTGTATTGTAGCATTAAAACCGCCCTACCGGATACTTAAGTCAAATTTTTTTCGTGCATATATGGCGGAGGTGGGAACGCCCACGTTTCATTTTTGAGAGGCAGCTCACTTAACCCATGCAGGGTTGGGGAAAGACCCATATTGCGGGTATAATCGGCGCGGTGATCATGTACAATAATCTACGATGGACATCAAGAATATGTCTCCTGGTAACCGTTTTCGGGTTGGTGCTTACCGCGTGCGGGAAACCCAGTCCTCAAAACGAGCCTACACATACAGCATCTCCTGTTATTGCGCCAACCATAACCACCCTGCCGACAAAGACCACCGAACCCCTGGCAGCCGTGGTTAACGGCGAAAAAATAACCCAAATGCAATATGAAGCAGAACTAAATCGTTACCAGATAGCAATTGGCACAGAACTGGCAACAGAAGATAAACAAAGGGTTTTGGATGATTTAATAAACCAAATCCTTTTAGCTCAGGGTGCAGCAGAATCCGGTTTCACCGTCGACAATGCTTTAGTCCAGGAAAGATTCAACCAGTTGTTGGATGACCTGGGTGATCGAAAAGCATTCGATGAATGGATGAATGCAAACGGCTACCATGAAGCTGATTTTAAAGAAGATTTAAAAAGAAGCATCGCAGCCGCATGGATGCGCGATCACATTACTGACCAGGTGCCCAAAGAGATGGAACAAATACACGCCCGACAAATTTTGCTATATAATTCAGAAAACGCTAACCAGGCAATGGAACAACTTAATCTGGGTAATGATTTCATTGAATTAGCCGCTCAATACGACCCAATCACCAATGGCGACCTGGGGTGGTTTCCCCGGGGTTATCTGTTGGATGAAAAACTTGAAGAAGTAGTCTTCAATTTACAACCAGGAGAATACAGCGATATTATTCAAACTGCTGCCGGCTATCATATTGTGCAGGTAATCGAACGAGATGGGCAGCACCCCCTGGATGATGCCATCCGCCTGGACTTGCAAGAAAAAGCATTAGATGATTGGTTGGCTGATCGCCGTGCGAACAGTCAAATACAAATTATTACATCATAAATAAACCCTGATTTTGGGAAGTGGCTCCATGGATAGTTTTGAATTTTCTGATCAACGACCTGCCAGGAATATCATTAATGTATTGGTCAATATTCTGACAGTATTTGTATTAATAGGAACGCTGTGCAACGGCGGTATCATGGCAAGTATCTTTCTCAACCCTTATAGCGGGTTCAATCCTTTCCCCCCGCCCACCTTGCCATCGGTCATGGTTATGCCCAGTTTAACGCCCACCGCCGTTCAGGTACTCCCCCCCACATGGACACCAATTCCCAGTGCAACGCCGCTGCCATCCAACACCCCGCTTCCCGAGCAGCCTACCGTTACTCCTATGCCGGTATACACCGCCTCGATCACACCCACTAATCCCCCCGCCGATGCGATGCCCTTCGCGCTGAACGCAGGCAGCCCGGTAGCCATTTCCAGCGTCGCCTTTCACCCTGAAGCCGGTTGTAATTGGATGGGGATTGCCGGGCAGGTACTCAATATGAGCGGCGCTCCGGTCTCAACCGGCGTGATCATCCGTGTGAGCGGTGAATTGGGAGGCGTTAAAAAGGATATTACCAGCCTAACCGGCACCGCCCGCCAATATGGCGAAGCAGGGTATGAAATTGTACTGGGAACGACCCCCATTGAATCACGAAACAGCCTCTGGGTACAATTACTCGACCAGGCTGGTTTACCTATGTCGCCCAGGGTTGTGTTCGACACCTATGCCAGTTGCGATCAGAATCTCATATTTATCACTTTCAAACAGATAAAATAAAAAAAAAGCTGTCTGCTATCAGCCCTCAGCGATCAGTTATCTATAGGCGTCCTGAGGGCTTTTTTTTACTTACTCCTGGCAAGAAACTCAAAGGGTCTCAAAACGGAACCTGTTTACGCACTACTCTTTCGAAAAACGGAAGCATCTAAACGCGCCTCACATGTATACAGGGAAATCAAGGATTAAAACATAATAGTGAGCAGATAAATCTAGCCGCTCAGGTCGTCTTGCGAAATATTGGTCAATAAATTGAACCCAGGATATTACTTATAGTTCCAGCCACTTCTTCTGAATTAAACGGGCATCGTTATCCAGCACAGCTTCGGGACTTTCACACATAATCCGCCCTCCGCAATTGAATTCTTTTAGCGCCTGTAAAATCGCCGACAAATTCAAGTCGGCTTCTTCCAGCGGTAAATGTTCGCGTTCCCCCTTTTCTGAATAATGGATTCCTGAAAGATGTGTATGCAAATGGCGTAACGCCTCATCACCCAGCGCATTGCCATACGCTTCCAGGATTCGCCGCCACTCATCCAGGCTATTCATGCTGCCATCACCAGGGCGGGCATGCAAGTGGGCAAAGTCGAGGCATGGCTGTACCCCGCTGATTGCCTTGCTCATAACAATGGTATCTTCAAAAGAACCAAGCATGGCAGATTTCCCCATAACCTCCGGACGTAAAATGACCGGATTTCCAGCCTCTTGCAATTCTTGGGCGCAACCTTCTAATCGGCGGGTAGCCAGCGGCAGCACCGATTCTGCGGGCTGCCCAAAATATGAACCGGGATGGAAAACGATATCAGTGGCGCCTACCAGGTTGCCATAATGGGCAGCATCCATCAGTCTTTGGCGTGATTTTGGCCATTCCTCTTCCGTGGCATTCAGATTGATGTAATAAGGCGCATGTACGCTGAGAGCTACATCTTTCTCCCTGGCGGCAGCCTTGATCTCGGCGCAAGTGGTTTCACTCACCCGCACCGAGCGCACCCAGCCCAGCTCCAGAGCATTCAATCCCAATTCGGAAATCTGCAAAACGGCGCCTACGCTGCCTCCCGGTTTCTTGGGCGTCGAAGTCGGCGAGCCTACTGTTCCAAAACGAAAGGATGCTTCGGTCATTTTTTCCTTATTTTATAATATGTAATCGGCTGCTCAGAATATACAGGATATACAAAATAAAACGCCAGGGCATTCGGAGCATTTTTTAGCGACTAATCCATGCTTGAATCTTCGTCCATAAAGGCGGACCAAGTACCAATAAACCCACCACCACCGAGGCCAGGGCTGCGATCAATACCGCCGCCGCGCTAACATCTTTGCCCACCCGAGCCAGTTCATGCTGTTCTTGGTTACTGGCAAGGTCAGCCACCGCTTCCAGGGCTGTATTGAAGAATTCTGCAATCCATACCATGGCAATGGTCAAGATAATGATTGCCCAATCTGTCAGTGAAATTTTCAGCCACAAAGAGACTGCGATGACCGCTACACTCATCAAGGCATGGATCCAGGCGTTCCGCTGGGTGCGCATGACATACGCCCAACCCGCAAATGCGTAACGGAACGCCTTTCCGCGTAAGCGGAAAAATGCTTTCAATGAATTTTCAGTGCGGGATGACGTCATCAGGGCAACCCAACGCATTTAAAATTTTTGCCTGTGCCTGCCACATACGGATTCGATCAGCCTTTTCCGCATGATCATAACCCAACAAATGCAAAACACCGTGCACGACTAACAATTGTAATTCATCCTCCACAGCATGCCCGGCGGCATCCGCTTGCGCTTTCGCATAAGAAAAGGCGATCAGGATATCACCCAGATATGGATTGCCCGATTCGGGTTCTACTTCTTCTGCCGGGAATGAGAGCACATCGGTGGGAGTGTCATTACCAAGGTATTGTTTATTTAATCCACGAATGGTCTCATCATCAACTATCACCAGGCTGATTTCACTATGTGGGGAAGAACCTGTAAAATGCAAAACTGCTTGAGCCGCAGATACAAGTCTTTGTTTATAACATACAATCTCATCCGCCGGAAGCGACTCAGATATTTGAAAATTGATCATCATTTGAATAATCAGCTATTTTGGGTGGTCGAGTCGGCTGGTGTACCGGCCACTTTCTCCAACACCTTTTTTTTCTGACTTGGCACGGTAGGCGTTGGATTTCCATAAACCGGGAAAGGCTTCTCTAACTTTGGATAATCTATACGGGGGTGATAAACACCGCGCAAATTCGCGGTAAAAGCATCCACAATCATATCCAGGTCACGCAAGGTGAGTGTCGTGTCATCCAATTGCCTCATCGCAATCCGTCTGTCCACCAATTCTTTGATAAGGCGCCGGGTATCTGCTTCACTTTGCGGATTTTTGGCGCGTACCACGGCTTCACTGCCATCTGCCAGCATAAGAATGGCGGTTTCGCGGGACTGCGGCTTGGGACCGGGATAGCGAAATTGATCCACATCCACCTGGCTCTCATCCCCTCCGGCGGCTTGCACGGCATTCACATACTGGTAGGAAGTTGTCAGTGTCCCATGATGTTCACGGATAAAATCGGTGATCCGGGCAGGTAATCGATGTTTTTGCGCCAATTCCACCCCGTCAGAGATATGCTGGATGATCGTTTGGGCGCTGGTTACGGCATCCAGGTCATCATGAGGATTGAGGTTGCCGGGGAGCTGATTTTCGATAAAGAATTGTGGATTCAATGCTTTTCCCGCATCGTGATAAAGCGCGCCTACCCGGGTTAATAAAGGATCCGCGCCGATTACTTCTGCGGCTTGTTCTGCCAGATTGGCTACTTGCAGGCTATGCTGGTACGTACCCGGCGCGTTGCGCAGGATGAATTGCAGCAAAGGATGGTCGGGGCGGGATATTTCCATTAACTGTAAAGCAGTGGTAATCCCCAAAGATTGCGCCAGCAGGAATTGCATCAAGATAGTAATACTGGCGGAAGCAATCCCGTTCACCAGGGTGGCGGCGAACAATGAAGCAGCTAAGAAATAATTGATTTCTTCTGCCGGCAAACGATAAGCAACCAATACCACTGAACCGCTAAGGGTAATTGCCGCTCCTGCCCAAAAGAAGGAACTTAACCGTCGTGCCCGGTTAAGGATAAATATGCCAAAAAAACTACTCAGGGCATAATATAAAGTCAGAACAAACGCATCGGTAAAACCATAAGATACTAATATTGCCAAAGGCAATGAAGAGATCATTGCCAATTCCCCCCCAAAAAACACCGCCACGGTCATACCATACGCAGCCAACGGGAAAAGATAAGGCACAAGACTGTACCCATCGATCAACAACCGTGCCGCCGTCAGGAAGAGCAAAAAGAGAAAAGATACAACGCCCAAATTTCGAAACTGACGCAGAAATACTTTCCGATAATTTAAAAAGACAACAATAAAACCAACGGCAATAAAATCCACCGCCGCCGCGCCCGCCAGATCCTTCCAGGTATATTGCGGTTGGGCTAAACCCAATTGCCGCAAAGCTTCCAAATCACTGGCAGAGATCACCCTACCGCTCTGTAAAACAATTTCACCTGCCTGGATAGTCACTTTAACCGGCGCAACCGCCTGACGGGCTTCCTGACGCGCTGCTTCTGTCAATTCGTCGCTGTAAAAGCTGTTTGGAGTCACAAAGTTCGATACCAGGCTGGCGACAATGGCTGCCTGATCCTGTGAAAGTGCCAGACTGACCAGGGCGGGCAGCCCGCGGCGGACATCGCTGATACGGTCTTCCCGAATAGTGCTGCGCATTACCTGCTCTAAAACAACGATGGCTTCTTGCTGCACTGTCTGCCAATGGGTATCGTTTAATTCGAGTAAAGCTTGAGAATCTTCCTTGGTGAGATAAACATCTTCCATGGCTTCCAGGTCTGCCAATTTTTGTTCATCGGAAGCATAGGTATCAGAGCGAACAGTGGTAATGTACGCCAAAGCCGCCCGTAGGCGTTCTAACTGGGCGCGAGAAATGCTGGTATCAGGTGAGGTGTATATGGGGGAAACGGCACGCGCCGCGTTTTCCTTTTGCTGGTTGGTGCGTTCTTCACTCTCGTATGTGATAGTCCGCTCAGCGCGAAATTCCTGCGTCGCAACCTGACCAACCTGCAACCCGGATGAAGTGAATGAGGTGAGGGCTGGAATCGCTAATGCGGCTAATACAAGAATATAGACGCAAACCAAAAGCAGCAGGTAATATAGCCTGCTCCTGGCGGGTTGTTTCCATTTCACCATTTCACTCATATGCTTATACCAAAAATTACCTGTACACGTAGCCAGTCATGATTTTTGCCTGGAATGATCGATCATCCTTGCAATAATTTTCGTACTGCCTGACTGGCTTGATCGCCGGTTGCCCTTCCCTTCAATTGCGGCATAAGGATTTTCATCACCTGACCTAATTGAGCCGGTGATGTGGCGCCTGTATCTGCAATGACTTGCCGGGCAATGGTTTCTAATTCTTCTTCACTTAAGGCTTCAGGTAAATAATCTGCCAATATGGCGATTTCCTTTTGAGCCGCTTCGATCAAATCCGGTCGGTTGGCTTTTTCGGCGTCGGCAATCAATTCATGGCGCGATTTGATTTCCTTCTGAAGAACAGCCATAACCCCGGCTTCATCTAATGGGCTGGTTTTGTCGATTTCCACCAATCGAATGGAAGAAAGCGCCAGGCGCAGAGTATTCTTTCGCATTTCATCTTTGGCGCGTAAGGCTTCTCTCATATCATTTTCAAGTGTGGCTTTCAGTGTCATAAATAATCCTTAGTGAATCATCATATGATGACGAATATCAGATAAGATAATTTTTATCCTAATTCAAGTATAGCATGGCACAACGGGGCAGACAAGAGGGTTTAAAACAACCAATTTCCCTTTCCCGCTTCCCAAAACGATAAGGGGAAAGCATATGAAACCAAAAATGCGACGCACTCGCGAGGTGCGTCGCACTTGTTTAAGAGCGCTTTTTTAGCCGCTCTCCGTTTTCTATTCAATTAGAAAAAAAATAATGCATCCTTCGGTAGTCTGGCAGTCATAACCTCATGTTTATACATCTGGCTTTAGACCCATAACTTTGCGTCGCCGGTTTTCACCGGTTTTGCCTTTCGTCAGTCTGGCAATCCTGGTCGCTTTCAGGTGACTTTAGACCCATGACTTTGCGTCGCCGGTTTTCACCGGGTTTGCTTTTTTTCGGTAGCCTGGCAATCATTGTTCTTTTTATGGAACTTTAGACCCATGGCTTTGCGTCACCGGTTTTCACCGGATTTGCTTTTTATCGGGATGCACCTAGAAATAGTATTGCATAGAAAAATTAAAAAGTCAATCTCGTGGGTTTAATAAATTAAAACCCGAAATTATTTATAGTTTTTCAGGCATACCTGTTGTAGTATATCGATGCCATTCCCCACCTGTGGGGGTCATATCCCCTTGATTAATATAAAATTTTAATCATACTCTAATCTTTTCCTCTGATTTTTAGGGGGAGTAAGAAGAGAGTTTTTATCAAACTATTTAATTGTTTTAACTATGACCAATTTTTAAAGGTGCAGCACGTCTTACTCGACATTGCGCCCCAGAAAAACCTCCTTTAAGGGTGTGCTCAAACTAACAGGCAGATACTGCGACCACCATTTTCTAAACGCGAACCAGCCTATAAATAGGCTGCTGTTATTTAGATTTTATGTATACAAAAAGAGGGAAACTTATAAAACTTCATAAAGCACCGCCCCACAACTTGCGGGTCGTATTCAGTGTATATCAAAAGCGAACCTGAGTCAAGCGGTAAAAGAAAGGTGTTTACAGTTATCGGTTATCAGAAAAAAAAAACAATGATTAACTCTCTTAACTCCTCACTTTCCAGTATTCTGGATTTTTACCCGAATATTAAATTCCATCATCTTGAATATCCGGATTATCTTGTTATTTTTTAAGCCTCATCTAAATATGCTTCCAACAAATCGGGCAACAAACCAATATGGTCCAGGCGATCAAAGCTGGTCCAATCGGGATTTTTAACTATATCATGCTGCCAGGGGTTGTCTATAGGGATATAAACCGCTCGCCCACCCAGAGCGACTACCGGCAAAATATCCGATTTTAGAGAATTACCAATCATCACAAAACGCGGCGGTTCGATCGCATATTTATCCAACACCTGGCGGTACACTTCAACCGATTTGGTTTTAACAATCTCGATATAGTTAAAATACTTTGTGAGCCCCGAACGCTGAATGCGATTCTCTTGTTCGAACAATTCCCCGCGTGTAATCAGCATCAAAGGCTTGCGTCGTGAAAGTTGCTGCAAAGTCTCGATAACATGGTCATAGACAACGATAGGCTCGGCGAACATGCGTTTGCCTTCCGCCAAAATAGCGTCTACAATCTCACCGGTCAGCTGGGCGTTGGCTATTCGGCTGGCAGTCTCCAGCATGGTGAGGGTATAGGCTTTGATACCGTAGCCATAAAATTGCAGATTGTGAATATCGGCTTCGGTTAATGCCTGGCGAACATGGTCGGCATCTGCAAAAGGCGCCAGTAAAGTGCACAGTTTCTCCAGGGCGGCAGTGTAGTGGGGTTCGTTCACCCACAAAGTATCATCCGCATCAAAAGCAATTATGTCAAGGGGCATGATCTTTTTTCCATAAGGTTATGGTAAATAAATTCAGTAAAGCCAGGTTTTCTCAAATCAAAAAATTTATGCATCCCATTAATAAACCTGCAACAAATCTGTTCTCGCCTCAGGTGCGACAACCAGTACGTTCTGTTGAATATCCATCAGATGCTGCTCGATCACAGCCATCTCGATCCCCGGCGGTGCATAAATCGTGAAGATCACATGGCGAGTGTTATCGGTGATTGGCGTACGCTGGTCGGGACCGTAAATAATGCTGGATATAACGCCTGCTTTATCTGCCATATACATATCACCAGCTTTTAAGGTTTGCTCCTGGTTGCGTAATAATGTGTATTGCTCGTCCCCTTTCGCGACATCCATTATTATTGGTAATTGCACTGCATCCAGATCGTGCCCTGCAGTCAGCAGCATGTTCTTCACTTCTGCCATGAACATAGCTTCTACCAAAGCTGCAACGCCGGGTATGTTTTTCCCTTTGAAAGCAATGGATTCAACCTGATGTAGCACATGGTAGGTTTTATCGAAGGTCTTGTAATAGGCGTTATACGCTTGAATGACGGGTAGACTTACGATCGCCGAACGATCTTGACCCGAAAAGCGTTGGCGGATCTGGTTTTCCAGGGTTTCTTTTTGAGTATTTAAGACATCACAATGCGCAGGGTTGGAGACATTTTTCATCACCAAAACGCCGGCATGCGCATCAGGATAAGTGGATTTGAGTGTGCGTGTGATTTTAAACATTGTGAAACCTCATTATGCTCCATTTCCTTGAATAATCGGACATTGTGATTATACCGGATGGATAGGAGAGATTTTCAAAATTATCTTGACACACATATTTCACTTATCAAAAAAATTGACAATATTATTTTCTCGATTTATAATTTTTATAATTGAGGGAATACTCATTGATTTTTAAAAGATTATTATTATGATGAAATCATACCCCATGGATAAAGATTTTAAAGGGAAATTATCGATCCAATTCGCGATTGGTCTCTCGGTTTGTCTCATAAGTTTATTCTGGCATGTTTTTTTCGATAATATCCATCAGATTGAACTTATGGGATTTTCCAGGTTAATACCTGAGAATACGAGATGCCACAACAATCACGACCTTCTAGAACATGAAGATGATTGTATTCCATATCTATCTACAATTTTCCATTTTGAAAAACCATCATTGCTAGAATTTGCTTCCTCGCAATTAACATTATCTTCAATATCTATATCCCCTTTACTACCCCCACCCAAATCTAATTAATCGTATAGTCCCTTCGAAAACATTTCGAACATACTTAAAAGCAATGCATGAAAAGAAATTTTTTTCTTATCTCATTCATTGTTAATACGTATCATTACATGAGTTGTTCATTTACCTGCACAACCATGATAATGCTTAAAATCATTTTATCCAACTCAAGATCTCGTAATTAATGCCACAGGTGTCATCCGATAATTAGCATCAAAATCAGATTTATTAAAAGATACAGAGCCATCTTTGGCGCTCGTTTAGAATAAATATAATTTTTGAGGTTTATTTTAAAAATGAAAAGAAAATCTATGCCACATTCATTCGAAAAGTTTAACTATGAAAAAGAATTTCATATCAATATAGACCCCCATCGTAAATCTGCATCAGGTCTATCTGACATCATTCTTGGTGGGCAGGATGGCCTGGTCAATGTTTTAGGAGTAATTCTGGGGGTAGCAGCAGCGACCAGTGATCCTCGTATCGTTATTGTCGCTGGCTTGGCAGCTACTTTTGCAGAATCGGTATCGATGGGTGCTGTTGCGTACACATCCACTCTAGCAGAAGCCGATTATTATGATAGTGAACTGGAGCGTGAATATCGCCATATCGATAATGTTCCTAAGCTTGAACGTCAGGAAATTCAACAAATATTTGCTCAAAAAGGATTTACGGGAGAGCTGCTTGATAGAATAGTAGATACGATAACAGCTAATCGAGATGTATGGGCAGCGGTTATGATGGCTGAAGAGCATCAATTAATACCAATCGATCGAAAAAAAGCCTGGAAAGTGGCTTTGGTAGTTGGTATTTCAGCTATTATCGGCTCCCTGATCCCACTGATTCCCTTTGCCTTTTTATCTGTCAGTATAAGTATGTGGGTATCGGTATTAATAACCGCCTTGGTACTCTTCGGTGTCGGGGCTTATAAAGCACACATTACTGTTGGGAAACCCGGCAAGAGTGGTTTGGAAATGGCAATTATCGGTACATTAAGTGCGTTAGTCGGATATGCAGTGGGTGTAGCGCTGAAACTACCAGGCACACCATAAGTATCGATAAGTTCGCTTAGGTGAATAAAACTAGTGTAGTATGATCTATGGATAGGTGGAAATTAGAACTACAACTCCATATCCAGACCTCTTCGATTCACTAAACCTTTTTCCTCTTCAATTATCAAGATGGGAAGGGGGTAACAGGACAAGCGCTTGATTATTTCAATTATATCAATCCAGGATTAAACGCGCCCGTTTAAAACGCGCCGCGGCGGCAGCTAATAACGCCACATCGATCAATAATAAAATAATACACACAACCGCTATGATGAACCCCAGGCTAACTCTGGAGAGTCCCGCCGTAACCATTATTCTCCATTCCTGCGGCAAAGCCTGCAATCCAAAAATCAGGATGAAGAACCCGACCATGATCGAGATACTCAAAGTTTGTTGCGCCTGGCGGACTGTAGCAGCCCGCAGTGAAACCAACACACCGGCGCATGAAGCCAACCCCGACCCAAGCAGGCTGATAAAAAGAATTCCAACAAACACGTCCCAACCATAGAACAGGACTGTTCCCTGCCAATTGGCAATATTCACCGTAACTACGCCTAATAGAACACAGGCAATGCTCAATCCCCAGCCGTAAACAACGGCCACACCAATCTTACCCAGCAAAATAGCCCGGTCGGAGAGACGGCTGGCGAGCAGTGTTTCCAATGTGTGCCGTTCACGTTCCCCGGCAAAAGAATCGGCAATCACCGTGCTGACCAAAAATAAGGGAATCCAAACCCAATAAACCAATAACAAAGGCTCAGTGAGCCAGGCTATCCCAGCTTGAACAGGGAGAAAAACGCCAAAAACGGCAGCAAAAATCAGCAATCCAAACCTCCCCCGCCCGCCTCCCTGGCTGAGTGTTTCTTTTAAGTCCTTCCACATCACGGTTAGAATATCGGCGCTCATTTCTCTTCCTCCATCAGGGTCAGGAAAACTTCTTCCAGGCTGGCGTTGCCTTTGCGCACTTCTTCAACTTCCGCTCCGGCTTGCACCAGGATGTTGACCAGGGGGGCGGTGCTTATCGAGCTGTGCAGTTCCAGCAATATCCGATCATCCGTGTGTTCAACTTTTACTATCTCGGGATGAGCCTGTAATGAAGCAATGACCGACTCATGGAAACCTTTTCCGATGAATTCGACGCGTGGGACCCCGGTTTTTGCGCGCAGCTCAACGGGATTTCCCACTGCCATCAATTTCCCCTGACGAATGACCCCCACTAAATTACAGAGTTTTTCTGCTTCTGCGAGATTGTGGGTATTGAGAAAAACCGTCACGCCCTCCCTGGCAACCAGGGTTGCCAGGTCATCGCGTAATGCCGCGGCTGAAATTGGATCGAGACCGGCTGTTGGTTCATCCAGGAAAACCAAAGCCGGGTGATGAAGCAATGCCCGTGCGATGGCAAGTTTTTGTTTCATCCCCTTGCTCCACTTGCCGGCTGTTTCTTTACGCCGTTCCCACAAATCAAAGTGGGTCAACAATTCTTTGATGCGTTCACTGCGTTCGCCGGCAGGCAAACGCCAGATGCGCCCATAATACTCCAGGTTGTCTTCGGCGCTCAACCGTTCATAAATACCGGCATGTTCCAATAAAGCGCCGCTGCGCAAGCGGATTTCATCAGCCTGGGTATGGGTATCATAATTCATTACTTCGGCTTTCCCCTGGCTTGGTTCGAGCAAACCTAAAAGCAGCCGTATCGTGGTAGTCTTTCCGGCACCATTAGGTCCCAAAAAACCAAATATAACGCCTCGGGGTACTTCTAATGATAGATGATCTACTGCCTGGACGATTCCGAAGTTACGCGTCAGGTTTTCCGTGTAGATGGCGAGGTTGTTCACGTATATACTCCAATTCACAATAACCGTTATTCACAAAAAATCATTGAAGAAAAGGCCTTTGTCATTGTATATCCCAAGAATATGACACAAGTCATAATAGCAAATTTTTTATATGTTAATTTGCGTATATATGCCAATGGTCGATTCTACCAGACAAATATCCCCAATCAGCCAGCCTTTGATACCAGGATCAGAACCGGTTAATTATTGGCAACTAAACATAAACCAATCTGGTGCCCGGTGAAAAAATCCAGGGCATAAAAAAGACAAAGACAGCTTAATAACCCTGAGGCAAATTATCCCCGTGTTTCAAGAGCCACCCCAGCAAGGGTTCGTGGACAAGGATGAATTTTACATCCCGCGGGTGTATCGAAAAATCCTCATAGGCGATACTTACCAGATCGTTGAAAGCGTTTGCACGGCGCTCATCCGGAATAGATTCTTGGAAGTGGTAGGGGTAGTTATAAACCGGAGGTAAAAGACGCAGTCTGTCCGCGCCCAGTTCACTAACAACAACCGCGCTTAGAATGGCTTGAAAGAGAAATATTTGATGTTTTTCGTCTTGACAGGCGCCGGACTGAAAGGATTGATCACTCACCAGGGTTTCGAAACAAGCCAGCCAGCGTTTCATAATCCCAATCGTTGGGTTAATCGTAAAGGCATGTGAATTAAAATACGCACGCAGCCTCTGTCCATCGATAAATGACTCAATCGTCATGGAAATATCTTTTACGCCAACGGTTTCATAGATATTCTGCCAAAAAGCATCCAGGGGTTGGTCTGCCAGTGAACCGACATTGCGGATATGTACCGGCCGGAAGGCGGCATCGCAATTTCCATCCAGAGCGTAGAGTAATGGCGGCTGAACGATCAGGCAATTGGGATCGATGATAACCAGGGAACGCGCGTTAGAAGGCGCCAGCGCTTCAGCCTGAGCGCAGGCATACACCTTATTCCCAAACAAATAATCTTGTATCGCTTCAGGCGTTTCCAGAGGCCATACTTTTACTCCCAAATCTTCCAAATCCCGGCAAGCTGTCACTTGAGGATCGACCTCAAATAGCCAGAAAAGGCAATGCCTCATCGCTCCGCCAAAGGTGCGTAAACTCTCGATCAGCAGACGAGCACAGGTTTTTCCATATAGCGTTCGCACGACAGTCACAAAAATGGTTTGATCAGTATTATGAGCATTCATTTTACAGTCTTCCAATCCATTAACTCTAATGAAAACCTGAAATAATCTGCCACCTGTTCCCTTTTGGAGAAACCCAATCGCTCCAACAGGATCAGCGAGCGTTTATTATCGCAATACGTATCTGCATCGATACCTTGTAAACTTAAGCATTCAAAACCATAGGCGATCGCAGCCCGCAGTGCCTCACTCATGATGCCTTTGCCCCAATATGCCTGCACCAGGTCAAAGCCAATCTCCCCCCTTCCACCTTTTTGATAAGGCTCCAATCCACAGGTGCCAATAACATCGTTTTCGTCCTTTAGCGTAATAGCCCAGGTGATCCCGCACTCATCGACGAAATGCTGGTCGAATTCATCGATAAGCGCTTCTGCTTGCTGCAGTTCGGAAAACGGCTGATCGAAAAACCAACGCGTCACTGCTTCATCGGAGAAATTGCAAAAGATCGCTTCTTTATCATCCGCTGTAATTTGGCGTAATATCAGCCGCCCGGTTTTTAGAATCGGAAATTGCTTTATATTGACCATCCTGAAATCTTAATGATTTTCCTGTTATATTACAGAAATATTCTGAAAAAAGTTCAATTTTGAATATCTGCTGCAATGCCGGACAAAGAACATCAAAATTTTTTGGCAGAAAATAACCTTCCTGCATTCCTGCCTTCCTTAAATAAATGCTCTATATTTTCATACCTGACTCATTTGAAGGAAAAACTATTTAAAATAAAATCCAAATTTTCTTGATATTGTTCGCCCAGGCTCAAGCAATGGAATGAAAGCAAATAAATCGTCCCCTCTTTTTCCAGCCACACATCTTGAAACTGCCACCATGGTTCCCCTGAGGCGCGTTCGTAATTTTTGACTAAAGCAGGTATGCCATTCAGATTAGCCGTCGTTTCAGACTCTTCCCGAATTCCGTCTTTAACCTGGCTATAAGTTTGATGGAATACAGTTTCCACAGTTTCACCTTCGGGCAATGCTTTCACGGCAACCGCAAAATAAGCGCCGAACTTCCCCTTTTTCTGCGCACTGGTGACCATGATAATTTCCTGAAACCCCAATCCATAATAATTATCATCTGATTGAGTAAACCCCCATAATTCTTCCATTGTTTGCCAGTCGGATGGATAATCAAAAGAAAACACCGGGTGATCGTAGTGATGCGGAGATGAAGGTGTAAAAAGCTGGCAAGAACCGGTTATAAAAGCGACGATCAATATCATAAATGCCGGACGTTTTTTTGAGGATAAAACACTATGGAACTGAGACATATCGCCTTCCATTTTTAGCGTTGATTGTTCTTTATCTATTTATATTTATGGTCATAATATACATCAATTTAAAAAATCGTAGCAAGTTTTTTATATTACTTAGGTGAAAGAAATTTGCCAGCAATAAATCATACTCAAAAAAAATACCGCGGGCAGAATAAACTAATAACAAAACGCCAGCAGGATTTCCCGCTGGCGCGTTTAAACGATGTGTTATCGTTAGAATATTACCGCTCACACGAACGTTTCACGTAGAAGTCGAAAGGGCAGCGCTAACGCGGTTCTACAACAAATTTGATCGCTGTGCGCACCTTTTGATCTATTTCGACATCTACAAATTCCGGGATGAAGATGATAGAAAATCCATCTTCTGCTAAATAACTTTTTGCCAAGGCCATCGCTTTCACAGCCTGATTAATTGCGCTGGCGCCAATGGCTTGGACTTCAGCCCGTTTATGTTCCCGGACAACCCCTGCGATCGCGCCTGCCACCGCTGCAGTGCGTGATTTGCCAGAAACCTTGATGATGTCCATGGGGGTCCCTCCCTTGCAAGACGATCGTGCTGGCCCTTTTATGTGGCAGCGTTAAAATGATGAATATTGACATTGATATAATCATTGTACAAGATTAATTGTTTCAATGCAAGTCTTTTTTCAAAGAAATTTATCAGATGAATAAATATTACAGGTAACCGGTATGAGTTATCAGTTATCCGTGATCGGATTTTTTGTTTTCAATGACAAATTCCAATATATCTTTTCATCGATTTTTCCATTGTGCGCTTTCCTGAAAGAGATTTATAAATACTCCAAATATCCTGGTTGACTGATTGACTGTGATCCTATTCCATTTGATTCTACACATAAAAAAATTTTCTCATGCACTAAGGTATAATCAACACGTGGTCAGAAAAAAATCGGTGCAAGATCTAAGCGTAGATGAATTGCGTTGGATGCTGGTGGAAAAGCGCCGGCTCGAGCGGCAAAACCGTTTGGAAAGCTATCGCCGCGTTGGGCGAAGGGTGGTGGTAGCGCCTGAAGTGAATGAGACTTCACTGGAAACCATGCAAACCACTGCTGAAGAGGACCTGGAATATGAGACTTCCTCAAAACGCAAACGCTCCCGGCGTCACCGCGCCCTGGACGGCTTCCTTTTGGTCATCGAAATCAGTGCGGTGCTGGGTTTTCTCTTCATTCTCTTTAATGGCTTGAATCTAATCAAGGAATTAAACCAGGAGGTGGTTGCAGCTCTGGAGCAGCCTACCATGACGCCTACCGCGCTGGTAATGGCTGTGGTGCTTCCCTCCGGGCATACGCCGCCCAGTTCTCCGGGTGGCAGCAGCCCCAACGAGGCCGAAATTCCCGAACACCTGCGTCCGCTCATGCAATCGCTGGCGGTAATACCCCTGCCCACTTCCAGCCCGGAACAAGCCATCCGCATTCAAATCCCCGCCATTAAGGTCGACGCGCCGGTGGTACAGGGTGACGGCTGGGAACAATTGAAAAAAGGGGTAGGGCAACATGCCGGTACCGCAAACCCCGGTGAAAAAGGCAATGTCGTCCTTTCGGCGCATAACGATATCTTTGGAGAGATTTTCCGCGATCTGGACAAGCTAAAACCCGGCGACCAGTTGGTTGTGTTCACCAATCAGCGCTCATATACTTATGTAGTCTCCCAGGTGAAGATCGTCGAACCTACCTCTGTTGATGCAATGGCGCAGACCAACCAACCTTTATTGACTCTGGTTTCCTGTTATCCGTATATGGTGGATGACCAACGTATCGTTGTTTCAGCTCAATTACAGACCAACGAAGGATAATGAGGTATAATTTGCCCCTCGGAGGCATATTGTATGAGTAAAAAATCGAAAAAACAGGTACGCAAAGGCAATGCACCAACACAACAAAGCGAGCAAGCCACGCCCAGCGCGACCGTCTCAGCTGCACCCGTAAGTTTGGGGCGCGTTAGTGATAGAGAATTTAATCCCGATTACAGCCCGGTAATAAAAGATTTAAAACGTATTGGGTCTTTGGCTGGCGTATTTATATTCATCCTGGTAGTCTTGTCGTTTTTCTTGAGATAGCGCCTTTTTACCAGTATAAACTTTACCGATATGGTCATTGCAAGTTATTGTGCGGCTTGCAATGACTTTTTATTATGGATACCGCCCTAACGATTACCAATGTCGCAGTGAATTATTCCCATAAATTTAATATCCTTCCCAATTTCGAGACCGTAAACTGGCTTCGAAGATAATGAGCATAGCGCAGCGCATTTTTCTCATCCTGATCGCCCAGCCCTATTTCTGCTACAGATAACGGCGCCGAAGCGTCTTGCAGTAAAGTGAAAATCCGCTCTGATACAGGCACAGACGCGGCGATTTTGGTAATTTTTCTCCAGTTCTGCAAGAGGCTCTCTTTCAACTCTGCAAATCCCGTCTCGCTCATTGAGAGATACACACTTTGTCCGGCAATGATTGCCTCCGGATTGAATGGGAAAGCAGCGGCAATCGCCTCTTTCTCCGTCTGCGCATCCGGAATGTGCGCGGAGGCCAATCGGCGTTTGACTTCGAACAAGGGTAAGCCGCGGAGTTGTTCCCAGCGCCTGGCCATCAATATCGTGCCGATACCCACTTTAACGCCGTGCAGCACAGCCGGGCGCTTTTGTTGCAGCAGGAGCATTTCCCAATAATGAGAAAGATGGTGTTCCGATCCCGACGCCGGACGGGAATTACCCGCCAATGCCATGCAAATGCCCGATTCGACCAGACCGTCCATCAATCGGCGTATCCCTTGTGCATCGGCGCGGTGGATCTCATCACAATTTTCCACACAGGCGTGTAACGCCTGCTCCATCCGGGCGGCAATTAATTCTTGAAAAGACTCGCCCATGATGATATGCGCCAGCCGCCAATCCGCCAGAGCTGTGTATTTTCCAAGCATATCGCCAAAGCCGGCTGCGATCATGGGTTTTGGCGACTGACATAGCGTTTGTAGATCCGCAAAGATAGCCATAGGCGCCTGGCAGGGAACAGATTGTTTATAGCCTTTGATCACAATGGGGGCAATGGAGGATGCAAACCCATCCACCGAGGGGGCAGTGGGTAGAGAGATAAAGGCAGTCTCCTTTTTATGGCTGCAATAACGGGTAATGTCGGTGAGCGTACCCGAGCCAACCGCCAGGAACACCCCAGGATCATTCCCTGAACGGTCGAGTGTTTCTTCCAGGGTGCGTTCATCGGCAATCACTTCCTTTCCTCCCAGGATAATGGAATTGACCGCCCATCCCTGGGCATTGAATAATTGTCCGATGCGCTCTCCTAATGCGGCGGATGTGTTGGTATCGCATACCAGGCTAAACCGCCGGTAATTTTTCTGTTGACAAAACGCAATCGCTTCTGCTAAAGCATTCTCACTGCAATGATAGATCATGGTATTGGTGTTCATGGGCATCCTGAGTGTTTATAAGTGTTAGCTGTAATTATAAACGTCAAATTGGTCGCCATGCCTTAGAATGAACGTTCATTTCAAAACAAGCTATCAGCTATCCCACAGGGATGCTTCGCAATCGGCTGTCTGCTATCAGTGAAGACAAATTCTAAATATATGTAAAGTCTTTCCTGGCTTCCTCAAAAATCTTTGATTGTCAAAACAGTCGCCAAGCCGGGCTGAAAATTGCCCACATTTTTTATAGCCGAAAATATCCTTCCTGCTTTCCTGCCTTCCTTATAAAATTCTCCTGGCTTCCTCATACATCTTTGATTTTCAAAACAGTCGCCAAGCCGGGCTGAAAATTACCCCATTTTTTTATAACTGAAAATCATTTCCTGCTTTCCTGCCTTCCTTATAAACTTCTCCTGGCTTCCTCATAAATCTTTTATTGTCAAAACAGTCGTTAAACCAGGCTGAAAATTGCCCCCATTTTCTATGACTGAAAATCATTTCCGGCTTTCCTGCCTTCCTTATAAATTTCTTCCTGGTTTCATCATCAATCTTTTGTATTTAAATCAGGATATGACATTTGACACTTTACTTTAGGCGAGAAATAATCTATAATAATGCAATAATCGGAATAACATAGTTCCGAAACGGTATCATAATGCCACCCAGAAAAATCAACTTCGATACATTAGACTATCAAATTATCTCTGAACTGCACAGCGATGCGCGCATAGCCGCCTCAGATATTGCCCGCCGGATTGGCGCCAATGAACGCACGGTGCGTAAACGCATTGACCGCCTGGTAAGCGATGGGGTATTGCGCCTGACCGCTATTATCGACCCCCAGGCTTTCGGCTATATCATCACCACCGATATCTTCCTGGAAGCAGACCCCAATCAAGAAGCCGCAATCATCAAGCGCCTGCAATCGATGCCCGAAATCACGTATATTGCAGTGGGTCTCGATTCAAGCGAAATTTCTATCGAGGCGCGGTTTAAGGATAACGAGGAATTACGAAATTTCTTGCTTCAAGTTTTACCTTCAATGCCCGGTGTAACATTGACACGGTACGCCCTCGTTCCAAGAATACTGCGCAACATCGACGAATGGACACCCACGGAGAAAGACTTCGGCAATATTTGATAAAAAATAAAAACCATGATTCTTAAAAAAAAAGGAAAACGATCATGAGCTTCCGACATTTTATCGACACCCAGGACTTCTCCAAAAATGAATTGATGGAGATGATCGAACTCACCCGGGTCATCAAGCAGGCAGACAAAGCCGGTTATTCTCCAAAACTGCTCAAGGATGCCTCCCTGGCGATGATCTTCGAAGAACCGTCGACGCGCACACGGGTATCTTTCGAGGTGGCGATGACCGAGCTGGGTGGGCACGCTCTGTACCTCAAACCGGGGGAAATCCACCTGGGGGTGCGAGAAACGATATACGATACAGTTAAAGTGCTCTCGCGCATGTGCGATGTGATCGAGGCGCGCACACTGAAACATGAGACGGTCACGGAATTGGCTCGTCATGCCGAGGTGCCGGTAATCAACGGGTTGACCGATTACAATCACCCGACCCAGGTGGTGTGCGACGTGTTCACCATGATGGAACACATGCCGGTTGGCAAAAAGTTGGAAGATCTGCGGGTGACATTTATCGGCGATGCCACCAATGTGCTCTCTTCCCTGATGTTGATCTGCACCCGCATGGGAATGCATTTCACCCACGCCGCGCCTAAAAAATACCAGCCGCCCGCTGAGTGGATTGAGTGGGCAAAAGCCAATTGCGCCGAATCGGGCGGCAGCCTGACCATTACCGATGACCCGGTTGAAGCCGTCCGAGAAGCCGATTATATCTACACCGACCTGTGGTGGTGGGTGGGGCAAGAAGATCAGATCCCGGAACGCCGGGCTGCCTTTATGCCTAAATTTCAGGTGAATCTGGAGCTGTTCAATAAAGCACCTGCCCATTGTCAATTCATGCATTGCCTGCCGGCATCACGCGGGGTGGAAGCTACGGATGATGTCTTGGATCATCCGCGATCCATCATCTTTGACCAATCCGAAAACCGGTTACATACCGAAAAGGGTTTGCTTGTTTATTTTGTATATCCGCGCTTGAAATACGCTTCCGAAGAAAACATAGCTGACCATAAAACTAAAATCGAGGCTGCACTAAGTAAATTACCGAAATAATATTTTTCATTTGTTGGTTGAGCGTTTGCAAGCAAAAGAGAGAGAAAAAATGGCAACCACGCTTTCAACTATTCCACGTGATGACGGGTTCTTTGTGCCAGCTGAATATGCAGCTCATAAAGGAACTTGGATGTTATGGCCGGAACGCACAGATAACTGGCGGAACGGCGCAAAACCAGCCCAGAAGACGTTCGTAGCCGTTGCCTCCGCCATCAGCCAGTTCGAGCCGGTGACAATGGGGGTAAACCGATCCCAATTCCAAAACGCACGCCAAATGCTCCCGCTCCAAATCCGGGTGGTGGAAATATCCAACAACGATTCCTGGATGCGGGATTGCGGACCGACTTTTGTGATCAATGGCAAGGGAGATGTCAGGTTAATTGATTGGGATTTCAATGCCTGGGGTGGTCTTACCGGCGGCTTGTATTTCCCCTGGGATTTGGACGACCTTGTGCCTCAGAAAGTTGCGGAGATCGAAGGCATCGACCGCTATAAAGCTCGTATTGTCTTGGAAGGTGGGTCGATCCATGTGGATGGCGAAGGGACTTTACTGACAACCGAAGAATGCCTGCTCAACGAGAACCGCAATCCAAACCTGAGTAAAAAAGAAATTGAGGATGTCTTAAGCGCTTATACCGGGGTTTCTGAATTCATCTGGCTTGGAGCCGGAATTTTCAACGATGAAACCAACGGTCACGTGGATAACATTGCCTGTTTTATCCGTCCGGGTCTGGTGGCTTTATCCTGGACGGACGATCACAACGACCCGCAGTATCCCCGGTCTAAAGATGCTTTGGACCGATTAAGCCATGCCAAGGACGCCAAAGGTAGATCCATAGAGGTGCTCAAGATCCACCAACCCGACCCGGTTATCATCACCCCCGAAGAATCGGAAGGGGTGGATTCGGTAGATGGCACATTGCCCCGTAATGCCGGTGATCGCATGGCAGCCTCTTATATTAATTTTTACATGTGCAACGGAGGGGCGGTTGTTCCAGTCTTTGATGACCCGCATGATGCATTGGCATTAGAAACACTCCAGGGACATATGCCCGATAGACGGGTGGTAGGTGTGGCAGCCCGCGAAATCTTGCTGGGCGGTGGAAATATTCACTGCATCACGCAGCAGCAACCCAAGGGGTAGCCTATAAAGAAAGTTTGGAGAAATGAAAGAAACCCTTCAACTCAGGAGGACGGGCTGGTGAACATACATGTGAAATATTTCCTCTTTGAAATCACCAAAAAGGATTCTTCTTTTTACGGTTCGTGTTAGAAGACCGCAAGGAATAATGGGACGCCCCCATTTGGCTTGCGGTCATTTTTTAAAAATGTCAAAAAAGGATGATCACCCTCAATGAAATGCGACATACTGATAACCAATGCCCACGTAATCACCATGGACCCCGATAATCCATGGGCTGAAGCGCTGGCTATTGGCGGTAATAAAATCCTGGCGGTTGGCAAGAACGCAGACATACTCGACCTGGTGGGCAGTGACTCAATCCGTATCGATGCCCAGGGGAATAGTTTATTGCCCGGATTTATTGACAGCCATATGCATTTGCTCATCGGATGTGCGGAATTGGATAATTTGAATCTCGAGTCTATCCAGAGCATGGCAGAGTTACGCCAGGTATTGGTGAGTTACCAGGCAATCCACCCGGAAAAATTGTGGATTTGCGGCTCACACATGAAATATCTTACCAAAGAAGATGGTTCTCTGATCGATAAAAATGACCTGGATGACATCATCAATGATCGGCCGGTGGTGCTCATGGCGTATGATTACCACACCGTTTGGGTCAACAGCAAAGCCCTGGAAGAGGCTGGGGGTGAGGCAGGTGATGGTACAGGTCTGTTGAGAGAACCCAGTCAATATGGAAAAGTACTTGCAAAGACCGGGATATGGGGACAGGCTTTATCTTCATTAACCGGGGTAAAAACCGAAGAAACTTTTCAGCCAATGGCATTGCAAAAGTTGATTCGAAAAGGGACGGAAATTACAAGCCAATATGGCATCACCTCCATACACAACATGGATGGAAATATCCACATGCAAAAAGCGTTTCTCGAAGCGGAACAACGAGATGAATTAGACACAAGAATTCTTATCAGTAAATCCATTATGCCCGGTTCCGGTATCGAAGAAATCCAAGAAGCAGCCGAGATGAAGAATTTATCGTCTTCTGCCATGGTTAGCGGAGGAAGCGTGAAAATCTTCATGGATGGGGTGATCGAATCTGAAACTGCCTGCCTGCTCGAGCCATATGCGACAAATGCGCGGAGCAAAGGTGTGAATTTATATTCCGGCGAGCAATTTAGGAAGATCGTGGCTGCCTGCCAGGAATTGGATCTTCAAGTGGTTGTGCATGCCATCGGGGATGGAGCGATCAGACACACCCTGGATTGTTTCGAGAAAGAACCGAACCGAAATGGTGAGTATCCATTCAGACATCGTATCGAGCACCTGGAGCTGATCCATCCCGATGATATCCCGCGATTGAAACGCCTGGGGGTCATTGCATCGATGCAACCTTATCACGTTCCGGTATATGGCGCAGGAGACAATATCTGGTTAGAGAAAGTAGGTAAGGACAGAATAAAGAATGGGTTTTTATGGCAATCGATACGCCATGGAGGCGGGAAGTTGATTTTTAGCAGTGATTGGCCGGTAGCCTCACCCGACCCACTCAAAGCAGTGCAAAGTTGCCTGACCCGATTACCCTTATCCGAAGATTCGACCTCGCAAAGACAGGAAATCCATGCTGTACTGCGTTCTTACACAACCGATGCGGCATTCGCTGAACACCAAGAAAACATCAAAGGCAAAATCAAGGCAGGGTATTTAGCTGATGTGGTACTCCTTTCGCAGAATTTGTTGGTCGATGCGGAAAAAGCAATAAGTGACACTCAAGTAAAAATGACGATTTTGGACGGAAGAATTATTTATAAAAAGGAATAGAAGAGGAGGCAGCTGGGAAAAAATAAATTTGATTTAATCCTGGTTTTATTATTCGATAAAGTACAGAACAGGAGATTAAAATGAGAAAAACTGCACTTAAAATCATTACGATGGTATGCCTCTTCACATTAATTGGTGGAGGGCTGGTAGGCTGCGGCGGCAAGGATGTTATAAAGATCGGCGCCCCGATGCCACTTACAGGTCCATATGCCAGCGATGGCGAACAATTTCAAATGGCGCTTCAAATGGCTATCGATGAACAAAACGCAAAAGGAGGCGTCCTGGGAAAACAGCTTGATCTAATTCCGGGCGATGTGGGAGCGTTGGAAGCGGAAAAAATCAAAGCAGTTGGCGAACGGCTTTCCGGTGAAGGCGTTGACCTGGTGATCACCGGGTATGCCGATTCCGGCGTGGATGCCAGGGTTTTTGGTGAATACGATATGCCTTATTTACATGCCGATGCCATGAGCGCCGATACTGATGTGGTCGCTAGCGATCTTGAAAAATATGGCAATGTATTCCAATACTGCCCCAGTGAAGTCTCTTATGGCTATGATGCAGCCGAAAACTTATTCAACGTGCCCGAAAAAATGGGATGGACTGAACCCAATAAAAAAGTAGCCGCCATTCGGGCAGATTACAGTTATAACGTTTTAGCTTCCGATAAATTCCTGGAACTTGCCCAAGAACAGGGGTATGAGGTTGCCATCGACGAAATCGTTCAGTTCGGCACCGTGGAATGGGGACCAATCCTCTCCAAGATTCAAGAAACCCAGCCGGCTTATGTGACCTTCTGGATTCTGGACCCAACCGACGCCTCGCGCTTTATCATCCAATTCACGGAGAAATTTGGGGCTGATGGATACAACGGTCTGGTTTACATGCAATACACTCCTAATTTTCCGGAATTTTTAACCCTGGCAGGAGAAGCCGGGAATGGGGTAATCTGGTCTACCAGTGTAGGTGTAGTATCGGCGGATGCGCCGGAATATTCAGCCAGATGGACGGAAAAATTCAAAGTCGAACCCAAATCAACCTATGCCCACAGTGTAAGAGATGGGTTTGAAATTTGGTTACAGGCGGTCGAAAAAGCCGGTTGCGTCGATTGTTACGATAAGGTCAACGAAAATATTCGCACAATGACCTATACAGGATATGCCGGATTCTATCAATTCGATCCGAAAGACCAACAAGCAAAATTTGGCGATGATTTTATCCCCACTCTTTGGTACCAGGTGCAAGATGGAAAACACGTCATCATGCGTCCTGACGCGTATAAACAAGGTGATTACCAGTTACCACCCTGGATTAAATAAATGATCAATAAAAGGTAAGTGGGTGTGAATGATATCCACTTACCTTTTCCTATATTTTATATTGAGGTGAACAATGCTAGAGACCAGAGAGCTCTCGCGGTCATTTGGAAAACTTGCGGCTTTGTCTAATGTCAGTTTTGTCGTCAATAAAGGCGAGGTGTTCGGCATTGCAGGACCAAATGGGGCGGGAAAATCGACCTTGTTTAATGTAATTACCGGTAACTACACTCCCACCTCCGGAAAAACTTTCTTCAACGGGCAAGATATTACTGGTAGAAAACCATACCAGATATGCCAGTTGGGGATTGGGAGGACATTTCAAATCCCCACCACTTTTCATACATTATCCGTTTATGACAATATTAAAGTTGGTTCGACTTTTGGAGGTCAGACCACTCACCCGCCGGAAGAAATTCTCGAATTTTTGAATATCTCGCATTTATCGTCTTTACCAGCCAAAAATCTTGACCTCTATTCCACCAAATTAACCATGCTAGGCGCCGTATTGGCAACCAATTGCCAGTTGCTGATGTTGGATGAACCCATGGCGGGCTTTTCAATTGTCGAGATCAACCAATTTATCGATGTCTTGAAGAAGATAAACAAAGATTGGGGGGTAACGATTGTCATCATCGAACACCTGCTGGATATCCTCATCGGGCTGACCGCAAGAATGCTGATTCTCAGCAATGGTTCCTTGCTTTATCTTGGACCATCCAGTGAGGTAACCAAAGATAGAAAAGTTGTGGAAGTATACATCGGGGCTGCCCACAAGGAGGAGTTCCATGTTGAAAGTTGATGCGATCAATGGATACTATGCCGATTTACATGTGATCAAAGACCTTTCGCTGAGAATCGAAAAAAGAGAAGTGGTTGCTCTGTTTGGTCCTAACGGACATGGAAAAAGCACCTTGTTGAAGCTTTTATGCGGATTGCAGCATCCCAGAAGCGGTTCGGTTTATTTCAATAGCGAAGAGATAACTGCTTACCCGGCTCATAAAATAGTCGAATTGGGGATTGCCTATATTCCCGAAGAGAGGAACCTTTTTGGGGATATGACAGTGATGGAAAACCTCAACCTGGGAGCATATAATAAACGTGCCCATGGTTCGATATCTCAAAATCTCGAATTCGTGTTTGAAGTTTTTCCACGACTTTTAGAACGTAAGAATCAGCTTACTTCCACGCTCAGCGGCGGCGAAAGTCGTATGGTAGCCGTGGCTCGAGGGTTAATGAGCGAACCCTCCTTATTGATGGTGGATGAGCCCTCCATTGGATTATCCCCAAGTTTGAGAAACTCCGTTTTCGAGGCGCTGGCAAAGATCAATCGAGAAAAGGGAATTACACTTTTAATCGTCGAACAAGAAATTCGAGATGCCTTGAGTATGGCTAACCGGGTTTATATGATCAAAAAGGGTCAAATTCTTTTCGAAAAACCCGCTGCGGAAGTTGACATCGATGAAATCGAAAAGGCATACTTTTAAACGGAGGTACCAATGGAGAGTTTTATTAATGCAATCGTCAGTGGTTTGATTTCTGGGTCGCTTTATGCCGCGATGGCGTTAGGGCTGACCATTATTTATGGCATCAGCCGGATTTTTAATTTCGGTCATGGTGTAATTGCCCTCATCGGTGCATATACCGCCTGGATCTTTGTTCAAAACAGCAAAATTGCCGATATGTCACTTTTACTTGGCATACTGGTGACTATTGCATTTTTATTCCTGCTTGGATTTTTGCTTTACCGGTATGCGATGAACCCCTTGATGAAAAAACCGAACTGGGATATTTCAACGGTTTTGTTTATGCTCGGTCTCGGAATACTCCTGGAAAATGTGATCTTGCAAATATTTGGGCCTCGGGTTAAATCTATACCAGTTTTTAAGGAAGGTTATATTCGAATTGGAGTAGTTCAAATCAACTGGCATGAGATCATCATCATTTTTATTGTCATCATTGCAATAATATTATTAAATGTGTTTTTCAAACGAACAAGAATCGGGCAGGCAATGCGAGCAGTTGCCCAATCCATCCCTGGTGCACAAGTGGTTGGCATCGACATTGAAAAGATCTTTAGCTATACCTTTGGATTAGCTTTCGTGGTCACCGGCATTAGCGGCATATTATTAGGCACAAAATATTACATGAATCCGCACATCGGTTGGGAATGGATGGTAAAAGGATTTGTGATTGTATCCTTTGGCGGGTTGGGAAGCACCAATGGTGCTATCTACGCGGCGATAATCCTTGGAGTGGTTGAAGCGCTAGCGACATTATTCCTTGGTGCCATGTGGGTCTGGCCGATCTGGTTTGCCATATTCATGGTTGTGCTCTTGATCCGGCCTCAAGGCATTCTGGGTGGCAGGGCATAAAGGAGAAGATGATGAAAAAAATCACCTCAAACTGGCAAACTGCTTTTGTGACTGTAATCGTCATTATCCTGGCGATCTACCCCATGCTCGGACCCAGCAGTTATTTAAAGCACCTGTTCATCCTGTTTTTTATTTGGAGTGTGGTAGCCAATTATTGGAATCTATTAAACGGGTATGTTGGCATCAATTCGTTAGGGAATATCGGCTTCCTGGCAATAGGTGGATACACTTCGGGAATACTCTCTTTGAGGTTCGGTTTGTCTCCTCTAATAACCATCCCAATTGGTGGGTTGGTAACAGGGCTGCTGGTGACCTTATTTTTAGGTTTTCCGGCACTACGATTGAGTGGAATTTATATTGCTCTGCTCACGCTTATATTTGCTGATACTTTACCATCCATCCTGACCCAGACACGTGACATAACCGGCGGTGGTATGGGTCTACATGAAATTCCACCTTTCTTCCCGGGAATGGAAAAAGTGCATGCCTATTACATTTGTTTTCTGTTTTTCCTGATCGCCATGCTGATCCTTTATAAAGTGATCCACTCCAAAACCGGTTTGGCTTTCGTCGCCATGCGCGATTCTGAAAGCCTGGCAAACACGCTGGGGATAAACCGCTACCAGGAACGCCTGAAAGTATTTGCAATTTCTTCATTTATGACCGGAATTGCCGGCGGATTTTATGTGCACAGCCTGGGAGATATCTCACCCACCACCCTTTCGATCGAACCGTTCCTGTTGGGGTTGGCTATGATCGAGCTAGGGGGGATTGGCACGTTTTATGGACCAATCCTGGGAGCAGGGGCGATCGTATTCGGCAATGAGTTTCTGCGCTTAGCGGGAACTTTACGGCTGGCGCTTTTAGGAGCTTTGATCTGCGGTGTAATTCTCTTCTACCCGGGTGGTATTATGCAATTGGTCGAAGAACTGGGAAAACGCATCAAGGTAATGTTAAATAGAAAAAAAGTCACGGAATAAGGTTAGTCAAAGGGGGGGAGAATGACCCCACCTCTACCATCCCCGTAAGCAGGAAGGCGTGGGTGGGGTTGGCTTGATCCCCTCTTGCATTTCTAGTAAGCTCATTATTAGATAATCAATTAATTTTAAAATTCATTTTTGGGGACAAAATTTGTGCAATGGGGAATTCCATAAATTAATATAACCAATTATTTCAACATAACAATGAATTCATCATTGGTGCAATGAATTTATTTATTTCGCCCTTGTCTAGACTACCTGGTTTGTTTCTAGTTACTTACCAATCCTGACAAACGAAATCACCTTAAAAATTGTAACCTGATGGATAACAGCAAATGTACAGAGATGTACAAGCCATCGCTTATTATTGTGTAATCACCCAACAGGTGGATCTTAGGAAGGCGTTCACAATGGTTGTGGTAAGGGTATATTCGGACTAATTGGGTCTATACAATCCGATTATAATACTATAAAATAGCTTACCCGCCCATTTGGGTGATTGAAGACCTAGTTTCAACTACAATTAATTACTATTACGGAGGTTTCTATGAACCCCAAGAAGGAAACACGAAAATATTCCAAGAGCGCTACCACAGCTACCAATAAATCCGAGGGATTCTCGGACGAGGAACGCGCTGCGATGAAGGAGCGCGCCCAAGAGCTGAAGGCGGAGGCGCGCCTCAACAAGGACAGAGCAGCCGGGGAAAAGGCTGTGCTCGAAAAGATCGCCGAGTTGCAGGAACCGGAGCACAGCATGGCTATGCGGCTTCATACGCTTATTAAAGCCAGCGCGCCAGCCCTATCACCGAAAACCTGGTATGGGATGCCCGCCTATGCGATAGATGGCAAGATCGTCTGCTTCTTCCAAAGCGCACAGAAATTCAAGACCAGGTACGCAACTTTGGGCTTCAACGACACTGCCAACCTCGACGAAGGCACAATGTGGCCAGTCTCCTTTGCTCTTAAAGAGTTGACTGCCACCGAAGAAACAAAAATCGCGGGGCTAGTGAAAAAAGCGGTTAGTTGAGGCATATGGGGAGATTTTTTAACTATCCCCATTGCCAACCGGTCATGTAAATAGTAATCCCGTTTTATGCTTCGTTTGCTTTTTGCTCAGCAAGTTTTGAGTTTAAACCTTTACCTTACGGTAACACGCCTGCCTTTAGTATTGCCATAATTACCGAGCCAAATAATACTAAAAGTAGGGCGGAGGAAACCAGGAAAAGGAAGCTGCAAGCAAGATGCGTTTCCAAGCAAGCCGCTCAAAGCTGTTGCCCGCTCTGCACTTCCATCGGCAATCCAAGCAGACACATCTGACTGTCGCGAACCATTCATGATTTGAAGATGCACAAGGAAAGCTAAGCCCACCACCCTTTCGATCGAGCTGTTCCTGCTGGCGCTAGCTATGATCGAACTGGGTGGCGTGGGTACTTTCTACGGACCCATCCTAGGCGCTGGAGTGATTGTCTTTGGGAATGAATTCCTCCGCTTAGCCGGAACTTTACGGTTGACCCTCCTGGGAACATTGATTTGCGGTGTGATTCTTTTCTACCCGGGAGGCATTATGCACATGGTCGAAGAGGTAGTAAATCGTATTATGTTGATTGTTAATAGAAAAAAAGCGGCGCAATAGAGTCATCACCATGTTATTCGCTTGACACCTTCTCCCACCCTCTACCACTTCATTCAGAACGTACATAAGAGGAGAAAGGGATTCTTAACGAATGGAAAGAACGGGTGGTGAACCGGATGTCATAGGTTTCGATGAAAAAACAGGCGAATACCTCTTTGTCGATTGTTCCGCGGAAAGCCCTGCAAAGCGTAGAAATGTTTGTTACGACCGTGAAGCGCCGGAATCCAGGAAAGAAAATCAACCGGAAAATAACGCCCTGGATATGGCAGCCGCCATGGGAATCGAGCTATTAACAGAAGAACAATATCGAGCGCTGCAGACCCTCGGAAATTTCGATACCAAAACCTCGAGCTGGGTGATAACACCGCCCGAAATTCGGAAACTCGGCGGCGCCCTGTTTTGTGACCGCCGCTACAATCATGTCTTCGTGTATCACAACGGCGCATCCTCATACTATAGCGCCAGGGGGTTCCGTGGCTCGCTAAGATTCTGAGTTTTTCAAGGTCAGCGCAGGAGGTGTTGGTCATTAACGATAAAATTTTTTTTATTCTATACCACATTGCCCTTGACAATACCCCATCCCATCCCTTATACTCATTTAAGACAAACAAATCATTTGCACGGGGTGCCTGGTGTTGCCAGGCTGAGATTGGAGCCGTAAGCTCTTGACCCGCGAACCTGATC
Source organism: Anaerolineales bacterium (assembly GCA_016929095.1). GTDB lineage: Bacteria > Chloroflexota > Anaerolineae > Anaerolineales > UBA4823 > JAAZNS01. The sequence goes on along the minus strand of JAFGJM010000037.1, from coordinate 79,626 downwards.
CGGATAATGCCGGCGGAGGAATCGCACAAAATTTATTTCAGACCCTCCTTCGCCGAAGGAGGGTTTTCTATTGCGTGCCATCATATTTGCTAACGGCGATCTAAATGACGCCGCCACCGCTCGATCACTTATCCAGGCGGGAGATACAATCATCGCCGCCGACGGGGGAAGCCGGCATTGCCGGACACTCAATCTGGTTCCACACATCCTGATCGGCGATTTTGATTCCATCGAGGCTGACGAGCTGGAACACTGGCGCAGCCAGGGGGTTCAGATCGTACAACACCCTGCCCGTAAAAACTACACCGACCTGGAATTGGCGCTGCGCCACGCCCAAGAAATCGGCGCCAATGAAATTTTGGTTCTGGCTTCCCTGGGCGCTCGCTGGGACCAAACCCTGGCAAACCTGCTTCTGCCTGTCTCTGCAGACCTGCATTGTTGCTGCATCACCCTGGTGGATGGCAAGCAAGAAATCCGTTTAATCAGAGAAGGCGATACACTCGAACTACAAGGAACTCCCGGCGATACCTTATCGCTGGTGCCCGTAGGCGGCGAAGCATCTGGCGTCTCAACCGAAGGGTTGGAATACCCTTTATCCGCCGAAACATTATATTTTGGCGGCACCCGCGGGGTGAGCAATGTATTTCTCCACGAGATCGCCCGTATTCACGTAGACCAGGGATTACTGCTTTGCGTCGTGATCCATCAATAACCAAAGAAAGAAAAGAGGTAAAAAATGCCTGGTAAATTTCAAAAATCAATCGTTTTATTTCTATTACTGCTCACCGCCTGCACCCCGCAGACACCGGCAGCCCCACCCACCAGCGCCGGTCCGCAAACGTTGACGGTGATGACCCACGACTCGTTTGCCATCTCGGAAACCGCCCTGCAAGCCTTCGAAGAGCAAAATCAAGCCAAGGTGCAATTTCTCAAAGCCGGCGATACCGGCACATCGCTCAACAAAGCCATCCTATCCAAAGATAATCCCCTGGCGGATGTATTCTATGGCGTGGATAATACATTCCTCAGCCGCGCCCTGGATGAGGGGATCTTTCAACCATACGCGTCACCCTTGTTGTCGAATATTCCCGACGAATTTAAACTCGATCCGGATAATTTTGTCTCCCCGGTGGATTATGGAGATGTGTGCCTGAACTACGATAAAGCCTACTTCGCCGAGAAAGGGCTCACCCCACCGCAGTCCCTGGACGACCTGCTCAAACCGGAATACAAGAGTTTGCTGGTGGTCGAAAATCCCGCCACTTCTTCCCCTGGGTTGGCATTCCTGCTCACCACCCTGGCGGTATATGGCGAGGATGGTTACATCGATTTTTGGCAGAAGCTTGTAGAAAATGACGTCAAGGTAGTCAACGATTGGGAATTGGCGTACTATACCGAATTCAGCGGCTCTTCGGGTAAAGGACCCCGCCCCATCGTTGTCTCCTATGATTCCAGCCCGGCTTATGAAGTCATGTATGCCGAAACGGAAGTCAGTGAACCACCCACGGCAGCGGTGGTAGCTGATAACACCTGCTTCCGGCAGATCGAATTCGTGGGTATCCTCAAAGGCGCCAAGAACCCCCACCTGGCGCAGAAATGGGAAGACTTTATGCTCTCGCAGCAATTCCAGCAAGAGCTGCCGATGCAAATGTTTGTCTTCCCGGTGAATACGAACGCCGTGTTAGAAGATGTTTTCGGCAACTATCTTTTATTGCCTACCAAAACCGTATTTATCAGCCCAGAGGATATTACTGCCAGGCGCCAATCATGGCTGGAAGCATGGACGGAAGCGGTGTTAAGGTAATGCTTTTGTGTCGGGTGTCAAGTGTCAGGTGAGTAAGTATTAAGTGATTAAGTGTCAATTAAAAAGAATTCGTGATGATGCGTGAAGCGAAGCATACAAAGAACCATAAATTACCTTCATGGGTTGGAGCATTGGCTTTATGGGTTGCACCACTCATCTTTCTGGGTGTTTTTTATTTTTACCCGTTAGCAAATATACTGGGAGTCAGTTTAGCCCGCAGCAGCCAGAGCGCCTTATCGCCTTTTGTGCAGGCATTTCGATCGAGTAGCATTCAACATGTGTTGTGGTTCACCATCTGGCAAGCCTTGCTTTCCACACTGCTCACCCTGCTTTTCGGTTTACCGGGGGCGTATTTAATGGCACGCTACAATTTCCGCGGAAAAGCCCTGGTGCTGGCGCTCAGCGGAATCCCCTTTGTCTTGCCGACTCTGGTGGTAGCCACCGCTTTTAATGCCTTATTGGGACCGCGCGGTTGGGTAAACCTGGCGCTTATGGCGGTGTTCGATCTATCTCAGCCGCCCATTTCCTTTATCAACAGCCTGGGTGCAATTCTGATCGCCCATGTATTCTACAACACCACCATCGTCTTGCGCTTGGTGGGTGATTTCTGGTCACACCTGGACCCACGCATGGGGCAGGCAGCGCGTGTATTAGGCGCCGGCAAATGGCAGGAATTGCGTCACATCACACTGCCCTTGTTGGCGCCTTCTATCGCCGCCGCGGCCCTATTAGTATTCATTTTTGTATTCACCTCCTTTGGCGTCATCCTGGTGTTGGGCGGACCGCGTTATGCCACCCTGGAAGTGGAAATTTATAACCAGACTCTCAGTCTTTTTAATTTACCCCTGGCAGCGGTATTATCACTCATCCAATTGGCATGCACGCTGTTATTCTCGATTATTTATACCAGGCTGGTGAAGCAACTGGCGCGCCCGCTATCATTACAACCCCGCCGTTATACCCAACATACATTAAACACCTGGCAGCGTAAGATGATGGCGACCCTGTTAATTACCTTTTTGCTGGGTTTACTCACCACCCCCCTGCTCGCCCTGGCTGCCCGCTCTTTCACCCGCTTTGAAGCCGACCGGGGACAGCACTCCCAGGTACATTACGGTCTCACCCTGGATTTTTATCAGGAGTTATTCATCAACCGCCAGCAATCGGTTTTTTATGTGCCGCCAGCAAGAGCGCTCAGCATCTCGTTTACTTACGCGGCAATCACCGTCCTTTTGGCGCTGGTGTTGGGTTTCCCGGCTGCCTGGTCGCTTTCTCGCGAGTATGACGATCGTAAAATGTTTGGCGCATTTATGAATCGGTTTCTCGATCCATTGTTAATGCTGCCACTGGGCACCTCAGCTGTCACCCTTGGCTTAGGATTTATCGTTGCCCTGGATCATCCTCCGCTTGATTTGCGCGCTTCCCCCATTCTGGTACCCCTGGCACACACACTGGTAGCTTTCCCCTTTGTGGTGCGCAGCCTTACGCCCGCCCTGCGCAGCATCCGTCCGCGCCTGCGTCAGGCAGCCGCCACCCTGGGTGCTACTCCGCTGCAAACCCTGCGCCATATCGATTTACCCCTCACCGGTAGAGCCATCGTGGTGGCAGCCACCTTTGCTTTCACGATTTCCCTGGGTGAGTTTGGCGCTACAGCCATGATCTCACGCCCCGAATACCCCACCATACCAGTGGCGATTTACCGCTTTATCTCTCAACCAGGCGCCCAAAACTATGGGCAAGCCCTGGCACTCAGCGCCATATTGATGGTTGTCACCACCCTGGGTATGTTGGCAATCGAGCGTTTCCGCGTCGCCGATATTGGTGAATTTTAATGATAATGAGGGAGGCGGAACGCAAGAAAACAGAATGGCAAGAAAATTCTTCGCAAACCGTTTGCTGCCTCATCGCTCGCTGATCACTTGTATAATTATTTCTTGATAACCTGATTAATAAATATCTGATCACTGATTACCTTTCTTTAACCAACATGGAAAACGGATTAACACTTACAGAAATCTATAAATCATTTGGGGATCTAAAAGCCCTGAGTGGTGTATCCTTCGATGTAACGCAGGGGGAAATTGTGGCATTATTAGGTCCCAGCGGGTGCGGTAAATCTACCTTGTTGAACCTGATTGCCGGATTAGACGACCCGGATTACGGCAGCATCGCCTGGAATGGCGAGTCTGTAGCTGGCATTCCACCCCATCAACGCGGCTTCGGGCTGATGTTTCAGGATTATGCCCTGTTCCCTCACATGAATGTTTTCGATAATATTGCCTTCGGGCTGCGCATGACGCATCTACAAAACCCGGAAATCAAACAGCGGGTGAATGAAGCTCTGACTTTGGTTGGAATGCAGGGTTTCTCTCACCGGGATATCGTCAATCTATCGGGAGGCGAACAGCAGCGCGTCGCCCTGGCGCGCTCCCTGGCGCCGCGCCCCCATTTGCTTATGCTGGACGAGCCACTAGGCGCACTGGACCGGACACTGCGTGAACGGTTGGTGGTTGAATTGGGGGATATTTTGCACCAACTTCACCAAACCGCGATCTATGTCACCCACGACCAGGAGGAAGCCTTTGCCTTTGCAAACCGGGTGGTATTACTGAATGCCGGTAAGGTGGAACAGATTGACTCTCCACAGAATATCTATCACCAGCCGGCATCGGAATTTGTGGCACGATTCCTGGGGATGGATAACATCTTCAAAGGAGTCGCCAGACAGGTCGATAGTGGCAATATCGTTGAAAGCCAGATTGGAACCCTGCCTTTGCCACAACCCGCTTCCGGAGAAATCACGTTCTTGCTACGCCCCGATGCCGTTTCGCTGGGTGTAGAAGGCGCATGTCACCTTAAGGGACGGGTAGCCAGGCGTTCCTTTCGCGGCAGCGCTTGTCGTCTTACTGCTGAAGTGAACCAGACCTTGCTGACATTCGAGTTTTCCACCAGCCAGCCAATCCCTCCGGTTGGCGAGACTGTCGATTTTATTTTTAATCCTGAGGAAGCGATTTGGGTATTTCAATATAATAATTTGAACAAAACAACATAAATTGAATACGTGATAAATAAGTAGAAAAGATATTTCATTCACCGAAAATTTGTGTTTGAAATATAATTAGACTCATAAATATTCTCAATATTTATTAAAATTAAAATAGGTTTTTCGTATAGGAGGGATTAAAATGCCTCACGCCTTTAATATCATCAATAATATTGTTTTTTTTCTAATTAGTTGTTTTATTACGAATATCTCTTTTAAACAGACTCCTACAATCCACCAAAATATTAGTATTCCTATTGCGCTTTGGGCATCTGGTTATAATGGGCCAAACGACACTATTGATATCCTACAATCAATGACTGGTGATAGCACGGGGAATATTTATGTTACAGGTTATTCACAGGTAGAAGGAACTTTCCAATATAATTGCACAACGATTAAATATAATACCAAGGGAACACAACAATGGGTCGGGACTTATGATGGGCCAGGCTATGACTGGGGGAATGGTGTCTGGTCATACACCGATATTTGTAATGATATCGCCGTGGACGATGATGGTTATGTCTACGTAACCGGTTATTCATATTCTTCCCAAAACATAGATTACATTACCATTCGATATACTCCAGGCGGTATATTAGACTGGGAACAACGCTATACCAATCATGACGCCAATACTGTCGATAAAGCGTATCACCTGTTGGTAGATGACAATTATGTATACGTCACAGGTATTATTGATGAAGGAAATAACCCCGGAATTCTTACGATAACGTATGATCATTCAGGAAATTTTGTTAGAGAGCGACTTCATGAGGGAACCATTCCACATGACTTCACAATCGACGAGGATGGTAATTTATATATATTTGCTGAACCAAAATTTCGAATAATAAAGTATGCCGCTAATGGCGATAAATTATGGTCTGCTGACTATGATACAGGAGGAAAATCCGCAACTCCCAGTGCAATGGCTGTTGATACTGCTGGTAATGTTTTTATTACTGGGAAAATTGAAAGTCAGGGGATTGTTACAGTAAAATATGACGAAAATGGTATTTATAAATGGATGAAACAATATTATATCCTTCATACAGCAGAAGCCAGTGACATTGCGGTTGATAATGAAGGAAATATTATTATTACCGGGTATGCATGGGTATCGCCATCTACAGAAAATGATATCGTAACCATTAAATATGATACGAATGGAAATGTTATTTGGCAACAAATATTCGATGCATCAGTCCGCGATACAGTCACGCAACTCGTTGTTGATCAAAATAATAATATCTATATTATGGGACAAAGTTGGGGGTGGGAATATCATGTTATAAAATACAACGATAATGGCGAGTTGATCTTCCGTTATCATCATTCGGAAGAAATGGCAGATCTTTCTCCAAATAAAATTGCATTAGATTATCAAGGGAATATCATCATTGGTGGTTTATATCAAAATGACTATATCGTAATCAAATACCCACCTGTACCGCCCGTAGTTCTTTCTGTTGAAGATACGATTACTTCTGAAGATAACTCACCAGGCGAAGTAAAAATACGTGTTTCACGTCCCGATTATGTTTATTATCCAATATCATTTTCATATTCGACAAAAGATGGAAGTGCGATTGCGGGAAGTGATTATGTTACTTCAACCGGTCAAAAAACGATGATGTCCGGTGAATTTCAAAAATTTATTACCATTCCATTGATAAATAATGAAATCGATGAAGAAACTGAAACATTTAGTGTCACTTTAGACAATATTACCAATGCGACCCTCATAAAACGGGAGATTCATATTACTGTTTACGATGGAGATAAAAATCGAATTTCATGGATTCGGCGGTTCAATGGGGCTGAGGATGATAATCCGGAAGGATTAGCGATTGATGATGCAGATAACATTTATGTCGTTGCCAATATTAATGAGTTTTCCAATTATTTAATGGCTTTAGTAAAATATGACACGAATGGTAATCAGCTTTGGTCAAGAAATTATCCTGCTTTTGCAAAATCCTTGATTATTGATAATAAAGGCAATCCTGTTGTCGTAGGGAGGGATGGATATTTAAATTGCCTAGTCATTAAATACAATCCTGATGGTACCGAAGCTTGGGTTAATTCATATGAAAATCACAAAAAAAGTTATGATTTCTGTAATTCTGTAAGAACCGACTCATTAAATAATATCGTCGCGGTTGGAAATGCTCAAACATATAGTAATTTTGAACAAAGACCCATATTTGATTATCTCACTCTTAAATATAATGAAAATGGAGTACTTTTATGGTCAAGAATTAATGGGGCATTATTAACTGAGGATGATGTTGCACAAAAAGTTATAGTCGATAAGCAAAAAAATATTTATGTTGCCGGTTATAGTACTAATTCTGTTAGCAAACCAATAACTGTATTGAAATATAATCCGGATGGGATTCTATTATGGAAAACTGATATTAATCCAAATGCAAATAATAATGTTGTTGAAATGAGTATGGGAAACAACGGAATAATCAACATAAGCACAAATGAGCGCGCTTTTCGAATAAATCAACAAGGTGAGCTCATTTATTCGCTGTTTTATGAAACCGATGAAGTTTACAGTGCGGCATTTACCGATAATCAAGGATTTGCCAATACGGGATTTAATAACACTTCAAAATATCTTTGGAGGAATTGGAATCAAAAACAATGGGATTACGAAGGGCATGGAGAAGACATCATATCCGATCAACACAATAATTTCTATGTTAGTGGAATTATTTATCGAGACACAACGGGAGCCGATTTTCTGACCACAGCATTTGATAATAACGGAAATGTTCTATGGCGACAAGCAACACAAGGACAAGGAGACTATTGGGAGTATGAAATTGGAGAATTTATTTCCATGGATAGTAAAGGGAGTCTGGTTGTTACCGGTGAATCACAAAAAGATTTCCAAACGATCAAATACTCTCCTATTATCCTCCCCCCATTGCTCTCAGTCAAAGATGCATTTGTATTCCGATCTGACGCGACTCCAAAAATGTCATTCACCGTTAATCTCACCAGAGCTTCCACCCAAGAAATTACTTTTGATTATTCGACAATTGATTGGAGCGCTAAAAGCGGAGAGGATTTTACCGGAGTTTCCGGAAAAGCAGTTATCCCACCTAATACTACAACTTATACGATTGAAGTCCCAATTAAGTATGAAATTTCACCTGCGGAAAATCGAATTTTATATTTAGATATAATCAATTTGGAGAATGCGTTTTACCAAGACTCTCTTGGAATAGGTACAATTTTTGGAGTATACACAACCCATTATTTTTTCCCTTTATTATTACGGTAAATAAATATTGACCATCAAAATTTTCTCATAATTTCATTACCAAAAATAAACATATAAACGGAGTCTATTCAATTCATAAACCCTGGATTGTATTATTCTCTAACCACCTGACAATTTTCATGAACTGTCATTGCGAGCGAGGAACGAGTGAAGCAATCATGAGATCAATATTTAATTTTCATTTTCTGGAAGATTGCTTCCTAAAAGGGATGCTATGCGATCGTCGCCCCGACGGGCTCCTCGAAATGATAAAGTGCAAACTGTCGGGTGACTAGATTATTTGTATAACAATGAAAATATTCATAAATCCTATTTATATGGTAAATTTAATAGATTAGTGTTTATGTTTACCAATATCAGTTATCACTCGTATAATCTCATCCCCAAAATCGAACTCCATCTCCACCTGGAAGGCGCCATACCGCATTACGCCTTATGGGAGTTATGCCAAAAATATGGCGGCGACGCGGCGGTTCCCAGTTTGGAAGCATTGGTAAAACGCTTCGAATATATAGACTTTCCCCATTTCATCCAGACTTGGGTGTGGAAAAATCAATTCCTGCGTGAATATGAGGATTTCACATTTATCGCCGAGCATGTAGCCAGGGAGCTTGCCAGCCAGAATATCCTTTATGCCGAAGTTTTCTATTCGCCCCCCGATTTTTTCCGTTTTGGTCTCGAAACGCAAAAAATAACCGAAGCCATCCGTCTGGGGTTATCCCGTGTGCCAGAGATCGAGATTGCCCTGGTGCCCGATGTGGTGCGAGATTTTGGTCCTCAAAAAGCCATGCAAACGCTTAAAGAGATTGAGGAAGTGAAAGATATGGGCGTGATTGGCATTGGTCTGGGTGGTTCCGAGCATGATTATCCCCCCGAGGCTTTCGAGAGTGTGTTCGAAGAAGCCCGCTGCCTGGGATTTCACACCTCCGCTCACGCCGGCGAAGCCGCCGGGGCTGAGAGCATCTGGGGGGCTATCCGCTGCCTGAAACCGGATCGAATTGGGCATGGCACACGGGCTTTCGAAGATGAAGCATTACTCGATTACCTTGTTGAACATCAAATTCCCTTAGAAGTATGCCCCATTTCGAATGTATGTACCGGTGTGGTAAGCCGCATAGAAGACCATCCGGTGAGAGATTACTTCCGGCGCGGCATTTTGGTTACGATTAACACCGACGATCCCACCATGTTCAACGATTCAATGGCAAAGGAATATCAAACACTTGGTGAATCCTTGGGATTTTCGCTTGCGGATATTCGCAAACTGGTCAATAATGCGGTACAGGCGTGTTGGTTAAACGAGCCAAAGAAGCTACAATTATCTCAAAGAATAAATGACGACCCAGCCTGGGATATGGATCCCAACCCTCAAACTTAGCAATCGAATGAACTTTTAGCGCTGGCATGGACTTCGCAACCCTACGCAAAAAAGAAGCATATTTTAATCCGGCAATCCTCGATATCAAATCGTTGGAAATGGCCAATTGGCTCGCACCATACAGCCAAAATCATTCCACAATATTTATACCCGAGCGATCTGCCTTACTGATCCTCGATATGCAGGCGTATTTCCTGCACGAGCCCAGCCATGCCTATATCCCCAGCGCAACCTCCATACTGGCTGGAATCAATGCACTGATTAGAGTTTATGGAGAACGCAACCTGCCTGTTTTCTTTACACGGCATATAAATACAACCCATGACGCTGGTTTAATGGCAGGCTGGTGGCGCGAATTGATCGTTGAGGAAAACCCCCTCAGCGAAATTGACCCTCGAGTGCAGCATGCGAATGGCAAGATAATCAAAAAGAGCCGCTATGACGCGTTCTACGATACACCCCTTGAATCCCTTCTGCGGACACAAGACATTCTTCAGGTGGTGATTTGCGGTGTGATGACGCACCTGTGTTGCGAGACAACCGCCCGCTCGGCTTTCATGCGCGGCTTTGAAGTTTTCTTCACCATCGACGGAACAGCCACATATAATGAAGCCTTTCACCGGGCGGCTTTACTCAATCTGACCCATGGATTTGCCAGACCTGTTCTGATCAAAGAGATATTGGCGGCTTTTGAAAGAAAATCATGAATCTTGAACAAGTTGCTATCATCGGCGCTGGACCGGCAGGACTGGCGGCTGCTTTACAATTGCATCGCCATGGAATTTCTCTGCGGATCTTCGAACGCACTGATCCTGGCGGGTTATTGTGGAATGCCAATTGGGTAGAAAATTATCCCGGATTTCCCCAGGGCATTTCAGGTCCCGACTTAGCGCATATCTTTATAGAACAGGCACAAGCAGGGGGTGTTCATATCACAGCGGAAAATGTGCAGAATCTGGCATGGGATAATGGTGCATTTCAAATAGAGACACCGAATACGGTTTTCCGAACCCGTAGTGTGATTGTCGCTTCGGGCACTAAACCGAGGCGCTTCACCGATTTTTCTATCGCGCCCGATTTAACGGAACGGATATTTTATGAAATCGTGCCTTTACTCTCGTACAGGGATAAATACGTGGTGATTGTAGGCGCAGGCGATGCTGCCTTCGATTATGCGCTTAACCTGGGAAAGCATAATCAGGTTATAATAATCAACCGTAGTGAACAGGTGAAATGCCTGCCGTTACTTTGGGAGCGGGTAAACACCTGTAGAAATATTGATTTCCGCCCGAATATGGCAATAACACAACTTATAGCCAACCCTGCGGGCGGAATGATAGTGGAATGTTCCAGCCCAAAAGGACCGTTGAATATTGAAGCCGATTACCTGATCGGCGCCATCGGTCGAGTTCCACAATTGGATTTTGTTTCAGCAGCATTGCTGGAAAACACTTCCGAGTTCGAGAATAAGGGCATCCTCCACTTTGTCGGTGACGTAAAAAATGGCATATATCGGCAGACAGCCATTGCAATTGGCGATGGCATACGCGCTGGCATGTGCCTGAACCAGGTCTTGAAGGAGACACCCGATGAAAGTGATAGCCCAAACCGGAAGAGAAGATATCGCCCTCGTTTACATCCTTGAGCTTGATAGCGGAAAATTAGTCGAATGTGTTGAGTCCGTTCAGCCACCCATTCCCCGCCAGGAGAAATGGGTATTGTTGGTTTCCACTTTGTTTGGCTGCCCGATCGGTTGCGCCATGTGTGATGCGGGAGGATTTTATCAGGGTAAACCAACCGCCAAAGAGCTCTTCGATCAAATCGACTTTATCGTGAACAACCGCTTCCCCAATGGGATTATCCCCAGTAAACAATTTAAGATTCAATTTGCCCGCATGGGAGAACCGGCTTTAAATCCAGCCGTGCTGGAGGTGTTAGAAGCGCTTCCCCATCGATATCACGCGCCCGGGCTTATGCCCTCCATTTCAACGATTGCTCCGGCTGGATCACAGTCTTTCTTCGAGCGGCTTCTCGGGATCAAAAACCAATATTTTTCCAACGGTCATTTTCAATTCCAGTTCTCATTGCATACCACGGATGATGACCTCAGAGATAAATTGATTCCGGTGAAGAAATGGAGTCTGGACGAGATGGCGGCTTTCGGTCGGCGTTTTTATGCCCCCGGAGATCGAAAGATCACCCTCAACTTCGCACTTGCCCGCCATTACCCCCTGGAGACAAATGCATTGCTGGCTCATTTCTCACCCGAAATTTTCCTGATCAAAATTACACCGATCAATCCAACCTACCGCGCTATGGAAAACCATCTCGAGTCATATATCGATCCGGCGGTTAATTATCACCAGGATGAGATAATAGAAACCCTGCGAAAAGCGGGATATACGGTCATCCTCAGCATCGGCGAACTGGAGGAAAACCAGGTGGGCAGCAATTGTGGTCAATATCTGCGCGCACACTATACCGTCGATAAAAAAATGACCGAAGGCTATACATTTCCGTTAATACAACATAATTAGTATAATAGCATATTATTACAAATAACTTTGTGAAATAAAAGAGTCTTATATATAGGGCTGTTATCATCTCCCCCACCGTATATCAGACATTTTTTAACACAGTGAATCATACTTCTCGATATTTCGATTAATTTGCTTTCTTGTGTTTTTATATATATAATGATTTAAGTATTTGTTAAGATTCGGTTATGTAATATTTTGTAGGTATCATCGTTATTTCTAATACAACTCTTTTCATTCACACGTAAACAAACATAGCAGCCAGGGGAAGTAACACGAATTCTGACTGTGTGAGGCATCGGCGCAACATTAGTTGGCATCAATTATCGGTACGAGATATCGGAGCCCAAAATGAGCGCATTCGAACATTTGCCCTCCCTTCTTGAATTAGAAGGATATGTCGGCATCGGCATCCTTGAACAAATAAGCGATGTATTTTTTGCTCACGATACTGATTGGCAATTTACATATGTAAATAAAAAAGCAGCCGAATTCTTCAATAAATCTCCGGATGAATTATTAGGTAAAAACGTCTTTGATGAATTGGCGGGGGAAATCAACGCTGAATTCAAATCATCCTGTCTGCACGCGATTGAGACACAAGAAAAGACATTATTGGAAGAATTCCTTCCCTCTCACCATAAATGGATTGAATACCATATTTATCCCTCACCACAAGGCATATCGGTCATCATCCAGGATATAACTCAACGCAAACAATCTGAACTCTCTCTGAAAGATAGCGAGCAGCAATATCGACGGATTATTTCTACATCGGACGAAGGGATTTGGATATTAGACAGCCAGTTCAATACTTTTTATGTAAACAACCGGCTGGCTGAAATGTTTGGATATCAACCTGAAGAAATGATCGGGCATCAAGTAGAAGATTTCCTCTTCCCGGAAGACAGGAAAGATCATAAGCTGCGCATGAAAAACCGGGCAAAGGGAATAAAAGAGCGCTACGACCGTCGATTTAAACGTAAGGACGGCAGCTCTTTATGGGTGATCATTTCTGCAACCCCTATCACAGATGAATCGGGTGTTTTTCAAGGCTCTTTCGCCATGTTTACGGATATTACCGATCGGAAATATGCCGAACAAGCGTTAATAGAAAAAGAAAAACTGCTCAGTTTCATGAGCCATGTAGCCAAAATTGGCGCCTGGGAATTTGACCCGCTTACCTTGAAAGGGACATGGACTGAAGAGACTGCCAAAATTCACGACCTTGACCCGGACGATGAAACGAATGTAGAGAAAGGGTTGAGTTTCTATCTCGGCGAACATCGTCTAAAAATCGAAAAAGCGGTGAATGACGCCATCAATAAAGCCAAACCTTTCGATCTCGAATTGGAGCTGATCTCTGCGAAAGGGAAACATAAATGGGTGCGGACGATAGGCAATCCCATTGTCGAAAATGATCGAGTGATTCGAGTTCAGGGAACTTTCCATGACATTTCCAAATCGAAAATTGCCGAGCAAGCCATTGAGCAATCCAACCTATTCCTCAACAACATTATCGAACAAAGCCCTTTAGCTATGTGGATTTCCGATGCAAAAGGCACATTGATCCAAACAAATCCGGCGCTATGCAAATTATTGAATATTACACCAGATGAAGTCATCGGAAAATATAATATATTCAAAGACAATATCGTTAAAGAACAAAATCTATTTCCAGCTATCCGATCGGTATACAAAAACGGAACACTTGCTCGCTTTGCCCTCCGCTACGATTCTTCTGAGCTTGAATCCATTCAAGTAATAAGCCCTTCCTCTGTCATCCTGGATGTTACGATTTTTCCAATCAAAGATATCCATGGGCAAATCACCAATGCCGTAATTCAATTAACGAACATCACCGAACGAAAAATTGCCGAAGATGCGTTGCGCCAGAGCGAGTTTAAATTCCGCAAATTTGTTGAAGAAGCCAGCGTAGGGATAGTGTTAGTCGATGAAAATGGCCAGATTGTCGAATGGAATCGCGCCTTGCAAGAAATTACCGGGATCACCCGCGATGAAGCGCTATATCGCCCAATTTGGGATGTCCAGTTCAGCTCATATTTAGATGAACGCAGAACTCCGGAAAGATTACAAGAAGTAAAATCCATCACGCAAACAATGCTGCTAAGCGGTGAAGCCTCCTCCTTAAGTCAAACGTTGGAGGCATCCATTAAACATACCAATGGGGAAGTCCATCACATTCAGCAAGTGGTTTTTCCTATTCGAGTTGGAGATCGCTATTGGCTTGGGGTCATACTACGCGACATCTCCAAACGTAAACAAGCGGAAGAAGGCTTGCGCCAATCAGAAGATAAATTTTTCAAAGCCTTCCAATCCAGCCCGAATATGATCGCCATCACCCGTCTTTCCGATGGCCAGATCATCGAAGTCAATGATATTTTTGTCGATCATACCAGGCATGCCCGTAAAGATATCATCGGGCAAACCCCGAAAGATTTGGATATTTGGGTGGATCAGGAGCAATTACGGGCATACCTGGCAACGTTGAAAGAACATCACCGTGTGCGTGAAATGGAAGTTCGCTTAAAAGATAAATCGGGAAATATTTTAGATTGCCTGCTTTCGGGGGATATCATATCTCTCAACAATGAACCATGTATTCTATCCACTATCCTGGATATTACAGAGAGAAAATGCCAGGAAGAGCAAATCGAGCGTCAGCTTCAACGCCTGGCAACATTACGGTCTATAGATATCGCCATCACTTCCAGTTTCGATTTGCGGGTGACGTTGGGAATTCTGCTTGACCATGTCACAACCCAGTTGGACGTCGACGCTGCAGCCGTATTGACTCTCAATCCCCACATGAATTCGTTGCAATTTGCTGCCCACCGAGGCTTTCGCAATAATGGTTTCGCCCATCGTGTTATCCATCTGAGTGAAGATCCAGCCGGTCAGGCGATACTATCACGTCATCTGGTAAGCATCCCCGACATAAAAAAAGCGGTACCGCCGCTGGCAATATCAAAATCGAATAGCGGAGAAAATTTTGCGGCTTGTTTTATTGCCCCGCTTATCGTGAAAGGTCAGGTGAAGGGTGTTTTGGAAGTTTTTCACCGGACTCCCCTTCACCCCAACCAGGAATGGTTAGGTTTCCTGGAAACGATTGCCGGTCAGACGGCCATTGCCGTGGATAACGCCGAACTCTTTCAGGGGCTGCAACGTTCGAATGCCGAACTCATCATGGCATATAACGAAACGTTGGAGGGATGGTCTACCGCTCTTGAAATGCGAGATAGGGAAACCGAGGGCCACAGCCGGCGGGTCGTAGATCTTACCATGCGTTTGGCGCAAGCCATGGGCATCGGCGAGGCAGAGTTGGTGCACATACGACGCGGTGCTCTGCTCCACGATATCGGCAAAATGGGTGTTCCCGATTCGATTTTGCTGAAACCCGGTACTCTGACCGAGGAAGAATGGCAGATTAAACAAAAACACCCTGAATATGCCTACCAAATGTTATCGCCAATCGCTTATTTACGGCCGGCATTGGATATCCCCTATTATCATCATGAAAAATGGGATGGCACCGGGTACCCCCTTGGCTTAAAAGGTGAGCAAATTCCGCTGCCAGCTCGTATCTTCGCCCTGGCCGATGTTTGGGATGCCCTGCGGTCAGACCGCCCATACCGCCCGGCGTGGACCAATGATGAAGCATTAAAATATATCCGAGAGCAAAGCGGTATCCATTTTGACCCTGAAGTGGTAAAAGCGTTTCTAAAATTGTATCCATTATTGGAAGAAAATCATCAATAACCCGGTTCGATACCATTGCCGAAAAATTATTAACGGAATAACTTTTTCAAGGGGGTAAATATTATGCGGCTATAATTAATGCATGCGTCGCATACTGCTTCTTCTACTTTTGGGAATTATCCCCCTGTTTATATGCAAAGCGGTGTCCCAACCTTTTGACCATTGGCTGCCTAAGTCGACATCGCCAAGTTTAACACCATCCCAAACCCAATCCCCAAAAATAACCTTTAACCCTTACCCTTCGCCAACCATTAAATCCAAGACGGCAACCGCCATTCCCGAAGAGCCGTTTTCAGTGATTTATCATCCCGACAGCCTCCTGTATGTCGGCGATCAGGTCAGCCTGGAAGTCATCGCACCGCCTGATGGGGATTTACAAGATAGCCGGGTGGAAGTCGTTGTCACCCAGCCGATATCCCAAACGCTCCAGCCAGCCAAATTTTCACATTTTGGTCTGGGTAAACGCCTCGAAGCCAATCTCACCTGGGCTTGGGATACCAGCCGCCTGTCTCCTGGGGACTATTCTTTAAATTTCAGCGTACTGCCTCACGGCGCTGTCTGGACAGAGACCTTAACCCTGCACCCAGACGCAATGCTGCCGCCCAATGAAGACGGCGCGCATTGGGTGACCGACGAAAGTGATTGTTGTCTGGTGTATTACATCACCCAAACCGCCTCTGAAAGAGACATATCATCGCTTTTAGAAATGCTGGATAAACAAGCCGCAGAAGTCAGCCGGAAAATGGGAGCGGCGTTCGATCCGCCGGTGAGTGTCGCCTTTATTCCGCGCCTGCTGGGGCATGGCGGTTTCGCCAGCCAGGAAATTACAGTATCTTATTTAGACCGTAATTACACCGGCAACGCCACCGAAATGATCGTACACCACGAAATGACGCACATTTTGGATGGCCAACTCGGCGGAGACCTGCGTCCTATCATGCTCATCGAGGGCGTGGCGCTTTATATAAGCGAAGGCCATTTCAAACCCGAACCCCTCCTGCCCCGCGCCGCCGTGATGGCTCATAATCAGCAATATATTCCTTTGAAAGAACTGATTGACGATTTCTATAATTCACAACACGAAATTGGCTATTTGGAAGCCGGCGCCCTGGTAGAATTTATGACAGAAACCTGGGGGTGGGAAGGTTTCTCGTCATTCTACCGTGATATTCATCCTGTGCCCGATGATGGGCTTCAATCAGCCGCCGTCGAACTTGCCCTGCAAAAGCATTTCAATATATCCCTGGATATTCTGGAACAACGGTTTTTAGAGGCTTTGGATTCGCAATCTGTCTCACCAGAGCATGTACAGGATGTGCATTTAACGATAGATTTTTATAATACCGTGCGCCGCTACCAACAAATGTGTGATCCATCGGCGTATTTTCTTACCGCCTGGATATTGGATGGTAATGAAATGCGTCAGCGCGGTATCACCGCCGATTATATGCGCCACCCCGCCGCGGCGCATAACCTGACGCTGGAAACGATGCTGCAAGCTGCCGGAAATCATTTACAAAGAGCCAATTATGGCGAAGCAGAGCACCTGATCGGCGCGGTGAATCTGGCATTAGACGCGCTTGAACGAGATGAAAACCTGCCATTCACTGGCTCTTCGCTAGCGGTTGATTATCATGCGATTGTAGAAAATCTGCTGGCGCATGGTTACCAGCCTCAACGCGTTGATATCCTTAACGATCATGCATATTGTTGGGCGACTATAGCTGATCAGCAATTACACGAAATATTATTTATACGCAATGGAAATTACTGGGAATTTCAAGAGGAGTAAAAATTTAAAAAAACAAATCCAGCTACCCGACAGTTTATGAATTGCCATTGCGAAGGAGTGAAGCGACTGAAGCAATCTCATTCAATGCAATGATTTATTTCCCCGATCTCTTCAATCCCCAACCGAAGAATTGAACGCGCGGTCTATGACCCGTTTCGTAATACTTAAAAGAATTTACGGACAATAAAAGATATTATTAAAGGGTGGCGTACAATATAAATTCAAAGCGTCAAAGGCATAAGCCCCAATCGCCACCCCAATACAAAGCAAAACCAAACACCCACATCCCACCCAAATCCAGGTCTTTTTGGCCGGCTTTTCTTCCGGAGTGAAATCGGCATATTCCGGTAAATCTGCCGGACCGGCAGGAACCTGTCCGGCGTATACCTGTGGCGAAGATTCGACGCCTGCCTGGCGAGACGCCACGGGGTGTTCCTTCATTGGTGGTTGAGGCGATGCATAAACGGTTTCCGGAGCCGGTTCATAAGCCGGCGAAGAAACGACAGTCGCATCGGCGTCATATGCTGCTTCGAAGACCAGGCTGACATTTTCTCCCAACATCACAGTCTCGCCCCCCCGCAACACACGAGGGCTGACCAGGCGTTGTCCATTCACAAAGGTACCATTGGTAGAACCCATATCTTCCAGCACAAATCCATCAGGCTGCATGATTAGACGGGCATGTTTGCGTGATACTTCAACGTCGCTGATCACAATATCGTTGCTTATGTCTCTTCCAATACTGAGTTCATTACTTGCCAGGTCAAAAATTTTTCCCGGGATCGGACCTGTGCGCATGACGAGTTGAAAGGATTGTGCTGCCATGGATTCCTCCTTACATACATAACCTATCCCATAGTGTACTGAGTTTTGCAAAATGTGTCAAATAGCCGTTAGGATTCTTGCCTCCGTGGTCATTGAAGCCGTTATAAAAACAGTATACTGCGATAATCAATTTTTCGGGTATACTTGGTGCGTTTTGATATGGATTTTCTCACCACATTCTTAATTGCCATTGGTCTTGCCATGGATGTCTTTGCTGTATCTCTTGGCATTGGCACACTTCAATGTAATCACTCAGCCCGTTTTCTGTTTCGACTCTCATTCCACTTTGGGTTATTCCAGGGGGGGATGACGTTTCTGGGGTGGCTGGCGGGGAGTACTGTTGCCAGCCTGATCGCCAGTTTTGACCATTGGATTGCAGCCGGTTTCCTGGCTTTTGTGGCTGTTCGTATGATCCGCTCCGGATTTGATCACGAGTCCACGACTTATGATTGCGATCCATCCCGCGGCAGTATGTTAATCATTTTGAGTGTTGCCACCAGCATCGATGCCCTGGCGGTAGGGATTAGTTTTGCCATACTCACCGTGAACATCGCTACTTCAAGCCTGACCATTGGCATAGTGAGTACCATTCTTTCATTGGTTGGGCTAAGGGCAGGTCATCGTTTAGGGATGAAATTTGGCAAACGCATGGAAATATTGGGGGGTTTAATTCTGCTCTTTATTGGGGCACGGATTTTAATTACCCATTTATTTTTATCATAATCCGCGCGCCACGTTCTCTTGCGGCAGCAAGCTATAATAAATAAACGCGTTCACCGGCGTTGGCGTACTGGATTCAATTCCCATGCGCACCACAGCGCCATTTTGTGCTTCCAATTCCGAAGGTTTGCCAGCCATAATATCCCTTTGCATGGAGGGGATGCCTTCCATTGGCATGCTATCGACAAAATCCATCTTGCGGGAAATGACATCCTTCGGTAAAACAATCCCTTTCGCCGCTGCCACCGTAACAATTTCCTGCATAACCTGTTCAAGCATACGCCTTGTCCCCGGCAAGTCACGCACCACACCTATCGATTGTCGGGCAATCGATCCCACCCCACTGACAGCTGCAATAAAGATGAATTTTTCCCACATGGCCGCTTGAATATCCTGTGGAATTTCGGCTTTTACATTGACCTTTTGAAACGCCCGGAGTAATTGTTCCGCCAAAGGAGTGGCTTTACCATCCAAACGGGCAAAGGCGATATACGGCTCGACACCCACATGCCGGATAAGTCCCGGTTCAGCAATAAATGCCGAAATCTGGCAATAACCGCCCAAAACATTTTCATCCCCCAATTCAGCGCCTAATTGGTTCGGCGCGTCAACCCCATTTTGCAACGGGATAAAAATCGTTTTTTCACCCACCAATGGACGCATAGCCTGAGCTGCCTCGTTCACCTGCCAGGCTTTCACACACACCAACACGACATCCACTTCGCCGATCGCTGCCGGGTCATCGGTGGCTTGCGCCGGGGAAATGCAGAAATCACCCTTGATGCTTTCAACGCGCAAACCGGTGGTTTGAATCCTCTTCAAGTGCTCGCCGCGAGCGATGAAGGTCACATCCTCTCCAGCCTGCGCCAACCGACCGCCAAAATAACCGCCAACACCGCCCGTTCCATAGACTGCAATTTGCATAGGTACCTCCACAATGGAATTATAAAACGGAACTGCTTATATATCTTGATATTATTTCAAAATCCACACCCCACTCATGTAACCAGATAAACGAACAGGGAGCGAGTATCTTATATTTTCGGTGGATGAATAAATATATCCTGATTTCACTCGTTTTCATAAATGTGTATTCATAATCGCTGCGTAATCATAAAAAACGTGACCACAATCACTTTGACATTTCACTTTTCACAGAGTATAATCGAGTTTCGCGGGTAGCAATGGTTACCCCCATGGAAAAATACAATATCCGCCTAGTAGGCGGCTGGATGTATATCTCATTTTTTGGAGAAAAGCGCTATGGATATGAATGTAATTGAAGCCCCTGAGAGCGCAAAGCCTGGTTCCCTATCAGACATCAAGCGAAAGTCAAAATTTACCGGTACCGTTATGAAAACGACTATCGCCGGCGCCATTGTCGATATTGGATTGGAAACACCCGGCGTCGTGCATATTTCGCAATTGCAGCAAGAACACACCAACCGTGTGGAAGATGTTGTACAAGTAGGACAGACTGTGGAAGTTTGGGTCAAACGCGTTGACCCAAAGAAAAATCGGATTGATCTTACGATGATTGAACCATTAGCCCTGGAATGGCGCGAGCTCACCAAAGGGATGGTCATTAAAGGGAAGGTCACCCGCCTGGAAAAATTTGGCGCCTTCATCGAGATCGGCGCAGAACGACCGGGATTGGTGCATATCAGTGAAATGACCCATGATTACATAAAAACCCCCGGTGATGTGGTCAAAGAAGGCGATGAAGTAGAAGTTCAGGTTCTGGAAGTTAACCGGCGCAAAAAACAAATAAAACTAAGCATGAAAGCTTTAGAAGAAAAACCGGTAAAAGAAGCCAGACCCGCCCGCCAATCGAAAGAAAAAGACAAAGAAGAATCCGCACAGGAAACCGAAAAGGAAGAACCCATTCCTACGGCGATGGAATTAGCCTTACGGGAAGCCATGGAACGCTCGAATTCAAATATGGTATTACCCAAAGGAAAAAACAAACGCAAAGGTTCGAGCGGCAACGAAGAGATGGAAAAAATTTTTTCGCGCACGATGCAAAATAAAGTCCGCACAGGAAAATAAACTGCACCAAATTTACCAGCTATTGATATAAATAAAAAAAGGGTTGCATGACCTATATAGTCAACAACCCTTTTTTTCTTAACCTCACCTCAACCGACAATCATGATATGCTTTATGGATTGTATTGTGGTAACTCCTGTACCAGGAATACTTCACCGTCCTTTATGACCGTGAACTCAAACCGAGAACGTATGGGGTCTACAGTCGCTTCCTCCCCGCAACACGAGCCCAGGGTAAACAGACTTCCATCATCGTTGATAAACTCAATGGTAAAGTGGAATTCCTCAGGCAAGATTTGTTCTTCTGCAATCACTTCACCCACCTGCTTGCATTGAAAGCCGTTATTTTCGCATCCATTTTCCAATAATCCTGCAAAATCATGGGATGGTATGTCGGGATTCATATCTATCAGAATTTCATAGCTGCCGCCAAAAAGATCGGTGGCTTTCCGATAATCACCATCGTGAAGAAGCTGGAAAAACTCGATCAAAGCCTGGCGCGCCAGATCGATATCGGTAATTGCGCCTGCCGGCGTAAACCCTGTGTATAAATCGGCAGCAAATTTCAGGATGGTTTGTTTATCATATTCAGTGGGCTGCGCTTCTCCCATTCCGGTGAAAGCCAAATAGTTGGTCATGGAATCTGTAAGACCTTCGCCATCCAAATTTGAAACCTCGAACGATTCGAATTCATCCACCCACGCATAGACCTGGGCAAGCTGGGCTGCATCCAATCGTGAACGACCTAAACCGGTTGTCGTTCCGCTTTTACATGACGTGGCATTGATCTCACCGGTGAGATAAACGCTGATATCATCGCAATAACCGGCAAATCCGCCTTCCCGATGCCAGACAAGGGAAAGTCCGTATGTCGCGCTACTATGCCCTGCCCGGGATTCCTGATACACCAGGCGCGCCCATTCAGCCACCATACGCTTTTCTGCCGAGGTTGGCTTTAGCGATCCCAAGCCGGTAAAAACAATGCTGCCTGCAGGTGTATCTGCCTGGAATGGGTAAAATGCTTCTTTGAGATACTCCAGGTCTGCTTTCCGATTTTGAGAGGATAATTGCACGTTGAGCATTGGAGCATTACATTCTCCAAAGGCTACGCCTTTATCGCCGATCAAAACGGTCTGGCAATACGTATCGGTAAATTGCCAACGAATAATGGGACTTCCAACCTGGGGTGACGGAGCCAATGCCAAACGCACGCGGCTTCCGGTTTCGTTAATATGATAGATATACTGTTCATCACCTGCCTGGAAAGCCACAATATATCCCCTGGTTTTTATTGCATGGCAGGTTGTGCCTTCCAATATTATTCCCAGACAATCATCATCCCATGTCTCATTTTCAAGGCTGGCAATCGCAACTTGCGTTGGCTGCAGGTTTAATTGCCGCGCCAGAGTTTGCCCTACCAACAAAACAACATCGGGGACAGGTTCGGGCGTGATTGTTGGACTGGGGGTTAAAGCAGGGGTGTTGCTGGGACTTGGTGTTGAAGAAGAAGCTGGATGCAAAGTCGGCGTCTGCACAGGAGCGCCAGGCGCACAGGCAACCAGGATAACCGCAAATATTACACATAAATAGATATGTTTATTGTTCATAGGGATATTTTAATCGCGATTGGTCGATAATAGTTAAAGAATAATGACTTATAATCATTAATGCTATGATTATTGCGTGTCATTAACGTCTGCGCGGTTGTGGCACATACAGGAATTATCGCAACTGTGTTGTGTTTATATACCCATTTGGAGGAAAAATGTCAGACCTAAGCAGAAAAGAAGTGATCATGATATTGGCGACCACCAACAACGCCCGCCTGGCCGGGGTGGATCTTTCCGGAATGGATTTGAATGGTTTGAACTTCGCTGGCGCAGATCTGATCCGCGCCAATCTCACAGATACAAACCTTAGCAATGCCTATATGCGCGGCGCACATATTGAAGATGCCATACTGGAACGGACGATATTCGTGAATGCCAACCTTAAAGAGGCCTCGTTAAAAGGTTCGAATTTAAAAGGCGCCGATCTGACCGATGCCAATCTGACCGACGCCAATCTTTTTGGTGCAGACCTGACAGGCGCAAAACTGTCAGGCGCGAAGGGGGTAGTGAGGTAAATTCCTTACGCTTCCCTAAACTCCCCTTCTACGACTTCACCCTCATCGGATGACCCGCCATCTTTGCCATTTCCATTCGATGCTGGTTGTTCAGCCCCTTGAGCATATACTTGTTGGCTTAGTGCATGGAATGCATTTTGCAGATCTTCGGTCAGGCGGCGGATATTAGCGATGTCCTCGCCAGCCATTGCCTGACGCAGTTCGTTCACTTTCGCTTCGATCTTCTGGCGCTCTTCGGCAGGCACCTTTTCACCCAGATCACGTAACGCTTTTTCAGTCTGATAAGCCAAACTATCTGCCATATTTCGAGCTTCGATCAATTCACGCCGCTTGCGATCTTCGCCTTCATGTTGGCGGGCTTCATTAACCATGCGTTCAATTTCGCTCTTGTCCAGATTGGTAGACGCAGTGATGGTTACCTTCTGTTCTTTCCCGGTTGCCCGGTCTTTCGCCGTCACATTCAGGATACCGTTCGCATCGATGTCAAATGTGACCTCCACTTGCGGAACTCCCCTGGGCGCTGGTAATATACCTTCCAGCCGGAATCGTCCCAGGGTCATATTATCACCAGCCATAGGCCGTTCGCCTTGTAAAACATGCACGTCCACTGCCGTTTGATTATCCTCTGCGGTTGAGAATACCTCTGTCTTTTTTACCGGAATAGTTGTGTTGCGCTCGATCAAATGGGTCATTACACTACCGAGGGTTTCGACGCCTAAAGAGAGGGGGGTGACATCCAGGAGCAAAACATCTTTGACCTCCCCACCTAATACACCTGCCTGGATGGCAGCACCTACAGCTACCACTTCATCAGGGTTTACGCCTTTATGCGGGTCTTTATTGGTTAAGGACCGAACCAAATCTTGTACCATAGGCATTCGCGATGCCCCGCCTACCAAAACGACTTCGTTCATTTGACCGGGTTGCAGGTTGGCATCTTTAAGGGCGGCATTAAAAGGGCCGCGTAATCTTTCAACCAGATCAGTAGTGAGTTGCTCCAGCTTAGAGCGGTTCAACTTGATCTGCAGGTGTTTTGGACCATTTGCATCCGCAGTAATGTAGGGTAAATTGATCTCCGTCTCCATCACGCTTGAAAGCTCGATCTTCGCCTTCTCGGCTGCCTCACGCAGACGTTGCAATGCCTGACGATCCTGGCGCAAATCAATGCCGTTATCCCGCTTGAATTCGTCCGCTACCCAATTAACGATACGCTCATCCCAATCATCCCCGCCCAGATGAGTATCGCCGTTCGTGGCTTTTACCTCGACCACGCCCTCGCCAACATCCAAAATACTGACATCAAAGGTACCGCCACCCAGGTCAAAGACTAAAATCGTTTCGTTGGTTTTCTTATCCAGACCATAAGCCAGGGCTGCGGCAGTTGGCTCATTGATGATACGCATCACTTCCAAACCCGCAATCTTTCCGGCGTCTTTTGTCGCCTGGCGTTGGCTGTCATTGAAATACGCCGGGACAGTGATCACTGCCTTCGTGACAGACTCGCCTAAATAGGCTTCGGCGTCAGTCTTCAGCTTCCCCAGGATCATTGCAGAAATTTCCTGAGGGCTGTATTCTTTGCCGGTTACGGGTATTTTGACCCTGGCGTCGTTTGAAGGCCCACTGGTTACCTCAAAAGGAACCATTTTACGTTCGGTTTCCACCTCGTCATAGCGGCGTCCCATAAATCGTTTGATCGAATACACGGTGTTATCGGGATTGACAACTGCCTGACGCTTTGCCGTCTGCCCCACTATGCGTTCTCCGTTCTTGTTAAAAGCCACTACCGAGGGCAACAAACGCGATCCCTCTGCTGTAGAGATTACGGTGGGGTCACCGCCTTCCATCACAGCAACCACACTGTTTGTAGTACCTAAATCGATACCAATAATTTTCGACATGATTATTCTCCTCTCAAAACTCTAGCGCTGTATTTTTGTACGCTTCATTAAATCAAAAATGATATAAATCGAATTATTCACCATAATAGTGCCAAATTTCCAGCTTTTCTTTATATATAAAGGATACCGCGATTGTACAAGAAGATCGTTAACAACTTATATGAGTTATGTAAGACGATGAGAAACAACGCAATATTGATTCACGAAAAACACAGGGAGTAACCGGGTTCGTCAAATTATCTTTTGGATCAATAAACACAAGTTGTATAAATAAAAACCAAAATCGGAATATTTATGAGGTTTTCCAGGTAAGTTGCACAAATGATGACATTTTTATCGATGAAAAAACCGGATAATCCACTTGTGAAACATTTAAGATTCGCCTCTTCGATAATTTTTATCGACTTTACCCAAGTCGAAATAACCGCCATATGTATGCGAACACCCTGTGTTAATCCCAGTCCTTGGGTGTTTTTAATCCATAACGAATTGCGAATGATTTCATAATTATGCAATATTTATTAATTCTCTAATATCTTAAAGTTTTCATTATTTTTAGATTCCCGTAGGGATTTCGTATTGCAGTTAGGGGGTAACATCTGCTAGAATGTAATCGTTCTAAGCGGTTAAACACTCGAATATGTAAACCAGTTTTTTGAACACCGGTGACGCCCTTCAAGTGCCGGTTTTTTCTAGCAGGTAATTTAAATTAAATTATTATTGTTGGTCCCCTGAACTACACTGCTGCAGGGGAGGTGGGCATTATTTACCTGCAACTCAAAAATTGCATGAGGATATTGGTGTCAATGAAACCTGATCAAGCCTGGCAGGCTGCCCTCGGACAATTGCAAATGGAAATGCCTAAACCCGCCTACGATACCTGGGTTCGCGATACGGAATTCTTATCGTACGAAGACGGTTGTTTTACCGTCGGAGTGGCAAACGCATATGCGCGTGACTGGCTGGAAAGCCGCCTTTCCAGCACAGCGCGTCGTATGTTGACCGGTATCATGAACCGAACAGTGGAAATCCGTTTCACCGTATGGAATGAAGTCCCGCCGGAGATTCTTGAAAACGTCGAACCACAAGAGGAAAAACCCCTCCAGCCCGCACTTCAACCGGTGCATCGTAACATTAACACTCGGTATAATTTCGAGAACTTCATGGTGGGCGCCAGCAATCGCCTGGCGCATGCCGCTTCTCTAGCGGTTGCGGAAAAACCCGCCCAGGCATATAACCCTTTATTCCTGTACGGCGGAGTCGGGCTTGGCAAAACCCACCTTTTACACGCTATCGGCAATAAAGCGATCCAAACTGGCTTAGAAGTGCTTTACGTTTCGTCAGAAGAATTCACCAACGATCTGATCAGCGCCATCCGTACGCACACTACCCAGGCCTTCCGCGAGAAATATCGCAATACCGATGTTTTGCTGGTAGATGATATCCAGTTCATCGCCGGAAAAGAATCAACTCAGGAAGAATTCTTCCATACATTCAACACCTTGCATGGACAGGACAAACAAATAGTGGTTTCTTCCGATCGGCCTCCCAAAGCATTGGTGACCCTGGAAGAGCGATTGCGTTCACGTTTTGAATGGGGTTTAACCGCTGATATCCAGCCCCCCGATCTGGAGACCCGCCTCGCTATCTTACATTCCAAAGCCGAGCGTATGGGTTATCATTTGCCGGATATTGCCCTGGAGACCATTGCCCGACGGGTGCAATCCAATATCCGGGAATTAGAAGGCGCGCTGACCCGAATTGTGGCGTTTGCAAAACTGGGCGAGATGCCTCTCACGGTCGATTTTATCGAATCGGCTCTGGTCGATTTGTTGCCCTCCTACAAAGATGTTCATCCAGAGACGGTGGTAAACAAAGTGGCAGAAATATTCGGGGTGAGTATTGAACGAATGCTAAGTCCGGAACGTTCCCGGCAGGTAGCGCTTCCCCGGCAGATCGCCATGTATCTCCTGCACGAAGAAGCAAACATATCTTTACCGCAAATTGGTAACGCATTGGGTGGACGAGACCATACCACCATCCTCTATGGTTGTGAAAAGATCGCAGATCTGATGGAACGCGATGACCGGTTGCGCAAACAAGTGATTGGGATCAAAGAACAACTCTATGGGCAAACGGCAATGAGTGTGACTGTATCACACCATAATGCATAAATATATAGAAAATATGCGACGTAAAACCATTAATACGTCGCATATTATATTTAAATTGACGTAATATATTTAAAGAAAAATGGTAATAAATCAATTATCAGGGGCGACGTCTGCCACCTTTATCACCGCCTCGCGGACGATTCCCTTGCCAATTTCCCCCGCCCCGTCCCCCGCCATAGGATTTTCGACCTAACTCCTCCCGTGGGCGGGCGATGTTCACATTGATTGTGCGCTCATCGAATAATGAACCGTTGAATTGGGCAATTGCTTTTTCAACTTCGGCTTGGGTTTCCATCTCCACAAATGCAAATCCTTTGGAACGACCGCTATCCCGGTCCTTGATCAAGAGCACTGATTTCACGGTGCCAGCCTGAGTGAAAAGCGTGCGCAGGTCATCCTCCGTTGTCGTATATGACAAATTTCCCACATATAATTTTGTTTCCATATCTCTCCCAAATAAAAATACTAGATTCTCGTCACGATGTGCGATAGAAATGATGTGGGTGTTCTGCACAGCCCTGACAAGTTAAATCATTGTAACATACCCACATGAGATAATGATGATTAACTACACTATCTGTCACCTCATCCATGTAGTTTTTCGATAACCAACTCGAAAATTACCAATCCGCTTCTGTATCCAGTCAATGTATCCCAACACGCAGGAATGCAGATATTACATGGCAAAAGTTGATTCTTCATAATTAACTGCCCCATTTTTTGGAAATACCAGGGCATTAAAAAACCGTTTAATTTCCGTTCAGCATACTGCCAATCAAAATGGAAATCACGCCTGCCAAAAGGGTTTTAAAACCGTAAACTACCAGGTTCTCTTTGGCCACATTCCCCAACCAGATACCCAGTATAAACAGAGCAACAAGTGCCGTTCCCATTGATGTGTAATATACAAATCGGATATTCTGGAAAAATCCGCTGAGGAAAAATGGAATTAACACCACGATGGCGCCAATAAAAGGCGCCAGCCCATCCACAATGGAGACGGCGATAGCGGCGAAGCGTGAAGCACGTCCAATACGACTGCCATCCAGATTTGTGAGTGTGATCTGTCCCAGTTCCTTTAGATCCTTCTTGCGTTCAGCCGATTCGGTCAGATATGCTCCCCAAGCGCCGGAGATCATGATGGCGATACTGGTGGACAAACCGGTGGTAATGACCACGTGCGGATCCTTAACGCCTGATGTGAATGAACCGATCGTTACACCGATCATGGTCAATATCCCATCAAAGGCATTATTGCCAAAAGAACGCCGGGCTATCACGGCGATATTGGCTATATCGTTGTATTCATTTGCCCTTTTTACAAATTGGCGAACAGAGTGATTATAGCTGTTACTATTACTATCAGATTCTTCGTCTTCCATGGTCATTCAAATATGCTGTCTAATCCTGCAGTGTTGCAGCATCATCAATGATCATTTTTCCCGCTACAACTTCGTCAATAGAATGGATGGAGCCGCCCATGTCATTGATTATCGCTTTTACCCTTTCGTAATTTATGTTATCCCCCTCTATGGTGATCTTGGCATTTTCCACCTTATGGTCGATCTCGGCAATACTGATGTTTACCGCTACAACGCCTTCCTCCAGACTGAGTCCCTTAGCCATCTCGATGATGTTGGGTTCCATTGGTTTTAAAACATCCAATACCAAACGTCTTATCTTTCCAATCATTTTATTCCAATCTTTTTTTAATATCGAAATTTTATTATATCATACCTCTTCAATAATCCTTAAGACACAACTTATCAACAATTTTAGGATCAGGCGTTTTTACTCATTATTAACAAGTTCACAATACATATCATTCACATCATGAATACGCCACGGAGAGTTTAGCGAAAAGGCAGGTGTGCAATGCTTGCTCACCTGCCTTCCAGATGGGAGTAACAAATAAATTTTTAACTCTTACGCGAATAATCAGGCAACAAAATCGGCGTACGTAAGAGGCTGCTGATCCCGGCGCTATCCCGTTCCGTCTTCCATGCGTCCAGGTGCTCCAATGTGGGTTCGCCAATCTGGGCGTCTTTATAATATTTGCCTGCGGTGATGCCTGCCCGCCTTCCAAACACAGTCACATCTAAAAGACTATTCCCCATCAAACGGTTGCGTCCGTGCACACCGCCGCTGGCTTCACCTGCCACCAGCAAACCAGGGATACTGGTTTCGCAATCGGCGTTTATGGCAATGCCGCCATTCTGGTAATGCAATGTGGGATACACTAAAATGGGTATCGTCGTCATATCGATGTTAAACCGTTTATATTGCCGTACCATGGCAGGCAGCGCTTTTTCAATTGTGCCCGGTTCATGCAGCAGATCGATCATGGGGGTGTCCAGCCACACAGCATTTTGTCCGGTAGGAGTGACAATGCCTAAATGCCGATCTTTACATTCGCGTAGAAAGGCTGCTGCTTCCACATCGCGTGGTTCCAACGGATAAACAAATTGCTCGCCCTTGATATTCACCGGTTGGGCGCCCAAACCACGCACTTTCTCGGTGACTAAAAGCCCCAGGATCTGCTCCGGGAATGCCGCGCCGGTGGGGTGATACTGCATGGTATCCAGGAAAGCCAGTTTAGCACCCAAACGATACGCCATCGCAATACCATCACCAGTAGCGCCATAGTGGTTCGTGGTGGGGAATCCTTGATAATGCAGCCGGCCGCTTCCGCCGGTGGAAAGTATGGTCACCTTTGAGCGCGCATAGAAATAACGCTCGGTTTCCAGGTTCATCAAGATAGCGCCACAAGCCTGTCCTTGCTTATCCAACACAAGTTCCACTGCCGGACAGAATTCAATCACGGTGATATTTGGGCGATTGCGAACTTCGTCTCGAAGGGTGCGCATGATCTCTGCCCCCGAATAATCGCGGGCTGAATGCATACGTTTCCTGCTGGTGCCGCCGCCATGCTCTTCCATCATCACGCCATCGGGTGTCTTATCGAACATAGCACCCAATTTCTCCAGCCAGTCGATCACCAGGGGAGCATCGATCACCAGGGCTTCGACCAGGTCGGGGAAATTATCGAAGTGCCCGCCGCCAATCACATCCAGGTAGTGAATGGCTGGGGAATCTCCAGGGCGGTCTGCCGCCTGAATCCCACCCTGCGCCATCATGGTATTGGCGTCGCCAAAGCGCAATTTGGTGACGATGGTCACCTTTGCTCCGTCTTCTTCAGCCAACAAAGCGGCGCTGGCGCCAGCGCCTCCGCCCCCAATAATCAATACATCGGTTTCAAAATCCGGCTGCGAAAGATCAAAATCCATCCCGATGTGCGGGCGACCCTCCACGACCTCTGCCAGCTCATTGGGCATTCGGCTCCCTTTATCCACGCCCAGCCGAACTTCCCGCATGCTCTCGGTGATGTAATCGGGGTGGAATGTATTGAGCAATTGGTTGCGCTCTTCCAAAGTCATAGCCGGAAAAGTCTGGTGCAGCCGCTGTGAGCGGGTGGCTTCGACCTGTTTGATGTTCTCTAACATTTCTGGCGTGTATGTCATAGTGGACCCTCCCTACGCCTCAATCTCGCGTGCTAAATAGCGCTCTTTTAATCCATTAAAATCCAGCGCCTTAAGTTCGGTAAGCTCGTCATTATATTTCCCTGATTGAATTTCTTCAACCCGTTCTGCCAGGTGCGGAGAACGAGGCGCCAGGTAACGCCCATATAAACGCCGCGCTAATATGGCAATGTTGTATTGGGGTTCCTCCGCCGGGCAGCGTGCAGCGCACAAACCACACATAATACAATCGAAAGACATATTCGCCACCGCCGCGATATCCCCCCGCATGGCGGCTGCCATATAGCCTTTCACATTCAATTCCTGGGGGCAGGCTTTAGTGCACGAACCACAACCCAGGCAGCGCAGCGTTTCCGGATAGGTCGTAAATAGAGTGGCAGCGACTGGCTCTAACCTGGCGAGGTCGTATTCAGCGCGCTTGGCTGGGAAGAAGGGTATCTGCCCCAGGTACATCTCCGGTTGAACCACCGTCTGGCAGGCTAAGCCAAAATACAATTTTGGGTCGTCTTTTATGCGATAGACGGTGGCGCAGGCACCACAAAAACCACCCCGGCAACCCACCCCGCGCACCAGTGTGTAACCCGCCCATTCCATGGCTTTCATGATAGTCAGACTGGCGGGTACATCGTAGCGTTTACCCATAATATAAATTGGAATTAATTCTTCTTTTTCGGCCATTTTTGTCTCCTAGCTCATTCTCCTACTTCAGTCCATTCATCCGCCTTAAACGTGATCAACGGTAATTGTTCATCGATATTCCGCCCGGGGGCGTATTCAAAAGTGGCTTGCAAACGCTGCCCAATAGCTCGGAAGACCATCCCTACCGGAAGCTCTACCGGGCACACTTCGGTGCACATGCCGCATCCTACGCAGGATAAGCCCATATGATTCAACCGGGTCAGGTGAAACAGCATGGTATCCGAAGGTAATCGATAAGCGCCTTTTTGTTTTGCCCATTCCACGAATTGCATTGGTTCATGATCGAACACCTGGCTTTTAAACACACATGTTTTACAATAGCAAATGGGGCACACATTCATGCAATTATGACAGCGAATGCAGGCGGCAAAGACTCCGGCTACGCCTTCTTCACCTTCCAAACGGGCACGGATTTCGGTAAACGCAGCATCTCGCGCGGTTGTGCGGGCTGTTATTATTTTTTCCACCACATTTTGCCGTCCGTTTTCTGTGGCCGGCGAATATTCCAATTGAGCGCCTAATTCATCCGGCAGCTCCAAATGGATTTCCTGGTTAAGATCGCTGCCCAGCAATTTTATTTTTATAGGCGCATTCTCGTAAACTGGCTGCTCGCAAATTTTACAGGCAGCCCGTAGATTTTCATCGGATTGTTCGGGCTGCTCGGCGGCATTTTTGTATAAATTTTGCCACAAGGCTTCCCCTTTTTGCGCCATTTCCTGGAATACCGGAACATGGTATGTACCGGCGCAATCCAGGGCAATCAGGGTAAGGCTGTCCAGACTGGCTTGCTGCATCTTTACCAGCTCTACCAGGGCGCGAATTTCACACGAACGCAACACTACCCCAACACGAGCGCGTGGTTCACGCACGCTGAGTTTTCCGGCCAGCGTTGCGCTATTCCCGGTTAATACCGGTGCCAGCGGGTCTGCGGCGTTTAATAACTCGCTTCTGGTTACCAGAGCTGGCGTCACCGTTCCGGAGGGCGTTCGCAAAGGGGCGACGATGGCATCCACAATCCCGTGCTCCAGTAATTGCTTCAAAAACCCCTGCAAGGCGGCCAGGGTGTTGCCGTTTTCTACAGTTATGATCGTTTCCATAATGCCTTTCACCAGACAGGGCTATACCGCCCATTGCTCTTTCAGCGGGTTTGGTCCGAGTTCTTTCATTGCAGCGGTCATCTCGCGGATCGTATCGGCAAAAAGAGTGCCCTCGCTGGCGCTGATCCAGCGCAACCAGACGCGGCTCTCATCAAATCCGGCATCCTTTAAGATTTCCTTGAGTGCTACCACTCGTCGTCGTGCCTTGTAATTTCCTTCCTGATAATGGCAGTCACCCGGATGGCAGCCCCCGATGAGAATACCATCCGCCCCCGCCAGATCGGCTTTGAGTACGTAAATCGGATCGACCGCTCCGCTGCACATCAGGCGGATGATGCGCACATTGGGCGGATATTGCAAACGGCTGGTGCCTGCCAGGTCTGCGCCGGTGTAAGTGCACCAGTTGCACAGGAAGGCGATGATTCGGGGTTCAAAGTTGTTTTCAGTCATTTTCACGTCCTAAATACGCTTTTGGCTATAAGCTGTAAGCAATTAGTATTCCGTTCTCGGTTGTCAGCTTTCTGTTTTTCCAACCTCATCCTTGTCTTGAGGATGGTTCAATATCTTAATGCACTCACTTTTTATTTACAACCAGGTTCCTGGCTTACTGCCTTCCTTATAAAACTTCTTCCAGAGCAGCGTCCAACATGGCGGAAACTTGCGAGAATTCAAAGCCTTTTTGCTGGCTGGCTTTATTGGGACAGGCTACCACACACGCCCCGCAGCCCTGACATAACACATCCACCACTTCGGCGTATAACGCGCCCGGTTCCAACCGGCGCGCACTGAAGGGGCAAATTTCCACACATAATCCGCAAGCAGAGCATAACCGCGGGTTCACCGTGGCAATGATGGGGGTAGCGGTTAATTCCTTCTTCGCCAATAGCGCCACTGCACGCACAGAAGCCGCTTTTGCCTGCGCAATCGTTTCGTCCATGGCGCGCGGCGAGTGCGCCAGCCCACACAAATATACACCATCGGCGGCAAAATCTACCGGGCGCAATTTAACATGCGCCTCAAGGAAAAAGCCTTCGGCAGTAAGCGGTAATTTATACAAGCGGCTTATAGCTTCGTTGCCCGGCTCGGCTTCGATGCCGGCGCTTAACACCACCAAATCGGCGGACAAGTCAAGCAGCTCGTTCTCCGGCTGCGCGACGACCTGAACGTTTATTTTTTCGCCAGCCTTATAAACCTGAGGCGGTTTTTCGGCGTCGAATTCAATGAACATCACGCCCAGGCGCCGGGCTTCGGTGTACATTCTTTCGCGGAAGCCATAGCTGCGAATATCTCGATACAGGATGGTGACATGGGTTTGCGGGCTGCGCTTCTTGATTTCCAATGCATTTTTGATCGCTTGCTGGCAGCAGATACGCGAGCAATAAGGGCGCTGTTCGTTGCGCGAGCCAACACATTGGATCATAATGACAGAAGAAGGCAACTTGGTATCAGGCAATTGGGTAATCAGAGATTCACCTGTATCCTGGTTGATTTGTTGACTGGTTACCTGATCTCCTGGTTGCCCTGTTGTCTTGCCTAATATACTTTCCAGTTCATGCTGTGTAATTACACCCGACAAGTCGCCGTAGCCATATTCGGTGGGGGTGATTTCCTGCCCGCCAGTAGCCACCACGACCACGCCATGCTTCATCTCGCTGGTGGAGCCATCCTTATGGCGCACCAGAGTGGTGTACTGACCCACATATCCGCTCACTTCCACCACTTCCGATTCGAGCATTACCGTGATGCGTGGTTCCTGGCTTATTCGGTCAATCGTATCTTGCAGTACCTTTTGCGGGTCGCTGCCATCGAAGCCAATTTTTATATGACGCATATGCCCGCCCAATTGGTCGCTGCGTTCCACCAAGTATACCGGGAAACCCTGCGCTGCAATAGATAAGGCCGTTGTCATACCGGCTAAACCACCGCCGATAACCATCGCCTTGTGTTCCACATTTAAAGTGCCTCTTTGGATGGGTTTTAGCCGCGAGGCTTTCGCAACCGCCATTGCTACCAACTGCTTGGCTTTTTGGGTGGCAACTTCCGGGTTGTTGCGGTGCACCCAGGAATCTTGCTCACGAATGTTCGCTAACTCAAACAAGTGAGGATTCAAACCCGCCTGGCGGATGGTATCCTGGAAGAGCGGTTCATGCGTGCGTGGTGTACAACTGGCAACCACCACACGGTTCAATCCTTCATCTAACACTTTAGATGTGATCTTTTGTTGAGTGTCTTGCGAACAGGTATACAGGTTGCGCTCGGCGTAGACCACATCCGGTAAACTCTTGGCATATTCCACCACCTCCGGGACGTTAACCACACCGCCAATATTGATACCGCAATGACACACAAAGACGCCCACTTTAGCATCTTCTTCGCTCACATCACGCTCGGGCGGGTAAACCATTTCACGGGTCAGACTGCCGCGCGCCGATGATAATAGCGCAGAAGCCTGCGCCGCCGCACAACTGGCTTCAATCACCGTTTCAGGGATATCTTTTGGTTCGCTGAAAGCCCCGGCAATATAAATTCCTTCTCGATTGCTTTCGGTGGGGTGGTAAAGCGGCGCTTCGGCAAAGCCATATTCATTCAAATCAATACCCAAACGTTCCGCCATCTCGATGGTGGCAGCATTGGGTTTGAGCCCTACCGATAACACCACCATTTCAAATTCCTCTTCATGGGGAATCGGCTTGCCGTCTGCGGCAAAGGTTACATAACTCAAGCGCAGGTTATGCGACTCGGGGATATCTTTCACCGCCGATACCATACTGCGAATATAGCGTACCCCCTGTTCATTTTCGGCTCTATCAATATACGCATCAAATCCTTTTCCAAAGGCGCGAATATCCATATAGAAAATGGTGGGTTCGATGCTGGAATCATGCTCTCGGGCGATAACGGCTTCCTTCGTGGCATACATGCAGCATACTGAAGAGCAGTAACCCTGTCCGCAGCGGATATCGCGCGAACCCACACATTGGATCCAGGCAATCTTTCGTGGATGCGCCTGATCGGAAGGACGCACCACCACCCCGGCAAATGGACCCGAGGCACTCAACATACGCTCGAATTCCAGGCTGGTAACCACATTAGGATAACGTCCGTATCCAAATTCGGGTTTGATGTCGCCGGGCAACGGTTCTAGACCAGGGGTCAGTATTAATGCTCCCACATTCAATTCAACGATCTTTTCAATTTGGTTGTGATCAATAGCATTGGCACGGCAGGCGTAAACGCATTGCAAACACTCGGAGCATACCCCACAACTCAAGCAGCGCGATGCTTCGGCGACAGCTTGTTCTTCGGTTAAACCGGCATAAACTTCGGCAAAGTCCAACTTGCGTTGTGCTGCTGGGCGAGCCTGGGTTTCAACCCTCTCAGTCTGAAGGGCAGGACTTTCAACCATGCGGCTTTGGATATCATGGGTTTCCAGGGTAATTTTCGGGGGACGAATAACCTTGGCGTCAATATCCTCACCCTTCAAAAAGCGATCAATCGAACGAGCCGCCGTATGACCGGCAGCAATGGCATTAACGATAAACGAAGTGCCGGTAACCGCATCACCGCCGGCGAATACACCCGGAATATTGGTCGCCAGGGTATCGGGGTCGGCTTTAGGAAAACGCCCTCGTATGGTTTCCACTTTGTCTTGAAGACACTCGATCTCCGGTCTTTGCCCGATAGCGAAAATGACCATATCGGCGGCAATCACTTCTTCGGTATCGGGGATTTCATCGAAATCCGGTCTTCCTTCGATAAATCCGCGGAAATTAACCTGCACGGTGCGCACACCGGTTACCTGGCCGTTTTCCGAGGTCACTTCCTTGAATGTGCGTGAAGGATAAACCGAAATACCCTCGTCTTCGGCATCCCGCACTTCCCAATCATGAGCGGGCATTTGCTGGCGGCTCTCCAGGCAGGACATGCCCACCCAGCCGGCGCCTAACCGTACGGCGCTCATGGCGGCATCGATGGCTACATTACCACCGCCCAACACCAGCACACGTTTTCCACGCATGGAGTGGTTGGCGTTGCGCGACTCGCCCAGGCTGACCTGGCGTAAGAAATCGGTCGCCATAGATACCTGGGGTAAATCGGCGCCTGGTATTGGAAGCTTGATACCAGCATGCGCCCCAACGGCTACAAATACCGAGTCGTAACCCTGTTCTAATAGCCCGGGAATATCATCGACGCGTGAATTTAATTTCAGATCGACACCTTCCGCCAGGATTTCATCGACTTCTCGCTGCACCAGGTCATAGGGCATGCGATATTCCGGCACTCCCACTCGCATCATACCCCCCGCGACGGGCAGCGCCTCGTACACAGTAACCGAATGTCCCTTGCGCACCAGGTCCAGGGCGCAGGTCAAACCCGCCGGACCGGAGCCCACCACAGCCACTTTTTTCCCGCTGGGCTCGATCTCAACCGACGGGTTACCCAGGCTCTCGGCGTTCAATTGACCGTTGTCCACCTGCTCTTTGACCCAATCGGTGACGAAGCGTTTCAACGCCATAATGTTCACAGGAGTATCGCCGTCATTACGCGAACAGGCTTCCTCACAGCGGTGGTTGCACACCCGCCCGCATACCGATGGAAAGGGATTATCCTCTTTTATGGTTCGGTAAGCGTCGGCAAAACGCCCTTCGCGGATCAGGGCAATATACCCCTGGGCGCGTTGGTTTATCGGGCAGGCGTCCCGGCAAGGGGCGACGCCCAGTTTTTCAATGGCAAAGGCATTGGGAATAGCCTGCGGGTAGGGTTTATAGACCGCCTTCCGCATCGAAAGCCCACCGTTAAATATATCCAGGCGAGGGACGGGACAGGCGTTGGCGCAATCACCGCAGCCGGTGCAGGCATCGATGTTGATATAGCGGGGGTGCTGGCGGATTTTCACGTTGAAATCGCCCGGTTCTCCGCTGATCTCTTCGATATCCGCAGTGGTCAGGATTTCGATGTTCAGGTGACGTCCGACCTCTACCAGCTTGGGCGACATGATGCACATGGCACAGTCGTTGGTAGGGAAAGTTTTATCCAGTTGCGCCATTGTCCCGCCGATAGCCGGCGAATGCTCAAGCAGGTATACCTTCAAGCCTGATTCAGCCAGGTCGAGAGAGGCTTGCATACCGCCAATCCCAGCCCCAACTACTAATACTGCACCCGTTGTTTTCTTTTCTTTTTCATCCATAGTTACTCTTATTAGGAAACCAGGAATAAAAGGAAGCCAGGAATTTATTTAAAATTTCCTTCGATTTCTGGATTTATTTTTTATTTATCGGATTAATAACTCTCTTCACTTCAAGCGTTGGTTTCGAAAAATTTAATAATAATCCGTGCTCTTTTCCGGTTGCTCTTAAGTATGATTTGACAATAGCATAATGAATATCTTCCAAACTTCGCACAGCTTTTAATTCCACAACAATAATGTCTTCAACTAATAAATCTAATCGATGTTGGCCAATCTTAATGCCATCGTAATTGATTTGAATTTCCTTTTGCTGCTCAATGTTAAATCCTCGTTTTTTTAATTCCAGCACAAAAGCATTTTCATAAACTGCCTCAACAAATCCTGGTCCTAACCGTCTGTGAACTTCAATTGCTGCTGCAATTATATTTCCAGTTAATGACTCATGTTCTAATGCCATTTTTCAATATATTTTTCCTGGATTCCTTCTTTTTCCTGGTTTCCTCATAATATGTTTAAATCTTTTAATAGTGTAGTAGGGGAGATGAGATGCTTACTCATCCATCCTTTCGCGTCTTCCAATCCGAAGGCCAGCCCCAGCAGCTCGGTAATGAAAAAGATGGGCATTTTACTTTTAGAGCCGCTCTGCCGCATTTCCAGATTGATCTGGCATAAGGGGCAACTGGTGACGATAGCCTGGGCGCCGGCTTCCTGCGCCCGGTCTGCCAGCTTGCCCACCATGCGGGCGGCCGCTGTAGGTTTGGTGAGGCTCAGTCCGCCGCCGCAGCAATCTGTGGCGTAAGACCAGGTGCGCGGCTCAGCGCCTAATGCTTCTAAGATATGATCCATGATTTGGGGGTTATCGGGGTCTTCGAATTGGGTGATCTCCGGCGGGCGCACCAGAAGGCAGCCGTAATAGCTGACTGCTTTCAAACCGCTTAGCGGTTTCTTCACCAGGGACCTGACCCTTTCCAACCCTATTTGTTTTCCAACCACTTCCAATAATGTGAGCACGGCAATGTCGCCGGTGTAGTTAAATCCAACCATCTCCTCAAGCATGGATCGTTTTTCGGGATCGTTGCGCAGCGTATGGTCTGCCGTCTTGTGACGGTTGAAGCAAGCCGCGCAGGGCATAACCACATTCATCCCAGATTTTTGAGCGATTGCCAGGTTGCGCGTTGGCAACGCTAAAGCCAGATTTTGATTCACGCTATGCGCGGAAGAGGCGCCGCAGCAATTCCAATCTTCCATTTCATGTAAGCCTACTTCCAGAGCCTTGAAAACCGCGACAACCGAAGCGTTAAATTCGCACGCTGTTGACTCCAGACTGCATCCGGGGTAATAGGCGTAATTCATTTCGCTATTCACTATCCCCCCCTCTTGATTCTTGTTCTCTGGCTTGTGTTTCTTTGAATAATTTACTGACCTCCGCACGATTTTTCACCAACGAAGGCATGATCGGTACCTTCCCTTTCGTGATCAATGCAATACCACTATCCATATCATCCATGAGGTGCATGGTCCACAATTTGTAAGCGGCAAACAAGAACATCTCGTGAGAGCGCCCGAACATTTGTACACCATACATGAAAATCTTGTGAAATTTAAGTGCATCCGGTTCGCTCACAGTGACGCCTTCTTCGATCGCAATCTGGCGCAGCGCATCCATTACCCGGGCGATGTCGATCTCGTTAGGGCAGCGCGTTCCACAGGTCTCACAGGCAGCGCACAACCAGATATCATGGCTGGCAAGCAAACGCTCCTTTTGACCCAGTTGCACCATACGCAGAATACGGTCAGGACCGTACTGCATATCCTCCGCTACCGGACACCCCGCCGTACACTTATGGCAGTGGTAGCATAATTGCAATGTCTGCGAGCTTAGGGTGTTGATTTGTTGAAGAAGGTTGGTATCTGTCATAAAAGCTCTCGGAAATGGCTGTAAGCTTTAAGCTGTAGGCTTTAAGCAAACAATTTAGTAATTATTTTTTAGTTTTTACTTTTTTTAATAAAGAAATTAGCATTTGCTTCATTTCAGTTAAATTTTTTATTAAATGATCAAAATCTGTTTGCTTCATATAGCCAAGCTCATTTGATAGAATCAGAAGATACTCCGTTTCACTTGCTGAACCAATGGCTATGGTAATAAATCGTGCAAATTCATTATCTCCAACTCTCCCACAGCCTTCAGCAATATTTGTTGGGATGGATACAGATGCTCTTCGTAATTGATTTGTGATTCCATACATCTCTTCTTTTGGAAAAGTAGCCGTTAATTTATATACTGATAAAGTCAGTTGATGGCTCCTTTCCCAAACCTTGAGGTTATGAAAATCTTGCAATGCTTCCTTTTCCTTATTTACCTATAGCTTACAGCTAATAGCTTAAAGAACCTCATCAATCATCGCCAATAGCTGGTCTGGCCTCCAATTATGGACCTGGCTGGCTTTGTTGGGACAGCCTACCACGCATGCACCACAGTTTTGACACAGCGCCGAGTTCACCGTGGCAATATTCCACACAGGGTGAATCTGACGGGCTCCATAGGGGCAAAGGTTGACGCACACCCCGCAAGCAGCGCATAACTCGGGAATTACCGTGGCAACTAAGGGAGAAGAAGTCATTTCGTCGTGCGAGAAGAGTTGTAACACTTTAGCAGCCGCCCCGCTGGCTTGCGAGACGGTTTCGGGAATATCTTTGGGTCCCTGCCCCGCGCCGGCTAAATAGATACCTGCGGTGAGGGTCTCCACCGGGCGCAGCTTGGGATGAGCTTCGGTGAAGAAGCTATTGGCATCTGTGCTGATGTGCAAACGCTGGCCCAGGTCCACTGCGCCGGCGGGAGGGGTCATTGGTGTCGCCAAAACGACCATATCGGCAGCAATCTCTACTGTACGATCACTCAACGTATCCACACCCCACACCATCACCTTATCACCTTCCTGGAATATTTTGCTCACTTTGCCGCGTAAATACAGGACGTGAAAATCGGTCATCGCCCTCTGTACATACTCGTCGTAATTCTTGCCCGCCGAGCGAATATCGATATAAAAAACGTATGCCTGTGCATAGGGAACACGCTCTTGGAATGTCATGGCTTGCTTGGCCACATACATACAACAAACTTTTGAGCAATAAGGCACGCCGCGTTCCCGATCGCGCGAACCGGCGCACTGAACAAAAACAATTTCTTGTGGCGTCTTACCATCCGAGGGACGCCGGATTTCATTACCGGGGGCAAGCATCTTCTCGAAGGTCAAACCATCCACCACATCTGTGATCAACCCGCCACCGTATTCGGGAAGTTTTTCTAAATCGTAAGGTTCCCATCCTGTAGCAACGATAATCGCGCCTACATCAAAAGTGAATGGTGAGTGGTTATTGGTGGGTGACGATTGTGAATCATCCATGTCACCACCATAATTCTCCACTCTCTCCTCACTGTTCACAATCTTTACCTGAAAATTCCCCACATATCCCGATACCTCGCTAACCTCCGCATTTAAAATCACCTGGATATGCGGGTGATGGGTAACACGCTCGATTTTTTGATTCAGCAAATCGGGCGCGGCATTAAAATTGAGATAAGTGCCGGAAAGCTGCGCCATTTTACCGCCCAGGCCATTCGCTTTCTCCACCAAAATGACCGGGTAACCGGCGTCGGCTATATCCAGGGCAGCCTGCATTCCGGCAATACCGCCGCCAATCACCAGTGTCCGTTGGGTGAGCGGTATTACCAGTGATTCTAATTCCTCGTTACTCGATACTTTTTCTGCAATAGAGCAGGTGATCGCAATGGCTTTTTCGGTAGCTGCCTCTTCGTCGTTCTGATGCACCCACGAACATTGCTCGCGGATGTTGGCGCTTTCACAGCGGTAAGGGTTCATACCTGCCGCATTGACTGTTTTACGGAAAGTGGTCTCATGCATAGCGGGTGAACAAGCTGCAACAACGACGCCGTCTAAATTGTATTTTTCAATGCTCTCACGGATCAATTGCTGACCCGGGTCGGAACACATATATTTGTAATCGGTGGCAAAAACCACATTGTTATGCTTTCCAACTTCTTCGGCAACAGCTTTAACATCTACTGATCCAGCAATGTTATTACCACAATGACAGACAAATACACCCACTCTGCTCATGCGGTCACCTTTTCACGTTGGAACATGGATAAGACTTTTGCGGCAGCCCCGCTAGCCTGTGCTACCGTCTCCGGGATATCTTTCGGTCCCAACCCGGCGCCAGCTAAAAATATCCCCGGAACAGTGCTTATTACCGGCTCCATTTCCTCATTGCTGGCAGTGAAGAAATCATTTTCATCCATTACAAGCCCTAACATGTCAGCAATTTGGCGGCTGCTGGCGCGCGGGATAACGGCTGTCGCCAATACAACCATATCTGCAGCAATTTCAACCGTAAGATTACTGAGAGTGTCGACACCCTTAACGATGACCTTATCGCCTTCCCGAAAGAGCTTGCTTACCTTACCGCGCAGATAAACCACATCGTCTTCTTCTTGCGCTCGATTCAAGAATTCTTCATACCCCTTTCCCCCGGTTCGTGTATCAATATAAAACACATATGCCTGTCCTTCATGCACATGGTGCTTATATAAAATAGCTTGTTTGGCAGTATACATACAACATATTTTGGAGCAATATGGCACGCCTCTTTCGGGGTCACGCGAGCCAGCGCATTGGATAAACACAACTTCCATAGGAGTTTTACCATCCGAGGGACGAATAACTTTTCCGGCGGAAGGACCTGAAGAAGATAATACGCGCTCGAAAGCCAACCCATCCACCACATCGGGGATTTTCCCGCCGCCATATTCCGGTAAACTCTCCATGCTGATCAGATCGTAACCGGTAGCAACGATAATTGCCCCAACCTTTTCTTCGAACAGAGTATCTTTTTGTTCGAAGTCAATTGCCCCGGTAGGGCAAAATTTTAAACACGCACCGCATTTTGGTTTGGCAGGGTTGCCTTGTTTGTCGACTGCCGGAATGACCCCGGATTGCATATCCCGTACACTCTGCATATAGCGGCAGTTTTCAGCATCGATCACTGGCTTATTTGGCACTGCCTGTGGAGAGTGTGTATAAACAACTTTCCGGGGACCTATACCCCGCTCGAAAGTTGAGAATACCTTGAATGGGCATTTTTCCTGGCATGCGCCACAACCGGTGCACTTATCCCAATCGATATAGGCAGCCCGGCGGCGGATGGTTACGGTAAAGTCACCTTCGGCGCCATCGCGTTGAATGGATTCGATTTCGCTGTAAGTATATAAACGTATATTTTCGTGATGCCCAACTTCCACCGTACGCGGCGTTAATATACATTGCGCACAATCCAGAGTTGGAAATGTCTCAGAAAGCTGCGCCATGTGACCACCGATGGAGGGTTCCTTTTCCACCATCAACACTTCATAGCCGCTGTTGGCAATATCCAAAGCAGCCTGCATACCTGCGATTCCTGCACCGATTATTAATGCTCGTTCTATCATAATTCAGTCGTCAGTCTTCTGTCATCAGTTTTCGGTTTTAGTTTTCATCACTTAATTGATCACTGCCTACTGATAACTGATAACTTTCAAAAAGATATCTCGGATCCACGTAGTGATTTTCCATACCCCAGACCGCTGTTTCTAAGCCTAAAGCGACCGCCATAAGCTGGGTGAAATAGAGTACCGGTATCTGACCGCCATTCCACGCCTGGTCTTTAGCTCGTTGGGGATAATCCAGGTTGAATTGGCAAAGCGGGCAGGCTGTAACCAGCGCCTGGGCGCCATGCCGGCGGGCAGAAGCTGTAATTTCGCCTGCCAATTTCTCCGGTAAATCAGGTTTGCTGACCGCTAAATATGAGCCGCAGCACTCACTTTGATAGGGAAAATCCACCACATCACACCCCAATGCCGTGAGACATTCATGTAAAATCGTTGGGTTTTCCG
Organism: Anaerolineales bacterium; assembly: GCA_016929095.1. Taxonomy (GTDB): domain Bacteria; phylum Chloroflexota; class Anaerolineae; order Anaerolineales; family UBA4823; genus JAAZNS01. Next base: position 35,722 of record JAFGJM010000037.1, on the reverse strand, counting down.
GATCATCCATTTTTATTTCGGTTGGAGGGCGTAATAATAAGCAGCCATAATAAGGCGCAACTCTCAGTCCTTTTAGGGGGGTGTTTACTTTTTCGGATAAACCTTTCCAGGTCAATTCATCACGCAAGATTTCCAGGAAATGTGTAACCGTCGCCTTGCCACTGTAGGGCTCTTCGGTAAACCAATTAATACGGTCCAGCATTTCCGGATGATTTTCGAGGAAATTCTGGCTGCGCCGCAACACATGGAAACAAATCGCACATAAAGTCGTCACTTTACCCCCCACTTTTTCCACTTGAGCCAGTAGCCGGGTGGGCGCGATCAACGCCATACTGTTCTCGGTCGCCAGTGGGAATGTAGCGCCGCAGCACTGCCATTCGGGTAATTCTTCCAGTGGCATACCTAATGCCTGAGCGACCGCTCGCCCGGAAATGTCATATCCGGTGGCTTTGGTGGACAAAGTGCATCCGGGAAAATATGCAATAGACATTGATTACGCCTCCCTATCTGCTGTATTTTCGAAATCCGCCGATCAAGGCGAGTTGGGGAAGTTCTGCTACCATCTCTTCTGGGACATTGGTAGTTTCGATAACGTTGCCCGTATTTTCCATGTGGATCAGGCGCAATGCTTCCATAACACGCGGCAGGTCGATTCCCTTAGGACAGCGGGAGACACAGGTCAGGCACGCGGCGCACGTCCAAATGGTTTGTGATTCCAATACATCCTGGATGCCCAGTTGAGCCAGACGGATCACCTGGCTGGGCAAGACATCCATACTGAATGCGACCGGGCAACCGGCGCTACACTTGCCGCATTGATTGCATGCCAACAAGCTTTGTCCGCTAATTGTTTCTACCTGTGTAACAAAATCGCCTCTCACTGAGGCTGAAGACATACGAGTTCTCATGGGGTATCACCCTGAAAATACTAATGAACAAAGAGTTTATGCCAATTGTTCTCATTATGCTTTAAACCCCACGGATTTCCAATGTATAAAATCGTGTAATTCAAGGGACAATTGTCATCCAATTCATTAAATGAATAAAAAATCAGGGTATTAGCAACGGAAATTGCGTCCTGCAGGTTAAGAAAAATGATAGATTTCTTCATAGCATATAAATTTGATATAAAATGGATAATATCTTGTATTCAGGCTCATGAAAATATGTTTGGAGAATCTACATGAAGATATACATCACCGGTATTAGCGGTTTCTTAAGTATCAATTTGGTGCGCTATTTATTAGCGCACGGATATCACGATATATCAGGCATCGATCTGGTTGATTTTAATTACCCGGAACGTGAAAAAATCGAATTCCTGCAGGGCGATATCCGCCATCCCGAAGAAGTACGGCAAAGCATGGCTGGCGCAGAGATCGTCATCCACACCGCAGCCGCATTGCCGCTATATACTCCCGAAGATATCTACTCCACCGATGTCGAAGGGACATCCATCCTGCTTAAACAGGCTCAGGAAAATGGCGTCAGGCGTTTTATCCATATATCCAGCACAGCGGTTTATGGTGTACCTGACCATCACCCGCTTTATGAAAGCGATCCAATGAGCGGGGTAGGGCCTTATGGTAATGCCAAGGTTCTGGCAGAGGAATTATGTGTCGATGCGAGAGCGCGAGGGCTATGCACACCAATTCTGCGCCCTAAATCGTTCGTTGGACCAGAGCGGCTGGGAGTGTTCGCCATCTTTTATGAATGGGCGAGCCAGGGCAAGAATTTCCCCATGATCGGTAATGGCAAAAACCGTTATCAATTCCTGGACGTGGAAGACTTGTGTGAAGCCATTCATACCTGCATAACCCTGGATGAAAATGTGGTAAACGACACCTTCAACATCGGCGCCGCAGAATTTACTACCATGAAACAGGATTACCAGGCAGTATTGGATGAAGCGGGGCTTGGTAAGCATATCGTTACCTTCCCGGCGACGCCGGTTATCTATACCTTGAAGGTTCTTGAAGCTCTAAAATTATCACCTTTATACCCCTGGATTTATGAGACGGCTTCTAAGGATTCATTTGTATCCATCGAGAAAGCCCAAAAGCAATTGGGGTTTAAACCAAAATATTCCAATCAAGACGCCATGCTGCGCAACTACCGCTGGTATTTAGCCAATAAAGATAAATTCCAAAATGCGGAGGGAGTCTCCCACCGCCTGCCCTGGAAGCAGAAAGCGCTTAAGCTGGTGAAGGTGTTCTTTTAGATTTTCAGGAGACTGTTGAAAAACAACTTCCAGGAAAAATATATTGAGACCGAAGCTGGATTTCGCCTGCGTTTTCATTAAATATCTGGAACACACAGATGGTCTTGGCGAAAAGATATTGAGTATTTAGTCGAGTTACGTAAGAAAAAAAGAAGCCTTTCTCCTTCTGATATCGCGGCTGAATTCCCTAAAGAATATAACGCCTCCTATATGGCAGCAATGGTTGACATAGTTTATAAAACATTACAAAAAAGGTAATTTCAATAACTTCGCATAATTTTGGACGAATAATTATCATAAATGAATATTGAATAGAAAAAATACTAATAAACCGTCAAATCTGGTTTCTTAAACTGCATTGTCAGGAATTGGTAAAAGGATTGTTGTTGATTGGTATATTTTATTATTGGATGGATGTATAATATAGTTGAATAATATACGCACAATTTCATTTATTATGAAACATATATCCTTATTTTCAATAATTCAATCTCTCCAACACCTGGACTTATATTCCTTCGATACGCGCACTTTTGCCAGCCTTTTCTCTCTCGAAAAAATCCCGACGGCGCATCTATTAGCCAGACTGGAATCGAATGGTTTAATTGCCCGTATTGAGCGTGGAAAATACTTATTGCTCGGATTGTCGCCAGAGCGTGTGCTTTCAAATCCCTTATTCATTGGCAATCAATTCATTACCCCTTCATATATTTCATTTTGGTCGGCGCTTCACTTTTTCGGTTTCACCGAGCAGGTTCCCAGGATGGTATTCATTGCCACGACTTTCAAAAAAACCACTGTCGTTTTCCGAGAAACCCGCTACAAGTTTGTGACTTTGCCACCGGAACGCTTTTTCGGTTATCGCAGGGAAATTATCGCCGATCTCCCGGTGGTCATTGCCGACGAAGCCAGGGCTATAATCGACAGTATGTTGTTTCCTCAACATGCAGGCGGAATGCTTGAAATCGCGCAGGCATTACGAGTGGCATTAAACTCACAAAAGACCCATGAATATCTTGAAACATTGGTGGATTATTCGAATCGTATAGGAAACCTGAGTTTAGGCTCACGCCTTGGATTTTTACTCGAGCTATTGGGACATCCGGTAAATCAGCTACAGATTTCTAACGGGCCAGTGGCATTGGATCCCCAATTGCCCCGAATCGGTGAATTCAATCCGCGTTGGAAAATATACGTCAATATTCCACCGACAAGTCTTTTCCCCGAAGGAGTGGTTTGAATGCTCACATGCGCCCAGATCCAACGTATTGCACAGCGTTGCGGTATCGGTACTCAAGCTCAGGAACGCGATTACATGCAGCATATCGCTCTCTATTCTTTATATGCCACTTCGCTTGAATTCGCTTTCAAGGGCGGCACAGCTATAAGGATTGTATATCGAGGCAGCCGCTATTCAGAAGATCTCGATTTCAATTACGCAGGCAAGGAAAAAGATGTTTTAGAAACCTGGGCAGCTGTCTTGCGCCGTATGGATTATTTCGGATGCGCAACTGAAATTCGAAATTCTTGGAAAGGGGAGTTTAGCTTCAGCTTCGATATCAGCTACAACGGCCCGTTATATGACGGTCGGGATCGTACAAAGGGTAAAGTCAGGGTAGATATAAATTTGCGGAATGAAAAAGTAGAAACCCGGCAGATTCTTGTTACTTCTGAATATGACGATTTGCGACCTCATGTATTGACAGTTTTAACCCCCGAACAATTACTGGCAGAAAAATTTCGGGCTTTATTGACACGTAGCAAACCGCGCGATGTCTATGATATCTGGCTGCTTTCCCGCCGAGGCATTAATTTGGATATCGAACTGTTGAATCGAAAATTAGCCATTTATGGTTATAAGTTTTCAAAAGAAAGATTAGATCAGGCGTTATTGAGTACAAAGCGTACCTGGGAACAAGATTTACGAGGACTCTTGCCCCAATATATTGAATGGAATGAATTGACAACGGAGCTTATAAATTACATAGTGGATTAAACACTATCTTATTTTTATTGTCCCAATAAATTAAACTTATATTAATCCTGACACCGTTCTGCCACAAATTTATGTTATCCTCATTGTGATGTCTGCTCGAATTCTGGTCGTGGATGACGAACCCTCGGTAACCGATTTACTGGCGTACAATTTGCGTAAAACCGGTTATGAGGTTTTTATTGCCGCCGATGGGAGCGAGGCTTTACGATTGGCGCGCCAGTCTAATCCCGACCTGATTTTACTTGACCTGATGTTACCCGGTGTGGATGGTTTAGAAGTCTGCCGGGAATTGCGTAAAACCAGCGCCGTACCGGTCATTATGGTCACAGCCCTGGGTGAAGAGATCGACCGAGTGGTAGGCCTGGAACTCGGTGCAGACGATTATGTTTGTAAACCCTTTAGTGTGAGAGAATTGTTAGCGCGCATCAAATCCGTATTGCGCCGCGTAAAGTCTGAAAACTCTCCAGGGGAACCTGCCACGATTTTATCCGGAAAAGGGGGATTGCAGCTAAATGTAGAAAGCCGCGTGGTTTCTGTGGGTGAAACGACCTTGAAGCTTTCCCGCCTGGAATTTGACCTGTTGAACTTGCTTATCAGCAATGCCAGGCGCGTGCTGACACGTGAACGCTTGCTTGAACAAGCCTGGGGATACGATTTCACCGGCGATACCAGGGCAGTAGATAGCGCTATCAAACGCCTGCGGGCAAAATTGCGCCAGGCATCTCCCGAAGCCGATAGCATCGAAGCGGTGCGTGGCATCGGATATCGTTTCAACCCGTAAAAATGTCCACTCCCATTCGCACGCGCTTGATCTCGACCAACCTTACAGTCTTGCTGTTGGGTATGACTCTGGCGGCGCTCCTGGCGTGGAAATCTGTTGAATCGCTCTATTTGCAAACCCAACAAGAAAATTTATTGGCTCAAGCGGAAATAACCGCCGCGGCGTTACAGGGTCAGCCACTCCCCATCACGCTTGAAGAACCTTATTACCAGACTACCAATGTTATGCCCGGTATTCATAGCCGTATTCTGGGGGAGCAGGGGGCAGTGATCCTCAGTTTACCCATTTCCGAAGAAAATACCCAATTACAGGCGCCTCCTGCGGAAAATCAATCGTATATCTCTCCCGAAGAATTGCTGGCGCGACCGGAAATCGAGCAAGCTCTAAAAGGTCAATCCGCCACAGCTGTCCGGCGGGTTGCCAGTGCCGAAAACCGGCGTGTGCTTTATGCGGCCGCGCCGATTCAGACATTCGATGGCAACGTAAGTGGCCTGGTTTACCTGGCTACTCCGCTGCCTGCCGCAGGGATACCTAACAGCCTGCTGAGTGATCTGGTTATTGCGGCGCTGGCGGCGGTAATTCTGGCGCTGATCGTTGGTACTCTCCTCGCCCGCCGGATTGCCCGCCCCATCGAAAATATCGCCCACGCAGCCGAGGTCGTGAGTGAAGGTAATTTATATTATAGAGTTCAAACAGAAAGCGACGTGAGAGAGTTGGATAACCTGAAACAGGCTTTTAATAAGATGACTAAGAGTCTGCAACACTCTGACCAGGCAAAAAATGCCTTCATCGCTGATGTCACCCATGAACTGCGCACTCCGTTAACTGTGATCAAAGGAACTATCGAAACCCTGGAAGACGGGGCGTTAGATGATACCGCCGGGCGCGGCCCTTTGTTGGAATCAATGCATCGAGAAACCGACCGATTGATTCGCCTGGTTAATGATTTGCTGGTGTTAACCCGCGCCGACGCCGGGATGCTCAATCTGCAACGCCTGCCGATAAACCTGGGCGAATTGGTCAGGGGACGCTGCGAACATTTCACCCCTTTAGCCAATCGCAGCCAGGTACACTTTGAAGTTATCATTCCCAAATCGATCGATCCGCTTATGGTCACCGGAGATGATGATCGGCTGGCGCAGGTGCTCGATAATATGCTGGATAATGCCATCCGCTACAGCCCGCCTGGCTCTGCGATTTCTGTAGAAGTATGCCGAGACGACAGAACATGCCATTTTTTGGTACATGATTGTGGTCCTGGTATTCTCCCAGATCATTTGCCATACATATTCGAGCGCTTCTACCGCGCCGACGCCTCTCGCAACCGCCAGACCGGAGGCGTGGGTTTGGGGTTAGCAATTGCTCGCGCCTTGATTCTGGCTCACGATGGGAGTATCTTTGCCGAAAGCACACCCGGAGAAGGCACAACACTGCACTTTACTCTGCCCGGTACATAAAATTGCCCGCTAACTGACCAAAATCTGACACCATCCTGACAGGGTGAGGGGCTAAGATGAGAAAAAAAACAGGAGGTTGTCATGAAACTTAATTCCAAGTTTATTAATGTCATATTGGCAGTTTTAGTGGGCTTTCTTTTGCTCTCAGCAGAAATACCCCATGTCGAAGCCCGGGCTGCTTCATCCACCCCGGATAACCAAACCTCATTGACGTGCGATTCTAGCCGTTCGGTGCATGTCACCGGTTCAGCCATGATCAACGTCACCCCCGACCGCACGCTTATCCAACTTGGCGTTCAGTCGAATGGAGTAACGCCGGATGCCGTAGAGGCAGCAAACACAAAAGCCATCCAAAAAGTGATCAATGCGGTGAAAGCTCAGGGAGTGGAGGCAAAAGATATCGCCACCGATATTTATGTGATCGAGCCGATTTACGAAGATTACGATTCGTTATACATAAAAGGCTATCGCATCAACAATGTGGTTGCGGTCACTTTACGGGATGTCAATAAAACCAGCAACATCCTGGTCGCCGCCCTGAAAGCCGGCGCCAATCAGGTGATCAATGTCGAATTCTATACCAGTGAACTGAGGAAGTATCGCGACCAGGCGCGTGAAATGGCTATGAAAGCCGCCAATGAAAAAGCGCAGGCGCTGGCGTCTGCTGCCGGCGCGGAAACGGGTTGTGTGCTGAGTATCAATGAAAATAGCTGGTCTTACTACAATGGCTGGTGGTATGGGCGCAATCAGAATTTATGGACGCAGAATACCATTCAGAATACAACCCCCAGCGGGGATGCGGGCAGCAGTACAGCCGATGAACCGGTAAGCCTGGGACAAATTTCGGTTAAGGCAGAAGTCAGCGTCAGTTATGGGCTGAAGTAAAACACCCACCTTTTCATTCCCCTATTTTAGTCCCTTGAAAATGGGGTTTGCCCCCTCCCAACCTCCCCCATTTTAGCCCTTTGAAAATGGGGGAGGTTGGGAGGGGGCAATCCTCACCCATAAAACCTCCGAAATATCCGACAAATCGCCAATGTGATCCAATATCGCATTTCCCTGGTCTTAACATTCTCCTTTACCCGAACTTTAGCATAGGTCACATTCCACAAACCATCTACTTGCTGGTGGTCGACCAGCCATTGCAAAGCCTGTTGGATTTGTGCATCATCTCTGGGCAAGCCAATACGAGACATCGAATCCAGCGCCGATACCAGGTTATTCCACCAAAAAGGATACTCAAAGCGCACCCAATAGCTGGCGTCCCGGTAGGAGGTGTAGGCATTTTCCTGGAAAAATCTAGATTTCAATAAATTGGCGGCAGTTATTGCGGCTTCACTTTGACGGTAGCGTTCATGGACAGCGAATGCGCGCAAGATCATGCCGGTACCATTGTTACAGAAAGGTTTGCTGCGATCAGGCTGTACGGGCTCAGTATATTCAGTAGTCAGGTGGTATTGGGTTTCCCGATCGAGCTTGTGGGTGATGAGCGGGATCGACCAGCCCAGGTCATCCTGGCGCATGGATAGCAGCCATCGAAAAGCTTTCTCGATGCGCGGGTCCTCGCCATAGCCCGCCTGAATGAGCAGCGCCTTGATCGCTCCAGTGTAATAGGTGGCATATTGGTTGGCTAATATGCCGCGAAAATCCCCCTCCTCAGTCTGGCAGGAGAAAAGATATTCGGCAGCTTTTTCCCCCTGGGGATGATCCCTGGTGATGCCATATTGCTCCACCAGAAAACGGAAATGACGGAAGGTTTCGATCAGGTGAATGTTTATCGCCGGATGCTTATTTTCTCCGGAGCGCGTCCATGAACCATCGGGGAGCTGCTTTTTTAGGATTTTTAGCACGCCCGGCAATTGCCACAATGTTTGAATTTCGCCAGAAGGTTCATTCAGCAAATCTCGCCGGCTGTAATAACAAATGGCTTGAGAATTGCTAGCTAGAAGCGCTGGTATGGGATCGATTTTTAAGCGACTATGCCAATCATTCATATTGTAATTTCCCCTTGTATAGTAAGCAAAGTGTCAGGAAAGTTAGATTCAGGTTTTAGGAGCTTATAGAGACGATAAATAGGTTCGTATTTATTTTCCTGATTACCTGATTGACTGATACCTGTTTCCCGAGTTCCTGGTTTCTTCCTCAATCTAAAGATGTTTTCTTGCCGATTAAAATCATACTCAATGGAACGCCGGCTTTTGCCTGTTCGACGCGTTGCTTAACATTAGAAATATCCACATCGTATTCTGAGATGTGTTGGATGGCGATCTCATTGTCAATCATCGCCATTAATATATCCGACATGGTATGCGTGAACCAATATTGCGGTTTTTGCGAGTCGTGATGTGAATGCCCAACATAATCTAAATCGCCGTATTCCACATACGGTTCCGTTTTGAAGTATGGTTCTGTGATACGCAAGAAATCGGTTTGCGGTTCGTTATCGACGGGTAACATCTCTCCAAATGGGTGACCTTCATGAATAAAAACGACGCCGCCATCCCGCAACAAACGCCCGGCGACCGCGAAGAATGAGGGTAAATCGGGAAGCCAGCCAAAACAACCGATACTGATGTAGATCATATCGAACTGGGCGTCAAACTCAGGGGGAATATCATACACATCGGTGCGAAAATAGCGGCAATCGATGGCGCATAATTCTGCCCGCTGGGTGGCTTCAAGAATAGCCTCATCGCAAATGTCGAAACCGACGCATTTTCCCGCCCCCATGTTTTTCAACGATAGCAATTCGATGCCATTATTGCAGCACAGGTGAGCTATATCCTTGCCTTGAATACCGAGCTGGATAAGTAATTGGCGTTCGATCTCATCGATGCACGAATAGCCCGGCTGCCTGAAGGCTTTATCCCATTTTTCCCGAGCTGCCTTCTGGTGCAAAGGCATTGCCTCATTCCAGGCAGCCCGGTTGGATTCGGTAAATATTTTTCTTTCTTTGGTTTTCATCATTGATTCACACGCCCGTCCACCTCTTTAAACCCAATACGGTCACCAAAACGATCGCCCATACGCTATAACTCAGCGCCAGCACAGGCGCCAGTTTCAATCCTGCGCGGGTCGAAAGCCATAATGTGATAATAAAAAACAAAGTCGGAATGATCCCCACAACCAACCCCTGGGTATATTGGGTAACAGCCTGACGCTCCCCGCTCGAGCCGCTATAGATGATCCACACCGAAAGCGGCGATATGATCGGCATGGTCACCAGGATAGCCGCCAGCGCCCTGCTCTGGCGTTGCAAAATAGCGACTAAAATGATGATCAATATTGAAATGATAACCGGGAAGACATCTTGCCATTTCATAGAACGACCTTTTCTATTTAAAAGCCAATTATGTTAAAATCAAAAAAATCAACTGTTGAATAAATAACCGATCTCTACTGTTCCGAATTAAAATTAAATACAAGAAATACATTATAGCAAACGGCAAGCAATAATGATACATGAATGTTACAAAATACACCTTATGGGTGATACGCTAAAAAATGAACCAGGTATCATTCAATGCCGTGCTATAATTATTGCCGTTTACCGATTGGAACATTATTCCATGGAGAGTCTATGAAGACTGAAAACAGTTTTTCACCCCAATTAATTGCGACGGAGAAGGAAGGGCATGCGTGGCATGCCATGCAATCCAGCGATGTGATACAGCACCTGGATACGCTATCGGATAAAGGCTTAACCACACAAGAAGCAGAAAAGCGCCTACAAGAATATGGGCCAAACGCATTACGAGAAGCGCCGCCCACCACTTTTTTGCAAATGCTGAAGGATCAATTTACGAGTTTTATTGTGATCCTTCTGCTCATTGCCGCAGTCATTTCTGCGCTATTAGGCGATTACGTCGAGGCTGGCGCAATTATGCTGATCGTTATCCTGAATGCGACTTTGGGTGTGGTACAGGAGCGCCGCGCCGAACAGGCTTTGGCCGCATTACGCAAACTTGCCGCCCCCGACGCGCATGTGATCCGCGATGGCTCACGCCAGGTGATACCATCAACCCAGCTTGTTCCCGGCGATCTGGTGTTATTGGAAGCCGGTAACTATATTCCCGCAGACATACGCCTTTTGGAAGCCATTAATCTACGCATTGAAGAAGCGGCGCTCACCGGTGAATCGGTTCCGGTGGAAAAGGACGCTTCCGTCCACCTGGAAACTGATATCCCCCTGGGTGACCGTAAAAACACATCTTTCATGGGCACGCTGGTGAATTATGGGCGTGGTAAAGGCGTCGTTGTAGCCACCGGGATGCACACTCAGATCGGTCTCATTGCCGAGATGCTCCAATCGGTGGAAAACGAACCCACCCCGTTGCAAAAACGTCTGGAACAACTGGGGAAAACCCTGGGGTATGCCTGTTTGGTGATTTGTGCCGTGGTTTTTGTCGAAGGGTGGATAGAGGGAAATAATCCGCTGGATATGTTCATGGTTGCGGTCAGCCTGGCAGTTGCGGCTGTCCCCGAAGGACTACCTGCGGTGGTTACCATCAGCCTGGCGATGGGCATGCGAGAAATGATCAAACGCCATGCACTCATCCGCCGTTTATCCTCAGTTGAAACATTAGGCTCAGCCACTGTGATTTGTTCGGATAAAACCGGCACTCTGACCCAAAACGAGATGACCGTCACGCGTGTATGGGTGGATGATCAATTCATTGATATTACCGGCAGCGGGTATATGCCGCAAGGTGAATTTTTGGTGGATAAAAAAGCGGTGGAAGTTAGCAATTACCAAGGCGTACTGACCGCCTTGTGGGTAGCCGCCCTCAACAATGACGCCGATCTGGAAATCAAGGAAGGTGAAAACGGAAATCCAACCGTTCGCATGGTTGGCGATCCCACCGAAGGCGCCATGATCGTTGCGGCGGTTAAAGCAGGCGCTAACCTGACAAATCTAAATGAAGCCTACCCCCGCCTGAAAGAAATCCCCTTCGATTCGATCCGCAAACGGATGATCACCATTCATGGTTTGAACAATCCCCGCTCCGAAGATATCTCGCCTTTTAACGATGACCAGGAAAAACCCGACGGTTATGCGGTATTGGTTAAAGGCGCACCCGATATGGTGCTTGAACTATGCCAGCGTTACCAGGGAATGGACGATACCAGGCATTCATTGGATGAAAACCGGCGCATGCAAATTCTAAAAGCCAACGATATGATGACCCAGGATGCTCTGCGGGTATTGGGTCTGGCATATCGCCTTATCCCCGAGTTGCCCGATGAACCCAAGTCAGAAGATATGGAAGATAATCTGGTTTTCGTGGGTTTGATCGGCATGATCGACCCGCCCCGCCTGGAAGCAACGCCCGCACTCGAAAAAGCCGGCAACGCCGGCATCCGCACTATCATGATCACCGGCGACTACCCCAATACCGCCCGGGCTATTGCCGAATCGATCGGTTTGCTCAACCCCGGTCACCAGGTTCTCACCGGCGCCGATTTGGACTCCATGAGCGATCTGGAACTCATGAAACAGGTGGCGTATACCGATGTGTTTGCCCGCGTCTCACCGGAACATAAAATGCGCATTGTTGAAGCGCTGCGCGACAGCGGTGAAGTTGTCGCCATGACCGGCGACGGTGTGAATGACGCGCCATCTATTAAGAGAGCAGATATCGGCGTGGCAATGGGTATCACCGGCACCGATGTGGCTAAGGAAAGCGCCGATATGGTATTGACCGATGATAACTATGCCAGTATCGTTTCCGCCGTTGAGCAGGGGCGCATCATCTATAGCAATATCCGCAAGTTTGTCTATTATTTGATCTGCTGCAACGTGGCAGAAATATTGATTATCTTCCTGGGAACATTGATCCACCGTATATCGCCGCTCACCGCCATTCAACTCTTGTGGTTAAATCTGATCACCGATGGCGCGCCGGCTTTGGCGCTTAGCACCGAAAAAGGTGATCCGGATATCATGGACCAACCGCCGCGCGCACCCACCGAACCAATCATCAATCGCTTCATGCAAATCGGCGTTGTGGCTCAAAGTATCGCCGATACGGCTGTTGTTTTAGCTGCGTTCGCCCTGGGCAAATATTTGTTTCCGCAGACCCTTGAATATGCCGAGTCGATGGCATTTGTCACGTTATCATGTTCGGAACTGGCGCGCGCTTTCACGGCTCGCTCGGAACGTTACCCAGTCCTGAAAATTGGCATATTTAATAATAAATACATGAATCTGGCGACATTTTCTTCATTTGCGCTGCTCATTGCGGTGATCTATATTCCTTTCCTAAACCCGATTTTCAACACCGTCCCCTTGGGCTGGGGGCAATGGCAATACATATTGATGCTCATGTTCATACCCTCCATAGTTGCCGAATTGGTAAAATTTTTATACAGAAAACCACAAAAGAAAATTTAATTAGGTTGATAAAATACACAGGTAGAGGCGAGGCATGCCTCGCCTCTACAAAAAAATACAAATCATCAATTCCTCCCCCATTTTCGTTTTTCAAAATGGGGAAGGGGAGGGTAGGGGTTAAGTACCACCATTGAATATCTATTTCGCCTGTCCGGTTATCAGCGAGCGCGGCGACGAAACCGTTTACCAATCGATTGTGGACACGTTAATTGCCGATGGTCATCAGGTACCCACCGCCATCATCGCTAAACCCGAGGTTGTCACCCTCGAGAAACAAGCCAATCCCCAGGAAATTTTTACCGCATCCATCAGACGCATCGAAAAATGCGACGTGCTGATCGCCGAAGTCAGCAAACCCTCTCTGGGGGTGGGATATGAAATTGCCTATGCCTTAAACCTGAATAAGCCGGTCTTGTGCTTTTATCATTATGAAGCATCGATTTCGAAAATGCTTACCGGAAATACGAATCCGCAAATAATGGTGTATTTATACCAAGAGATTCAAGAGTTGATTGGGGTAATGAGAGCATTCCTATCACGGGTTAACCCGTCATAAATGTCACTATGATATTGTGAGAATTATCACAGATTATCCGTGATGTATGACAATGACATGTTGCTTTATTTTTATGTATGATGATATCAGAAAACGGGATTCAGGATAATCTCCTGATGCTCATCGCTGTTTCCTCCTTTGGCGAATGCCTCCGCCGGGTTCTCCCTCACCGCCCCGGCGGAGGCGGCTTTTAATCACTATTTGTGAATTATTATTCAAACTTTTAGGGGGGACGCAAAAAGTATTTTTACGAACGGTCAACCACCGGTAAAACTACTGTGAATGTAGAACCATGCCCTATCGAAGATTCCACCCATACTCTCCCCTGGTGATCTTCCACAATGGATTTAACAATAGCCAGACCTAACCCCGTACCGGAGGCGTCTGCCGGCTGATTGCTGGCCCGGTAAAACCGGTCAAATATATGCGGCTGGTCCTGAGGAGAAATACCTGGCCCATTATCAGTAACCTGCATAATCACGTGGTCTTCGCTTGAATTCACCTGAATGCGGATTGTACCCCCAATCGGTGCGTACTTTATCGCATTGCTGATGAGATTGAAACACATCTGCCGCAACCGCACCGGGTTCCCCAATACGCTTGGCGTGTCGGATGGGATATTCAGTTCCAGGGTTTGCGATCTGGCAGAAATGGTATTGGATAACCCCTCCAATGAATAACGTACCATGGCGCCTAAAGGCGTGACCTCTTTATGGCTGTCGAATCCCGCTTCGATGCGTCCAAGATCAAGCAGATCATTGATCAATGCGGTGATCGATTGTACGCTGATGCGCACTCGTTGGATGAATTCTTTTTGCTGCGGATTCACTTCTCCAACTCGTTCCAGCAGTTCAACATACCCCAGGATCGCCGTAAGCGGAGAGCGCAGATCATGCGATACTGCGTTCACAAAATCGGTTTTTATGCGGTCTAACTCTTTTAAGTGTGTGATCTCTTGTGCGGTAACCACACAACCGATTTCCGGGATGTGACTCACCTGGGAATTTAGCACCCGCCCATCCGCCAGATTGATCTCTCCGTGAGTGTTTTCAGTCTGATTATATGGTTCGAGTAATTCTAAAAAATCAGGGTTTTGGATTACATCTTTAAAGGGTTTTCCCAACAAATTTGCCGTCCCCAATTCAAAAAACTGTCTGGCTGCCTGGTTACAAAATATCAGCCTTCCTTCGGTAGAAATAACTAACACACCCTCATTCATTCTGGATAAGATAATCTGACTCTGATCCAAGTGCCTGCTACGCTGTAAACAATTATTAATGATATTGATCACATCGGTTTCGACGAATGGCGGATAAATATAATCCATGCAACCCCCGCGTAACGCCGAACGCGCCATTTCGAAAGAAGGCTCACCCCACAGCAAAATTACTGGAATATTGGGGTGATGCACATTAAAATTGCCTAATAATTGGGGTAAATCTTCGCTGCTTTCGCGCCCATCCCAAATGATCAAATCAGGGCTATCGCCTTGTAGGGCTACTTCAAGATTTAATACATCACTGATCCGGGAGATTCGAAAACCCGCTGGATTTAATATTTCTCGTGAAAATTTTTCCCCTATCTCATCATCTGTTGTAAGTAGAAAAATGTGGGCATCAGTCATTCAGTAGTTTACCGGATATCTTTTGTAGTTTATCTTGTAAGGTATGTAATTGGGAGCGTTGTGCATCGTCTAATTTCTTTCCCTCGATTAATAAGGCGGCAGCCATTTCCATGGCTTCATTCAACAGAGGCAAAATTTGATAATTGAAATTGGCCAACTGTTCTTCTTTTTGATGCTCATTGCTCTGCGCAGTTTCAACAGCAATTTGTAAACTGCGGGCGCGTTCCTCCAGCACACGGAAATATCGAGAATTAATCAGAGAGATCGACGCGTAATCTGCCACGGCTTCCATTAACTCTTGTGTGCTCTTATTGAATGGTTTGGCGGTTTTTCTCACCACAACTAAAAGCCCAATCACAACTTTATTCGCTTTAAGGGGTGTGACCAATGCCGCTTTCCCAAATTGTGATATCTTGAATCGTTTTAATGGATCACCATGGATGGTAAGCGTCTCTCCGGAAATACTGACCAGGGCGCTGATACCATCATCCCAGGGATGATGCAACCTGTCGGTGATCGATTTTGGTAAATGACGGGCGGCGCTCAAGATAAATTCTTTACGCTGGTCACTCTTTAATAACAACCATCCGCAATCCGCTTCCGCGATATAAATCCCGCCCTCCACGATTTTTTCATGCAAACTGGTTTGATCGGAAATCGACGTGATGGCTTTGCCAATAGCAAAGATGGTCGTCAGCTCTCTCACGCGTTTTTGAAGATCTTGATTGGTTTGGTATAGCTGTTGAACCAAATCCTCCCGCTCGCGATGGGTGCGCACCTGCTTTAGAACCCTTTCCACCGAGGAGACAATTTCTGCTTCCCGAGTTGGCCAGTATAGGTAGTCCGTTGCTCCTAAACGGAAAGCCTGGATAACTTCCCCTTCTTTACCTTTTTCAGAAATCACGATTACCGGAGTATCTAAACCTTGAGAAGAAAGGGCAACCAGCAAGTCTTTTCCACTCAGACCAGGTAAAGTCAGGTTGGTAATGATGACATCCGGGAAAAAATGCGCTACTTGTTGGATCGCCATTGCCGCAGAATGAACAATTTCCACCTGATACCCCAAAGGCTGTAAAGCCTGCCGGGCAATAACATCAACAATTTCTGGATTATTATCAACGATCAGAATGCGCTCAGCTGTATAGTTCATAGGATAATCATAGCATGGTTACTAAAAAAACGGGAGACAGAATTAGAATTCCATAAGAGCTTGCTCGATTCGCTTGACTTTGATGCTATTATATGCATAAAATCAATACAGATACAAGTGATTTTTTATTATTATTTTTATCCATTATCCATTTAGATGGTTCATTCACAATGCAGGCAGAGTTACTTCCATGGAATATAAAGATTATTATAAAATTTTAGGCGTTGATCGTAAAGCAACGAATGAAGAAATCAAACAAACCTATCGAAAATTAGCTTTAAAATATCATCCAGACCGAAATCCTAATAATAAACCTGCTGAAGATAAATTCAAAGAAATCAATGAGGCGTATCAAGTCTTAAGTGATCCCGAAAAGCGGGCTCGTTATGACCAATTGGGTGACTCTTATTCAAGTTGGCAGCAACGTGGAGCACAAGGCGGCTTCAACTGGGATGAATGGGTCACAACACCCCGCGGTGGGAATGTACGTGTGGACGTGGGTGATATCGGCGATATATTTGGCGGCGGGTTGGGTGATTTCTCGGAGTTCTTCCGCCAGATTTTTGGCGGAATGCCTCGCGGAGAACCGGCTTCGCGCCCCCGGGGGGCGGGACGAGCACACCGCCCTTCTTACCAATACCAGACAAGCATTTCACTTCGTGAAGCATACCAAGGCACTACCCGGCGCCTGGAAGTGGACGGCAAAAGGTTAGAAGTGAAAATTCCTGCCGGGGCGCACACCGGCACCAAAATACGCATGTCAAACGCAGTGTCCTCGCCCACAGGTCAAAAAGGTGATGTGATCATTCTCGTTGATGTTCAAAAAGCAGCCGGCATTGAGCGCAAAGAAGATGATCTTTTCACGGACATGAAAGTGGATTTATATACGGCTGTTCTGGGCGGCGAAGTGAAAGTGCCAACCATGGACGGGGAAGTGGTACTTACCATCCCGCCTGGCACTCAACCTGGGCAAACTTTCCGCCTGACCGGTAAAGGGATGCCAAATATTAAAAATCCATCAAAACATGGCGACCAATTTGTACGCGTAAATATCCGTATTCCGCGCAATTTAACCCCGGAACAAAAAAATCTGTTTTCAAAACTGGCCGGCATGCAATGATTGGTGTTTGCTTTTCATATCTTAAAGTGTGCTTTTCACAAACTAAACTTAGT
The DNA here is from genome assembly GCA_016929095.1 of Anaerolineales bacterium. Lineage (GTDB taxonomy): Bacteria > Chloroflexota > Anaerolineae > Anaerolineales > UBA4823 > JAAZNS01. Next base: position 18,370 of record JAFGJM010000037.1, on the reverse strand, counting down.
GTTTTTTACGGAGGATAATCGGATGCTAACTGAAAACGATCTGCGTGAATTGTTGGATTACAAGGGGAAAAATCCTGTGCTTAGTGTTTACCTTAATATCGAACCATCAGAAGGGAGTACAGAGACACATAAACTTCGTTTACGCAGCATGTTGAAAGAAGCCGAAATGCCCAAAGATGCCCAAGTAATTGAGCGCTATTTTGACCACGAATTTGATTGGATTGGTCGCAGTGTGGCTGTGTTCTCCTGTGCACCAGAAGCCTGGTTTAGAGTATATTCATTGGCCATTCCAATCCGCAGCCGGTTACGAATTGGTAATCGTCCCCACGTAAAACCTTTAGTAGATATTTTAGATGCATTTGGTGGTTATGGTGTAGCCCTGGTGGATAAACAAGGCGCCCGTCTTTTCCACTTCCATCTGGGAAAATTGATCGAACAAGAAGGCGTCTTGGGGGAAAGCGTACGTCGGACTAAGCGCGGCGGCGGATCCCAGGCAGCCGGACGACGCGGAGGTGTGGCAGGTCAAACCAATTATGTGGATGAGGTGGCAGAGCGCAATGCCCGCGAAGCGGCTGAATTCGCTGCCAGATTTTTCTCCGAAAAGAATGTTCGCCGTATAGTTATCGGCGGCACAGAGGATAACATCGGTTATTTCCGCTCACAATTGCCCAAAGCCTGGCAAAGCCTGGTGATTGGTACTTTCTCCATGAGCATGACCGCCAGCCACGATGAAATTTTGGATAGGGCGATGCAAATCGGGTTGGAAGCCGAGCTTCGCCGAGAAGCCAAACTCATTGAAATGGTTATCACCAGCGCTGCCAAGGGTCGGGGGGGTGTCGTCCGCCTGGAGGATACCCTTAAAGCGGTGCAGGAAGGCCGGGTGCAAACCTTATTGATCCGGGAAGGTCTGCGTATCCCCGGTCAACATTGCCCGCACTGCGGTTATGTGACTTCAACCCCCATGCAGGCTTGCCCTGCTTGTGGTCACATCGTCGAACAGACGCCCGACCTGGTTGAAATGGCGGTCAAACAAACGCTGAAATCCGGTGGGGATGTAGAAATCTTGCACAACGACCTCGAACTGGCGGATTACGAACACATTGGAGGATTATTGAGATATTGATCGATAATCATTTATCTCGGGTTACAAAAGAGCTGTTTTCCCAACAGCTCTTTTTATTTTTACAACATAAATCTGAGGCAAAATATTCCCAGAGCAAAATATACTGCAACGCCCTTCCTAAAGAAATGTCACGGCCATGTACGTATTAACAACCCGGTCTTCTAACGATAACCGGTCTCGTTTTTACTGCCCAAACAATGCCTTCTCCAGCTCCAATAATTTCGTTGCCATCACAACTAAATCGGATTGAGCCGTGGCTGTGTCAGTTTCAATCTCACCCAATACCAGATCAAGACGATCCTGAATGAAGTTAACTGCTTCGCTCTGGCTGCTGCCCGCCAAAGTTGCCACTTGTTTCAAGGCAGCCGTGGTATTCGCCAATGCCGATTGAGCCGCGGCAGGATCGCCTTCTGCCAAAGCTACGCGTGCGTTATTCACATCGGCAAGCGCCGTCAAAATTTTAATATGCAAATTGCCTGCATCCACTTCTTTCTGCAAGGCTGCATTTTTGGGTTCCAGAGCGCTTAATGTTTGCACCTGGTTTTCCAGATCGGTTATTTTTTGATTAGCCGCATCCAGGTTAGCCTGAGTATTCTCCAGAGTTTCACGGGTGGGCGTATAAAGCAAAAAGATCACCGTCAGAGCGCCCAGCCCAAACACAATGAGCAGACCAAACAGCCAGCGGGTGGCTGCCTTCAGGAAACATCCAACCCGGCTTTCCCTCTCAAAGGCTTGTTCGGTGGCGGCTACCGGAGGCGTATCGGGTATTTCTTCTTGAACATCAGGTTTTAGAGTTTCCTCAGATTGATCCATCGCTTCTCTCCTTAGACCAAATTTAATCACTCGGCTTTGCTATATATATAACCACGGATCAGCAAAAGAGTATCATCGTGGCATGTCATTACCCAGCGGACCAGATTTCTTCTCACGGTATGGGACGGGAATATATTCCACTGAGGGTCTGCCTCCGCCTGCCTGAGGGAATAAATTCATCAGTTGGTACACCTCAGTGGGAATATCGGTATTGATGGGTAAACCGAGTTGGCGGGCTTCCTCTACTGAAATGGGGTAATCATGAGTCCAGCGTCCGCTGGTCATAATATCTGCCAGGTTCTCGGCTGCATCAGGAGACATGCGCTCCGCCACAATGCGTTTTACGGTATCTTTTACCTGGCGCAGGGCTTTCCGCGCCATATCAGCCTGGATGAGAGTTTCATCGTCGACTTTATCGATACTCTTTTGTTCCAACACAGACAGGATCGATACGGCAGGGTGCTGTCCAAGTTGGGGATCGACCGGTCCTAATACGGCATTATCGTCCATAGTGATCTCATCGGCTGCCAGGGCAATCAAAGTACCGCCCGACATGGCATAATGAGGAATAAATACAGTGACCTTTGCCTTGTGGCGGCATAATGCGGTAGCAATTTGTTCGGCAGCCAGCACCAACCCGCCCGGCGTGTGCAAGACCAAATCGATGGGAATCTTGGGGTCGGTCAATTTGATCGCCCGCAGTAATTCTTCCGAGTCGTTGATATCGATGTATCTCGCCAGGGGAAAGCCCAAAAAAGAAAGCCTTTCCTGGCGGTGAATTAACGCAATGACCCGCGAGCCGCGTTTCTCCTCCAGGCTGCGCAGCATCTTAGTGCGGTTGGCTTCCAAGATTTTTTGTCGGATTACCGGTTGCAACGAAGAAACGATCAAGAAGAGCATCAATAAGAGTGTGAAGTCCATAAACAACCTCCCAAACCGGCTACCAGGGCCAATATTCATCCGGATATTGGCGAAGGAATGCCGGGTGACGGCGGGGAATAAACAAGCGGGCGAAAAGCAAACCAAACACGAAGCCGCCAATATGAGCAAACCAGGCAACGCCGCCCATGCTGGCTGTCTCAGGTAATCCTAACGAGGCGATACCTGAGAAAAGCTGCGATACGAACCATATTCCCAGATATATCACTGCGGGGATTTCGATAAACCAGGGAATGAATACTAGTGGGATCAACGTAGTGACGCGTGCATGGGGATAAAGCAGGAAGTAAGCGCCCAACACGGCGGCGATGGCGCCGCTGGCGCCTAAAGAGGGTACTTCACTTAACGGTGAGACCAATGCCTGTAAAACGCCGGCAGCCATGCCACCCAGCAAGTAGAATAACAAGTATCGCACCGATCCCATGCGGTCTTCGACATTATCCCCAAAAATGAACAATATCCACATGTTGCTCAAGAAATGGAACCAGCCGCCGTGCAGGAACATGTGGGTAATCAACGTGATCAACGGCGAGGGATGATTGATCAACACCCATGGTTGATTCAGATGCAAATTCGCCGGTGTAAGAGCAAAGATTTGGATAAACCGGTTTAGATCAGCGGAAGACAGGTTCAACTCAAAGAAAAATACCACAGTATTCAAACCAATAATCAACCAGGTGATGATCGGAAATGTGTACGACCGAATGGTATCGCGTATTGGCAGCATATCAGCTTCCCGCTTTGTTGAATACTAAAGCTATGATAAGTATATTATGATTTAATTATTATAGGTGAGGCAATTTTGATCGAAATCGATCAAATGCGGGGCACCCGGTTTTGATACCCCGTTAATAATCAGGCATCCCAGAGAAATCAACCGATAATCATACATTACACTGGGATGCCTGATAATGAAGAAAAAATCATATTAATTGGCTTTGACTTTGATCGCCTTTGGACGATGAGCCTCTGCCTTGGGAATATGTAATTTGAGTACGCCGTTCTTGATGCTGGCTTCAGCTTTGGCGGGGTCTAAAGCAGTAGGCAATGTTACCACTCGGCTGAATCGCCCGCTGGGCAACTCACAAGACAAGTATTGCGTTTCTTTTTTCTCTTCGGTGGCAAATTCACCCCGCAGAGCAACCGTGTTGTTGATAATTTCGATGTTCAATTCATCCGCTTCCAAACCGGGAACGAAAGCTGTAAGATCATAAGCATCTTCGTTGGCAGTGATATCCAACGATAAAAGCATCTCGCGTTCAGAAGGGGCTTCTTCGATGTTTTCTTCAATTAAGCGATTCATGGCATTTCGCAAGTTACTCATTCGTCGATAGGGGGTTAAATATACAGTCATGGCAAATCTCCTCTGGAAATTGATAAACTAATTAGGATAATATTTATCTTATATTTTTTTGTTGCCCATATCTTACAATACCAATATCAGAGGAATATCAATACAATGTAGAATTTTTATAAGAAAGATTTACCATCCTCCCCTTATTCCTTCAATATTCGAAACAGCGAGAGAAAGGACCGGGGTCAGGGAAATGTTCTAGCTTGCCACCACAATCAGGTTTGGGGAATCATCACCAAAAGGCGATTTATCGAAATCACCAAAAGTGGCTACGTCTTCAAAGCCTGCCTGTCGAAACTCTTCAACATACAAGTCGCTGTTTTGTATATAATGGCATATTTGAGTTGTAGATCTTTTCACGTGACCATCCGGAAACAGGCGATCGTAATACCATGTTAGAGAAAAGATGTCTTGAGTACGTTTCCAGGCGCTGCTCACCTGCACCGGCTCGCCATCCACCGGGTGGGGGAAAATCTCTTCAACTTCAACCGTAGATTCTTTTGGTAAACGCTTGAGCAAATCAGGATTGGGCATACTCACAACAAATGCACCATTTTTCTTCAAACAACCCCGTACACAAGCCAAAACTGACCGGCGTTGTTCTACTGTTAGTGTGCTATAGGTATTGCAGGGTAAAATCACCAATCGGAAGATCGGTCTCAGGTGAAAACTGGTCATATCCGCCAAAAAGAGCGCAGGAGAAGCATTCCCATCCCAATGATTCCTGAGATACGAAAGCATGTCTATATCATTATCAATGCCGATCAATTTGTATCCGGCTTTACTTAAAGGGGAAAATATACGCCCAGTACCGCAGCCCAGTTCGAGGATCGGGGCGCTAAAACGCTTTGCCATATCGAACCAAAATGGCAGGTCTTCAAGTTGAAGGCTGTGATGCGCATGGTAGAGAGCAGGGAAATCATTATCCGGATTCATGCATGGTCAGCGATTATAACATCAATCATTATTGGGGAGGGGGTTCGCTTGACTCAGGTAGATGGGCGTGCTATAATGTTGACCGCTCGCCGGGTAGGTAAGCTGGCGGGCAAAATTTTCCCCCGATGCGGGGTGGAGCAGTGGCAGCTCGTCGGGCTCATAACCCGAAGGTCCTTGGTTCGAGTCCAAGCCCCGCTATAAAAAACAAACCAGAGTCCGTCAGACTCTGGTTTTTCATTAGACCTGCCAACAGTTGATAACTTCCGTTTGCCGCCAAAGTTTATTCATTGATTTAAAGTGTGAGATAATAAGTAAGAAGTTTTGTGTTACATCCCATTGGGAGAAAAAAACCATCTTTGATGTAAAGCTCGTTAGCTATTGGCGAAGTTCAGCAAGTGTTCAAAAAACACCCCATTGCGTGAGACGCTCAGAATTATTCAACCCTAAAATCGCAGAAACTTTGGGTATTGTATTAAAAGGATACTTCACCCAAACCTTACCGATAAATCATATCCACATATGTCTGAAAATATTTATCGCATAAATCCAGACTCCGGGCAAAGCGTGATCGATATTGCGCTGGATGATTATATGGACTTTTTCCACGAATGGGATAACTCCATTTTAAAAAAAAGAGATATGCATCCGGAACTGGCGGAGTTTTTGGATTTGTGTTCTGAAGATATTCCATTAAAACAAATCTTCGAAATAAATTTTTTTATCGAAAAAGCAGAAAGAGATCCATCAAAGGAAGCTTTATTAAAAGATAGCTACAAGAATTACTACAAAATTTATTGTTCGATAGAAAAGAAGAAAATTATCAGGTTGTTCAAGACAACAGCGCTTTTATCCATCATATCTTTGTTTTTTATTTCTCTCAATTTTGTTTTAATTGATATTTTGCCCAAATCCATATTCGCTGAAGTACTTTTGGAAGGCTTGCTGGTTGGCGGATGGGTATTTTTATGGGAAGCGATCCATTATTTATCATTTGAGCGGCGTGATTATTTCCACAGGTATAGAGAACTGAAGAGATTTCTTATAACGCCAATTTCATTTGGATACAAGAAATCATAGGAGTACATAAATCGTTCCGATTAATTTTTCTATATTTAAGGTGTATGGTGGCTAGATAAATTATTTTATAGTTAAAATCAAGCGTAATTTTCCTGCATCCATTGAATTTTTTCTCGCGTTGGCTACGCAACGACGATGTCGATATCCTTGTCGCCACCTACTTCGTTATGGGGTCCAACATATGGAAGGAGGCTAATGGCTGGCCACCCCCCGGCACAATCGACAAGATGTTGTATCTTTCATCGGATGGACAGGCCAATGGTGCCCTTGCCGGTGGCAGCTCGTCGGGCTCATAACCCGGAGGTCGTTGGTTCGAATCCAACCCCCGCTACTATTTTCCAGACGCCCTATAAGGGGCGTTTTTGGTTTAAACATGCGTTAGTTCCTTGACGATTTAATTACGAAGAGATCTTATTGTTGCTTACCAAATGGTCTCTTCTTGAGATAGGTCAAGGGTATCATTCCGGTAATGACAATTCAATATATCAATATCGGTAGGTTTTAACCTGATAACCTATCCATTTGGATAGGTTTTAGGGTTTTGGACTTACTAATTATGGAAAAACTCATTTAAATTTCCAGTTCCCTTGGACTCAATTGCAGAAAAGATCATTTCGCCCAGGCTCAAAGAAAGTGAAAAGATGAGTCTTAGCTTGAAGAATATCAACCCAAACATTTACTGATATGCCCGTGATTTCAGGATTCATGCTCATTACCTTTGGGTTATGAACCCGACAAAATTAATAATTTTTTTGCCTACCAGCCACTCCTTAAAAGCCGGTGCGATTTTGTGCAATTTTCGTGTAAATCATGCTATTTATTCTCTTCTACCGCCATATCTACTGGTTCATACTAACTTAATACCCCATATATACTATACAGAACACAATTACTATTCTTCGAATCAGTAGGTTGCGCATTCGAGCCGCGCCGGGGGCGCAACTTTTTAAACTCAAACTTCGAATACCTTTTTTGGGGTAAAAGGGAAACTGGTTGAGCGGTGCCTTAGGGGAAAAATTTCGAGCCGTGCTCGTTTTTACAGTGGGCTTTGCGCGAGACGCCAGATGTACAATTCCCGAATGTCATATAACGATAGTTCGAGCCAAGTTTACACTTACAAAGGGCTTCGCACTTGGTGCACCTTCTGCGAAAAAACGCATGAGAACTGGCAGACCACGGCCGTCTCCGTCGTAGACGAAGCCCTAAACCCTGAGCAGGTAGAGTCAGTGTTGCAATGGCACGAGGCTCAGATTTTTATGGTCCTGATGTGCTGGAATCTGCATTTGGCGAACGCACTCTTGCCTAGCTTTTAGAAGGGGAAATCTGCCGAGGTAATGGGTTCTCATGACCTGCCTCATTCCTTCACTTATAAAAGCGATTTCGGTGAGGCGCTTGTGATTTTGGGTGAATATGAAGAAGCTCTCGGTCAAGCTTTGCACGTCTCTAATCGACCCGCGTTGACTGAACGCGAATTACTCACCTGTTTATCAAAGAAGCTGGATTGAAGCCAAAATTCACCATTATGCCCAAAGCAAAGGTCAAGATCGGCGGTTTTTTTATTCCTGCCGCGAAGAAAATGGTGGAGATGTCTTACGTGTTTGAGAAACCATTCCTTGTGGATTCGAGTAAATTTATTAGGGCCTTTGGCGACAATTCCACACCTTACGATAAGAGTTTCCAGTAACTATTGATTGGTACCGTAAGTATAAATTAAGGAAAATCTAATAAATCGATGCTCTATGGTATTCTGCGCAGAGTGTCATTTTTAATATATTAAATGTAAATATCCACTTTCATTTTTTTATCAAGGCTTTGCTGATTTGGATCGACTGGCGCCGAAGGTTTATTTGGTTCTGCTGGTGGTTTTCGATTTTCTATGTTACCACCTGGTGGAGGTAAGGGAGCAGCTGGTTGTGTAGGTTTTATTGGTTCATTTCGAATGTTATTGATCTGCATTTTTCTTTTCTCCTGACTTAAGTCTTTAACAAGACTCTGCTTAACAACAATATCGGCTTATTAATGAAATGCTTTAGTTATAATTATAACTATAATTATTGACATTAATGCAATTATACAATAAAATTAGTTATAATTCTAACTATATTAGGATAATATGATCGAGACCAAAATATTCGCAATTTTTGATCGGGAATTGAAAAAGGATTTTGCTCCTGAGTTAAGTGTAGATCTTAATAATAAGGAGGTTGAACTCCTGCTTTTAGTAAACAAATACCCTTCTGAATCAATGGGGTTTTATGGTAGAGAAATTGGTCTTGAAAAAGGATCGTTCACTTATTTATCTGATCTGCTCATTCAAAAAAAATTGATCGTTCAGACAGAAAATCCTATTGACTCTCGTTCTAAATTACTAGAGTTATCTGAAATAGGCGTCATGATTTCAAACACTATTCGAATGCAATTAGATTCCTATATTAGTGAACGACTTAAGATTTTTTCGGATTTTGAAGTACATCAATTAATCTTTGCAATTGAAGCAATTAAAAATCTTTATGAAAAATTTCAACAATCGCACCTCATGGAAAATGAATAATGGAGAAAAGCGTGATCGCAGCATTTTTAATTGATTTCTTTCTCAAGACATTGATATATTTTGCAATCATGTGGGTGACAGGTTGGTTGGTTGAAAACAAGAATGTAAAAGTAAATTACACACGCAAAATTAACCATTTTGCCTTACTAATTGTCCCTTATCTTCTGAATGTACTATTGAGGAAACCACCTTCCGCGGATAATGATACCTCTAGTATATGGATGCAAGTAATTGCTTTATTATCTGGATTGCTATTTTTTCTCATTTTTATTAATCCCATCCGTTCACGTAATAAAATTATTAAAACTGCTTTCAAAGGAATTGATCGACCAGAAGATCGACCTCTTACGTTATTATGGATGACAACGCAAACTGCCGGTAATTTCTTAGCATCAATTCCAATCTCAATTTATTTGAGTAGCATCGGCAAACCTCAATTGGTCTTTATCCTTATATTAATCAATGGGATTGGTGACGGACTCGCAGAACCAATAGGAATTCGATTTGGAAAACATCAATATAAAACCAATGCACTATTTACTAAGAAAACTTATTTAAGGAGCATTGAGGGTAGTCTAACAGTGTTTATCGTTTCGATCCTTACCATTCTTCTTTTTGCTAGCTCATTTAGTATGACACAACTGATTTTTCTTTTCGCTCTATTACCAATATCAATGACTATTACAGAAGCAAAAGCCCCTCATACCTGGGATAACCCGTTATTATTTTTAACTGGATCTATTATAATATTTACCATTACTCATTTTTTCTAGCAAATGTTAAGTGCTTTATCAATCCAATTGCACTGAGAGAGTTCGAGGATCAACCGTCTGTCTAACCCACGCTCCGCGGAAAAGTCCAATTCTTCGATGGAAGCACGCATGGGGAAGTTGGCCAATTTGATTCGATATGTTGTTCGATGATCGAGGCGGCGGGTAAATTCCATATCCACCAACAACAATAAGCGTTCCTCAAAAGAAAGTTCGGCATATTGTGGATTAGAAAGCTGTTCCTGCAGACCAATCCGAAAGGCTGGCAGGCGAAGTTGTTGCAATTTATCCATCAGGGTTTGGGAGATCATGAGAGACACCTTTCTTGATAATATTCAGTGCCGCGGATATTTTCATGGGTGGTGAACGTTTCAAACACCTTTGAGGCAGGTTGTTTCTGTAGAAAGATCAGTTCCTGCTCCAATGTTTTGCAAGAAAACACCTTTGATTCATAGATGATCTGGCAGGCTGTTTCCATATTGGCAGGGTGGTACTTCTTGGCCAATTTGAGAATACCCAGACAGGTGCGGTAGGCCTGTTCAGGATAATCACGCGATTTCAAAGTGGCCTGGATCAACGGACATGGAACAGAAAACGACCTGGTTTTCCAAACGACCAGGGTCAACCATTCTTATCGGTGCCAAAACCTCACAATTAGATTTGGGCATGGCGGGTGAAATGCTTATAAAACAGGTCATACATGCTGCCTTGGGAAATGATGCCGCTGGCATCGAAGAAGTCCAAATTGGCAGTTCTGCATTTCAGAAACAATTCATGGTTTGGGCGCAAGATATCGATGAGGCAGATAAATTATTAACACCCAGCCTGCAATCTGCATTGATAAACTGGGGAAAGGTGCCCCCGTTGATTAAACGCACTTCAAGCGGGACCACGATTGAACTGAAAGGGATACATCTTCGCAAACCCGATGAAATAACTGCCCTGGCACATTTAGGAGAATTATTGTTATGAAAATCCATTCGTACTCACCCCGGTATCCAAACTTTTTCCGTTTGCTGCCTTCATATTTTGGGGCTGAGATCGTAATGATATTCATCCTGATGTTATTAATGCAAAGCTGCACGGCTAAAGAAAGCGAGACGACACCCACAGCCGGTAATAACGGAAACCGGACTGGCACCATACCGATGCCTACAGATGTATCTTCCGGTACATCGCCATTGCCGACAGACACTTTATCCGTCATCACCAATACACCAGACCCAACCCTAACGCCAACCGCTAATGTACCGACTTCCGATGCCTCCGAATCCGATCTTATCCGACAGGGCGCTGCGTTCGGCTTTCTCGAACCCTATGAGGTGGATGAGATCTCGGTAGGCAAGTACCAGCCAGAATACCCTGAATGCGGAAATGGATGGCTGGCTACCTTACCTGAAGAAGAAGGTGAAACCATCCTGACCTTACACTATGCGATACCCCTGCTTGTGGAACGTATTGAAATCTTCGCCGGGGAAATGCCGGTGAGTATTCAGCGGATAGAGTTGCTCAATTCCAACTCCGGCGTTGGATCAATACTCGATAGTAATATAAACGACTCTTGGGAACCCATCTCAGAAGGAACCTGCTCACAGCGCCTGGTTTTACCGGCGAACACCGACATTGAGGTGGATACGGTCATCATCGCATATGAAAATCTCGCATCTGCGGCAAAAGTGGCGACGGTTGAGATGCTCGGCAGCCTGTATGCCTATACGGAACCCCCGGTCTTCTGGCGGGTGCCGCTGCCGTCAACGCCCGTAGATATCGCCATGAGACAGAACGGCATGGTCTATGTTGCCACCCAACCGAATAACTTATTTGCTTACGATATAGAAGGCAACCAATTAAAAAAGTTTTCCACACCCAGCGAAGCAAAATTGACCAGCGTGGAAGCAGACCTGTTTGGCAACCTGATCGTAGCCGATGCGGCATACGGCTGGTTTATCGTCCTCTCGCCAACGGGTGAACAACTCGCGGCAGGCGGCAATGATCTCCACGCAAGAATGTCAGTTAACCCCCAGGATGGAAACCTGTATCTGCTGAGTGATAACACAATTTATGTTTACACCACCGACACTGCTGAACTGATCCGCAGCATACCACTCGATGAACTGCATCAAAATACCGCCCTGGCGTTTAACTCTCAAGGTGAACTTTATCTCTTACGTGATTACGAATGGGACGCCACCCTGATCGTTATGGATCCACTCACAGGGGAGGAATTGGATGCGATCCCGCTTGATAATTCCGAGATCAGTGAAATCGTTATACGTGACATAGCTATTGATGAGACCGGGAATATTTATGTCCTGTATATCGTGAATACGGGGCAAATCGCCATTCACAAAATCGACCCCCAGGGAGCACTCCTGCAACGCTTTGGGTCATTATACGGCGATTTCGAAGATAGGCTTGAAGGGTCATTTTTAGACCCATATGCGATCACCGTCAGCCCGGACGGGCGATTCGTCCTGGTTGCGGACGGTTATGAAGAACACTCATACCTGACCGCATTCCTCATGGAGATCGATGAATGATAAGAATTCGATTTGTTTCTCTGGCGGTTTTATTATCCATTATTGCTATATCTTGCTCGGCAGAAACAAATCGCGATACGCCTGTTAAGGTTGAAAATGTCAATATCACCATTACGCAAAATATCCAATCAACACAAGGTGTCCTCCCAACCCGCACCCAGACCAAACAGATCAAAACTGCGACGCTCGAACCGGTCAAAAATACCCCAACCATCCAGTCAACAAAAACTGCTTTCCTTCCTGCCTCCTGTCCCACCGGCAAAGGTTATACATGGTCTAAGGTTTTTTCTGCGGATACCAGTTACATCACCGATATATACTCTTCAGGGGATGGGAATTATTTAATCGGCGGTGTGGTGGATGCCAATGATGGCATTTGGGTGGCGAAAATTAATCCACAAGGTGAACTCATCTGGCAAAAGAAATTTGTGCCATCTCATACCAGGCTACACCTGGCGCCTAATGGAAATTTCCTGCTTAGTTCTCAAACTGGATCCATCGAAATTGACACCAATGGAAATATCGTTCAAAGTATAAATATGGAAAGAATGCAGCCTAACGCCGACGGCAGCAATACTATTGTCGATGGTAGCCGGGTGATGCGCTATACCAACCCGGAAAAACCACAATGGTCTTACTCCATTGACAAATCCGAAACTTTTAGTGAACTATCAAGCGATGGCGGCGTCATTTATGCATATGCCGGTTCCTACATCGATAAATCCGTATATTGGATGCCGATTTACACCGATATCAAAGTTATTAAAATTTATGGGAATGGATATATCCGCCAAAGTGTTTATGGAAAACTGGTTGGCTACGAAACACTCGATTATATGACAACCACCAATGACGGCGGCGCGATATTAAGCGGCACACATTATTATGAAGAACTGGGCATTGATTACGATATCTGGCTGATGAAGATCAATCAGAGCGGCGGATTATCCTGGCAAAGCACATTGAAGTATCCGCCAACTATGGATACCATCGCCGGCTTGTATATATTAAGCCAAGGATATCTGGTTATTTCCGAAGACTATATTAACAATACCCTGCGTTTGGTCAAACTTGGTAAAAATGGCGCCTTAGCCTGGCAAAAACAGGTGAATTCCATTCGAGGCACTATCAGTATTATCGCCGTAGCCGATATGCCGGATGGAGGTTTTATCATGTATGGACAGACTCAAGAGATGAAAGGTGTGGATTTTCTGGCACGTTTCAATTCTAAAGGAGAATTACTCTGGGAAAAGCTGACAAGTTTTAACCAGATCGACAATACGCCGGATACTTATGTTGAAACCATATTCCCATTGCCTGATGGGAACATCCTTTTAGGCGGTAGTACCAATAGGCTGGGGTTGGGTGTATCCGATTCCTACGGCGCCTGGCTGGCTAACATCAAGGATGAAGGAGAGGTATTGGGCTTTCTCAATGTCTCGCCAGGGAAATTTACGATCATCAATACGATGTCGAATCGTCCCAACAACCTGCCGGATGAAATTATTGAATCCGACCCGCTGACGATCAAAAAAATCAATCCAAAGGTCATACAAACCACATACCAGGCATTACCGGCCTGCCTGAATGGTGGCGTCAGCCTGCCTACACTAAAGGCTTTGCTCTCCCTCACCCCCTCCATCACACCGACCCCCAGCCTAAAACGCGACTTATACTTAACCACTCCCAAATGTATGCAAGGTGCGGATGTGTTGTTACTCCAACAACGATTGCTTGAACTGGGTTATACAGAAGTGGGTGAACCGGATGGCATCTTTGGAAAGATGACCCAAACCGCAGTGCGTTTATTCCAGGAGAAAAATGGGTTAGAAGTAGATGGCTACGTTGGACCCAAAACATGGCAAAAACTGTTCAGTGATGCGGCTATATCGAATGATAAATAGGGCAATAACATAAAGATGGGATCGCCGATCCCATCAACAGTGTCTTAAAAATATCGGAACATGCCGGTTGGCAGAAAACAATTTTCACCATAAAATGTGTATATATACCTTAGCCTGGCATGTATTTCTATAAGAGCTTATAGTATGATTTCATAATGGCAAATGATGCCCGCCTTATTCAAAGCAAGCTGCGCTTGCCTTTCATCCGCCCCAACTTGGTTCCCCGACTAGAGCTTCAGGCTCGGGTTGAAGAGGGGATCCGCGGCCCGCTGACACTGGTCACCGCGCCTGCTGGTTTCGGGAAAACCACTCTGGCGGCATCCTGTATTGCCAGTTGTGGTATGCCCTTTGCCTGGCTCTCTCTGGATAAGAATGACAATCAGCCGGAGCGTTTCTTAACCTACCTGATCGCCTCCCTTCAAGCGCTCGATAACCACATCGGTAGTGAAGCTGCTCAACTCATGGCTGGCATACAACAACCAGTTTTAGAGGCAGTCCTTACCAGTCTTATTAATGATATAGAGATCATCAACACAGAGATTGTCCTGGTATTGGATGACTACCATTTGATAAAAAGCCAGGCTGTACACGAGCAGGTGGCGTTTTTACTCGAACATCAACCCGGGTCATTCCATCTGGTGATCGCTACCCGTTCAGACCCGCCCCTTCCGCTGCCTCGTTTGCGGGTGCATGACCAGGTTATTGAACTCCGCGCCGCCGATCTTCGCTTTACCGAATCTGAGGCTGCTCAATTCCTGAATGATATCATGGGGTTACGCCTGGATGCGAGATCGATTGCGATTCTCGAAAAACGCACGGAAGGCTGGATTGCCGGCTTGCAGATGGCGGCGCTCTCCATGCGGGACCGCGAAGATATTCTTGGGTTTATCGAAGGGTTTTCCGGCACGAACCGCTTTATATTGGATTTTCTGCTGGAGGAGGTCCTGGCAAGCCAACCGCCAGAAATCCAACGCTTTCTATTGCGAACTTCGATATTAGAGCGCTTTTCAGCGCCTCTCTGTGATGCACTTCTGGAAAATCAAGAAAATCTTGAATTAGGTAATGGTGATAGAACAACGCCTATCGGATCGCCGTCCCATGATCAATCCATTTCCGTGTTGCAATATCTGGAACGGGAAAACCTTTTCCTGGTATCTCTTGATGATGAGCGTAACTGGCACAGATATCACCATCTGTTTGCAGACCTGCTGAGAGTAAGGTTACAACAAACCCAGCCCCAATTGATCTCCCTATTGCACTCACGTGCCTCGAACTGGTTGGAGCAGAATGGGTATTTTACCGAAGCAATCCAGCACCTTTTTGCTGCCAACGATGTCGATCAGGCAGCAGACCTGATCGAGCATTACGGGCCTGTCCAATGGACAGAAAGCGACCCTTCCGTTATCCGGATGGCTGATAGCCTGCCCTCTGAAATGCTCATATCCCGACCGATAATCGGCCTTCACCAGGCCTGGTTTCTTATCATCAAGGGAAATATAGTAAAAGTCCTCCCCTTATTGAATGCTTTGGCGGAACGCTTCGCCGAAGTAGACCCCGCTTCCGGGCAGCGATGGATACAGACAATCATTGGATTAGCCCTTGCTTTTCTTGGTCAACCGGTTGATTTTCCCGGATTCGATTATCTCCCAAAATATGAGGTAATCAACGAAATTCCCGCCCGGGAAGTGATCTTGCGTGACGCCGCCGATATTCTGTATGGGATGACCCTGGGAAGACTGGGTGAATTGGAACGGGCAGTAGAGGTTTCACTCAAGCAAATCCATAGAGGAATGCCGCTCCGCCAAACGCTGACGATCCCCACGCTGGTGCCCTTCCTGGCGCGTATTTATCTCATACAAGGTCGTTTACACACCGCAGCTTCTTTATGCCATGAGTATCTGGACCCGATCAAAGAGAAAGGCTTTCGGTTCATTTTTTCTGCCAGCCATATGAATATCGTCCTGGGGGAGGTGCTGTATGAATGGAATTGTCTGGATGAGGCTGAAGCGCAAATCCGAGAGGGGCTGCGCGCCAATGAGCCCTGGGCTGAAATCCTGGCAGAGGGCTTCGGATTGTCTGCCCTGACCCGCGTCCTTGCCGCGCAGGGGGACTATTCCGGGGCGATGGAATTTGTCGAGAAATTTGAAACCAAATTGAATAGACCGTTAAGCCCGATTGAATTCAAAGAAGATTTACATACCCTGAGAGTACGTGTACAACTGGCCTGTGGGGATCTCCAAAAGGCATCTGAATGGGTGGAACAGATTCAAAACAATGAAGATTTCCATCTCCATCCGGAACGATATCAACTCACCCTGGCTCATATCTACCTTGCACTAGGCGAATATGCCAAAGTAGAAGAAGTACTGCCTAATGTGATTACCCCGGATATGCCGGGGAATCTGATAACCAGACAACTTGAAAGAAATTTGATCCTGGCTGCTGCGCTTGGCGCACAAAATCGTTTACCAGAAGCCTTTAAATTACTCGGATCCTGTCTTGCCCTGGCCGAACCGGAAGGATATATGCGTATATTTTTAGATATGGGGGATCCAATCCGAGAACTCCTGTCTGCCTATGTAAAATCAAACGCCCCGGCTCAAGCCCAATACGCAAAGAAAATTCTAAAGGTGTGTTCGTCATTCAGAGAAGCCAGCTCCCCAGACCTGGTGCCGGCAGGATTGATAGAAGCGCTTTCTGAGCGTGAACTCGAAGTCTTACAGCTTATTGCTTTAGGCAGAACCAACCAGGAGATCGCTCAACAACTTATCGTCGCCCGGGGGACGATCAAAGCGCACGCAGCCAGCATCTACCGCAAACTCGAGGTCGACAACCGGACGGAAGCAGTCGCCCGCGCCAGACAACTGGGTATACTAGCCTGAACCCCCTTTTTTTTCCAAATAATCCCTATAAATAACCCCCCTGTTATATCCTTTGGCAGATGTGGATTCTAATGTCGCAGGCTAAACTGTTGGCAGATATTTGATATAGATGTGACAAGAAAGGGATTACCCATGAAAAAAGTTACAGCATTTGTTGGCAGCGCCCGAAAGAAAAATACCTACAAGTCCGTTGAACGTTTTTTGAAAAATCTACAGGCATTCGGCGATGTGGATTATGAAATCGTCAGGTTGAGTGATTACAACCTTGGAATTTGCCGGGGCTGCTTCCTTTGTTTCGAAAAAGGCGAGGAGTTTTGTCCGTTGAAAGACGACCGGGATGTGCTGATGGACAAAATCATGGCTTCCGACGGGGTGATCTTTGCCACGCCGAATTACTCCTTCCAGTTATCCGGGTTGATGAAAGTATTCCTGGATCGATTTGGCTTCGCCTTTCATCGACCGCACTACTTCGGAAAAGCCTACACCAGCATTGTCACTCAGGGCATCGGAGGCGGCGATGACATTGTAAAGTATCTGGATTTAATTGGAAATAGCCTGGGATTTAATAGCGTGAAGGGCATTTGCGTTACTGCCCTCGACCCCAGAACGGAGAAAGATCAACAAAAGATAGATCATGCGATTGATAAGTTAAGCAAACGATTTTATGCAACATTGGTGAATCCGGCTTTCCCCGAACCAACCATGTTCAAGCTTATGCTTTTTAGAATGGGACGAACCACAATAAAACAGAAGCTGGATGATAGCAGCCGCGATTATCGATACTATGCAGAAAAAGGCTGGTTCGACTCTGACTATTATTATCCTACTAACCTGGGTTTACTCAAGAAAGTAGCCGGTAATATTTTCGACTCAACAGCAAACACTGTGCGTAACATACTTGCATAAGGAGAAAAACAATGCCGGAATATTGTGAGATTAAACTCAGGGGCCATCTCGATCCGCACTGGTCGGATTGGTTTACAGGCTTAGAGTTGACACACCTGGAAGAGGATGAAACATTGCTTTGCGGGATGCTTCCCGACCAATCGGCGCTTCACGGTCTGCTTGAGCGTATCCGCGATCTGAACCTGTCTTTGATCTCGGTTAACTGCGGTGGTCGGTCCTCCCAGGATCTGAATCAGGAATAAAGTGGTGCTCTTCCTGGCGCCTCTATTTTTGAAATTTACATTATGAAAGGAAATGAAGATGACAACCAACAGTACCACCTCATCAGAAAAAACATACGGCTGCGAAACCTGCCCCATGCGGATAAAGGCTGAAGCCAACCCTAAATCCTTGATGGCGCGCATATGGCGCTGGCACACCGGTTGGTGCCCGGGGTGGAAAGAATACCAGACTTACCTGGCTGAACAGGCAAAATCACAATAGATGAATTTGTAGGGGTTGTCCCAAAAGAAGCCTGTCATTCTGAGCGAAGCGAAGGGTCTATACTTTAATAATGTGAGATGTTTCGCTTCGCT
>JAFGJM010000036.1 GCA_016929095.1 Anaerolineales bacterium | reverse complement strand
GCCGACGCATCCGGGGCAGCTTACGTCTTTGTGCGCAGCAATGGCGACTGGAGCCAGCAGGCATACCTGAAAGCTTCCAATACGGGGGCAAATGACACTTTTGGTGAGAGTGTGGCCATCTCTGGCGACACGGTGGTAGTGGGGGCGAGGAATGAAGACAGCAGCGCCACCGGGGTGGACGGCGATCAAACCGACAACTCAGCTTCCAACGCAGGGGCAGCCTACGTCTTTGTGCGCAGCAATGGCGACTGGAGCCAGCAGGCATACCTGAAAGCCTCCAACACCGAGGCGGATGACAGGTTTGGCGAGAGGGTATCCATCTCCGGCGACACGGTGGTGGTGGGGGCTTATTTTGAAGACAGCAGCGCTACCGGGGTGAACGGCGATCAAACCGACAGCTCAGCTTCCAACGCAGGGGCAGTATACCTCTTCACGGATCAAATGAAGGTCTATTTACCTTTTGTGTTGGGCAAAGCGCCATAGAATATATAACTGACGCCAATCAAATGGCGGGAGGAGTGCTTATCCTGCTCTGAAAATCTCACAAACATGACCATGACGATAATTTAATCAATTTCAGGATTGTAGGGGCGACGCATGCGTCGCCCGTACTGTTTTATAAAAAATATCATTGAAATCAGCGATTCATTCGTTCAATTTTCACCCTGATGATGAACCTATCCACCCCGCCGAACCGGTATTTATAATCTTCGCTGCCGCGCATGAAATCAAACGCTTGCCTGCCGTGTTCGTTTGCCCATTGAAGTAAATAACTCACCAGCACCCAGCCGGGAGAATACGCGCCGAAATTCGTATCGATACCCGAGTTGTACACCCATATGCGATTGTCGTAATCAAAGTTGAGGTAAACTGCGGCTTTCTCTCCCCCCACCTCCAGGAATGCCAGTTGCAGCCAGCCATGCTCGAAGGCAATTTTAATGATAGCTCGCATTTGCTGGCGCATCGCCTCCGTCAGGAAGGCGCGTTTTGCATCGTCTTGCGCCATAAGGCGGAATAACTCTTCGATTCCGTTATCTAACAAATCTTCATCTTGAACGATATACCAGCGCACTGCAACCTCGGATTCTTGGGCGCGGCGTATTTTGCGGCGTATTTCATGACGCTGTTTTTTATCGATGTCTGCCAGGTAGGTATCCCAATCGCCGGGAAGGGCGACGATGGGGCAATGCTGCATATCTTCCCGCGAGAAAGAGGAACATTCCCACCCTTTATGAGACGCAGCCTGTTTTAATAACGGCGTACTTGGCGACGATTCGAACACGTTATATATATCCAGGATTTGCCAGGCAGGGGCTTCCGGGCTGTCAAGATGGTCGAAAATTGCCTCGATAAAAGCCGGTAAATCAGCCGGGCGGGCGATGATATCCAGGTAATCGGAGATTTCATGGCTGCCCAAAAGCATCAGTGTTGATTTTTTATCATCCGTTTGTGTGAGAAAGAAAGGAGCAATGCCTACTAATTGCCCATCCTCGTCTCTACCCACAATGATATAAAGTTCCCCGGTATACCATTCCCCGCCCCCCAGGTTAGTCCACCAGGAAAAAAGATATTCGTGGCGCAAAAATGGCACATGACTTGCACTGTCTTTTAATAAGGCGTTCCATTCATCCGCCATTGTTTGCCATGGTTGTGTATCACGAAGGATCGAAAGTTGCATGAAAACTCCGTAGTTGGTTCAAATTGGAGATATAAACTCGCCGTTACTTATTCAGGTAAAATAGATTTTACCAGTATAATGTTTGTATCTCTACAGATGGGTATGATTGCATCGGTTAAAAACCGATAATCGGATGTATAAATCGAGTAAGAGATTTAAAAATACCATGACTTCTTCTCTTGATATCAACCTTCTTCCCCTGGCTTTCCTGGATGGGCAGGAACAAGCTTCATTACCGGGCTTGTATATTTCCACCCCTCCGCGTCGACCGGCGCGCGGGCGGCAATCGGACCGGATATTTTTATATTTTATTCCCACCAGTGAAGCGCAGCTCACCGCAGCCTCTCAGGAACAGGTGCTGGCAAAACTGTCGCAAATGTACTACAAGACGTCCGGGTCGGTCACTTCAGCGTTGAGGGGGGTAGCCGAATCACTAAACGCCTTACTTCTGGAACGCAATGTGCGAGCCTCCAGCACAGGGCAGCAGGCGTTGGGCGCCTTATGTCAGGCTGTTGTGCATGACGACCGCTTATATATCGGATTGAGCGGACCTGCCCATGCATATATCCTGGCGTCTACAGGGGTCAAGCATTTTCACGAACCTCCGGATGTCAACCGAATCTTGGGGGTCGGAAAAGCCGCCTCTATTCGCTACTATTATTCGGAATTGAACCCCAGTGATACCCTGTTGCTGACATATTTACCGCCCTCCCAATGGACACCCACAATGTTAGGCGGGTTGTTTGGTCAGGGACCGGAGAGCTTGCGCCGGCGTTTGGCAGGTTTCAGCGGGGCGGATTTTAATGCCGTGTTGATGCAGGCGCGCTCGGGGGCCGGAAAAACCTTTTTACTGCGCCCCAAACCAGGCGGTATCGCGCCTCTCAGGGCGGAAGAAGCTGCCTCCGAAACACCCCAGATCAGTGAAGAAACCCTGGCAGCGGCTCCCGAAGAGGTTGTCGGCGCTGTCCCGCAGGAGAGTCAGCCCTCCATTTCTGGCGCCTCAGCGACAGAAAGTATTCAACCAGAAAGTATTCAAGATGAAGAGACTGCCACTGTCCTTGAAAGTGAAGCGGTCAAAACGATACCGCCTCCGATTCAGGAAAAGGTAATGGTCAGTGAAGATATCAGCGGGTTTAGCGGTACAGATGCCGAAGCAGCCAGACCGGTCAGCGGGGCAAAGCAAGCTGGCGCGAGCGTTCGTCCCGAGACATTGAAATCTCCCGTACAAAAACTTTGGTCAAACCTGTTGTTGAAAATCGATAGGGGCATAGATCGTATGGGCGTCTCTTTCAGCGGTTTCTTTCGCAAGGTTGCGCCGGTCGAATTACTGCCGACCCTGCCGCCGGTGGTTTTGGCGCTGATTGCTGTGCTTGTGCCGATTATTGTAGTGGCGATTGCCTCGTTTATCTATTTTAACAGCGGAAAACAAGGGCAGTATGAGAGGTATTTGTTGGAAGCCGAGCAATTTGCCAGCCAGGCAAGCGCTCAAGCCGGCGCTTTGACAAGCCGGGAAGAATGGACGAATGTCCTGGAGAGTCTTAATCAGGCTGGGAAATTTGGCGATTCCAGCCAGGGACAGGCGTTACGCAGCCAGGCGCAAACAGCTTTGGATGATTTGGATGGGATATCACGCCTCGATTTTGAAGCGGCTCTTGCGAGTGGTCTTCCTTCAGCGGTACAGATTTCACGCATGGCAGCCTCCAAAACGGAATTGTTCATGCTGGATGCTCAGAGTGGGAATATTTTACGCGTGTTTTTTACTTCGCAAGGGTATGCGTTGGATGAGGATTTCGAATGTGGACCGAAGTATCTTGGCGCAGGAGAAATGGGGTCTTTGGTCGATTTTTCCATTTTCAGCAGCAGGAGCCAGGGTACAACTACTTTAATTGCCCTGGATGCCGACGGCAACCTTTTAGAGTGCAGCCCGGGAGAGCCACCGAAAAAATCCGTATTAACACCGCCTCCTGCCGGATTAGGCAAGCCTAAGGGGTTTGCTTTGGATCAGAACAATTTTTATCTGCTGGATCCGGAGAAAAACGCGGTATGGATTTATTGGCGAAGTAATTTTGAAGCGCAGCCCGAGTTTTATTTTGGCGAAAGCGTACCGCAAATGAGCGATGTGATCGACTTAACCGTGGATCAAGATGATCTTTACCTGCTGCATTCTGACGGCCATGTGACGCTGTGTACCTATAGTGATTTATCGGTTTCTCCGACCAAATGTGAAAGTCCGGTGCCTTTCCTGGATTCCCGCCCCGGACGAGAAAATCGCATTCTGATCCCGGAAACGCCTGTTACACAGATTTTTGCTTCGGAACCGCCAGATCCATCGCTTTACTTCCTGGAACCTGCCAAACAGGCGATTTTTCACATGAGTTTACGCACCCTGACTTTCCATGATCAATTCCGCCCCAGCGCCGAGATCAAGAGCAAATCCGGCACCATCCAGCCAGCCTCAGCTTTTGCCCTCAGCGCCGACAGCCGGGTTATGTTTTTAGCTTTTGGCAATCAGGTCTATTATTCGCAGATGCCGTAAGACGGGATTCTTTCTCCCTGGTTAAACATCCATAAATCGATAAGTTGGATTGGACAATGAACCCAACATTCATAAAGGACAAGAGAGTCGCAATATTGCTGTTATTATTTCTTGCAGCCTGTATCCCTTCCTAACCCTGCTTACCCCCCTGTCATCCGGACATCGGAGCTGTCCCAAAAGAAGCCTGTCACCCTGAGCGAAGCGAAGGGTCTATACTTTAATAGTGTGAGATGTTTCGCTTCGCTTCGTGAAACACACTTCGTGCAACATGACAAAATTGACTTTTTGTACAACCCCACGGTGATTGGATAGCACATCGTATAAATTCGATCCCAGAATAGAAAAAAAGTAAAAAAATATGGGGTTTTTTCCCAGAAGACTGATTGCCTAACCTTCCTGCACGAGAAAATTAAAACTATGGCGTGGCTGGCAGAGTATTGGTTGGCCAGGGTGTGAGGGTGAAGAGGGGAGGAGAAGCGCCGGGTTGAGCGGTTTCGGTTGGGGCAGGCGAAGCATCCGATACGGTTGCCAAAGCAGGCGTTACTATAACCGGAGCGGGTGCGATCACTTCGTTTGTAGCGGGAGGGGGGAGTGTACTTCCCGATTCAAGGGCTGGAGTGGCAGTAGCCTGGATGTTTGTCCCCAACTCGTTTAAATACCACGCCAATCCCCCAATGATTACGATACTGGCAACCAGTAATATTCCGATGAGTACACATGATATACGCGAGCGGGTTTTACTTTGGGGAGCGGGAGGAGAAACCGCAAGCCGTGGTTCTTCCGGCATCGTCATACTGATGATGGTGATGTTATCATGCCCGCCGCGTTGGTTCGCCAGGGCAACCAGATCATTCAGGGCATTTTTACCTTTTTTATTTTGAATCTGCGTTCGGATTTCCTCGTCGCTCACCAGATCTGTTAACCCGTCGCTGCATATCAGAATACAATCGCCGGGCAATAAAATCATCCCCTGGTTTTTTTCGGCATCTTCATCCGTTTCATAGGAAAATAAACGAATGCGCGTATCCGGCACGACAGTTTGGCGTGAACCAAGGTAGCGGCGTATGACATGGGCATTAGGATGTTCGCTTGCCTCGTTCGGGCTTAAGGCGCCGCTGTCTATAGCTTCTTGAACCCATGTATGATCCTTGCTTAGTTGCTGGATAGTGCTTCCGCGCAGCAGGTAAATACGCGAATCCCCTACGGTTGCCGTATAAAGGCGATTCCCGACAATCCAGGTGCAGGCGCAAGTGGAGCCCATGCCTTCCTGTTCGTGATTAGATTCAGCCGACCGGAAAATTGCCTGACTGGCATTGATAATCGCTTCTCGTAAGATCATTTCGGGTTGGACGCCATTGCTGGCTGCCACAAAGCGGCATATAGTTTCGACTGCCAATTCCGAAGCCACTTCGCCGGCGCGATGCCCGCCAATACCATCTGCTACAATTGCCAGGGTGGAAATCAGAGATGGATTGCTTTCTGATTGGAAGGCAGAAACAGCATAACAGTCTTCATTATCCTTCCCGCTAATACCAGCATCGGTAACAGCAAAAATATGTAGATGCGCCCGCTCAGAAGGGATCATATTCACATGCCTCTTGAATGATAATTTTTTTGTGACTGCTTTGGTCGGGTTGTGAAAAATGGAAAGTTACGCTGCCAATATGCACCAGATCGCCATGTTCAAGGCGTGTCCCCTCAGTGGAAATAGGCGTGTAATTAACCCAGGTGCCCGAAAGCGTTCCTTGATCTGCGATGTAAAAGTAATTATCGGCGTGGCGGGTCAAACGAGCGTGTACCGGTTCGACGGTAGGATCATCGAGCACCAGGTTTGCCTGTAGGATATCACGCCCAACAATGACCGAATCTTGATCGATAGGGAGAGGCGCCAGATCTTGCGGCTCATCACCGTTGCCTGTTGGAGTGAGATAAGCCAAAACATTAGGCAACATCTGTGTTTGTTTTTGAAAAATATTCGTCCAATCGGGTAGATGAACACCGGCAGGATTTGTTATGTCATTAATTGGGGGTAATGCACTCTTATTCTGTTTTTTCCCTTTGCTTTTAATGAATCCCTTTAACCAGCCGTGCGATTTCGGGCGTATTTTCCCATTTACCAGCAGGACAAATACTAAAAGCAATCCCGCTCCAACAGCCAATAAGCCGGCGATCGTGGGCAGGTGAGGCGCGATTTTTGACATGAATGTAACCTGGGGCGTAGGTACGAAAATATCTATCGGCGTTTCAATGCTGGAGCCGACCAACCCCAGGGTGTCTTCCACTTCTACCTGTATCAGATGCTGGCTAGATTGTGTGTATTTAGAAATATCCCAGGTGAATTGGTCAAAGGGGGGTTTTTGGTTTTCGGCTACAATGACACGATCGATATATAGTGATGAACGCACCAGGGGACGATCACGCCCATCAGGGAACTCCACTAATAGTTGCAGCGGAATTTCCTTGGGCAGATAATCTTTTGGAGAGATTTCACTGCCAGGGGGCCGTTGATCCACCGGGGGCGCCTGGCGTGAAATGGATGGAGGGGGCATGATGAATGTCGGCTGGGGCGGATTTATCTTGATCTCAAAATTTTGCAAGGGAGTTTTGATCAATGCATCGCCAATTTGGATTTGAGTAAACAATTGATGCGTGCCTGCTTCTCGCGTGGGCGATTCATATTCCAGGTAATAAATATTTCGCAGGGGTTCTAAATAATCCTCCAAATTGATGGCCATATCGTCTGTCGAATATGCGATGAAAGCGCCGCCGGTTTGGTTTGCCAGGGAGGAAAGAAGGGCGGTGTTTTTTTCATTGAATGATTCGGGATCGCCAACTAACCAAACAAAAATCCGGGTGTGATTGCGCGCGGCACGGGTCACTAGATCTTGAATTCCCATGGGTTGGTTCTCTTCCAACAGGGATGAAAAGAGCAGGATGACACGTTCCATGCCCATGCGCGGGGTTGGGTCATTTGCTACGTCGATGGCGGCGGAGATCAAATCCAGATTGGGATTAGCGGTTGCTTGATTTACGATATACGCCGAGGTAGCCTGTGCCAGCTCCAGCGGGTCGGAGAGATGGGTGCGCCCTGGGCTGTCTGGGACAATCAGACTGAGGTCGTCCAGGTTAGAACCCGAACGGCTGAGTGCCCAATTGGTCAATGTGTTGGCGATGATATCGTAGCGGGAAAGCCCTTTGGAATTGCGAATTAAAAACGAACGCCCCGGATTAAGAGCAACCACTACCTGGACGCCCGGACGAATCTTTTTAAATTCATTGATTTCCACCGGGTGATCGTCTTCGAAAAACCGAATATCTGAGATTTGAATATTATGAATAAACTCCCCCTGGGCATCATGCACATCCAGATAAGCGCCAATTGTGGGAAAAGCGTCGGTTTCAGGTGGATAAAGTGTTGCATTGACAGCATTTTGGGCATTTACGGAAATCGTAAAGAGCAAATAAAGAACCAGCACCCAAAAGATACGCCGTAACATGCCTATCATTTTAGCACAAGAGCGATTAATTTGCCTCTTGACCGAATCGTCTCCCGGGTTATAATTCAGCCATTGAATTATAACCCGATAAGGAGGAAAATATGCCCACCGCATTGATTACCGGGATTACCGGTCAGGATGGATCTTATCTGGCGGAATTTTTGTTATCTAAGGGGTATCGTGTGATTGGGATGGTGCGCCGTTCCAGTACGATTACCTTTGAACGTATCAAACATATTCAGGATGATATTACGATCATTCAGGGGGATTTGCACGATCAAAGTTCGTTGATGGATATGATGGAACAATACCACCCGAATGAAGTTTACAATCTGGCGGCGCAGTCTTTCGTTCCTACTTCCTGGAATCAACCGGTTTTAACCGGGGAGGTCACCGGTTTGGGGGTGACCCGTATGTTGGAAGCGGTCCGACATGTACACCCGGCGGCCAGGTTTTACCAATCGTCGACCAGCGAAATGTTTGGCAAGGTGAGAGAAGTACCGCAAAAGGAAACCACACCCTTCTACCCACGCAGCCCTTATGGGGTCGCCAAGGTATATGGGCATTGGATTACCGTGAACTACCGAGAATCGTATGATTTATTTGCCGTCTCTGGCATATTGTTCAATCACGAAAGCCCCCGCAGAGGCATGGAATTTGTCACTCGTAAGATAACATATGGCGCGGCAAGGATAAAATATGGATTGGCTAAGCAACTTTTATTGGGCAACCTGGAAGCGCGGCGCGATTGGGGTTTTGCCGGCGATTATGTGCAAGCCATGTGGCTTATGCTTCAACAAGACCAGCCGGATGATTATGTGATTGGCTCAGAGGAAACTCATTCGGTGCGCGAGTTATGCCAGGTAGCTTTCGATGCAGCCGGTTTGGATTACCAGAAATATGTGGTACAAGACCCTCAACTATATCGTCCGGCTGAGGTAGAATTGTTGGTGGCAGATTCCAGTAAAGCACGCAAGACCCTAGGGTGGCAACCTCAGGTAAATTTCCAAGACCTGATCAGGTTGATGGTGGAAGCGGATTTAGAAAAAGTTTCAAAGGAAATATCATAATCATGCCGGTTTGTAAAGCGATTTTCTGCACGCAGTTGTCGGAGTCTTTCTGTGGAATCATATAGCCTTTCAATCGTAGTTCCTGTTTACAACGAAGAAGAAAGCCTTGGCTTTTTACACGAAGCCATTAATAGCGCTTTGAGTGAGTTAAATATCCCCTGGGAAGTGGTATACATCGATGATGGCAGTGCAGATAACAGCTTACCGGTGTTGGAAAAGTTGGCAGCCAACGATCCGGCGCACATTCGCGTGGTTTCATTTCGCCGCAATTTCGGTCAAACAGCAGCCATTGTGGCGGGGATCGATCATTCTCAGGGAGATGTGATCGTTTTACTGGACGCTGATCTGCAGAACGATCCTGCTGATATCCCCATGATGATGGAAAAGATCAATCAAGGCTATGATGTGGTCAGCGGTTGGCGCGTTAACCGGCAGGATACTTTTATCACCCGTACGCTTCCTTCACGGATTGCCAACGGGTTGATTTCCATCGTCACCGGTGTTCACTTGCACGATTATGGTTGCACCTTAAAAGCATATCGCAAAGAGGTGCTGGCTGGGTTTCATCTTTATGGTGAAATGCATCGCTTTATTCCTGCTTTTGCATCCAGTGTTGGCGCCAAAATCGTGGAAGTCCCTGTGCACCATCATGCCCGAAAATATGGCAAAGCCAAATATGGGCTTGGGCGCACACTCAAAGTGGTGTTGGATCTTTTTACTGTTAAATTCTTGATGAGTTATGCTAATAAACCCATTTATCTGTTTGGCGGCGCCGGATTAGGGTTAATGGCAATAAGCGTCATTACTCTGATTGCTTTAATCGTCCGCCGAATTTTATATGACGAACACCTGATTCGTTCGCCGCTATTGCAATTAACGACCATGTTGATGATACTGGGTGTTCAATCGATTCTAATGGGCTTATTGGCAGAAATGCTCATCCGCACTTATCACGAATCGCAGCGGAAACCCATCTACAATATCCGTAAGGTGATCAATGAGAAACAGCCTGATGAACAGGCAAAATAAGGGATTGTGGCTGCGACTTGGGGGAACCCTCTTAACCCTGGCTTTATTGGTGGTATTGCTCAGCCAGCAGGGGTGGAATGAAATCGTCGATGCCATCCGCTTGATCCCCTTTAACCGCTTTTTGTTGGCAATCGGGCTGATTTTTATTTCACGCCTGGCTGTTACCGGCAGATGGCATGTTTTGCTAAAATCGGCAGGACTGGATATTTCCTTCCAGGATAGCGCGCGATTGACGTTTAGCGGGTTATTTGCCTCCAACTTTTTGCCTACTACAATTGGCGGGGATGTGGTGCGTTTGGCGGGCGCCATTCAACTCAAATATGATGTCTCCATCGGTACAGCCTCTTTGATTGTCGACCGCCTGATAGGGATGGCAGGGATGGTGACGGCTTTACCTTTTGGTTTATCCCACCTGGCTTCCGGGCTAACCATGGGATTGCCCCCAAAGAAGCCTGACAACCTGAATGAAGCGAAGGGTCTTTTTATCTCTCGCGTGAGATGTTTCGCTTCGCTTGTGAAACATACTTCGTGCGACAAGAACAAATCAACTTTTTGGACAAACTCACAAGATATCCCAATCGTGCTTAGCCTGTCGCTATTCTCTCGAAATCAATGGATGCAAACATTATGGGAGAAAGGACGCCGGTTTATCAAACAGGTTGTAACCGCTTTTTCCAGGTGGGTAAATCATCCAAAAGGATTGATCTACGCCTTCATTTGCACCTGGGTACATATGTTGTGTCATTTCGGAACCATTACCCTGTTATTGCATGGCATGGGTGAGACGATCACCTTTTGGCATGTCGCCGGGTTGTGGAGTTTTGTTTACTTTATCACGCAAATCCCCATTTCGATCAATGGTTATGGTCTGCAAGAAGTCTCGATGGCATTTATCTATTCAAACCTGGGGGGCATCTCTTACCAAAGCAGCCTGACGATTGCTTTATTGCTCCGCACCCTGGTGATGTTCGCCAGCTTGCCAGGCGCATTTTTTGTGCCTGGTATTTTAGAAGCCCGCGCCAAACAGACGCAAACACCCAGCGAAGATCTACCGGTTATCACCCCGGATTGATACCGATATGCAAAATACTGGCGAAATTAAGGATCATTGGCGTGTGAACGCCTTGCGTGTGGTATGCGGGATTACCGCTTTTCTTTTTGCCTGGTGGGTATATAGTTTTGCAATTCCGGCATACCAGGCGGGGATTCTTTTCTTATCCCGGCGGCTTCTGGTAAAGTTTGTTTTTGGGATAGGCGTCTGCTTTTTTTCAATATTTACCCTCGGCGTTTCATTCTCACGCTGGCAGGGGCTGGTATTTGAATATTTCGATAGGGGGGAAACCTGGCTGCGCCAATTTAAGCGCGTCAATATCCTGGTTTTTGTGCTGATGGTAGCTGGCGTTTCATATTTATTAATGAGCCCTTCGGGATTGATCTATAAAGATAAAGCATCCCGGCTGTTGTCCTTTTGGCTGTTAACGTGTTTGGGAAGTGGTTTATTGAAATCGGCAGGCATTCGTCAACGGTGGATCGTGTTGTTAGGCGGCGCGGCTGTTTTCACAGCCTTTGGCTTTAGATTAGCGGCATATATCCCTGATGTTTCTACATATCCGCTAACTCTGAGTTGGTCGGAAGCCAGCCGTTATTATTACGCCTCCTTGTTTTTTGCTAAAAAAATATATGGAGAGGCGCTCCCGCTAACCATTTTGCATCCCACGCGTTATCTTTTGCAATCCATTCCGTTTATTATTCCTCATTCCCCGCTTTGGTTACACCGCTTATGGCAGGTGGTGTTGTGGATTTTTATCAGCTTGGGCTTTGCTACGGTGTTTACCCGCCGGTTGGATATCCGGGATGGGTTTTTACGTCTTACAGTAGTCGTGTGGAGCTTTTTATTCGTTCTGATCGGCCCGGTATATTATCACCTGCAGGTACCGGCGATTCTGATCATCGCCTGCTTTTTCCCAACTCGACATGATCGTCGTAGTCTCATCATTTCATATCTGGCGTTGGTTTTTGCTTCGATATGGGCGGGAATCAGCCGGGTGAACTGGTATCCCGTGCCGGGGTTGTTAGCTTCCGCCTTGTATTTCCTCGAAGTAAACCGGCAGGGGAAATCTTTATGGCGTTATCTGTTACTCCCTGCTTTGTCGACCGTTGGAGGCTTCGTCATTGCCGCAGTTTCCCAGGTTGTATATATCCGGATTTCGGGTAATCCGGTGGGGCAGTTTACTTCCAGTTTTTCATCTAATTTGCTGTGGTATCGATTATTTCCCAATTCGACCTATCCATTGGGCATCCTGGGTGCAGCGGTTTTTGTTTCATTGCCGTTGATTTTGTTGGCTTGTATGCGGCTATGGAGGCATTGGCATCGGGTGCATATTATCCGGTTGGTTGGATTAGCCGCCATATTGTTCGTCTTATTTGCCGGGGGTTTGGTGGTGAGTGTTAAAATCGGCGGTGGCAGCAATTTACACAACATGGATGCTTTTCTGACTGTGCTTTTGGTCATTTGCGGTTTGATCTATTTTGATAAATTAACATTCGATACACCGCCGTCTGAAAGTGATGGGTCTCTTCATCCACTTGAGGTGAAACGTCTCAATATAAACTTACACGGAATACTGCTGTCTTATGCAATTTTAGCGCCGGTTTTATTTACCATTTTTTCCGGCGGTGCATTGACCTATCCGGACCAGGAAGTTCTCGATACGGACCTGTCAAAAATCCGTCGCTTGATTGAGAAAGCCGGGGCGGAGGGTGACGTGTTATTCATCGGGGAGCGCCAATTATTGATCTTTGGCGAAGTACAGGGCGTAAAGCTTGTTCCGGAGTATGAACGGGTATTTTTAATGGAGATGGCAATGGCCGGAAATCCGGAATATCTTGAGCAATTTCATCAAGATTTAAAACACCAACGCTATCACATGATCATCAGTGAGCCGTTATATCTCCCGGTGAAAGGAGAAGCCGAGCGCTTTGGCGAAGAAAATAACGCCTGGGTTAATTACGTTGGAAAAAATCTACGTTGTTATTATACGGCGATCAAAACTGTTAAAGAGTTAAAAGTGCAATTACTGATCCCTCAAACAAAAATCAATAAGAAATGTGAGTGATCGTTTATTGAATCCCACCCTTGACCGAATTTGATCTGGCGTTATAATTCAGTAACTGAATTTTAGGAATTGTTTATGGATATTCAACCTGATCCTGTCCGCGAATTAACATTACTGGAGAGCATCGAAAGCGATCCAGATGTTTCGCAAGCCTCACTGGCGGCGCAATTAGGCGTGGCAGTGGGCACAGTGAACTGGCATATCAAACGTTTTGTTGCCAAGGGATATGTCAAAGTAAAACGCGCCCAGAGACGGAAATTGCGCTATATCATTACGCCGGAAGGCATTGCCTTTCGTGCCCGCCTGACCATAAATTATATCGACCAATCCATGCGTTTATATCGCCGCACACGGCTGCATGTGCTTGAATTGCTGGCAGAGGTGAGTAAAGCCGAGTATAGCCAGGTGCGCCTGGAAGGTGAAGGTGACATTGCCGATATTTGCCGTTTAACCTGCCTGGAACAAAATATTACCCTTGTAAATGACGGTAATGTGCCAATATTAGAGGTATCCGGTGTAAAAGTACGTTTACATCAGCCGGAAAAGCAATGAAGAAAATCTCACGCACGTTTTCCCCTTATTCACCTGAAGCGCGTGAGTTTGGAAGTTGATCATATTTCAATGAATTATATTGACGACAAATGTTTGATATTATGTTCGATTTTTGGTGCCTTGTATCTGAAGTTGGATTACCTTATTGCCTGAATGCTAAAAGAGGAGATGCCCATGACCAATTCTGTGTCTGATTTCTGGAAAGACCGTCGCGTGTGTGTTACCGGAGGGGCGGGTTTCCTGGGTTCGTTCGTCACCGAGAAATTACGCCAGCGTGGCGCTGAACATATCTATGTCCCCATGATCGAGGAATACGATTTGGTAAAGCCGGAAGATATCCAACGTATGTACGATACCGCCCAGCCGGATATCGTGATCCATCTGGCTGCGCTGGCAGGTGGTATTGGCGCTAACCGAGCCCGCCCGGCGGATTTCTTCTATATCAACCTGATGATGGGCGTCCAATTAATGCATGAAGCCTGGAAACGCGGCCTGGAGAAATTTGTCGCCATCGGCACTATTTGCGCATATCCCAAATTCACCCCTTTGCCTTTCCGGGAAGAGAATCTATGGGATGGATATCCTGAGGAAACCAATGCTCCCTATGGCCTGGCAAAAAAGATGTTGTTGGTACAGGCGCAAGCTTACCGCGATCAATACGGTTTCAATGCGATCTATATGCTGCCGGTGAATTTATACGGTCCCCGAGATAATTTCAATTTGGAGACCTCTCACGTCATTCCCGCTATGATCCGGAAATGTGTGGATGCCCAGGAACGCGGCGAAGAGCAAGTGGTGCTGTGGGGCGATGGTTCTCCCACCCGGGAATTTTTATACGTTGAGGATGCCGCAGAAGGCATAATAATGGCAACCGAACACTATAACGGGCGCGAACCTTTCAACCTGGGCTCGGGCATGGAAATCAGCATTAAAGATCTGGCAGAGATGATTGCCCGTCTTACCGGGTATAATGGCAGGCTGGTTTGGGATACCAGCAAACCCAACGGGCAACCACGCCGCGCCTTGAATGTAAGCCGGGCAAAGGAATACTTCGGCTTTGAAGCCAAAATGCCCTTCGAGGAAGGATTAAGGCGCACGATTGCCTGGTACCGGCAAAGCCAAAAGAAATCATGAACCTATGACAGAAACAGCAATTACCACTCGTTCACCGAAAGAGATTGTTGTGCTGCGTCCATCAAAGGGATGGGCAGCATTGAATTTAAAAGATTTATGGACATTTCGGGAGTTGATCTATTTCCTCACCTGGCGGGATATCAAGGTGCGTTATAAGCAGACTGTGCTGGGCGCTGCCTGGGCGATCTTACAGCCACTGCTTAATATGTTAGTACTTACGGTTATCTTCGGTAATCTGGCGAAAATGTCCACCGGTGATATTCCCAGGCCTATCTTCACTTTTACCGCCCTGTTACCCTGGGGATTGTTCAGCAAAGCGTTGACAGATGCCGGACGCTCGATGTTGTCCAATCGCAGCATGATCACAAAAATCTATTTCCCCCGCCTCATCATTCCGCTATCTTCAGTGCTGGGGGGCGTGGTGGATTTCTTGATCCAATTTGTGATATTGCTCCTGATGATGGTGTATTACAGGGTTGTACCAACCGTTGCCGTGTGGACGCTGCCTCTATTCTTATTATTGGCTATTGTTACTGCATTAGGCTTTGGTTTGTGGCTTTCGGCGCTTAATGTGCTTTACCGGGATGTCAATTATATTTTGCCGTTTTTGACCCAAATCTGGTTGTTGGTTACGCCGGTGGCTTATGCGGCAAAAGAAGTTCCCGCCCGCTGGCAAATGCTTTATGCGCTTAATCCGATGGTGGGTGTGGTAGAAGGCTTTCGCTGGGCATTATTGGGCACCCAAACCCTGCAATGGAGTGTTCTGGGAATTTCGGCGTTGATTTCTTTGACCTTATTGGTCACCGGAGCGCTTTATTTTCGCCGTATGGAGCGCACCTTTGCGGATATGATCTGATAGAAAGTGAATGGTGAATGGAGAATAGTGAAAAGGTATCAGGTAATCGGGAATCAGGCGAATTATGACGGATCTTGCTATACGCGTTGAAAATTTAGGCAAAGAATATCGTATCGGAACACAGGTGGATAGTTACCCCACACTGCGTGATACCCTGGTGGAGGCGGTGAAATGGCCGGTGCGCATGATACGCCACGGGTATACCTCCACTGTGGAAACCATCTGGGCTTTGAGAGATATTTCGTTTGATGTAAAACAGGGAGAAGTATTAGGGGTGATCGGGCGCAATGGCGCCGGGAAAAGCACCTTACTGAAAATCCTTTCTCGGGTTACAGAGCCCTCGGAAGGATATGCCGAAATTCACGGACGGGTGGGTTCATTACTGGAGGTCGGCACCGGGTTTCACCCCGAATTGACCGGCCGGGAAAACATTTTTCTGAATGGCGCTATTCTGGGTATGAAACGTGAGGAGATCGAGAAGAAATTCGATGAGATCGTGGATTTCTCGGGTGTGGAAAAATTTATCGATACACCCGTGAAGCGTTATTCCAGCGGCATGTACCTGCGGTTAGCGTTTGCCGTGGCAGCGCATATGGAGCCGGAAATTCTGGTTGTGGATGAAGTACTGGCTGTGGGTGATGCAGAGTTCCAGCGCAAATGCCTGGGGAAGATGAGTGATGTAGCTCAAGAGGGGCGCACCGTGTTGTTCGTCTCTCATAATATGTCGGCGATACAACGATTAACTAACGAGACCATCATATTAGAAAAAGGGAAAATGGTTTTGCGGGCGCCTTCCGCTCAGGCTGTGGATTATTACCTGTCTTCGGGGTTTGCCCAAACGGGTGAGCGCACCTGGCAGCCAGACGAAATTCCTGCAAATTCGGCGCCTTTTCATCCTATCGCTTTGCGCGTGTGCAACCCGCAGGGCAAGGTGGTGGATACGGTACGATCCACCGAACCAACATCCATCGCGTTTGAATATCAATTAGATAGCCCGGTCAACGATTTGAGGGTGGGTATCTACTTACTAAACACCCATGGCGACCATATTTTCACTTCTTTTGACACAGACGACCAGACCCAATATGAGCAGTATGGGGCGCGGTGTGCCGGGCGTTATATAAGCGTCTGCAAAATACCGGAGGATTTTTTAAATGAAGGTCGCTATATATTGGGCGTCAATGCCAGTGTGTTTCGCGTGCGCCGGTTTTTCCAGGATGAGCATGCCCTGGCATTTGCCGTGGATGTCACCGGGGCACCTGGGATGCAATGGCTGGAGACGCGATTGGGTCTTATGCGGCCGCGTCTTTCGTGGGCTATTCAGGAGCTTGAAGCGTGAGCATGGTGAGTAAAAAGCAAGTGAAGCAAGTTTTGGGCGGGCTGCCATGGATGGCGGAGCTGTATTGGCAATTACGCCAGCCCGGGAAGCCGCTCAGCAAGAGTTTTTCGCTGAGCAAGGTCGAAAATGCGCTTCCGCAATGGCTCACTCAGGCTGGTGAAGCCCGGCAAAAGCATCTTGCCTCCGCCACTCCCAAGAAGCGTTTGTTGTTGTTTTTAACGTTGCGTTACTGGATCGAGCATGGTGCACTCTTGAGCACCGCGTTAGCAGGCCTGGGGCATGAGGTCAGCCTGGCATTCTTGCCTTATGCCAATTATCGCAAACCCATGACCAATTTCGATGTTCGACGCCAGAACCTGTATGCACGGCATGTATTAGAAAAGGCTGCCCCCCTGGTTAGAGTAGTTCCTGTGCTGGATATAAAAAATATACGGTCAAACCACACAAAAGGTAATCTTCTTCCCGATGAACTGGCGAAGAATATTCACCAGGTAGCCTTGCGGGATGTGCAATATACTCTGCAAATCGAAGAATTCGACCTCGATGATGAGAGTTCAGCAGCTGGTTTGTTATATAGAATGCGCATTGAACGTAATATGCAGGCAGCACAAGCCATGTTTTATGGGTTGAAATCCAACCCTGTGGATGTTGTTTTAACCCCAAATGGAAGTATATTGGAAAACGGGGCGGTATTTCAAGTAGCCCGTTTTCTGGATATCCCGATCACCACCTACGAATTTGGCGAACAGCGGCAGCGTATCTGGCTGGCGCAAAATCGTGAGGTGATGCGCCAGGAAACCGATGATTTATGGCAGAGTCGCAAAACTATAGCATTAAGTGATGACCAATTAGGCAAGGTGCGCGATTTGTTTGCTTCCCGCCAGCAGGCCGGGTTATGGGAAAATTTCTCCCGCCGCTGGCAAGGGCTTCCCAGCCAGGGAGGCGGGCAGGTACGCCAGCAATTAGGGTTGGATGACCGCCCTGTGGTATTATTGGCAGCTAATGTGATTGGCGACAGCCTGACCCTGGGGAGGCAGGTTTTCAGCCAGAGCATGACAGATTGGTTGCAGCAAACCCTGCGGTTTTTTGCCGGTTTAAATAAAGTCCAATTAGTCGTACGCATTCACCCGGGCGAGCGTTACACTAAAGGACCTTCGGTAAGCGATGTGGTATCGCAGGTTTTACCGGAGCTGCCAGAAAATATTCATTTAGTCGCTGCCGATGACCCGATCAATACCTATGACCTGGTCGAAATTGCCAGCCTGGGTCTGGTTTATACCACAACGACCGGTATGGAAATGGCGATGAGTGGTGTGCCGGTTATCGTCAGCGGGCAAACGCATTACCGGGGCAAGGGCTTTACCTTTGATCCGGTATCCTGGGATGATTTTTATGAACAGATCGAGAAATTGCTTACACTAGACACTATAGGCAGGTTGACAAAGGAACAAGTGCAGCAAGCCTGGAATTACGCGTATCGCTTTTTCTTCGAATATCCCTGTGCATTTCCCTGGCATTTGCTTTATTTTTGGGATGAATTGGATGATTTACCCATAAAATATGTGCTCTCCGATGAAGGACAGGCACAATACGGCGAAGCATTCCGTTATCTGGTTGGCGAACCGAGGATATTTGAATAATTTATAAATAATTATAAGGAATGCAGGAAAGCAGGAATATAGAAAAAGATTAGTATGGTCGTTGAAACACAGATAAAACAACAGGTACGAGAATTCTATGATCAAATTGGCTGGCAGGAAGTCAGCGAGGGGGTGTATCAGAACGCGCATTACGAAGACCTGCGCCCGGTATCGCGGGAATACATCCACCGCTGCCATATGCGCGTCATGCGTCATTTGAAGCCAAATGGGCGCTTTTTATTGGATGCCGGGTCAGGTCCTATCCAATACCCGGAATATCTGGAATATTCACGCGGATACGAACACAGAGTATGCCTGGATATTTCGGCGGTCGCCTTGGCGGAAGCCCGCAAACGAATTCAAAAGCATGGTTTGTTCGTGGTGGGTGATATTGCCCATTTGCCCTTTAAATCGGATTGTTTCGATGGGTTTGTTTCATTACATACCATCCACCATATTCCGGAAGATGAACATCTACCGGCTTATCAGGAGTTATATCGCAGCCTGGCGCCGGGGTGTAAAGGCGTGGTAGTAAATGGCTGGCCTTCCAGTCGTTTGATGCGCTGGGTTAATCCATTCATCCGCATCAGCCACCGCTTGCAATGGCTGTTTACCCGTAGATATGAGAAAGTCAATTTGGATGAGGTTAAGGGTGATTATATAAAAAAGCCTAAATCCGGTGATCAACCCAAGGGTACTTTTACCCGTAAGTTGGGTGTAGCCTGGATGAAAAATACCGTGGCTGCCCAATTACCAATTATCGTCCTGGTTTGGCGCAGCGTGAGTGTGCGCTTTCTTAGAGCGTTGGTGCATCCCTGGCTGGGCGGGATTTTGTGGTTACGTTTGTTATATTGGCTGGAAGAATGTTTCCCGCGTTTCTTTGGCGAAAATGGGCAGTATCCGTTAGTTGTGATGGATAAGCCGTAAATTAAATCATTTTGGAGTAATCGATGGATTGGACTAAGCAGGTTGTACTGATCACTGGCGGAACCGGGTCTTTTGGCAAGAAATTCGTACAGATCATTCTGGACGAATATCACCCTGCCAAATTGATCATTTTTAGCCGGGACGAACTTAAACAGCACGAAATGCGCATGAGTGGATTTGACCAGCCTAATCTGCGCTATTTCATCGGCGACATACGCGACCAGTTGCGTTTACGCCGGGCGATGCATGGCGTCGATATCGTGGTGCATGCTGCGGCGCTTAAACAAGTGCCGGCGTGCGAGTACAACCCGATGGAAGCCATCAAAACCAATATCCTGGGCAGCAGCAATGTCATCGAAGCGGCTATCGATTCGGGCGTAAAGAAGGTACTGGCTCTAAGCACGGATAAAGCCGTAAATCCGGTCAATCTGTACGGCGCTACCAAACTGGCGGCGGAAAAATTACTCGTTCAAAGCAACGCATACGCTGCAGGAACGACTACCCGTTTTAGCTGTGTACGCTATGGCAACGTGGTTGGCAGCCGGGGAAGCGTGGTGCCCATGTTCATCAAGCAGCGCCAAAGCGGGCGATTGACCATCACCGATGAGCGCATGACCCGTTTTTGGATCAGCCTGGAAGAAGGGGTGCGCTTTGTTATTCACTGCATCGATCAAATGCATGGCGGAGAGGTGTTTGTGCCTAAAACACCCAGCATGCATATCGTCGACCTGGCCAGAGCAATTGCACCCGATGCGGAATTGGATATCATCGGCATCCGCCCGGGTGAGAAATTACACGAAATGCTCATTCACGAAGATGAAGCCCGCTCGACAATTGAACTGGAAAATATGTACGTAGTGCAACCTACGGCGGCTTTGTGGTTTGGGCGTGAATGGGAGAATCAGGGGAAGGCGTTACCGGAAGGTTTTCGATACGCCAGCGATACCAATGACGAATGGTTAACTCTGGATCAAATTCACGCTATTGTAGCGCCGTTCGATAACATGACGCAGCAAGATTTTTCGTAACTGCACATATGGATCGTATGATGTTTTTGCATAAGGATATCCATGCGTATTCTCATCACCGGCGCCAGCGGTCTGCTGGGTCTGAACCTGGCATTGGAACTGGCAGGGCGTCACACCGT
The DNA here is from genome assembly GCA_016929095.1 of Anaerolineales bacterium. Lineage (GTDB taxonomy): Bacteria > Chloroflexota > Anaerolineae > Anaerolineales > UBA4823 > JAAZNS01. The sequence continues at coordinate 175,017 of JAFGJM010000036.1, read as the reverse complement.
GTTTGGTGTGACCAACCGCCATGCTCTGCAAACCAACCGGTTCAAAGTAATTCAGACCGATTTACTGGCGCCTGGCTCAGTGGAATCTGTTTTGGAGTGTGCCCAGCCTGATTGGGTGATCCATTGCGCCGCACTGGCAGACCTGGATGCCTGCGAAGCTGACCCAAAGCTGGCATCCCAACTGAATACCGAATTACCCTGCAAACTGGCCAGCCATGTCGCCAGGGGCGGAGCGCGCCTGGTGCATATTTCAACTGATGCTGTATTCGATGGCGTTCACGGCGATTATTATGAAGAAGATACGCCAAACCCTTTGAGTGTGTATGCCCGTACCAAGCTGGAAGCAGAACGCCTTATAATGGAAACCAATTCTGAAGCGATTATCACCCGCGTCAATCTTTTCGGCTGGAGTCTTACCGGTAAACGCAGCCTGGCAGAGTTTTTCTTCAACAACTTAAAGGCGAGTAACCCAATGAAAGGCTTCACCGATGTATTTGTTTGCCCGTTGTTAGCGAATCATTTAGCGAGTATTTTTACGGATATGTTGGAGAAGGGATTAAGTGGGCTGTACCACGTGGTGAGTCGGGTACCCATCAGCAAATATGAATTCGGCGTCGCGTTGGCAAAGCGTTTTGAGTTAGATGAAACTTTGATATCGCCATGCAGCGTCAATGACGCCGGGTTGAAAGCTGCCCGTTCACCCAATTTAACGTTGTGCACTGATAAGCTTACCAAAGCCCTTAGCGCTTCTCTACCCACTGTTACAGACGGTATTGAGCGTTTTTATGAATTGTATCGGGAAGGTTATCCACAATACCTAAAGGGATTGGTGAGGGGTGAATAGTGAGTAGGTATCAGGTAATAAGGTATCAGGTAATTGGGCAATAATGTGTCAGGCAATTAGGGAATTCTATCTTCTGAAATTACTTGATACCTAAACACCTGGCACTTAAATACTTGACACGTACGCACCTGATATTTTATCGCCGCAAATCCTAATCCCAAATTACCCATTACCTGATTACCTAATTTTTGGAGGCAATATGGAAATCCAGATTGGCAACCACCTCATTGGAGAGAATTATCCCACGTATTTCATTGCCGATATTTCAGCCAACCACGATGGCGATTTACAGCGGGCTAAAATGCTCATCCGTATGGCGAAGGAAGCCGGAGCCGACGCCGCTAAATTCCAGAATTTCCGTGCTCCCCAGATTGTCTCGGATTATGGGTTTAAGAATATGGACGGGCAGCTTTCTCATCAATCCACATGGAAGAAATCGGTTTTTGAAGTGTATAAAGATGCCTCAATTCCCTTCGAGTGGACGCCGATATTGAAAGAAGAATGCGACAAGGTCGGTATCGATTATTTCTCGTCCCCTTACGATTTCGACGCCATTGATATGCTTGATCCGTACGTGCCAGCCTATAAGATCGGTTCCGGCGATATCACCTGGCTGGAAGCCCTGGAGCGCATGGCTCGCAAAGGCAAGCCGGTAATCCTGGCGACCGGCGCTTCGGATATTGGTGATGTGCAGCGAGCGGTTCATATCATTTTAAAAATCAATCCTCAACTGATATTAATGCAATGCAACACCAATTACACCGCCAGCCTGGAAAATTTCAACCATATCCACCTGCGGGTGTTGGATACATACCGGGTCATGTTCCCGCAGGTCATCTTAGGATTATCTGATCATACACCTCACCATGCTACGATCCTGGGAGCGGTAACACTTGGGGCGAGGGTTATCGAGAAGCATTTTACGGATGATAACACCCGGGTTGGTCCCGATCACCCCTTTTCCATGACGCCTGAAACCTGGCGGGAGATGATCGACCGCACGTGTGAGTTGGAGCGGGCGCTGGGTTCGGCAGATAAGGTTGTCACCGGAAACGAATTGGATACGGTGGTCGTGCAGCGGCGATGTCTGCGCGCTGCACGGGATATCCACGCAGGAGATGTTTTCAACCGAGAGATGATCGATGTATTGCGTCCAGCCACCCCCGGCGCCATCATGCCCTATGAGATCGAACATGTAATTGGGAAAAAGGCACTCAATAATATTTCTGCAGGGAAAGAATTAAGATGGGGGGAAATTTGTGAATAAATGTTTATGTATCAGGTGTATAAGTGTCAGGTGATCAAGTTACTAAGCGCTATGTGGATTGCTCCGTGAGTATCATGAGATATAAATGCACGATAGTGGTTTAAGTGTGGGAAAGGATAAACCTGATGGCATTAATTAAACGTTTTGAGGATATTCAAGCCTGGCAGGAAGCACGAATTTTGGTTAAGCAATTGTATATATTGACGAGAGAAGGTGAGCTCTCCAGGGATTTTGGGTTTAAAGATCAGATACAGAGGGCTTCTGTTTCAGTAATGACAAATATTGCTGAAGGATTTGATTGCGAATCGAAAAAAGAATTTTCCCGTTTTTTGGGAATTGCACGCCGTTCCATAGTTGAAGTGCAATCTTTATTATATTCAGCCCTTGACATTGGGTATATAACTAACAATCAATTACAAACTCATTATGTACAAGCTCAAAAAACCAAAGCGCTTGTTGGCGCTCTAAAACATTCACTAAATCGTCAAATTTCTGCGAATAAATTGTCCTAACCCCATACAATCACATTTAACATGCAATTACATAAACACTTGACACGTAATTACTTGACACTTTAACACTTGAAAAGAATTTTATATTTTTCCCGTTCATACACCGTCCACGACCATCGTTTTTTGACCGCTTTGGTGAGTGCGGATTATCAGGTTTATTATTTGTGCCTGGAGAAACATCCATATGCATTGGACGAAAGAGTATTGCCGGAAGGCGTGAAGCAGGTTGATTGGGCGGGAGGAAAACGCCCTTTTAGCTGGCTTGATTTTCCCCGCTTATTGGTTGATTTAAAACGGGTATTGGCTGAGGTAAAGCCGGATTTAGTGCAGGCGGGACCAATACAAACAGCCGCGTTATTAGCGGCACTGACCGGCTACCAACCTCTGATCAGTATGTCCTGGGGATATGATTTGCTTATCGATGCCGAACGTAATGCAATTTGGCGTTGGGCGACGCGCTATGTTTTTCGTCATAGTGCAGCCATGTTGGGTGATTGCAATACGATCCGCAAAAAAGCCATTGCCTATGGTATGGCGGATGAACGGATTGTCACATTTCCGTGGGGCGTCGATTTGGATCAATTTTCGCCTGGCGGTAAGAGATACGATCGTGAGACTATCACCATGCTTTCCACGCGCAGTTGGGAACCGATTTATGGTGTGGATATTCTGGCGCAAGCCTTCGTGTTTGCCGCTCGCCAACAGGCTTCCTTGCAATTGGTCATGCTTGGAAATGGCTCGATGAAAAACCAATTGATGGAAATCTTCCGGGAGGCTGGCATGCTAGAACGGGTGTCATTTCCCGGGCAGATTGGGCAGGCGGACTTACCGTCATATTACCTTCATGCGGATATATATGCATGCGCCTCTCACAGCGATGGCACATCTATTTCATTGCTGGAAGCATTGGCAAGCGGGTGCCCGGTCATTGTGTCGGATATCCCCGGCAATCGGGAATGGGTAACACCGGGCGTGCATGGTTGGCTTTTCCCGGATGGGAATGCACGCGCGATGGGGCAAGTTATCATTAATGCTGTTGAAAATCGACAACAGTTCAAAGAAATAAGTTACGCCACCCGACTTTTAGCCGAACAACGCGCCGATTGGAATAAGAATTTCCATCAATTATTTAATGTCTATAAATTGGCTTTTCAATATGCCGATAAAAAACTTGAACACAGGCAGGTAATCCAATGACGAATCCCCCAAAAAACTTTCCTGAAAAACCTAAAATTCTTGCGATTATCCAGGCTCGTTTAGCATCCTCGCGATTGCCGGGCAAAGTGCTGCTGGATATTGGAGGAAAACCCATGCTGACCCGTGTGGTAGAACGGGCATCTCAATCGAAGCTGGTGGACCAGGTGGTAGTGGCTATCACGCGTGATTATCAGGACGATATTTTAGCCGACTATTGTATCTCTCACAAATACCCCAGTTTCCGCGGCAGCCAGTTCGACGTGCTGGACCGTGTTTACCGGGCAGCCAGGGCTTATGGCGGTGAGGTAATCGTCCGTCTGACTGCCGATTGCCCGTTGATCGACCCACAGGTTATCGATGATACGGTACTCGCCTTCTTCGGGCAAAAAGCGATCCCCGAAGGTGAGGAAATCCCCCAAGGATATTTTCAGCTTGATAATGCATATGATTTCGCGGCAAACCGCTTACCGCCGCCCTGGAAACGTACTTATCCGATTGGATTGGATGTGGAAGTGTGCAGCTATGCAGGATTGGAGCGCGCCTGGAAAGAAGCCAATCAACCTCATCAACGTGAGCATGTGATGCCGTTCTTTTATGAGACGCCGGGGCAGTTCAATATATTTGTTTTAGATCATACGCCGGATTACGGTACTCACCGCTGGACAGTGGACACCGCTGAAGACCTGGCATTGGTGAGAGAAATATATCAACGCTTTGATAATCGTGATGATTTTTCCTGGGAGGATGTGCTGGCATTGTTCGAAAAAGAGCCGCAATTAGCAGAAATCAATGCCCAGGTGCACCACAAGAATTTACGCGAGATAGATTCGCGTCAATAAAATAACCTCCCCCGGGTTTCAAACCTGCGGGAGGTTGAAGCACATATTTATTATGACTTATCTGACACTCTTTACCGCACCCAAACCATTTTCCGATCCACACATAAGCATAATCCAACGCAATGCCTTATCTTCATGGATGCGTCTTGGCGAGGGAACTGAAATTATCCTGGTTGGCGATGAGCCCGGCATGGCAGAAGTTGCGAAAGAGTTTGGTTTAAAGCAGCTAACAAATGTAGCCCGCAACGAAGAGGGTACACCCCTGGTCAACTCGATTTTTAATGTAACCCGCCAATCGACAAACAGTCCGTTAATGGCATATATCAATACAGATATGTTGATTTTCTCCGATTTTGTGGATACGGCAAAAAGGGTGGTTGAGCAGGCGAAAGATTTTCTGATCATCGGGCAGCGCTGGGATCTACAGGTAAACACATTATTGGATTTCTTTCCAGGCTGGGAAAAGCAGTTGCGAGAAGAGGTCAAACTCAATGGGCGGCAGCACCGTCCGGCGGGCAGCGATTACTTCATATTTCCCCGCCATATTTTTCAGGAGATACCCGAATTTGCCATCGGGCGCGCCGGCTGGGATAATTGGATGATCTACCATGCCCGCCATCAGGGTTGGCGGGTGGTCGACGCCACGCCTTCTTTGATGGTCATTCATCAAGAACATGGTTACAGTCATTTACCCGGCGGACAGCCGCATTTCAATCTGGAAGAATCACAACGCAATATGGCATTGGCAGGCGGCAGTCATACCATGTATACCGTATTGGATAGCGACTGGCAATTGATCGATGGGGAATTACGCCGCCCGCGCCCGAGTCTTCTGCGCATCTTGCGACGAGCAGAGAATTGGTTTACCCCAAAAACCGGGGAGCGACAGGGTTTTTGGTGGGCATTAGCGCGGCGTTTTCGGCGGTTTCGCCGCAGGATGGATAAGGGTCATGGCGCGGCTCGGCGTTAACCCCGCCCGCGGCAAATATTCCGAATACCGTCCGGTGCGGGTTACGGTGGTTATGCTGACCTATATTCCTCACCTGGAAGGATACTTCCGTGATCGTTTTGAAGTTTTGAAACTCTCGCTTGCCAGCCTGCATCGAAATACCTCGCTGCCTTATGATCTTTTTATCTTTGATAATGGCAGTTGCCCGCAAGTGGTGGATTATTTAAATCAATTACAGCACAATGGAGATATCCAATATTTATTGTTGTCCGCAAAAAATATCGGCAAGATTGGCGCTTTAAAAGTAATATTCAATGCCATACCGGGAGAACTGGCGGCATATAGCGATGACGACATCCTGTTCTACCCAGGTTGGTTAGAAGCACATTTGGACATTTTGGAGAAATTTCCTCAGGTGGGCATGGTGAGCGGCGTACCGGTGCGGAATGCCTCCAAACATGCCATGCAAACCCTGGATCGTTTTCGGAACGAAGGCACACACGGTTTGACAGTTGTTAGCGAGAGGCGAATTCCGGATGATTGGGAGTGGGATTGGGCAGTGAGCACCGGACGCGATCCCGGGCAGCACCTCGAATCAACTAAAAACGAGTTGGATACTGTAGTAAAAATTGATGACCTGGAAGCCATCGCCGGCGCAAACCACTTTCAGTTTGTCGCCCCCAAGGATGTGATTGTCGAGGCGTTACCCAACAATTGGTCCGGCAAGTTGATGGGGCACATGGTGGAGCTGGATGAAGCGGTAGATAATTTGGGTTATTTAAGGCTTTCCACGGTGCAGCGCGTCACCCGCCACATCGGCAACACCATCAGTGAAGAATTGGTGAATGAGGTAAAAGCTATGGACTTAACCGCTGCCACAAGCTTCCATGGATCGGCGCGCAAACAGCGTCATTGGCTTCTAGCCATCCCCGGTATGCGGCGGATAATCAAAGCCCTCTATGACCGGTTGTTCAATATTTTGCACCATATTTAGACGAGAAGAAGTTTCAGGATGAATGGGATTTGACGAGGGCGGTGAATATATTTATTCGTAATCCAAATTATCGATAAAGTGTTTTGCAATCAGTGCGAAAGTGATCACTTGAAATTACAATCAAAAAACATATATTATCCTGTTTATCTTCTAAATCCTGTTTATTTAAAGATAATTCAATAATGGTTTTGATGAACGAAGTTGAATTGGCGCAATATAAAATATTATGCGATCGCCCGGTTTTTCTGGGGGGGCATCCTAAGTCGGGCACCAGTCTGTTACGAGCCTTATTGGATTCACATCCCCAGTTAGTGGTTTACCCCGAAGAAACAGTTTTTTTTCGCCGTTTTCTGCCCCAATCCGCAGGTCTGGATTTCCCAGCAAAACTGAATTTGGCAGAAAAGACCCTCACCCACATCTTCACCTGGGAGCGGGAGAACCAACCCGCCAACCAGGAAGGCTATCCCGACCGGGATTATTCAGCGATACCGTTCGATGAGGTGAATAAAGCGATGGTGGATATCCTGGATGGGGCAGGCTGCCGCCATGATGGCGATATTCTCAGCACAGCAGTGCTGGGGTTTGGGAAGGTTTCTGGAAGCTGGCAGCCATCGGCGCGCTATTGGGTGGAGAAATCCCCCTATAACGAGTATTATGCGGATCAAATATTCACCTGGTGGCCGGAGGCGCGTTGTATCTATATCGTGCGCGATCCCCGCGATAATCATGCTTCTTATCATCGAAAACACCCGGATTGGTGCGCAGAATTTTTCACAACAAACTGGAAGCGTTCGGTGAATGCCTGCTGGCAAAATGTGGCTCGTTATGGCGAAAAGCGCTGCCGGCTTATCCGTTATGAGGATCTTGTACAAAAAACCCAGGAAACACTCAAACAGCTTACGGATTTTTTAGACATCGAAAGCAATCCAACCCTGGCGCAGCCGACCCGGGCGGGCGCCTCATGGAAAGGCAATTCCATGTTTGCCGATCAATTCAGCGCTATCAGCACCACACCCCTGGGGAGGTGGAAGGAGACACTTGACCCCATTGAGGCGGCCGTGATCGAGATAATGGCGGCGCCTCAGATGAAAGCTTTGGAATACGAAAAACAATCTGCATATAGTCCTGCATCATTGTGGCGAGCTTACACCTGGCGTATCCGCCGGAAATTCACGAGTCGAAAAACCGGTAAAAGATAAATTACTGATCCGCAGAGCGTGCAGAGAAAAAATAAGGAAGAATTCCTTATTTCCTAACAAAATCCAAAATTCGTATCAATAATAATTCAAATTTAGTAACGAATTAGAAAGAAATAATAAACACCTATAGAAACATAGCAAAACTCAGAGAGCTCAGCATCTCAGCGGTAATTATTAAAACCATGAAAAATAAATTCTCCCGAAGATTATCATTAGCCTGTAAAGTATTATTATCTGGGGGGTTGCCCCAGACGCAACCCAGGGAAATTTCATCCATAACCCCAGAGGAAGTGGAAGAAGCACGCCGGTTCTTCCCACTCGATAAATTCTTTATCTATGGGCATGCCCGTTCGGGGACTACATTGTTAGCGCGATTGATTCGGTTACATCCTCAGGTGCATTGTAATTACCAGGCACATTTCTTCACCCGCTCGCCATTGCTCGAATCGCTGGTTGTCAGCCCGGAAACGGGTGAATGGCTTGCCAGACGCAGTAATCGTTGGAACCGCGGTAAAGACTTATCACCCGTGGTATTGCGGGCAGCTGCCGATTTCATCATGGAAAGAGAGGCGCGCCAGGAGGGCAAAGGCGGTACAGGCTGTGTGGTGGGCGATAAAAGCCCCAACAGCCTTTTAGATGGCGAATCGGTCCGATTGACCCATAAAGTATATCCGGACGCTTCTTTGATCTATATCATCCGTGATGGGAGAGATACGGCGTTATCGCACCGCTTTCAAAATTTTATCGAGCATCCTGAATCTCTTTCTGCTGAAGATAAAATGATTTTGGATGAATTCACCCGCGATCCACAACCGTTTCTCAACGGGCAGCGTTCGGTTTTCTCCGAAAAAGCCATTCGCCAGGCGGCTGAAGGATGGGCGCGGAATGTGAGTGAAACAGATCAGATGGCGCGTCAATACTATGACGAACGATATTATCACCTGCGTTATGAAGATCTCCTGGAGGATACCTTCGCTGAAATGATACGCTTATGGGAATTTCTAGGCGTAGATATTCATGCCGCGGGGTTGAAAAAAGCCGTCGACGCAGAGACGCGCCAAAATCCCGACGCTGAATGGCAGCAGCAGAAAGCCAGTCAGGTCGCATCACCCCTTCAAAAGGGGAAACGCGGCTCATATAAGGAATTCTTTACCGAACGTGACAAAAAGGTATTTATGGAGATTGCCGGGGAGACACTCAGAATCTGGAGGTATGAGGCGTGAAATTCCTCATCGCCGGGCTGGGCTCCGTTGGCAGGCGCCACTTGCAGAATTTGCGGGCATTGGGCGAGACAGATATCGTGCTGTATCGTTCGCATCACAGCCGCTTGCCCGATGATGAACTGGTGGAATTTCCGGTCGAGACCGAACTGAATGCAGCCCTGGCTTACCAACCACAGGCAGTCGTCATTTCCAATCCTACAGCGTTACATATGGGGGTTGCTATTCCGGCAGCTTTAGCGGGATGCCATATTCTTTTGGAAAAACCCGTTTCTCATACACTGGCGCGGGTCGATGAATTGGAGCGGGTCGACCAAAAAAACGGAAGCCGTATTTTGGTGGGATATCAATTCCGTTTTCACCCTGGCTTGCAGCGCATGAAGAAACTACTTGATGAAGGTGCTATCGGCAAGCCTTATTCGGCGCGGGCTCATTGGGGGGAATATTTACCGGGATGGCATCCCTGGGAGGATTACCGTCGGGGTTATAGCGCCCGCTCAGAAATGGGCGGAGGTGTGATTTTGACCCTTTCGCATCCTTTGGATTATTTACGCTGGTTATTTGGTGACGTTAAAGCGGTTTGGGCATTTGCCGGAAAATTGAGTGATCTTGAATTGGATGTCGAAGACACGGCAGAGATTGGGCTGCAATTCGATAGCGGGTTGTTAGCCAGCCTGCATTTGGATTATAATCAACGACCGCCGGCGCATACCCTGGAAATCATCGGCACCCAGGGTGTACTGCGTTGGGATAATGCCGATGGAAGCGTTGCCCTGTACAAGGCAACCAGAGACCAGTGGCAATATTTCCCTGTACCAGCCGGATTTGAGCGCAATACGTTATTCATGGATGAAATGCGCCATTTTATAAAGATAGCCCGCGATGAAGTGAATCCGGTGTGTTCTTTGGAAGATGGCGTTCAAGCGCTAAAGTTATGTCTTGCGGCGCTGCAATCGGCGCATGAAGGCAAATTAGTAAGAGTGCCTGAGGTTGAATAATGAATTATCAGGATACCCAAGATGGCAAGATAGATGAGATGAAAAAGAAAAACACATAAAAATTATCATGAAAATCCTGCCAATCCTGTATTTTTATAACAATAACAGGATATACAAGAGAAACAGAATGGGTAGGATGAAAAAACATAAAATTTATTGATAAGGAGATGTAGTTAATGGCAAGTAAAAGCCAAGACAATAAACTGATCAGCCCGTATGGTGGTCAATTAGTAAATCTGATGGTCAGCAGCGAAGAGCGCCAGGATGTGATTGAACGATCCAAGCGGTTGCCCTCGATCAAAATATCGGCGCGTGCGTTATGCGATCTTGAACTTTTAGCCACCGGCGCATTTTCACCCCTGGACCGTTTCATGAGCAAAACCGATTACGAACGTGTCCTTACCGAGATGCGTTTGGGAAATGGGGTATTATTCCCCATCCCCGTGACTTTACCGGTGGATGAAGATGCCCTTCCAAGCTGGGGAGAGCAGATCACCTTATGCGACGCGCGCAACAATACCCTGGCGGTCATGCAGATCGAAGAGGTATATCATTGGGACCCTCAGCGTGAGGCGCGTCTTGTATTAGGCACCACCGACCCTAAACACCCCCTGGTCTCTGAGATGCTGGGTTGGGGCAAAGTGTACGTTTCCGGAGCGATCAAGGTTATCGACCTGCCTTATTATTATGATTTCAGAGAGCTGCGCCGCACACCAGTTCAGGTGCGGGAGACTCTGGAAGAGATGGGTAATGCCAATGTCGTGGCTTTTCAAACCCGCAACCCAATGCACCGTATCCATGAAGAACTAACTAAACGTGCCGCTGAAGAAGTAAATGGCAGCCTGTTGATCCACCCGGTGGTGGGTATGACCAAACCCGGTGATGTAGACCATTACACCCGTGTGCGGGTTTACCGTGCCCTGGCAGATAACTATTATGATCGCAAGAAAACCTTACTCAGCTTATTGCCCCTGGCGATGCGCATGGCAGGCCCACGCGAAGCCATCTGGCATTCGATTATCCGCCGAAATTATGGCGCCAATCACTTCATTATTGGGCGAGACCATGCCGGACCGGGCACCGACAGCCACGGTAAGCCGTTTTACGGACCTTATGAAGCCCAAACCATGCTGGAACAATACGCCAACGAGCTGGGTATGAAACCGGTCGAATTCAAAGCATTGGTTTATCTGGCAGATGAAGAACGCTATGAAGATGAAACCAAGGCGCCTGAAGGGGCAAAGATCTATTCCATCTCCGGCACCCAGGTGCGAGATGATTACCTGGCGAAGGGTAAAACATTACCAGAATGGTTCACCCGCAAAGAGACCGCAGAAATTTTACAGCAAATGTATCCGCCGCGTCACAAACAGGGCTTTTGTATCTGGTTTACCGGGTTGAGCGGTTCGGGTAAATCCACCACTGCAGAGATCCTGACCTCTCTCTTGTTGGAACGCGGACGACAGGTGAGTTTGCTGGATGGCGATGTGGTGCGTACCCATCTTTCAAAAGGTTTGGGTTTCTCGCGTGAAGACCGCGATACAAACATTCTGCGCATCGGTTATGTCGCTGGTGAGATCGCCCATCATGGCGGCACCGTCATATGCGCGGCGATCAGTCCCTACCGCGCCACGCGTAATGAGGTGCGCAAAATGGTAGGCAATGAACATTTTTTGGAGACATTTGTCGACACACCCATAGAGGTATGCGAAGAACGGGATGTCAAAGGTCTGTATGCCCGCGCCCGCCGCGGCCAAATCACAGGCTTTACCGGTGTAGATGATCCCTATGAGCCGCCTTTGGAGCCGGAAATCACCCTGGATACAGTGTCTAACAGCGCCGAAGAAAACGCCCGCAAGATCATTGCCTTCCTGGAAGAACGCGGTTTTCTAATTCCGGATGGCTTCGGTAATAATCCGATGGAGGAAACCGCAGTAAAAGAGGACTAAAGTCCATTAAAGACTTTCATAACCCTTAACCCCTTTCTCCAGTCGTTTTACGAGAGAAAGGGGCAGGGGTATAAGCGTGTTGGTACGACATCATGATTTCTCAGTACTTCTGACATATCCTTTTTCTCCTTATTCTTTTAATTGAATCAGATAAAAAATTATCAAAGGGTGTATTACCCTGCGATGCTCGTCCTGGCAATTTTGGGTATTGCTCTCATCTGGTATTGTACGCGTTGGGGCGCCGGATTGATGGATGATTCGTTCATGTATATCAATTCCGCGCAAAACCTGGTATCAGGGAATGGCTTGCGCTGGCTGGGAGGCGATGGAGAACTTAACCCTTTAACGCATTTTCCACCCCTATTTTCATTAACGCTGGCTGCAGGCGACTGGTTTGGCCTGGAAGCCAAATCCGCCGCCAGGGTGGTCAATACGCTGGTATTTGGGATCAATTTGCTTATAACCGGCGTATTCGTCGAGCGCCTCACGCATTCTCAATGGCTGGCAGTATTGGGCAGTCTGTTATTTTTCACCTCGGATGTGTTGATCGAGGCCCATGCCTGGGCGATGAGTGAACCATTATTCTTATGCCTGTACCTGGGCAGCGTAATCTTGGTCGTAAGATATCTCGAGCAACCATCAATCAAATGGATTATGTACGCCGGTGTTTTGTTAGGGTTGTCGTTCCTGACGCGCTACATCGGGATCGCTTTTATTTTTGCAGCAATATTGATCCTGATTGTTTCACGAAGTATTCCCGGATCACGGCGGTGGAAAGACTTGCTTGCCTTCATGATTACCAGCCTGCTGCCTGTCATTGCCTGGGTAGCTTACACTGTATTCGCTATCGGCAGTATCACCGACCGGAAATTCGCTTTTTATTCGATCACCCTAAAACAAGTGCTGCGCACCTTCAACACCATACTGGCATGGTTCATTCCGGGCAGGCTGGTGAACGGGTACGAAATCGTTTGGATCATTGCGATATTGGTCGGCGGTATTTTATTATGGCTGCGTACTGGTGTGCATCATGAAAAACGCTTTTCTCTATCGAAAGCCAATACTCGTTTCTTGATTTATCTTTTTCTGACATTCCAGTTCCTTTGCTATATTCCCATCATTTTTTTATCCAAAGCTTTTTTCGACCCTCTCACACCGCTCAATAATCGCATCCTATTGCCCCTATTGCCTGTTTCGATTGTATTATTATTGCAATTCGTGTTTTATTTATGGAATAGCGGAGGGCAGGCGGTGCGTATAGGTGTGGCGGCTTGTGCCTTGATATTATTGGGGATGTATGGATACCGGGCGATGATTTTAGTTCCCCGCTTGCATGAGAACGGTTTGGGATTTGCCCGTAAAAGCATGCACACCTCGCCAACCATGGAAGCGTTACGCGTCTCGCCGCAGACCCTGCTGTTTAGCAATTCACCAGCGGCAATCACCATGTGGACCGGCTTACCAGCGTATGGAATTCCCAATGTGGATATGATGCGCCAGCGTATAGCTGCCGAAGGTGGGCTTTTGGTGGTTTTTGATGCCGTCTCATTGGATTTGTACGATACCAATCTTGCCGATCTTACCCAGGGATTTGAGGTTGTCGATCAATATCGGGATGGCACAATATATAAGTTGAATCCTCCATGAGGAACAGAGATCTGGAATAAGTCAATCAGGTAATATTGAAAAAATCATGTCTGATACTCACAAACACAAATTACCCCAATTATTCGATTTGACTGACCGTGTGGCGGTGGTGACCGGCGGGGCGGGTTTATTGGGTGCAGAATTCTGCCACACGCTGGCGGAAGCTTGCGCCCGTATTGTAATCGCCGATCTGGATGAGGCTTCAGCAGCACATGTCGCCGACGATATTAACCGCCATGGCGGTAGCGCTATTTCGCTGCGTGTAGATGTAACTGATCGGCAATCCGTCGCGGCTATGGTGGAAGCTACAATGAAAGCCTATGACCGCCTGGATATTCTGGTTAACAGCGCGGCGTTGGATCCGAAATTCGATCCCCAGCATGGCGGGCACACGAATGTTTTTGAGGATTATCCGTTGGACTTATGGAATCGGGCGCTTTCGGTCAACCTGACTGGCGCATTCCTGTGCTGCCAGGCGGCTGGGCGGGTGATGCTTGCGCAGGGCGGGGGGGTGATGATCAATATGAGTTCGATCTATGGAATAACCGCTCCCGATCAGCGTCTGTATCAAAAGCCAGGCGAGGAACCGGCATATAAACCTGCTTACTATCCGGTCACCAAAACCGGTATTCTGGGATTAACAACCTACCTGGCAGCTTATTACGCCGGTAAAAACATCCGCGTGAATGCTATATCACCGGGAGGGGTATTTAACGGGCACGATGAGGCTTTTGTGAAAGCCTATTCGGCAAAGACTGTGATGGGACGCATGGCATATAAGGATGACATGAACGGCGCTTTGATTTTCCTGGCTTCGGATGCCTCAGCTTACGTCACCGGTGCTAATATTATTGTCGATGGGGGATGGTCGGTATGGTAACTGAAGCGTTAGCCATTGTTCCAGCTCGCGGTGGTTCGAAAAGCATTCCGCGTAAAAATATCCGGCTTTTCGCCGGGTATCCGCTGATAGCTTATAGCATCGCAGCCGGCCTGGCAGCCGAGACGGTCACGCGTGTGATTGTCTCCACAGATGACGAAGAGATTGCCGTCATCGCCCGCCGTTATGGCGCCGAGACGCCATTTCTGCGACCGGCGGATTTCTCCCAGGATCAGACGCCCGACCTACCGGTTTTCCAGCATGCCTTGCAGTGGTTGGAGGAGAATGAGGGGTATAAACCTGAAATCGTAGTACAACTACGCCCCACTTCACCTTTCCGCCGTGTCCATCATATTGACCAGGCGGTATACCGGTTGATCGAACGCCCGGATGCCGATGCCGTGCGAACCGTATGTGTGCCTTTTCAAAATCCCTTCAAGATGTGGCGCATCACCGAAGATGGGCTCATGCATCCTTTGATAGACACACCATTTCAAGAAGCCTATAACCTGCCCCGCCAGGCGCTGCCGGAGGTTTATTGGCAGACCGGATATGTCGATGCTGCCTGGGCGGATACCATTCTAGATAAAAATTCGATGACCGGAGATAATATCCTACCTTTGATTATTCCACCCAGTGATTGGATTGACATTGATTCCCCGGATGACTGGCGCCGTGCTGAAAGACTATTAGAGAGCGGCGAGTTGACCTTTGAAGAACTGGGGTTTGAGATAAAAAGTGTTTAAGTGTCAGGTGATTAAGCGTCAGGCGCTTTGTTCGCGTTTATTTGTTCCAAGTGATCGATTCTCGATTCTCAATTTTCTATTCAAATTATCTGAAAGCTGACGGCTGATAGCCGACAGCTTCTTATCCCCCATGGAGGATTTAATGCCCATAATAAAAATAGGTGATCGCCTGATAGGCGATGGACACCCAACATATATCATAGCCGAGATTGGCGTCAATCACAATGGTATTTTAGCATTAGCCATGAAATTGATCGATATTGCTGTGGATTGCGGCGCCGATGCGGTTAAGTTCCAAAAACGTACCCTGGATAAGCTCTATGCCAAGAAGTACCTGGATAATGTCAACGCCGGAGAGAAAACCTTGCGTTACATGCTGCCTATTTTGCAGCAGGTCGAGCTTTCCGAGAAGGATTATTACGAAATTGTCGAATATTGTGAAAAGAAAAATATCACGTTTCTTTGTTCTGCATTTGATATTCCGGCAGCCGACTTTTTGGAAACTCTGAACATGCCGGCGTACAAAGTGGCTTCCGCCGATTTAACCAACCTTCCGCTTTTGGATCACCTGATAAATAAAGGCAAGCCGCTCATCCTTTCCACCGGCATGTCTCGCCTGGAAGAAGTAGAAATAACAGTGAACTTTCTTAAAGAACGCGGCGCGAAATTTGCTTTGCTGCACTGCAACAGCACCTATCCGGCAGCCTTCGAAGATATCAATTTGCGCTTCATGGAGCGGCTGCGGCAATTCGGCGTGCCAGTGGGCTATTCGGGACACGAGCGGGGGATTGCCGTCTCCACCGTTGCATCTGTGTTAGGCGCCAGCATCATCGAGCGTCACCTGACTCTTGACCGCACGATGGATGGTCCCGATCACGCCGCCAGCCTTGAACCGCAGGGTTTCAAGAAGATGGTGCGCGATATCGAACAGGTGACTGCTGCCCTGGGCACCGGCGAAGAGAAATTTATCTCCCGCGGTGAAATTTTGAACCGTGAGGTATTAGGCAAAAGCCTGGTAGCCGCTAAATCGATCCAGCCTGGCGAGACAATTACCGCCGAGAAAATCGCCGTTAAAGGGCCTGCGTTAGGTATCTCACCTCAAAACTATCTCAAACTGTTGGGACGGACAGCGGAGCGTGTCATCGAAGAGGACGAGCCTTTTTTAGAAAAGGATCTGGGCATCAAAATCGAGTTGGATAACTCGCATACCCTGCCAATGGATTATGGCTTCACAGTGCGCTTTCGTGATTTTGAGGAATTGTTAGCCTATAATCCGCACTTGCTGGAATTTCACTGCACCGACCAGGATCTGGATGAGCCATACCCTGGCACGGATTTCGATTTCCAACTTGTGGTTCATGCGCCGGAATTCTGGGATCGTACTCTGGTGGATCTATGCGCCAGTGATGAAGAACAGAGAAACGATTCGGTGGCTTTGATCCAGAAGGCGATAAATTTAACGCGTGAAATGGCGCCGCATTTTGTGGGCAAACCTAAGGTTATTGTGCATCCCGGCGCCATGAGCCTGGATAACCCGATTAAAGACCATAAAATGCTATACGATAATTTGCATCGTTCGGTCGAGCAAATTGATCACGAGGGGGTGGAGATGTTACTGGAAAACCTGCCGCCTCACCCCTGGTATTTTGGCGGGCAATGGCTGACCAATGCGTTTATGGATACTTATGAAATCATCGATTTCGTCAAGCCGTTGGGCTTGAATATGTGTTTCGATACATCCCATTCCAAATTGTATTGCAACTGGGCGCACGTCGATTTCTACGACCAGGTACAGGCAATACTGCCATATATTGGTCATCTGCACTTATCCGATGCTGCCGGTTTGGACGGTGAGGGGTTACAAATTGGAGAGGGAACCATTGATTGGGTGCACTTCTTTAAGGTCATCGGCGATTACCATGGCACAATGATCCCGGAAATCTGGCGCGGTCACCAGCGCAAAGGTGAGGGTTTCCTGATTGCCATCCAGCGTTTATCGGATGCCTATTTCAAAGCCCAGGAAGGTAAATGAAACGTTCATTGTTGGACCGTTTACAAAGGGGCTGGTTGGAATATCAAAACCGCCAACGCATTCAGCGTATTGCGAACCAGGTTGCTGTTCATGCGCCCAGTAATCCGGAAAGCCAGCCTCTTCTGGTGATGAATGTCTCCTCCCGGTTAACCGGGCTGAGTCAAAATAATGCTTTCACACTATTAACCGCTTGGGGATTACGCCTGGCAGGTATTCCGGTGGTTCATTTTGTCTGTCAATCGGGGATGAGTCACTGCGTGCTGGGCGTAAACCGACAGGAATACCATACACCGCCGCCGTGTGAAAAGTGTGTTGCTCAGTCTCTACGTTTATATGCCGGGGGAAAGAGTTATTGGTTTAAGTTCAAAGCAGATGCAGACCTGGTAGCGGTTTTGAAAGACTTAGATATTGGAACATTATCTACTTTCGAATACCGCGATCCGGCAGGATTTTTTATGAGGTCTATTCCTTTAGGAAAACTGGCATTACCCGCCATGCGATGGACGCTGCGCCGATATACTTTACCGGATGACGAATCAACCCGTTATCTATTCCGCCAATTTATGCTTTCGGCGTTTTCCATTGCCCTGGAATTCAACCGCCTGATCGATGAAACGCATCCATTTGTCGCTTTGATCTTTAACGGAATTATGTATCCCGAAGCGATGGCGCGTTGGGTAGCCAATCAAAGGGGGGTCCGCGTGATCACGCATGAAGTTGGCTTCCAGCGATTTTCCTCATTCTTCACCGATGGAGAAGCCACCGCCTATCCCGTGCATATTCCCGAGTCGTTTGAGTTGACATCTGATCAGGAAACTCGTCTGGATAGCTATCTGGAAGGACGCTTTAAGGGAAAATTCACCATGGCAGGGATCCGTTTTTGGCCAGAGATGAAGGATTTAGATGAAGCATTTTTACAAAAAGCTGCCAATTTCAAACAAATTGTGCCGGTATTTACGAATGTGATTTATGATACCAGCCAGGTTCATGCCAATACGCTATTTGAGCATATGTTTGCCTGGTTGGATGGCGTACAGGAGATCATCAAAGCGCACCCGGAAACCCTGTTTATCATCCGCGCTCACCCGGATGAAATGCGCCCTGGCACAGCCAAACAAAGCCGGGAGAGTGTGCATGATTGGGTATTCAACAACCGGATCAACGAGCTGCCTAACGTGGTTTTTATTGATTCGCAGGAATTTATCAGCTCCTATGAGTTGATCCAACGCTCGAAATTTATCATGGTCTATAATTCTTCGATCGGTTTGGAAGCGGCGCTAATGGGGGCAGCGGTTCTATGCGCCGGAAAGGCCCGCTATACCCAATACCCAATCGTGTTTCTGCCTCAAAATGAAGATGAATATCATCGAATGGCAAAGCGCTTTCTTGTGGAAGATCACATAGAAATCCCCCCGGATTTTCAACGCAATGCCCGCCGTTTTTTATATTATCAGCTTTATCGAATTTCATTACCCTTTGAAACTTTTCTACAAACCGGGGCGCGACCTGGGTTTGTGCGTATGAATAATTTTAACTGGGAGCAATTGTTACCGCAAAATGCCCCTGCTATCAAAGCCATTTTTGAAGGAATCACGGAAAACAAACCCTTTATGTTGGAAGAACTTAGATGAATACTCAAGATTTCATTGAGATACTCCCTGTTTCGTTACTGGAGGATCATCGTACGCTGGTGAATGAGCTTCGGCTGCTGGCTCGCAAGTTAGGCTTGGATTTTGGCTGGCATTATCTATTGGACCTCACCTGGCTGATAAGCCATTTAGAAAAAATCGAGGGAGTAACTATTATGGATGCCGGCGCCGGGCTGGGGGTCATGCAATGGTACCTGGCAGAACATAATGCCCGGATTATCAGTGTGGATCGCGGCAGCCGCGCCGATATGCCTTTGCGTTTTCGAAAACGCTATCACGTGAAAACAAAAAATGAAACCCAACCGCTCAACGGTCCACTAAAGGCATTGTTCAATAATTTAAAACGCTTGCCCAGTTTGGCGGGCAAACTGAAATTCATATGGAGGGAATTGGAAGGCGCAGTCACCTTTACTGAAGCACCGGGGCAGGTTCAGGTTTACGATTGCGATCTGGCAGAATTGGAAGCTATTCCTTCCAATTCGATTGACGCCATTGTGGCGGTCTCTGCCCTGGAGCACAATCAACCGCAGGCGTTGGAAGCGGTGGTGGTCGAGTTATTGCGTTGTCTAAAGCCGGGTGGAAAGTTGCTGGCAACCCTGGGTGCAGCGCGTGATCAGGATTGGTTCCACGAGCCATCCAAAGGCTGGAACTATACGGAAGACAGCTTACGGCGAATTTTTCAGCTTTCCCCCGATGCGCCTTCCAATTATAGCCAGTATGATGGATTGTTTTTTCAATTAAAGAATTGCGCCGAGCTGCGCGATAACCTGGCAAAATTTTATTTCACTTCCGCTGACAACGGCATGCCCTGGGGTAAATGGGATCCGCAATATCAGATTGTGGGGGTGTGTAGGATGAAAGGTTATTAGGCATCTGGTAATCAGGTAATACCGAATCCCCTCTCACCTCTCACTATTACCTTAACATTGGAGACAGCGTATGAACATTAATGTATCACTTATTGAACAAGTGCAGGCAACATTAGCTGAAGCCTTGCAAACCCCCATCGAGACTATCACCCCCGAACTGGAATTAGGAGACCTGCCACAATGGGATTCGATGGGGCATATGGAAGTGATGATGATGCTGGAGCAGAAATTTGACATTGAAATAAATAACGAGACCATTACTGCCCTGGTCAGTGTGCCAGCGATTTGCGATTACCTGACGAAGAAAGAGAAAACCTCATGAATACACTCGAGATAATTTCCCAACCCCCCATTCCCGAGCACCTGATCGGCGAAGTGCAATCTAAATTAGCGTATGTGGATGAAGTCATCTGCAAAGCGCAAATTTCTAAAGATGGACAGAAAATCATTCTTGAAGTAAACCGACCAGTAGACGAATTATTGCGCCAAAGGGTTGAAGAAAAAATTCAGCGCGTGGTGACAACCATGACCCAAGGGTCATTTCGCCCTAAAGTGCAGGTGTTGGAAGATAATATGTCTGCCCCTACGCTTAACACAAATGATCCCATGCCTGAATTAATGCAGCGCGGTGAACTGCATTGTGAGGCGGATGGGATATTCACATTGGGACCTTTGGTTACACGACTGGTTGAATTTTTTGAAGATAACTTTATTGCGCTGGCAGCCACCTTTGATGCACAACCTTATCGTTTCCCAGTCCTGATTCCAGCCAGATACCTCGAGCGGGTGAATTATTTTAAGGCATTTCCTCATTCTTTGACCTTTGCCACGCATTTACGGGAAGACCTGGATGCCATCGATCATTTTGCGCAATCTGCCTGCTGTGACGAACATGGCGATCTCAACCAGCTGCCCGAATCGTTCGCAAAAATTCAGGCTTTATTATCGCCAGCGGTGTGTTACCACTTGTATTTTGCTTTGGCAGATAAACCTTTGCCGGGGGGGAAAATGATTGCCACTGCGGTTGGACCATGCTTTCGATACGAGTCTATTAATTTAACCTCACTGGAGAGATTGTGGAATTTCACCATGTGGGAATTGATCTTTGTTGGCGAGAAAGACTTTGTGTTGGAAAATCGGGAAGCCTCACGAAAATACATGGCGAAAGCCTTTGAAGATATCGGTCTGGCATACCGGGTAGAAACAGCCAATGACCCCTTCTTTGTGGGCGAATTCCGCAAACAAGCGGCTTTTCAAAGCGCTTTTCAACTAAAATATGAAATCCGCGCCAACCTGCCATTTAAAAACAGTACCCTGGCGGTAGGCTCATATAACTATCACCAGGATTTCTTTGGTCGGCACTTGAACATCACCTTACCGGATGGCAGCCCGGTGCATACCGGCTGCACAGCGTTTGGGTTGGAACGCATGGCATATGCTTTCTTATCGCAATATGGATTAGATATTCAGAAATGGCCGCAGACTGTTAAGGATTATTTCGGTGAATGATGCAACTACCCCTCAAGTAAATTACCGTTTTGCCACACCAGTCGATTTTTCCGCCCTGGTGGAGATGTATACCCTTCTTAATACGTACTATTACGAAGTGGGTTATCGCATGCCGCACCCCGAGAATGTGGGCGAAGCCTGGTTAGATTCATTCAAGCGTACATTGGGACGTTTCAGTGTGGTTATCGTAGCAGAAGTCGACCACAAAGTAGTCGGGTTTATGCTTGGCAGGTTAAAGCCGGTGCCGGCTTATATGGGCAGCGTGGTGGTGGGTCAATTCAGCGATATGTGGGTGGAACCCGAAGCGCGCTGCCTGGGTGTGGGTGAGAAACTTTCCCGCCTGACCATCGATTGGTTCCGGGAGCAGAAAGTTCACTCGGTGGAAGTGGAGATGTTGCGCGAGAATGATGCCATCTGGAGATTGTACGACCGCATGGGCTTCAAAATCGAATACCGGGTTGCCCGCCTGATGTGGGATGAGTATATCGATGAAAAGAACGGATAAATGCAGGCGGTTACATTAAATCAGATAATCAATATTTTAGATGAATTGGGTGTGCGCAGTGGGGATGGAGTATTGGTGCATTCTGCCATTCAATACCTGGGTCAACCGCAAGGCGGTGCGAGTATCTATTTGAACGCTTTATGTGAAAACCTGGGTATCAATCTTGATAAGACGGATAGTTTAGAGTCACCCAACTCGGGGACGTTGGCAGTACCGACCTTCAATTTCGGATTTGCGCGCGGGGAACCTTACGATCCGCAAAGTACGCCTTCACAAGGGATGGGCGTTTTTTCGGAAATGGTGCGCCAACATCCGGCTGCCCGGCGCACATCGCATCCGATGCAATCGCTGGCGGTAATCGGTAAATATGCTGATGACATCACCGGTCGTGATACCGCCTCAGCTTTCGATCCCACTTCGGCATTCGACCGGATGTTAGAACTGGGATTTAAGATCCTGCTTTTGGGAGCTGATGTGAATGCAATTTCGGCTCTGCACTATAGCGAACAACGTGCTGCGGTACCCTATCGTTATTGGAAAGATTTTTCCGGGCAGGTGAAAACATCCGAAGGCTGGCAACTGCGCACCTACCGAATGTTTGTCCGCGATATGTCTATCGACCCGCGCCTCGATTTGCATGGGGTGAAAGAGGTAATGGAAAAGCGGGGACAATGGCATTCCCTGCCTTTGAATTACGGATATGTTTCTTTTTGTTCGATGCGAGATTTTGTTGCGACTGTGGATGATTTTTTATACAAAGATCCATGGTCGCTTGTGATCAACCGTCCGAATAATCCCTGATGAAGATAATTAGAAAACTTGAAGTCCCTATATTGTTCTTTGTAGCGTTAGCAACATACTATATGCAAAGTATTGCCTGGCCTTTTACACTGGGTAGGGATGGTGGAAATTATATTACATACTATCTCGATATCTTATCCAAAGAACCAGTATTCAAGATAATGATGTTGTTGCGGACACCTATAGCACCTTTACTTTATGGTTTGCTTCTTTCACTCGGTGGTGTGGTGTTAACCGAATTGGTTATGGGTTTACTTTATAGCGGGGCAATAATTGGCATTTACCATATTACTAAAATGTGGTCGATTAAATTGGCTTTCATTTCTGCCTTAATAGTAAATTTTTATCCGTCATATGGGGCGATCTACCATACGATATCCAGCGAAGCGCCATTATCTTTGTTATTTATTTTATGGTGTTTATTTTTTTTGAAGATCGTTCATAATCCAGGGGTGAAGGAATTTATTGGGCTAGGCGCAATGGTTTTTCTTTTAATTTTAACTCGCCCAACATTAATTGCGTATGTACTTTATGCGGTTGCCCCTTATATTTTATTTAACTCTTCGTTTAAAGAAAAATCGATTTATGCATTATCCTTTTTAGGGATTTTAATTCCATTAGTTCTGTTGTGGTGTACATATAATTTTGTGCGATATGACGATTTCACTATTGCACGAACAAATAATGCACAAATACCTCTATATCGTGTTTTTCTTATTACTCATACAGTAAACCCGGAAAATGGAAAAGCATCTGCTCAACTTACCAATGATGTAGAGAAATTTATATTAAGTAAAGAGCCATATCGTTCATACGGAATCACTAAAGAAATATTTTTTAGTAAAGGTACTTCGAGAATGTTTGGAGACCTTATTGGTCTTTCTGATGAGATATACGGTTGGGATTCAGATTATCGGATATTAAAACGTGTGGGTTTAGAGGCGATATATAAATGTCCTAAAGAATATTTGTTAAGTGTTTTTAAATCTTTTGCAGGCATACTGCTTAAAAGTTACTCCCAATCTCAATCAATACGAGTTATTAATACTAAACAGGAAACTCTTTATCACAATGGATTACCAGTCCCAACTGAAGGTGATTTTATCCCAAGATCGTACTATTATGGGAATAGCTTTTCACCTACCGGAAAATTTAAAACAGATCCAAATTCAGTGGAATTAAAATTTCTTGATCCTGTTACACAAGAAAAGGTGGATAAATTCAACTCACGGATAGCTTTTTTTGAAAGCATACTACCATCTCGAGATGGCGATGAAATAATGGCACTCATATTTAATACGATCAGTAAATGTTTCTTGCCCCCTTTGCTTTGGCTACTATTTGGTGTTATGGGATTAGTATTAAATTTCAATATGAAAAATAAAGCTTTAGCTTTTATTTGTTTGATAAATTTTGTCATCTTGTTTTATACAATTTTAGGTCTTCCATCTATTCCTGCTATGCGGGTGCCTTTTGAGCCGCTCCTCATTATATTTGCCATAATCGGAATCGAAGAGATCGTTTTAAAAGTAAGTTCGTCAGAAAAAATAAGAAAAATATCCAGGTTTTCATGATGATAAATCAAATTGATGAATTGTGGTTTCTCAAACGGGATATTATCTCGGATGGTTTCGATCGGGCATTAATGCGTCTGGCGCAAGAAGTCCCTATGACCATCCACGAATACCCCACTGGTGAGCCATGTTGGACCTGGCGCATTCCGGAAAAATGGACCTGCCATGATGCTTACCTGGAAACCCTGGATGGTAAACGCCTGATCGATTACGCTGATCACCCTTTACATGTGGTGTCGTATTCACTTCCTTTTGAAGGCGTGGTCAGCCGTGAAGAGTTGCTGCGCCACATCCATGTGCACCCGCGTTTACCCGAAGCTATCCCCTTTGTGTTTAAATATTATGAGCGGGATTGGGGTTTATGCGCTTCGCAAATATTGCGTGACAGCTTGCAGGATGAGCAATATCGGGTAGTTATCAAAACCATCTTTGAACCGGGGACACTTAAAGTAGGTGAAGTGGTGATTTCCGGGGAAAGCAAACAAACCTTTGTGCTTGCGGCGCATTTATGCCACCCAGCCATGGTCAATGATGACCTTACCGGCGTTGTGGTTAGTCTCGAAGCTGCCCGCCGTTTATTAGCTGGGGCGAAACCGTATTACACGTACCGCTTTTTGGTGTTGCCGGAGACCATCGGTTCGGTGGCGTATCTAAGCCATAACGAGCATCTGATTCCGGATATGATAGGCGGCTTATTCCTGGAGATGTTAGGCAACGATTCAGCGCATGCTTTACAGTATTCTTTACAACCCGAAAGTCAGGCGGATCGATGTATGGCTTCGGCATTCCGTGGATTGGATAGTCAGGGGTATACCGGACCTTACCGCAAGATCATTCCCAACGATGAGCGGCAATTTAATTCACCGGGTGTGCGGGTGCCGATGCTCTCATTGTCACGCGTGGAGAAAATGGCGTATCCACCCATACCATACCGGGAATATCACTCCAGCCTGGATACGCCGGAAATCGTATCTCAGGAAAGATTGGAAGCTTCCTGCCGGTTAGTTCTGGATTTGATCCAGGCCTGGGAACGCAATCAGTATGTCGTCAATAATTTCAAGGGTGAGGTGTTCCTATCAGGATACGGTATCTGGATCGACTATCGCACCAATCCCGAAGGCAGTTTGCGTCTGTTCGAAATCATGGAACGCTGCGATGGCGAGCATACTGTGGCTGATATTGCCTGCGAACTGGATATTCCTTTTCAAGCTGTGTGGGAAGTAGTAGCTTTGTTTGAAAAGAAAGGCTTGATCTGGTTCAGCCACACACCCCATTCCACTTCGCCTAAAAGAAACCCATCACCACTCACCCCTCACTGATCACTAATTTTCTTTACATATGAATTTACTCCATCAAATCAAACATCAACTAAAACAAATCCGTTACCAGGGTAGGCGCAGTGTGGCGGCATTACACTGGGGCGCCTCCCGATTGAACAGCACCCCGGCTGTGTTGGGCAACGCCATGCCGAAATCCGGTTCGCACCTGATCATTCAAATATTGCAGGGATTGACCGAAATTGGGCCGTTTATCAATCCGGGGATGCCTCCCGTAAATCGCGGTGAAGATAACAGCCTGTTGCCCGAAGAACAGGTTTTAGCCAATATTCAAAAAATGAAACCGGGTGATATCGGTTATGGTTATATCCATGCCAGACAGCCGTTTATCGATGCATTAACCGCGCCTGGCAGAGCTACTGTATTTGTTTATCGAGACCCGCGGGATATGATCATTTCGCATGTGTTTTATGCCACCGAACTACATCCCGGGCATAATATGCATAAATACTACACTGAAGTATTACAAGACATGGAAGAACGCATCAACGCCGCCATTTGCGGTGTGGAGGAGCCTGGGTCGGAACTTTCCGGAATACGTGCGAAATATGAGAAATATTTGGAATGGTTAAACCAACCAAACGTATTATGCTTGCGCTTTGAAGACCTGATATTAAAGCGGGACGAGGCTTTGGGACGATTGTTGGACTATTTAGAATTGCGTGGTTTTGAATGTGACCTTCCTCGCGCCCACGCTATATCGGGTATCAAGAGCGCGATTGCCCCGCGCCGCTCGGGGACTTTTCGCAAAGGGAAGCCTGGCAACTGGCAGGAATATTTCACGCCAGCCAATAAAAGCATCTTTAAACATGAGACGGGCGACCTGTTAATCCGCATGGGTTATGAAGAAAATGAACGGTGGTAAAACTGGCACAAAATAAAAGCCCTTTGATCATCTTACCTCGGGTTGCGCGAAAATCACTTGAGCTGCAGGCTCGTCTGGTACGGCGGACTATAAGACGTTTCGCGCAGAAAACCCGGTTTAAGCGATTTGATCTAAAGGGCATGCCGGTGCTGTTCGCTAATTCATTTCCAAAAAGCGGCACCCATTTACTCACTCAGGCATTACAAGGTTTTACTCAATTGGGACCGGCGATTGATAGCGGTTTACCGGCTGTGGTTATGTATGAGGGTGATAGCGGAAGAACTCGTGCGGTGCATGAGATTCTGGAGGATTTGCACCGATTGCTTCCCGGCGACATTGCCTACGGGCATCTCCACGCCATTCCGGAGGTGGTGGAATTCTTAAGGCAGGATGGTTTTGCCACGTATTTCATTTTAAGAGATCCCCGCGATGTTGTCATCTCGCATGTGCATTATGTGACCGATTTAGCGCCGCGCCATGCCCTTCACCGCTATTACCTGGATAATTTGCCTGATTTTGATGAACGTTTGAAGATCAGCATCCTTGGGTTACCGGGGATCGATTTCGATTTTCCCAATATCCGTCAGCGTTTTGAACCGTTTTTGGGTTGGATGGATTGCCCGGATGTAATGATTTTGCATTTTGAAGATTTTGTCGCCGATCGCAAATCTGTCTTAGGCAAAGTGGTCGATTTTGCCGTGAAAAAGGGTTTTCCCTTAAACGTGGATTCGGAAGAAACGGTCAGAATTTTGGAAAACAATATCAACCCTCAACGCTCACCGACTTTCCGCAGCGGAAAAACAGGTGGGTGGCGCAGCCAATTCAATCCCGAACACAAACGGTTATTCAAAGATATCAGCGGCGACTTGCTGATCACTCTGGGGTATGAGAAGGACAATGACTGGTAATCGTCCATCGTGTTCTGTGGTGATCCGCGCCTACAATGAGGAAAGACACCTGGGGCGTTTGCTGGAAGGCATTACTCAACAAACCGTTACGGATGTGCAGATAATTCTGGTCGATTCAGGCTCAACCGATAGAACACTGGATGTGGCTGCCGCATATCAGGTTCAGGTGGTGCACATTTCTCCCGATGAATTCACCTTTGGACGGTCGCTTAACCGGGGCATTGCCCAGACTCAAGCCGAGCGAGTGGTTATCGCCAGTGCCCATGTGTATCCGGTATATCCGGATTGGCTGGAGCGTTTGCTGGCGCCCCTGGAGGACAAAAAAAACGGCCTGGCGTACGGAAAGCAGCGCGGCGCTGAAACCAGCCATTTTTCCGAGAAACAGGTGTTTACCCATTGGTACCCGGAGCAATCCAATCTGCATCAAGACCAGCCTTTCTGTAATAACGCCAACTCTGCAATCCATCGTTCTTTATGGGAAAAACATACTTTCGATGAGACATTGAGCGGCTTGGAGGATATCGCCTGGGCGAAGTGGGTGTTGGAGCAAGGAAATACATTGGCATATGTGGCAGATGCGGAAGTGATCCATGTTCATAACGAAACGCCGCAGGGAGTCTTCAACCGTTATAAGCGGGAAGCTATGGCATTCAAACGGATTTTCCCGCAAGAACAATTTCATTTAGGGGATTTTCTCCGCCTGGTGAGCAGTAATATTGCCAGCGATCTGTACCATGCAGCGCGGCAGCAAGTGTTGGGTGCTCACTTTAACAGCATTTTCTGGTTCCGCTGGATGCAGTTTTGGGGCACCTACCAGGGGTATCGTCAATCCGGTCCCTTGAACGCAAAATTACGGCAAACGTTTTATTACCCTGCAGGCGTGGATATCGGCGATCAAAGATCCGCACGAAAGGTTGCGCCAATCCAGTATAATGAGGCAGAAATCAAACATAGTTTGAAAGAATAACTTGTCAAAGGGAAAAATGGTAAAGCAAGGATCAATTGAATTGTTGGATGTTCAGACTGAAGATATGGAAATTGTAAAGGACATAGTTCTAAAAGGTCTGATGAATTTCAGGGCAAAAATTTTTCTCTTTGGTTCATTTGCCACCGGAAAAGCTGGGAGAATATCCGATATTGATATTGCGGTTTTACCTCTTGAACCACTACCGGTTAGTTTACTCAGTGAAATTCGTGAGCAATTTGAAGAGAGTAATGCACTTTATGAGGTGGATCTGGTCGATCTTTCGGGAACAGATTCGGGATTTAATAAGCGGGTGTATAAAGAGGGAATATTATGGAAAGAGTGAAAGAACGTTTGGAAATTGCTTAAAAGGCGCTCACGACCATGCAGGAAATTGTTGGTGAAAAAGAACCAAGAGCAATACAAAGCCCATACCTATAACGAAAACCTGGCATTGGCGATTTACTTTCGTCTTGAATCATATGCCAGATTGATGGAAGAATGGTTGTTTCAGATATTAAACAGGCTGGAGGTGTAAATGACCAAAATCGTTGCCCTCGTTCCCATGCGCCACCACTCGCAGCGTGTACCGGGTAAAAACTACCGTTTGCTGGCAGGGAAGCCGCTTTTTTATCATATTATGCACAACCTGCAGGCATGCCCGGAAATCCAGGAGATTGTGGTGGATACCGATAGCCAACCGATTATGGACGGGCTGCGAAAAAAATTCCCTTCGGTGCGTATTGTCGAGCGCCCTTCTCATTTGCGTGCGGATACCATCCCCATGAATGAAATCCTGGCGTATGACACCTCTCAGGTGGAAGCGGATTTTTACCTGCAAACACACAGCACTAATCCGCTTCTGCGAGTAGAGACTCTCTCCAAAGCCATTCAAACTTTCCTGGCAAACTACCCGGCTTATGATTCCATGTTCGGTGTGACACGCCGTCAGGTGCGGTTATGGGATCAACTGGGAAGGGCGATCAACCATAACCCAGCCATCTTATTACAAACACAGGACTTGCCTCCCGTGTACGAAGAGAATTCGTGTATCTATATATTTACCCGTCAAAATTTGCTGGCACGGCGAAACCGTTTAGGGGAGCGTCCCATGATGTTTGATATCGGTGCTGCCGAAGCCTGGGATATCGATAATGAGTTGGATTTCAAGATAGTTGAGTTGTTGTTCAAAGAGCAAGCCGAAGAACAAAAATCGAGAATAGAGAGTAGAGAGTAGGAAGTCGATTATTGAAAACCGTTAACTGATAATAGACAACTGATAACCGAGAACAATATTATGCCAACTGTACTTTTGTCTGCCCCTTATATGATCCCATCCCTTGATCGATTCCGCCCTGTTTTGGAAGGGTATGGGATTGATCTCGTTGTTCCGGCAGAGGTGCATGAACGGTTGAATGAATCTCAACTATTGAAATACGCCGGACAATTCGATGGAACGATATGCGGCGACGATCAATATAACGAAAAGGTGTTGCGCGCCTGTGCGCCTCGCTTGAAGGTCATCTCCAAATGGGGTACCGGCATCGATTCGTTCGATCAGAAGATCGCGGCAGAGTTAGGGATCCGGATTTACCGCACCCTGAATGCTTTCTCCATGCCGGTAGCCGACACCGTGATGGGTTATATACTGGCTTTTGCCCGCCGCCAGCCCTGGATGGACCGCGCCATGAAAGCCGGGGTGTGGGAAAAAATCCCTGGGCGCTCATTGAGTGAGTGCACATTAGGTGTGGTGGGCGTTGGTAATTGCGGAAAAGCCGTGCTGCGACGGGCGCGGGGGTTTGGCATGCGTCTTTTAGGAAATGATATCATCGATATCGCTCCCGATTTCATTATCGAGAACGGCATCCAAATGATCTCGTTGGAAGAATTACTCAAGCAATCTGATTTTGTCAGCTTGAATTGCGATCTAAACCCTTCCAGTTACCATTTAATGAATCATGATACATTCAGCTTGATGAAACCGGAGGCGATATTGATCAATATCGCCCGTGGACCGGTGGTGGATGAACCGGCATTGATCAACGCGCTGCAAAGAGGGAGAATCGCCGGAGCAGCTTTGGATGTTTACGAGCAGGAACCTTTGCCGCTCGACAGCCCGTTGTTGAAAATGGACAATGTGATGCTGGCACCGCACAACGCCAATTCCAGCCCATCTGCCTGGGAGCGCGTGCATTGGAATACGGTGCGTAATTTATTAGAGGGGTTGGGGATTGAAGTCACATTTGACAATCAATGACTTTTTTAATTGATAATTTTCGTTACAAATTGAGTACGATAATCAATGAGGAATTTGTAACCGCTCATGATGTACGGTTTGCAGTTGCTTTTCTTAAACAATCGGGTTTGCAATTAATTGAATCATCCTTAAATAATTGTATAAATAACGGAAATTCGGTCGAGTTCATTGTTGGATTAGATTTTCGAACAACAGAAGCCATGCCTTTGAAAAATTTACTTAAAAAGGCTGAAAATACTGAAAAATTTCATTTATATTGTTACAGTGATCCCTCGGATGATGTTGAAACTTTCCATCCTAAATTATATTTATTTAGAAATAAAAATCGTTTAAGAGCAATTGTTGGTTCATCGAATATTACGCGTGGGGGATTACAGGATAACGTGGAATTAAACGTGGTTTTAGATTTCGCCGATAGCCATAGTGAAGAAGCCCAACCATTTTATGATTTTTATTCTCGCGTTAAATATAAATCGACCTGTTTTATTCCTAATGAAGATTATTTAAACTTATATTTTGAATTGCAGCAAAAGCATCTTCAATATCTAAAACCAAAAAAATCTTTACCAATTGAACAGGTATTGCAGGAATTACGTATAAGAGAAAAGAGTTTACCAAAACCTTTTGCTTCACAAAAAATACTATCCGGATGGCAAAAACTAATATTTCAATACTTACCCAAAAACGAATTTACAACAGACGAAATGTATCGTTATGTTAAAGAGTTTCAAAAATATTATCCTGAGAATAAACATATACAGGCGAAAATCCGTCAGGTTTTACAACAGCTGCGCGACTTAGGATTTATCATCCATTTGGGTCAAGGGAGATGGATTCAACGAGAAAGCGATGAGGAAATTCATGAACAGTAAATCAATCTCAAAGACCGCGCTCATCACCGGCGCGGTAGGGGGGATTGGGCGGGCGACGGTAGCGCTTTTTACCCAGGCGGGCTGGCGCGTGATTGGCGTAGACCGCGCCGAATACGGGGCGGATTTCCCCGCCAATGGCTTGTTCATCCAATCCGATGTGTCGGTGGCGGATAATATCGAGAATATCTTTTCCCAGGCCAGGGCTTTCACCAACCGTCTGGATGCTCTGGTGAATAACGCCGCCGTACAAGTTGCCAAACCAATGCTGGAAACGACACTTGATGAATGGAACATGGTTTTGGCGTCCAATCTCAGCTCGGTATTTTTGGCGGTTAAACTGGCACACCCGTTATTTAAAATTGCTGGTGGCGGGGCAGTCGTTAATGTCTCATCGGTGCATGCGATTGCGACGTCTGCCAATATCGCCGCTTATGCAGCCAGCAAGGGGGGGATTTTAGCGCTTACCCGCGCCATGGCGATCGAATTTGCCCCTGATAATATCCGGGTGAACGCCGTTTTACCTGGCGCGGTGGATACACCCATGCTGCGCGCCGGCTTGAACCGCGGACATTTAAGCGGCGGAGATATCCTGGAACGGCTGGATAACCTTGCCAAGAAAACCGTCAATGGGCGCATCGGTAAACCGGGAGAGATTGCCCATGCCATTTACTTTCTGGCAGACGAAGCGCAATCGTCGTTTATGACCGGGCAGGCTTTGGTCGTCGATGGCGGGGCAACGGCTCGCTTGAGTACTGAATGAACGCACCTCGAAAGAAAATCAAGCGTTTTTTACCTGAGCCGGTATGGAATGTCGCCCGTAGCGCTTACCATGGGGTCATTCACGCAACCCAGTGGCCGGAAGCGACATTTCACCCCTGGCGGAGAGACTCGATCAAACGCCTGGCGGAATTAAAAGATAGCCATGCCAGGCAGCGTTGCTTTATCATAGGCAATGGGCCTAGCCTAAAGCACACCGATCTAACGAAATTACGCCATGAATATTCCTTTGGTATGAACCGTATCTACCTGCTTTTTAACAAATTAGGATTTACGACTTCGTATTATGTATCGGTGAACAGCCTGGTAATCGAGCAATGTCTGGCAGATATTCTATGCCTGCCGATCCCTTGTTTCCTTTCATGGCGCTCACGTGATGCCTTTCATGAAAATGAAGCAGGCATGGCGCTTTACCCAAATGACAACACCATATTTCTGCACACCACTTACACTGGGCCCAAATTCGCCGTGGATGCCCGCGGCAGGTTATGGGAAAGCGCAACGGTCACTTATGTCGCACTGCAACTGGCATATTTCATGGGTTTCGAGACCGTTATCCTGATTGGTGTGGATCATAGTTTTACGACGCAAGGGAAACCAAATACCACCATTATCTCCAAAGGGGATGACCCCGATCATTTTTCCGGTAACTATTTTGGCAAAGGCTTTCGCTGGCAATTGCCCGACCTGGAGATGTCGGAACGCGGTTATCGTATGGCGCACGAAGCCTATTCAAAAGCGGGCAGGCAGGTTTTGGACGCCACCGTGGGGGGAAAGCTTGAAGTTTTTCCCAAGGTAGAGTACGAAAGTTTGTTTTAATGACCCTCACTCCCAGGGGGCTGTCCCAAAAGACGACAGTCACTCTGAGCGAAGCGAAGAGTGTCTATATTATAAATTTAGATGTTTCGCTTCGCTTCGTGAAACACACTTCTTGCAACATGATATTTTTGACTTTTTAGACAATCCCAGCAGGAATTATGAAATCAACCTCCAGACCATTATTATTTTGGATTCTCCTGGCGCTGATCAGCGGGCTGGGTTTTGGATTGGTGTGGTATTGTACAGTTTGGGGCGGGGGTTTGATTTCAGATTCATTCCAATATGTGGCTTCTGCCAGGAATTTGGCGGCAGGGCAACACTTAGGATACCCGGATGAAAATGGTAATACGATTCCCCTGAGTCAGTACCCCCCCTTTTTTTCGGTGGCGCTGGCAGCGTTTGAATTGGCGGGGGTGGACAGCCTGGGCGCTGCCCGGTTGTTGAATGCCGTCCTTTTTGCGGCAAATATATGGCTGGTCGGTATCAGCATTCTTAAGATCAGCCACTCCAGCGGGTTTGCTCTTGTGGGAGGCTTACTCACAGCATTATCAGCGGTATTGATCGAGGCACACGCATGGGTGCTGAGTGAGCCTTTATTTATTTTTTTGAGTTTACTGGCATTTTATTGGTTGGGAGAATATATCGAGACATCAGGGCGACAATGGTTTTGGATGTCTGCCCTGGCTACCAGCCTGGCATTGCTGACGCGGTATGTCGGTCTGGCGCTTTTATTGCCGGCGCTGGTTGTCATCACATGGAAATCGGGTGTCAGTCGTCGTAAAACAAGGATTAATGGGGGGATGTATGTATTTATAGTGTTATTGCCGATGGCGATATGGTCATTAAAAAACTATATTCAAAGCGGGCAGCTCAATAACCGAGAATTTCAATGGGTTCCTTTGACTACCAAGAATATGTACTCCCTGGGTAACACGATATTTACTTGGTTTATTCCCGAAAATTTAGTAAACGGCAGGGAACGGTGGGCAATCCTGTTTTTTGTGATATTACTCATCGGGTTTGGGATTGCGCTGTTTCTTGGAACGCGAGAGTCGTTTTCAAGGATAAAGATATTTGCCACAACGCAGAAACCGCTTTTTCTGTTGCATGGATTATATATCCCCTTTTATATAGCTATGGTCATCGCTTCTAAGATGCTGGTTGACAATCAAATTGGTATGACCGACCGTATGTTTTCCCCTTTGTTGGTCTCTTTGATCATTCCCGGCAGCGCGCTTTTGCCCAGTCTGTGGTTGAACAAGAAAAAACTTTTACAACCGTTAATAATCACTGCCATAGTGTATCTGATCGTTTATTTCACCCTGGTTTCCATGCCGATGATTGGTAAGTTTCACCGGCAGGGTATAGGGTTGGCGCGATCCACTTGGCAAACCTCGGCGGTGATCCAGTCGTTGCCGGAGTACGAAGCGCTGCCGATCTATAGTAATTCTCCTTCCACCTTATATTTCTGGACCAGAAGGACTGGGGGAAGTGTGCAGGCTTTAGATCAACAAATAAAATCGAATTCTACGCAAAAAGCCATCATGGTGATCTTCTATCATATCCCGCCCAATAACCGCATCGACCGTCTCGAACAGACGTTGACATTGGTGAAAGGCGACGATATGGCAAAGATATATGTTTATGAGCCTTAATAAGATAATTTGACCTTTTATGAGAAAGACAGGAACTCCTCTTTTTCCCCCCGCCCTTACCTGCCTTCCCCAGCCCCCCTTTTTTCCCCCATTTTCGCAGAAAATGGGGGGATGTTCGAAGGACAGGGGGGTAAAGGATGTGATGAGGGGGAGGAGACTTGTGGAATCAAGGGGGACAGGAAAACAGTAAATATTTTCATATAATAACCATAGGTTTGTGTTCTACTTAATATGATTTATATTTTGAAAGATAAATAAATTGTAGATGGAATCACCGATCCCATCTAAAGAAATTAAAAAGAAACCAATCACCTGATATTGTTTACGCCTGGAATAATCTATGTCTGATGCGATGATTTCATCTAACAATACATCAAAACCCACTATAAAAACAAAACTTAAATCCGGATGGCTTATCTGGCTCGTCGTGATCATGATGTTGTCGGCGGGATTGGGCATCCGTTTATATGACCTGACCGATCCGCCGATGGATTTTCACCCTACCCGGCAATTGCGGGGCGCCATTATCGCCCGCAGTATTTATCTCAATATCCTTCCCAATGCCGACCCCCAGGACAGACAATTAGCCACAACATATGCGGGCTTGACCGGGCGTTACGAGCCGCCCATATTGGAAACCCTGGTTGCATATACCTACCGTATGATGGGTAAAGAAGAATTTTGGATTGCCCGTATCTACAATGCGTTTTTCTGGTTGCTGGGCGGCGTATGTTTATTCCTGCTTGGCAGGCGCATGACCAACGCAACTGCAGGTTTGATCGCCCTGGGATATTACCTTTTCCTGCCGTTTGCCGCTCAAGCCAGCCGATCTTTCCAACCCGACCCGGGAATGGTGATGTGGCTGGTGATTTTTTCTTACGCTCTATACCGTTGGGGAGAACCACATTCATTGAAATGGGCGATAATTACAGGGATTGCCGGTGGTATAGCTATTTTTACTAAGCCAGTCGCCGTTTACATCGTGGGTGCAGCTTCCATTGTGGTGGTTGTGTTTAGCTTTGGATTATGGCAAAGCCTGCGCCGTCTCCAGGTATGGATGATGGCTATCTTGATGGCGCTTCCTTCGTTTATATATTACTTGTTATTGGGAAGCGGGAATGCAGCCGATTACATCGCCAATTGGACGGTAGCGCTTTCGCACCTGATCATCGAGCCAGCTTTCTACGTCCGCTGGTTGAGCTTTGTGCAAAACTGGATGGGATTTTCGGTGATACTCTTGGCATTAATCGGGGTGATCATCACTACGCCGCGCAACAAAGCCCTGCTTTGCGGATTGTGGGTAGGGTATTTTATTTACGGGCTGACTTTGCCCTATCAAATGTATACCCATAATTACTACCACCTGCAATTGGTCCCTATCCTGGCTTTATCGTTGGCTGCCGTGGGGCAGGTTTTGAGTGAACACTTGCGAAAACAATCTCGATTTTGGCAGATATTATTCGCCGGCGTTGCTTTGGTGGGGATGATATTCCCGTGCTGGGTAGCTATTGCTACGTTAAAAGCGGATGATTATCGCAAAGAACCGGCATACTGGCATGGAATCGGAGAGCTTTTGCCCGTGGATGGAAAAATCATCGCCCTGACACAGGATTATGGCTACCGATTGATGTATTACGGGTGGCGCAAAGTGGACCTTTGGCAAACCAGCAGCGAGCAAGATTTAGCCGAATTACGCGGTAGAGAAAAAGAATTTTCGACGCGCTTCAGCAATAAAATTGAAGGGAAGGATTATTTCCTGGTGACGGCGATGGGGCAATGGAAAAACCAGCCCACGCTGCAGAAAACTTTAACGAATAACTACCCCTTGATTGCCGAGGGGGATGGGTATTTATTGTTCGACCTGGCACATCCGCTGACGCCATGATGGTTACCGAAAAACCCCTTGTATCCATTGTTACCCCATCATATAACCAGGAGAAATTCCTTGAAGCAGCCATTCAATCGGTATTGGCGCAGCAAGATAACTCTTTCCAGCTTGAATATCTCGTGGTGGATGGCGGTTCTATGGATGGCAGCCTGGAGATCATCCAGCGTTATGCCGACCAATTAGCCTGGTGGGTCAGTGAACCGGATAAAGGGCAGGCAGAGGCCATTAATAAAGGTCTTCAAACTGCCAATGGCGAATTTATTGCCTGGTTGAATTCGGATGATCTGTATCTTCCCGGGGCAATTGCTTCGGCCGTTCGAGTGTTACAATCCGATCCTGACCTGGGGATGGTATATGGCGATGCCTTATCCATCGATGCACAAGGTGTACCGATCAACCGCCTCACATTTGGGAATTGGGGGCTGACAGAGTTAGCCTGTTTTCGCATTATCTGCCAGCCAGCGGTGTTTATGCGTAAAACCGTCCTGGATAAAGCGGGATATCTGGATACGGGTTATCACTACATGCTCGACCATCATTTATGGCTGCGCATGGCATCCTTGGCGCCCATCCGGCATGTCGGGAAGCTTTGGGCTGCTGCCCGACAGCATGCGGAGGCTAAAAATGTTGCCCAGGCAGCCGGGTTCAGTCAGGAGACAATGCGTTTAATGCAATGGGTGCAAACCCAGCCAGAATTTTCAGAAATAGTGACATCGCATCCTCGTAAAATCATGGGGGGCGCCACACGCTTGAGCGCCCGCTACACCCTGGATGGCGGGTTAGCCTGGCAAGCCTTGAAAACTTACATCAGAGCTTTCAGGCATTATCCGGCGTATACCTTGCAGCATTGGCATCGTATCGTGTATGCCGTTCTTTGTTTACTCGGTGGAAAAAACCTGTCAGGTTGGTACAGGCGCTATCAAAGGAAGCTTGATCTATCCGAATTTAGGGATTTGAAGTATTGGTCAGGGATACGTCTGGAAAAGAGATAAAGCCGCAGCCCATTTTGGTTACCGGCGCGCACCGCTCAGGCACTACCTGGGTAGGGAAAATCTTATGCGCCAGCGGAGAGGCGGCATATATCAGCGAGCCCTTGAATTTGTGGCACCGCCCCGGTGTAATGCGCACGCCCGTTTCCGGTTGGTACACATATATCTCCATGGAAAATGAAGCGGGGTATCTGCCTGCCTTTCGAGAGACATTGCAATATCGGTATCACTTATGGCAAGAAATCCAATCGTTGAAATCGTGGCATGATTTTTTACGAATGCTGCGGGACAGCAATATTTTCTTTTGGGGAAAGTTATTGGAGAAACGCCCCTTACTAAAAGATCCCTTTGCGGCTTTCTCTATCCCCTGGTTCGTTGAGCGATTAAATTGCCAGGTGGTTGTGACGGTACGCCATCCCCTGGCATTCGTCAGCAGTCTAAAACGCCTGGGCTGGAATTTCAACTATTATGACTTGCTGGAACAACCCCTGCTAATGCAAGATTGTTTGAATCCTTTTCGTCAGGAAATTTTATCCGTGCAACAGACACCCAATGATATCATCGCCCAGGGAAGCTTGCTCTGGAAGCTGATCTATCAAACAGCTTACGATTGCCAGGGTCGACACCCAGGTGTGGTCTTCGTCCGTCATGAGGATTTGTCCGTGACGCCGGTGGAAGGTTTTCAGCGTTTGTACGAGAAGCTTGGATTGCATTTTAGTACGAAGGTAGAAGACGCTATTAAGAAATCCAGTGGGTCAGAAAATCCCAAGGAATTATCTAAAACCAGGGTGCATGCTGTCCGTCTGGACAGCCGCGCTAATCTGGAAAATTGGAAACGCCGTTTAACCGCCGATGAGATCCAGCGTATTCAAGAATTGACCGGCGACGCCGTCGTAACCTTTTACCCCGAAGCAGAATGGCGATGAAACAAACGTTTCTTCAGTTATCTGCATTACCTGATAAGCCGCTGGTTTCGATCGTGACGCCTTCATATAATCAGGTAGGTTTTCTGGACGAAGCCATTTGCTCTGTTCTCGAACAAGATTATGCCAATCTGGAATATATCATCATCGATGGAGGGTCGACAGATGGCAGCCTGGAGATCATCCAAAAACACGCCCATCGGCTGACTGATTGGGTGAGTGAACCCGACCAGGGGCAAACCGGTGCCATTAATAAAGGTTTTGCCCGCGCCCGAGGAGATATCCTTGCCTGGCTCAATTCGGATGACCGCTACCAACCTAACGCGGTGAGTGAAGCGGTTGCTTTTTTAAAAGCGTATCCTCATGTTGGAATGGTATATGGGGATGCCAACCTGGTGGATGGAACCGGGAATGTGATTGGGAAATTTCCGGCAGCTCAAACCGATTACCGCAGGTTGCGCCGGGGTTATGTACACATTCCGCAGCAATCCGCCTTTTTTCGAGGCGAATTATGGCGCAAAGTGGGACCGCTCGACCCCAGTTTCTATTTTGCCATGGATTATGACCTGTGGGTGCGTCTGGCCAAATGCACACCCATCGTTTATCACCCGCATGTGTGGGCTGATTTCCGCCTGCATGGAAGCGGTAAATCTTCTATCTCAGATGAACGCTGCTGGCCGGAAATGCTGCGAGTGCACTTTCGAGAAGGGGGCAGCCATTTCTCATGGCTTTATATCATGTCGAAAGTCCGCCCCTGGCTATATGGCTGGTTGCCTTTAAGCTTGCGTGTGCGCTTTCGCCAGCGATTTGGAAAACTCTGATCTTACAGGAATTTTATGGTGAAAACTCTCATCAACCGCATCGATCGTTTTAGCTGGCTTTTGTTGATCCTGGCGACCCCCTTTTTGTTGTTTCCCTCACCCAAACGCAGCCTGGCTTTGTTGGCGCTGCCGGTTATCTGGTTTATCGGGTGGCTGGCGAGGGGAAAACCGTTACCGCGCACACCACTCAACCCGTCGTTGCTCTTGATGGCATTCATGGTGTTGATCAGCCTCTGGGCAACGTATGATATGAGTATCAGCCTGGGTAAAGTGTGTGGGGTAATGCTGGGGATAGCCGTATTATTTGTTTTTGCCCACCAGGTGAAATCCAAACGAGATTGGCTGATTTGTCTGGCAGTGCTGTTATCATGCGGATTGGGGATTGCCGGGATCAGCCTGCTGGGTACTCGTTGGGTGACCGGGGGAAAACTGGCTTTTCTGACGAATATTACGTCGAATTTGCCAGTACGCCTCACCGGGTTGGCCGGTGCCACAGAGGGCTTCCATCCCAATGAAGTCGCCGGAGCATTGTTATGGGTGCTGCCATTGATGTTAACCGTGACCATCGGGTTGATCATAAAGGTGTTTTTCCCATCCAGGGATGACGAAAAAATCAATACCTTGCACATGGGCGCTTTATTTGTTGTTACGCTTGCAGCCATATTCACTCTTCTGGTTTTTATCCTTACCCTGTCACGCACGGCGTATCTGGCTTTGTTTATCGCAATCGGGATCCTGGTATGGTTAATTTTGCCGCGTGGTTGGAAAATCGGAACCGGGATATTGGGAATTGCAGCCCTGGTTATTGCAGGATATATCTTATCCACAATGGATTTGGATAAAATCAACGAGTACCTATTCAATTCTGCTTCGGGAGATTCAGCCAGTTCATTGAACAGCATGGAAGGCAGACTGGAAATTTGGACACGAGCCTATGAATGCATTCAGGATTTTGCTTATACCGGTATGGGAATGAACACATTCAGAACGGCGGTTTATATTGTTCACCCGCCGATGTTATTCAATCCGGATACCGATATCGGACATGCACATAATGAATTCTTACAGGCCGCGCTTGATTTAGGTGTGCCGGGTTTATTGGCTTTTATATGGTTGTATGTCTTGGCATTTTGGCAGTTATTCAAATCATACCGGCTGGCGCAACGCGTTGACCGAAATGCTCTGCCCTGGGTATTGGGTTTAGCTGGGGGGTTGATCGCCCACCTGCTATTTGGAATGAATGACGCGGTGGCTTTAGGCGCTAAACCCGGTCTTCTCTTTTGGATGTTATGCGGGTTGATCGCCAGCCTGCCGAATTGGATGCACGAACCAGCATAGTGACCCTGTGAAGGTGAAATTGATTTTTGGCGGAGAGATTGATAGCATATGCCGGATAAAATTGCACAAGAACAACAATTTTGGGGTGACCCAAATTTGTTGGAAAAGCCTTATATTCATTTTGATGAGGCGGAATTCCGGCTCATCCTGAAATTATTGGGGGGTGATTCGGTTCGGGGTAAAAATATTTTAGAAATCGGCTGTGGCGCCGGTGTGTGGACGGCTAATCTAAGCCGGCTGGGCGCCAGAGTGTATCATCTCGATTTATCTCCCGATATAGTGCTCAGCGCCAATCGATTAGCCAACAGTGATCGAGCGATCGGGTTGTGCGCCGATATGAATTTTCTGCCATTTCCGGACAGCGCATTCGATCTGGTTTTTGGCTCGATGGTATTGCATCATGCAACGGATCATACCTGGTTGGGCAAGGAGATATGCCGGGTGATAGAGCCGGGTGGAAATGCCGTGTTCCACGAGAATTCTTCTCGCAATCCCATATTGATGCTAGCCAGAAGTACACTGGTGGGTCGCTGGGGGATACCAAAGCACAGCAGCCCGGGGGAACATCCTTTACAACCAGGCGAGATCGCACAGGTGGGGGAAGCGTTTGAAGCATATCATATTTATTTTGCCCGCATGGTATTTTTACAGATGGCGGTTAAATATTTGTTCAAGAGAGAAACGGGAGGATTGTATCGAATCTCCAGAAGAGTTGATCGGTGGATATACAGATGGTTGTCTTTTATGCGCCCTTTGAGTTATTATCAAATCCTGGACTTTGAGAAATCCGGACAGGTCAGCCTTGAATAATATCGAGAACGAACCGCAAAGCGGTGAGAAAAAATCCGGGGGATTTACCTGGCAGTTGGCGGTTTCCATTCTTGTCAGCTTGGTATTTCTCCATCTGGCGGTGAGAGGGGTAGATTTCGATCAGGTGTGGATCGCCATTCAGACGATAGACCCCCTTGCTGCCGGGTTGGCAATCCTAGTCTCCATCCTTACGCTTCTGGCAAAGGCCGCCCGCTGGCAAGCGATCTATGCGCCGCGGCTTAAGTTAACGCTGCATCGATCATTTTCCATTTTAATGATTGGTCTGTGGGCAAATGCATTTTTACCCTTGCGTGTGGGCGAAATATTACGCGCCTTTTTATTGGGAGAAACCGAACGGGAAAGCAAGACGTTTGCTTTGGGCACTATCTTCCTGGAGAAACTTGCCGATTTGGTAACGCTGGCGCTTGCTCTGGTCATTCTATTTACGCAATTGTTGATCCCGAAGTGGGTTTGGGAATCGTGGATTTCAACTTTCGTGGTCATTGTAGGAGCCCTCATCGGAGTGGTGTTATTGGTGGTCTACAATCAGCCTATCTTGAAGCTGTTGAATATCATCTTAGCGAAGGTCATGCCCCGTTGGCGAGACAGGATCCTGGCAATTTCTAAAGAAGGCATGAACAGTCTCCAGTTGTTAAAGCAGCCCTGGCAAGTTGTAGCGGTGACAATGTGGTCACTGCTTATTTGGTTTCTAAGCGCTTACAATTTTTTACTCATATTTCGAGCCTTCAACCTGGCATTGTCATTTTGGGTGGCATTATTTATCGTCATTGTATTGCAGCTAGGGGTAGCAATACCCAGCTCGCCAGGAAAGATTGGTGTTTTTCATTATCTTGTGATTGTCGGGTTGGGTATTTTTGGTGTGTCCAAGGACGTCAGTTTAACTGTGGGGGTTGTTTCGCATTTGATGATCTATGTACCCATTGCAATATTAGGCTTATTTTATTTATGGCATGAGAACCTGGCGTGGCGGACGATCCGTCAAGCAGCTTCGCGGTTGGAATGGGGGAATACCAAATGAGTATCACGGTGGTTGTCCCGGTTTATAACGGTGAAGACACAATCGTGGATTGCATGAACGCGCTGACAAAACAATCGCTCCCTCCTGATGAGGTGATCGTGGTGGATGATGGCTCTACTGACCGAAGCGCAGCGCTGGCAGAAGCAAAATCTGTGCGCGTGATCCATCAAGAGAATCAAGGACCGGCATCTGCTCGCAATACGGGCATTCACCATGCCAATGGCGATTTGATTTTGTTTACCGATAGCGATTGCGAAGCGCATCCCGACTGGGTACGTGAAATGGTAAATTCGCTGACCGATCCTGAAGTGGCTGGCGTGAAAGGCGCTTATGCAACCCGGCAGAAAGGAATCGTAGCGCAGTTAGTCCAATGTGAATTTGAAGAGCGTTATGATTTGATGCAAAAATTTCCCCAAATCGATTTCATTGATACCTATTCCGCTGGATTTCGAAGCGGTGTGCTTAAGGAAATGGGGGGATTCAACACAGGGTTGATTAAAAATGAGGATGTCGATTTATCCTACCGACTGGCAAAAGCGGGGAAAAAATTGCTCTTCAACCGACAAGCAATCGTATATCACCGGCATCCGGATAGCTGGTTAGCCTATTTTTTATCGAAAGCAAAAAAGGGTTACTGGAGGACCATAGTATACCGATTGCACCCCGGAAAAGCTGTCCAGGATACGTACACACCGCAATTATTGAAGATCCAGATATTGCTTGCGTTAATGGCGTTGCTTTTGTTGATCCCGGCATGGTTTTGGCACATTTGTTTATGGATAGCCATTGCCTTATGGGCTGGATTATTGTTTTCCGCCTTTCCATTTATGCTGCGAGTCAGGCAGAAATTTCCACGATTAATAGTTTATGCGATATTATTTATTGTCGTGCGGTCTTATGCCTTTGTGTGCGGTGTTGTTTTGGGAATATTGGGAGCAATCTTTTTCAAACCAAGAATGCATCCGTCTGTGACTTAATGGGCGATATAAATAATCCAGGCAATACAACTTATCTCTTTATCAAACGTACGATGGATATCCTGGGAGCATTGGTTTGGCTGATAGGCACTTCATGGCTATACATTCCGGTGATGATCTTAGTCAAGCTCGATTCAACTGGACCGGTTATATTTGGGCAATGGCGGGTGGGGAAGGAAGAAAAATTATTCCGCTGTTATAAATTTCGTACCATGATTTCTACCGAAACTGAAAATAAATTTAAACCCAATCAAAGGGACGAACGTGTGACGCGGATCGGAAAGTTTTTACGCCGTTGGAGTATCGATGAAACCCCGCAAATTTGGAATGTATTAAAGGGTGATATGAGTCTGGTAGGGCCTCGACCGGAATTACCGTATTTTGTGAATTCTTACCAGGAATGGCAGAGGCGTCGTTTTGCATTTAAACCCGGATTGACTGGCTGGTGGCAGGTTAATGGGCGAAAACAACCCATGCACGATCATATCGATGAGGATATATATTACGTGGAAAACGCTTCCATCAAACTTGATATTTTAATTCTACTGCGTACTGCGGGCGCAGTCCTGGGTGGAAAAGGAGCAATATAAATGGTACGCAAGGTTTATCTATGGTTAATTCTGATCCTGGTTCTGGCCATTGGTCTACGCGGTGTTGCCATGGTTTTGGTGGGTGAATCGCATGTTCCCTGGGATATCGAGTTCGAAGAAATCGCCAATAATCTGGTGGAAAATGGGCAATACAGGTTCAGTCTTTATCAATTGACGCCTTCCCTACCCACATCATTTATCCCGCCGGTATACCCATTATTATTAGCATTTACCCGTATTGTGGCGGGGGAAAACAGTCTTATATTATTGCAGAGTATTCAAATACTGGCAGCCTGCCTGATCATTTTATTTCTATATGGAATGGTCAAAACTTTAGGCGGCAACCAAAGACAAGGATTGTTGGCTGCGTTCTTTGGCGCGGTATACCCACCATACATCAGCTATGCGGTCGATATAAGCACTACAACTTTGGAAACCCTTTTTGTTATCCTGGGCTTATGGATGGCGATAAGGGCAGTAAAAAACCATTCGTTGTTGAGCGCAATTACATGCGGAGCAAGCCTGGCACTGGCAACACTTACCCGACCCACCTGGTTATCCCTCTTGCCCTTGATTCCGCTATGGTGGTTCGTATACCTTTGGAAGAAGTGGGGTTTTTGGTTCAAAACATCCTTAGCCATGGGATTGGCAGCCATTGTGGTTTTATCGCCCTGGATTTATTACAATTACATCACACACGGTGTATTTATGGCCACCTCCACCAATGGCGGACTCAATTTTTGGATTGGTAATAACAGCAATGCCAATGGTGAATATATTTTTCCTACCAATCTCGATAAGGATTTAGTGGAAAGCACTTTGACCATGTCGGAGGTCGAGCGCGACCGCTTTTTCTACCGGCAAGGCTGGCAGTTTATTATGGATCAACCGGATAGATTTTTCAG
Source organism: Anaerolineales bacterium (assembly GCA_016929095.1). Lineage (GTDB taxonomy): Bacteria > Chloroflexota > Anaerolineae > Anaerolineales > UBA4823 > JAAZNS01. The sequence continues at coordinate 130,106 of JAFGJM010000036.1, read as the reverse complement.
GCTTGCCGGACGCAAATTACTGTATTTCATATTGTACCGGCCAAATATTGGCAGCAGCGTACAGGCAGCCGGTTATCAATTGTTCGATCTGGTGAAATTGGGATTTATCCTCACCTGGCTGGGTATGTTGCCTTTCGCTGCCCTGGGATTATTTTCCGGTGGCGCGAAGTGGCGAGAGTATAGTCTACTCATTTTGATATTTATCGTACAGGCGCTTATCACGATGCTGTATTTTTCTGGAACGCGTTTTCGTACGCCCATCGATGGATTGGTCATCATCTGGGTCGTGTTTGGATTATCCACATTTTTGCCCTTTTTAAAAAATCGGAAACACCCGGCGGCTTAGGTATGAAATCAAATAATCGTCTCGAAATTATCATTATTTTTAGCGTTTTTTTGATGGGATTGATGCATGGATTGGTTTACGTATTCGCCATGCCGCCCTGGCAATATAATGAAGAGCCCAGCCATTTCGAGTATGCCTGGTTGATTGCCTCGCGTCTGTCTTTGCCGGAGTACCCAGCTTACGATCAGGAAAAACGGCGTGAAATCGCCGCTTCGATGATCGAGCGAAAATTTTATACCGTATTGGGATTCTTGCCGGATTTAAACGCCACCGATGAGCCAATTTGGATTGGCACCAATGTCACCGGGGCATTGCCTTTGTATCATATTATCGCCGCGATTCCCTTGCGATTGATCTTGAATGCGAATGTGGAAACCCAACTCTATGTGCTGCGCTTGCTATCGCTGCTCATGTTTGAGTTGGTGTTGTTGATCGCATACCTGGTAGCGAGTGAATTTTTCCCACCGGGGCATGCACTGCGCTGGTTAACACCTGCCAGTATGGCGTTATTGCCCAGTTTTGTACATCTGATGACCTCGGTCAATAACGATGTTGGCGCCACGCTGATGTTTTCATTTTTTATATTGGCAGCCGTACGTTTAATAAAATATGGCATGAATATCAGCCGTTTAATGGGTCTCCTGGTAGCCGCTGCTTTATGTTGCCTGACGAAAAACACCGTGATTGTGGCTTTGCCATTGGCTTTTTTGGCAGCGTGGTTAGCGTTGATCAAATCGCGCGGCGCGCTGGTCTTAGGTATTGTGCTGATAGTTGGAGCGGTTGGTGCGATATTTGGGATTTTTGCGTGGGGGGACGCGGCATATTGGTATCGGGCATCAATTCAGTCCGCCACCAGCCGGGTATCCACAGATCAGGCGCCATGGGGGCGGCATGCCTTTATGGTCGAAGCCAACCCGGAAGATGTGAAAGCTTCTGTGTTCAGGCAATTATTACCCGCTTCCGCAACTGAAGCGCTACGGGGAAAAAAAGTAACCCTGGGCGCCTGGATATGGGCAGACCAACCGGTGCAGGGAACATTACCGGCAATATTCGATGGTTACAATGTGCAGACCCAACCTGTGCAATTAACGGTTGTCCCAATTTTTCATTGGATGACCGTGCAAGTACCCGCCGACGCCCCCCGGGTAGAGGTACGCCTGATAGCTCCGGCATTAGAGGAAGGCGTCCAGCCGGTGAAAATATACTACGATGGCATTATGGTTGTCACCGGAAAATGGCCTGGTTCGGAAACGCCGGTTTTTTTGAACGCCCAGGCAAAACGCGGTTCCTGGGGAGAGAGGATGTTCGTCAACCCGGTGAGAAATTCCTCCGCTGAGAATGCCTGGCTTTACATCCGTCCCTGGTTTGAAGCGCTTACGCAGAAGATACCCTGGTTGGCACATCTCTCACCGAATGAATTATTAGCATCTGTAGCCGATGTTGCTACCAGCCGCTGGTTATATACCGCCACAATAAAGAAATTATTTGAGACTTTTTGGGCGAAATTTGCCTGGGAGCGCATCAGTATTTCGCCTATCGGATATCAAATATTGACCGTTATCTCCTTATTGGGATTATTGGCATGCACGATTTTTTCTCCTTCCCGATATATTCGAGCACCGTTTCAGGTGAAGGTAACTCTTACATGGTTAGGGATTGCTACCTTGATCATCATGCTGATTGTGATTCTCCGCGGATTTTTTGGGATATATGACGTCAGAACGTATATTCCCGTAGCACGTTATGGGTATCCGGTGATCATTCCTGTCATGTTGTGTTTTTGCTTTGGGTGGCATAAACTGGTAAAATGGTTGGGGTATTGGGGTAACGGAATAATCTTGGGCGCATTTATTATTTTGGATGTTTATTCTGTTATTACTTGGTTAACTTACTTTGCAGAATTGTGATTACACATAACATATTTGCTATAATTATCGATTGATATTTTTATATAATTGAATATCACTAAAAGTAAGTACTTTAGGAGAAAGCAGTTATGTCATACAATTCATACTTCGGGGGACAGAATAAGTACAGGTTTATTTTTGTGTTTTGTTTAGCAATTTTGGTTGTCGCACTGGGATTGATGCAAGTTTCACCGGCTACCACCCAATCCATACCCGCCGCCTCTGATGATATCGAAGAACCAAATTATGTAACATATTTACCGGCATTGTTTTGGCCTAGAAATGAAAATGTCCTTGGTATGCAAATGAGTTACATAGGTGCATCTGGTGGTTTGAATAAAATTGCAGAAACCAATACATTCTGGGTTGGCGGTGTTCCTGTACTATGGTCGGAAGTAGAAGGAACGCGTGGCGTTTATAATTGGACAACAACAGACCAAAGAGCCAATCAATGGAAATATGCATCCATTGAAGGATTGAAAATCATCGGTAATGTGCGCAGCACGCCCTCTTGGGCTCGTTTGTATTCCAAGTATTATTGTGGACCGATGCAATCGCAATATTTCGATGAGTTTGCTGATTTTATGTATCAGGTTGTAAAACGCTATAGCGGAGCCCCCTACAATGTGATGTATTGGGAAATTTGGAATGAACCGGATGTAGCACCCAGCCAGGTTGGCACAAATTATGATAGCCAATTTGGCTGTTGGGGCAATACCAACGACTCATATTATGGCGGCGGCTATTATGCGGATATGCTGAAGGTTGTTTACCCTGCCATTAAAAGCGCCAATCCCAAGGTACAGGTGTTGGTGGGTGGGTTGTTGATGAATTGCGATCCCAATAAATCAACTTCTTGTAAGGAAACGAAATTTTTTGAGGGCATTCTCCGTAATAATGGTGGTCCATATTTCGATGGTGTCAGTTTCCATGCTTATGATTATTATTCTTACACCTGGGGGACGACCTATGATTATAACGTAGGGAAATATCAAAACAACACCAATTGGAGCAGCCAATGGAATACCACCGGGCCGGTGTTGATTGAAAAGACCAATTATTTAAGATCGGTGTTATCGAATTATGGAGTGACCGGAAAATACTTGCTGAACACAGAAGTTGCCTTAAATTGTCGGATATGTACTGGAGTAAATGTATCCCCCTATAATGAAAATCCAACACCGGCATTTGAAACCACCAAGGCTTATTACATAACTCAGGCGTATGCGGCAGCTATAAATATTGGTTTAAAAGCCAATCTCTGGTATAGCTTGCTTGGTTGGCCTGAACAGAATACTGAATTATTAAATGCTGATTTAACCGAACGAGAAGGATTTGTTGCATATCGTGTTGCATGCCAAAAATTAGCCGGAGCGAGCAGCCTGGGTGAAATTACCGGTTCGGATGTCAGTTCTACTACGGGGATAAAGGGTTATAAATTCAACTATCGAAACCGGAAAATCTGGGTAGTATGGTCGTTGGATGGAAATAATCACCCCGTGACCTTAACCTCGAGCGGGACATTGGTTGCTGTTACCGATGCACTCGGAAACCCACAACCGGTATCTACCGCTTTAACCATCACGATTAAACCATTATATATCGAATGGATTCCATAAAACCGCATGCCAGGTTTTTTCCTGGCATGCTCGTAATCTTATTCTCCATCGGTTGTTCGGTTTTCGGACTTTTCCCCGCAAAGCAATCAGAGACTCCGACACCTGGCCAGATAGGGAGTCCTGAAGCAAGCTTAACCGAGATTTCGTCATTGGCAACAAATGACGCGAGCAGCGTCATAACCCCTGGCGGCGATCAAGCGCAGACAGAAACTATCAACGCCTACCCCATCATTTCAGAGACGGTTACACCCGAGCAAGCTGAGACATCGCTTGCCACACCTGCAGCCGAGACTCCCACCTCGGATACCATTTTACCCACGCAAACCAGTGAGCCACTGCCTCCCGAAAATGTTGTGATCCAACCGACACAACAGGTATCTGCTGCCAAAACGTATCCTGTTTTTGGCATGCAATTAAATTATCTCACCCCCGCAGAAGGAATTGTGGAAACCGCCGCGGGAGGTACATTTTGGGTGCAATCAGCAGCCGTATCATGGCAGGCTGTCGAAACAAATGAGGGCGTGCGAAATTGGGCTGCGCTAGCTGGGAGGGAGCAGGAATGGGTGTATGCCGCCAATTTAGGATTGATGCCGGTTGTGACCATTCATTTCACACCTGCTTGGGCGCAAAAAGCATCGGGTGTGTCTTGTGGGCCAATCCGCAAAGAAAAGTTCGATGCATTTGGCAATTTCTTGTTTGACCTGGTCGCTCGTTATTCGCAACCTCCTTATAATATTAAATACTGGCAAATATGGAATGAAGCCGACGCTGGATTGGGTATAGCAGCCGCTGACAGCGCCTGGGGATGTTGGGGAGATACAGGTGATCAAAAGTATTACGGCGGCGATTATTTCGGGAAAATGTTAAAAACGGTATATCCTCGCATTAAAGCGGCTGACCCACAGGCGCAGGTTTTGATCGCGGGCTTATTATTAGATTGCGATCCTTATCAACCACCGGAAGAACCTGCGGGATCTGGAAATTATAAGGATTGTTCCAGTTCTCGATTCTTAGAAGGGATATTGTCGGCTGGCGCTGGTGATTATTTCGATGGTATTTCTTATCATTCTTATGATTATTATCAAGGAGAATTGGGGAAATACTACAATCCTAATTGGCACAGCAGTTGGGATAAAAATGGTGCAGTTCTGACGGAGAAAACCAGTTTTATCAGGCGAGTTCTTTCTCAATACGGAGTCGAAGATAAATCCCTGTTCAACACAGAATCGAGTGTCATCTGCGGTAAAACCGGGGAAGAAGCTGTATGTACCGACAACACCTTTGTTCAAACAAAGGCTTATTATGTGGCAGAAGCGTATGCGGCGACATTGGCGGAAAATTTGGATGCCAATTTCTGGTTCAGCCTTAAAGGTTGGCGGGCATCCGGTTTATTGGATGCCTCGATGCAGCCTGTGCCTGCTTACATTGCTTACCAATTCGCTTCTCGGCAATTCCAAAATCACTTTTTTACCGGGTATATTACTGATTTTTCCGGGGTAAAAGTCATGGCGTTTCAAGGGGTTGGGCAGCGCACCTGGCTCCTATGGTCACAAGATGGGAATACCCATTCTATTGAACTTAGTGAGACACCGGCAGCCATCTATAATGTATATGGTGAGGCGCAACCCTTGGGAACACAAATTGCCATTGCTCAAGCACCAATATATATAGTGTGGCAGCCTTAGGGTGTGATCATAGGTATCAGGGTGTAGCTATCAGGTATCAGGGGGAGAAAATTTGCATTGGGCGGTAAAATTTATACCACCTGTTTTTTTTTACATTGAATAGATTACAATTGAATGCATAATCACCGGAGATAAGCATGAATTTCATTACCACAAAACTGCAAGAGGTCATGATCATAGAACCAAAGGTGTTTGGTGACGAGCGCGGTTTTTTTATGGAAACTTATCAGGCGCAGCAATTTTCCAAAGCCGGTATCCCTTTCCATTTTGTCCAAGACAACCATTCCGGTTCGAGTCAGGGCGTTCTGCGCGGATTACATTATCAGTTGCGCCATCCACAGGGAAAACTTTTAAGAGCCATTGTCGGTGAGATATTTGATGTCGTGGTTGATATACGGAAAAGTTCACCAACTTTTGGCAAATGGGTCGGTATTCATCTATCTGCACTAAACCGACGGCAAGTTTGGGCGCCGCCAGGTTTTGCGCATGGTTTTTTTGTAATCAGTAATTGGGCAGAAGTACTATACAAAACCACAGATTTTTATGCACCAGAATGGGAGCGGACAATATTATGGAACGACCCGACAATTAATATTCAATGGCCGGTTATTCCAGGGAAATCCCCCGTATTATCTGAGAAGGATCAACGCGGGCAATCTTTATTAGAAGCCGAAGTATTTGAGTAGAAGGGCGGGCGGATAATGAAAAATGTGCTGGTTACAGGTGGCGCCGGCTTTATCGGATCAAATTTTGTACGATATCTCTTAAAGGCAGAAGCCCTGGCGCGGGTCATCAATCTTGATGTACTCACCTATGCAGGCAGTCTGGAAAACCTCAATGAGTTGCCAGATGTTTCACGCCATACGTTTGTTCAGGGGGATATCGGTGATCGGGCTTTAGTAGAGGAATTATTCCGCCGGTATGAAATCGATACGGTGGTGCATTTTGCGGCTGAATCACATGTCGATCGCTCAATTCTCGGGCCGCAACTATTTGTCCAAACCAATGTCATGGGTACATTTACATTATTGGATGTAGCCCGGCAGGTTTGGCTTAACGAGAAAAGCATACCTTTGGAAGAAGTACTGTTTCACCATATTTCAACGGATGAGGTATTTGGTTCGCTGGCTTCCTGTGATCCGGCATTTTCAGAAAGTACACCTTATGCGCCGAATTCACCGTATGCGGCTTCGAAGGCTGCCAGCGATCATTTGGTGCGCGCCTATGGACATACCTATCATTTGCCTGTTACGATCACCAATTGCTCAAATAACTATGGCCCTTACCAATTTCCTGAAAAATTGATCCCATTAATGATATTAAATGGCATTGATGGTAAACCGCTGCCGGTGTATGGCGATGGTTTACAAATCCGTGATTGGCTCTTTGTTGAGGATCATTGCGAAGCAATCCATCGGGTGCTGCGAAAAGGGCAAACAGGCGAGACATACAATATCGGCGGCAATAACCAGCCTACCAATCTGGAAATTATTAATACCATTTGTGAAATATTGGATGAAAAATTACCCTCATCGCCTCAAGTGCCGCATAAAAAATTGATTAATCATGTAACCGACCGTCCGGGGCATGACCGGCGATATGCCATGGATATCCATAAAATCCAAAACGAATTGGGTTGGCAGCCATCTCAGGATCTGGAAAGCGGCTTACGCCTGACCGTTGATTGGTATCTTGCGCATCCGGAATGGGTAGAAGCTATTCGGAAGCAGCAGGGTTATCAAACATGGCTGGCGCAAAATTATCAAAAAAGAGGAGCGGCGGGATGAAAGGGATCATTCTGGCAGGCGGGCATGGCACACGGCTTTACCCTTTAACCATGAGTGTGAGCAAGCAATTATTACCCATCTATGATAAACCCATGATTTATTACCCGTTATCAATGCTCATGCTGGCAGGTATACGAGAAATTTTGGTCATCAGTACCCCGGAAGCTTTACCGGCGTTTCAAGGATTGTTAAAAAGTGGCAGCCAATGGGGGCTAAAGTTTTCCTATATAGCACAAACTAAACCGCGTGGGTTGGCAGATGCCTTTTTAGTCAACCCGGATTTTATCGGTGATGATACGGTATGCCTGATCCTGGGCGACAACTTATTTTTTGGGCAGGGATTGGCTTCTCGCTTAAAAGCGGCTTCTCAATTGGAAACGGGCGCACTCATATTTGCCTACCCGGTGCGCGATCCACAGCGTTACGGTGTGGTGGAATTCAACCAGGAAGGACAGGCGTTGAGTATCGAAGAGAAACCAATCAAACCGCGCTCGAAATATGCTGTGCCGGGCTTATATTTTTACGATAAACAAGTGGTAAATTTTGCCCGCAACCTGGCGCCTTCAGCCCGCGGCGAGTTGGAAATTACCGATTTGAACCGCGTATATCTTGAACGCGGTGAGTTGCGGGTGGAAGTGATGAGCCGGGGTGTTGCCTGGCTGGACGCCGGTACACACGAATCGTTATTGCAAGCAGCGAATTTTGTACAGGCGGTGGAGGAGCGGCAGGGCATGATGATCGCCTGCCCGGAAGAGATAGCTTACCAATTGGGGTATATTAACCAAAATGATTTACAGCAATTAGCTGCAGCGATGCAGCATAATCAATATGGTGAATATTTATTACAGATTGTGGACGAGAAAAATCATCTGGGATATTAAAATATGTTGAAGGTATTTTGAGGATAGAAAGTAAATTAGAATGGGAAAATTACCTGACGGGCGTCAACGTGTGCTGATAACTGGAGGCGCGGGGTTTATTGGCTCGCATCTGGCGGATAGTTTGCTTCAATTGGGGTATCCGGTAACCATTATCGACGATTTGTCTACCGGAAGATTTGAGAATATTGAACACCTGGTGTCTCATCCCAATTTTTGCTTCACCATCGATACGATCAATAACGAGATCGTTATGGACCGCCTGGCAAGCGAATGCGATATGATCATTCACCTGGCGGCGGCCGTGGGGGTGATGTTGATCGTTGAGCAGCCTGTGCATACTATAAAAACCAATATCATGGGTACCGAAGCCGTTTTAAACGCCGCTGTACGCTACCGGGCAAAAGTATTGATCGCATCTACCTCAGAAGTTTACGGAAAAGGGAATCGTGTTCCTTTTCAAGAAGAGGACGATGTGGTGATTGGTCCCACCAGCCGCAACCGCTGGGCATATGCCGCCTCAAAGATGGTGGATGAATTCCTGGCGCTGGCTTATCACCATGAGAAAGACCTGCCGGTTGTCATTTTCCGATTATTCAATACGGTAGGCACTCGCCAGACGGGCAGGTATGGTATGGTCATCCCCCGTTTTGTACAACAGGCGCTGCGTGGTGAACCGGTGACTGTATATGGCGACGGCGCACAAACGCGTTGTTTTCTCCATGTGAGCGATGCCGTTAAAGCCATTATTGCGTTATCCAATTGTCCGGCCGCGGTGGGTAAAGTATTTAATGTCGGGTCTACTGAAGAAATCAGTATCCAACGGTTGGCTGGTTTGGTGTTAGACAGAATAAAAGCGAGGAATTCCAGCGGAGAATTGTCTTTTCTGAAAGAAACGGAGAATAAAAGTAAAATAGTCAATATTCCCTACGAAAAAGCCTATGCGGTTGGCTTCGAAGATCTGACCAGAAGGGTGCCGAACACTGAAAAGATCGCTCACTTTACCGGATGGCAACCCCGCTATAACCTTGAAGAAACACTAGATGATATCATTACATACCTGGCTGAGAAAGAAAATGTGGAAAATTCTACTACTGGGTAAGATAGGACAACTTGGCTTTGAATTGCAGCGCACCCTGGCGCCTTTGGGTGAGGTAACAGCGTTAGATTATCCGGACATCGATTTCACCAAACCGGAAACTCTAACTCCTCAAGTGGCGGCAACAAAACCGAACGTCATCATCAATGCGGTTGCCTATACCGATGTGGATAAAGCGGAAACAGAAATCGATATCGCCAATGCCATCAATGGAGAAGCCTGCGGCGTATTAGCCAAAGCTGCCAAACAATTAAACGCGCCATTAATTCATTTTTCGACTGATTTTGTGTTCGATGGTCGCAACGGCGGTTCATATTGCGAAAACGATGCGGTGAATCCACTCAATGTATATGGTAAAAGCAAGCGGATGGGGGAAGAAGCCATTCTGGCTTTTGGAAAGAATTACCTGATCCTGCGAACCAGTTGGTTATACAGCATGCGCCGAGAAACGTATGTATTAAAAGTACTGCGTTGGGCGCGCACCCAGCCTAAAATGCGAGTGGTCACAGACCAAACGGGGAGCCCAACATCTGCCCGTATACTGGCGGAGATCACAGCCCAGGCTTTGGCCGTGGTGAAAAACCGGGGAAGCGAATGGCTGGAAGAACGCCGGGGCGTATATCATCTGGCAGGCGACGGGACGGCATCGCGGTTTGAGTTTGCGCAAACGATTCTCAGCCTTGATCCCAGGCGCGAAGAACAAATCGTGACTGAAATATTGCCGGCAATATCTGATGACTTTCCGACTCCTGCCCGGCGTCCTGGGAATACTTCTCTGAATTGTGATAAATTCGAACGAGCATTTTCTTTACGCCTGCCGCCTTGGCAAGAAGCCTTGCGTCTGGAACTAACTGCTTAGCGATTGAAATGATCAATGACATTTGACACGAGTCAATCTTCCATAATCTATGACAGCGCCCGACGGGGGCATCCGGCGGTTGAAGAGCTGCGACAGGTTTATCAATACCGCTATTTGATCACGCAGTTTGTGCGGCGGGATGTGCTCACTCGTTATAAGCGCTCTGTGCTGGGTATCGCCTGGACTCTCCTAAACCCATTAGGGATGATGGTTGTTTTAACTTTGGCATTTTCGCAGATATTCCGCTTTGGTGATATCCAGAGTTACCCGGCTTATGTACTCAGTGGTTTATTGGCCTGGACCTTTTTTTCGCAGGTGACTACGGCAGCCATGGTCAACCTGGTTTGGGGGGGTGGAATGTTACATCGTATTTACCTGCCGCGTACCTCCTTTGCACTGGCGGCTGTGGGTACTGGTCTGGTGAATATCACTCTTTCGGTCATTCCCTTGTTGCTCATCCTGTTGGTCACACGGGTGCCGATGCACGCCACATTGCTTTGGATGCCTATCCCCATTCTCTTATTAGCCTGCTTTTCCCTGGGCGTTGGGTTAATGCTTTCCACGCTGGCGGCATTTTTCCCGGATGTTTCTGAAATGTATCAAATTTTCCTGACCGCCTGGATGTATCTGACGCCTATTATTTACCCGGAGGAAATTCTTCCCGAATATCTAAGATTCCTGGTCACTACCTTCAATCCGGTTCACCACTTTGTAAAACTTTATCGCTTGTCCGTTTATTTTGGCAGAGCGCCAACTCTTGACGAATTACTGATACCCACGGGCATTGCGCTGTCATTTTTAATCGTTGGCTGGTTGTTATTTACCAATAAGGCAGATGAATTTGCTTACCGAGTCTGAACTCTCCAGTCAATCTTTGCTTTCCCCCAAGGATGTCATCCGCCTGGAGAAAGCGTCTGTACGTTACCGGGTGCCGCAGGAGCGGATAGGGACTTTCAAGGAATATTTTATCCGGCGTATACAGGGGAAAGTAAAACACCGCTCATTTTGGGCGCTGGACGAAGTCAGCTTTGGTGTTCAACGCGGCGAAGTATTTGGGTTGATCGGTCAAAATGGCGCCGGAAAAAGCACTCTGTTAAAACTGATTGCGCGTGTGTTACAGCCGTCGAGAGGGCGGGTGTTGGTAGCCGGAAAAGTCGCGCCTTTGTTAGAGATGGGCGCAGGCTTCCACCCCGAATTGACCGGTAGAGAAAATGTGTATTTGAACGGCGCCATGTTGGGATATACCCGGCAAGATATGGCCAAAAAATTCAATCAAATCGTCGATTTTGCTGAATTATGGGATTTCATCGACGCGCCGATGCGCACCTATTCCTCCGGTATGTGGGCGCGGTTGGGCTTCGCGGTGGCAACCGATGTGGAAGCCGATGTCTTGATTGTAGATGAAGTACTGGCGGTGGGCGACGATGCGTTCCAGCGAAAAAGCGCCGAACGCATCGAGGCGTTCAAGGAGAAGGGGGTGACGATATTGTTGGTCACCCATAATATGTCATTGGTAAAGCAGATCTGCCAGAGGGCTGCCTGGCTGGATCAGGGCAAATTAATTGATATTGGCTCGGTTGAGGTGGTGGTTGACCGATATTTACAATCCGTCAGGGATAAGGAAAATCGCCGCTTATCTGAAGAGCAATACGATAATCAAGAAAGGCAATGGGGCTCGAAGAAAATTGAAATTAAAAGTGTTCGCATCCTGGATGAAACCCACCAGCCGCAGCACATTTTTTACACCGGGCAGCCTTTGATCCTGGAGATAGATTATCTCGCCAATGAACCAATAGAATCGCCGGTGTTTGGCATTGCTGTTCACCGGCAGGATGGCTTGCACATCAGTGGACCGAATACCGCTTTTTCGGGATTGAACCTGGGCAAAATAAGCGGGGAAGGAACGATGGTTTATAAAGTGCCGCATTTACCCCTCTTACCTGGTAAATATTATTTCTCGGTGGCGGCAACCAACTCGGATGATTCAGAAATTTTCGATTACCATGACCGTCTGTACCCTATCCAAATCGATAATCTGGATCGGGGTATCAATGAACGCTATGGTTTGATCACACTTCAGGGAGAATGGCATCACAATCCGTAAGTCCCGGTTTTTTTTCAAGGATAAGAGGGATGTTTTGGAGAGGCAAAACTTTTCTCTTCAAACGCTGGATGGCATTCCAGGACAGATTTGGATTATATGGTTATATTGATTGGATCAGGGATAACGAACCCCAACCCCAAGAATTAGAAGAGCAAGCGCGTTGCGCACTCGATTTTTCATATCGCCCGTTGGTGAGCTGCTTATTGGTATTAAATAACGGTCATGATTTTGAGGAAATCAGCCATACATTAAATTCTTTTTTTGCTCAAACCTACGACAACTGGGAAATATGCTGTTTTGTCCCAAACTACGTCATTGATGAACGTCTTCAGCAGGCTGTTCACAATGATGCCCGTTTATGCCTCTTGGAGAATACATCCAAAGAGGATTTTTTTGTTAATGGAATAACCGTTGATTCCTTTCATGCTATTTTTCACGAGAGCAAATGCATCAGAGGTGAATTCTTTTGCGTGCTACAGGCGGGAGATATAGTCGCGCCGACCATGCTATTCCGCATAGTTGAGCAGCTTAATCGTGCGCCAGACGTCGATCTGATTTATTGCGATGAAGATCGTATCACTCAGGCTGATCACACAAGATATAGTCCATGGTTCAAACCGGATTGGTCGCCGGAGTTGTTGTGTTCGGTCAATTACCTGGCAGGCGCGCTTGTTCGAAAGACACACTTTCAAAATATATGCGCCATAAGTGAATCGAATGCCGCTTTTAAAGCATTAATCATGCGCTGTGCGGAAGAAACTCGCCATATCATCCACCTGCCTGAAATTATGGTTCATTTTTTAGATCATCCGGAAATTCGTGAAAACCACAATAAAGTGAATTTTCATTATGCTTATATCAAAGATTATTTCCGGCGCATGGGTATTCCCGAATTAAAAATTCAAACCACACCCCAGGGAAACCCTCACTTGATATGGCAATCCCCGCAGCCATTGGTGTCTATTATCATCCCAACTAAAGACCACCTTCGAGATTTACAGCGTGCCCTGTCATCTATTCGAGAGCTGACCTCGTATACACATTATGAGTTGGTGCTTGTGGATAACGATAGCCGTGACGCCGCCACGCTCCAATATTATGAGCAATTGAAACATGAAAGCGATGTTCACATCCTGCCTTTTGCGGGTTTGTTTAATTTTTCCGAGGCTATAAATTTAGGCGCCAGTCAGGCGAACGGGGAGGTTTACGTCTTCCTGAATAATGATGTTCAGGTCATTAATGCGGACTGGTTGACCGAGCTGGTGCGGTGGGCGCTACTCCCGGGTGTGGGTATTGTAGGGGCAAAACTCTTGTATCCCAACGGGACGATTCAACACGCCGGATTGGTGCTTGGCATGGAAGGGCATGCCAATCATATTTTTGCGCATTACCCGGAAGGATCGCAAGGGATGTTCGGCTCGGTTGAATGGTATCGGAATTATTCTGCCGTTACCGGTGCTTGCATGGCAATGCGGCGAAGCGTATATGATGACATTGGTGGTTTTGATGCCAGCTACCAATTGGCATTCAGTGATATCGAAATTTGTCGGCAAACTATCCGGCGAGGGTATCGGGTGGTTTTCAATCCATTTGCGCGCCTGATCCATCATGAAGGGCAGACACGTGCGGATTATATTCCACCTCAGGATATCGCAACCGGATATCATCGGCTGCGAGGCGTAATATCACAAGGTGATCCTTTTTATAATCCAAATCTTTCTTACGCAGTATGTTACCCTACTTTCCGGCGGAAGAATGAGGAAGCTGTGGAGGAACGTTTAATTCGTATCGTATCCATGCGGACTAATTCATGAATTGTCAGATGGGTTTTCAAATAAAAACGTTGATAGATTTTTATCCGTCGTGACGTCTGGCAAAAAGCGCCCGTATTTTATGTAACATAAGATAAATTTCCTACCTTCCCTAAAAAATCTATTTTTCATATCAGAAAAATTAACCCACACCGTCGACTGGTATTATCCAGCCGACGGTGTGGGTTTCTTCGTTAATCGGATGTGGGAGGTTATCGCGGTATTTTAATAAAGGATCACGGGCACGCTGCTGCAGTAAATATTGCTGTTCAAGCCGTCATTAAATTCGCCGCACAGGAAATATTCACCAGCGGATACGCCATTCGTATTCCAGATAAAGGTCAGGTCTCCAGTGCTTTCATCATAATTAAAAGCTGGTGAGGAGGATATGACTGGCAGGAATGCCGTGAAATTCGCAGGGGGCAGATCGATTATTGTTTCGCCTGAAGAAGACGACAGGGACACTGCGGCAGAATGTTGCATTGGCTGCGAGGGTGTGGTGGTGTAGAAAAAGCGCCAGGATTGTAACGCATCCAGAGACTTATTCAGGTTCAAGCTGATGGAGAATTTATTACCAATTTGTACATTGGGTTGTTTGGATAAGCGGATCCAGTCGATCTGCTGGTTCAATGTTCTACCCAGTTGGTTTTCATTGGGATCGAAACGAAAACCGATCACCGTGCCGGAATTGAGCCAACTGGTGGTAGCGGAAGTGCAATCGCCGGCTTTTTCAACAATTTGCCCATTGTAAGCGTCGTATAAATCGATCGTATAAGTATTTTCACCCACGCCAAAGGGGATATCCTCACTCACCATGTGGCACTCATATCCGGGGCGAGAACCTGGTACCGTCCAGATAAAGCGCACGATCATGCCGTTGGGAATGTCTTCCCAATTGCCGTCTGCCTTCATTTTGAAATTCAAATAACGATACTGAGCTGAATTGACTTGCGAAAGTGAGGTCAAATAAATTTGGGGGTCGGCATAACCGCCAGAAATGCAGCTTGAAGGTAAAGATTCAACTGATTTTGTTGTAAGATTTAATAAACCGTTACCAAATTGGCTGTTGGAACATTTGACATCGCTGACTGAATTAGGCGATTCCATGTCCCAGGGTGCGCTGAGGGTTTCAGAATAATCCTGACCTGTCCAGCCAGAAGGGTTAACAAATTCTGCAACGGGGCTTTGGTTAATTTCCAGGTTACCGGAAGCGACCGTGCTCCCGTTGTCATTGCGCACAAGGTAGGTGTATGACCCTGGTTCAATGCCTTGCAAATCGAAGGTGTAGCTTCCGGTAGTGGTTTGCACGGGAGAGCTGACCCGAATTTCGCGACCATCGTGCGCCACATACAGGGTTAATGAGGTGCTGGTGGGAAGATTGGAAAGCCGGAAATCGACTGGGTTGCAGTCTGTCAGGCGGATCCAGTCCACACTGAAAGAAGCCGAACGTACAGATGGATCGATGCGCAATCCTTGCCAATAGGGAAAGTCAGCCCAACGCGTGTTGCCGCCGTAAGTATTATTGGGGCTGGCGAGATTTACGGAATAAACATTCCAACCATATTCTTTGTCGATAAAGATGGGGGTGGTTCCCCAGGTACCGCCGTTCAAATAATTATCTGCAAAATAATACACTTCCCAAAAATCGGGCTTTGTCGATACTGTATTCATTGCCACGTGAAGGCATTGATATTTTGATGAGTTGATGGGGTAATTCGCCCCCACTTTTCCGACGGACATTGCCCCAAGATAACCGGGGAAAAGGGCGGTAAATTGTGGGTCGCTGCCAACACTGGTTGCTGAAAATACACCGTTTGCTACTGAGACATTGGTGAGATATTGCGCCTGGTTGGAATTATTGAGATATGTTCCGATATCAGAAAACTCGTTCATATCCCATGCATCACCCAATACCTGGGTCGCAAAATCATTGCCTTCTTTTTGCACGGCAGAATCCGCCTGCGCGTAATAATCGACAGGCATTAAATTAAGAAAACCCCCCAAGGTTATAAATGCAACCAAAACTGCCCTAATGCATATTTTGACAATTAACCCTTTTCGTTTTCTCAATTGCTTTTTTATATCCATCTCGAAACCTCGTAGCCACATCTTTCCAAGTAAACTTAGTAAGTACCTTATTGAAACCGTTAATACCCAGCGATGAAGAGTAAATTGCGTAATCCAATAATACTACAATTGCCATTGCTAAACAATGACAGTTTTGAAAGGGTACCAACAATCCATCTTGACCGGCATCAATGACATAGGGTATGGCACCCCTCCAGGTTCCAATGACAGGTTTTTTGGCAGACCAGGCTTCGAGATAGGAGATTCCAAACGATTCGTAACCGGATGGATAAGCGAAAATATCGATCGCATTGAATAAATATTTTTTTTCTTCCTCCTTAAAATTAAAATAGAGCGCTAAATTCTCTTTATATTGCTCGGGTAAACTGGATAACAAAGCATCCAACTGTTTTGCATATAGGGCTTTTCCACCTGCCACCAGTAAAATTGTATGTGGATGGGATTGCCATACGGTCAGCATGGCTTTTATTAGCGTATCGATGCCTTTATGCAAGCCGATTTGACCGATATAGCCGACGATTTGAGCATCCAATGGTAAATTCAAGAGGCTTCTGGCTTGATCTCGAGTTATGCCGGAGAAATCATCCGGGTTCACACCGCATCCAACCGTTTTGATTTTGCTGATATCGATCCCCTTATTCTTCAGGTATTTTTTCTCAAAATCGGTATTCGCCAAATAGATATCTACCAGCTCGATGGCTTTATATATATTCTTCCGGTCGAAACCCCAAATATCTTGGGGATGGAGTCCGCCATGAAATACAACCGCTTTATTTCCTTTGCGAGCGCCTTTTAACGTGTCGAACATGTGCAGTAAAGGAAAAGATGACGCGGCAACCACATCCGCAGGGAATTCGGCAATGGATTGGGCTAAATGGGGAATGATCGGGCCGCCAAAATATGTTCGCAGCCAATCGTTATAGGGAAGATTGAGCTGGAAGAATATTTTTTGGATGGGACGGAGATTTTGGCTTAGCCGGCTTCTCACCGGGAAACGATGGATTTTCACGCCATTAATTTCAGAGACACCGGTTGCCATGGTGGGCATGCGGGGATTCCAAAAGCCTTCGCCATTGAAACAATTGGTTGTAAAGACGGTAACCTCATCTCCAAATTCCTGAGTAAGGGTTTCCGAAATTTTTTGGATAAGATACTCTGTGCCCCCGATAGCCGGTGTATATCCCTGAACAACGTGTAATATTTTCATCAATTGGAATTATTTTTTAGATAACAGAAATTTGATGTGGATAATGGTCTGTTTCACCATCGAGCGAAATCCTTTAGTCGCCCATAAATACATGGCTTTTTTGAACGGATTCCTGATCAACAACTCATCCGCTGTAGGAGAAGGGTCTTCGCGCATGGAGCGATAAAAAGCCTGACGGTCGGGGGCGTTTTTTCCATGAAAGATATAGTTTCTCAGCGGCTCAACCACGTTTTTCCAGGTGAGCTGCTCCTGGAGGGATTTAAAGGAGGGTTTATAGCAGTCTTTTCCTTTGTCTAGCAGGTGGATGATGGCATCGGCGGTAGCCTGTGCGTCGTTGGGCGGCACCACCACACCCAGTTGATTCGTTTTCACCCATTCGCTGGTGATATCGCCTTCGGTGATGATGACCGGCAGCCCTGCCCAGAAATAATCCATCACCCGGGTTCGTATAGAATAGCGCGTCTCGGCATGGATGGCGTGCAGGGTGACGCCGATATCAGATTCAAGCAGCAGTGCTTCTCTTTCTTCATAGGACAGCCATTCGATAAAAAAGATAGATTTCTCTTTTTCACCGGTCAATTCGGCTTCTTGAATTAACCTTTGTACAATTTCATGCTGGGGAACTTTTGGATTAGGGTGGCGTGTTCCCAGGAACACCAACCTGGCATTAGGATGCTCCGTAATGACGCTTGGCCAGGCTTTTACCAGGGTAATGGGATCCAACCAGTTCCAGATACCGCCACCCCACAAGACAATTTTTTCATCAGCGCAGAAATCCGGATGGATGCCTCTGAGCAGTCTCCTGGGGGAAGAAGGCGCACGATCAGGAAAGCCGATGCCAACGATATCGATCAATTGGCGCAAGGTGTCATCATCAGATAAATTCCTGGGGTTGACTCTCCCATTGGCTGACAAAACGCCCAGCCATAAGTCGCGCTGCCTTTCATTACCACAGATGAAATAATCACCCATTTTGGCTAATTTGTTGACCACTTGAATGGCAACCTGGTTATGTTTTTCTTGTTCTTCCATGGGAAGATCGGTGTAGTAGTAAAAATTTTCAAGGAAAAATGGATCGTATAAATCGACGATCAATTTCGTTTTGATCTTTTCCAAAAAGGGGAATTTCAAAGCCATATAACCAGAGATGAGTGATTGTTCGTGATTCTCTACCAATACCTGCAGCGATTCGGGAATGCTCTCATCATAGGCTACAATTTTGATGGAGGGTTCTTCCAGGTTCGATGGTTGGGGTACCGCCAGAGTGACTTCAGCCCATTCGCTTAGCGCCCGGGCAATTTCAAGATACCGAACACCGGTTCCCGCCATTTTTGAGGCGATAATATCGTGGCTGACGATCAATATATCGCGGCGGTTATTTTCACTGCTGAATTCGGGCATGGTGATATTGGTTCTCCCGTTAAGTATCAAGGGTAAATAATAATTTTTTATTGATGACATGGTGAGTGTTGGCACGCCGTTGTACTCGAAAACAGGCGGTTCTTCGAAAATTGTTTCCATCAATGCGGAGGGATGAATTGCCTGCCGGGCGGTTAATTGTGAGTGTATTTGTGCGATGTCGTCTTTACTTTGACCAAAGCGGCGACGGGCGCGGAGGATTGCCAGTGCATGCTTGATCCTTCCGCGCACAAGATTGGCGATGAAATTGTGGATATCTTCATCATCATAATTCGACAGAACCTCATCGCGTGTTTCTTCATCAAGCAGCTTATAAGCAAAACGCAATCTTCCATAACAGACATTTTCAAATTTTTTAGGTGACAATTCTGCCCTGTCGCCAGAAGGGATTTTTCCACCAAAGGCATGATAGATGACCGCATTGGGTGCAGGTACGATGCGGTATCCTAACAAACGCGCCCGATAGCACCATTCACTATCCTCGTAATACATGGGAAAGCCTTCGTCGATTTCGCCAATCTCGTCCCAGGCTGATTTGCGGATGAGGGCGCCGGCAAAGCACGCTGAGGGGAGATTTGCCAGGGTATCGAATTGCCCTAAATCTAAATTGCCGAAACCGATATCTGCACCCCATGAGTGGTCATGTACGATATTGCCAATCCCGTTGATGAATTGCGGTGCCCATAACAGGCGTAATTTGGCTGCCACCGCCGCACAACATGGATACTTTTTCGCCTCGATGACTAATTGTGAAAAGGCATCTTTGTCGAGCTTTGTATCCTGATTCAACAACATCAGATATTCGCCCCTGGAATTTTTTACGCCCAGGTTATTGGCAGCGGCAAAAGATAACGCTTGCTCCTGGCGAATAAATTGAATATCTGGGTATTTATCTTGTATCCACTCTGCCATCTCCCTGGAGGGGGAGGCATTATCGATAATGATAATCTCGACCGGCGAGTAGGTCTGGGCATATATTGAGGGAAGAAGCTCTGCCAGCCATTGCACGCCCTGGTAAGCGACAATAATGACTGACACTAGTCCGTTCTGACCGGCGGGCAATTGATCATGGATGGTTTTTGAAGGGTATTCTTTATCCGGAAAACGACTCAAAAAATGGGCAGCCACAAGGCAGGAAAGCGCGGCGCGAATGTGGTTTTTGTGTAAACTGTCCCCAAAATGATCGATGATATCTGGCAAGGGTTTCCCCTGGGCAAATTCCCAAATATCAGCCAGGGCACGATCGGTAAAGACCTTCCCGCCTGTCTCATTGATGAAGCATAGTTTCTCAGCCACATATGTCAGGCGAACATTATCCACCAGGGAATATTTAATACTCATTGATCGGTTGATCCCTTTTTGGATTTAAAAACCCCGGCAATGGATTGGATGAACTTGGCAATTTTCCATGTGCGGCTGTTGAGAATGTTTTGCAGGTGTTCGTTTAACCCGCTTTTTTCGTTTTCAAGATCGGTGACTTTTTGCTTGAGGGCGGCAATATCCCGGCGCGCTTGAGATAGTTCGCGTTGGATATCCCAAATGGCTTTTTGAGTGTTGGTATTAACATTCCGAATCAGGATCATGGGGTCATGGAACGAATCGCTTAAGGTTTTTTCTTTCGGCGGCGCCGGATTTCCGAGAATTGCATCTTCCCATTCATGAAAATGGTCGGATAGGCGATGTTGTAATGCCATTTTTTGTGCATTTTGCCCCATGCGATAGCGCATATCCGCCTCGGAAATGAGCCGCATGAGTTTATCCTGCCATTCCTGTGCATTTGATGCCAGGAATCCATTTTCACCATCGACTATATATTCGAGATAGGGGGCGGTTTTCATGTATACACCCGGAATTCCCCCAGCGCTGTACTCCAAAAATTTGATACCGCTCTTTCCTTGATTGAAAGGGGAATCCGGCAGCGGGGCGATAAACAGATCGCATGTTTGAGTCTGGAAATAATCCGCAAATCGGGTGTAATCTTGAATATCGATATCCTGGTAGTGAACTTCGGGTCGTTGGATCAACGAATCCGGGGGCAAACAGCCCCAAATTTTTAGCTGAACATTTTTGTTTTGTTCCAGAATCTGCACCAAAACGGGGGCGAGCCATTCTAAATCTTGTGTGTGGGTGTTACTTCCCATATACCCGATGGTGATAATGGATGAATTGCCGATTTCAGGTTGTCTAAAAGTCCATATCCTGTCCGGAAGGTAATTGGGGAAGAGATAGATGTATTGGTTAAACGGGGCGAGTTGTTTATATAGATAATTCGAACTGACAATGACACGATCGGCGCCTGTAATGGTATTCAGGATACCGTTGAAATAATAACGATAGGCTTCGAATTGTTTGTTATGTACCGGAGTGTTGAAAATGCAGTCGTCGATCTCGTAGATAACCGGGATGTTGTTTTGTCTGGCTGTTTGGGTGATTGTTTCACATTGGGGAAAACGGGGAAAATCGCGCTGAATAATCACATAATCAGCGTTTTCGATGGAATTAATATCGATTTCAGTATCCGTTTTTGCCGGAACCAGTTCCCAGCCCAGGTAGTGAGCGGGTTCACGGACGCGCAAGTAAGAGATAGCGCTGTCCCATGGGTCGGCTGAGTAGATCACAATACGTGTCATCAAATACACCTGTGTTTTCTATGTGGGAAATTTAATTGGGGATGAAATGAAAACACGAACTCCTTTTCAATCAATTCTTCGAAATGTAGGTATACTTAGCAAATAATATTGGATAATTTTATCCTCCTAACTCAATTATGGGCGTTAAGGTATCTTAACTTACTATATTTGTATTTTGACATAAAACAAACGATATTGGTAGGCGTAATATAAAGTTAATCGTTTTCAGTTTACAGGTTATTTCGTGTTAACTACGATTTCCTCATTTTCACACGCACCTGTGTAACGAGTAATCAACGCGCTCCTTTGCATATTGACATATTTTTCGTTACAATTCAAGCGTAATTACTAATCACCTGACAGTTTTCATAAACTGTCATTGCGAGCGAGAAACGAGCGAAGCAATCTTGATATCAATAAAAAATAATCCTTTTGTGGAAGATTGCTTCCCTTAAGGGATGCTACGCGATCGTCGTCCTGGCGGGCTCCTCGCAATGACATGTAGTAAATTGTTGGGTGACTAGAAAAAGTATCAAATAAAAGCATGTAACGAAAAACGTTTATCTATTCAATGCAATCTATACTAAATTTGTGCTTTATAATTTAGGGCATGAAAAACATAACAACTCATCGATTATGGGGGGGTGTTAAACAGTGCTGATCATAAGCGGCGCAAAAGGCGATACCCGTCGATATCGCTGTTTTCATTTGTATGAACAATTCAAACTGGCGGCATTGGATTGCCAAATCCGGTTGATCACAGATGCGAACCTCCAGACGACAACGAATTGGCGTGATCTCGTGATTTTCCACCGCATCACGCAAGACGCTTTGACCGAACGCATATTTGAATCTATCGATAAAGCGGGAGGCGTGGCGCTCATGGACGTGGATGACTTACTTTTCGAACCGGCGGCATATCAGTGGATCAACAGCCCCGATTTTGAGGATGACATTCGCGCCTCACTCTATCAGGAAGATATGCGTCGATTCCGCAATGCGTTACAATTTTGTCAAGGTGTGTTGGCTTCGACCGATTATTTAGCCGAACAAGCCTCTGCGTTAAACCTGCCGGTATGGGTGCATCGCAATGCTTTCAGCCTGGAGATGCTCGAATTATCCAATACAGCCATCCAACAGAAAAAGGAAAATGGCAAACCGGTGGTCATCGGTTATGCCAGCGGCACACCAACCCATGACCGGGATTTCGCCTTGATCAAACCGGTTTTGATTAAAATATTAGAAACGCACCCTCAAACGGAACTCTGGCTGGTAGGCTCGGTGGATGCCGGAAAAGATTGGGGTTCTTCGGCAGAGCGGGTAAAGAAAATTTCCCTCATGCCCTGGCGGCAATTACCGCAAATATTGGCGCGTTTCGATATTAACCTGGCGCCTTTGGTGATGGATAATCCCTTCTCACAATCCAAGAGTGAAATCAAGTATATGGAAGCGGGGCTGGTAAAGACGGCTACCATTGCCAGCCCCACTCAGGCTTTTCGATATGCCATACAATCCGGAAAAAATGGCTTCCTGGCAGATACAGAAACCGGATGGCTTGAAGCTTTATCGGCAATGGTTGAACATGACGGTTTACGGGAAATTATCGGCGAACAGGCGCATGAAGATGTATTGACGCGCTATCATCCTGCCAAACGCAGCCTGGAATTAATGGACGTAATAGAGCAGGTCAATCAGAAATTTGAACAAAAGTCTTATAAAAAACCTGTCACCAGAGAATCGGCTTCGGTGATTGCTTTCAATCTCAAGGGCATCGATTGGCGTAACTTTAGTGTAAGCCCCGAATTGGAGTATCGCCCGTCTTTGCTCCGCCGGGGAATCTACACCTTTCGTTATAGAAGTGCGGCTACGTTACTACAACAAATATGGATCCAAATTCGGCGGTGGGTGCAGCCAATTTTTCCGTTCAAAAAATTAAGCCATTAAACTTTTGGAATATTTATGAATGACATTCAATTATCCATTTGTATTGTGAGTTATCGGGCAATGGGTTTACTGCGCGATTGTTTGCTATCTATTGCAGAAAATCCCCCGCAAGGGAATTATGAATGTATCGTCGTGGATAATAATTCAGAAGATGGCACGCAAGAGATGTTGGCAACGGAGTTTCCCTGGGTTACCCTGATCGTGAATTCTGAAAATTTGGGCTTCACTGTTCCGATGAATCAGGCATTAAAAGTAACCAAAGGCAAGTATTTACTCCAGTTAAATCCGGATACGCTGATGCACCCTCATGCTTTATCACGCCTGGTCGATTTCATGGAAAAACATCCTGAGGCAGGCATTTGCAGCCCAAAGGTTTTGAACAATGACGGCACCATGCAAAAGCCTTGCCGGCGTGGTGAATCCAGACCTTTGGCTGTTATCGGCTATTTCACCGGTTTGGGCAGGCTGTTCCCCAAAAACCGCCGGCTTAATGAATATTTGATGAGTTACATGGATGAAGATGAAACCCACGCCGTCGCCGGGGTGGCTGGTTCTTGCATGCTGGTGCGCAGGGAAGTCATCGATCAAATCGGATTTCTGGACGAGCGTTTTTTTGCCTATCAGGAAGATGCCGATTATTGTTTCCGCGCCCGGCAAGCAGGATGGAAGGTATATTACTTTCCAGAAGCACAGATAACGCATTACGGGGGGATGGGAGGCTCACGTGTACACCCATACCGCTCTACATATGAATGGCATCGCTCCTATTTCCTTTACTATCGCAAAAATCTGGCGAAGGATTATTGTTTTTTGTTTAACGGGTTATACTATCTGGTCATGTTGATAAAACTGGCAATTGCTTTGTTGGTGAATTTTTTCCGGAAAGAAAAAACCGCCGGAAGGCAAAAACCCCGTAACCCCGTTAATGGATATTCATGAGAAGGTGGTCATGCATAATCAATGGAATGTCCGAGAAGAAATCCTGCTGGCGACTCACCGCTGGCCGTTGATATTATTATTTATATTGGTTGGCAGCTTGATTGGGCTTATTATTTCATGTCTGCTGCCCCATTATTACCGTGCCGAAACCAATCTTCACGTTTCCTATAACGCCGACGCCATTTTTCGAAACCCGGATGATTATAAAAATTGGAATATGGAGCAGTTGAATGTCATCGTTTTATCCGATAATACCCTGCGAAATACTCTCGAACGCCTGGCGGCAGCAGATCCCTATTGGGGGGATATTACCACAGAACAGTTGACGCCACGTCTGCAGGTCCACTGGCGGAGTGTGGGGATTTGGCGGCTGGTGGCGGAAGACCATCAGCCAGACCGGGCAGAAGCATTGGCACAAGCCTGGAAGGCTGCTGTGCTGGAAGAAATAACCATTGCTCTAGAGAATGCTCGTCTTGCGCAGCAATATAACGATCAATTTTTTGCTACGGCACGCGCTAAGGTCGATGCTTCTTTGCGAGCCTCAACTTTATCTGAGGCGGCAACGGCATTATCCGGTTGGCGGCAATCGACAGCTCAATCTGATCCCGATCAGGTGTTGGATAATACCAATCGCTGGCGTCTTCTCTCTTTGGTCGCTCAAGTAGCTGATTCAAATGAAGCCGGTCAGTTGCTTATGAACCAGATGCCAGCAGAAGGCGACTCGATAGCGATGTATCACACCTGGGTAGATAATGCCCTGGTTTATATCGATACCGAATTGCCTATCGTAGAAAAGCATTTGGCAGACCTTGCCCCTCAAGCGGAAATGTATTACGTTAAATGGGGCGAGAAAAACCATATTGCCTATGGATTATCGATGTATCTGACTGTAGAGGATGTGGAGCAGGTTAAGCCCGTTGCTAAAGCGGTGCGCCTGGATTCTATAGCCGCATTGGTGGGAGGCTGCCTGGGGTTGATCGTGTGGTGTTTCATATGGCTGATGCGACCAGCCATAAAGGAAAACCGATGAAGCGTTCATGGACAGAGATAGCAGCTTCAGGCGGGGGAGTGATGTGGCGGCTCTTCTTGTTGTTCTTACCGGTCACCAGTTTTCGCTATTTTCCCGAGGGTTTCGGAGGCGGCACCCTGGTGAGGCCGCTTTCGGTATACCCCTTGGTTTTCTTGTTGATTTTTGTCACCCTTCCCCGCTTGTTTAAATCAATTCCTAAGACTGTGCTGTCGTTAGCGCCATTTATTTTAGTGGCGTTGGCAAGCTCGTTATTATCCCTGTTATCCGGAGTCGAACCTTCCTTGGGAGTGACCGTGATCGACCGGGTGCTGCGCGCTCTGGTTACTCTGGCGATTGGGGTGGCTATTTATCTGGCAGTGGCGCTTACCCCGCGTACGCCTGATGATTTACGCCAGGCATTACGATGGATATATGGGGGGTTCACCCTGGCATATGCCTGGGGTACGGCGCAGATGGTGTTCATTCTGCATTATAACCATGCATATTTTGCACTGCTTAATCGCATTCAGCGTGCTTTCTCCATGCGAAAATTATTCCCCACGCGCATTTCCGGAATGACTTATGAACCTAACTGGTTTGCTGAACAAATTTGTTTTTTCATGCTGCCCTGGCTCTTTGCTGCAGTGCTTAATAATTATTCGATATTTTCATGGCGGTGGCGTAAAATTACCGTGGAATGGTTGTTGTTAGGGTGGTCGGTGATCCTGATGGTGTTCACTTATTCAAGGGCTGGTCTGGCGAACTTGCTTGTCTTGACGGTGTTGACGTTAATGCTATTTCAAGCCAGAGTACTTGCCAGGAAACAAAAATCCGGTTCACGTTTTAAGGTTGGGCTTATTGGCTTTGCAGAAGTTTCCCTGGCGGTAGTCATCCTATTGGGAGGTATGTATTTTGCAGGATCGAAAAACGAGTTTTTTGCCCGCATGTGGAAGTATTGGACACAAAATAAGCAAACCAGCGTATCCAGATATCTGGAATATATCGGTTTTGGCGCGCGCATTGCCTACAGCGAAGCCGCGCTTCGAACTTATGCCTATGCCCCGGTTTTAGGGGTGGGTTTGGGGAATTATGCTTTTTACTTCGAGGAGATGGTTCCCGATCAACCGCTGGCGCGCACACCGGAACTGATGAATATCATTTCACCCGAAGAAGGGCGCAACCGGTTGATCACAGTGAAGAATTTTTACCTGCGCTTACTGTCAGAAACCGGTCTGGTTGGATTTGCTTCGTTTGTTTTATTTTTAATGGCTATTTTTGGATGTGTATTATTTCTGTGGCTGTCCAGTGACGCTCAACAAAAGTTTTGGGGAACCGGAGGGATGTTGGGTATAATCGTGTTTGTTGTTTCAGCATTTACATTCGATTCTTTCACTCTGCCCAATATGTGGGTGGTGTTTGGTTTGATCACCGCGGCTGCCTGGATATACTCTCAACCGGGCGTGAAAGAAGTAAAAACAGATATATGATTTATCGTTAGGAGCCTTATGAGAAACGATTGGATTTTCCCCGGCATATGTTGTGCATGCATCGTGATTTTAATGATCCTTTGTTGCCTTTGTTCGAGTTTGATAGCTTTATTGGTGATGTATTCCGATACTCAATCTTCGTTTGATTTTTCTACAACGTATTCAGGATTCAAAACACCTGCGCCGACAGCAGAGATTGTGCGCGATACAACCTCTACAATGGCGACTGTAAGGCAAGAAACCTTTGATATCCTCGAAAATACTGATATTCCGCCCAACGATCCTTATGATATTGCGTACCGCCTGGAAGGAAGGACCAACATTCCATCTCAGGTACCGGCGCCCTCTGTGTCTTTCCAAATTGGGGACAGCCAGAAATTTTGGCTAATGGATACGGATACCAATAAAAATTTTCAGGTCGATATGGTCCTTCGATACATTACCGATCATTCCTATTTTTGGATCGAAGATGGTGTTTCCTATGATGAGAGTGATCTGGAAAAACTGGCGCTTGCCTTTGAAGAAAAAATCTACCCGACAAACCGTGAATTCTTCGGCAGCGAATGGACGCCGGGTGTAGATAACGACCCACATATCTATATTCTTTATGCGCGCGGTCTGGGCAGTCAGGTGGCGGGATACTTCCCAACTACCGATGAATATACCCCATCGCTGGAACAATACTCCAACGGTCACGAAATGTTTGTATTCAATGCCGACAGCGTCGACCTGGGAGAAGAATATACTTTCGCCACCCTGGCGCATGAATTTCAACATATGATCCATTGGTATGGCGACCGCAATGAAACCGTCTGGATCAATGAGGGTTTTTCCGATCTGGCTTCGTTTCTCAACGGCTACGATGTGGGCGGTCATGATTTACTCTATATCTGGGATACCGATTTGCAGCTCAATGATTGGCCTAACGACCAGAATGCCACAGCCCCTCATTATGGGTCGAGTTTTCTCTTTATGGCTTATTTCCTGGATCGTTTTGGAGAAGACGCCAGTAAGGCATTGGTTGCACACCCTGAGAACGGATTTGTCAGCATCGATCATGTATTGCAGGAATTGGGAATCGCCGATCCACTTAGCGGTTCATCCATTACCTCTGAAGATCTTGTGATCGATTGGATGGTCACGAATTATTTACTGGATGAGAAGGTCGGCGATGGCCGGTTTGTATATCACAATTACCCCAAAGCCAAAAGGGCTGATGAAACTGAAGCGATAAAAAATTGTACCCAGGAAACCCAAACCAGGGATGTTCACCAATATGGCGCTGATTACATTCAGCTTACCTGCCAGGGGGATTACACCCTTCATTTCGAGGGCTCTCTTCAGGTAGATGTCATCCCCGCCGACCCTTATTCGGGGTCTTATGCTTTTTGGTCAAATAAGGGGGATGAATCGGATATGACTCTGACACGCGCCTTTGATTTCAGCCAGATCGATAGCCCGATTTCGCTGAATTATTGGACCTGGTACGATCTGGAAAAAGATTTCGATTACCTGTATCTGGAAGCCTCATTGGACGGAGAAAGATGGGAAATTTTGCACACCCCCTCTGGCACCGCTGATGACCCCACAGGCGCCAATTATAGCTGGGGGTATAACGGGTTGAGCGGGAGAGGTGATCAGGCAAGCTGGATCCAGGAGAGTGTTGATCTTTCACAATTTGCCGGTCAGCACGTCCAAATCCGTTTTGAATATATCACAGACGCCGGAGTCAATGGCGAGGGGTTTCTCATCGATGATATAAGTGTTCCCCAGGTCGACTACGCAACTGATTTTGAGAATGACTCGGGTGGCTGGGAGGCGGCGGGATTTGTACGCATCCAAAACGCCCTCCCGCAGACTTTCCGCCTGGCCTTAATCGAGAAAGGCAACGCCACTGAGGTGACTTATATTTCTCTCTCGGAGGAAAATGAAGCGGATATCCCACTCAGTATCGGCGGTGATGTGGATGAGGCCATTCTGGTGGTTACCGGCACGACGCGCTATACCCGCCAGAAAGCCGGATATCAATTCAATTTTTCGAATCGCTAATGGATTTTCTCTGATATTATTAGCTCATGCTTTTGGGGCGCGTAAGGCCGCCAGTTGTTCTTCTAATTCTGATCTGCGGGCAGCCGATGCATCGATGATATCCTGGCGGAAACGGCCGGCGCGCTCTCGTAATTCTGCCCGCAACGATTCCCCGGATTCCGGCGCCAGTAATATTGCCAATGTGGCGCCTACCAGTGCGCCCATGAACATCCCTGATACAAGACTAAAAAATTTCCGCATGTTTACCTCCTGCCTTTGCTGTGAGATGGATTATCAGTTTTGAATAATCATTTCAAATATTATCCATCGACTATTATAATGGGAAAAACCCGAATAAGTCCAACACTCTCTTGAAAAGAAGGCTATGATATCTTCAGACTTACCCTTGATAGATTTACACCGCCACCTGGATGGCAGTATCCGTTTGGAGACCATTTTGGATGTGGGGCGGCAATACAA
This sequence comes from Anaerolineales bacterium, assembly GCA_016929095.1. Classification (GTDB taxonomy): domain Bacteria; phylum Chloroflexota; class Anaerolineae; order Anaerolineales; family UBA4823; genus JAAZNS01. Next base: position 100,780 of record JAFGJM010000036.1, on the reverse strand, counting down.
TCTTCCGCTGCCGGCATCGGATGTCGAGGCGCTGCGACCGTTTGTCCAGGTGACAGACCGCCAACCAGGTGTCATGGCGTTTATCGAGAAATTCCAATGGATGGTGGCGATTTTGGTGAACTACGATGTTTGCCGCAGGGTGGCTTATGAAAATGTTGTGGACGCCCAGGCAGAAGGCGTTGATTATGTGGAATTACGTTTCAGCCCCTGGTTCATGGCCGAGTCTCATCATCTCAACCCGGCAGGTGTTGTCGAAGCAGTGGTGGACGGGGTGGAGAGCGCCAGGCGGGAAACCGGTATGGCGGCGCAACTCATCGGCATCCTCAGTCGCACCTATGGTCAGGAAAGCGCCCTCCGGGAGTTGGATGCGTTATTAAGCCAGCGTGATCATATCATTGCCCTTGACCTGGCAGGCGATGAAGCCAATTTCCCCGGCGATCTTTTTTCACAGCATTTGGCGGTTGCCAGGGAAAACGGTTGGAAGATCACGGTGCACGCCGGCGAATCGGCCGGGGCGTATAGTGTTTGGCAGGCGCTGACAGAATTGGGAGCCGCCAGGATTGGGCATGCTGTGCATGCCGTGGAAGATCCACTATTGATGGATTACCTGGCACAACATGAAATCGGTATTGAATGTAACCTGACCAGCAATGTGCAGACCAGTACGGTAAACGATTATCCCAGCCATCCAATCAAGCAATTTTTAGAGCATGGTATATTGGCGACGATTAACACGGACGACCCTGGCATTAGCGGTATTGATCTGGTATATGAATATCAGGTAGCTGCGCCGGCGGCTGGTCTTAGCGCAGCGCAAATACGTCAGGCGCAAATCAACGCGTTACAGGTATGCTTTCTTTCACTGGAAGCCAAAGAAGCGCTCATGGCAAGGAAAAATAAACAATGATCATTCTATCGGTAGGCATGCCGCGGGCGGGTTCGGGCTGGTATTACAACTTGACCCACGACCTGGCGACCTCGTCGGGCGGTCAAGATGCCCGCCAAATTCGCCAGCAGTTTCATTTGCAGGGTATTTTGACAGAAGTAAATTGTAATATTGGTGTATTATCACCGCGTCGTTTATTAGCCGTGCTGGCGCCCTCTTTGTTGGGCAATACATTTGTGATCAAAGCGCATGCCGCACCCACTCCCCTGGCATTGGCTTTGCTCCGCCGGGGGTGGATGCGGGCGGCGTATATTTACCGCGATCCGCGTGATGCTTTGCTCTCTGCCTGGGAAAACGGTCAACGGGCTGTCGAACGGGGTGCACCTAATGCCTTTTCTCACCTGACTGATTTCGAGGCTTCTTTGAATTTTATGCGCCAGTATGTGGATATTTCAAAAGCCTGGTTAGCCAAATCCACGGCTTTGCATACTCGATATGAAGACCTCCTAAAGGATTATGACTCGGAAGTAAATCGTTTGGTGGCGTATTTACAATTCGACCGGCAAAGTCAGACCGTACAAGGAGTGGTGGAGAAATACCGCCCAGAGCAAGCCCGCTCAGAACAGAAGGGCATGCATTTCAGCAAAGGCAAGGTTGGGCGCTTCCGCCAAAAGTTAACCCCCATGCAGCAGCAGCAATTAGCGGAAGCATTTGGCGATTATTTGCAAGCGCAGGGATATGATTTATAGCGGTTACTAACCTGGGTTAAAATAATGATCGTCATGAAAAAACGGTATTAGCTCAGAAATCGCCGGGAAAATTTATCTCATACTAAATCCGGATTCTAAATACAACAGGGAAAAAATTAATGAATACATTAGAAGAAACAAAAAATGTTAATCACGAAGATGCACGTTCTCAATTGAATGCGATTTTAGAGAAACAGCGCGTATCCTATTTATCTGCCGAGGGTTCCCCGGCGGAAGAAAGGATCGACCGGTTGAGCCGTTGCGCCAATATGCTGGATAAATATCAAGCAGAACTGGTAGCGGCATTGGCGGCGGATTACGGTCATCGTTCTGCCGGACAAACCAGGGTGATGGAGATTTACCCTGCCATTTCAGCTTGTAAACATGCCATCAAACACGTTAGCAAGTGGATGAAACCAAAGCGCAAACCCCTGCCTCTTGCTTACGCGCTTTCCGGCGCAAAAGGGTGGATTTATTGGCAGCCTAAAGGGGTTGTGGGAGTGATCAGTCCCTGGAATTATCCTATCAACCTCACGTTTATCCCGGTAGCCTGCATTCTGGCAGCGGGGAATCGAGCAATGCTCAAACCCTCCCGCTTTACACCGCGCACATCGGAATTATTCGGTGAAATGATATCCAAAACATTCGATGAAACCGAACTGGTTTGTGTGGCGCCTACTTCGGATATCAGCCGGATATTCAGCGAATTACCGTTCAATCATTTGATCTTCACGGGTTCGATCTCTGTCGGTTCGCAGGTTATGGGAGCGGCGGCGAAAAACCTGGTGCCGGTTACCCTCGAATTAGGCGGAAAATCGCCCGTGATCATCGGGAAAAGCGCCAATATGGAGCAAGCGGTATGGCGCATGTTATCCGGTAAATTACCCAATTCTGGTCAAACATGCATTTCCCCCGATTATGTGTTTGTTCCGCAGGGGAAAGAGGAATTATTTATCGACATCGTGAATCACGCCACTGCGGAGATATTCCCAACCGTGCGTGCAAATAAAGAATATACCCCGCTGATCAACCAAAAACAGGTCGCTCGTATTCAAGGGTATATCCAAGATGCCGAAGAAAAAGGCGCCAAATTGATCCCCGTCAACCCGGCGAATGAGGAATTTGCCCCGGAAGAAGATGCCTGTTTTCCCCTGACAATTGTCCTGAATGCGACTGAAGACATGCTAGTAATGCAGGAGGAGATTTTTGCTCCCCTGCTGCCAGTTTTGACATATCGCAATATCGAAGAGGTGATCCAATTTATCAACAGTCATGGTCGCCCATTGGCGCTGTATTATTTTGGGCAAGATGAAGCAGAGAAAGAGGTTGTCCTTTCGCACACCACATCCGGCGGGGTGACGGTCAATGGCTCCATTTTACATGCTTCAAGCGATGCTTTGCCCTTTGGCGGTGTTGGCGCCAGCGGGATGGGCAGGTATCATGGATATGAGGGGTTTGTGGAATTCAGCCACCCGAAGCCGGTTTTCGAACAAGGCTTTATCGATTTGAATCAATTCACCCGGCCGCCTTTCACCGAACAAAAAGTCAAGCTGGTGAAGTGGTTTTTGGGAATTTGATAAAAGAAACATGAAGTAAAAAGTGAATAGTGCGTGGTGAATTGTGAGTAGCACGAAACGATCAGTGTGTTGGTTGAAAATACACTGGTCGTTTTTTCAAATATCAATGGGGGCTGTCCAAAAAAAGGCCGATAAACCTGAGTGAAGCGAAGGGCTTATTTATTATCAAATGAGATGTTTTGCTTTACTTTGGAAAACATATTGCGTGCAACATGACTAAATCAACTTCTTAAGCAACTTTTGGCATCTTAGAGAGTTGTTAATACCGGCGATACCCCCTTGCTTTTTTCACCAATTATAGATATATTCAATATGCTCGGATTGTGAAACCGAGACACAATGATCGTTTCGACTTTTTTTATTGGACTCTACCTTTTATGGAGGGCACCATGTCTACTCAACCTGTAATTTCTCCCACGCGCCCAACCGGGCGTAAAAAAATAACAACAATATCTCTAATTAATAAAAAGCAGCAAGGCGAGCCGATTGCCATGCTGACTGCTTACGATTATCCAACCGCCCTGGCGCTCGACCAGGCGGGGGTGGATGCCATTCTGATCGGCGATTCGCTGGGCATGGTGGTGCTGGGTTATGAAAACACCCTGGCAGTTACCATGGAAGATATGCTGCATCATTGTAAGGCGGTGCGGCGCGGGGTGCAGTACGCTTTTCTAGTGGGCGATATGCCCTTTATGTCCTATCAGGTATCCGTGACGGAAGCAGTGCGCAATGCTGGAAGGTTCTTACAGGAAGCCGGCATGGATGCAGTCAAACTGGAAGGCGGGCGCGAACGCCTGGATGCTATTCGGGCGATTGTATCTGCCGGTATCCCGGTGATGGGGCATTTGGGACTGACCCCCCAGAGTGTGAATCAACTGGGAGGTTTTCGCCCCCAAGGGCGTGATGCAGCAGCAGCTCAACGGTTGTTGCAGGATGCAAAATTGCTCCAGGAAGCTGGATGTTTCAGCCTGGTGTTGGAATCTATCCCCGCCCGGCTGGCTGCATTTGTATCGCAATCATTGCATATTCCCACCATTGGGATCGGTGCCGGCGCAGGCTGCGATGGACAGGTTTTGGTCACGTATGATTTATTAGGTTTGTTCGAGCGTTTCACCCCGAAATTTGTTAAACAATACGCTCATTTGAGTGAAAGCATGCAGGATGCATTTAAAGCTTATGTTGAAGATGTGAAAAGCGCCTCATTTCCTGCTGTAGAACACAGCGTTGAAATGCCTGACGAGGAATGGCAGACATTTCTAAAAGAAAGCGATCATTTGATCCTGACAAAGAAAAATGTAGAACAGGGAATGTTATCTGGAAATAAACGATAATTGGTGAGGAAAACGGGAAGGATAATTATCATTTTATCCCGCCCCATTCCTCTCCGACAGCGGGAAGGGCTTCAGGCCGGGATCATTCAATGAGTTCATGAAATGATAAATGATTATAAAGATTCTCTCCTCGTCATCGGCAGTGGCGCTATGGCTTGCCTGTTCGCTGCTCGATTAGCTGCTTCCGGTATCCAGGTCACACTGTTGGATAGCTGGGCGGAGGGGATAGAGATATTGAAGCGCCAGGGGGTTACCCTGGAAACCAGCGATGGTAGAAAGGCAACATACCCGGTGACAGCCACCTGCGATCCTCAGCAATGCCGGGGAGCGATGGCGGCGCTGGTGTTGGTAAAATCCTGGCAGACGGAAGGCGCCGCGCGCCAACTGGCAGCCTGTCTGTCAAACGATGGCGTGGCGTTGACCTTGCAGAATGGGCTGGGCAATCGGGAAATCCTGGCGCAGGTTTTAGGCGATGACTGCGTCGCGCAGGGAGTGACCACGCTGGGCGCCTATCTATCTGCCCCGGGGGTGGTGCGCATGGCCGGCGAAGGAACGATCACCCTGGGCGATCACCTTCGGATAGGCTTGATTTCAAGCCTGCTGCAGAAAGCGGGCTTTGAGGTCGAAATATCCTCCAACACAGAGTCATTACTGTGGGGGAAGCTGGTTATCAATGCGGCGGTCAATCCACTTACCGCACTGTTGGAGATTCCCAATTCGGCGCTTTTAGAGCGGCCGCATGTCCGTTCGTTGATGGCGCAAGCCGTGCAGGAAGCCGCGGCGGTGGCGGAAGCGCAGGGTATCCGCTTGCCATTTTCAAACCTGGTGGAAACAGTGGAAAATATCGTTCTGAAAACAGCCCAAAACCACTCTTCCATGTTTCAAGATATTCAGCGCGGCGCGCCGACCGAAATCGATGCGATATGCGGCGCCGTAGTACAAGCCGGGGAGAAAGTTGGTGTGGAAACACCCCTGATCCGATTTCTATGGCAAATCATCAAAGCAAAGGTGGAATAAAGGCATGAAGGTCGTAACCGATCTTGAAGAATTACGGGCTGCACGAAAACAGCTCGCCGAGCAGGTAGGCCTGGTGCCGACGATGGGTTATTTGCACGCCGGACATCTGTCTTTGGTGGCTGCGGCGCGCCGCGATTGCGCCAGTGTGGTGGCTACTATTTTTGTCAACCCGACCCAATTTAGCCCAGAGGAAGACTTAACATCTTACCCGCGGGATTTATCCCGTGATCTGGCGCTGTTGGAAGAAGAGGGGGTCGATGTGGTGTGGACGCCCACACCAGAAATCATGTATCCCCCCGGCTACCAGACCTGGGTTACCGTGGAAGAAATCTCTCTTCCCCTGGAAGGCGCCAGGCGGCCGGGGCATTTCCGCGGCGTGACCACTGTCGTCGCCAAGTTGTTCAATGCTGTGCAGCCCCAATATGCTTATTTTGGGCAGAAAGATGCCCAGCAAGCGGCTGTTATCCGTCGTATGGCATTGGATTTAAATTTTCCCCTGGAGGTAATCGTCTGTCCGACGGTGCGCGAAGCAGACGGGTTGGCAATGTCCAGCCGCAACACTTATCTTAACCCGCAAGAGCGTCAGGCAGCCACGGTGTTGTTTCGGGCGTTGCGGGCAGCGCAGACGGCATGCAACAAAGGTGAGAGACATGCCAAGAAACTACGCCTGATCATGCGCCAAACCATCGAAACTGAACCGCTGGCGAAGCTACAATATGTCTCCTGCGCCGGTGTACTTACGCTGCAGGAAATTGAAGGTGAGATCACCGGAGAAGTCTTGCTTTCCATGGCGGTGTTTTTTGGCAAGACAAGACTCATCGATAATATCGTGATTAATTAATAAGCAATACGTGAATCAAGAAATTGATTGATAGAGTGATTAAGTGTTATGTGGGGCTGGCTAAAAAGTTGATTTTGTCATGTTGCACAAAGTATGTTTCACGAAGCGAAGTGAAACATCTTACTTTCACATATGGAAAGACCCTTCGCTTCACTCAGGGTGACAGTCTTCTTTTGGGACAGCACTTTCCTTTTATACTTATTGACTGATACCTGATTTCACTAAAGAATTCTGGAGGGACGACCATGCTCATGACCATCGATATCGGTAACACCAATATTACCCTGGGGCTTTATGAAGGAGACACCCTGGGTTCACGCTGGCGGCTGGCGACCAATTACGAACACATGCCGGATCAATATGGGTTTCAAATCGTGGGAATGATGGAACATGCCGGTCATACCGCGGAAGATGTCACCGGTATCTGTATGGCTTCAGTGGTGCCGCCTTTGACCGGTAAAATCCGGGAAGCCTGCCTGAAGTATTTACACCATGAGCCTTTGGTGGTGGATACGGGTGTGAAAACCGGCGTGCGTATCCGCTATGAAGACCCGCGGGCGGTGGGAGCCGACCGTATCGTGGATGCCGCGGCGGTGCTGAATTTTTACGGCGGGCCGGCTTGTGTGGTAGATTTTGGCACCGCCACTACCTTCGATGCTATCACCGCTGAAGGTGATTACCTGGGGGGTGCCATTGCACCCGGTATCGGAATCGCTGCCGAAGCGCTCTACCTGCGCACTTCTAAACTGCTGCGCGTCGACCTGCAGCGGCCACCCTCTGTCATCGGGCGAAATACCACCCACGCCATGCAGTCCGGGTTATTGTTTGGTTATGTATGTCTGGTAGAAGGTATGGTAGATCGTTTTCGCAAGGAATTGGGCGCCAGGATGAAAGTGATCGCAACCGGCGGATTGGCTGAGATTATTGCAAAGGAAACCTCGGTAATTGACGTTTTGGCTCCATGGCTGACCTTGGACGGTTTGAAGTTGATCTGGGATATGAATTCGGAAATGCACACAGGATAAGCAGGATAACGGGATAAAGGTTTTCTGTTTGACTATATCGGATAAAATATCCTGAATATCCTGTTTCGCCTGTTATTTCTTATTGATAAAATTTTATGAAGACTCAAATTATCCCGGTAAGTGATCCCTTAGCATATTCTGTGGCTCAAGATTTGTTGGAAGTAGGCGAACTGGTGGCTTTCCCTACCGATACAGTATATGGCGTGGGTACGCCCGTTTTCAACAAACAGGGGATTGCAAACCTTTATACGGCAAAATTACGGGATACTACGAAAGCCATACCCATCTTACTAAGCGATGTGGCAGAACTAACGCGGGTGGCTGCCCGAATCAGCGATACTGTGATGAAATTGGCTCAACGATACTGGCCTGGGCCGCTGACATTGGTGATGCACCGATGTACTGACCTGCCGCCAGAGCTTTCCCCATACCCCACGATAGGGGTGCGCATGCCCGATCATCCGATTGCCCTGAACATATTAAGAATGATGGGACCGATGGCGGTCACTTCTGCCAATCTATCCGGGCAGGTAAATGCATGTACCGCGCAAGAGGTCATGGCGCAACTGGGCGGGCGCATCGCGATGATACTGGATGGGGGGCAAACTCCGGGGGGAATACCATCGACGGTGGTGGATCTCAGCGGCATCGAGCCGGTTATCTTGCGCACAGGGCCGATCAGCTTGGACGATATTGAACGCGTTATCCATTCTGGCGGTTTATAAGGTCAATACTTTCCGCGGCTTATTCAATACATATTCTCACCAGTTTATTATACGTTTCTCATGCCCTATTTAGGATAGTATGTATAATCATATTTAACAGTAACCTCCTCACTTATATACTTTATACAAACTGCGCACGGAAAAATTTTCAGGCGCAGTTTTTTATTACTTAACCGCCTTTTTTAATGATTATTCGATGATTGGTTATTTAACTCAGAAAATCAGTTAATGAAAACCTGTTGACCCGCTGATTAATCTATGGCATAATCGCAACCAAATACCCAAAAGGCGATGATGGAAACGAGTATGTCTGAAATAGACTGACAGCGATCCCGGCAATGGTGAAAGCGGGACAGTGCCTCAGGCAGAAAATCCTTCCGGAGCCGCAACCCGAAAGCAAGTCAAGTAAGTGCGCCGGCTTTATCCACCGTTATCAGGATAGGAGAAGAAGTTACCAACAGAAGGGATTTGGGAATCAGTTATCCGGTAATCAGGAATATATATTTATAATAAAGGTCTATGCTTGATACCGAATACCTAATTACCTGGTTGACTGGTCACTTGTCTCCCTAGAGGTGCTCGTGAATACACAAACGAGAACCAGGGTGGTACCGCGAGAACGGTGTTTGAAATCACACTCTCGTCCCTGTAGGATTTGGGATGAGATTTGTTTTTATAGTGAGTAGTAATCAGTGAATAGTGAGCTGTAAGAAGAGTATTCTCACCAATCACCACTCACTACTCGCCACTCACTAATATCTGATTACTCTTACTGGAGGTATTATGCCATTCAAAGATGTCCCAACCAAGATGGATTTCCCGGCGCAGGAACGTGATATTCTGCAATTTTGGAAAGAATCCGGAGCCTTCCAAAAAATGCAGGAAGTCCACCGAAATGATCCCCCCTGGTCGTTTATCGATGGACCGATCACAGCCAACAATCCAATGGGAGTCCACCATGGCTGGGGACGTACGTATAAAGACCTGTTCCAGCGTTATCATGCCATGCTGGGTCATAAACTGCGCTATCAAAATGGCTTCGATTGCCAGGGGTTATGGGTAGAGGTCGAGGTCGAGAAAGAGATGGGGTTCAAGACCAAGAAAGACATTGAAGATTATGGGCTGGAACAGTTTGTTCGGAAATGTAAAGCGCGTGTATTACGATATGCCGCCGTGCAAACCGAGCAATCCATCCGCCTGGGCTACTGGGTGGATTGGAATGACCCCGACCAACTGCGTCAATTTGCCGATATACTCATGGAGGATGCCGGGCAAGTCATCTCCGTAGAAGGTCCGGAAGGTCCGGTAACTGATTCGGTGGAGTTAATGGTGGGCAGGCTTGGTCTTCCCGAATTGGGCGGGAGCTATTTTACGTTTTCCACTGAAAACAACTATATGATTTGGACATTTCTTAAGAAATGCTGGGAAAACGGCTGGCTTTTCCGGGGGGTGGACGTAATGCCATGGTGTCCCCGCTGCGCCACCGCCATCAGCCAGCATGAGATCGTTACCGATGGATATGCTGAGTTGACCCATGACAGTGTGGTATTACGCTTCCCGCTCACCGTGGTGGAGGGGGGCAACGCGGCGCCACGCCGGGATGATGAAACCGGATTGCCGGAAGCTTTGTTGGTATGGACAACGACCCCCTGGACGCTGACCAGCAATGTGGCAGCCGCAGTGGGCTCGGATCTGGTTTATTGCAAAGTGAAACTGGGCGATGAAATTCTCTATCTCTCAAAAGGCACATTACACATACTCAAAGGCGACTACCAGGTGCTGGGCGAATTAGCCGGGGCAGACATGGTAGGGTGGACTTACTCAGGGCCGTTTGATGAGTTACCTGCCGCGCAAGAAGTGGGCGGGCATACCCATTTGAGTGATCTCACCCGGGGCGTGAAACAAAGCGCTGCCCAGGCGCACCAGGTGATCATTTGGGATGAGGTTGGCGAGACAGAAGGTTCCGGTATTGTCCATATTGCTCCTGGTTGCGGTGCCGAGGACTTCGTTCTGGGAAAAGAATATAACTTGCCTTTGGTAGCGCCATTGGATGATGAAGGCTATATCGTAGATGGATTCGATTGGCTCACCGGCAAACACGTTTCCGAAGTGGCGAACCTTATTTTTGCAAACTTGAAAGAGAAGGGTTTACTCTATCAAGTGGAACCCTATACGCATCGCTACCCTACCTGCTGGCGCTGTAAAACCGAACTGGTGTTTCGCCTGGTGGATGAGTGGTTCATCAGTATGGGCGAAGTATATGATAAGCCGCGAGAAAAATTAACCGCCGAAGAAAAGCACCGTAGCCTGCGTTACCAGATCATGGATGTGGTAGACCAGATCAAGTGGACGCCTGACTTTGGCTATGCCCGTGAGATGGACTGGTTGCGCAATATGCACGATTGGATGATCAGCAAGAAGCGATATTGGGGTTTGGCGCTGCCCATCTGGATGTGTGAGAAATGCGGTCATTACGAAGTGATTGGCGATGAAATCGAGTTGAAAAATAGGGCTGTTTCAGGCTGGGAAGTTTTCGAAGGGCATACCCCTCACCGGCCCTTTGTGGACGCCATCAAACTCGAATGCCCCAAATGCAAAGGGAAGATGTCGCGTATCAACGACGTAGGTAACCCGTGGCTGGATGCCGGAATCGTCTCTTTCAGTACGCTGCAATACCGCAAGAATCCCGAATATTGGCGAAAGTGGTATCCGGCAGATTGGATCAGCGAGTCATTCCCGGGGCAGTTTCGTAACTGGTTTTACAGCCTGCTGGCTATGGCGACGGTGGTGGATAGCAGTCCCCCATTCAAGAGTGTGTTCACCTACGGCACATTATTAGCGGAAGATGGCAGACCGATGCATAAAAGCTGGGGGAATGCCATTGAATTCAATGAAGCGGCTGATAAGATGGGTGTGGATGTGATGCGCTGGCTGTATTGCGCCCACAAACCGGAAAACGACCTGCTTTTTGGGTATACCCGCGGCGATGAGGTGCGGCGCGGCTTCTTGATCCCATTGTGGAATGTATACAGTTTCTTCGTCACTTATGCGAATTTAGATGGCTGGGCGCCATCAAATGAAGCTTTTGATCCCAAATTCCCTGAAGGCGTTACTCCGAAGAGTGATAACCTGCTTGACCAATGGGTGTTGGCGCGTCTGAACCAGATCGTGAAGGATGTCACTGCCAGCATGGATAATGAAGACCCGCTTAATGCTACGCTCGCTGTGGAGGTCTTTATCGATGACCTGAGTAACTGGTATGTGCGCCGCAGCCGGCGCCGCTATTGGAAAAGCGAACATGACGCAGATAAGAGTTTTGCTTATGCCACCCTTTATCATATCCTGGTGAAACTGGCGAAAGTTTTAGCGCCCTTTATCCCCTTTGTTACCGAAGCCATGTATCAAAACCTGGTGCGCTCGATATTCCCGGGAGCTTACGAAAGTGTGCATCATTGCGCCTGGCCAAAGGTCGATGCGGCGGTTCTGGATGACAAATTAGTAGAGCAGATGGCGCTGGCACGGCAAATTGCCAGCCTGGGCTTGAGTGCCCGAAATAGTGTTGGCATCAAAGTACGGCAGCCGTTGGCTCAAGCTCTGGCATTTGCCGGCGGAAAAGCGACCCTGGCCGATGAAATGGTGGCAATCATCATCGATGAGCTTAATGTAAAAGGCTTCGAGTTTGTGAAAGAAGCCAGGCAATTGGTCTCTTATCAAGTGCTGCCGGACAATAAATTGTTAGGACCCCGTTTTGGAGCACGTTTCCCTCAGGTGAGGGCTGCCTTAGCTGCCATCGATCCCACCAAAGTAGCGGAAGCAGTTCAAGCAGGTTTGCCAGTGGCGCTGGAGCTGGACGGGCAAACGGTTGAAATTGCTCCTTCTGAAATCTTGATTCAGACCCAACCGGCAGCGGGATTAACCGTTGCCGCTGATAAGCAAGCTGTTGTGGCGTTAAATACGACCATCACGCCCGAATTGCACGCCGAAGGTCTGGCGCGGGAAATCGTACGCCGGGTGCAGGCCATGCGTAAAGAGGCTGGTTTCAACATCGAAGACCGCATTTCAACTTTCTATCAAGCGAGTGAAAATCTAGCCAGAGTCTTTCAGGATTGGTCTCAATATATCATGGCAGAAACATTATCCACGCAATTGCTGGCATCTCAACCACCCGGGGATTCCTACTTCGAGACACAAAAAGTCGAGGGAGAAGAGGTCACGTTGGGTGTAAAGAAGAATTAATGTTTTGAGAGTGGTGAGTAGAAAGCAGTGAATCGAGAATAGTGAGAAGGGAAACAAATAACGAGTATCGAGAATTGGGCATTGTGTTTGGGCACAAAAAATTTCCTTTTCAAAATAAGGATATGGCTAAGTATAATGCTAACGCTCGTTTTACCAATCACGACTTACTACTCACTCATCCTTATATATTCTTCATGATTCTCGATTATCATTAAACAATGTTCAAAACTGTCCCTGTCAGGCTAAACACAACACAGATGGAAGATGTGTTGGTACGCTTTTGGAAAACATGGCGTATTCCTGAAAGTTGTGAAGAAGGGCGGCGAGGCAGCGGGGAATTTGTTTATTACGAAAAACCGCCCTTAACCAGTGCTAAACCGGGATTGGCGCAGATAATCCCTCGGGCTTTCAGTGATCTTTTTCTGCGCTATAAGACCATGCGGGGTTATCATATTTTAAGGCGCAGCGGGTGGCAGGCGCATGGATTGCCGGTCGAGTTAATGGCTGGAAGACAATCGGGCCTTTCCGTAAAAAGTGAGATCGACGAATATGGCCTGGCTCATTTTAACCAGCGCTGCCGCCATACATTGGATTATTATGCACCTAATTGGGAACGCATGAATGACCGCCTGGGATATTGGACAGACCCGCAGGAAGCATATTTAACCCTTACCAACGAATACATTGAATCCGTTTGGTGGGCGGTTAAATCGTTGTGGGATAAAAATTTGCTTTATCAGACATTGAAAGTGATGCCCTATTGCCCTTCGTGTGGTGTGCATCTTTCGGCTGATGAGATATTGCCCGGCAGTCATGCTACCGAAAAGTTCACCTTATGCGTCCGTTTGCCGTTAGTGAATGGCCCCGGCACATCGCTGCTGACAATGACGGATGAACCGTGGACATTGGTGGGGAATGCAGCGTTGGCGGTCAATCCGGATGCTGAATATATAACCATCGAGCAGGAAGCGCCGGGTGGTGGCTCGGAACATCTGGTCGTCTCCAAAGAATGTGCAAATCAAATCTTTGGAAATATCCCGCTTCAAGTGGTGGATAAATTCAAAGGGAGAAAACTCAAGGGAGAACCTTATTTCCCCTTATATACGTATATATTACCGCAGAAAAATGCTCATTGCGTGATTGTTGACGATGCGGTGAGTGAAAAAATCGGCACCGGATTAGCGCATATTGCGCCTTCGTTCAAAGAGCAGGATTTACAGATTGCGCAGCTTCATGATCTGCCCTTGCTGAATCCCATCACCGATGCCGGTACATTCGTGCCCGAAGTGCGCCCGTGGAGCGGCAAGTTTGTGAGAGACGCCATTCCGTTCATCATTCAGGATCTTGACGCGCGTGGATTATTGTTCGATGTGGAAAGCGATTTGCATATGCCGCCCCATTGTATGTATTGCGATTCGCCTGTGTTGGATTATGTTACGAACGCCTGGTTCGTTCGCTTCAGCCAATATGAGGCTCAACTTCAGACATTGAACCAACACACTAAGGAATATTCTTTACAAGGCAAAGGGAAAACGCTCAACCGCCCCGAAAGATCCAATGATGCGGATAAAGCGCTTGGTTACAACCGCTACTGGGGAACTCCTATACCAATTTGGGAGTGCCAGACTTGCCATCATCAGGTTTGTGTTGGATCGCTGGATGAATTCTCAAAGCTGGCAGGTTTCACACAAACCGATCTCGACTTGCACCGTCCGCACATTGATGAAGTATATTTGATTTGTCCGGAATGCCGGGGGCAATTGGTGCGCATTTCTGATCTGATTCATCCCTGGTTCGAGAGCGCCTGTATGTCGTTTGCCTCCTGGCATTATCCTTTTGAAAATCAAACCCTGTTCGAACAGCAAGTCCCGGCAGATTTGGTGTGTACGTCACTTCAACAAAATGACGATTGGCTGAAGGATTTACAGGCTATCCATGCAATATTGTTCGAAAAAGCCGGTTATAAAAATGCGCTTAGTCTGAGTTCTTTCTCAACTGGACAATTAAAAAGCGGAACATCTTCCTTAAGAATGGATGCAGAGCTTTCCAGTGTTATGAGTGAATTTGGGGCGGATGTTTTTCGATGGTATCTCTACGAACGCTGGTTGCCAGAAAATCATGGCGAGGATAAAAGGATAGCGCTCGAAGAAGATGCGATCAAAGCCGTGCGTAAATCGATTTGCCTTTTGTGGTACGCGTACACATTTTTTATCAATCAAGCCAATCACGATCAATGGTCGCCTTTGGACATCCCCAAAGTTCCTGAATATACTGTGGTGGATAAATGGCTGCGATCTGAGCTGCATTCCTTGATCCTGAATGTGACGACTACCTTCGAAGTATATGATCCCCATACGGTGGTTACTCATTTGCAAACATTCATCCACAAATTTTCCCGGTGGTATATTCCACAAACCCGAATTCGGTTGAGCAGTCATAATAGGGAGACCGAAAAAACCGCAACATATGCTTTGTTGTACGAGACGATGGTCGCCCTATGCCAGTTGTGCGCACCCGTGACACCCTTCCTGGCGGAAGAGATGTATCAAAATTTATTGGAAAATACGCCTATGCAAGATTTCGTCTCGGTGCATCTGGCTGAATGGCCTATTGCCGATTTGTCCGCCCTTGATGAAACGCTCATGTCCGATATGGATGAGGTAATGGAACTGGCTTCATTGGGGCGGGCGGCTCGTAAAATGGCAAATATTCCCATTTACCAACCCCTATCA
Organism: Anaerolineales bacterium; assembly: GCA_016929095.1. Taxonomy (GTDB): domain Bacteria; phylum Chloroflexota; class Anaerolineae; order Anaerolineales; family UBA4823; genus JAAZNS01. The sequence continues at coordinate 85,661 of JAFGJM010000036.1, read as the reverse complement.
GAAATAACTTTCATCACGCGCTTAAACCTGCAACAATGCTCATTGATGGCTTATCGGGAGTTATTGCAAACTGGACTTAACATCAAGGATGTGAAATTCCTGAATTTATCAAATCATGATGAGGCAGCCTCCCCGCAATCGCAATATGTAATGGTCTCCCAAGGAGCTAACAAAGCGGTGTTGGTCACACAATTAACGTCCGAATTAATCGATGAAGGGGTGGTACAACAGGTCATTCGCCGGGTCAATACATTGCGCAGGCAGGCGGGATTAAAGAGGAGTGATCCAATCCGCTTGTTGATCAAAACCGGTCCCATGTGTGCAGAAATTATTTTTAGATTCCGTCAAACTATTGTGGAGCAAGCATTGGTGAGTGAAATAAGCGAAAACGTTGGGGAGAATATCCCTTTGTCTCATTTCGAGATCAATGGTAAAACGATCTTGATCGGCATCGAAAAGATCATCTAAATGGTCAATTTTTTCATCTATTTTTCTACTGATATAATTAAATTTTGATGAAAAACCAACTGCCTTCATGGTTGATTATCCTGGCATGGATATATTTCGGGCTTGTTTACGGTTGGTTTACCGCTTATCTTGCCTTTGGCGATAGCTGTGGATTGTTGGCGCTTGCGAATTCATTGGCGGTATTCCTGTTTTTCCCTCTGCCCTTTTTTATTATTCTTGCCTTTTTTATCCGGCGCAAAACCTTTTGGGCGGGCTTGGTGTGTGTTTGTGGGATTTTTATTTGGTTATGGGGCGGCTTGTTTATTCCGAAAAAAAGCACGGCGTCTGCCCAAAACACCAATATTAATCAGCTCTCGGTGATGACATACAACCTGCTCGGGTGGCATACATATACTGATAACCAAATGCAGGTGATTCAGAATGAAAACCCGGATGTCGTATTTCTCCAGGAATTGAATGATGCTATGGCTGAGCATATTCACGCAGAACTGACGGACGAATACCCGTATTTTGTATTATCACCCGGTGAAAATGTCACCGGGATGGGTGTCATCAGTAAATATCCCATATATACAGCCGATGCGACTTTACAAGGAAATCATTGGGTTGGCGATCCTCAGATCGTCACGCTGGAATGGCAGGGCAAGCCGGTTTATTTGATCAATATCCACATGTGGCCCACCAACAGCATTATTCCACAGGATGTTAGAGAAACCAGCTATTATCGTGAATTGCAGGCGCAAGCTATCTCTGACTTTATGGATTTCATGGATTTTATGGATGGGGAATACGGTGTCATTGTAGCGGGCGATACCAATACCACTTCTCTAAGCGACGCTTATCGGATAATTACCGCTTCCGGCTTTATTGATTCATGGAAAGAAGCGGGCTTTGGGTTTGGGCATACTTTTCCGGGCAGCCTGGTACCCGGCAGTTCTCGTCCGGTTATATTTGGCATCCCCTCGCCGCAGTGGATGGTGCGCATCGATTTTATATTCCATTCGAGCCACTGGCAGGCATCATCGGCGCAGATTGCACCTTTTGATCGAGTTTCTGATCATCGGGCGGTAACTGCGATTTTGGATTGGGTGGAATGAATTTTTTGCTGGGTGTTATTTAGCTATGATACCGCTTGAACAGCTCTTAGAAAATGCAGAATCGCACCGCCGGCAAAGCGGATTGCCCTTGGTGACCTTAAGCTATGCCCAAAGTCTGGATGGCAGCATCACCGCGAAACGGGGCAAACCATTGGCTTTGAGTGGCCCTGAATCGACTCGCATAACGCACCAATTGCGGGCTTTGCACGACGCTATTTTAGTCGGAATTGGCACCATTTTGGCGGATGACCCTCAATTAACCGTGCGATTGGTTGAAGGCAAGAACCCTCGCCCGGTGATCCTGGACAGCGCCTTGCGTATCCCATTGGGCGCCAGATTACTCCAGCGAAGAGAGAATATTCCCTGGGTGGCGGCGATCGATAGTGCCGATGTTGGTAGACAAAAACAGTTGGAGAAAATGGGCGTGCGGGTATTGCGTTTTCCGCAGAATGAAGAGGGGAATGTCTCGATACACTTGTTATTAGAGAGGCTGGCTAAGGAGGGGATTAACCGCCTCATGGTGGAAGGCGGCGCCAGGGTGATCGGGGCATTTCTCGCTGCCGGACTTGTCGATCGGGCGGTAATCACGATTGCGCCTTGCTTTGTGGGCGGTTTACCCGCGGTAGAGTTGGGGAATTCATTTTCGATGACAGAATTTCCTTTATGCCGATTGAGGGAAATGAGAAGTGAAATGGCTGGGCATGACCTGGTTATTTGGGGAAAAGTGATCAACGAGAAAAAACGAATCGTTAATTGTTAAGGTTTTCTTTTTTTGCGTAAATAGGACTTTTGGGGGGGTGACAAATTAGAAATTTCCGCTATAATGTTAAGTAATCATTAAGAACGCTCGAAAAAGGCAAACCCGTCGTGAGGCGGGGGCGCAAAGCCAAGAATCTGTCAAACTCGCAGATTGTCTAGCTGCCGAAGGTGTAATCTTTGGCAGCTTTTTTGTTTTCTATTATTCCATCTTTGTCGCGACATTGGTTTACAAAACTTTTTTTGGAGGAGGTAACGATGGGAAAAACCAATCTTCCCGGATTTCTATTTAAACTAGGGAAAGGATTTCCGCTGGCGCTATTATTAGCATTATTGATCACCAGCGTTGCGTTGGCTTTAACGCTGGCTGGCGCAGATGGGACATGGTCAAACGCCTCGGGTTCAGGGGGTACCCCAACCTGTCTGGTATATACCAACACACCCGCTACAACCGATGAAAATTTTGTCCACTATGGTGATGACGATTTTGCCTGGGGGTGTCCCGGGAGTACTGATAATCAGAGTGGGTTCGGTTATGATGGAACTGAAGGGATAACAGTAACACCGGGCGATGTTTTTTTGCTGGGACAATTTGCACACTATAACCAACCAATTGTTGTTTGGAATAACAACAATTTGACCCAGGCAGATTTGACCATTGCTTTGGATTTTGAAGACCCGGATATCAATACATCGTTGGATTTCACCGTGCAATTAGATGAAACCACCAACGAAGAGCCTTGCGTTTACCCAGGCAGCACGATTTGCCCCGATAAAGTAGATCTATCGGATCCTATTGCCGACCAGACTTTTGGTCCAATTGAAGGCAAGTATTACAAGCTGCAGATTGTGGGTTTTGCCCCCGGCACCGCTGATACCTGTGAATATGTGGCTGGTGAGACGATCAATCAATTTATCACCGAAGAAGGTCAGGAAAATTACGCCTGCCTGTTCGCCCGCATGTTAGTGGAAGAGCCTGCCATTCAAATCGAAAAGACCCCCGATATGCAATACATCACTTCTGCCGGCGGCGATGTGACCTTTGATATTGCCGTCAGCAATATCGGTAATGTGGATCTGGAAGCGGTAGAAGTAGCCGATGCTTTAGCGGCTGACTGCGTCCGCACCGGTACATGGGAAGGGGATACGCTGGCAGTTGGTGAGACTGTCACATATTCCTGCACAGTGACTGGTGTGACGGAAGGCTTTACCAATGTCGCAGTAGTAACCGGGCAGGCAGTGGATGATCCCACCAAGACAGTTACCGATGAAGATGATGCAGAAGTTGCTGTTCAAGATAGCACGATCACCATCATCAAAGATGTTGTTGATGAGGATCTGGAGGATGGTTGGCATAGCCGTGATTTTGACTTCACTACAGAGTCGACCGGAAGTGATATCGGTCAGGGATTTTTCTTGGATGACGATTGTGACCCGGTAACCCATGGCTGCAGCTATGCCATTGGCGGTGACGGCGGTGTGGCAGATAACACCTTACAAGAACAGATCACATTCTCCAATTTAGTGCAAGGCATCTATACCGTGACCGAGACTGTTCCCGCCGGAACACGTTGGATTTTAGCGCCTCAATTGCCTCCATTAATGGGTATTGATTGCACCGCAACCGATATTGCCACCGGCGCAGCCATAACACCCACCGTTTCGATCACCAATGTCTCTCCTTATACCACCGGAAATGTGGCGATTTCTTTGGAAGCTAACCAGCATGTTACCTGTACCTTTACCAACAAACCCGATCCTGAAAACACATCCGTGACTTTAGCGGATATGAAAGCACGGGCGAAAACGAACTTTACCCTGCTGGGCTCGGTATTTGTGTTTGGCGCATTATTGTTGGGGGCAGTAATCACCCGCAAACGAGAAACATTATAAGGGAGGGATGCCATGACTGAAACTAAAGATCTATCTCAAACAGTGGAAGCCCGCAAACCTTACCTTACCCCGGCCATCATCCACGAATTGGAACTGGAGACACGCGCCGGCTCACCTTTGGGAATTCCCGATCCATTGGATGAAAACTTCCCCGTTCCGTAATGAAAAAATGCAGGGCGATATGGTCTTCGCCCTGCAAATAAAATAATTACCCAAGCCCTGTAACAACTCAGGGCTTGGTTCGTTTAACATAAAATAGGACTTTTGGGTGATTGCCAACTTGCATCTTTGTAAGTATATTATGCATGGTATAATATTAAAAGGATGTTAAAGAAATCCGAAAAGGCAAACCCATTGTGAAGTGGGGACGCAAAGCTGAGGATCTGTTATCAGATAGTCTGGCTGCCGAAGAAAACTCACGGCAGCTTTTTTATTTAATTTGCAATATTATCAGCAATATCGAACATCGAATACATCGGAGGATACCATGCATAAATCAAAACTCTTTAAAATTTCGTTCCTGCTGGCTCTTATGCTCGCTTTGTGCGCTTTTGGCGTGGCAATGGCCGAAGGAGAACCCACTGGTGCAGATGACACCGATTGCCATCCACCCAAAATCACCGTGATCAAAGATTCAATCCCGGATGCAGATGAAGATTTTAGCTTCACGCTTTATAAGAAAAGATATGATGCAAGTTCATGGTCTGTATTAGAATCATTTGTTCTCGATGGTTATGACAACACAACGAAAACAAATGAGGGTCTAAGTACCAGTTATTATTACAAGGTAGTAGAAACAATTCCATCTTCAGATCCCTGGACTTTAACTGAGATCGCGTGCGTTGTGAAGGACCCCAACGGCTATGTGAAAACTGATCTTACAGTCACGACTTCGATTACCGATGGCGGAAAAAGCGGATATGCAAAGTTTAGAGGGACAGATGCCCGCTATGTGACCTGCACCTTCACCAATACCATGCAAGATTTGGATTACGGCGACCTGCCCGAAGGCGACGACCCTTATGACTACAACATGACGACATTTGCCAATGACGGCGCCCGCCATATTTCCGGCGACCTTTTCCTGGGTGAAAGCGTTGATACCGAAAGTGATGGACAACCCACGCAATTAGCCACCGGCGATGACGATAACAACGATGATGAAGACGGCGGCGTGCGCGCTTCCAGCCCTGAGAAGTGGATCAGCGGGGAAGGCGCAGTGGATGTCACCGTTGGCGGGACAGGGACAGGCTGCTTGAGCGCTTGGATGGATATTTGGAATACCACTGGAAAAGATCCTATTACGGGATTATACACAGGTGCACTTGGAGCCGATGGCGATTTCGATGACAGCGGCAATACCGGTGGTATTGACTGGAGTGAGCAAATTATCGTCAACCAACTGGTCACTGCCGGGCAATCATATAATTTCACCTTCAATTTACCCCCCGATTCGGGTACTTATAATATGTATTCTCGTTTCCGCCTGGTACCTGAAAATGGCGATGGCGTTTGTGGTGATGCTTCACCAACCGGTAATAGTCCTGAAGTGGTGTTCGTGGATGATACACCAAAGCTTACCGGTCTGGTTGTCGATGGCGAAGTGGAAGATTATGTATTCGCCTTCGACCCGACCGCTGTATCGCTGCAAAGCTTTACAGCCAGCCCATTCACAGCCAGCACCGCTCTTTTGGTTACCTCCGTGCTTGGCGTCGGTTTATTAGGCGTTTTCTTCAGCGCCCGGAAGAAATCGTAACGGTATACAAGGATAAGGAGTGCTATCATGATTACAAAAGACAACCTTGACGAAATTCAACCGGAAGAGCGCAAGAACTATATTCGACCAGCCATCGTTCATGAATTAGACCTGGAAACACGCGCTGGTTCTCCTCTGGGTATGCCCGATCCATTGAACCTGGATGGAACAGACTTTTAATTAGATAATTTTCGAACCCTTTTTCCTTCGATGACCTGGGGTATGAATCCGCTAATAACGGTATTCATGCCCCAGGCTTGTTTAATGGCCAGTGGGAGAATATAAAATTGATGAGGAAACCAGAAGGCTCCCTTTTTTCCCCCTCCTCACCTCCCCCAAAAATCGCAGATTTTTGGGGGAGGTGAGGAGGGGATTGGAATGTCATAATGTTGAAAACCTAACACAATTGCCAACAATGATTATTGACTTAAATACAATTATTACATAAAATATTCAAAACAGAACGAAAAGGCAAAACCGGTGAAAACCGGTGACGCAAAGCTATGGGTCTAAAGTCATCGAATAGATGATCATGACCGCCAGGCCGCCGAAGCAATCATATCTAATTTAATATCCAGGCCTGGAATGCTTCAAGCCTGGTTTTTTATTATCGATCTTTACCAACGGTCCTGATTAATACCGACAAAGGCAAACCCGGTGAAAACCGGGGACGCAAAGCCGTGGATCTAAAGCAGTCCAATGGACTGCCATGACCGCCAGGCCGCCGAAGCAGGGATACTTTTTCCATCGTTCTTTTCCTCCACCCGACGAGTCTGGCAATCAGGCTGGTTTTTTATTGGAAATGGAAAAAGTGTACCGACATGAATAAGCGATTATCGAACAAGAAGTTACACCGGCAAATTCATCACCCCATCGTGATGAGATTTTGCCTGGTTTTTGTTTTATTGGTATCCCTTCTGGCGTTTCCATTTCAAACATTATCAGCCCAGGCTGCCTCGCTTTTTGCAATCAGTTCATCTTGCTCGGCGTTTTCTCAGGTGAATGACAGCGCTTTTGGCATGGGCACTGGCTCCGACAGCTCTTACAGCAGTGAAGAAGGCTTTGAAGTGCTGGTTTTCAACAATCAGCTCTATGTGGGTATGGAAGCGGATAACTCCTTTGGAGCCCGCATCTGGCGTACTAAAAGCGGAGTAGTTCACCCCACCAGCCAGGCGGACTGGGAAGAGGTTGCTGCCGACTCCAACGGATATCCCTTTGGGGTTTCAAATATCACTCAAAACGACCATATCGATAGTCTGGCTTCATTTAACACTTATATATACGCCAGCACCGCCAATGGCGGCACTTCTAAATACGGTACGCGTATTTTCCGCAGCGCTACCGGCGCAGCCAATTCTTGGGAAGATGCCATCTCTGCCTACGGCGCCGGATTTGGCGATGTGTATAATACGAATTTCAAAGACATGCAGGTTTTCCAGGGGTATCTGTGCGGAGGGACGCAAAACTGGAATGTCGGAACTCAGGTCTGGTGTACTTCGAATGGCACCACCTGGACACAAAAGAATATCAGCGGTTTTGGTGACACGTATTACAACAACCGCAATGTGGAAGTATGGTCGGGGTTCGTATTCAACAATGCCCTTTATTTTGGTGTTCAAAACCTGGGCGCTTTACGCAGTGATACCACCGATGACGTGGGCAAGGTTTATCGAACAACCAGCCTGAGCGGAACCCCAACCTGGAGCGAAGTATTCACCGGCGAAGCAGCCAGCCACCGGGCAGATATCCTGGGTGAGTTGGATGGATATCTGTATGTTTCCACTCGCAGCGCGGGCGGGATTGCCATATTCCGCAGTCCCAGCGGCGATGCCGGAACCTGGACCCAGGTCAACATGGCTGGTATGGATGGCGACACCGATAATATTTACAGCGTTGTGGATAACGCCGCTGTCTATGATGGTATCCTGTACGTGGCAGTCAGCAACACCGTGGATGGTTTAGAATTATGGCGGACTTCAGGTGAATTGGTCGGCGGCAACCTGGTGGATTGGGAACAGGTCAGTTCGAATGGTTTGGGCGATACCAAGAATATTCACGCTCAACTGGTCACATTCAACGATGATTTATATGCCTGGGCATCCAATTACACAACCGGTCAGGAAGTGTTGTGCACTACTTGTGGCGAAGGTCTGCCAACCGCTACCAATACACCCACGGCGACGGCGACCAATACACCCACGGCGACCGCGACCAATACACCCACGGCGACCGCGACCAATACACCCACGGCAACCGCTACCAATACACCCACAGCGACTGCAACCAACACACCCACAGCGACTGCAACCAATACCCCGACAGCGACCGCAACCAATACACCCACAGCGACTGCAACCAACACCCCCACAGCGACCGCAACCAATACCCCGACAGCGACCGCAACCAATACATCCGAACCCACGGCGACGGATACGCCTGAACCCACGGCGACAGATACACCCGAACCTACGGCGACGGATACACCTGAACCCACCGCGACGGACACACCCGAACCTACACTGACCGATACACCGGAACCTACGGCGACAGATACACCCGAACCTACAGCGACCGATACGCCGGAACCCACCGCGACGGATACGCCTGAACCTACACCGACCGATACACCGGAACCCACGGCAACCGATACACCTGAAGCTACTCCTACTGAAACTGAGATACCTCAGCCAAGCGAAACGCCTGAGGCAACACCAACCCAGGAAATAATTCCATCCGAGACCCCTGCACCATCAGAAACCCCCGATCCTTATATGACCGAGACGCCTACGCCTACACCGACGGATGTGATCGTCACCGAAGAAGCGCCTACTCCTGCCCCAACCGAAGATCCGGGCGAAGTGCCGGGTGGAGAAACGCCAACGGAAACGCCGGAACCAACCCCCACACAAACACCGACCTCTAAAGTAGGATGGGCTCCGGTATGTGCGGATAGCATGGAATATTGTTACGGCGCAGCTCAATATCCACATGTTATCTTCATGCCGGCGATTATCTTTACCCCGTAGAATGAAATAAATTCCAAAAAAGAGAATGAGAATAAAAATCCGCAGGAAATACCACTTTCCTGCGGAAAATATTTTTATTACCTGGCTGCTTGACTTGCTTTATTGCCATTTAATATTCATTTTCCCACGATATTGCATAATTTCTATTTTATAAAACATTCAAAAAGCAATAGCCGTCATGACATTCATGCCCGAGGCTCTTTATTGCGATATTGCCGGAGAAAAGCGGTCCATCTGTAACCAGTGTGTGGTATTCCCCATTTTCACCACAGGCATCCATACCGAAGCTTTCCATCTGTCGGATAATCTCATGATCGAGTTGTTTCCCCAGCCAACCACGATGAAAAAAGTCCTGCTTTAAGCTGACAATGACGGCTTCATAGTGTAAATCAAGGAATTCGTGCAGCAGATCAGTCCGTTTGGATTGCCAGAGTGGATGGTATGTCATGATACCGTTTGCACTACAAACATCCCGGCACCATTGGCGGTGGTCTTCGATGTCGATATCGCCAAAAACGCCAGCTTCGATGCCTTGGGTTTTGAATTGCTTGAGGATGGAAGAGAAAACGGCCGTGTAATCCGACCAGGAGGCATTTCCTGTTACCAGGGGAATTCCCAGTGATTTTGCTTGCCTCTGTAGCGTCGAAACGGGTAAACCGTGTGAATGCGATCTTTGTCCATCTTCTCGAAACATGGTTAGAAGAAAGGCGGATTTACCACCTTGTTGTATCGCCCGGTGAAGCGCCAGACAAGAATCCTTGCCGCCGCTCCAGGAACAAAAGAATGATTTTCCTTGAATAGATATCATGAGTGAATATCAAGAAAGAATAAGAAAATTTGACTCATGCTTTAAGATAAATTCTTTTGCATGGTTTTTTCAATCCAGACGCCGATCAGGATATAACGAAATTTTCTCCCCAGGAAAGCCATCACCGCGGCAATCCCTCCGTACAAGATGAAAAAGGCGCCGCCCCCAAAAATAACAACCATGATGAGCATGGGGAATATCCATGCAGCATCTGAAAATCTGTTTGACCCCAGTTCTCCAAAAAAGATCATTACCGGAATGGAGAGTATATAACCCATCATCCCGATAAAATACGCGACGATCATGATAAATTGATAAACGATCGCCTGTAATGCTTGAAAAGCTACATATTCTGATTTATCCTTTTGGGTTGCCCAAATTACGATAGGAGCGATTACCCCCACCATGGGGATCAAAGCTGTGGCATGCGATAACGCCGCCAAAATGCGCTCATTTTGATCTGTAGTTTGAGGAGAAAGAGTATCGTTCATGCTGCCTCCTGTATGATTTGCATGGGTCGATAAGAAAACTTATCATACTATACTCCAATCGGAAAATGAACACAAGACCATAGAGATCCAATATGAATTGTCATTCATCAGCTTCAGGAAAAGCGTATTAGAAAGGCTATATAGAGAACCGATCACCGGGCACTATCCAGATATAAGGTTGAGAGACCACTTTCACTACTCTCAAATCCTCTTCCCTGGTACAATTCTGTGTCGAAATTTTATGTAAGTGGAGTAACTGTTGAAGAAATATTTACGAGATTATATTTTTCTGTTTGGTCTGGGTGGTGTTATTGTTATAATTGACCAGGCGACGAAAGCCCTGGTACGCGCCAATTTGCAATTCAGCGAGATATGGTCACCCTGGGAATGGCTGTTGCCATACGTCCGCATTGTGAATTGGAAAAACTCCGGTGCCGCGTTCGGCATGCTGCAAGGCTTTGGTGGTATCTTTTCCATTTTATCCATTGTGGTAGTGTTGGTCATCATTTATTACTTCCCTAGAGTGCCCGCGCAGGATTGGACATTGCGTCTGGCGATGGGTATGCAATTGGGCGGCGCCTTGGGCAACCTGATCGATCGTATTATGTATGATGGCTTTGTGACCGATTTCATTTCCTTGGGGAGTTTTCCGGTTTTTAATGTTGCCGATGCCAGCATTTCGGTAGGGGTGGCAGTCTTGATATTGGGCATGTGGGTTAAAGAACAGCAGGAAAAGAAGCAAATTACCAACCCAGATAAAGACTATCTGGCGTCTGCGTCAAACTCGGGAGAAAAGCACATATCCGATAACACCCAAATATCAATCTCTTCTCACGACCGGCTGCCCGGTGAAAATTCAAGCGATGGATGAAAAGGTCATACGGCTGCAATACGACCGCTCTACACCCCAGCGCCTGGATAAATATCTTACAGTTTATTTGAGTGAATATTCAAGGGCGCGTATACAAAGGTTGATCAAGAATGGAAAAGTGCTGGTCAATGAAGTACCGGCGCGCAAAACAGGGCAGATGGTCGAGGGCGGAGATATGGTATTGGTCACCATCCCCCCCGTCGAAACGACAGAATTGCAGCCTGAAGAAATTCCCCTTGATATCATATTCGAAAATTCCGATGTAATGGTCATCAATAAACCGGCGGGGATGGTCGTGCATCCGGCAGCCGGACACAACCGCGGCACCTTAGTGCATGCTGCCCTGGCGCACGCCCCCGATATAAAGGGTATCAGCGGCGAAGCCCGTCCTGGTGTTGTGCACCGCCTGGATAAAAACACCTCTGGTTTGATATTAATGGCGAAAAACGATACAACTCATCATTGGCTGCAAGAACAATTTCGGCAGCGAAAGGTGAAGAAGACTTACCTGGCTTTGGTGGATGGTAAACCTCCAACCCCCAGTGGAAAAATCGATGCAGCTATCGGTAGAGATGCATCTCATCGCAAGCAAATGGCTATTACTCCTCCCGGGAAAGGGCGGAATGCCACCAGTGAATATCGTACTATTGAGAATTATGCACAGCATACCTTGTTAGAAGTACAGCCTGCCACCGGACGCACGCATCAAATTCGCCTGCATCTGGCGTTTATCGGCTGCCCGGTGGTGGGGGATATCATTTATGGGCGTAAACATTCAAGTTTGCCAATGAAACGACATTTTTTGCATGCTGCCCGGTTGATAATATACCTGCCCGGTGAATTGCAGCCCAGGAATTTCTCGGCACCGCTCCCGCCTGAATTGGAAGAATTATTAAAATCTTTACGTGAAAAATAATCTGGAGGAATTATGAAATTTGTTGATCTACGCTCGGATACGGTTACAGAACCCACCCCGGAGATGCGGGAAGCCATGGCGCAAGCCAAAGTGGGCGATGATGTGTATGGAGAGGATCCTACAGTAAACAGATTGGAAGAATTGGTTGCGAATTCCATCGGCAAAGAAGCCGGTTTATTTGTCCCCAGCGGGACGATGAGCAATCTGGTGGCAATTTTAGCGCAATGCGGGCGCGGTGATGAAGTGATCTTAGGAGATAAAGCGCATACCGTGCTTTTTGAAGCGGGAGGTATTTCGGCGTTGGGCGGGATACACTCGCGGCAAATTCCCAACCAGCCCGATGGCACTCTGGATTTACTGGATATTATCGGTGCTATTCGTTCGGATGATTATCATTACCCGCCCACGCGACTGGTTTCATTGGAAAATACCCATAATCGGTGCGGCGGCGTGGTTTTGAGCGCGGCTTATACCCGTTCAGTGGGCGATCTGGCCAAACAATATGAGTTGAAATTCCACATCGATGGCGCAAGGTTGTTCAATGCTGCCATAGCACAGGGTGTCCAGGCGAAAGACCTGGCATCACCGGCGGATTCGGTGAGCATTTGCCTGAGTAAAGGGTTGTGCGCACCGGTAGGTTCGGTATTGTGCGGCTCTGCCGATTTTATCCATCAAGCACGGCGCATCCGCAAACAATTGGGTGGCGGTATGCGTCAGGCGGGTGTGCTGGCTGCGGCAGGAATTGTGGCCATGGAAACCATGGTAGACCGTCTGGCAGAGGATCATCAAAGGGCGCGTCTCCTGGCGGATGGTTTGAAACACATCCCCGGATTAATACTCGACCCTGGCACACCTCACACGAATATGATTTTTTGTGGGCTGACCGATCAAATTCGTTTGGATGGGAAAGAGACTGCTGAACGGTTGTCAGAATTAGGCGTGAAGATAGGTGTGGTTGCAGAGCGCCGCTTTCGTTTAGTGTTGCATTATTGGATTGATGACGCGGATGTGGAAAAGACGGTTGATGCGTTTCGCAACGTGCTGGCATGAAATTCATCATATCTATTTTGGTAACCAGAAGATCAAAATGAATATAATTTATCTATCCAGTAGTCGGGTAATGGAAAATCTTGAAACAACCATGAGAAAATATTGAGGAATATTCATTTACCTGGTTGCCTTATCCCCAATTACCTGATACCTTCTTTAGTATGGAGGCGTGTGTGAAAATTATCGGTCTCATCGGCGGTATGAGTTGGGAATCTTCTCTAGAGTATTACCGGATCATTAATGAAACTGTAAAAATGAAATTGGGTGGATTGCATTCTGCCAAGTGCATTTTGTATTCCGTCAATTTCGAAGAAATCGAACACCTGCAACAAACCGCGCAATGGGAGGCAGCTGCCCTCATCTTGATTTCAGCAAGTCAGAGTCTGGAGCGCGCCGGGGCAGATTTCATCGTCCTCTGTACGAACACCATGCATAAACTTGCTGACCATATCCAGGCGCAAATAAGCATACCTTTCCTGCACATCGCAGATGCGACCGCACAGAAAATTAAAGCTGCCGGTTTTTCAACGATAGGTTTATTGGGAACGCGTTTTACCATGGAACAGGATTTTTATTCGAGACGTCTCGTCGATGCGCATGGACTAAAGGTCATTATTCCGGATGAACCGGATCGTCAGATAGTCCATCGCATTATCTATGATGAATTATGTATGGGTATTATCCGGGTAGAATCGCGAGAAAAATACATTGCCATCATGAACAAACTGATCGAAAAAGGGGCGGAAGGGATTATTTTAGGGTGTACGGAAATCGAATTGCTGGTGAGGAAGGGTGATTGTCCGGTGATGCTATTTCCGACTACGTGGATCCATGCTACCGCAGCAGTAGAATATGCCCTGGATGGGTGAAGAACTCTTGGTAAAGCCGAGTGAAGATTTATCCCCCAGATCATCCACGATGATGAACAAAGAGAGCCCGCATTTTGTATAACCGAAAGTATATAACCTGCTTTTTTGCCTTCCTTATAAATCTTTCATTTTCGAACCAGAAAATCGATAAGCTATAGGACACTGTGTTAGAATCAAAAAATGCGAATTTTATTAGCCTCTAATTCACCGCGGCGTAGAGAGTTACTCAGCCTGGGAGGCTGGCCTTTCGAGGTTGTCTCCGGAGAGGTAGATGAACGCCCGACACCTTCGGAGAGCAGCCGGGAGTATGTACTGCGTTTGGCGCAAGAAAAAGCTAAAGCTGGCGGGGTACAAAGAATGGCGGGCGATGTGGTTGTCGCGGCGGATACAGCCGTGGTTGATCATGAAAACGGGGCAGAGTTGATCCTGGGAAAACCTCAGGATGCTCTGGAAGCAGAAAGTATGTTGGGCTGGTTGCGGGGACGAATACACCGGGTGTATTCAGGTATTGCTGTACTGCGCATAGATGACGACTTATTAGAGTCCGATGTGTGTTGTACGGCTGTGCCCATGCGCCATTATTCTGATGATGAGATGCTGGCTTATATCGCCACGGGCGATCCATTGGATAAAGCAGGCGCTTACGCCATTCAACACCCGGACTTTCATCCGGTCGAAAACCTGAGCGGGTGTTACGCCAACGTGATGGGATTGCCTCTTTGCCATCTGACGCGCATACTGGCTTCGATGGGACTACTCCCAAAAACAGATATCGCTGCTGCATGTCAGACAGCGCTTCATTACAAGTGCTCCATCTATTCAAAAATATTGGCTGGAGACCACCTGGTTGGTTAAAATGAAAATTCGTCGCTGGTTGATTCTAAGTTTGATGTTTATCGTTGTCGGATGTGGAAAGATATCATCGGCAGAGCCTACCTCTACCGTCGTATTAACGCCCACCCGGGGGGATGTATCGGTCGGTACCACCAGTGCTCCCGACCCGGGCATGACCGCCAGGGCTTTTCTGGATGGCTGGAAATCTGAAGATTATGCCGGGATGTATAACCGCCTCACTTCCATTAGCCAGGATGCTCTTTCCTTCGAAGATTTCGAGAAACAATATCGCAGCATTGCAACCGAAGCGGCATTGAGCGGCATCGACTATGAAATTTTGTCATCATTGATCATCAGCCCGCAAAGCGGGCAGGTTGGCTACCGGGTGATCTTGCATAGTTCTCTTGTGGGTGATATCGAACGGGATACCAGCATGAATCTCACGCGCGAAAATGGCGATTGGCGGATTCAGTGGGATGATACCCTGGTGATTCCGGAGCTTAACGGCGAAAATTATCTGGCAATGGAACGTTATATTCCCTCGCGGGGCAATATATATGACAGGGATGGCAGCGCTTTGGTGGGTCAGGCAGAGGTGACTGCTATTGGTATTATCCCCGGGCAATTAGACCCGGAACAGTCCGATGCATTGTATGGCGCTATTCAACGTTTATTAGGGCTTAAGGCAGAAGATGTCCAGGCGCGTTTTGCAACCTATCCTGCCGGTTCCGATTGGTATTTGCCTCTGGGTGAGGCGCCCTCCAGTGAAGTGGGGAAATATTATTCCGTTTTATCGGCGTTAGCGGGTTTTCGAATGGAGTATTACAAAGCCCGTTATTATTACGATGGAGGCGTTGCTCCACATTTAACCGGATACGTGAGCACCATTCATGCTGATGAAGAGGAAGAGTATTTGCGTAAGGGGTATCGCCGGGATGAGCGGGTTGGGCAGACCGGTTTGGAGAAATGGGGGGAAGATTATCTGTCCGGAAAACGTGGCGGTGCGTTGTATGTTTTCGATTCACAAGGGCAACCGGTCACTCGTCTAGCGGAAGTACAGCCGGAGCCTGCACAGGCAATCTATACAACCATAGACAGGGACTTTCAACAGGGGGTTCAGCAATCGATTGCCGGTTTTCGCGCAGCGGTTGTGGTGTTGGAACGAGATACAGGCAGGGTGTTGGCAATGGCTTCATCCCCAAAATTTGACCCAAATGCTTTTGAACCCAGCAACATCAACAGCAACACGCAATTGAGTGAAATTTTCAATAATACGAATCAACCCTGGATCAACCGGGCTACCCAGGGGCTATATCCGTTAGGCTCGGTATTCAAGATCGTTACATTATCTGCCGCTTTGGAAAGCGAACGGTTTACAGTCGATTCAACTTACCAATGTGGATATGAATTCACCGAGTTGGCGGGTGTCACACTTTATGACTGGACTTATGAGCATTTCTTACTGGATGGTGTAACTATACCCAGCGGTCTATTGACTCTACCGGAAGGATTGATCCGTTCTTGTGACCCCTGGTTCTGGCATATCGGTTTGACATTGTTTGATAATGGGATGACGACAGCCGTATCTGATATGGCGGAAGGTTTTGGTTTGGGCAAACCGACCGGTATTGAGGGAGTAGATGAGGAAACCGGGCAAGTACCCGCGCCCGAAAGCCAAATCGATGCTACCAACCAGGCCATTGGTCAAGGCGCCTTACAAGTGACACCTTTGCAGGTGGCGCGCTTTGTGGCAGCCGTTGGCAATGGAGGCACTTTATACCAGCCACAGATCATTGAAAAAATCAGCTCTACAGATAATGTCGATACGCATGTTTTTAAACCCATCGAAGATGGGACGTTGCCCATCAGCGAAGTAACTTTAACAACATTGCAAGAAGCCATGCGCGGCGTGATTGTCAGCACTAAACCTTTCGGCACTGCCTGGCACCGCTTCACCGGGTTGGATATCAAAGTGGCAGGTAAAACCGGAACTGCCGAATCGGGATCAGGCAAACCGCACGCCTGGTTTGCCGGGTATACCTTTGAAGAAAAACCGAATAAACCCGATATTGCTGCCGTGGTGATCGTCGAGAACATTGGTGAAGGTTCTGATTATGCAGCCCCCATCTTTCGCCGTCTGGTTGAGCTTTATTATTATGGCTTGCCGGGTAAATTGTATCCCTGGGAATCGAATTACTATATCACCAGCACACCGACCCCTATTGGTTTCGAGGGGACGCCGACCGCGGAAAGCATATTGCCGCCTCAACCGCCTCAACCATAAAGATTCGTATGCGTGGTTTAATTGTGCGTTCACAATCCGGTTTTTTTACAGTAAAGACAGAAGAAGGTTTACTGACCTGCCAGTTGCGCGGCAGATTAAAAAAGGGGCCTCGTTTGGGAGATGTGGCAAGCATTGGCGATTGGGTGGAGGTAAAGAAGCGCCATGGCGGAAGCGGCGTCATCGAAGCTGTTGAACCGCGTCAAAGATTGCTTTCCCGCTCCGACCCTACGCCGAGAGGTAATTACCAGCAGATCATCATTGCCAATCCAGACCAGGCAGTTTTTGTATTTTCATGTGAGAAACCACCGCCGCGGTATGGTATGTTGGATCGTTTCCTGGTGATTGCAGAAAAACAGAATATTCCAGCAATGATCGTAGCCAATAAAACAGATCTGGTTGGTATGGAGGAAGCGAAGCGTTTATTTGATTATTACCCGGCTATTGGATATCCGGTTATCTATACATCGATCATCAATGGAGTCGGAATTGATGAATTACATGCTGGTTTAATGAAGAAGATATCGGTTTTTGCAGGACCATCGGGTGTGGGAAAATCGAGTTTGTTAAATATAATTTTACCCGGATTAAATATTACCACGGCTCAAGTCAGCCAGGCGACGGATACCGGGAAGCATACCACGGTCGTTCGAGAAATGTATCCTCTCCCGGATGGAGGTTATATTGCCGATACACCTGGCTTACGTACCATTTCTTTATGGGATACCGAACTTGAAGAATTAGATGGATATTTTCCTGAGTTTCGAGAACGGGTGAGTGAATGTCAATTCAACAATTGCACACACGATCATGAGCCGGGCTGTGCAATTAAGGCAGCGCTTGCCAATGGAAAAGTGCATCCCAACCGTTATCGCTCCTATATTTCAATAAGGAAGGGCGAAGAAGAGGATTAAGTTTGAACCTTCTGGTTCATGATTTAGTATAATTAAGTAGCTGAAATACATATGTATTTAAAGGTCTTATGCTTAAGCATAACGAGAATGAATTAGTCGAAGAATTGCGTAGCGGTAGTTTGGATGCTTTAGGTTTTTTATACGACCGCTACCAACATATGGTCTATAGGACAGCTATAGCGATTACCGGCGATAGCGAAGCGGCAAGTGATTTGCTGCAGGATGTGTTTTTGCGCCTGTACCGCTTCGCAGATCATATTGATTCGAAGCGGCCTTTAGAGCCATGGCTGTACCGTATGACCGCGAATTTATCTTATACATGGGTCAAACGTAACCGGCGTTGGTTCCAACCCCTGGAAGACCTGGCAGATTGGCTGGTAAGCAGCGATAGTAGCCCGTCTTATTCTGAAGTCGAAGCGCAAGATGATTGGAATCTTGTGCAGCAAGCTGTATTGGATTTACCGCTTCCCCAGCGTATTGTTGTAGTTTTATACTATTTAGATGATTTATCCATACAGGAGATATCCGAGATTTTGGACATACCGGTTGGGACGGTGA
The DNA here is from genome assembly GCA_016929095.1 of Anaerolineales bacterium. GTDB lineage: Bacteria > Chloroflexota > Anaerolineae > Anaerolineales > UBA4823 > JAAZNS01. The sequence goes on along the minus strand of JAFGJM010000036.1, from coordinate 67,073 downwards.
AATCTCGCTTACACTATGGACGGAATGCGTTAAAAAAGACTCTTGGCTTACAACTCGGAATGGCGCGCGATTTCTCTTTTGAACAATCCTGACAAAATCATGAATGACAAATCTGATCAATTTATCCAACAATGCATAAAAAATTGGGCAGCGCAGCAACAACCCCCCAGTGAAATTCGCTCACGGGTATTGTTTGCAGCTTCACCGCTTTTCTTAAAGGTAATGAATGATTTACGGGTTTCGGAAAACTCAAATAAAACTCAGAATTTACTTACCTTGTATCGATCCAGAGAAAATGGAAAAGCTGATGTTCAGGAGCGAACGCAATTATGGGCATGGAATATGATGACCATGAGCGCGCCGCGATTTATTGCATGATGTTCAATTAATAAGGGTTGACCTATTGTATTTTTGTGGTATATTTTTTATTCACGTGGAGAATAAATTTTTACCTGTGAAAGGCACTCGTTGCGTTCTCATACATACTTGTTAATGAGACTCTATTGCAGCGAGTGATTTAATAATAGGGATGTGAAAAATTTTGAAAGGAGGTGATTGGAAAAACCGATATTTAATAATTTCAGGAAAATACACCAATTACCAAAAAAATCTAATTAATCCAAATTTTTCTTCTTTAGGAGGAGAAAACACATGAAAACCCGAAAAGCATTTGCAGTTCTCAGCGTATTAATGATGCTTGCTTTCGTGCTGAGTGCTTGCGCAACACAACCTGTAGCCGAACCTGAAACGGTTGAGGTTATTAAGACAGTTGAAGTAGAGAAAGTTGTTGAGAAGGAAGTTGTGACCACCGAAGTTGTTGAAGTGGAAAAAGCGTCATTCACAACCCCACATCCCATTTTAAGTGATGTTCGTGTACGCCAGGCGATTGCCTACTGCACCAACAACGAAGAATTGATCAACTCGGTTTACCCCTGGTATCCCGAAGAAGAGCGCGCCAATTTGATCATGCACACCAGCATTCCACGCATCAGCTGGGCTGCCTATTACGGTGACGAAGTTCAGAAATACGATTTCGATCCCGAAAAAGGCGCGGCTTTACTTGATGAAGCTGGCTGGACCCTACCCGAAGGTGATACCCAACGCTATAACGAAGCCGGTGATCCTTTGACCCTCAAATTCACCACCACCTCGGCTGAATTCCGCAAGACCTGGGGCGCGGTATTTACTCAGCAAATGGCTGATTGCGGCATCCAGATCCTGCCTCTGTATACCCCCGGTTCCTGGTGGTTCGGCAGCAACAGCGGTTTGCGCCATCGTGATTTCGACCTGGGCGCATACGCTTGGGTAGGCGAAACCGATCCCAAGGGTCAAACCCTGTATGCATGCAACCAGATCCCTCTGCCTACCAATGGCTGGGCTGGTCAGAACTACATGGGTTGGTGCAATCAGACTGCCAGCGATGCCATTAATGCAGCCAACAACAGCCTGGTGCGCGCAGAACGGCAAGAACAGTACAAGATCTTCCAGATCGAATTTGCCAAGGACATGGTCTCTCTGCCTATCTTCCAGAGAGCAGAAGGCAATGCAGCCACCAAGGATTTAATCAACTTCAAACCTTCCGCCACCGAATACTACACCTGGAACGCATATGAGTGGGAACGCGCCGATGGCGGCGACACCCTGGTTCTGGCTCTCTCGCAGGAACCTTCCTCGATGTGGTCGATCATCGAATCTTCCGCTGTTCAGCGAACAGTTGCCTGGCTGGTCTTCGACTATGGCAGCCTGGGCGCAGCTTCTCAGGTAGATTACGATTTCCAGGAACGCCTGTTCAAACTCTCCACGGTTGAAGAAGGCTTGACTGTGATCAACGAAGTAGAAGTTAAAGAAGGCGATCCGGTGGTCGATTTCTCCGGCACCCCCACCGATGCCGATGGCAACCTGCTTACCCTGGTTCCCGGTTTGAAAGTCAAACAATCTGACGGCGTCGATGTGGAATTCACCGGCGGCACGGTCAAGATGAATCAATTAGTAGTCACTTATGAGACAGCGGAAGGTCTGACCTGGTCGGATGGCACCCCGGTTTCCAAAGCTGACTTCGAATTGGCTTACAAGATCGACTGCGACCCGGCGATCGGCGCGGTAGATTACTCGATTTGCCAATCCATCCAGAGCGTCGATTTCACCGGTGATACGGGATATGTTGTAACCTACAAACCCGGTTATATGGCTGCACTTTCCTTCTTAGCCCCGATCAATATTTACCCGGCGCACCAGGTACTTTCCGATGGCCGCGTACTGGCAGATGTTCCTTCAACCGAATGGAGCTCCTTGCCCGAAGTCGCCGAGACACCCCTGGGCGTTGGCGGTTATGTGATCACCAACTGGGAAAAGGGCGTCAAGATGGAACTGGAAGAGAACCCTTACTACTACAAGGGCCCATTGAAAATCAAGAAGATCGTAATTGTCTTCGTCCCCGATACTCAGCAGGCGGTTGCCCAATTGCTGACCGGTGATGTTGATGTGATCGGTTCTGAGACCCTCGGCGCTGGCCCAGAGGTTCAGACCGTGCTCGATAACCAGGACAAACTGCAGGTGCTCATTGAGGCTTCTGCAACCTGGGAACACATCGACATGAATCTCTTCGTCCCATAATTCAGGATAAACTATCATGGATGAGCGGCTTACTTCAAAAAAAGCTGCTCATCCCTTTATTTATTTTTTTTGAAATCAGCAGGTGTTATCCGGAAACGGGTAACTCCTGCTGATACAAAACAGGGTTTTATACCCTAAAAATATTAGAGAACGAGGAATGGCATGGTTAATTACTTAATTCGCCGGATTTTTCAAATGACGATCGTGTTATTTTTTTCGGCGGTAGCCTCATATGCCCTTTTGAATCTGGCGCCTGGCGGTCCATTAAGCTTTTTAGGTTCTGTGCAAACGCGCTTGAATTCAGAAGATATTGCCCGCATACGCGCCTATTTTGAATTAGACCTGTATCTTCCCTATCGATTCACCCGCTGGCTGGCAGGAATACCAAACGGACCGCTCACCATTGGTGGAAATGCATACTTTGCGAATAACATTGTGGGATGCCGTCAGCCCATTGAAGAATCATTTTTGAATGAATCGGGGACATATGTTACTCGCACGATTGGCTGTAAGGAAGGTCAATATGTGACCATGGCTGACCTTGTTGGTCGCAAAACCAGTAAAGGTATCATTCGCGGCGACCTGGGTGTGTCCTGGCAAATGCTGCGAGATCGTCCCGTAACTATGCTAATTACGTCTCGATTACCGCGCACCCTCCAATTAATGTCATTGGCTTATTTATGTTCGATTTTAATTGGCGTTCCTATAGGTGTTTATGCCGCCGTAAAGCAATATTCAAAATTCGACTATGTCGTTACATCTTTTGCATTTTTTGGCACCTCAATGCCTACATTTTTCTTTGGTCTATTAATGATTTTATTTTTTGGCATTTTATGTAAAAATTGGGGCTTACCTTATCTGCCGCCCGGAAACGCAGAGGCTATTAAGCCGTATGTAATTCCATTGATCGGCAATGTTGACCCGGGTTCCTTGTTAGATAAAGTGCTTCATTTGATTATGCCGGTTAGCGTTCTGGCGATGGTGACAATCGCAGGTTGGAGCCGTTTCATTCGCACCAGCATGTTGGAAGTCCTTCGTCAGGATTATGTACGGACAGCTCGTGCCAAAGGTTTGGTGGAAAAAGTTGTCATCGCCAAACATGCCTTACGAAATGCTCTTATCCCATTTATTACGCTGGTAGTTTTTACCCTACCAGGTTTATTCGCCGGAGCGATTATTACCGAAACAGTATTCAACTGGCCTGGAATGGGTCGATTATATTTTGATGCCTTAAGCCGAACGGACTATCCGGTGGCCATGGCTTTGATCTTGATCACGGCTTTGCTGACAGTGATTGCCACATTACTATCCGATGTACTTTATACCTGGGCAGACCCGCGTATCCGGTTAAGTTAAAAAACACTCAATTTTACGAGAAGTATCCGTCGGGCTTATCCGTGCAAAATGATTTTTCGACCTTGTTTTTTACATAACGACGGAACTCGAAAATGATATTTATGGAGTGATATCGTATGTCAATCGCTAAATTTAAAGATATGGGACTCGATGTTGCTGCGGCGGAGGCCATGCCAGAAGAAGTCAGCCAATTTAAGGTTGTGACGAGGCGTTTCTTCCGCCATAAGTTAGCTGTAGGGTCCATGATAGTATTAGGAGTGGTTATATTGATCGCTATATGTGCGCCACTCTTATCGTCTTTCAGTCCAACTGAACTTGAAGTGGGGAGTGACTTCTTATCTCCCGGATCGCGAAGTGAAGATGGACGCCTTCATCTTTTGGGCACCGATGCCTTAGGGCGGGATTATTGGGCGCGCATTATTTACGCCGCCCGGATTTCTCTTACGGTTGCGTTAAGCGCCCAATTGATAGTGTCTTGTATTGGCATCATCATTGGTTCGGTTTCCGGGTATACTGGTGGTGTCATCGATATCATCGTGATGCGCGCCGTTGAATTTTTACTGACTATCCCAGCGCTGCCTTTGTTATTAATTATCTCTTCCTTGATTATCCAAAATCAAGATGCTATTCCGGTTCCGGAGTTAATTAAAAATTTCCTGGCAAAGCTGCTATTAATTCAGCCGCGCGATTCGGTACAAGTCTTTCTATTGATAGTGGTGCTGGCTGGACTGGGATGGATGGCTGATTCGCGTTTAATGCGCGGTGTTGTCCTTTCCTTAAAGGAACAGCCTTTTGTGGAAGCTTCCAAGGCGATGGGTGCATCGAGCGCTCGCATTATTATTACCCATCTGGTTCCCAATGCTCTGGCGCCTATGATCGTGTCAGCCAGCCTGGGCTTAGCAGGTTTTATCATTTACGAAGCTTCCCTTAGTTTCCTGGGATTTGGAATACAAGACCCAACACCCACCTGGGGGAACATGCTTTCTGCTACCCAGAGCTACATGTTCCAGCATCCATGGCTGCCTTTGGTCTCGGGAACGCCGATCTTTTTGTGTACTTTGACGATTAACTTTATCGGGGACGGATTGCGTGATGCTCTGGACCCGCGTTTGAAATTATAAGTGAGTGAGGTGCTTCGTTATGGATCAACAAGTCCAACCCTTGCTGGAAGTGAAAAATCTGAAAACGTATTTCTTTACAGAAGATGGGGTCGTAAAAGCAGTTGACGGCGTCGATTTCTATGTCAATCCCGGCGAGGTGCTAGGCCTTGTGGGTGAATCTGGTTGCGGGAAAAGCGTGACTTCTTTTTCGATCATGCGCCTGGTTGGCATTCCCGGAAAAATTGTTGAAGGGGAAATATTATTCGAAGGCAAGCATTTACTCGAAATTCCTGAAGACGAAATGGTCCACATGCGCGGCAACCGCATGTCGATGATTTTCCAACAACCTCAATCAAGTCTAAACCCGGTGTTTAAAATTGGCGAACAAGTAGGAGAGGTTTTGCAGATACACCAGGGAATGACTAAAGAGGAATCATGGGATAAAGCTGTGGAATTGTTGCACCTGGTTGGTATACCAGATGCCGAGAAGAAAGCGCATGCATTTCCTCATGAAGTGTCAGGTGGGCAGGCGCAGAGGGTAATGATTGCCATGGCTCTGGCTTTGAACCCCCAATTATTGATTGCCGATGAACCGACAACTGCCCTGGACGTCACCATTCAGGCTCAAATATTAGACTTAATGCGCGACCTACGCACCCGCATGAATACCGCAGTCATATTAATTACCCACGACCTGGGCGTGATTGCTGAGATGGCGGACCGCGTAGCGGTGATGTATGCGGGTAGAGTAGTGGAAGAAACCGATGTGCATCGCATATTTGAAGAACCATTACATCCTTATACAAAAGGATTGATTGCTTCTATCCCGGTTTTAGGGGTTGTTAAAGAAGAATTGGATGTGATCCCTGGCTCGGTGCCTAATTTGATCAATTTACCACCAGGTTGCCGTTTTGCCCCTCGCTGCCGCACCCGGGTAGAGAACATGCTATCGATTTGCAATGAGATAGAACCGGATCTTTTGCCTGCTTCCGAGAACCATTCCGTACGATGTTGGATGTATCAAGATTATCCCGAAAAAGGGCACAAGGGACCATGGGCAGTAAACGCCTGAAATCCGCCGAAAATTGTTGAGTACTTTGACGAAATCTTCAACAAAACCGGATAGAATGAGGTAAATGCATGAAAGAACAATACATGGATGAAAAAAAGACCAGCCAGGACAATGGTAAATGGGATCTATTACAGGTAAATAATTTAGTGAAATATTTTCCGGTGCGCGGCGGATTATTACAAAGGGTGGTTGCCTGGGTTCAGGCTGTGGAAAACGTGAGTTTTACCGTACGCGAAGGGGAAACTGTAGGGTTAGTGGGTGAATCGGGTTGTGGAAAAACAACCGTGGGAAGAACGATTTTACGATTGATCGAACCCACATCGGGCGACGTGACTTTCAATGGCGTGGAATTATTCAAATTACGCGGGCGTGAGTTAAAAGAAATGCGCCGAAATATGCAAATCATTTTCCAGGATCCGTATTCATCACTCGATCCGCGAATGCCTATTGGTGAATCGATTGCAGAGGGTTTGAGAATCCATAAAATCGGAACGCCAAAAGAGCGCTTTGAAACCACGATTGAAATGTTACGAAAGGTGGGCCTGGAAGATTACCATGCCCGGCGCTACCCTCATGAATTCTCTGGCGGGCAGCGGCAGCGAATTGGTATTGCCCGTGCTTTAGCGCTGCGTCCAAAATTCATTGTCGCCGATGAACCTGTCTCGGCATTGGATGTATCCATTCAATCTCAGGTTTTAAATATCTTAAAAGAACTGCAAAACGAATTTGGTCTCACGTATTTATTCATTGCACACAATTTGAGTGTGGTTGAACACATCTCAGACCGGGTGGTTGTGATGTACCTGGGTATGATGGTCGAGTTTACCGATCGGATGGAATTATTCCGCAATCCTTTGCATCCTTACACGCAAGCTTTAATGTCTGCCATTCCTATTCCCGATCCAAACCTCAAACGAGAGCGGATATTATTGCCTGGCGATGTACCCAGCCCATTGAATCCACCCAAGGGATGTCGTTTTCATCCCCGATGTCATAAATTCATAGCGGATTTATGTGATGTAAAAGCGCCTCCCAACTTCGAACCCGAAGCAGGCCATATGGTCTCATGCTGGTTATATCAATGATCATCGGGCCTGGCATTTGATCGTTTCCATTGATATTAACAATTCATTCTCGCTTTAGATGATCCAAGGGTTTTGGTCAAACACATTCCAGGAAGCGTTTTCATGTTTATATTTTCCCTCTAATAAGTGATTTTCAAGTCATAAAATTGAACGTATCACAAAATGTTGCTGAGAATTATCCTGAAGATTGAAGGATTCATAAATAGCTGCTGCTTTCATTTAAGTAATGTACCTCTTAGCATATTATTAATTTCAAATTATCCGCCATGTGATAAAATTTTTGCGTATGAGTGAGCAGCGAATCCTCTTGGTGGAGGACCATAATGATGTCCGCCGGATGCTTCGATCCGGTTTGGAGTCGTTAAACAAAGATATGGTCATTATGGATGTGCCATCAGGGGAAGAGGGGTTACTATTAGCGAGTCGTCAGGATTTCGATTTGATGATCGCCGATGTCCGTTTGGCAGGCATTAGCGGGTTGGAATTATTTCGCAAGGTGCGACAGAGAAATCCACACATAAAAGTCATCATCATAACCGGTGTGGTAGACCAGGAGATACGCCAATCGGTAGTTCAATCGGGGGTGAATGCCTATTTTTTCAAGCCGGTGCCGATGCCGGAATTCTTGGAAACGGTCTCCCATTATTTGGGCTTTTCTGAAGCGCCAGCCCTGGGAGAAGGTACTCCACAAGCGCCTGTATCAATCGATAAACCGACTACTGGTTTGCTGGATTGGCTGGAAAAAATCAGATTACGCATCGAAGCAAAATCGATGATTTTATTAAGCCGCATGGGGCAGGTGTTTATTCAGAGCGGCGAATTGCCCGATAGCAGCATTCTCCCTTCGTTAATTCCTTTCGTGATGGTATCGTTAAATTTGAGTGAACGGGTATCAAATATCATTGAAAGTCGATATCCCGAAGATTTATCTTATTTTGGCGGGGGAAAATACAATGTATTCATTGCCCACGTTGGCGCGCATTTTGCCCTGGTGGTACTTACCGAAGCGCCAAGCAATCCGGGTTTATTAGGGTTGACGCTGCAGCAATTGCCGGTTGTGGTAGCGGAATTAAAGAAATTGATTGTCGGGGGTCAACAGCCTACCGAGGTGCCTGAATTACCCGCGGAAGCGCCTACCCCGCCTCCACCGGCGCCATCCAAACCTAAGCCAGCACAAGAACCTGCTGTTGAATCCGCGCCTTTACCTGCGGCGGAAACCACACCGGCATTTAAATCAGAATCAGACGCCGAGTCTGAGTTCGATGATATTTTCAGCGGGCAATCTGCCGATGAATTAAACCCACGCCAGGTGGATGATTTTTGGAATAATTTAGTCAATGATATGACACCTGCTGATGAAGCATTTACAGACGCTTTTTCTTATGACGAAGCCCGCCGTATGGGGTTAACGCCGGAAGAAGAGAAATAACAAAATCAACCGGCAAAGGCTATTGCGTTTACGGCATTGACTATGATAAAATACACCGCACTTTGATGCTTGGTTTTTTTTATTGGGGCGTGGTGCAATGGTAGCACAGCGGACTTTGAATCCGTTTATCTTGGTTCGAATCCGAGCGCCCCAGCCTTTTTCATGAATGGATGTGTATTGGATTCATCAAATATCCAAAGAGTTTCCTCGAGCGAGGAACTCCTGGTTTATTTTTTACCAAGAGCTTTACACCACATAATCACCGGTGTAATGCTCGATTTTTTTTAATCATAAGGTATAGGCGATGAAAATAAGGGCGATCATATTAGCTGCCGGGCAAGGAACGCGGATGCATTCGAAATTACCCAAGGTATTACATCCTCTGGTGGGAAAACCTTTAATTTTGTATGCTGTCGAAAACGCTTTACAAATTACCGGTGAGAAACCGATAGTCGTGGTGGGGCATGGCGCTGAGCAGGTAAAAAAATTGCTTGGCGATCGGGTGAATTTCGTAGAGCAAAATCCACCCCTTGGCACCGGTCACGCTGTGCTACAAGCTGCTCCTTTACTTAAACGAAAAGAAGATTTGGCGCTGGTCATAGCAGCCGATATGCCTTTATTTCTATTGGACACACTAAAAAGCCTGGTAGAAATGCAAATGCAGAATTCAGGACCGATTACTTTAGTATCTGTGGGCGGGACAGAATCACGAGGATTTGGTAGAGTACTGCGAAAGGACCAGGGAAAAGTGTTGGCTGTTATCGAAGAAGCTCAGGCAACTCCGGAGCAATTACACATTCAGGAATACAACACCAGCGTGTATTGTTTTGCTGCACAATGGCTTAGCGAAAACCTGAAGCGTATTCCACTTTCACCCAAGGGAGAGTATTATCTGACCGATTTAGTAGGGATCGCTATACAGGATGGATTGACCGTTAGGGCGTTAAAACTTTCTGATAACTCACAGGCTATTGGAATTAACACCCGTGTTCATCTGGCAGAGGCAGAAGCCATTCTACGGCAGCGCATTAATCGGCAATGGATGACGGCGGGGGTGACATTGGTCGATCCTCAAACCACCTATATCGAAGCCGATGTAACCCTAGGCATGGATACCATCATCTACCCGAATACAATTATCCAGGGAAAAACCGTTGTGGGTGAGAATTGCTGCCTGGGTCCCAATGCGGTGATCCGCGAGGCGCATTTAGGCGACCGATGTAAAATATTTGCATCGGTTGTCGAAAAAGCTATCCTCGAAGACGATGTTGATATTGGACCATATGCTCATTTGCGCAGCGGGGCTCATTTAGCCCAGGGGGTGCATATGGGGAATTTTGGAGAAGTGAAGAATTCATACCTTGGACCTGGTAGTAAAATGGGACATTTTTCTTACCTGGGGGATGCCACACTGGGAGCCAAAGTTAACGTGGGCGCAGGCACCATTACCTGTAATTACGATGGTGAGAAAAAGAATCATACCGAAATTGGGGACAATGTTTTCTTAGGCAGCGACACTATGCTGGTTGCCCCGGTGAAAATTGGCCATGGAGGACGCACCGGCGCAGGCGCGGTGGTGACAAAAGATATTCCGGAAGACAGTTTGGCAGTGGGCGTGCCGGCGCATGTTATTCGAAAATTAGAGAAACGTGGATAAACCTGATGATAACGGACGAGGAAAAAAAGAAATTAATTCAGATTGCGGTAGAAGCTCGTTCCCATGCTTATGCTCCCTATTCACAGTATCAGGTAGGTGCAGCCTTGTTAGCCGCCTCCGGTCGCATTTATGACGGGGTCAATGTGGAAAATGCGGCTTTTCCGGTCACGATTTGTGCGGAACGTGTAGCTGTTTTTAAAGCGGTTTCGGAAGGAGAAAGAGAATTCCTTGCCATCGCGGTAGCCACGGTGAATGGCGGTATGCCGTGCGGGTCATGCCGTCAGGTTTTGGCGGAATTTGGCTTAGAGACATGGGTCATCATTGCCAATCGTGAAGGTAGAATTCTCCATGAAGCAACAATTGGCGAGCTGCTTCCCGGCGCCTTCCGCCCGCAGGATCTACCGAAATAATGCCGTTTAGCGAGGGGGCGCAAGGTTAGAGTTCCATATGGTTTGATTGAATATTATGGGGTAATGGTGGGGGTTGCCAACAAAGATTGCAGAATCCACCCTTCTATACCATCGGGGGCGATCACATGCTGCCAAAGCACGCCGTCAAGTAAAAAGTCATCCGGTAAAATTTCCATTGGGATACCATTTAGATAACTTTTAATGATGGCACCTCCCGGTTCTGCTCGTAACAGAATACCTTCGGTATCGGGGGCTGCCACAATCTGGATAACCGGAGTTGATGTCGGTGTAAACGTTCGGGTAGGTGTTGGAGTATAGGTTCGGGTGAGAGTAGGTGTGGGAGTTTTACTGGGGGGAATGGGAGTTAACGTAGGGGACAGCGATGGTGTCAGGGTGAGTGTTGCAGAAGGAATCGGAGTGGGTAAACCGATTTTACCTCCTATGACTGCACCAGCACCGCTTACCCCGATTAGTAATATGATCCCCGCTAAAATAATCGTCCCGCTCAAAGTATATCCGAACAAGGTTAATGGTCGAAAACCCAAAAAAGCCAACACGATGATACTGATCAAGACGCCGGATGCCAGATGGACGGCGAAGACAACCAGACCATCTGGCCAAAGGTGAGGCTGCCGGCTGGCAAACCCAAATCCCGCGACAGCCAGCGGCAAATAAAGCTCATAAGCCAATGCCACACTTGGAGCAGCCGCATTACGCTCATTGCTCGACATGGCAGCCATGGTCAAACCGGCGCCAATTGCAAGAACTAAAAAGCCACTCCAAGAAATTTGTGCGTAATAATGCGCCTGGGATAGTTTTAACAGAACACCCGATGAAATCAACATTCCCCCAACCAATCCGGTAACCAGACCTCCCGAAAAGACCAGCAGGCTGCCAATTAAAAATCCTGCCAGGCTGCGCAGAAAATGGCGCGCCGAGCCGACGACTGTACCCAATGCTATACCGGTGATGGGCGCCATAACCGGCGCAAATATGGCTCCCAATATCAACAACGCCGGTGTATCAAAAAGAAGACCAATGCCCATCACTAATCCGGCTGTAGCCGAAAACAGGAAAAAATCGAAAGAAGGCGAAGCCCGCCGGGCGATTTGATCCAGGAACAGGCTGCGTTCATCGACATCTAAAGGCGCTAAAATACGGCGCGCCCTTCTTCTTCTGGCTGGCGGCAGCAAATCCGGGTCTTCGGGAAAGGTTTCACTTTGGTGGATTGGCATAATTTGGATGATTATATTTTTTTATAATTATGACCCTGAAAAAATACCATGAATATAATCATATTATACAAGAAAATTCAATTTGACTGTGTCATAGTAAAATTAGGTTATATTTACTTTTCGTTGAGGAACTATGCGGCGTACCCAAAGAAAATATCCGTGGTTGATTAATATATTTTGCATTTTCGTTTTTCTTTTGTTAACGGGTTGTGACCCAATAACACAAACGGCCACAGCAACTTCTACCGAAATCGTTTTACCGCCTACTGCCACTTCAACTATTGCTCCTTCTGAAACGCCTCAACCACCATGGGTGGTTCTATTGGCGCCATCCGGCGCCGATGCTGCGCTTATCGAAGATCTGCAAATATTGCTCGAAGATCGGGCTGCACAAGCCGGATTTCGATTTGAGGTGGTGCAAACTTTATCTCCAGATGATTTTTTTACCCAAGATATCAAGGTCGTTTTTGTGTTACCTCCCGATCCCGGTGTAAGCATATTGGCTGCCGCGGCTAAGCAAACGCAATTTGTCGCGATAGGCGTGGCTGGTTTGCAGGCCAGCGGGAATATTAACCTGATAGCTTCATCAAGCAGCCGCCCCGATAAGGCGGGATTTTTAGCGGGAGTTGTGGCAGCAGTCACCACGGATGATTTTAGAGTAGGGGTTATATACCCTGCGGAAACCGCCGTGGGAAAAGCTGCCCGGCGAGGTTTCTCGAATGGTGTGACTTATTTTTGTGGATTTTGCCAACCGGTCCACCCGCCTTATCCCGCGTCGAATTATCCTCTTTTTTATGAATTACCGGTACCAGCCAGTGAAATGGACTGGGATGCAGCAATCGAGTATTTTAATATCTGGCAAGCCAAAACGATTTATATTACCCCGGATCTGGATGACCTTCAGTTGGGGAATTATCTGGCGCAGGCTGGTTTTCGCATTATCAGTCAAAGCAAACCGGGCGAGGATATCAAAGATAAGTGGACCGCGTCGATTGGTGCGGGCGATGTTGTTCAGATTATCGATACTCATTGGCAAGAATTTCTTTCAGGTGATGGTGGATTATCCATCGAATTTCCTCTTGGTATTACTAATGTTAATGAGAATGTAATTAGCCCGGGAAAATTGCAATATATAGATATTGTTATATCAGACTTAAAGGATGATTTTATTGATACCGGGGTTGACCCTACAACCGGCGAATGGCGGTGATAAAATTGTATTCAGGTAATTTTGAGAAATTTAATATTGCACTTTGCCCATCTTCATGCTAAACTAACAAGGATACAAAAGCAGTTAATCGCTCGGGAGGAAGGTAAAAGAGTATTTTATTCGGTGGTTTGAATGTTTTCGGAAGAGTGATTAAACCTAAAAACACACACGAATATAAAAAAGGAGGATGGCTTATCTGGACGTATAAAAACCTTATATTGCTCAGTGTGATTTAGTTCCAAACATCAAACTTATTTCTTTTGGAGGAGAAATCCATGTATAAAAAATTATATGTGATAGTCGCAGTTCTTATGCTTGCTACAATGTTGCTATCAGCTTGTGCCCCCGCAGCCGAAGAAAAAACCGATTGTTCCAAAGCAGAAACATTCTGTGTGGGGTTGGTCACCGATGTAGGCAAGATCGATGACAAGTCGTTCAACCAATCCACTTGGGAAGGCGTGAAGCAGGCAGAATCAGAGCTGGGTGCGGTCGTTCAATATATCGAGACCACCGACTCTAAGGACTATGATAAGAATATTGCTACATTCGCGGATGAAAAATATGATGTGATCGTAACTGTTGGTTTTGCCCTGGGTGAAGCAACAATTGCCGCGGCAAAAGCATATCCGGATATTAAATTCATCGGCGTCGATCAATCACAAAGCGAAGTCATCCCCAACCTGGCTGGCTTGGTGTTTCCTGAAGACAAAGCGGGTTTCCTGGTTGGCGCTCTGGCTGCTCAAATGTCCGAGACCGGCAAAATTGGCGCAGTCTGCGGTACGGATGCTGTTCCGGCAGTTTGGCGCTTTGGTGAAGGCTACCGGGCAGGCGCTGCTTATATCGACCCGGCTGTAGAAGTCAATGTGGTTTACCACAGTGATGTAGGTTTCGATAAAACCTTCACCGATCCCGAATGGGGTAAAACCACAGCAATTTCCATGATCGATAAGGGTGTGGATGTGGTCTTTGGCGCTGGCGGCAAGACCGGTAACGGTGCGTTGGCGGGCGCGGCCGAGAAAGGCGTTTTCGCCATCGGCGTTGACTCCGACCAATACTTCACTGTTCCGGAAGCACAGAAAGTACTTCTATCCAGCGCTATGAAGATGCTCACCCCCGGCACCCTTGAATTGATCAAAATGGCAAAAGAGGGCAGCTTCCCCGGCGGTGATTACCTTGGATTGGCAGGTTATGCTCCTTACCATGATGTGGAAAGCCAGGTGCCGGCTGACGTGAAAGCGAAGATGGAAGAAATCGATAAAGCTTTAGCTGACGGTTCACTCGAAACTGGCGTTGCCCCTGTGAAACCAGGTGGATAAAATAATATTCCTAAGTTTTTACGGAAAGGGTAATTTACCCTTTTCGTTTTTTATCAAATAATATTACAATGCAGAGTGCAGAGGGAAACCTCTGCACTCTGCTAAAATTCGGAGCAGAGGAGCGAAAACTTATATCGATGGAGTGGTTTTATGGATAAATCTGAACCACAAGTAAAAGAAGAAAAACCCAACGCATTTATTCGAATTGTAAAACAAGTCGGCAATGCCTTGCTTGTTCCATTATTGGCGGTTATTACCGCGATGATCGTGGGCGGTTTGGTGATTGCCGGCGCCAAAGGCGATCCGTTTGCGGCATACGCAGGTCTGTTTGAAGGCGCATTCGGTACGCTGCGCGCCCTCAGTGAGACGACGGTTTGGGCGACGCCTTATATCTTTGCGGGACTAGCCGTGGCGCTGGCCTTCAAAGGCGGATTATTCAATATCGGCGCAGAAGGGCAATTGGCGCTGGGCGCTGTTGCCTCTGCCTGGGTTGGATATCGGTTGCCGGAATTATTAGGTACGACTATTCCTGGCGCCATACATCTGCCTCTGACGGTTGGGGCGGGTATGTTGGCGGGTGCAATTTGGGGGGCTATTCCTGGCTGGTTAAAAGCAAAAACCGGAGCTCACGAAGTGATAAACACGATCATGATGAATTATATTGCTTTGAACTTGGTGAGCTACCTGCTCAACGGTCCCATGAAGGATCCTGATCCTTTGAATGTAATCGCTCGAACACCTTTGATTTCAGAAGGGGCGCAAATCCCGGTGATCTTTAGTAAATACCGCTTCCACTGGGGTTTCATTTTAGCATTGGTGGTAGCTTTTCTTGTTTGGTGGTTATTATGGAAAACGACTTTGGGATTTGAAATCCGCACCGCCGGTTCGAATCCCGACGCTGGTAAATATGCCGGGATCAACGTTTCACGAACAATTGTTTTAACGATGACGCTTTCGGGTATGCTGGCAGGTCTGGCAGGCGCTATTGAGGTCACGGCATTAAACTATCGTCACGAACTTGGATTTTCCCAGGGGTATGGTTTTGATGCCATTGCCATTGCTTTGCTGGGTAAAAGTCATCCTTTCGGAGCGGTGGTTGGCGCTATTTTGTTCGGCGCCATGCGTAATGGCGCTACACGGATGCAATTTCTCACCCAGATTCCGGTGGATGTGATCTCTGTTATTCAAGCATTGATTTTGCTATTCGTAGCAGCTGATGCTATTGTCCGCTTCATCTACCGCATCCGGGCGCCTAGAGAACAAGTGGTACTTACCCGCGGTTGGGGGAAATAGGAGCAAACCATGGAAATTCGACGATATACTTTTATCGCTTTGATCATTATTGTGCTGATTGGAGTGGTGGTGGTTGTGGGAAAGTCCGAAGTATCGCCTGGGGTGATCATCGTCAGCATGATCGCCACTACGATCGCGGTTGCCACACCATTAACGCTCGGCGCATTAACCGGCGTCTTTTGCGAACGAGCGGGCGTGGTGAATATTGGCATCGAAGGAATGATGCTGGCTTCGGCTTTCTTTGGCTGGTTTGGGGCGATCTATATGAACACCATCTTGAAAATGGGAGCCTTTCCCAGCCTTATCATTGGCGTCATTATCGCCGTCATTACCGGCGGTTTATTAGGATTGCTGCATGCCGTCCTTTCGGTGACATTCAAGGTCGACCAAATCATTGGCGGTACGGTCATCAACTTGCTGGCAGTAGGCATCAGCGGATTCTTGAACCGGCAGCTATTTTTCGAAAAGGGGAGCATTTTTGGCGGGCAAGTACCGCATGCTCCGGGAGTATTACCCCGTCTCCATATTCCTCTTTTGGGGGATATACCGGTTGTGGGCACCGTATTTGAACAGCAGCCAATTACCATCGCAGCCATCCTTTTGGTGATCATTACCCACTATGTGCTTTTCTATACCCGCTGGGGGCTGCGCACCAGGGCGGTTGGCGAACACCCGCGGGCGGCTGATACAGTGGGCATCAATGTTTACCGGATGCGTTACTTAAATGTAATTATCGGCGGTTTGATCGCAGGGTTGGCAGGCGCTTATTTTACACTTGAGTCGGTTCCCTCTTTTGAGCCTCTGATGACCAATGGACGTGGTTTCATTGCGCTGGCAGCCATGATCTTCGGAAACTGGTCGCCTTTTGGCTCCTGGGCAGCCGCCCTGGTATTTGGCGCAGCCTCTGCCTTACAAATAAACCTTCAGTTTTTCCGGGAGTTGATCCCCCCTCAATGGGCGTTTTTTCAGAGTTCAGCAGTGGTGGGTATGGTTCCTTATATCCTGACGATGCTGATCATGACTGGCATCATCGGGAAAACCAGGGCGCCCGCCGCTGATGGCATCCCCTATGAGAAATAGCGCCAGGAGAATAACCAATGACTACAATTCTTGAATTAAAAGGCATTACCAAACAATTTCCTGGTGTTTTGGCAAACGACCATGTTGATTTTGATTTGAAAAAGGGTGAAATCCATGCCCTTTTAGGGGAAAACGGCGCCGGTAAAACCACTTTAATGAATATCCTTTATGGTTTATACAAGCCCGACAGTGGTGAATTATACCGGGATGGTAAGGAGGTTTCTCTCAACTCGCCCAAAGATGCCATCGCCATCGGGATTGGCATGGTTCACCAACATTTTATGCTGATCCCTGTATTCACCGTCACTGAAAACATTATGCTGGGGGAAGAGAAATTGAAGAATGCGGTGCTAGATCGCAACGGTGTTTCTGCAAAGGTGGGTGAACTTTCCCAAAAATATGGTCTGGAAATTGACCCGGAAAGCTTCGTGGAAGATATCCCCGTAGGGGTACAACAAAGGGTAGAGATTGTTAAAACGCTTTACCGTAAAGCGGAAATATTGATACTGGATGAACCGACCGCCGTACTTACACCGCAGGAAGTGGAAGATCTGTTCCGCATCATGCGCGAATTAACCTCCCAGGGTGTATCGATCATTTTCATAACCCATAAATTGAAAGAGGTGCTTAAGATTGCCGACCGGATCACGGTGATGCGCGCCGGTAAAGTGGTTGGCACAGCAATACCCTCCGAGACGGATGAGTCGCATCTGGCAGCCATGATGGTAGGGCGGGAGGTGATCTTGAATGTCGAAAAAGAGCCTGCCCAGCCAAAGGAAGATGTGCTGCAGGTGATTGACCTAAAAGTGAACGACTTACGTGGGTTAGAAGCTGTCCGTGGTGTAACGTTTTCTGTGCGCGCCGGAGAAATCCTGGGAATTGCCGGTGTCCAGGGAAACGGGCAAACTGAATTGGTGGAGGCGCTCACCGGGTTAAGGCAATCCACTGGTGGGAAGGTGGTTTTACAAGGGAAAGATATGACCAACAACCCGCCACGCCCGATCATCGAAAACGGGTTGAGCCATATCCCTGAAGACCGCCAGCGGCACGGATTGGTTTTGGCATACCCGGTTGCCGATAACCTGGTGTTGTGTAATTATTATCTACCCCCATTTGGGGTGAATTTCGTGATGCAGAATAAAGCCATCGACGAAAATGCCCGTAAACTGGTGAAGGATTTTGATATCCGCACACCCAGCCCATTTGTGCCTACATCGAACCTTTCCGGTGGCAACCAGCAAAAGGTGATCGTGGCGCGGGAGTTGAGCCGACCGGTCCAATTGTTGATAGCCAATCAGCCCACCCGCGGGTTGGATGTCGGCTCGATCGAATACATCCACCGCCAGATCGTGAACATGCGCGGTAAAGGTGTGGCGGTATTATTGGTTTCCGCCGAGCTGGACGAGATCATGTCGTTAGCAGACCGGATTGCGGTGATGTACCAGGGTAAGATCGTGGATATCGTGGATACTCAAAAGACCACCAAATCTGAATTAGGCTTGAAGATGGCAGGGGCGCAGGCTCAGGCGTAGAGCATATAAATAAAACCCTTATCATTATCCCCTTCCCCGCGTGCGGGGGAGGGGTTTTACATTTATGATGATGTTTTGGTAGGCGTTGACTTTTCACCAGCGGCCAGCCATAACCCCACACCGATCAATACGCCGCCCAGTATAAACAACGGGGTCAGTTTCTCCCCTAATAATAAAGCGCCTAATCCGGCGCCGACCACCGGTTGAGCAAAAAACGTGAGTGAAGCCACGCCGGCTTCCAGGGTGGCAAAGGCGGTATTCCATAGATACATCGCCAAAGCGGTGGAGATGATCCCTAGATACAATATGCCCCAAATGATACCGGGTGTGATCTCACCTACTCCGCTTTGGGCGATTTCCAGGCTGGCAGCCGGCAGGGTGATGACCATGCCGCCCCAAAAAGCTACCAGGCTGACGCGCAAAGTATCCAGATCGCGGGTTACTTTGCGGATCAGTACCGAATAGAGCGCCCAGGTGATGGCGGCTGCCACCAAAGACAAGTTTCCCAGGAACAGGTTGGGTGAAATTTGCGCCGAGCGCGGGTCGATCACTGCCAAGACCCCCAGCGTGGCAATCCCTAAAGCGAGCAATTGGCGGCGGGTAATCTTCTCCCGCAGGATTAACGCCGCAAAAATGATGACAAAAGCCGGGGTAGAGGAAGTCACCAGAGAACCGTTGGAGGCGGTGGAAAGTTTGGTACCCACGAATTGAAAGCCGAGTGAGATGCCATACCCAACCCAGCCTACGCCTAACACCTGCAGCATTTGCCTGCGGTTGAAACCGATACCGCCTTTATAAATCACGATTATCCACAACGTAAGCGTCCCCAGGATCAAACGCAGGCTCAATAAAGCAAACGGCGGGATGACTTCCAGCACTACTTTGCTGACCACGTACATCCCCCCCCAAATGGCGGCGGCAGCAATACCGGAGAGGATACCCAGATGTTTCATATCGTAGTAAAAAAATTATGGCTGGAAAATCAGCGGGAGATAAAACTTATATTTTCCCGATAATACGATGACGGGTTCACCCAGGATGGGGGTAGGGGAATCATCGCTTTTTACCCCATAATCGGAGTTTATGATATACCCGGTATAGGTGATCGGCGGCTGAACGAGGAGCTGGAATTGGCGGCTTTCATTTGCCCCCAGGCTGGCGATTTCCCAACGGATTTCCCCATTAGATAATGAGTAGGGAGTAGAGGCTGAAATAAAGTTTGCGTGTTCGGGGATCACGTCGGT
This sequence comes from Anaerolineales bacterium, assembly GCA_016929095.1. Classification (GTDB taxonomy): domain Bacteria; phylum Chloroflexota; class Anaerolineae; order Anaerolineales; family UBA4823; genus JAAZNS01. The sequence goes on along the minus strand of JAFGJM010000036.1, from coordinate 47,441 downwards.
GATAACAACGCCAGTAGTGGAAAAAGTGCTTGGAGAATGAGCAATGGAAAGCGTATATGTTAATAAATCACCGGGTTGTATAGTTGTGTTTGAAACTGTTTTGTTGACGTAAAAATTATGGTGTTGTAGAGCGGCATAGGCGTCAATCCGCCCCCAGCCATAGGTGTTGTTAGGAATGCTGCTGCCGGGTACCCCCCCGCATTCCTGCGTGGTGGTGCGGGGAACAGCCGATTGGGTGATGATTCCTTCAAGTGTATCCACCTGGCCAGCCAGACCGGGATTGGCAGATATTAATAAGGCGACCATCCCAGCCACATGCGGGGCAGCCATGCTGGTACCGTCCTTGGTGGTGTAACTGTTCCCGGGTACACTGGAGCGAACATTATCACCCGGGGCGCTAACATCCGGTTTGAGCAAACCCGTGTAAGCCGAAGGTCCCCGGCTGCTGAAACCGGCAATGTCATCGCTGGAATCGGTGGCGCCGATGGAGAAGGTGCTGTCGTAGATAGCAATGGGATTATATATGCTGCTGCAACCTTCTAATCCGTTGTTACCGGCAGAACCCACCACCATGATCCCCGCGGCGCGGGTGTTATTGACCACGGTTTGCAGCGTGTCCCAGGAGCAGCCTTCTTTCGGCGGGCAAGACCAGGAATTATTGATCACGTCTGGTGCTTTAGAGGAGTCGGCATCTTCGATTGGGTCTCCGCCAATCGGGTAAGGGGCGATGAACCATTCGAAACATTCGATATATGTGGATGGTCTCCCCACCCCTTCTTCCATGTTGCGGCAGCCGATCCACTGTGCGCCAGGCGCCACACCGATCTGGTTGCTGCCGCCGTCATCCCCGACCATGGTGCCCATGGTATGCGTGCCGTGGCTGTTGTCGTCGCAGGGGACAACTGAATCGAGACCGCATACGTTTTCACCTGATATATGTTCATGAATGGCATCGTGCCAGTTGTAGTTGTGATCGGCAGTAGCGCCGTTCCAGCCGCGGTACTGGTTTTTAATCGCGGGATGGTCCCACTGGTAGCCGGTATCCTGACCGCCAATCACCACATTCTGCCCGGTATAACCGGCAGCCCACACCTGCGGGGCATTCACGAGGGAGATATTCCATTCGATACCCGCCGGTGAAGCGGCAGGCGCTGAATTCCCGATTTCTTCCAGGTCATTTTGTATATAAGGATCAGGGTAAATATGGGCCACTTCCGAGCGGCTGGCTGCGCTTTGTAATGTGGTACGGTCACCCCGCACCCACACCATATTGACCACCCAAAATGAGCGGTATCTGGCATTCTGTTGTTTCAGCGATTTTATCAGTGAGGTTTGCGACCGGGAGGCTGTCGCGGTCAATTGTTGGAAAACATACTCGCCTTTTTCCTGCCTGGTGGTTAATGCCTGGGCGCCACTCAGATCAGCCTGCTCTTCCAAAACGATGAGGAAGTCTGTTTCGCCGGAAGCGGCGGCTGTTAATACCTGGGGATCGATTTTATTCTGCCAGAGAGCGGTTTTTTCGATGTGTGATTGCGCAGCCGCATTCCAGGTGAAAAGGCTGATGATGGCTATCAACAGCAAAACCGACAGGGGAATCTTGTGGGAATGAAGAAATTTTTGCATAATGTAATGTTAGTCTCGACAACTCTTGTCGAGTGATATGCCGGGTTGAAGAACGCCTGCATATTTATTACCGAAAATAGATTTCCTGCTTTCCGACCCCCGCCCGCCTTCACAAAAAATCGCAGATTTTTGGGGGAGGTGAGGAGGGGGTGGGCAAAGCGGGGGCTCCTGCCAGGTTTCGACAAAATATTGTTTCCCAAAACAGGGATTGGTTTAAGAATGCTTATAATTTTACCAGGAGCTTTATTTCCTTCCAGATAAATGGTAAAACCAGCCCGCAACCTATCGCAAGTGATAGGATAGTTAGGTAAAGTCCTTTATATGGCAATTGCATGATCGCATAACAAACCAGTGCAGCCAGCGCAGTTCCCAGGACAACCCGCAACAAGGTGGATTTAAGGGAATATATCCCCGGAAAACGCCGTTGAACGAGATAGAGCAAACCCAGCGCCTGAGCTGTATAAGCCGCCGCGTTAGCCAGGCCAAAGCCGGGTGCACCCAGCCAGGGACCTAACAGCGCAGCCAGGATGATGAACATAGTGGTGGTCAGTGCAGCAGCCAACAGCGGTGTACGGGCGTTTTGTTGCGCATAAAAAGCCCGCGCCGCCACTTCCATCAAGGCGTGTCCCATTAATCCGAGCAAAAAAGCACGGGTGGTCCATACGACAATTTCGGTACCCGCAGCATCGAATCCTAAAATTTGTACCACCGGACGGATGACTATCGCCATCATGGCTGCAATGGGCAGCGTCAATGCCAGGATGACACGGATTGCCGAGTTAAGAGATTGACGGAAAGCGCTCCATTCCTGGCGTGTGATTTGTTCAGAAATCGTGGGTAATAACGCCGTCCCTAAAGCGGTGCCGATCAGAGTCTCCGGCACCTGCATGAATAACCAGCCATAGACCAGCGATGATATCGTACCTTCCGCCAGGCGGGAGGCGATGTTATCCTGCGCCAGAAAAACCACCTGAATACATAAAACGGTCAATATACGCGGCGCCAGTAACCTGAGTACCTGCTGCACACCGGAATGATGCAAGTCGATGGCGGGCGTCCAGCGGAATTGGTAGCGGATCATGCCGGGGATTTGGATGGCGAGGAACATCGCCGATCCCAGGATAATGCCATACACCAATCCATACACGCCCATTCCATAGGAGGGCAATGTAATCGGACCTATTTGATAACCGGATTGCGGCGCCAGGATAACCACACCAAACAAAGCGCCCAGGTCATACATACTGGGGGCAATAGCTGGCAGCAAGAAATGCTGGTTGGCTTGCAGACTGGCAATAATCAACCCGCTCAATGAGAAGAGCAAGGTGGCAATCAGGTTCAGGCGCATTAAATCGGCGACCAGGGATTGTTGGGCAGCGTCGAAACCCGGGGCAATGCCAAAACCCCATTGCACCATCCGGTGCGCCAGGAGGGCAACGATAACCGATAGGACGGCCGTAGTCAGGAAAACCAGGTTGGCGATGCGTGAGAATAAATCCCAGGCAGCCGGTCTTCCGCCCTTTTGTAAATATTCAGATAACACCGGAATAAAAGCGATAGCCAGCGCCCCGCCCGAAATCAGGGCAAAGATCATATCGGGGATATTGTTGGCGGCATTGAAAGCATCCAGCTCAGCGGATAATCCAAAAGTGCGGGCGGTCAATACCTGCCGGATGAACCCCAAAACCTTTTCGACGCCGAAAAAGAAGGCAATAATGAGAGTAGAGCGAGCGAGGTGGGACATATGAGAGATTTTTATTATTGAAAATTGTGCAGATTATTTTCGTGCATTATACCTTGGTCAGGCTATTCTCCCATGTTTTTCAATTCAATTGCCTGCTTTATTGCCGTGTAGGCAAAAAAGCCGAACAATATCATAATCACCACCATGACAATGATATCGTAGACGCTGATGGTCAGGTGATATGTTGAGCTAAGCCCGAGTTCAAGCATTTGATTTCCCGCAAAAAACATATAAATATTCAGGAGTATTCCAATGGCGCGGAATTCCGTGGGTCCCAATTTCCCATATGAAATTTTGAATTCTCCTGCCACGCTGGTGCGGATGTATGCAAGCGTGCATAACAGCAGGTAGGCGCTCAATAAAAGACAAGCCATATCGAAGCTAACGTATGGCGAGATCCCTAGTCCGCAAAATACCAACACCATGGAGACTCCATCGATCGTATGATCGATAAAAAATCCATACTTAGGCCTTTCAATATGGCGGTATCGAGCCAGGGTGCCGTCCAGGCTGTCGCCAAACCAATTGATCACAAAACCAAGTGATGCTAACCAAAAATAAGCGGGCGACAGGTTACTCAATCCGTACGCCACAAAAATCAAGAGAGCGCCCAACACACCGATACCCGTCAATATATCTGGTGTGACCCACCCGGGCATATGTTTGGACAACCATTGCAGGGCGGGTCTTTCCAGCGGACCCAACAATATATCATTAACTCGATGGTGTTTTTTTATATCATTCATGATATTTTTTGCAGAACGTTTTTCATGGCACTTGATTAAGAATAGCAGGCCAGACTGGCAAGGTCATCGACCATTGTTGAGGCGCCATCCGAATGAACGATTCGGCAACCTGCAATACCCTCTCGGCATTATGGATGGTTTCTTTGCGCCGGTCGGTATCTGGGAGCATCTCTATCGGCTCTGAAAAATAGAGGTGATACCTTTTATCATTCTGAAGGATGGTTGTACCAACAACGACCGGGACGTTGGCTTTTTTTGCCAGGTAGATATGGTGTACCGGCAGAGCAGCCGGTTTGCCAAAAAAGGTCGGATAATAATCCGAGGCGGTATCGGGTCGATCGATGCCAGTGACGACCAAACCGCCGGCGCGTAAATGATCTATAGCCTGGCGGAGTGCGCTGATACTGGCAGGAAGCAGGCGCATTCCGGATTTTTGCCGCATGAGAAATTGTTCCTTATGCCCCCCAGCCAGTTTGGGCAGGGTAAGAACCAGGGCTTCCAGACCTTCCCGGCACACTGCCTGGAGAACAAAATCGAAGTTACTCATATGCACGCCCACAACGATCAATCCTCTTTCGGCATATGCCGGGCGTTTGAGGAATTTTTCTACGTCTGAATTAAAATCTATGCGTTGACGGAGCGCTTCAATGTTTTGACTGTTGTGGTAAAGGTCGTATATTGAACAGGCAGTATTACGGAAAACACCTTGAACGGCATTATCCAGCAGTTTTTTATTCGTGGGTTCTCCATGCACCACCCATTGGTTGGCGCGTGTGGCTTGCACCAATTTCCAGTCCTGATGCGAGGAGATGAAATCGGCGATCCAGATGGATAGCCGATACCCTGATTTAGGAGGAACGATATGCCCCAACCAGGAGGCGAGATTGATGCTGTAACTGCTGTTGATAATTCTTTGAGGATCAATGGCCACAGTTATTCCTCAATTAGAATGATTGATTTTTATTTAGCTACCCTGCACTTTTAATTTTCTGTCATTGCGAAGGGCGTTCTTTGCCCTGAAGCAATCTAGAATCTGTAATAATAGACGTTCATTAAGAAGATTGCTTCAGTCGTTTCACTCCTTCGCAATGACAATACGCAAACTGTCGGGTGGCTAGATTTTTATTAAGATAGGCGCTTTCACAACCGGGATAGTGCCATTGGAAATTTATTATATAATATCCGGCATTCCGGGGATGTATTCGTGAACACCTTCTTTCCACGATGTCGATGATCGTATATATTATTGTAACACTCGATAGGAGATAAAGTTGCAACTCCGGATTGTATATGATAAAATGCCCCTGCGATTGATTATAATGAAATAAATGGAGTGATGGCCGAGCGGACTAAGGCGACTGACTTGAAATCAGTTGTGGGTTATGCCCACCGGGGGTTCGAATCCCTCTCACTCCGCCATGGGGAGGTGCCAGAGTGGTCGATTGGGGCCGCCTGCTAAGCGGTTGTCGGGGCTATAACCTCGACCGCAGGTTCGAATCCTGTCCTCCCCGCTCAATCGGTTTGGTTTTTACACCACACAAAATATCCGGTGGAAAAGAAGGGTAATAAAATTATTGTTTATTTATAACGATGCCAGTTGACCAGGGTGTAGCAAAATTAAAATACCTTCTCATAGACCTATACGGTTACGAAACAGGCGGCGACGTCTACACACGCCTGCAAGATAAAATCCATCATTATAAAAAACTTCATCCCATTGACCTAAATATTGCGGGAGAGCTCACCGAACGCAATGCACTTCTGATCACTTATGGGGATCAGGTGAAAGAAGCCGGGCGAATGCCTTTACAGTCTTTGGCGGAATTTTGTACTCGTTATCTTCAAGGCGTCATCGATGGGATTCACATTTTGCCGTTTTTCCCCTATTCATCTGATGATGGTTTTTCGGTGATCGATTATTATCAGGTCGATCCCGCTTTGGGAACCTGGAACGATATTGACCGCCTGGCGCAAGATTTTCATCTCATGTTCGATGCGGTGGTTAATCACATCTCAATTCAAAGTGAATGGTTCAAACAATTCCTCCAAGGTCAGCCAAAATACCGTGATTATTTTATTGAGGTCGAAAAACATATAGACCTATCGCGGGTTGTAAGACCGCGAGCTTTGCCCCTGCTCACCGAGTTTGATGCCGCCAATGGGAAACGAAGCATTTGGACGACATTCAGCACTGATCAGGTGGATCTGAATTATCATAATCCCGAGGTGCTGCTGGATGTTTTAGATGTTTTGCTTTTTTATGTCGAAAAAGGCGCCCGCTATATTCGCCTGGATGCCATAGCATTTATTTGGAAAGAAATAGGTACCACTTGCATTCATTTGCCCCAGACCCATCATATCATTCAGATCATGCGCTTGATGTTGGATGAGGTTGCCCCATACGTGAAGATTATCACCGAGACAAATGTCCCTCACCGCGATAACATTTCATATTTTGGTGACGGTATCAGCGAAGCACATCTGGTTTATAATTTTGCCCTCCCGCCCTTAGTACTGCACACAATGTTGACCGGAAATGCGGACACATTGTCTGCCTGGGCTGAGCAGCTCACATCCGATTTGCCTGGGGGTACTTTTTTCAATTTCCTGGCTTCTCATGATGGCATTGGGCTGAATCCGGCGCGGGGTATTTTATCTCCTGATGAGATCGATTCAATAATCAAAAATGTCCTGAAAGCCGGAGGCGAAGTTTCATATAAACAGGAACCGGATGGCAACCACAGCCCATATGAATTAAATGTGAATTATTTTGATGCGCTTAACGGCGCTCAGCCAAATGTATCCCAACAATATCAAGTAGAGAAATTTGTAACGGCACATGCGATTTTATGTGCGCTGTGTGGTGTCCCGGGCATCTATTTCCACAGCCTTTTTGGCTCACGTGGATGGAAAGAAGGGGTGCAGTTAACCGGCATCAAACGCACCATCAATCGTCAAAAATTGGAACGGGGTAAATTAGAAGAAGAATTATCACTCGAAAGCTCGAGGCGGTTTCAGGTATATTCTCGTATGGCTTCAATCCTTAAAGCTCGCGCCGCATACCCCGAATTCAACCCTTATGGCGGACAAGGCATCATATCAGGAAATCCAGCGGTATTTGCTGTGCATAGGTTTTTGGAAGAAGGAAAGCGGAGTATTTTGTGTTTGCACAATGTATCGGATTCTCCCCAGCCAATCGCGATTGATGTTTCCCCCCATTATCATAGGCCTTTTATGGGAATCAAAGAGATCATCAGTCGGCAAGTTGTGGTTTTGAATAAGAAAGCTGCCTTAACTTTAAAACCTTATCAAACCCGGTGGCTTCTCCTTGAAGCGTAAAACTCGATAAATTTAACAACATGGAATTTGGAAACCAGGCCTCTCCCTGATTCCCCCATTTTCGAGAACAAAAATGGGGAAGGAGATATTAACCATAAAATAACGAAAAGGATAAAATCGTACCGGCACTTTAAATGGGCATTGAAATTCAAGTGAATGACTGATCATTATTCCTCATAACGACTCAAGAATCATTAAAGGTGAAAACATGGCAAATATGTCAAATCGTCAGGAATTCCAACGCATTGGGATTATATCGACGCGTTTTTGCGGCACCGATGGCGTTTCCTTGGAAACTGAAAAATGGGCGACCGTTTTATCACGGTTAGGACATACCTGTTTCTATTTTGCCGGCGCTTCCGACCGCCCGGACGATCGAAATTTCATTGTCCCCGAAGCATTATTCAAGCATCCGGAGATTGATCAAATTTATGTGGCGTGTTTTGATAATCACATCCGCGCACCAGAGATCACACGCAAGATCCATTTGGTTAAGGATTATTTAAAAGAAAAATTATATGAATTCATTCGAAGATTCGACATCAGTTTATTGGTTGTTGAAAATGCTCTGGCAATTCCTTTAAATATCCCTTTAGGATTAGCCCTGACTGAGGTGATCATCGAAACCCGGATGCCTACGATTGCTCACCATCATGATTTCTTTTGGGAAAGAAAACGCTTTCTGGTTAATTGCGTGTGGGATTATCTCAATATGTCTTTCCCACCCCACCTACCCCCGGTGCATCATGTGGTGATCAACTCTTCGGCAGCCAATCAACTCGCTTTACGCACAGGTATTTCCAGCACATTGATCCCTAATGTCATGAATTTTGATCAGCCGCCTCAGAAACAGGATAACTACACTCAAGACATCCGCCAGTCGCTGGGTGTTTTACCGCATGAAAAATTACTGCTTCAGCCTACGCGAGTGGTACCCCGAAAAGGCATCGAGCACGCCATTGAAATTGTCAGCCGGTTGGATATCCCTGCCCGGCTGGTCATTTCCCATGCTTCGGGAGATGAAGGCTATGATTACGAGAAGCACCTGCGTAATTATGCTGAGATGCTTTCTGTACCGGTAAATTTTGTATCCGATATCATCCGTGAACAGCGTGGAACACTGGAAAATGGGCTAAAAGTGTATACATTGTGGGATCTTTATCCCCACGCAGATATGGTGACTTATCCCTCCGATATCGAGGGATTTGGCAATGCATTCCTGGAAGCGATATATTATTCGCGCCCCATTGTGGTGAACAGCTACTCGATTTTCGATATTGATCTCAGACCTAAAGGCTTCCAGGTTGTGGCTTTCGATGGTTATATCACCACGCAAACCATCGAAAAAACCCGTAAGGTACTCAGCGACCAAAACCTTATGGAACAAATGGCGGTGAAAAATTATGAAATCGGGCGGCGTTTTTATTCCTATTCTGTTCTAGAAAGAGAGTTACAAACACTACTCACAGAGTGCTTTGGTGAATTGTAAATGGATTATTTGGCTTCTCCTTACTTATCAATATTGAAGAATCGACTTGACTTAAAAAGGATCCCTTTCAGCGACCGGGGCTCACGATTATTAGTATTCCTTGCCAACCAGCATTTATCCATAAGGCTGGCGGAGCGCTGGTTTAAACGGGAAGGCCAGCTTGCCGCTTACCGGCAAAGACCTCCCATTGTGGATAATTTTCAATTTATCGATGCGGATGGCTCACCCATTCCTTTTGAAATCACGACTTATCCCCATTGCCTGGTATTCCATACCATCCAGGGGATGTTTACCATGATATTTTTGGATACGGAAACGATCATGGTTACATTACCGAAAGGGAAATGCGGGGTGACATTTACCGCAAATCTGGATAAAGCCACGCCCGATCGGCGGGGCGGTGTGTTACAGCTTACCGGCGATATCCGCCGTAATTTTGCCTACACGACCAATGCAAAGATTTTATTCCATTGTGTTGAACCCGACACAAACAGAGGCCACCGCATCAGCATTAATATGGAGGCAGACGATGATTCAGCCCTGGTGCTGAACATCACCCCCCGCCTGGGATTCAACCGGTATGTTCCCGCGCCGCAAACGATGATCGAGATCGCGGCCAAAAAGTGGCATGAATGGTTTGCTGCCGCCCCGGCAGTAAGCCCGCAATATCGTGCGCAATACTATTTTGCCTGGTGGGTGATGGGAGCCGGGTTGATCTCAACCCGTTTTTATACGACCCGTGAAGCCATGACGCCTTCCAAAGTCCATTATGTCGGTGTTTGGCAATGGGATGCGTTTTTTCACGCCATTGCATACCGGTATGTGAACACTCGCCTGGCGCAGGATCAACTGCGCATTTTATTAGATCACCAACGGGAAGACGGAATGATACCCGATGCCGTTCACGATGAGGGTACGGTCACCCATCTAACATTTCCGGTAGACGCCGATGTGACCAAACCCCCTCTGATTGCCTGGGCAGCTTGGAAATTATTCGAGCACGATGGCGATAGAGAATTTCTGGATGAAATTTTTGAACCGATAGTGCGTTGGAATGAATGGTGGTTTAACAAGAACGATTTAAATAAAAATGGCTTGTGTGAATATTTACATCCGTTTTCTTCCGGGCTGGATGACAGCCCATTATGGGACGAGGGCGTTCCGGTTGAATCGCCCGACCTTAACACATACCTTTGTTTACAACAGAGTTATCTTGCGAAAATTGCCAATGAAATTGGGGATAAGCTGGCTGCCAAATATTGGACGAAACGTTCTAAGGCGATGGCGCAGCGTATGCTGAGGTTGATGTGGGATGAAGAAGCCGGAATATTCTGGGCATTGAAAGATGGAAAACCGGTGAAGGTGAGAACTCCGTTCAATCTGTTTCCTTTGCTTACCGGGCAATTGCCTGAACGTATTTCACAAAGGCTGGTCTCCCATTTAACGGACCCTCTCCAATTTTGGCCCCGCTTCCCGGTACCCACGGTGGCGCTGGATGATCCCAAATACAATCCGACTCAAATGTGGCGCGGACCTACCTGGGTCAATGTAAATTACTTGTTGATCGAGGGATTAAAAAATTCAGGATTTACCAATATAGCGCACCAATTGCGCCGCTTGACTTTAGAATTGATTTCAGGACAGAATGATATATACGAATATTATCATCCGGAAACAGGCGATAATCCTCCAAAAGCGGCTTCGGTGTTTGGTTGGTCTTCTGCGGTATATATCGATCTGGCGATTCAAGCCTCTCTTGAGGGCGCAGACGATGCTCGGGATGAGTAAACTGGTGATGAAAAGAAAATTATGTCCAAGATAGCCATACTTCATTATTCCGCCCCTCCTGTAGTGGGCGGTGTAGAAAGTGTTTTAGCGCACCATGCACGCCTGTTGGCGCAGGATGGTCACCGGGTCATGATATTGGCGGGACGAGGGGAGCAAGGAGACCCACATATCACAATGAAAACGACCCCGCTCATGGATTCACGCCATCCGGACATTTTGTCAGTTAAAAGAATTTTGGATGGCGGGTCAATTCCGGATGAATTTTCTTGCCTGGTGGATAAAATTTCCCGGACTCTTAATGAAAATTTGATGGGATTGGATTGGGTGATTGCACACAATATTGCCTCCATGAATAAAAATCTTCCTCTAACCCTGGCTTTGAAAGCGTTTTCTGAAAAGCCGGGCGCGCCGCGCATGATTTTGTGGCATCATGATCTGGCATGGTGTACTCCTAGATATCAGAGTGAGTTGTACCCTGGGTTTCCCTGGGATTTACTGAAAACTCATTGGCAAACCGCAATTCAAGTCGTTGTATCGACGTTGCGCCAGGGCGAGTTAGCCAATCTATATGGAATTCCACCTGATCAAATCCATGTAATTCCCAACGGTTTAAATATCAAACAATTTCTCAAATTGGAAGACAAGACGGCAGCTTTCATTGAGCAGCTCAATTTGATGGCGGCGCATCCTTTGCTTTTATTGCCGGTGAGGATTACCACACGCAAAAATATCGAGATGGCGCTGCGAACGTTATATTTCCTGAAACAAAAATTTCCCCAGGCGGTCTTGGTGGTCACCGGGCCTCTGGGTCCGCACAACCCGGCTAACCTGGATTATTTCTCGCGGTTATTAGCCTTGCGGGAAGATCTCCATCTGGTTGGCGCGGCTCATTTCCTGGCGGAACTCTCCGAGAGTTACCTGGAGGATGCTGTTATTGCGGATTTTTATCGCCTGGCAGATGCTTTGTTATTCCCCAGTATGGAAGAAGGTTTTGGCATTCCAGTATTGGAAGCTGGATTGAGCGGAATTCCCATCTTCTGTTCCGATATTCCTCCCTTGCGCGAATTGGGGGGTACAATGGTGAAGTATTTTTCTGTCAGTAGTGAACCCAATCAGGTCGCAGATATGATTTATGACCAATTGAGTAATGATCTTCAATTTAATTTACGCGTCTCCGTACGGACGCGGTATACATGGGATAATATCTATAAGACGAAAATTGCCCCATTATTTATGATTTAATTTTTTGGACGATGAAAAAAAGATACAACCTGAGTTTATTTAGAAAAATATTGGTACCTATTTTGAATGGCTATCCCTACCTGCCAGCCATATCCACGGCGATGGATATCGCTGGTGACGCCACGGTATTATTGGCAGGGATTGTCGTAGTGCCTGAGAACGAGACGCTTACCACACGGACAAATCAAGCCAGAAAGGTGCGCAGCAAATTAAAAGAACTCAAAAACCTTGAAGGCGTAAAAATTCTGGACATCGTCCATGTGACACACAACCCCTGGCAAGACTTGAAAAGAATTGTTGAAGAAGAAAAACCGGACCTGATGGTGTTGGAATGGCCGAATCAATATAAAGCCATACTTCACAGTTCACCTGATGCTTTCATTGATTCCATTTGCGATATGGCTATCGTGGGGGGAGTTATTCCCAGTTGCCCGGAGCAAATTCTGTTACCTATGCGCGGCGGTGTATATGCCGAGTTAGCCCTGCGTATCTCTTTATCCATCAACCGTAACTGCCAATCTAAGATCACTGCGCTTCATATTGCCCCTGCAAAAGGGAGTACCGCCAGTGATGACGCCTATTATGGCATCGATCGCATTTTAAAAAGCATCCCTGAAGTCAGGCAAAGGAAAAAGGCTACTGATAATCCGGTGGAAACGATTGTTGACCACGCCAATAAATTTGACATGGTCATCATGGGTACTACTGCCCGCCCTGAGGGCACACCGATATCTCTCGGTCCGGTTGCTGAGATGATCATGAACCAGTGTCAGGTGGGGGTGATTGCTGTAAAAACCAAACGTCCCATGTCCCATCCGATTGAAAGTGAAATGGCAGGGCATACCGCGATTTCAGTTTTGGTCGATAAGTGGTTTGCCGAAAACACATACCATGCGGATGAATTTGCTGACCTGGATTATCTTCTTAAATTAAAGAAAAAGAATAATCTTAGCATTGGTCTGGCAATGCCTGCGCTGGATGAGGAGGAGACGGTTGGCAATGTGATACAAACCATCAAAAAATCATTGATGGATGAGAAACCGTTATTGGATGAGTTGATACTGATCGATTCGGACTCTCAAGACCGTACGCGCGACATTGCCCGGTCTTTGGAAATACCGGTATATATTCATCAACTAACATTACCAAAGCTCTCGCCTCGACCGGGAAAGGGTGAGGCGTTATGGAAAAGCCTGTATTTACTCCAAAGCGATCTTATCCTTTGGATCGACACCGATATTGTTAATATTCATCCGCGCTTTGTTTTCGGTCTTATTGGACCGTTATTAGCCAGGCAGGACGTGCAATTTGTCAAGGGTTTTTATCGCCGCCCCTTGAAGGTTGGCAATAAGATCCAGGTTGGCGGCGGCGGTCGGGTGACCGAACTCACTGCCCGCCCTTTATTGAACCTTTTTTACCCGGAGTTATCGGGCGTAATCCAACCATTGTCGGGTGAATATGGTGGACGGCGGACGGCGTTAGAGAAATTGCCATTCTTTTCCGGTTATGGGGTGGAAATCGGTTTGTTGATTGATATGTTTGATATGTTCGGTTTAAGCTCGATTGCCCAGGTGGATTTGAAAGAACGCATTCACAAAAACCAGGATCTGAGTGCTTTGAGTAAAATGTCGTTTGCAATCATTCAAGCGGTATTTCGAAAATTAGAGAAACGTTACGGGAGAAGTGTTTTGGAAGAACTTAACCGCTCGATGAAATTAATCCGCTATGACGCGGGGCGGTTATTCTTGGATGTCGAAGAAATAGCCGAACTGGATCGCCCCCCTATGATCGATGTGCCTGAATATCTCGAAAGAATGAATAAAGAAAATAGAATGGGGTAAATTCAGTCGATGATGGTCACCTTACCGGTATCAGTAGTTACATATCCTGCCAGATTACTAAATACCTGCCTGGATTCTGATGTGGATAGCCATTTCGCCAGTTTTTGGATGGCAGGGTTGTTCAATGAATTGGCATGGCAAACCAGGTCGTATTTCTCACAGGTAAGGGGAGTGAAATCCAATCCATATGTATGTGCAGAGGCTTCCAATCCTAAGCCAACATCCGCATTACCTTCGGCGATCGTTTTGGCAATTTCGGAATGGGTATTCATTTCAATATCATAACCACAAATTTTCTCTGTCTGTATGCCATGTTGCCGCAACATAGAATCCAACCAGACGCGTGTTCCCGAACCGGATTGACGATTTATGAAGCGCACCCCGTCGCCGCATATGTCTTTTAATCCGGATATCCGTAGAGGGTTCCCCGGGGATAATATCAGACCCAACTGCCGTTCTGCTAAATGCAGCAAAGCCATTTGTTTTCCGGGCAACAGCTTTTGTATAAAGGGGATATTATAGGTATGGCTTTCTTCATCCCACAGATGGCACCCCGCCAGATCTGCATTTCCTTCCACCAGGGCGATCAACCCCCCCATACTTCCGGTAAATTGTGGCTGAAACGAATAACCTGATGCTATTTCCGGGAAATGGGAAGCCAGCCAGGTAACTGCCAGATCGTGGCTGCCGATGAAACGTACAATATTTGGCGTGGGTGCAGAGGGGCGCTTGGAGACTGCGCGCCAGCGATCAAGCGCCAGCCGAACAGCCTCTTCAATCTCCGCCTGCGTGTAACCCGCATTGAGTACTTCCAGGAGGAATGCCTCTGCTCTGTGCAGGATATTTAAACGGCGCAGAGGCGTATTCCCTTGATCCGGAATTTGACCGACCACACGCGTTCCCTGCCCCGCCCGGCTGGTGACCAACCCTTGGGCAACCAGTTCCTGGTAAGCACGCTGGATTGTCCCGATCGTACAATTCCAGTGTCGCGTCATTTCCCTGACGGAGGGTAAGCGGTCTCCCGGTTTTATCTCACCGGATAGGATCTGTTGGTGAAGGTGTTCGGCAATTTGGCGATAAAGGTATTTCTCTTCCATATGTTTATATCCAGGATCTACTCCATTTTAGCATAGGTGAATCATTAATAATAACGAAGTGAGGTGAAAGAATACCCTTGCAAACGAAAGAGAAAACATCGAGCAAGGATATTGTAATAATTCATTAAATAGTATATTTTTCAACTCAACAATGACGTAATGCGCAAAGAAATCCCCGTCGGTATTCAAAGGGTAAATCTTGTTCCTTGACATTAAATAACAGTGTGAGTACACTACGGGCTGTAATAATGTACGGTTACAAATATACATCTCAGGAGCTTTCATTATGTTAAAACGCATCGTTTTTTTATTGATAATCGGAATAATGGCAATAACCGCCTGTCAGGCTGCCCCAACTGAAGTTGTAGCCACCGAGGAGATGGTAACTGAAATGCCAACATCTGCGGAACCGGTGTTGGAAATCATCACTGAGGACGGCGCCACAACTTCGTTTACCATGGATGACTTAAAAGCTCTCCCTGCGACAACCGGTCAGGCTGGCATTAAAAGCAGCACCGGGGAGATCACTTTACCCACCCAGTTCACCGGAGTGGCGTTGAAAGACCTTGCCGCTACCATTGACAATTTCGATGAATCGATGGGCATCAATGTGGTCGCCGAAGATGGGTATGGCATCACTTTTTCATATGAACAAACCATGAATGGGGCTTTTATTTCCTATGACCCGGGCACCGGCGATGAATTAAAAAATCCTGTTCCGTTAACCGCCATGTTGGCATATGAAGTGGATGGACAACCCCTGGATGTCGAAAAGGATGGCAATTTGCGGGTGGTCATCGTGAGTGATGAGAACAAGCAGGTTACCGATGGGCACTGGTCTGTTAAATGGGTTGCCACATTGGAAATTAAAAACCTGGGTGAAGATTGGTCCTTGCAATTGGAGGGTGCGGTCAATGAGTTGATGGATCGGGCAACTTTTGAATCCGGCGCATCTCCCAACTGTCATGGCACGTCCTGGACGGATGAGAAAGCACAGGAATGGATTGGTATACCTTTGTGGCTGCTGGTAGGCAGGGTGGATGACGATATTACGCATGAAGGACCTGCGTTCAATGACGAACTGGTAAAAATCGGCTATACGGTAGATCTGGTAGCCAGCGATGGGTACACCGTGTCATTCGATGCCGACCGCATCAATCGCAATGATGATCTCATCGTGGCAATGACCGTTAACGGAAACCCATTACCCGATAAATATTTCCCCTTAAGATTGGTGGGTCCCGATTTGGAAAAGGGAGACATGGTGGGCGCCATAGAGAAAATCATTGTACATATCGAGCCGCTGCCTGCTGAAGAGGCTGCCGTTACCGAAGAAGTCGTAGCGACTGAAGAACCCGCTGCCGAAGAAGCGGCAACAGGTGAGGCGCAATTCACTTTGACCGGGTTGGTTGAGAATGCATTGGCTTTCTCTGAAGCCGATCTGCGGGTATTGGAAGTAGTGCAAATCACTGCCGAACACCCCAAGAAGGGTCCCACCGATTACGATGGCGTTCGTTTGAGTACGTTGCTAGATATGGCAAAAGTAAGTGCAGATGCCGAAAAATTAGTCCTGACCGCCTCAGATGGTTACTCCTCCGAAGTCTTTTTAGCTGAGGTGCTGGCAAGCCCGGATTGTTTGCTGGCATTTACCGATGAAGAGGGTCTCTTTAGTCTGGTCATGCCCGATTTACCCAGCAGTGTGTGGGTCAAAGGTATCGTCAAGATTGAAGTTCAGTAATCTTTACACTTGCCTGGCACCGATTTTTCATTGTGACTCAACCAGGCAAATTGGATGGGGTTGTCCAAAAAGTCAATTTTGTCATGTTGCACGAAGTGTGTTTCACGAAGCGAAGCGAAACATATCAAATTATTTAAGGATAGACCCTTCGCTTCGCTCAGGGTGACAGGCTTCTTTTGGGACAACCCCATGGGGAATATAATTTATTAAATCAGTCTTACAATTATCCCTGGTAGATGTCCCATGAATATGATTAAGCGTATCCATAGAACCGGATCTGTTTTATTGCTTTTTGTGATATTCACCACAGCCTGTGGGGGGATCACGGCCACCCCAACGCCTGTGACAACCGAGATATTTCCGAACACCGAGGTAATTCCCGCACAGGAATCCAAAATTCCTCTGGTAGTGTTCGGGGCAGGCAGCTTGATCATTCCATTCAATCACCTCGAAACAGCCTTTGAAACCCGCTACCCAAACATCGATGTGCAGGCTGAATATCATGGCAGTATTCAGGTTATCCGCCATGTCAGCGAACTTCATGAAAGTATTGATGTTGTCGCTACCGCAGACGCATCCCTGATCCCAATGTTGATGTACGAGGTCATCAATCTTGAGACTGGTGAGCCTTATGCCGATTGGTATATTTCATTTGCTACAAATAAACTGGCAGTGGCTTATACGTCGACCAGCAAATATGCCGATGAGATCAATGGCGACAACTGGTACGAAGTGCTTTCCCGGCGGGATGTACGGGTGGGCATGTCGGACCCGCGCTTCGACCCTTCAGGATACCGCACGTTGATGGCATTTGCTCTGGCAAATGATCACTATCAACAACCAAAAATCTATACCAACATGTTCAATGGGCGTTTTGCCACCCCTGTGACCATCTTTCAAGATGATGATCAGACCACCATAACCGTCCCGGAAATATTCGAAGGTAAACCGGAAACCGGGCTGCTGGTGAGAGGCGCCAGTATTCAATTATTGGCATTACTGGAATCGGGCGATCTGGATTATGCATTTGAATATGAGAGTGTCACTCGGCAGCATGGTTTAGAAATGGTGAGTTTACCCGACGCGTTGAACCTGGGTAATGAAGAGAATAAAGCCGCATACCAGCGTGTGGTGGTCGAACTGGATTTCCGACGTTTTGCCTCGATTGAGCCGGTCTTTCGAGGGGAATATATCGGATATGCGGTTACTATCCCATCCTCAGCGCCTCATCCTGAGGAAGCAGCTTTATTCATCTCATTCTTGCTGAGCGAGGAGGGGAGAACTCTGATGCAAGAAGATTTCCACCCGGTATTCGACCCACCTATTGGGGATAACTATAACAATATTCCCGGCGAACTTCAGGTATTGTGTGAGCCAAAACCGTAATATACTATTTCTATGACTCGCAAAATCAATTTCCTGGAAGCTGTTTTTGCCGTGTTGGGAGGATTGATCTTGCTGGTGGTTATTTTACCGCTGGCGAGTGCTTTGCTGGGCGCTTCACCCAGCCAATTCACCCTGGCGCTTGGTGATCCTCAAGCTCTTAACGCCATCGGATTAACTTTTGAGGCTGCCGCTATCGCCACTGGACTGGCGCTTTGTGGAGGGGTGCCTTTGGCTTATCTGCTGGCGCGCCGCAATTTTCATGGGAAACCGCTGGTTGAAATGATCATCAACCTGCCGGTGGTTATCCCGCACACCGCAGCCGGAATTGCATTGCTGTTGGTGTTTGGACGGCAGGGATTGATTGGCAGGTTCCTCTACCCGCTTGGCGTGGCTTTCACCGATAACCTGGGGGGCATTGTGGTTGCCATGCTTTTTGTAAGCCTGTCTTTTCTTATCAATGCCAGCCGAGAGGCGTTTGCCATGGTGGATAAAGAATTGGAATTGGTGGCTTATTCGGATGGCGCAACCCCCTGGCAGGCATTCTGGCATGTCACTTTGCCGCTGGCCTGGCGGGGTGTGTTATCCGGGGCGGTGATGATGTGGGCGCGCGGTATCAGCGAATTTGGGGCTGTGGTGATCCTTGCCTATCATCCCAAAACGGCTCCGGTATTGATTTTTGAACGCTTCGAAGGGTTTGGCTTGAAAGCGGCTCAACCGGTGGCGGCATTGCTTATTCTGGCGGTGGTGCTGGTGTTTATCCTGCTGTACTGGATATCGCAGCCGATTAAAGAGAAAGATGGATTGTAAGGCATTAGCTATTAGCAACAGGCTGTAAATAAAAAACTTAAAGCTTATAGCCTGCAGCTAGTTTATCCCAATCTCCAAATTTTTTCCGCCCTTAATGAGGCTTCTTCGGCATTGGGTTCGATCTCAACAATGCCCTCGACAGCGTAAGGGCCTTTGTCGGTCAATACCGCACGATAGCGATCATAAATTGCTTTGTGTATGATCACGTTGACCACGCCTTCCAGATCTTCCAACGCCATGAAATAAATCGGGTCGCCGCGGCTGGTGAAGGCGCGCCGCCAGGATTGACGTACACCGGCCACATGTAACCGCTTCCCCGATTTTCCGGCAGCATCGACACTGGTGACCACGTCCAATTGTATTAATTGCCCGGATACCAGCTCAAGAGGGTGCACTTCAACACTCACTCCCAGTAAAGCTTCCTGGCGGGCGGCTTTTTCCATTGGAGACCAATCTTGATGATCGGTCTTTGAGAGTTGTTCATCCAATAAATTAAACAGCGGCATTTGACCTGGTTGGATTTTGGTGTTTTTTAACCTGTATAGCAAATCCGGGATTTTGCCAAAGCCTTGCAGCGCCCCCACTTCGATCAGGTTGTGCGCTTCACACGGGCGCGGGTCACACCGGGTTAAATAGTCATCCAACGAATAAAATGGACGTTCAGCCAGGATGCGTTTGATCGTGCGCCGTGTTAATTCTTTGACTTGATCCAACCCCATGAAGAGGGTGGGCTTTCCATTCAAATAGTGCAGGCTGAATTCTCTGAGGGAGTAATTGATATGGGGAGGGCGCAAGTCCAGTCCCAACCTTCGGGCTTCCATTAAATAAACCCTCTGGCTGTAATATCCCCCCCAATTTGCCAGGACGGCTGCCATGAATTCGCCTGGATGGTGGGTCTTACACCAGGCAGAACGCCAGGATATTTGCGCATAAGATGCGGCGTGTGCTTTGGGGAAGCCATAACCGGCAAAAGCTGCCATCATTTCCCACACGCGTTCCGCTGTATCACCGGGTATCCCGCTGTGTGTCAATGCCCCGTTCACAAATTTTTCTTTCAGGGTTTGCATTTGTTTTCCGGGATCGAAATGACTCATTGCCCGTCGTAACAAGTCGGCTTCAGCCAGGCTCAACCCCGCCAACTCATGGGCAATGCGCAGCACCTGTTCCTGGTATAAAATTACGCCATAAGTGTCATCCAACAATTTGCTTAAGGAGGGATGGATGTGCACCACCGCTTCGGTACCCAGGTGGCGGCGCACAAAAGCATCTTTCAAACCGCCGGTCAATGGCCCTGGCCGGTACAAAGCCAAAGCCGCCAGGACATCATCCACGGATTGCGCCTGGATTTCCCGGAGTGTGGCGCGCATTCCGGGGCTTTCGATTTGGAAGCAGCCGATGGTATGCCCGGTGCAAATGGTTTGGGCAGTAGCGGGATCGTCATTGGGGATGGCATCCAGCAATCCCAGACGGGTAGGCTGGGGTGACGGGCGTTGCTTGCGTAAACCATCTGCCACATCACCCAGAACACTTAATCCACGGATCCCGAGCAGATCGATTTTGACCAAACCCAGGCGTTGGATAGAATCCAGGTCGAACTGGGTGATGACGATGCCGTTATTGGAAAGCTGGGTAGGCGCCAGCTCGGTCATCTTGTTGGGTGAGATCACTACCCCGCCGGCATGCACCGACAAATGATGGGGTTTTTCTCTGAGGGCAGATGCCTGGGCAAAGATTTTTTGATAAAGCGGTGCAGGATAATGTTCCATTAATTCGGCAAATGGTGAAACGTTTGGCTGTAAGGGTGACCCGGGACCACCCCACCATCGGCGCGGCAAGGCATTGACCAGGGTGGTGATCTGCGCCGGCGTTAAGCCATGGGCTTTGGCGGCTTCTCTTAACCCCGAACGTGAACGAAAGCGGTTGATCGTGCCAACCATGGCGACGCGTTCATCACCATATTTTTCATAAACATGGCGGATAACGATTGAACGGCGGTGGGAACACAGGTCGGTGTCGATATCGGGTGCGGTGGTGCGCGCCGGGTTGAGAAATCGCTCGAAATACAGGTTCAGGCGCAGCGGGTCGGGTGTGGTGATGCGCAGGCAATGCGCCACCAGCGACGATGAAGCCGATCCCCGCGAAGCCACCGGCACATCCGATTGGCGCGCAAAGGCAATGATTTCTTCCATGATCAGGAAAAGTGAGGCGTAATCCCTTTTGATGATCACGTCCAATTCATGTTCCAGGCGCGTGGTAATTTCCTGATTTAGCGCGCCATATCGTTGTTGTGCCCCACTGAAAGCTTTCTTTCGCAGTGTCTCTTCCGGAGAAATATGATGGGGTAATTGGATTTGTGGGTAATGCGGTTGTCCGAGGGGTAATTTTAACTGGCAGCGGGTGGCGATTTCCTGGCTGGCTTCGAGGGCTTGAGGCAGGTCGGCGAAGCGCTGCACCATTTCAGCCGGGGAAATAAAATACGCCCCCACAGGAGCTGTTTCATCGGATGGAATCTCACCCAGCTTCCGGTTCAATCGGATGGCGGTCACAAGTTTCTGTAAAGCGGCATCTTCATGACGCAAATAATGAACCGGATGCGAAGCGACTATCGGCAAGTGGAATTGACCTGCCAGGTCTGCCAGATTTAAAGCGAATTGAGGGCTTTCTTGAGTCAAACGCTGCATTTCGATATACAACCGGTCGGGGAAGACCTCACTGAGGCGCTGGAGAAATACACGCACCCTGCGATTTTGACGCGTTGTCATCCATTGGTTGAGTAAGCCCCGGCTTCCGCCGCTCAGGCATATTAATCCGCGGGTATCATCCGCCAACCTTTCAAAAGGCAGCGACATTGCCTGTATATTTTGCGGAAAGGTCATGAGCTCACTGCTCAAACGGCATAAATTACCCCAGCCATCCATATCCATGGCTAACAGGGTTAATAAGCCGCTTGAAACAGAAGCTGGTTGGAGGTCTGATATCTGTCCGTTCACCAGGGCAGTGGGTGGTTGAATTGGTAATTCCAGTCCCAGTATAGGCTGCACACCGACTTCCGCGCAGGCGTCGTAGAATTCAATGGCGCCGGTCAAGCCCGCATAATCGGTTAGCGCCAAAGCCGGCATCTCCCATTGGGCAGCCGTTTGCGCCAGCTCTTTTGGAGATGGCAAGCCGCGTAAGAAAGAATAATAAGAATAGGTGTGCAGGTGTACGAACATAACTCTCGTACAATTATAGCCTCCCTCAAAGGATAACGGACTCTTAACCACATGCGGAAACAGGTTCTATATAATGAAGCGGAGATGGGTTGCAGTGTATGATGTATTGATTATTAATTGATGTTCTCTTGGTATGTTCCTTATTTATATATATAATATTGTTAGAAATTGTAAACAATCTGTTCTCTATCAAAATCTCTATGGGACGGTACACCTGCGTTGAGAATAAACCCATGAACCCATTAAATTCGGGTTTATTAAGTTTTCGATTTCTTTTTCTAATTTTTATCCATCAGATACACGGGAGAAAAATTGCACTCAAAAAAAGGTGAACAACCCGAAACAATCCTGATCAGGCGAGCGAAGGCTGGGGATCGTGATGCCTTTAACAGCCTGTATCAGATTTATCTAAACGCGATTTATCGATATATCTATTTTCGAATTGCACATATTAAAGACGCCCAAGATCTTACAGAACAGGTTTTCCTCAACGCCTGGGATGCATTACCCGCTTACCAGGATCGTGGGCACCCCTTTAGCAGTTGGTTGTATCGTATTGCTCACCTGATTGTTGGTAATTATCATCGGGAGAAGCAGAAAAACCAGATCACAGACCAAGCTTCTTCAATAAACCAGGCGCGTGATCAGGTCAGTATATTAAAGCAAATCATAAAAACTCAGGATACAGAAACACTGGCGAGAGCTATATCACAGCTTCCTCATGATCAGCAACAGGTGATCGTTTTACGGTTTATCGAGGGATTGAACCATGGCGAAGTTTCACAGTTAATGGCAAGAAGCCAGAGCGCCTGCCGGATACTTCAATCTCGCGCTTTGACAGCATTGAACCAATTGTTAAATTAAGTGGTGCCTCCGGATCGATTTTTATCTAATCGGCTTTGACCGGAAAACAGGAATTCTTTGGAATGACAACCGTAACGTTATCAATCGAGACAATATTAGAGCGCTGCTTGAGGGCAATCCGCGAGGGGAATTATTCTATTGATGATTGTCTGGCTCATTACCCGACTCAAAAGGAAGAGTTGGAGCCGCTCCTGTTGCTGGTCATACGTTTGCAGTCAGCTCGTACCCTGGAAGCGCCGGATGAGTTCCGCGAACTTGCCATATCCCACATGAATGATCTCATAGATGATCATCCCCGTCCCAACAAACGCCGCGCGAAAGCCAGATTGGCAGCATTAGCCAAAACTCAAGGATCTTCAAAGGATAGTTCTCAAAAAAATGTCTTATGGCGATCTGTTGTGATCGGATTGATTTTTGTATTACTGCTGTTTGTAATTGGCGGGGCTATGGTGGTTGCTTCCAGCAGTGCCTTGCCCGGAGATATTTTATATCCGCTTAAAAATACGGTGGAAATTACCCGCCTGGCGATTTCACCCAGTGGTTATAACGATGCGACCTTGAATATAAAATACGCTCAGTACAGATTAGAGGAAGCCGAAGTTTTTATTCAGCGGCAAGAATATTGGGAAGCTAAATATTCATTGGGCGACTATCAGGTGGAAGCAAAAGCCACCTTAGAATATTTGCGGGACGATTCGGAACTGTCGCGTGAACAGCGCATTGAACTGGGGTATCTCACCTTGGAACGTTTCTCTCAATACCAGGCGCGTTTACAGGTGTTTCAAAATCTGGTGCCGGATACGATTCGTTCTACGGTCGAGTTGGCTTTGGATTTAACCAGGCAAGTTTTGGAACAAGCCAAGCTGTGTGTAAATATCCCATAATCCGCTTGCCTGTTCCACATAAACGCGATTGATTATACAGAAAAAACAAAGATTGCGATATTTATAGCGGAAATCATGTTCTCTACGAAATTGTGCCTGAAGGGTGGACATTGCCAAATTTGTGTATATTCACGATGGATCGACCATTAAATATCATATTCAGGATAAAATAGTGCTCTTGGGGTATAAGACATTATACATGGAGAATGAATCATGAATGAGACGGCAGATGTCATTATTATCGGCGGGGGAGTGCAGGGCGCCAGTCTGGCATTTCATCTTGCGGAAAAGGGGGTAAAACCCATGGTGCTTGAGAGGCGTTTCTTGGCGGCTGAAGCGACCGGCCGCTCCAGCGGATTAGTCCGAATGCACTACGATCTGGAATTAGACTCACGCCTGGCGTGGGTATCTTTTCAATATTTTCGTGATTGGCGTGAGCGAGTCGGCGGTGAGAGCGGGTTCACCCGCACGGGTTTCTTGCAATTTATCTCTTCCAGGTATTATGAACAAATGAAAGCCAATGTCGCTATGCACCAGCGGATTGGTATTCCCAGCCTGATCGTCACGGGTGATGATGTACGTCGGTTAGCGCCTATGATGGTCGTGGATGATATCGAAATAGCCGCTTATGAACCCGAATCCGGCTATGCCGATCCCAGCGCTACCACACAATCCTTTATGGATGCTGCCCGTCGTCGGGACGCCGTTCTTCACCAGGATTGTTTGGTGACCGCGGTAGTTACTCAGTCAGGCAAAGTCACAGGCGTGAAAACCTCCAAAGGCGCCTTTAATGCACCAGTGGTGGTTAATGCCGCTGGCGCCTGGGCGGCGGATGTGGGTCGGATGGTGGGTTTGGAGTTGCCGGTGAATACCTGGGAACACGACACCATGTTCATCCGTCGCCCCACATCCCTTTCAATGATGCATCCCACTGTAATCGATGATATCCTGAGCATGTATTTTCGTCCTGAAACCGGCGGTTTGACATTGGTGGGACTGGAAGACAATAATCCCCTGGGTGAATCTCCCGAAGGTTATATCGAGCGGGCGCGGCGGGGTTTTACCGAACGCGCCATCGACCGTATTTGCCGGCGTATCCCTGGCTTGGATCAGGGAACGCTGCATAGCGACCATGGCGGTTATGACGGCATTACCCCCGACGAGCGCGCCATCCTCGGAAAAGCAGGACCAGAGGGGTTCTATCTGCAATGCGGCTTCAGCGGCACCGGATTCAAAACCGCCCCGGCAATCGGCGCCTGTATGGCGGAATTGATCGTGGACGGGGCGGCAAGCACGCTGGATATTACTCCCTTCGACTATAAACGCTTTGGCGAAGGGAAGCTGCTAACGGGCGAACAATCTTATGATTCTGCCTGGCATTGAACAATGGGCTGGCGCATCAGGCGCAGTACTGTTTCGCCGAGCATGGCCACGCCATAAGGTAAGCTGCGTTCATCGATATCAAAGGTGGGGCTGTGCGCCACCCGCATGTCACCCTCGATCTTGCAGCCGAGCATGAACATGGCGCCAGGGGCATGTTTCAAGAAGAAACCGAAATCTTCGGCGCCCATATTCAGCCTTTGCGGGATGTTGTGACCCTTGCCTAAAATGTCATCGGCAACTTTGTCGATCAATTCCACAACTTGTTCCTCGTTATACATTGGCGGGTAACCGATTTCAAGTTTCAATTCATAATCCCCGCCAAAGCTGCGGGAAATTGCCAGCGCCTGGTGCAATTCCTGGTGAATTTTCTCCTGCACTTCGGGCGAAATAAAACGGATGGTACCTATCAATTCTACACGGTCGGGGATGACATTGCTGGTTTCCCCGCCCTTGATAGATCCCAGACTTACAACAGCAGGGTCGATAGGGCAGATTTTGCGGGAGACGATGCCATTAATCGCCAGCACGATCAACCCGGAGAGGTAAATCGGGTCGACGGTTTCTTCGGGGGACGCGCCGTGCCCGCCTTTACCTAATATGGTGGCATAGAACGTATCCACGCCGGCAGAAACCATTCCGGCGTCATTGGTAATCGCCCCTGTGGCCAGCTCTGAATCCATGTGTAAAGCGATTATGGAATCCACACCCTCCATCGCGCCATCATCGATCATGCGCGGCGCGCCGCTGATGCCTTCTTCATCACCTACTTCTTCGGAGGGCTGAAACAAAAACCGCACACTACCGGGCAGGTTTTGTTTGGCAAGCAGGGTGGCTGTCCCCAAGGCGATGGCGACATGCGCATCGTGCCCGCAGGCATGCATAACGCCCGGGTTACGGGAAACATAAGGTACCGGGTTGGCTTCCTGAAGAGGCAGGGCGTCCATATCTGCCCGGACGCCAATAATGGGTGAACCTTCGCCGATTTCGCCAACCACGCCGGTTTTTCCTACGCCGGTGCGTACCCGGTATCCCAGGGATGATAAAACATCGCTTATTTTTGCGGCGGTATGATGTTCCTGAAAACCCAGCTCGGGATCCTGATGGATTTCCCTGCGCCAGGCAACCAGTTGTTCTTCGATTTGACGGGCTTGTTCAAGCATTGGTACTCCTGATGAATGATTCCCCTCGCGCCATAAAGTCATCATGATCGGCTGGGGTTGAGAGCTGTGACAACAGCTCGACAGTGTATTTTCGTAGCAGTTCAACCGCAGGCGGCCGGTTTTGAGCCTGCCATTTTTCCATGCTCCAACGCGGGAAAAAGGGACTCGTATAATAGGCAGTGCGATAATTCTTCATCGTTAATTTTGCAGACAAGAAACTACCGCCAGGACCGGCTTTCTGGATATCGTCCAGGCCAATCTGTTCTTCTGCAATGGAAAAACCATCCGCGAAGCGCAGCGCCTGGGAGATGATCTCGTGAACGTAAACCAGATTGACCGCTGAAATCGCTTTTGAGCCTAATGTGTCGCCCACAAAGGGGCACAATCCCACCTTGCTCATGCAGGCGGTGAGGTGATTCATCCAATAGGTTTCGGCTGCCAGCAAGTCGGGTCCCCAGCCGGTGCCGCTGCCGGATGTGCCGCAGTGCGGCAGGTGATAGTGCGCCATCATCTCAGCGCAGGAGAGGTTTAACATCAGGCTGAGCGGATCGTAGAAATTCATCATGGTCTTCATGTCGAAAAACGCCGGCAACATCCCTAAAATGATCGGCGCACCTTCTTTGATCAACTGGCTGATGGTTAATCCTGCCAGGAGTTCTGCCATCATCAATACTAAAGTGCCCCCTGCCGTAATGGGGGTGGAAGCCCCCGCCATGCTGTAATTGGAAAAAATCACTGGCAGCCCGCGGCGGATGGCATCCTCCATTTTATCGATGGTGCCTTTATTCATGACCAGGGGCGTCACCGGGTTGAAATACGAGATGACCCAGGGTTTGGAAGCCAGATCGCCCGCTAAATGTTCCAGCATATTTAATACATCCGGGTAGCGCTCTTCTTTCGATACTAAAAGCACCAGGGGTTTGGTCGTGTTGGCAGCCATTTCCAGGGTGCCGTAGAGGTCTGTCAGGTCTGCATCCACATCCTGGACAATGCCCACGGTGGATATGACATCGAAATTGGGTAATGCATGGCCAAGTCTGACCAACTCTTGCATGTGACGGCGGGCGAAGGGGGTGACATCATCCGTGACGGGGTCTTGGTAAAACAATGTAGTGACACCGATACCAAAGCGAATGCGGTCATTCCCTAAAGAAAAGATATGCTTGCCTGTACGGTCGAAAATATCGATGACGGAAGGCGCACTCTTGATTACCCATTCCACTAATTCGGGAGGGATGCGGACACGGTTGCCATCGATCATTTTGTCTCCGGTTTTTTGTCGAAAGCGCTCTACGATTTGCGGAGAATCCACCCGAATACCGGTGTCGAACAGGATTTTTAAGGAATCCTGGTGAATGGTCTGGATTTGTTCCGCCGACAGTACAGTGAGTGCCGGTTGAATCGTGAATGGATTGGTCATTGTGATTTTCCTCTGTTGTCCAGCAAGCCTGCCAGAAAATCTACCTGGCGCCGCTTGGCATCCACAACATTATCAATTTTTAGAAATACATGTCCTTCGTCGGGATAGAGAACAAGATCGCAAGGCTTCCCCATGGCGAGCAGGGCGTCATGCGCCTGGATTGATTCGCTGGCAGGGCAGCGTGGATCGTGTGCGCCGCAAATGAATTGTACCGGAGATTTGACCCTATCCAGGAAGAAAAATGGTGAGCGTTCATAATATAGGGCTTTGTCTTTCACTGGATCCCCGAAATTTTCCAGGTCCCAATGCTGCAAATCCTGACGAGAATTTTCATGACCGGTGAACCAATTCATGAAAGGCACCACGGCTGAACCGCCCACCCACAAACCGGGATAATGGGTCAGGCTGGTCATGGTCAGATAACCGCCGTAGCTGCGCCCGGTGACGGCGATCCGGTCAGCCTGGGCGATGTGATTTGACATTAAATAATCCACGGCAGCGGCGATATCCCCCGTATCTCTTCCGCCCAGGTCGAAGCGATTGGCTGTTTGCCAGGGTTTTCCATACCCGATTGAACCGCGATAATTGGGCGCCAGTACAACCCAGCCTCGGCTGACCATGTGTTGTATCAGCGGGTCCCAGGTGAATTGCGCCAGCCAGTTTGGCCCGCCGTGGATATAAACCACAGCCGGGCAAGGCTGGGTACCCTTATCTGGTTGATAAAGCAGGGCAGGCACGCGTTTTCCATCCTGGCTGGTGTAATGCACATGCCGGGGTGTGGAAAAGGTCGTGTTTTCAAATTCTGACGGCAGGGAATTGGTTAATTGCCGAAAAGTCCCGCTTTCCAGCGAAAGCCGCCACAGGTCGGTTGGGTGGCTGGGGTTATCAAAACCCAGGACAATTTCCTTTCCACCAGAAATGAAGGCAGGAAAGTAATGGATGCCCTGATCAATTTTATAGCTTTTTTTTGCTTTTTGATGGTCCAACTGCTGAATGATCAATTCGGTGTCGGGCCCATCCTGTGAAATATACACCATTTGGCGGTCATCCAGTGACCAGGCGGGATGGTCGTTTTCTTTATCATTGTCAGTGATCCAGGTGATATCTCCGGTGCTATTATGAAAAATTCCAATTTGAAAGTTATTACTTACATCGGAGGCAAATGCCAGGCGGTCGCCGGTTGGCGACCAGGCGATATCCAAAGCGCATATAGGTTCTTTATTGATGGCAATGGGAGAAAACGCACCGTTTTCAACTGACACCAGGTATGTAAAGAAATCTTGACCGGAGGCGTAAGTAAGCGCGGCAATGGTATTGCCATCGGGTGACCATATCGCTTTATCTACCGGATAGGGCAGGTCACTCAAGGGAAATACCACACCATCTGACAGAGTTAATCGGTAAATATTAAATTTTCCTGAAACATCGGCAGCAAAAACCAATTGCGAGCCATCCGGCGACCAGCTAAGATGGGGCTGGATGGCATATTCGGTATTGGGGGTCAGATTGGTGTGTTTACCGGTGGGGAGATTGCATACGAAGATATCATAATTCTCCCCTCCATCAATATCGAGCACATAGGCCAGATTCGATCCATCCGGAGACCAACATGGGGAAAACTTGGCGCCTGCACCATGGGTGATGCATTTTGGTGAAGAAAGATCCTCCAGGGAAAGGGTATATAGCTCCCATTGACCGGAGATGTTCCATGAAAAGACCACAGTTTTCCCATCCGGTGAAACATCGAAGTTGTTATCAGGATCGATACCGGGAATTTTCAGAAGCTTTACCAGGTCAAGCAAGGTCTAATCCTTCCCAGGCAGATTCTCGATTCCGGCTTCACGCGCCAGCCTGGAAACCATGTCCAGCAAGGCTTTTTCCTGCTCGGCAGACATGGCTGGCTGCTGGTAGGCTGCCAATAATTCTTTGGTGCGGGTCTTTGCACGTGTAAATGTGTCATTGCTGCCGCTGGCTTGCCAGGCGCGAATAGAACCGCGATCGATGACCGGGGAAGGCAAGAATTGCTCTTTAGAGAATAATTGTTTGGTGACCTTTTGTTTGAGAAAATCGCCTTTAAATTGAATGCCTTCAAACATGTCGATAGCCAGAGTGTCGGTCAGCACGTGCATCCCATCCAGGAGACGGAAGACCATGCCGATCGCTTCGGCATCCACAACTAATTTTTCCGGGCTCATACAAGCCAGGAAGTCCAGCATTCCGGGGCCTGAGATCATGTTGATGCCGCCCAGGGCGCCAATCAAGGCCGTCATGCCGCTTTCCATGCCAGCCTGGGCATCGACAATTTTTGCATCGCTGGCGCCAAGGTAGGTATGAGTAGGAAAGCCCAGGGATTTTCCAACCTGTGCATAAGAAATATCGATCATGGCAGTTTCAACGGCGCCCATGGGTGTGGTACCCTGGCGCATATCGAAAATTGCGGGTGCGCCACCCCAAACGATTGGTGAACCGGGTTTCGCCAGTTGATGGATGGTCATCCCGCTGATGCATTCGGCAGCATGCTGCACCACCGCTCCCAACAGGGTAACCGGGGCGGCTGCGCCAGCCAGCGGCATGGAGACGATTTGCGCCGGAACGCCAGCTCGAGCCAGTTCGATCAGGTTTTGCGAACCAAAATTACTCCAAATGAGGGGTGGCGAAGGGCAAACATCGAAAACAGCCTGCGGCTTTTCTGCCAGGGCTTCACGGCTTCCGGCAAAAATGGTCAGCATATCGAACATGATCTGCAGCGTGCGAATCGAAAAAGCGCCGGTGATCATGGGTTTGTTCGAATAGGTCAGTACCAGGAATAACCGGTAAAGGTCACCAATATCTTTAGGTATTTCATTGCATACGATGGCGGTAGATTGAGCGGCGAATACAGGGAGCATTTCGGTGAGTTTGATTACTTTGACCAGGTCGGGTGCATACGAGGGGCGATGTTCAAAGGTGTCCGGGTCCATCACGTGTACGCCGGACGAACCGGGGTCAAAATGTACTGCATCACCGCCATAACGAACAACGGGTTCGCCAAAACGGTTGTGAAGGTAAAATTCGTGAGGAACTGTTTCTAGTGCCTTCCGGGCGACATGTTCGGGAATATGGGCAATTTCGTTGGCTTCATCGATTGTTGCCCCTGCATTTGCCAATAGTTTTCTGGCTTCTTCGGATTGAACTTTAATGCCTGGTTTCATCAGTAAAGCATAAGCTTCGTCCAGGATACGGTCAAGAATGCCGCTAGAAAGGAGTTCGATTTTGGGTTGCATGGGTTGTTCGCTTTCTATAATGTGAGATTTGGTAGTTTTTCGTTAAATTATGGGATTTATCCTTCCCTGCGCCTCATTCCCGCCTTCGAAAGAATGGGATCTAGGTGATAGGATAACCTGGTTGTATATTAGTATACCAGGATAGGTAAGCTCCATTTTATCGTAGTTTATGTTAAAATGGCAACCGAACATTGGGAAATTCCCTGTTCAGAATCCAGTTTTTATAATGTAGACAATCAAAGATAATGGCGCATTCCAGTCTCACCGTGAATTCTCGCAGCCGTGTTCGGGCAGATCTCATCCTTCTACTGGCTTCCTTGTTTTGGGGGATTGGATTTTCTGCGCAAAGAGTGGGGGTAACTCACCTCAATCCGAATTTTTTTAATGGATTACGTTTCTTACTGGCGGGATTAGTCCTTTTACCCCTGGTTTTGTTACGCTGGAAGCGAATACAACCAATGAAAAAAACAGCCGTGTGGGGTTCGGTTGTGGCAGGTGTGGTTTTATTCGGGGCAGCATCATTACAGTCTATGGGCGTGCGCTATACGACCGCGGCAAATGCGGGCTTTATTACCGGTTTATATGTGGTGATCATCCCAATAATTTTATCGATCGTATTTAAACGTTCTCCCCGGCGCAGCATATGGCTGGCGGCAGCCGTTGCTACAATCGGTCTTTTTTTGCTCAGCACCGGCGGCAGCATCCGGTTGAATAATGGCGATGCCCTGGTTTTATTCAGCGCTTTATTTTGGGGGTTGCATGTCCTGGTGATTGGATGGCTGGTTAAATACGCCGATGTATTTTTTTTAGGTGTGGTGCAGTTTTTTATATGTGGTCTATTGAATTTATGGGTTGGGTGGGGTCCACCTGACAGGGGGGGGATGGTTGAAATTCTTGGGGTATGGCATGCCATTCTCTATAACGGCATTTTCTCAGTGGGGTTGGGTTTTACATTGCAGGCACTCGGTCAAGAGGTGGCGCCGGCAGCAGACGCTGCGATTATCTTGTGTATGGAATCTGTGTTTAGCGCCATCTTCGGCTGGATATTATTAGGCGAATATCTTTTACCTGTGCAGATATTGGGTTGTGTATTAATGTTAGCCGGAATGATGTTAGCGCAGATAGACTTGATCATCAAAAATACACGAGTTGCTGTTTAAAACAACATCCATTTTATTTAACGGGCATCTCCCTGCCAATGGGGAAATGTCCGTGAGAAATTCTATCGAATAGGAGCCAGAAAACATGAGTGAAAAATTACAGTATGTTGTATTAGGTGCAGGTCGGCAAGGCACCGCTGCTGCATATGATATGGCGCGTTGGGGCGGCGCCGAAAAAGTAAAACTCGCAGATTATGATATCCAGGCGGCGCATCAAGCCGCTGACCGGGTGAATAAATTAATGGGAAAAACGGTCGCTGAACCGCTGGAGGTGGATGTCAGAAATCTGGATGCGATTGCGAAAATCCTGAGCGGTACCCATGCCTGTTTATCGGCTGTGCCATATTATTTTAATTATGAAATCACGCGACTAGCCATTGAAGCCGGCGTTCATTATTGCGATTTGGGCGGCAATACAGATATTGCTCGCAAACAGCATCAGTTCAATGATGAAGCTAAAGCAAAAGGGGTAAGCATTATTCCCAATTGTGGGCAGGTGCCAGGTATGGGAACTTCGCTCAGTGTTTATGCCATAGAGTTGTTGGACGAAGCGGTGGATGTATTGATGTGGGATGGCGGCTTGCCGCAGAATCCTAAGCCGCCCTTCAACTATTTACTCACCTTTCATGTTGCCGGATTGACCAATGAATATGCCGAGCCTGGAATTTTCCTGCGCAATTGGAAAGTGACCGAGGTGGCGCCGATGACCGAGATGGAAACGGTAGATTTTCCGCCTCCAATCGGTCAACTGGAAGCCTTTGTCGCCGGCGGCGGGACGGATACCATGCCCTGGACATATGAAGGGAAAATCCGCACCCTGCAAAACCTGACCCTGCGCTACCCGGGACATTATCAGCAGTTGAAAGCTTTCTATGATTTAGGTCTTTGGGGTTTAGAGCCTATCAAAATCGGTGGTGTGGAAGTGATCCCGCGGGATGTATTCCATGTATTGTTTGAACCTAAGGTCGTTGTGCCTGATGATAAAGATCTGGTGATCGTGCGGGTTAAGGCTTATGGGAAAAAAGACGGTAAAGACGCCGAAGCATTGGTGGAGATGATCGATTATTATGACGAAGAGACCAAATTCACCGCCATGGAGCGCGGTACGGGTTGGAGCGCGGCGATTGTGGCGGAGATGATGGCGCGCGGGCAAACACCGCGCGGCGCAGGCGGGGTTGAAAAAATGGTGCCTGCCAGTCCTTTTGTCGATGAACTTAACCGGCGCGGTTTAAAGGTAAAAGAAGATGTGGTATTCAAATAAAGCGCTGTTTTGGTTTTGTGCACGGTGCGGTTAAAAATTATTTTACTATTGGTTCTATATATCCGGTAACCTATCATCCATTTCCTCTCGAACATGTAAAGAGAGGAAATGGACCGGGCAGGGTATGTATATAAATATAATATCGACCGAAGTTCTTGCCCGAATGGAAGTGATGTTCTATAATTGATTTTGTGATGGGTGTTATGTATCCACGAGGGAGTGGCAACAATAACAGAATGATGTTAATACAGTTGAGGAGGTGATACAACATATTTCATTGTCATACCACCGTAGTTTATTTTTTTAGCATAGCTTTCAATTTGGAGGAGGAGAATTGTAATGAAAAAAACTATAGCTATTCTTACTGTATTAGTGATGATAAGTCTGTTTTCGACGGCTTGCGCACAAGCTACACCAAAACCCGCTGCAGATAAATTAGAAGAAATTTTAGCCAGGGGAACACTCGTGATTTCGACCGACCCGGCATATCCACCGCAATCGGAATTGGTGGAAAATGCCGCACGCGCCTCAGATACCAAGTGTGCATCTGACCAACACACCCCCTCAGAATTATCCGGTTTCGATATTGATGTGGGTATTGCCATCGCCGAGAAATTGGGGGTGGAAGCTTGTTTTGTAACACCGGAATGGACGATGATCACGGGGGGGAGCTGGGCAAATCGATGGGATATCAGCGTTGGATCAATGACGATTACTCCAGAGCGTATGGAGAAACTCTATTTCACGCAGCCTTATTACACGACCCCCGCCGCATTCTTTGTTTCTGCCGATAATACGACGTTTACACAGCCAGGCGATCTTGCCGGGAAGAAGATCGGCGCTTGCACGGGGTGCACTTACGATGCATATCTGGCGGGCACATTAAGCATCCCCGGGGAGAAAATTGTTCAGGTAGTCGATAATCCGCAATTTATGGGTTATGAGACGGATATCAATGCTATCCAAGACCTGGCGTTAGGCGATGGGCTGCGTCTGGATGCGGTAATGACCGCCTTACCGACCGGTCAGGGCGCGATCGATGATGGTTTACCGCTTAAGCAGTTGGGTGAAGCGATCTATTTTGAATATCTTGCTGTAGCCATTGATAAAACTCATACACCTGACCCGGTACCCCTGGTGAAGAAGGTAACGGAAGTATTAAAAGAGCTGCATGCAGAAGGCGTTTTGTTAGAGCTATCGCAAAAGTATTATGGTTTGGATCTGACAACGGCTGCAGGCGCCTATGATATTGACTCTCTCGACCAGTATCCTTGATCTCAAAGCGTATGTAATCCCGGTTGGCACATAAACCCAACATCACAATTATTAACTCAATGAACAATAAATAGTGTAAAGGGAACTGCCTGGCAGCTCCCTTTACACTAAAATTTAATCATTCAAGAGGTCAATAATGTCAGTTGAGACACAATTTCCGTCTGATGAACCCGATATAGACCCCAGCATGGGAGAAGCCCTTCAGGCGCACAAAAATAAAGTCCGTCTGATCCATACCGCAAAAATTGCCAGTGTATGGATTGCCCTGGTGCTGATCCTTTCGATCGGCTTGCTTCAGCTACGCTTTGACCCCGGGTATGTCGGTGAACATTATGGGTTTGTAATGCAGGGGGTATTAACCACACTTGGTTTATCGGTGGCTTCGATTGCTATTGCCACCATCCTGGCGTTGTTGGGAGCACTTGGCAGACTATCGCATAATTCGATTGCCCAGGGATTGGCAGGCTTCTATGTATCTTTGGTGCGCGGCACGCCGTTGTTAATTCAAATATACATCATTTATCTGGGATTGCCTCAAATTGGAACGCAATTGCAAAGCCTGGGCTTTGCCCATTTAGGGAAAACGCTCACCCTGACGGCAATCCAATCCGGCATCCTGGCGTTGAGTTTGAACTATGGCGCGTATATGACCGAAATCTTCCGGGCTGGTATTCAATCCATCAGTCACGGGCAGCGAGAAGCAGCGATTTCCCTGGGATTAACCGAGTGGCAAACCATGCGGCGGGTAATTTTACCGCAAGCTATCCGCATAATTATCCCGGATATCGGCAACCAATTCATCGCCATGCAGAAGGATTCGGCATTGGTCTCCGTGATGGGGGTATGGGAGATCACCTACCGGGCGAATAGGTTTGGGCGCAAGGATTCGAAATTTATGGAAATGTTCATCCTGGCAGCGGCGCTTTATTGGATATTGACTATCGTGTCTTCCTGGATAGAAGAACGGCTTGAGAAACGATTGGCACATGCTTATGAACGATAATGCGATTATCCACGTAGAGAATTTACATAAATGGTTTGGAAAGTTACACGTTTTAAAAGGCGTGTCGTTTTCCGTATCACCTAAAGAGGTGATGGTCCTTATTGGGCGCAGCGGTTCGGGAAAGAGCACCTTACTGCGTTGTCTAAATTTCTTGGAAGAACCAACCGCCGGGACAATCAGTGTGGCTGGAGATTCGATAACGACCGCCCCGGGCGTAAAACTCGATCCTAAAAAAATCCTTGCCATACGCTTGAAAATGGGGATGGTGTTTCAGGAATTTAATTTATTTCCACACATGACTGCCTTAGGGAATGTTATTGAGGGATTGGTCACAGTAAAAAAAATGTCCCAAGACGAGGCCATCGCCATGGGTGAAAAATACTTATCCAAAGTAGGGTTGTTTGAAAAACGGGATGTTTTTCCGATCCGGCTTTCCGGTGGGCAAAAGCAACGTATTGCCATCGCTCGCTCGCTTGCCATGGAACCGCAGGTGATGCTGTTCGACGAGCCTACTTCGGCGCTCGATCCGGAATTGATCGGCGAGGTGCTGGATGTAATGAAACAACTTGCCTACGAAGGCACAACCATGATGATCGTAACCCATGAGATGAGCTTTGCGAATGATGTGGCTGATCGAATTATCTACGTGGATCATGGTGAAATCGTCGAACAAGGGGAGCCTGAGAAGATTTTTAATCATCCAAGCGACGATCGAACACGTGTGTTTTTAAGAACGTTTTTGCATACGGACCAAAGCGATTAATCCATTATAATTGCTGACTTAATTATGAATACCACGCCTCGTAATGAATTTCTTGGTGGCATCCAGGCGGAGTTACCGATATTAGTAGGAGTGATTCCTTTTGGCATGATATACGGTGCACTGGCGCGCAGCGCTGGAATGCCGCCCGGCGCGGCGCAAGCCATGTCTGCCGTGGTGTTTGCCGGTTCATCGCAGTTCATCATGGCTCAGTTATGGGGTGAGGCAACCCCGATCTTTGTCATATTGGTTACCGTGCTGATTGTGAATTTAAGGCATGGGCTGTATAGCGCCTCAATTGCCCCCTATGTCAAGCATCTTTCATCTTCCTGGAAGTGGCTGCTTTCGTATTTATTAACCGACGAAGCCTATGCGGTGGCGATCGTTCATTACCGTCAGGTTGAAGATGGCAGCGGAGGAAAAGTAACCCTTGAAACCGGGAAGCAGCACTGGTACTTCCTGGGTGCAGGATTGGCGCTCTGGAGTACCTGGCAGATCAGCACTGCCGTCGGGATATTACTGGGCGCAGTTATTCCGGATTCATTATCCCTGGATTTCACATTAACCCTGACCTTTATTGCTCTGGTGATGCCAACATTAAAAGGCAAGGGTGAACTGGTCGCGGCGCTGGTGGGAGGAACAGTTGCAGTTATCGGGGCTGCCTGGCCATTAAAGTTGGGGTTATTATGCGGTGCTTTGACTGGCATCCTGGCGGGATTATGGAGTGATCGAAAATGACGGCATTGTGGTTTACGATGATCATTGCCGGCGTGATAACCTACATCATCCGGCTTATGTTTATTCTGCTATTGGAAAAAGTTCAGATTTCCGAGCAAGTGAAAAAAGGGTTAAACCTGGTGCCCCCTGCGGTATTCTCCGCTATCATTTTCCCGGATTTATTTCTAAAAAATGGAGACCTGGCGATTTCTTTCATGAATGGAAGGTTGATTGCCGGTTTGCTGGCGATTATCACCGCCTGGCGCACAAAAAATATAGTGCTTACCGTTATCGTGGGTATGGTTGTATTGACCGTTTTCCAGGTTCTAATCCAATAAATAAGTCGCAATTCTTTCAATATTACCGGGTAATAGAGCCAGGATCATCTTTTTCCGGGAATAATAATCATCTACCTAAAAGAATTGTTAACTGCCCTGAGATGAGTGCGTGCTAAAATAAATAATCAATACACATCACCAGCGCACATCACAGGAGGGCATATGTACGACATACGGTCAAACAACTTTGAGAACCATTTATCAATAATTATTAAAGGAAAGCTTGAGCTGGCTGAAGCGACCCAGGCGGCGGAAAAAATCGATAAAGCGGTTAAGGTTTTGATGTCGGGGTTCACCGTCATCACGGATATTCGAGAGCTGGTACTACCTGCTGAAAATGTACGCCAGGTTTTGTTAGGCGCCATGCAGGTCATGAAAAATGCCAGGCTGGGGTTTGAAATGCGGGTTGTTAATCCTCAGAATATGGTGACCGCCAATCGATTTCAACGCACATCTCGTGCTGCAGGATACACTGCTCAGGAGGTATCCACTATTAATGAGGCAGAAAAATTTATCGATCAGCTTGTCTCGGCATAATTAATCATCTGGTTGGGGATTATTTTATCGGTATAATAAATATATTTATTGGTTGGGATAGTAGAAAAGTAATTAATTCTATAAAAATTAGTTTCCTATACTAATTGATAACAGTATAACGGTTATTGAATGATATAATGAAAATACAATTATTATTGAAATGCAAAGGAAACTATGTATGACATACGGGTAAACGGATTTGAAAATCGATTGTTTGTGGCCATTAAAGGCACCATTGAGCAGCCAGAAGCTATTCAGGGGTATAACAAGATTACCAAGGCTGTAAATACTCTAGTTCCCGGATTTACATTGATAACAGATATCCGTGAACTGGAACCAGCCACCGCCGATGTGCGCCTGATATTCCTGAACACCATGCAGCTCTATTTGAACTCGGAAATGGCTATCGAGGTACGGATTATCAATCCCAATAATCCCACTGCGGCACAAGTCTTTCAAAGAATTTCCCGCTCCATTGGATATGAAGCTCAAGAGGTATTCACTGTTTCGGAGGCTGAAAGACTCATCGATAAGTTTATGGATGCCTGATATTCCGGCTTTTCATCGATAAGGTTATTTTTTTTATAAAGGAATTGCGGTTTTTCGCGCCTGCAATTCCTTTTTTTTTATCAAATAATAAAACAAATGTGCTATAATTGCGATTTGTCGATGGATATAAATACTATCCATCGTTAAAAAAACCTAACCATTTTCCGGAAACATATATGACATCTAATGTAATTCGTGTCGTTGGCGCTCGTGTGCACAACTTAAAAAATATTACCGTAGAAATTCCCCGCGATAAATTGGTGGTGATTACAGGATTATCCGGCTCGGGAAAATCGTCGCTGGCATTTGATACGATCTTTGCGGAAGGACAGCGCCGTTATGTCGAATCGTTATCCGCGTATGCCCGCCAATTTTTAGGTCAGATGGAAAAACCGGATGTGGATACAATCGATGGCTTATCACCAGCGGTATCCATTGACCAAAAAGGCGTATCGCATAACCCGCGTTCTACCGTGGGTACGGTCACCGAAATATATGATTATCTGCGTTTGCTTTTTGCCCGGATTGGCATTCCCCATTGCCCGGAATGCGGGCGGGAAGTCGTGCGCCAATCGGCGCAGGAAATTGTAGATGCCGTCGAGGTCCTGCCGGAAGGGTCTCGCCTGTTAATTCTCTCGCCACTGGTGCGCGGTCGCAAAGGCACGCATCAATCCATTTTAGATGAAATTCGGAAATCCGGCTTCGTACGCGCCCGGGTGGATGGGATTGTGCATGAGCTGGATGAAGAAATTCAAATGGATCGTTACAAAATCCACGTTGTCGAAGCAGTAGTAGACCGGCTGGTGATCCATAAACCCGAAAATGATGATGAAGCCAACACTTCTCGCACCCGATTGACCGATTCAATCGAAACCGCTTTAAAATTTGGCGATGGTTACCTGACAGTAAACGTGACCCCTGCGCTTTTTGATACACAGGTAAATGCAGAGAATAAATCGTATGATATCCATTTCTCGGAACACCTGGCATGCCCCGAACATGGTATCAGCCTGCCGGAGATCGAACCACGAACATTTTCATTCAATACGCCTCATGGTGCCTGCCCTGAATGCCAGGGATTGGGCGGTAAACTGGAGATCGATCCGGAATTATTGATCCCGGATAAGGATTTAGCCATCAATGAAGGCGCTATTGCTGCTCAGGAATGGAACGGTCCACGCGAGGAGGGCGGTTATTAT
This sequence comes from Anaerolineales bacterium, assembly GCA_016929095.1. Lineage (GTDB taxonomy): Bacteria > Chloroflexota > Anaerolineae > Anaerolineales > UBA4823 > JAAZNS01. The sequence continues at coordinate 7,616 of JAFGJM010000036.1, read as the reverse complement.
TGGCAGGCACTGGAAGGGGCGGCGCGTGAATTCCATGTGGATTTAAATATACCGGTGCGCGATATCCCCCAAGAAAAACTGGATGTGATTCTTTACGGTACACAAGGACGGGAAGTGACCATTCACTACCGGAGCGCCGAAGGGCGCACATCCACTTTCAAGCATGCTTTCGAAGGGGTGATCGGCAATTTACAGCGCCGATATGGCGAAACGAATTCCGAGTACATTCGTGAACGAATCTCGGAATTTATGAGTGAACGGATTTGCCCCAGTTGTCATGGAGCGCGGCTGCGCAAAGAAGCATTGGCGGTTACTGTAGATGATGTGAATGTCATTGAGATCACACGCTGGCCGGTATTACGGATTATGGCATGGGCCGAACATTTGGCTGGAGAGAATACCCCTCTCAACCCACGCCAGCAAGCGATTGCAGACCGCATCTTTAAAGAAATTCTGGCGCGGCTGGGTTTTTTAGTCAATGTCGGATTGGATTATTTAACCCTGGAGCGCACTGCCGGGTCGCTTTCGGGCGGAGAGGCGCAGCGCATCCGCCTGGCAACGCAGATTGGCTCACATTTGATGGGTGTGTTGTATGTACTGGATGAACCGTCCATTGGCTTGCATCCGCGTGATAATACCCGGCTGCTAAATACTTTAAAGGAATTACGTGACCTGGGAAATACAGTGTTGGTTGTAGAACACGATGAAGAAACCATTCGCACCGCGGATTGGGTGCTGGACCTGGGGCCAGGCGCCGGGGAGAAAGGCGGTTATTTGGTAGGCGAAGGGCAGGTAGAGGATATTATCAACAATCCTGAATCTTTAACCGGCGCATATTTATCACGCCGGTTGCAGGTTCCTGTTCCGAAGAAGCGGCGCAATGGCAATGGAAACACCTTAACCGTGATCGGGGCGCGGGAAAATAACCTGAAGAATATTGATGTGAGTATCCCGTTAGGTAAATTAGTATGTATCACCGGAGTTTCAGGCTCGGGAAAATCCACATTGATGGTAGAAATCCTGTATAAAGCACTGGCGCGACAAATCTATCATTCTCGTACAATGCCTGGCGAACACGAGCGTATCGAAGGATTGGAGCATATCGATAAAATCATCAATATCGATCAGTCGCCCATTGGACGCACACCACGTTCAAATCCGGGTACCTACACCAGCCTGTTCGATCAGATGCGCACCCTTTTTGCCGACTTACCCGAAAGCAAAATCCGCGGCTACAAGCCGGGAAGATTTTCGTTCAATGTACACGGGGGACGCTGCGAAGCCTGCCAGGGGCAAGGGCAGTTACGCATAGAGATGCAATTCTTGCCAGATGTTTATGTGCCTTGCGATGTGTGTCATGGGGCGCGCTTCAACAGAGAGACGTTACAGGTACGATTCAAAGATTACAATATTGCCGATGTATTGGATATGACTGTGGATCAAGCACTGGAGGTCTTCAGCGCGTTTCAGAGCATGGTCAATAAACTGAAAACTTTACAAGAAGTAGGCCTGGGTTATATTCGAATCGGACAGCCGGCGCCAACCCTTTCGGGCGGGGAAGCGCAGCGAGTGAAGCTGGCGCGTGAGCTTTCCAAGCGATCTACCGGGCGCACCATGTATGTGCTGGATGAACCCTCGGTGGGTTTGCATGCCGCGGATGTGCATAAACTGATCGAAGTGCTGCAGTGTTTGGTGGATGCCGGTAATAGCGTGGTTATCATCGAGCATAATCTGGATATTATCAAGATCGCCGATTATCTGATCGACCTGGGACCGGAGGGGGGTGACCGGGGAGGAGAGATTGTCTCCGAAGGCACCCCCGAGCAGGTATGCCGGGTAAAAACCAGCTATACGGGACAGTTTTTGAAGGATGTTTTGGGCAGATAATTGTTGCCTCCCGCAGATTCAATAACCTGCGGGAGGTTTTTATTTATAGAGATTGAAAAAAGTAAAAAACGGGGGTATAATGATAATAGACCGACCGGTCAGTTTATTATGGAGATTGTATGGCGCCCAAACCTGATGTCAGCGAAGTTCGAAAAAATCAGATAATTCAAGCGGCGATAAATGTCTTTACCCGGCAGGGTTTCCATGGCGCGCGCATGGATGATATTGTGGAAGAATCCGGCTTGAGCAAAGGGACGTTGTATTGGTATTACAAAAGCAAAGAGGAATTGATCATTTCCATACTTGACCATATCTTTGCGGGCGAATTTGCCAAAATGGAAGCATTAAAGAATGAAAATATTTCGGCGCGTCAGGGTTTACACAAATTCCTGGAAGCTTATATAGCCGAATTGCAAAAGATGCTTATTTTTGCACCGATCATCTACGAATTTTACGCGCTGGCTTTTCGTAACAAGACCGTCCGTGTTGTAATGCAGAGATATCTGCATACTTTCATTAGCATCGTCGAACCGATCATTCAATACGGGATAGATAACGGAGAATTGCGGGATGTCGATGCACACCAGGCAGCCATTGCGTTGGGGGCTCAGCTTGAAGGGACTTTGTTATTGTGGGCTTATGCACCAGATATTTTATCGCTTGAAGATCAACTGCGCAGCGGCGTTAAGCTTTTATTCGACTCTATCATAATCTCTGAAGATTTCGAGATTTTTGAAAATGGTGGTGAAAATGCTTCCTTGTAGTGTTCAATTGGAACCAACTTGCAAAGATTGTGCAGCCTATAAAAAATTACTGTGCCGTTGCGATCCTGCTGATACGCTTCACTTTTTGATATTGGCTTTACCGTATTTTGTCACCACTATCGCTGGTGTCATTGTTGCGGGTTTCGGGTGGTTTTTGTTGGGTTGGCTGACTTATGCAATATTCTTCTTCTTCAGGTGGGAAGCCAGAGTATTGTGCAGCCACTGCCCATATTGGGCAGAACCTTCCCGCGTATTACATTGTCACGCCAATTATGGCGTCACTAAAATATGGAAATATCACCCCGAACCAATGAACCGGTCGGAAAAAGCGCAATTTGCTCTCGGAGCATTGGCATTCATCATTTATCCCATCGCATTATTATTACTGGGTAAGCAGTTCCTGTTGGCGTCTATCGCTATTGTATCGAGTGTCAGTTGGGGGTATTTGTTATATCGCAACATATGTTCACACTGTATTAATTTTTCTTGTCCCATGAATGGCGTCCCAAAATCGCTGGTTTCCCTTTATTTGCAGCGAAATCCGACCGTGCGTGAAGCCTGGGAAAAAGCGGGTTTTCCCGTTGAGTGAGGAGGTGATCTATGATCGATCCGTTGGTTAAGAAAAATGGGTGGTTGTTGGCAGCCGGTTTAGCCATGCTTGTTTATGGGGCGATCGAAATTGGAGATAGCCTGTATGTGTTTCCATTAGAGGCAGGTTGGATTCCCGAGCTCTATCCACCCTTTGTTTTTCAAGAAATTGAAAAACTGCTGGCTGACAATCCACTTTCGTTATTTCCTTTGTTTGCATTTTTTTGCTGCCGGTCGTATTATCGCTGCTTTGGGTGTATTCAGGAATCGGATGTGGGGGTTTTGGTTGGGTTTGTTTATCTCTTCTGCAACGGTTGTCTTGGCGGTGTTCTTTCTACCCTTGGGAGGCGTCGATATGCTGGGGTGCTTATTTATTGTAGTGGCGTTGTTAATCGGACGTTTGGATAAAACGCCTCTTATTCCAATAGAAAATTTATAGGAGTGTTGTGATGGTTGCCTGGATCAATTTCGCGATTTTGTTGATTTCTTCGATTTTATTATTATATTTCTATGCACGCAGTGTCAGCCCGGCTGGTCAGGAGATGGTGATTGGAACTCAAGCTTATCAACGCTGTTTTTACTTGCGATTGATTGGAGGATTTTTCGAATTTGTCATCATGGCGAATTACATTTTATACATCTTTTTTCCGTTACCGACTCCTTTGCCTGAAAGATTTCCCTGGTCGTGGTGGATCTCGATGATCATAGGATTGATTATTGGCATTCCGGCGATAACTTTGATGGTGATTGGCTCGCGTCATGCCGGAGAAGAAACGCTGCGTCCGAAAAAGGAACACACCATGTATGGCGGCATCTATACAAAAATACGCCATCCTCAGGCAGTGGGTGAGGTATTCTTGTTCGCGGTGATGGGATTAATTCTGAACTCGCCTTTTCTCACCCTTTTTTCCTTGATATATTTTCCAATTTTTATCATGATGTGCTATTCCGAAGAACAGGATTTACTTTTACGCTATGGTGAGGCTTATGCCGAATATTGTAAAAAAACCGGGGCATTCTGGCCAAAGAAACCCAGAACAAAATTTTAAAAAATGAGATACATCAGAAAGCCTTATGAAGGATCAGACCCGAAAAAATTATAAAAAGAGGGCAGGAAAGCAGGCAGGTAATTTTCTAATATAAAAATATACAAGTCTTCTTCAGCCTGTCATCCCGATTGAACGGAATCGATGATTATGGGGTGAATTGTTCCGGGGATAATTTTAGAAATACGTTTTCTCGTGTAAGGGGGTATAATATCAAAACTATGAAACAATTATTTTCTTTTATTCTAACCAGCGAATCGGAAAGCGATCCCGATTCGCCTGATGATCATAGTTCGAGTAGACCAAGGCCTACATAGTCCTGGTATTTGGCGCGATATAATGCGTCTCCAGGGCTAATCTCAACTCTGGAGGCGCAAAATGACTTACCCCAACACCCATATCATTTTATCCCAGGTACAAGATGCGCTTGAAAAAGATAATCTGACCCAAGCCATCCAGATCCTACAAACCCTAAAACCCGTTGACCAGGCAGAAGTATTCGAAGATCTGGATAATGAAGATCAGGTCTCATTACTTCCCAATTTAGAATCCGACATGTCGGCTGATATCCTCGAATATATTGAGGATGAAGATGCAGCCAGACTGGTTGCCGGTATTCCGGAAGAAACAGCCGTGCGCATCATCAATGAAATGGAACCGGATGAGGCGGCCGACCTGCTGGGCGATATCCAACCCCAAAAAGCACAGTCTATCCTGGCTCAACTCGAAAACCCGGAAGAGGTGCGCCCGTTACTTATCCACCCAGACGAAAGCGCTGGCGGTTTGATGACCTCGGAGTTTTTGGCATTGCGCCGGCGTATGACGGTGAATGAAGCCCTGCAAGCTGTACGCGCCTGGCAACCCGAAAAAGACCAGATATATTATCTGTTCGTGGTAGACGCAAACAGTGTTTTACGGGGTGTAATCAGCCCCCGACAACTGATTATTGCTGAACCGACTTCGCTGATCATGAATATTATGGATACCGACGTCATATCGGTAAAGGCAGGCGTGGATCAGGAAGAGGTCGCTGAATTGATGCTGCGATATGATTTGTTGGCTTTGCCGGTGCTGGACGAGAATAATGTCTTGCTGGGCATTATTACCATCGACGATGTGGTGGATGTCGTGGTCGAAGAAGCCACCGAAGATATCCAAAAGTTCGGTGGCGCACAGCCCCTTGACGAACCTTACTTGCTTACAAAAGCGACTTCGATATTCAAGAAACGCATTAGCTGGTTATTATTATTATTTGTGACGGCAAGTCTCACCGGTACTGTCATGCGTTTTTTCCAAAATGAACTCCAAACAGTCGTTGCGCTTTCCGTTTTTATTCCATTGCTCATCGGCACAGGGGGAAATGCCGGGTCGCAAACCACCAGCACCATCATCCGCGCCCTGGCGGTGGGTGAAATGCATGTTTGGGATGCCTTGAAAGCCATATGGCATGAGACACAGGTGGGTTTGTTACTGGGCATGGCGATGGCTGTTGTGGCGTACATTCGGGCTGTGACATGGGGCAGCTCCCCCGGACTATCGATCACCGTATCGTCCTCGATCCTATTGATCGTCATTTGGGCGAATCTGATGGGCGCGGTTTTACCAACGCTTGCCCAGCGGTTGAAGATCGACCCGACGGTTGTATCCGGTCCGGTGATGAGTACACTGGTAGACGCGACGGGATTATTTATCTACTTTACCATTGCCAAGGCGGTATTAGGGATTTGATTGACGGGAGTGAATTATATTTTTAAATTAGTTTTAAATATCACGGGGCTGCCTTGGTGTATCAAGACAGCCCTGTCTCTAATATCGTGAAAATCAGCCCAGATGGTTTAGCGTTCTATCATTTAATCCAGGGAAAACGCAGGGAGCTCAATCGTTGGTTTTCCTGTTCAGCCGTTTTAATGCATAGATTGTCATGAATATCAATCCAACCGCCAGGGCTGATATGATCAGGTTGATTTGTTGATCGGGTGAATGAGACATCAATGGATGGAATGTGGTTGCCGGGGAGGCTTTATCGCCTGCCTGGGCCGAGGCTGTTGCTTGAAGCATCACCGCAAGAACAATTAGAGTCGCAAATAAATACCGAAAAAATGAAATTGGGGAGAATTTTTGTAATATATTCATGGGATATCGATCCTCGTTTCAACCAGATTAATATCATTAAGGAATAAATGGCAGCCCTTCAAATTCCTCTGCTCCCAGGGGTGAACCGGCGCTGGTTTCAAGGTCTAATTCTTCAAGGATTTCAGGCGGATTGTATGGTTTGCGATCAATATTTCCGTTTTGCTCATTCATTTTACGTTTTCTCCTGACCAATATAACCCGTTTATCGATAGACGATCAACCTGCCGATTGTTTGGGATACTCTCTGTTGCCAAATATCAAGTCTTAGAATTATTCACATTAAATGTCGCACGAATGGACATCATTTACCATAATGAAAAGGTAAATGATGTCTAAAAAACGAATAAAAAATTCCCATTTAAAAATTCGCCCTAACAGATACCCTTATGTCAATTGAGAATCCTGGAGTTTTTCCATAATATCACCAGCGCTAATAATGCCAGGTTAATGAGGACGCCCACGAATCCCCTGTCGTGCAGCGCCTGCATTTTTCCATCCCAGAACAGTACGTAGATCACTGAAGATAATACACTGGATGCGATCACCGCAGTACGCCACCATCCCTGTTTGGCGAAAAGGCCGATTCCACTGACGATGAAACCAATGGCAGCCAGGATCAATAAAGCGCTTGCCATATTTCTGGCTGTTCCCGGGCTGAGAAAGCGTGAAAAAATCCACGAACCATCGGGCCAGACTAACCCCGGTTTGAGTTCAAAATACCTGGCGCTTTGCCCGAAGTAAAGTAAATGAACGATGCCATGCAAGACACAGAATATCCCAATTATAATTTTGAACATGATTTGATTTCTCCTTTTGGGAATTTTTTTTATAGGTTTTATTTAATGAATTAATACGTTTCGATTCTTACGTGGGGTTGTCCCAAAAGTAGCCTGTCACCCTGAGCGAAGCGAAGGGTCTTTTCTTTAACAATGTGAGAAGTTTCGCTTCGCTTCGTGAAATACACTTAGTGCACCATGACAACATTGACTTTTTGGACAACCCCGGCATGGGACAAAATTTCTTAATATCATCAGGATTGGAATGTTGATTTTTGCTCCATCCTCAAGAGTTCATGACCAAACCCGGCAATAAACGCTATGATATTCAAAAGGGCTGATGAAAACACAATGGTCATACAAGTGGAATTAATTGTATCCGGATCTGTCATCCCGGGAAAATAACCGAAGATTGCCATCTC
>JAFGJM010000035.1 GCA_016929095.1 Anaerolineales bacterium | reverse complement strand
ATATGCAGCGGGGATGGAAGCCTATGGATGAGTTGATATTAGGAAAAGATTTATAAATATATGGTGATACGAGTTGGCATCATCACGGTTTCGGACCGGTCATGGAATGGTGAGCGAGCGGATTTATCCGGACCGGCATTAGAAACTTTGATAAATAAGACAGATTGGGAAGTCGCCGCTAAGGCGCTCTTGCCAGATCAAATAGACCTGATCCGGGATAAGCTGATCGAGTGGAGCGATGATAAAGCGTTAGACATCATTCTAACCACCGGCGGCACCGGATTTAGTCCCCGAGACATTACCCCGGAAGCTACTTTGGCTGTTTTAGATCGCCAGGCTCCGGGTTTGGCAGAGGTTATGCGTGCATCCAGTCTAAAATTAACCCCAAATGCGATGCTTTCTAGAGCGGTAACCGGCATTCGAGGCAGCACGGTGATCATCAATCTTCCAGGCAGTCCTAAAGCGGCGGTTGAAAATTTGCAGGCCATTATCAATGTATTACCCCATGCTATTCAATTGCTGCATAACGATCCGGCAGCGGAAATAGGTCATTAGTATGGAATATTTTAGGAGCGAAATTTTTCCGGATACCGAACCTCCGGATGAGAAAAAGACGCGGCGGATCCTTCGAGAATTGGTCGAGACAATCGTTTTATCTCTCATTCTTTTTGTAGGGATAAACGCCGTGTCTGCCCGCATCCGTGTCGAGTCAATCAGTATGCAAAAAACGCTATATGCGGGGTATCTGGTGGTGGTGAATAAGTTAGCCTATGCAATGGGTGAACCTTCGCGTGGCGATATTATCGTTTTTTATCCCCCTGATCCGTCCGAAGAGCCGTTCATCAAACGCGTCATTGGGCTTCCGGGTGAGGAAGTGCGTGTAGATGATGGCATTGTATATATCAATGGTGCGGCTTTGGAAGAGCCATATATTAAAGCCTCGCCGGAATACTCAGGCACGTGGAATGTGCCAATGGATTCTTTATTTGTTTTAGGCGACAACCGCAATAGCTCTTTTGATTCCCATAGCTGGGGGATGGTGTCATTATCTAAGGTAATCGGGAAAGCCGAATTTGTCTACTGGCCTCCTTCTGCCTGGAAACTTTTGAATACAGCCGCCGCTTCTGCTGGCAACCCCTGATAACCTCTATTGATATTCAGAAATTATATGACGGGCGATAACCAGGCGTTGGATTTCGCTGGTGCCTTCGCCGATGGTCATTAAACGGGCATCTCGATATTGGCGTTCAACAGGGTATTCCTGGCTATATCCATATGAACCTAAGATTTGGATCGCGTTTCTACACACTCTTTCTGCCATTTCGGTGGCGAAGAGTTTAGCCATAGCCGCTTCTTTGGTAAAGGATTTGTCCTGGTCTTTTAACCAGGCCGCCTGCAAAACCATCAATCGGGCAGCATGAATTTCCGTGGCGGCATCCGCTAACATCCATTGTATGGCTTCAAAAGAAGTGAGCGGGTGCTCGAATGCCGTTCTTTGTGCGGCGTATTGAACAGCTTCTTCCATTGCCGCTTGTGCCAGTCCGACAGATATGGCGCCAATACTTATCCTGCCGCCATCTAACACAGCCAACGTTTGCGACAAGCCTTTGCCAATTTCACCAACCAGGTGATCGGCAGGAACCAAAACATCCTGATATGTAACCGCGTGTGTGGGAGAACCCTTTACCCCCATTTTCTTTTCAGCCGCACCGATGTGCAAGCCCTTGCTGTCTGATGGGACAAGGATCATGCTCAATGAATGCGAACTCTTGCTGGAGTCGGTTCGGACTAAAGTGACGATGAAATCAGCCACTCCTGCATTGGTGCACCACATTTTTGCACCGTTAATACGCCATTGGTTATTATGGAGTTCGGCGCGGGTAGTGACCCCCCCTTTTAAATCCGATCCGGCGCCTGGTTCGGTGAGAGCCAGGGCTGCCAAACGGCTGTAACTCCCATCCGGTTTTTTCCCCTGAGCAGCCGCGGGCAAGTAGCGGGATTTTAACTCATGTGAACCGAATAACGCAACCGAGGCGCAACCCAATCCATTATGAGCCGCGATTGCCAGGGCAGTGCTGCCGCAAGCCCACCCCAGTTCTTCCATTGCCAGAGCAGCGCAGATGGCATCCATACCTGCGCCGCCATATTCTTCAGGCGCAAATAAGCCTAATAATCCCAGAGGTCCCATTTTATGAACGGAATCCCATTTTAATGAAGCGTTCTCATCGACCAGGCGGGCATTGGGTTTGATTTCTTTGGCTACGAAAGCATGGATGCTTTCTTGCCACATACGCTGTTCATCGGATAATCTAAAATCCACATCATCCTCCTTTTTGGTTATTGAATAAATGCACTTTTAAATGTAGATACTCTTTTCACCGCTCTTCATTAACATAATATTTCTCATATCTGATTCAATTTTTTATTATTTTTTCTCAGCCCCACCTTGTGGGGTTGTCTAAAGCGTCGATTTCGTCATGTCGCACGATGTGTGTTTCACTACGCCAGTTTCACTTCTATGAACATTTTTCCATATGAATTCCAATGCTTATTGAAATAGTCTTCGGGTATCCAATCGATTTTTTTTTCGCTAATTTGCGTGTTGGCAAATCCCCATAAACCATCCGAATCCCAGGCAACGCACGTCATTACATGGGCAAACAACGGGCGCCACGATCCAATTATCGGAATAGGAAGATTGCCTTTTTGAATACTCAACCGAAGGAAATCGGAATTCGAACGAAATCCCCAATGCGCCAAGAAACCAAATTCCTTTAATACATCTACAACCCCCCAGGGAAATGTTGCCCAATTGGGAATACGGCGAATGACAGGGAATATGCCGTGCCATATAGGTTTGTTCATTTTTTTTGCCAGGGCAGCACCATCGGTAGACAACCCCGAAAACGCGTTAACGATAGTGGCGATGGTAAATGGAGCACAATCGTTGGTATTGCCCTGGAATTGAAGTGCGTTGATGATGCTTGCTTCGTGGGGTGAATGAATTTTTTGAGACATTTGTTTTGCGGGTAAAATCACACCAGAGAAAAAATGCATATATGCATTTTCTACCATATACTCGATCAAGATACAAGAGGCTTAGCTGGAGGAAATATGGCAGATGAGATGGAATCCTCCCCGGTGATATGGATCACGGGGGCTTCATCGGGGATAGGCGCGGCAGCAGCCAGATTGTTCGCCAAACAAGGGTACGCCGTGGTATTATCCGCCCGCCGCAAAGAAAGATTGGATGCTTTCGCCGCAGAGATTATGTCTGAGGGCGGTCAGGCTTTGGCTATCTCTACCGATGTGACCCGAATTGGCGATCTTCAGGTATGTATGGAAATGATTGCTGCGCGATTCAACCGGCTGGACGTGTTATTAAATAATGCCGGCTTTGGCCGGTTGAAATGGATAGATATGCTAGATCCTCAGGGGGATATTGAGACACAGATAAGGGTAAATTTATTAGGGGCGATTTTCTCAGCCAGGGTTGCCGCGCCATTTATGATTGAAAGATGCCGCGGGCATATTATCAATATTGCCTCGTTAGCAGGGTTGATAGGGATGCCAACATATAGTGTTTACGCTGCCACAAAATTTGGTTTGCGTGGTTTCAATGAAGCATTACGCCGTGAGTTGCATCCCTGGGGAATCCAGGTATCGATCGTTTATCCCGGTGGCGTGGAGACCGAATTCAGCCAGCACACCGGCGTTCAGCGTAAAACCGGATATAAAACACCAGAAAAATTTCGATTGAGTGCAGAGGATGTGGCTGGGGTGGTGCTAAGGTTGACAAAACATCCCCGCCGTCAGGTAATCCTTCCCGGATATATGGTGGGGATCCTTTGGATGAATGCCTTATTCCCATCTGTTGTGGATTGGCTGGTGGAAAATCGCTTTGTGCGAAAAGAGCGGGAAATAAAAACATCCACCATTCATGAGGAAACATGAAGGGGATGTTTGGGATGGATGATAACTAAAGAAATGATGATTTATTCTATAGGCGTATCACTGCTTTGCAACGTTTTAATGCCGTTTCTCACCTGGTTTAGCGAACGATCAAGTTCGATTTCGATGCGCTGCAATGTTTCCAACACATATGCATCGGCGTCTAGTTTGATCTTCTCAACGTCGTCATTAGCCTGGGAGAGGATTTGGTCGGCGCGCGCCTGGGCTGCCTGAACAATGGCATCTCGCTCTACAATTTGCTCGCTTTTTTCCCGGGCAATAGCCAGCGTGCGGTTGGCTTCTTCCTGGGCTTGTGCCAATAAACGGTCGCGCTGAGTAAGCAATTGTTGGGCTTTTTTGACTTCTTCAGGAATGGTCACCCGCATCTGGTCAATTAAATCCAATACTTTCTCTTCATCAATAATTACATTGTGAGTGAACCATAAAGGACGGCTTTCATTTAGAAGTTCTTCCAATCGGTCGATTAGATGCAATATATCCATTCATACCTCCCCTTACGATGTTTCTTGGGATTTAAAAGGGGTTAAGTGAAGCACTATTAGAATACATACTATTGAATGTTGTGTCAACAATATTGCAATAATTATGCCAATAAAATATCAATCGCGCAATGAGGTGGCTGCTACAATTTGCTGACTTTCACCTAATTCCATGAAACGAATTTTGAGAGCTTTCTCTACATGAGGCGGTACCATACTGCTGACATCGCCTCCCAACGAAGCGATCTCCCGCACAGTGGACGAAGTGAGGAAAGTGTGTTCTTCGGCGGTAATCAACGCTACGCTCTCGATTTCCGGCGCTAAACGGTGGTTTGCCAATGCCATGCGGAATTCGTATTCAAAATCCGAAAATACGCGCAATCCTCTGACGATGGCATTTACATTCACCTCTTTACAAAACTCGATAGTCAATCCACTAAAGCCCATAACCTTGATACGGGGATTGTCTTTTAAGGCTTCGGCAACCAGCTTCAAACGGGCTTCGGGGGAGAAAAGCAGTGATTTTAAAGGCCGATCGTACACACCAATAATTACCTCGTCGAATAAAGTGGTCGCGCGATGGGCAATATCGATATGGCCATAATGGATAGGATCGAAAGTACCGGGAAATAAAGCTCGAACCATACTACCTCTCAATCAAAAGGATGAATAAACCAATCAACTGATATCACCTTTGGCTTCTCTCCAGGCATGCCGGAGTGTGTTGGAAAGCAGGTGATTTTCCGGATTTTGTAAATTTGGATCTTCCTTTATAAGTGTTTGTGCGGAGCGACGGGCTTTCTCAATCAATTGAATGTCGGTTAAATTCGCTAAACGCAAGTCGGTATACCCAGATTGGCGGGCGCCTAAAAACTCGCCCGGACCGCGCTGCTCTAAATCTCGCTCAGCCAGGATAAACCCGTCATTGGTTTCAGCCATTACTTGCAGCCGCTCATTTTCAACGGCATCTGATTTATCTGGGATCAATAAACAATAGGCTTTATCTTCACCTCTGCCAACTCGTCCCCGGAATTGGTGTAATTGTGCCAGCCCAAACCTGTCGGCGCCTTCCACCAGCATGACCGTGGCTTTTGGGATATCGACGCCTACTTCGATCACGGAAGTCGATACCAGGATGGAATATTTTCCTGAACGGAAACTTGTCATGATGTCATCTTTTTCATCGGGTTTCATACGACCATGCAATAATCCAACCTGACAATGAGGAAACACATTCTCTTTCAAGCGATTATATTCCTCGACTGCCGATTTGGAATCCGAATTTTCGCTTTCTTCAACCAGAGGATAGATAATGAAAGCCTGATTGCCTTGTTCGATCTGGCTGTTAATGAGGCGATAAGCTCTTTCTCGTTCTCGCGGAGAAAGGATGAATGTGTCAATTTCTTGTCTTCCCGGCGGCATCTCATCGATTAAAGTCAGGTCTAAATCTCCATAAATGGTAAAAGCCAGGGTGCGTGGAATGGGGGTGGCGGTCATGACCATTATATGAGGATTATTTCCTTTAGCCCGTAAAATAGCACGTTGTTCCACCCCAAAGCGATGTTGTTCATCGATGATAGCTAATTGTAAGTTGTTGAATTCCACCAGTGATTCAATCAAAGCGTGCGTACCGACAACCAATTTTATCGACCCTTGTGATAAACCGGTTTTTATTTCTTCTTTTTCAGATTCAGAGGTGGAACCAACCAATAAACGAATTTCATTTTCGTTTAAAGAGAGGAAGTTTTTTAAATTCTTATAATGTTGGTCTGCCAAGATACCGGTGGGAGCCATAATAGCTGCTTGGGCTCCAAGCTGGGTCACTGTAGCTATAGCAAAAGCTGCAACTACGGTTTTACCCGAACCGACATCCCCTTGTAATAGTCTGTTCATGGGAGTACCGCTGTTTAAGTCTGAACGTATATCTTCAATCGCATTTTTCTGAGAAGCGGTCAATGCATAAGGCAATCGTTCGGAAAAAGAAGCAACATCTTCCTCGGAGGATGAGAATATTTCTGCGGTTCTGCTCTGCCAGGTTTGTTTCTGGCGCATCACGCCAAGTTGAAGCAAGAAAATTTCATCAAATGCCAATCGCTGCTGAGCAGCTTTCAAGGAATCCCAAGAATCGGGGTAGTGGATTTGCAATAAGGCTGTGCCCAGATCTATCAGGCTTGCGGAACTAATAATGCTCTCAGGCAAATGATCTTGAATCTTGGGCGACCAATATGAGACTACCTGATAAATCATTTTCCGTAACCAGTTTTGAGAGATATTTTGGGTTAATGGATACACCGGTACAATGCGGTTGGTATGCAATTGTTGTTGGTCAATGGGTTCCCAATCGGGATTATTCATAACCAATCGACCCAAGTATTGCTCGACTTTACCGGAAACAGAAATTTGTTGATCACGTTGGAGCTTGTTGGCGTTCCAGCGATTAAACCAGGTAATGCGAATAGCTGCGGTGCCATCATTCAAGATGACTTCGGTGTATTGGGTTTTTCGATCTTTAGTTTTTCGGCTGGATATCTGATCGATTGTGCCGATGATGGTTACAACATCGCCATAGGATAATCGCTTAATTGGTTTGAGATGAGAATAATCGATATAGCGGCGGGGAAAATGAAAAAGCATATCCTCCAAATTATATAAATGCAGACGTTTCATCGTTTGAGCATTTTTAGGTCCAATGCCGTGAATTGCGGTCAATGGTGCGTTTAGAGTCGATAACGGTTCACGTTTTTCATCTGCCGGAGCAGGTTGTTTATCAATTCTCGTGGAAACGGTTGGGGATGTGCTTTCTATTGCCGGTTTCTCTGTTATATTCGTAATTTTTTGGGGGCGAGATGCCGGAGGGGCTTTCACATCAGCAGGAATAATCATTTTCCTCAGTGGGGGTAAATCGGGAAATTCTTTTTGCAATCTTGTCCATATTCCATCCAGCATCTCAGATCGCGAGTTTTCGCTAAGGTGTTGATAATCCCTTAGCCGCTGATCGATCATTTGGATGATCTCATCGCTTAGATTCTCTGCTAATGCTTCGGCTTCCCAATTATCCAGTATGCGATCAATACCACCCATGATCGCCTTGTTATCAAAACCACGTTCTTCTTCTAATTCGAAATATTTTTTTAATTTTTTAATGGATGATTTCATCGGTAATATTTTACCAGGGGAATTGCCGGATATGAAAATCAATATATGATTTTATAAAGAAGGCAGAAAAGCAGAAGACTCCCCCATTTCTTCGATAATTTACTCATGAAAAAGGAAGGAGGAAAAATTTTATAACCATTAGAAAAATCGGTTTCAACCGTATTTTGCAAATAGTATGAATGAATT
Source organism: Anaerolineales bacterium (assembly GCA_016929095.1). Classification (GTDB taxonomy): domain Bacteria; phylum Chloroflexota; class Anaerolineae; order Anaerolineales; family UBA4823; genus JAAZNS01. The sequence goes on along the minus strand of JAFGJM010000035.1, from coordinate 39,873 downwards.
ATATTCAATTAAAACCACGGAAGTATTAAATCAAATGAAATTGAAAAGTAGAAAATGCATCATTACTCAGTCGCTAATACGGGAGGTTTTTGTAGTACGGCAATAAATCCTAATCCATTTGGCCCAACATGTGAACCAATAACCGTCGTGACGTTTATGATCAATGGTTCAAACGGAAAATGTCCACAATATGTATCTAACAATTGCCGGGCAGTGTTTTCGGCATTGGTATGTAAAATGGCTAACCGCTCCAAAGGACCTAAGCTGCGAAGCATATCTAACATCCGCACAAAACCCTTTCGGTAGGTGCGGGTTTCACCCAGACTGAAGACCTGCCCCATTTTCACTTCAACAAATGGTTTTATGCTGATTAAATCCCCCAGACGGGCTCGCGCCCAATTGACCCGTCCGCTGCGCCGGAGATATTCCAGAGTATCCAGCATGGCAACTAAACGGATGCGTTTTTTCATCTCGATAATTATGGACAGAATTGTTTCAAGTGCAGCCCCCCGAGCAGCTGCTTCAGCGGCTGCTATTGCCTGAAAGCCTAAACCTAAACTTACGGTTTCGCTATCGATCACGCTAACGCGTTTATTGAATGTGATTGCCGCCATATTGGCAGCGTTTATGATACCGCTTAGCTTGAGTGGTGGATGGATTGAAATGATGTGATTGATCCCCTGTTGAAATAATTTTTCATATAGTTGATGATAAACTCCTGCGGATGCTGTGGCAGTGGTGGGCAAGTTTTTCATTTTGGGTAATGATGAATAAAAATCCTGGCGGGAAAGACCTTTTCCATCTTCAACGGCTACACCATCTACGACCACTAAGTTAGCGATCACATGGATGCCTGATTTCTTAGCCACGTCTTCAGGAAGATCTGCAGTACTGTCTGTTACGATAGCAATTTTGGATGTATTCATTTTTCAGGATTTTCCATAATAATAATACCAGTGGTTTGTGGTCCTAAAATGCATGATACGACAGGATTAATCGCGTGTTCACAATATGAAGTCGTCGTAAATTGATGATTGATACGTGTTCGAAATGTTTGGAAATCTTGAGATGTGTATCCATCGCCATAAAGTAAAGCAATATTTCGTAAATTTTCGAATTCAGACGTAAATTCAAGAAATAATTCGATAATGTGACGGAAATTTTTCGCTTTATGAGTTGGGATAAATTTGCCATTTTCCATTAATAAACAGGGCGATAATCCTAACATTTCACCAATTACAGCTTGAGCCGGATCCAATAAACCAGAAAAGTATAAAAATGACAGGTTATTAATGCAAAATAGTGAATAGATTCTTGGAATAATACAGCGAAGGTTCGTTTTTATGTCTTCTACTGAAAAACCACGATGGGCGGAGCTGGCTACTATTTGAACCAATAATCCTAACCCGATGGAAATTGATTGGGAATCAACCAGGTGGAAATTTGCAGAATGGGGTATTTTTGTGATCGTTTCTTTCAAGAGTGAATATAACGGGTTAATATGTTGTGACAGAACCAAGATGAAAACATCATCATATTGATCGCTTAGTGTATCGAGAATCTTTTGAATGGATTCTTCTGAAGGAAGTATCATTTGATACCGTTTTCCCGGCATTATGGATTTATCTTCAATAATGTGTGGTTTTGATAACGCTTCTGGGATACCCTCGGTAATAATTAAAGGTAGAAAATTCACTAATTGGCTACCTAAAAATTTGTTTGTGTTAAATTGAATGGAACGATCGGTAAGGATGCCAATACGGGATTTCATGAGATGTCATTCAATTGAAATGATGAAATAATAATGGGGTTGTCCACCATCCTGAACTTCGATCTCTTGATCAGGGAATTTTGCCCGGATAAGGTCTGCAATACGGTTTACTTCGGATTTTGGCATTTCTTTACCGTAAAACAGGGTAATCAATTCGAAGTCTTTAGCTTTCGCTTGTGATAATAATGATAAACAGGCTTCTTCGATGTTGTTCGCGGATAAAATGAGTTTGCCATTAAGAAGCGCGATGAATTCACCTTCTTGAACCGTAACGCCATCGATTTCTACGCTGCGAGTAGCTCGGGTAATTTCACCGGTTATTACATCGGTCAAGGCGGTATTCATTTGCGATGTGACTTCGTCAAGATCGCCATCCGGCGTCAGGCGCAACATGGCGGCAAAACCCTGAGGAATGGATTTGGTGGGTATAACAATGGCTTTCTTAACAGTGCAGGCAACAGCGGCATCGGCGGCTGCGATTATGTTTTTGTTGTTTGGCAGAATTACAATCTGGTCAGTGGGCAGGTTTTCTATGGATTTAATAATCTCTTGAATACTTGGATTCATAGATTGGCCACCTTCAACAATGGCTGAGACACCCAAACTGGCAAATACTCGAGAGATACCCAATCCAGGACTGACGGCGATAACGCCGATCTGACCGGCTTCCACCGGTGAGAGGTTCAATTTTCCTCCCCCCTCTGTACCGCCCATTTCTTCCATCTGCACCATTAAATTTTCGATGGCAACTTTGGTAATCGTTCCCAATGACATTGTGTAATCAATGGGTAAATAGCGTTTTTCGGTAGGCACATGGATATGCATACGATATATACCATCTCCTTCACCTAACTGAATAGATGTGCCTAATTCTTCCAGGTGATGATAAAACTCTTCTAGATTCAGTGGTGTGTCAGGTTTAAAATCAACCACAACTTCATAATCCTGACCTGGTTCAATCGTTGCCATCGTGTTATCCAATTGCATACTTGCCAGGGGTTGAACAGAAGCCGTCATCACATCCAGGGGTAAACCCTTGCTATAGCGCAGCATACCTTCAAGGATGAAAAATAAACCTTTTCCACCCGAATCCACCACCCCCGCCTCTTTAAGCACCGGTAAAAGATCGGGGGTTTTTTGAACTGATTGGTCGGCTGCTTCGACAATCTCTTCCAGCATAACTAAAGGGTCATCCGTGTGTTTCATGGCAATTTCTGCTGCAGAAGCAACGTCCTTAATAACAGTTAAGATTGTACCTTCGACAGGACGCACGACCCCCTTATATGCCGTATCACGAGCAGCAGCAAATGCTTTAGCAAATGTTTCGGCATTTAATTGCTCAATATGGTCAACTGAGCGGGCAAACCCACGCCATATTTGGGATAATATGACCCCAGAGTTGCCTCTGGCGCCCATTAACGCCCCATGAGCTACCGCGTGAGCCATTTTGCCAAAATTTCGTTCTGGCAAATTTGTGATTTCATCAAACGCTGCCTGCATAGTAAGCACCATATTTGTGCCAGTGTCACCATCAGGAACGGGGAAAACATTTAGGGAATTTACAATTTGTTGATTGGTGCGTAACCAGTTCAAGCTGGCTTCAATCAATACTTTAAACGATAATCCATCAATTGGATAATTTATCGTAACATTTGCGTGCTGTGTTTGCGCGTCCGTTGAGGTGTCCACACTCATTCGAATTGCTCCTAAAAATTCAAAATTAGATCAATCATCAAATTCACTAACACGTAATCCCTGTACGTGAACGTTTACATCTTTTACCGGAACCCCCAGGGCTTTTTCAACCTGAAAATGAACCAGATTCATCACGCTGGAGGCTACCGATGAAATCCGTAAGCCATATTCGACGACAATGTATATATTGATCACAATTTCATCGCCATCATATTCAACTTCTACGCCATGAGTGGGGTCTTTCACGATGACCTGACTTAACCCGTTGACCAGATTCTTGTGCGCTAACCCAACCACACCATATGATTGAAGTGCTGCTTGATAAGCTATCGTAGCGATCGCTCGAGGTGAAACATAAATACCGCCTAATGGATTATTATTATCTTTCATGGATTACCTCTGTAGATATAACAACTTAGCTTGTAATTGGATACGATTTATGGTAAAATTCGCCCGCTCTAGGCAGGTTGATATTATACCCAGCATTCTGGGAAAGGAAGTGATGTAATGGCTAAATGTGCACATTGTGGAAAGAAAACAACTTTCGGTCGTAATCGTCCCTGGTCGAAAAAAGCGACACCGCGTACTTTCCGCCCGAATTTGCAAACGGTCAGTGTATATGAAAACGGGCGTAAAGTGCAAAAGGTGTTATGCGCTAAATGCATTCGGACACTGGTTAAGACGAAATAATTCTTCCATTCATATAATATTTTCGAGTACTTTAGAAAATCACGGTTATGCCGTGATTTTTTATTGTTTTTCAAAATGTGCTCAAGAATTTTGAAGGAGAAAATATATCCAAAGGAAAAAGGGGATCAATCCTCCGACGAAGGTTAATGCGAGCAAAGCCAGCAAAGTCGTTATCCAATCGATGCTTAACGGATTTTTATCATAAAAAGAAATGCGTGGTGCGGCTTGATCCGGCGTGAATTGAGGATCAACAGGCTTCGGGTGGGGGGCGGGTTGAGCTGTACGGTCATTTTTATTAAGCACAGTGAATTGATCAACGGGGCGTTTCGAGGCTTTTGTGACCGTAGCATTGGTTTCAGCAGCGGTATTTTTTGAGTGGGGCGTGAAATGAACCAAAACGCGGCCTAATTGATCGGCGGTACGGTAACGGGCAGAAGGCTCCTTGGATAAAACTTTAATGATAATTTGCTCCAATGAGCGAGGTACAGCAGGATTATAGCGGTGGATGGAAGGGGGTAGAGCCTGGCGGTGAAGCTTGGCTAATTCTGTGGCAGAGGCAGCATTGAATGGGAGTTGTCCCGCCAGCATTTCGTACATAACGATACCCAGGGAATACACATCGGAAGCGGGAGATGGCGCGTTACCAGCAGCCTGTTCCGGCGAAAAATATTGAGGGGAGCCCCACACAATATCTGTTTTCTCTTCGGGTTGAATGCTTGCCAGGGCACGCGCAATACCAAAATCGGTCACTTTCAGACGTTTGTCGGGTGTAATGATCATATTGTGGGGTTTAATATCGCAATGGATCAAGCCGGCGCGGTGCGCATAGCCAATCCCAGCGCATGCCTGGATCATTAACTCGATTGTTTCATCTACAGGGAATTTTCCACGTTGCTGGAGCAAGCTTTTCAAATCTGTTCCCGGTACATATTCCATGATAATGAATAATCGACCCACGTCAAAACCAAAATCGTGAATGGTAATGATATTGGGGTGCGATAAATTTGCAGCCGCTTTTGCTTCTTGATGGAAGCGTTGTTTAAATTCAGAGTCAGCCGAATAGCTTTCGCGCAAGATTTTTACAGCGACATATCTTTCCAGCATCAAGTCTTGGGCGCGATATACGACAGCCATTCCTCCTGACCCCAGGCGCTCTTCTAATTGATATCGCTTATTTAGAATCATATTATCTGACATAATTTCTTACCAATTAATTTCGGGTAGAATTGTACCACTGCTTGAGTTTGGATTTCTCGAGAAGGGTTGAAAAATAACGTTGAAAGAATATATAATTTTCAGGATAATAATCGTAGTTGAACGGGTTAAATAAGATGCGGCGAGGGTGCCTGATTTATAATCCAGCTGCCGGACGATTCCCATCCCGTTTGCTTTGCGAAAGAGCAGCGGGAGTATTGCGCGCCGCTGGTTGGACAATATCACTCGAACAAACGCATAATGGAGATCATATCCGAGAGTTGACCCGTAAAGCTGTATCCGAAGAAATGGATGCTTTATTCGTTGCCGGAGGCGATGGCTCTTTAAATCGAGCTGTGCCAGAATTGATCGGAACGAATACCGCTTTAGGGGTCTTACCTGCCGGAACAGCCAATGTTTGGGCACAAGAATTAGGGCTGCCAGGTTTAACCTGGACGCGATGGACTGCTCTGGAAGAAACGGCACATCGTTTGAGTCATGCCAAAGTCTATTCCATTGATGTTGGGATGTGCAACCAACTTATAACATTTTTATTATGGGCTGGCGTTGGTTTAGATGCCTTTATTGTGCATCGTATCGAACCTCGTCAGCGCTGGGAAAAACATTTCGCGATATTAAATTATGCCGCTTCGGTTGTTTGGCATGCTACAGTATGGCGAGGCATGAATTTAGCCGTCGAAGTGGATAGCAAACAAATCCATGGGCATTTTTTATTGGCATTGGTCAGCAATGTTCATCTTTATGCAGGTGGTTTTGCACAATTATCTCCAAATGCCCGCCTTGATGATGCGACCATGGATTTATGGTTATTTGAAGGAGAAACGTTGGGTGATACTGTTCAACTTGCCTGGGAGTTAATTAACGGCAATTCAGCCAACGCCCAAGGCATTCATCAAATTCCTTTTCACCACTTAACTATGCAATCGGATTCACCCATGTTTATCCAATTGGATGGCGAACCTTATGATATTCAAAAAGTCGTGACTATCGATATATCGGCACAATCTCTTAAAGTTCTTGTGCCTGATCGTACACCTCATCCGTTGTTTAGCAAACAGTAAATTTCATCCATCAGATTGAGAAAATTCAATGATTAAAACTATAACGTACATAAAGAAAAATCCAATCCTGATCCTTTTATTATCTTTTCCCTTAGTTATCATGGCTGAGGGTGGTGAGTGGGGGGAGTTGTGGGTGTTTACTTTTTCAGCGATCGGGGTGATCCCCTGTGCATATTATATTGGAGAATCCACTGAAGTGCTGGCGCACTATACAGGTCCTCGATTGGGAGGATTGTTAAACGCCACATTGGGAAACGCAGCCGAATTGATTATTACCATCATGGCTATCCGTCAGGGTTTGTTAGAGTTGGTTAAAGCTTCGATTACCGGCTCAATACTGGGGAATCTGTTATTGGTTTTAGGAATGGCTATGCTGCTGGGAGGCATAAAAAACGGCGTTCAAACATTCGATCGTCGAGCAGCCAGCCGAAATGCAATTTTGCTGGTTTTAACGGTGATCATTCTATTAATACCGTCTTTGTTGAGTCATTATATTGGGGATGTCGACCCCATGCCGAGCATGAAGGTGGAAGCGTTGAGTTTAGGCGTGGCGGGTATTATGATCCTTATGTATGGTTTAGGATTGCTATATAGCTTTCGGGAGAAAGATAACCCATTAGCTCCTAAAACAGAAGTTGGAGAAGTTGTCAAACGTCATTGGTCTATAAAAAATACATTTCTTATATTGGCAATTTCGACCATCGGTGTTGCTTATCTTTCGGAAATTTTGGTAAGTGTGGTTGAACCGGTGGTAGCTCGTCTGGGGATTTCTGAATTTTTTATCGGCGTCATTTTTATTCCATTGATTGGCAATGTTGCCGAACATCTCGTTTCGGTACAGGTTGCCATGCGCAACAAAATGACACTGAGTGTAGAAATTGCGATTTCATCGAGTTTGCAGATCGCTTTGTTTGTTTCACCAATTTTGGTTTTTATCAGTTTGTTATTTGGGCATCCCTTGACCCTGGTATTTAATCAATTTGAATTGATTGCTTTAATTGCTGGTGTATTAATTGCCGCACTGGTGTCTGCCGACGGCGAATCAAATTGGTTAGAAGGGAGTGAATTGTTAGCCATCTACATTATTTTAGGATTGGTTTTCTTTTTGTTGTAAATATATGATGAATCAAAGACGTATTGCATTTAGGGACAAACGCATTATCCGCCCAGTGGTGTTGTTTGGGGGTGTTTTGGTCAGTATTATTTTACTGATCATTTCTTGCTTATTGGTAGTTTTACTCCGCAACCAGGTGACTATACCAGAAAATCCAACTGCGGTTATCCGGTATATTCCTGCGCCGACTGCAACTCAAACAATGTTACCTCTAGAAACCTCTCCAGATGTTCTGGCAACTGATATGCCACCAGGGGAGAACTTAAGAGTTGGTGTTAACATCCGTGTACAGGGTACGGGGGGGGACGGTCTACGGCTGCGCTCAATGGCAGGTTTAAACGGAAAGGTAGAATTTTTGGTTAAAGAAGGGGCAGAATTAATTATTGATGATGGGCCAAAAAGTATAGATGGGTATACCTGGTGGCATGTTAAATCATCAACTGACACAAAAATTTCTGGATGGGGAGTAGCCAATTATATGGTATTTATTCAAAAACCATGAATTTTCTGAATTATTTATTTCTTTTGAATTAAAATTTTACTTCATTCATCCGATCACTATAGTATTGTAAGATGAAATCAGTAATATTAGATTGGCTGATGTTATTTGTGACAAGAATGCGCAGTGGTCATGATTAAAGCCAAGGCATATTTTTGTGCATCTACGCATCTATAATATATATTATGACGTCACGTTGTATGAAAACATTCATGAGAATAGCGTGTATTACTTACTCTTCTTTAGAATGTTTTCCAAGGGAAAAAACCGATGTATGAAGATAGTTTAGAAGCCGTGTATTTATTTATTGAGAGAGCGGGTATTCGATTAAAAGTAAATGAAGTATTGGTTGAGTGCCTTGAAGACGGAAATACGGCTTCTTTTCAGGATTTAATTGAAGAATTGATAGTTGCCGGCCCGGATAGCTTGCGCATCGTGAGAGAAATTCTCAGTGAAGTAGATTTGATGCTCGATAAGATGAAAGAAAAAGCTTACGAAGGTAATTACGAGACAAAATGTGATGGAGATTGTCAGGCTGTGCAAAAGTCAGGAAATTACCAGAGTCACATCGTTATGATGAACGAAATCCAGGATTATTTAAACGATTGGCTGTGGGGCTTAATATATTTATCCACTCGACATGAATGGGCGCAAGCTTACACAAGTTCAAATAAATCCAGGTGGCTACTTTAAAGATAATCTCGTAAATTATGTTCAACGGCGTAGGCCGCCGCCTCGGCGCGATTACTCACTCCCAACTTCGATAAAATACTGCTTACATAATTCCTGACCGTGCCTTCACCCAAGAAAAGGGCTTTGGCGATTTCACGGTTGGTTTTTCCCTCAGATACCAGTAATAAAACATGTCTTTCTTGTTGCGTCAATGCTGAAAAGGCAGAAGCTTCTTCTTCTTTGGCGGCTTTTCGGACTTCCTGGAATATCCTTTGGGTCACAGCCGGGTCAAGTAACGCTTCTCCCCGGCTAACCGCCTCGATAGCGCGAACCAGGGCTTCACCATCAATTTGTTTCAACACGTATCCTGAAGCTCCCGCACGGATAGCAGAAAATAACATTTCATCTTCTGCATAGGAGGTCAACATGATGACCTTGGTGTTGGGATACTTTTCGGCGATTTCTTCACAGGCTTCGATGCCTGACCCTCCCGGTAAGCGGATATCAAGAACAACAACATCTGGTTGATGGGAAGCAACCCTTTCGACGGCTTCTCTGGCGGTGCTGGCTTCTGCAACTACCTCGAAATTTGGATGACGATCTAAAAGGGATTTTAAACCCAGACGGACAACTTCATGATCATCGACCAATAATATTCTTTGCTTTGGGGTCATCAATTTCTCCTTAACCAACGTGCTTTATGGGGTAATCATAGCACGACTAGGTGGATTTTTGCCGCCGAAAATCAATAAAACGATAACCAATTCCACGTTCGGTTAAGATATACTGCGGATTGGCGGGATCTTTTTCTATCTTATTCCTCAAATAATTAATATATAATCTCACATAATGTGGTTCATCCCGATATTCATAGCCCCATACTTTTGCCAGTATTTGGTCGTGCGGAATAACCCAGCCAGCATTTTGAACAAGATGATATAACAACCTGTATTCGGTTGGGCGTAATTGCACAAGCTTATCATCGACCCAAATTTCATGCCGGTCAAAATCAAGTTTCAACCGATCATCAACTTCGATGAGACCATGTGTTCCTGCAGATGCTTCTGTACGGCGTAAAACTGCTCGCACGCGGCTGACTAACTCACGCGGGCTAAATGGCTTTGTAATATAGTCATCTGCGCCCAGTTCCAACCCTTTAATACGATCTTCTTCTTCTCCTTTAGCGGTAAGCATGATCACCGGTACATTACTTACTTCTCTGACTATTTTTAAAACTTCAAAACCATCGATATCGGGCAACATAACATCCAAGAGTATTAAATCCGGTAAACTGCTGCGTAATTTATCGATGGCTTGAGTCCCTTTAAAGGCTTCACTAACCTGAAAACCATCATGCTCGAGATTCAAGCGGATAAATCTAACCATCCGCTCCTCATCATCTACTACAAGGATACGACGGTCGCGAATTTTTGGATCACCCATAATTTTACTCCCGGACAAAACCGATGATTTGTTCTTCTCCCTTTGTCGAAAGGAACTCTATGAAATTTATTTTATCTAAAGGCCAGAGGACGCAACTGGTTTGTTCATTGATATAGCTTACATCCTTGCTGTCCCTAGTTCTCGGATTACTAATCATGATGAAAGTATCTGATGGGGTGGGCATTTCATCGATTTCTCCCACTACCGGATCAGCGTTTGGAATGTGGATAATTAGAGTATAAGGCACGTGAAACTCCGTTAAAATAGTTTTTTATTGATTCAATCTTTGATGGATACGATGAATAAATAATTCGATAATCATTATATGAATATTTTTTTTGTTGCTATTTACGCCTCAATTGTAACGATTATTAAATATCCAATCATTATTTATAGAAAAGCATTCTGGTTTTAATTTTACCAAATGTAATAATATCACCGTGCTTGATTTGATGGGGATCGTTGGGTTCTAATCGAACATTGTTAACCCGGGTGCCATTTGTTGAACCCAGATCCGTGACGGTAACGCTTGATTCTCTGGCTTTTATCGTGGCATGTAATCGAGATACACCTCCTTTATACCCATCAAAGGGTGTCAGGTCGATTTCCGGGAATATTGGTTGATCGTCTGATGTTCTCCCGATTATGTATTCATCTTCACAGGGCAATGTAAAAACCTGACCGGTTTCTAACACAACCAAATAAATTTCTTGGGCTGGAAGGATGGTAGCTTGTGGGCTGGGGTAGCTGGGTTGTCGGTCGGTTTGCGCGTATGGATTATCTAGAGTCGCAGCAATTTTCACGCTGGAGTGTAGCCTTGCCCCACAATCCAAACAATAAATTGTTCCCTCGAGCATATCCATATTGCATACTGGACATTTGATCATTATCCACCTAAATTATCCTTATGGATTTGTCAATATTCTGGAAGGGAGTAAAGCGCGTGTACCGTATTTTATTTTCATTTTCCCTTCCTGACTGAATTTGTGTGTTTTTTGTATCGATTCTGCCTCTCTGGAAATGGTGTTTGCCAGGTCCATTTGCCCTTGATTCTTTAAGTGATTCGCAAGATGTGTAAGTCTTTGAGTGGCTGTGGCAATATCGCCGTTTGCCAGGTCTTGTTTGGCTTTTTCTTGTAGCCGATATAGGGTCAAGTTTGAAAGCGCATTGATAATTGCTAAAGGCGGATATTCCGGGATACATGTGTTGCTGACCGGTAAATCGATGTGGATAGCCACCCGAGATTTTGAATTTACCTGGGAAGTAATTTCGAATAATAACTCTCCATGAAGCACCGTAAGACTTTTTGTTTCCTTGCCAAAGGGATTGATTTTTAATTCAAATATTATATTCAGATTTGTTTTATTTAAAAGTGCCCCTGCAGGGATCGGAGATATGTGAGGCAATCGGCCGGGTTCCGGAGAGAGTCGGTATACCTCAGCAATCTCGACATTGTTTTGCAGGCTGAAATTGAAGTTGATTTGTTTTGCGTATATCGCTGTGAGTTTGCTAAAAATGTTATAAAAGGCATTTTTGATTTCTTGTGGATGAGCCAGGTATTGGCAATCGCCGCCGGTTCGCATGGCTAATCCATCTAAAAATACATCATTCCAGTTATTCCCGAGTCCTAAACAACTGATGCAAATGCCATCTTTAGCGGCTTCTTCAGCCAACTCCAGGGATGGCTGTTCATCGCCATAAGTTCTGCCATCGGTCAGCAGGAGAAGTTGGTTGATGTGGTTGTTGTCGATATTGCGGCGGAGTTCGGTGATTCCGGATGCCAATCCCTGATAGATTTCTGTTCCACCGCTGGTTCGAATACGTTGGATTTGTGTTTCAACTTGCGATAACGAGTTTTGAGGAACGCCTGTAAAAAGAACTTCAGCGCGATCACTAAACGTCACGATTGACAAAATATCTTCCTGATTCAATTGGTGAAGTAATTCAATGGAAGCATTTTTAACGGTATCGAGTCGCTGTCCCTGCATTGAAGTGGAGCGGTCGAGTACAAGGCAGACATTTAAAGGAGGTGTCGTTACTGGAGTAACGTCTTGTGGTTTTGATAATTCGAAAAGGATGTATAGTAATTGTGGTTCTGTAAGTCTGGGGATTGTTGAACGGCTCGAATATGAGGCGATTTTTAGTAAATCGGATTGATCCGGCGCGGGGGGGAGGTCTGCATCGTATGCAGATTTTCTGACAGGGTCCGATAAAACATCGTAGGCGTTTTGAATACGTAAGAATACTTCCAGGTTACCGGTATCTTTATTTACATCCGGGTGATATTTTCGTACTGCCAAATGGTATGCGCGACGGATGTCATCCTGGGTAGCATCCCTGGATATTTCCAATTCCATGTAATAGTCGCGCGCGTCAACCATTGCAACATTTATTTCGGAAGCATAACGAGAATGACTGATATATTATCGGGTCCACCTGCTTCATTAGCCGCATCCACTAATTGTTGACACGCATGGCTTGGGTCATCGGACTCATGAATGATTTTTGTCATTGTGGATTCAGGGATGACTCCCCATAGACCATCTGAACACAGTATAAGATATTTGTTTTGAACCAGATGAATGGTTTGAATATCCGGTTCGAAGGGTTCCCCTAGTCCCAAAGCTCGATAAAGAACGTTTCGCTGGGGGTGATTTGCTGCCTCATCAATAGTCAATTGCCCTAATTCTATCAGACGATTTACCAGGGAGTGGTCACGGGTAAGGCATTGCAAATTCCCGTCATTTAATATGGTATATGCGCGGCTATCGCCAACATGAGCGATGGTCATCTGGTCGCCCAAGAGGAGAAGGGAAGTCATGGTCGTTCCTCCGCCTGGGGCAGAGCGAAGAATTGTTCGATGAGCTTCTTGCATACCCTCACGCATGATTTCTTGCAAAGAATCTTGAGGCTGGGAAGGCCTAGGATTAAATAAAGGTGTGAAAACTTTGCGGGTAACATAGCCGGCCAGGGAACGAATGGCTACTTCGCTGGCAATTTCACCATGTTGATGGCCTCCCATACCATCGGCAACTATATATAACCCAAACTCCAAGATGCCCTCTCCTGAATTGATTGCAGTTGTTAATGTGAATAAGGCATCTTCGTTATGCTCTCTTTGTTTACCGACAGACTGATAATAGCCGACATTAAGTTGGTGAGATTGGTGAACCTGGGGCAGGAGCTGAGGTTCGAATTCGATTTGTTCAACGACCACTGGTGCGATTTCTTCAGGTTCATTTTGATTGTTGCCAAAAATAGATTTAATGATATTCTTTACCACAACGGTTTCTCCAGAAATATAAGACTCAAGCAGGAATGGCATAAAGGGTGTGGTCGGTGGAACCAATATATATCATATCGTTCCCTGCCACCGGTGTTCCAGTTATCGGCGCATTGGTGCGCATTTTCCAACGCAATTGACCGGATTGACAATCGAGTGAATATAGGAATCCATCTACGGATCCACAATAGATCGCGTCGTGATAAAGGATAGGTGAGCCGGTTACCTGATGGTCAGTTTCAAAGCGCCAGATTTCTTTTGATGTTTTCGTGTCTATGCAGTATATATTTCCATCCACGCAGCCAATCACTATCAATTCACCCGCCAGGCAGGGGGTGGATATGGTTCCTTTTCCTAATTTGAATCGCCAAATTGTCCAACCGGTTTTTCCATCCAGGGCATAAAGGGTTGCATCCAAAGAACCGAAGTAAATATTGCCCTGGAATTCAATCGGAGAGGAGGTAATCGATCTTTTGGCTTTAAAAGCCCATTTCACTGCGCCACGGAAGTCCAGGCAGAAGAAATCGCCGTTTTCCGAACCCGAATAGACCATATCGTGTTCAACCAGAGGCGTACAGCGTACAGGGGAGCTGGTTTCGAACTTCCATGCCAATCTTCCATTGTATGTATTGATCGCATGGAGAAAACCATCATCAGAACCGATGAACACATGTCCCTCAGCAATAAAGGGAGATGAGCGGATTGGTCCTTCTGAGAAGTACGTCCAATTGATTCTTCCAGAGCGCTGGGAAATCACGTGCAGGCGGTTATCTTCTGACCCAAAATAAATATTTTCTTCATGAATATAAGGCTTGCTGACGATACCGCCATCGGTGGGATATTTCCAAATAAATTCCCCTGTTGCAGCATTGAGGGCATATAAGTTGTGATCATATGATCCGATGTATACAAATCCTTTATGAAAAGAAGGAGAACCGCGAATTTCATCCTCGCATTCGAAAGTCCAGGATGGTTTAGCGAATTCATCTGAAGGAAGTGCAATTTCCGGCGGGGCAGCCGCTTCTTGTTGGGGGCGATTGTTGGGTAGGGTAGCCAATAAGGCATCTTTCATGGCTGCAGCGCTGGGAAAACGATCTTCCGGATTATATTGCAACGCTCGGAGAATGATGGCTTCAAATTCCTGAGACACCTCCGGATTTAACACTCGTATCTGGCGTTCTCCAAATGAGAAAGGAGGTTCCAGGCGGGGGTCTCGACGGGTGATCAGGTGATGGAGTGTGGCTCCCAAGGCGTATATGTCTGTTTGAGGGGTTGCCTCACCGCGGTATTGTTCGGGGGGGGAATAGCCCTCTGTTCCGATCATGGTGCCTTTTTGACCGGTTTGGAAAGGTTTAGCAATGCCAAAGTCGATTAATGTGATGTGCTCATGTTGGTTAATCATGACATTGGATGGCTTCATATCTCGGAAGATAATTGGTTCGGGTTTGTGGTTATGCAAAAAATTTAATACGTCACAAAGCTCGATTGCCCATTTAACCAGTAATTCCTCGGAGATTGGTCCTTCATTCAACTTTGCTTCCAGGTCTTTTCCGTTGATAAATTCCAGGATCAGGTAAGAACGATTGTTGAATGTAAAATAATCATAGATACGAGGTATGGCAGAATGATCAAGAGTTGCCAGCAGATTTGCTTCGCGTTCGAAGTTCCTGACAATCGTATTACGGATCATCGGGTCATTCGCCTGGTTGAACATTTCTTTGACCGCCACCCATTTGACGACATTGGGGAAATGCAGGTCTCGGGCGCGATATACAGCGCCCATTCCTCCAACCCCGAGAATGCTGTGGATAAGGTAGCGGTTTGCCAGCGATGTTTCAGGTTTTAATTGCTGGGTCATTCCCGGTCGTTCAGGACCTTCTAACTCTTGTGTCTTTCGTTGAGTATCCAGAGTACTTCCCTCATCTATATACTAATTTTATTATTCCAATATTCTACATTATATTCATCATTTAATCGAATTGCAAATTTGTTACTTTTTATTTGGGGGATTTCTACTTTCAATTTTGTAATCCCAATTGTATAATGCTTCTTATGGAAAACATTTTCGATAATTATCTCTCTCCGTTTTCATGGCGGTATGGCAGCCCGGCGATGCGAAAGATTTGGAGTGAAAGCAATAAACGCCGATTATGGCGTTCGTTATGGGTTGCCCTGGCAGAAATCCAGGCTGAATATCATCTGGTCAATTTTGAGCAAGTTTCCGATCTTAAGGCGCATGAGCATCAAGTTAATGTGAAGCGTTCGCTTGAAATTGAAGCAGAGATCAAGCACGACTTAATGGCTGAGTTGAAAGCATTCGCCGAGCAATGCCCTGTTGGCGGGGGCATCCTTCACCTGGGCGCAACCTCGATGGATATTGAGGATAATGCTGACCCTCTAAGGATGCGACAGGCGCTCGATCTGGTGACAGAAAACTTGCGAAAATTACTCATCCTTTTTTGTGAAAAAATTGAAACCTGGGCGGAAACACCAATCATTGGATTTACTCATCTTCAACCGGCTGAACCCTCCACTTTGGGATACCGGTTTGCACTCTATGCACAAGATTTGTTAACCGATTGGGAGAATTTACAGCGAGATAGAGAGTATATAAAAGGGAAGGGATTTAAAGGCGCGGTTGGATCATCTTCTTCGTATACCGAGCTATTAGGTGCAGACCGGGTGCGGGATTTTGAATTACGGCTATCCACTTATATTGGCTTGCCATTTTTCCCGGTTGCCTCCCAAACTTATCCCCGAAAGCAGGATTACCAAATAGCCTCCGACCTGGCGGGGCTGGGGGGCACTTTATATAAAATCGCATTTGATTTACGCCTTTTACAATCTCCCCCCATTGGTGAATTATCTGAGCCATTTGGTAAAAAACAAGTGGGTTCTTCTGCTATGCCATTTAAGAAAAACCCGGTTCAAGCAGAAAGAGTTTGCTCCCTTGCCAGGGTGTTGGCTCAAATGCCCCGTATCGCCTGGGATAACGCAGCGCATTGTTTATTGGAGAGGACACTGGACGATTCTGCCAATCGGCGGGTATTGCTTTCGGAAATGTTCCTGATCAGCGACGAATTAATAAACACGATGATCAAGATTATTTCAGGACTGGTGATAAACTCAAAGGGAATAGAAAAGAATTTTAAAATGTACGGTACATTTTCGGCGACCGAACGGCTACTAATGGCACTCGGAAAAGCTGGCGCTGATCGGCAAAAAATGCACGAGAAACTCAGACAGCATGCTTTACAAGCATGGGAAACGCTTCAAAGAGGGGAAGAAAATCCCCTGTTAAACAAGATACTCCAGGACTCAGAAATCCATGAGTATTTGGATGAAGTTGCCATCATGTATTTAATGGATGCCAGCCGTTACGTGGGAGATGCTCCAAGGAGAGCACAGGAATTAGCCGCTGCAATCCGCAAAACATTGGAATGAACATTTTTACCAGCCAATTCATTTCGTGATCCATCGGTGAATCCGTGATTCGATTGAACGGGGGATACAAAAAAGGCTAAGTAATCAAGCCTCCCTTGACTATATTCCACTACTGTGATATTCTAATATTAGAATAGTAGAGGAATGAATAAATAATGACAAATGCTGAATTAGCCATCCTTTCTCTGGTTAGTGAAAACCCTCATTATGGTTATGAGATCGAACAGATTATTGAACTACGCGGTATGCGCGATTGGACAGAAATCGGATTTTCATCGATCTATTATCTATTGAAAAAACTTGAAAAGAAGGGATATATTAGAAGTCAACTGGATTCACAAACAGGCCTGGGACCCGCACGAAAAATGTATGCCATGACATCAAAAGGTAAAAGCGCATGGCGTGAAGCCACACTTAAGGCATTATCGGAACCACAGCAAACATATCCTTTAATTCAAATGGGATTGGCAGGAATTCCAGGGCTTTCCAGAGCCGATGTAAAAGCTGCTCTGATACGTTACAAACAAAATTTAGTACAAAGGGAAGCCTATGTAATTGCACGCAGAGAATCTCAAAGACCGCTGCCCTCACATGTCGAATGGATGTTTGGATATAGTCTGGCAGTCATTCAAGCTGAAATTCAGGTTACTCAAAAAATTCTTGATGAAATGGATAGGAAAGATGAATAAATTTGATTGTAAAAAGGATTTGAAACATTTATATCAACCTTCCTCTAAAGAATTTTCACTCATAAATGTGCCTTCCATGAATTATTTATTGGTAGATGGGCATGGCGATCCTAATACCAGCCTGCAATATCAAAAGAGTGTCGAAGCCTTATATTCTATAGCTTACAAAATAAAATTCATTTTAAAACCACAGGGAATCGATTTTACCGTCTCGCCTTTGGAGGGTTTATGGTGGGTGGACGACATGACTAAATTCAGCGTGAAAAACAAGGGTGAATGGGATTGGACCATGATGATCATGCAGCCAAAATGGGTGGAGGTTGATGTATTTGAAAAGGCGCGGGAAATCGTAGCAAAACAAAAAGTTATTCCTGAATTATCGAAGATGCGATTTGAATCTTTTGAAGAAGGGTTAGCGGTCCAGATATTATATTGGGGCGCCTATGCCGATGAAAGCCCTACAATTGCCCGTATGCATGAATTTATTCATTCAAGTGGCTTGTTTACAAACGGGAAACATCACGAAATCTATCTGGGAGATCCTCGGAAGACCGCCCCCGAAAAATTGAAAACGATACTAAGGCAACCGGTAAGGAAAGCACATGAATGATTTGCAAATCACAGGGTTGATCAAGGGCTTTACACCTATAAAGACGCACCATTGTGTCACCGGTTCGATGCGGAATATTTATGAATTCAACCAATACCCAGTACTTGAGGAAGTCCTCTTTGGGATTGGCTCGGGGATTGGTTTTGCCTATTTAGAAATAAAAGGAGCAATACCTTTTATGGGAGGCAGGGGGAACGTTGGCAGAAAAGGCGAGGAGGGGATAGAAATAACAGCGGCGAAAAGGACCGGCGTATACGCCCAACACTACAAAACTGGCAGCCCAAAAAAGGCAGAAAACCGATTGTTGGAATTATTGACTAACGGGACGCCGGTCATGTTGTATGCCGATATGGGCTTCTTGCCTTACTTCAAACTCCCTCCCGGAATCCACTTTGGCGCACATATGATCGTTGCCGCTGGATATGATCCCCAAACTTCCACAGTTTTGATCGCGGAGCGGGATGGATTGTTACACCCTGTATTGCTGCCCGATTTGGCGCAAGCACGCCATTCGAAATTTAAACCATTTCCGCCTCATAATGTCTGGTTTGAAATGGATTTCTCTCGGGCTCATCCGATCGCTGTAGAGGATGTTCGGCAGGCGATATACGAAACCAGTGAGAAAATGATTAAACCTCCAATCTCGAGTCTGGGTGTCAAAGGGATATATAAAGCGGCTCAACGTATTCCGCGTTGGGCTGAGATTTTGGATTTTCACGAACTTATAGAAGCGGTGAGGAATGGCTATATCTATATCGATTACACCGGAGGAACGGGCGGGGGACTGTTCCGTTATCTGTATGGCCGGTTTTTACACGAAGCTGTCGATATAACCGGTATTGCGGATTTGGAAGAAATTTCAAAACAATTTAAAACCATAGGCGATCGCTGGCAAGAAGTCGCTTTGTTGTTCAAAGAATTTTCACCCTCCAAAAATCCAGGGAAATCCTTGAGGGAAATTGGCGCCAAATTGCTCACGATCGCCGATTTAGAAAAAGCTGCCTGGGGGCAGCTTTACCATATCATTCGGTAATAAAACTGACTTTACCTCCAATCGTGGGCTGGTTTTGGTCGGTTACCAAGAACAGCCTCGATTTTTTCCATCACATCCGGGGTGAGTTTTTCTACCATTTCCAGTGCGTTCATATTTTCGATTACCTGTTCGCGCCTCGAAGCGCCAGTGATCACTGTGCTGACATTGGGATTTTTTAAGCACCAGGCGAGCGCCATTTGTGCCATCGTACAACCCAATTCGCTGGCAATTGGTAGTAATTGGCCAACAATCTCCAGTCTTCGTTGGCCTTCTTCATCCTCGAAGCGTTTTCGCAGCCAATCATAACCTTCCACATTCAAGCGTGAATCCTTGGGTATTCCCTGGTTATATTTTCCGGTAAGCATTCCACTTGCCAGAGGACTCCAGGTGGTGGTACCCAAACCTATTGTTTGATACAAGGGTTCATATTCACGCTCGACACGCTCACGATGGAACATGTTATATTCGGGTTGTTCCATTAACGGAGGAATTAAATGCTCACGCCGGGCAATACCATATGCTTCAATGATTTGTTGCGCACTCCATTCACTGGTACCCCAATAGAATGCTTTCCCCTGGTTGATCACCTGGTTCATTGCCCAAACAGTCTCCTCCATCGGGGTGAAAAGATCGGGACGATGACAAAACAAGAGGTCAACATAGTCCATTTGAAGGCGAATCAAGGAATGATCGATCCCTTCAAGGATATGCTTACGTGATAGGCCGTTATCATTAGGCCCATCACCACCCCAAAACAATTTGGTTGAAATCACCAGATCGCTCCGTTTCCAACCGATTTTTTTGAGGACATTTCCCATCATAATTTCTGCTTTACCGCCGGCGTATACCTCAGCGTTATCAAAGAAATTAACGCCATGTTCGTATGCCGCCGTCATGCAATCGAGGGCTGTTTCTTCTCCGATTTGTGAGCTAAAAGTCACCCAGGCGCCGAAAGACAGCGCGGATATTTTTAATCCTGATTTTCCAAGAAAGCGATATTCCATAATGTTCCTCATTTCTTAAAATTTTATGTTAATAAAAGTTTGCAATAAAACAAATAACTCTTGATTTCAAACATTACACTTTTTTCTTTGACATTTCCCGGGTTGAATGGAGTGATGTTTGATCACAATCGATTTTTACTTAGGGATAATTTTATTCCGTGCTTTTTTCATGAGATCAGGTGTGACAGCCGCCAAAATAGCATAATTTTGCGAGATAAATGATTTTCCAGGAGAAAGCGGAAAAGGTTCATCGCCATTGTACATTTCGATATATCCTTGTGCTTCTGGTACCATTAACCAGGCGCCGGCGATATCCCAGATTTTTGCTTTGGCTTCAAAACTGATCAAAGCATTACCACGTGCCAGGCTGCAAAATGAGTATGTGGCGCTGCCAAATATTCGGATTTTATAGGGAATGGTTACGTGATAATTCTTTATAGCTCGCGAACAGCAAGAGAAAAAGGTTGTCTTGTTCATCGTATTGGGATTGCACACAGACAATTGGGTATCGTTTAAGTATGTTCCAGATTTCTTTTGAGCGGTATACATCTCATTGAACAAGGGGAAGTATTGCACCGCCAGACTTGGGAAACCATTTTCAATACGCGCAATCGATGTTCCCCAATGATGAAGCCCCAGGCTGAAATTGGTAGTACCATCCAAAGGGTCAATAATCCAGAGAGGGGTATTATCCCCGATCGGTAAGTAATCCGGTTTTAATTCCTCACTTAACAGAATGTCCTGTGGAAAAGCTGTGTGTATTGCCTGGCTGATATGGCGGTCGACCGCAATATCAGCCTCGGTGACAAGGGAATGGTCGGGTTTGTAATCGGTCTGGATTTTTGGGAGGCGAAAATAATCGAGTAAAATCTCGCCGCATTCTTTAGCCAGTTGAGATGCGAAAGTTAAAACAGAATCCAAGGCAGATCCTTAATTCTTAGGGGAAATGATTTCAATATAATCCTGGGTTACTGTTTTATCCAAAGAGGCGCCAAGGAACTGCAATAATTGTGTACCCATTTCTGCCTTGTGTTCTGCATCCCGCTTGCTCCAGGTACGGCTTTTCACTTCCACGAAATATCCCATATCTGGTTCTGTTACTTGATCCAGGTTTATGTAGAATTCTGTTCCTTTGAAGATTATCCGCCAGCGTAAGCGGTCTTTTTCGATGAAGGTTTCACCGGAGGGTTTGAAGTATTCTCGATAAAACCTTAGACTATGTGTGGCAGGCGCAATAAAACGACTGCGCGAGAGAAGCACATCGCTTGGAAAATGATCTTCACGGGCTGGACCTAAGAGAGTTAATCGATAGCGGATATTACTGACCTGTCCTTTTTCATCGATATATTCATCTTCCCGGTACCGTAAATACTCTTGTTCTGAATTTTCAAACGAAAAATAAGTGTCATATTCGTGATAATGACGGTGATGGAGTATTTCTAATTCTGGGCTACTGATAGCCGTCAGGATGGGCGAGGTATCTAAAACGCGGGCTTTGGCTTGAATTTCGAAACTTTCCGTCTCTGTGGCGCCGCCAATGGCAACAAGCTTTGAAAGCACGGATTGTTCACGTTGGATTAAAAATGTATCAATTATTCGGGCGTAATTTTCAGCCTGTTTCAATAATTCGGCTTCGTTAATTGTGGTTAATTGACGATCTCTCATAAGCCACTGACCATTCACCATCACATCGGTGACATCGGTGGATTTAGCAGCATACACGATTTGAGCATACAGACCGTGGTTTTCTCGGCGGAAGCGAGGCGTGTTATGCAGAGGCGATATATCCAATATGATCAAATCTGCTCGTTTATCCGGCTCCAGGCTGCCGGTGATGTGATCGATATGCAGCGCCTTAGCGCCCATAATGGTTGCCATTGTCAGGGTTGTTTGCGCAGGAATAACTGTTGGATCGTAGGTGACTGCTTTAGCAATGAAAGACGCCAGGCGCATTTCTTCGAACATATCCAGGTCGTTATTGGAAGCGGGGCCATCAGTTCCAATGCCCACATTCAATCCGGCATCAATCATAGCGCTTACCGGTGCAAAACCCGAAGCCAATTTTAAATTCGATGAAGGGTTATGCGCCACACCCACTTTATGGTGAAGCAAGGTGAGAATTTCACCTTCATCGACATGAACGCAGTGCGCCGCAGTTACTTTGGCGTCGAAAAGGTTTTGCTTTTTTACATAGGGGATGACCGGCATGCCGTGTTCTTGACGAGAGTTTTCCTCTTCCTGAGCTGTTTCCGCCAGGTGGGTGAGCAGGGGCACATCAAACTCAACAGCCAGAGCAGAACACAAGCGTAATATCTCCTCCGTGCAAGTATCGGGAGCGTGAGGGGCAACTGAGGGTATGATCAACGGATGACCTTTCCAGCGTTGAATATACTCTCGGGCTGAACTCAAAGATTCTTCGAAATATTGAGCATCCGGGGAGGGAAATTTCAATACGCTTTGAGCACAGATGGCTCGTAATCCCGCTTCGGCCGTCGCTTTAGCAACGTCTTCTTCAAAGTAATACATATCCGCAAAGCATGTTACGCCCGAACGGATAAGTTCAATACACGACAAAAGTGTGCCCAGGTGAACGAATTCGGGAGATACAAATTCGCGTTCCACCGGCATCATATAACCCATCAACCACACATCCAGGCGCAAATCATCTGCCAAACCACGCATTAAAGCCATGGGCACATGGGTGTGGGCGTTGATCAAGCCAGGCATCACAATTTTTCCCTGGCAATCCACTATCTGGTTTGCTTCGTACAGACTGAGTAATTCGCTTTGTGAACCTACCGCTTTGATATGGTCGTTTTGAATGGCAACAGCACCAGGTTCAAAAATATGAAAATTTTCATCCATGGTCAAAACTATGGCATTGGTAAGAAGTGTATCGGTTTTTGTCACGGTTTCTCCCTATAAGTTACGAATAAGGTTTATGGAATGATTGATTGCCCAGCGGACGGTATATCGTGGAGGCCCACCAAAGGGGCGATGATGTGTTTGTAAACCTGTGGGTGTAATTATAACAATCAAAACGTCTTGCTTTTCATTTTGCGGGTAAATAGCAACGCCCAGACACACATCGGCGGCGCGCTGTTCCCGGTATGTTTTTACGATTTTCTCAAAATCGTTTGGTTGGGGGAGGTCAGTGATAATTTCGCCCCCTATGAACACTTCGTCGAAGGATGCAAACCGGCCAGCCAATTCGCCTTGAGAGCCGGCTTCAAGGGTGGCGAGTTTCCAGCCTTTGTTTGCCAACACTTCCGTTGCTGCAAATTCCAGGGTTTCATGGTCTGCACCATAAATCCATTGATCGACCCGGCTGCGGATTTCTGTTTCCAATCCATCGATCAATTGGGTCGCGGTTTCAGGATTTTCGGCTTTAACGGTGATACGAATATCTACCTGACCGGAATGAGCAGCCAAACCTACCGTAGGATTGGAAAGGGTTTCCAAATCGCCAATATAATTATCGAGCTGCGATTCGCCAATTCCCGCGGTGTGAAGAACCTTTGTGAGAATCGTGGTTTTTATTTGATACTGCTGACGAAGATAATTTATTACGAAATGTTTCGTCAGGTATTCCATCTCCTGAGGAACTCCGGGGAGGGAAATGAGAGTCTGCTGCATATTTTCGATAAAAAAAGCCGGGGCTGTACCAACCGGATTGGCAACGGCAATAGCCCCCTGGGGGATATATGCCTGGCGTTTATTGTTTTCGGTGGGTTGACGAGCATATCGTGCAAAACGTTCTTGAATTTGTTCCCATAGTTCGGGGTGGAATTCAGTCTTTACATTGAACGCCAGTGCTACCGCATCCCTGGTAGGATCATCGACGGTGGGGCCAAGGCCGCCTGTGGTAATGATAATTTCTGCCCGGGATAGAGATTCCCGAATGGCTTGCGCAATACGTTGCATGTTATCGCCGATGGTGGTGGTGCGATACAGGTCAATACCGTTTTCGCGCAAAGTTTGTGCCAGGTATTGGGTATTGGTGTCTAAGATATCACCCAGTAACAGTTCGGTTCCGATGGTGATTATTTCTGCTGATGGCATATCCTATGTCCACTTATATTCTACCATTGGCAATTACTATTGACAGCATCATAACCCACTGATAGAATTCACAAAATTAGCCAGGAGTAGTATGATGCCACAAAAGAAGTTTTTAATTCCGATTATATTGCTACAGATTATCCCAATTGTCATTTTTCCATTGGACACAATCTCCGCCGGGTTGTCGATTTTTGGAATTGTCGCATTTGTTTTTGCGCTGTTAGGCTTTGGATTATGGCGTGGCCGTTCGTGGGCGTTATCCATGAGTATTTTTATTCAAGGGTTGAATATCATCATCAGAATGATGATGCTTTTTCCTCACGCCCTACGTATTGACGGGAATGGATGGGATATTTCTTACATACTTATGGCGACCGTATCCATGGCCATTTCCACATGGTTTCTAATCCGGCTTGATAAACCGGATGTCCGTTCATTGATTATTGCGTAACCCATTATATTAAAAGAGAAGAACCAGGAAAAAATCCTGGTTCTTTTTTTTATTATATATACGGAGTTATGTTAATGCCCGCCGAGGTAGGATTTTATTACGTCGGGATTATGTAACAAGTCGCTAGATTTTCCTTCCAAAGTAATACTCCCGGTCTCAATGACATAGCCGCGGTGTGCAACAGATAGAGCCATCTGGGCGTTTTGTTCTACCAGCAGAATACTGGTGCCTTGAGAGTTGATTTCCTGGATGATATTGAAGATCTCTTCGACTAAAATGGGAGACAATCCCATGGAAGGTTCATCTAAAAGCAACACAGAAGGTTGGGACATTAAAGCACGACCCATAGCCAACATTTGTTGTTCCCCCCCCGAAAGGGTGCCGCCTAATTGATTTTGACGTTCTTTCAATCTGGGGAAACTGCGGAACACGCGCATCAGACCGCTATTGATCTCTTCTTTCGTCTTGAGGTATCCGCCCATTTCCAGATTTTCCATCACAGTGAGAGTAGCGAATATTTTGCGTCCTTCGGGTGATTGGGAAATTCCCATGCGGACGATCTCTTCAGCAGGAGTCAAGGAAATATCTTTGTCTTTATAAACGATGTTTCCTGAGCGGGCTCGCAATAATCCGGAGATCGTATTGAGGGTCGTGGATTTACCCGCGCCGTTTGCTCCAATCAGGGTAACAACTTCACCTTCATTAAGATGGAAATTAATACCCTGCAGGGCATGAATAGCGCCATAATATACATTGAGGTCTTTTACTTCAAGCAACATTGGTGCGTTTCTCACTTAATTTCTGAGCTAGAGCCGCAGCGCCGCGACCCAGGTAAGCTTCAATCACCTTCGGATTGGCTTGGATCTCGTCGGGTGTACCGCGGGCGATAATTTCACCAAAATCCATGACGGTGATACGTTCGCAAATTCCCATAACTACCCGCATCTGGTGTTCGATCAGCAAAATGGTCAGGTTGAATCTCTCACGTATGAAATGGATGAGGTCCATCAAAGACACCACTTCATTCGGATTCATACCGGCTGCAGGTTCGTCGAGTAAAAGAAGTTGGGGATCGGCAGCCAGGGCACGCGCAATTTCCAGGCGGCGTTGTTCGCCATAGGGAAGGTTGCGGGCAATTTCTCCCTGCCGGTCATGCAAATTGAACACACTGAGAAATTCTTGGGTTTTTTCAGTCAACATCTTTTCGTTTTCAAGGAATTTCGGAGTACGCAAGATAGCATCCATCATACCGTAACCGGCATGGGCATGGTATGCAATACGAACATTATCCAATACAGTCAGGTTGGGAAAAAGGCGAATGTTTTGGAAAGTCCGTGCAATTCCAAGTTGCGTGATTTGATGCGGCAACATACCAATCAGGTTCGTGTCATTGAACACAATATTCCCTGAAGTCAGTTCATAAATTCCGGTAATCAAATTGAATACAGTGGTTTTCCCGGCTCCGTTTGGCCCAATCAAACCCATTAATTCGCCTTTATTGATGTTCATGTCAAATTCTTTTACGGCGCGCAAACCACCAAAGGATTTATTCAATTTGGTTATTTCTAAAACTTTGGATTTGGAATTCATTGTTTCCACCGGGGATGGAGAAGTGGTATTTACAATATCAGTCATGATGCCCCTCCGGTGGATGACGTAGATTCATTGGAGTTAGAAGAAGCTGTTTCAGCTTCCGTGGTATGCATATTGTTGGCTTTTAATTTAAGCGCAGGAGGCAAGATTTGCTGGAGAAATGGAAATTCATAGGTGCCAAACAATCCTTGCGGGCGTAACAGCATCATGATCAATAAGAGTAATGGATAAACGACAAAGCGCCAGGTTTCAAATCCTTCCGGAAGAAAGAGACGTAAAAAACCCTCCAATACCAGCGCCCATGTAAATGAAGCAACCACAGTACCTGTAATGCTTCCTAATCCGCCAAAAACGATGATGATCATGGGGTCAAATGATTTAATGAAGTTGAAGGTATTGGGGTGCAAGAAGCCATTGACATGGGCATATAATCCGCCTGCCAGTCCGGCGAACAGACTGCCAATCACAAAGGTGATTGTCTTTTGGCTGGCAATATCGATACCCATTGCTTTGGCTGCAATTTCATCTTCTCGAACAGATATAATCGCACGCCCATGAGAAGATTGCAGCAAGTTACGGGTTAGGACTACTATGATCAGCACAAATGAAGCTACCCAAAGCCAAGAGGAAAGCTTGGGAATACCTACCATACCACGCGCCCCCTTCATTTCAGCAAACCCGAGCAATGTGTCGGAATTATCTAATAGCACTTTCACAATGATCGTGAAACCAAGTGTGGCGATACCGAAATAATCCGACCCAAGGGTCAGCACGGGCAGACCGAGAAGGTAGCTTACTTCAGCTGCTAAAATACCTGCTAATAATATGGCCAGTAAAAATACCAATTGCATGGCAATGTTAGCCGGCAGGTAGGTTAACATAGCTGTCACAGGATCGATGAGTATTTTTCCTAAAGCAATCGCAAGGATCGCGGCCAGGATTGTCCCTGCCAGGTAGATGGCAAAGGCGGAGAGTGAGTCTAACCCGCGAATTTTCGATAAAACCCGCCCAATAATCAGGTAAAATCCCCCCACAAAAAGCAAAACAAGAAGCAGGATAACCAGCCCAGATGCACTATGTAATTGCGACCAGCGATAAGTAACATCTGCTGCAGCATATGCGCCAATGGCGTAAAATCCCCACTGACCTAACGAAAATTGACCATTGATACCGTAAATTAAATTCAACCCCAGACTAACAATGGTCATCACTGCGCCAATGCGTAAAATGGTGTACCAGAAGGAATTTAAAATCCCTTGATCTACCAACACGTGCACTAATAAGATGACGAATATCGCTACGCTAAGAAAGCCGAGAGTAGTTTTATTTTTTAACATGGTTGTTTCCTCCCGACCTATGCTTTCTCACGCTCTGGTTCACCGTACAGACCGGTGGGTTTAACCAGAAGTACGAGAATTAAGATGGCGAAGGCAATAGCATCCCGCATGGGCGTGGAAATATAACCTGCACTGAGCACTTCCGCTTGCCCCATGATGAGCGCTCCCACAAAAGCACCGGGGATACTGCCAATACCCCCCAACACCGCTGCAATAAACGCTTTCAATCCAGGTGTAATGCCCATCCAGAAAAAGACTTGAGGATAAGCTGTGGCGTATAAAATACCGGCTGCGCCTGCCAGGGCAGCGCCAATGGCAAACGTGATCGAGATCACACCATCCACATTAATACCCATTAAACGCGCCGTGGGTTTATCGTAGGAGGACGCGCGCATAGCCTTCCCGATCTTCGTACGCATAACAATAAAGTTTAATCCTAAAACTAACAATAATGAGGCTAAGATAATGATAATTAATATGTTAGAAAAAATGATACTTCCATCCGGCGCGGCAGTTCCTGATTCGAGTTTATGAAAGCCATCTTTCAAATACCAAATCGATATCTGAAATGGACGTTTATAGGTAATGAAATTTGGTGTGAACACAAAATCTAACGCGCCAAAATATTCAAGAAAGAAGGAAACGCCAATAGCTGTAATGAGCGCTGAAATACGTGGGGCATTGCGGAGCGGTTTGTACGCAATACGCTCGATTACAATTGCCAGAAGAGCACAAATCACCATTGATAATATCGCTACTGTAATGGTTCCCAGGACAACAGAAATAATTGGAGAGATATTAGGAAAAATTGTAGAAGGCCAGACATGTAATGAGAATTTACTCACAGCATAATAACTGACAAACGCGCCCACCATGAAAACATCACCATGGGCAAAGTTAATCAATTTAACGATCCCATAAACCATGGTATATCCCAGGGCTATCAACGCATATACAAATCCTAACTGTAATCCGTTGACTATTTGTTGATAAAACAATGATGGAGATTGAGCTGCTTTATTACCAACCCACCAAATTGTAAGCAGGCTAACCAGAACCAATGCGATCTTTCCGATCCAGCGGCCCTGGATAATCCTTTGACCGAACGAAGGCGATGTGATTTCCATAACTACATCCAGACTTTGAATTAGGGGGCAGTGATAGTCACTGCCCCCTGTAAGTTTTTGATTAATTATTTATGGGGCTACCGTAGCAACGTAGACGATTTCTCCGTCTTTCACTTGCAGGATGACTGCGGCTTTAATGGGATTGTGAAATTCGTCGTAAGTGATGGTTCCAGAAACGCCTTCCCAACTGATTGCAGCCAGAGAATCCTTCACTTTTGCAGGATCAGCTTCACCAGCTTCTTCAATAGCGGCAATCAACAGGTTAGCTGCGTCGTAAGCCAGGGTTGCCAGAGCATCGGGGACTGCCCCATACTCAGCTTCGTAGTTACTCACCCAGTCTTGAACGATCTGGCGGGTATCCTGATCGGAATAGTGGTTGGTGTAATAACCACCATCGGAAGCAGCCCTATCCAGGTCTGCGGAATCCCAACCATCGCCGCCCATGAAGGGGGCAGTAATGCCTTTTTCCTTGGCCTGTGCAGTAACCAGGTTGATGATGTTGTAGTAATCGGGCAGGTAAACAACATCCGGATTGGCTTCAGAAACTTTTGCCAGAATAGCAGAGAAGTCGGTATCCTGAACTGTGTAGGTCTCTTTACCGACAACTGTGCCGCCATTATCTGTAAAAGTGGCTTCGAAAGCTTCTGCTAAACCACGCACGTAGTCATTACCCTGGTCGAAAAGGATGAAAGCATTCTTTGCACCGAGATTATCGAGAGCGAATTTAGCGCCAACTTTACCCTGGAAGGGGTCAATGAAGCATGCGCGGAATACATATTCTTTGGTTGAGCCATCCGCTTTTAAGGTCACGGTTTCATTGGTTGATGTGGGGCTGATTTGAACAATCCCCTTCTCTTGAGCGATTTCCGAGATGGGAATAGAGGCTTTGGAGCAAACTTCGCCGATGATGAATTTCACGCCATCCTGATCGATGACTTTGTTGGCGGCATTAACACTTGGGTCAGCTTCGCATTGGCTGTCTTCAACAACCGTTTCGATTTGCATACCAAGTACGCCACCCTTCTCGTTCCATTCTTTAATGGCCAAAAGTGCGCCATCGCGAGTGGAAACGCCAAAGGTTGGTACAGAGCCGCTTAGAGGCGCCAGAATAGCGATCTTAAGCGTGCCGGCGGGTTCTTCTGCGGCAGGCTCTTCTGCGGCAGGTTCTTCGGCTGCGGGTTCTTCGGCTGCGGGTTCTTCAACGGCTGGAGCTTCGGTAGCAGCGGGTTGGCATGCCGCTAAAACCAGGCTTGCCAAAACCAGTATGGATACAATGACGAGAATTCTTTTAGACATCTTCATCCTCCTCCTTGAAGGATATTGTTTATTTTATTATTGGGTAATTTCATTGGTTCTTTTTCTTGTTATATCGTAGTATGCTGACACCAACCTCCTTTCATTTACTACCAACACATAAAAAAACACAAACAAGACCGCACTTGTTGGATTCTAATGCCTGGAAACCCCCGCGCATCTATCCAAAAAGCCTATCATAATCAATTTGTGAAGGAACATAATATAAAACGATAGGCGATTAAGCAATAATTTTACCGACAAGATGTACTATGGTCAAGATATTAAATTTAGAAATGAAGATCATTCGATTCTGTGTGAAAATGGTTATGGTAAAATTTCACCACTATGAACACCGTAAATTCAAAAACATTGCCTGCCCCACCAAATTTTATTCAATCAATCCTTGGCGGCTTTGATTCTATCACAAACAATCTGATTTTGATTGTTTTTCCGATAATTTTAGATCTATTTTTATGGTTAGGACCTCATCTTCGGTTGAATACCCTGGTAAATTCTATATTATACGCAATGGAAAATCTGCCTGGTAGTTCCACACCCGAAATGATCGAAATACTGGAGATGAATCGAAAGATGTGGGCTGCTTCGGGTGATCATTTTAATTTATTGTCCATTTTACGGACATATCCGGTGGGCATTCCCAGCTTGATGGTTTCCATTCAACCGATCGCCAATCCGATAACTGAACCTCATACTATTCAAGTAATTTCTGTAAGGGGATTATTGGGAATTTGGATTTTATTATCAATTCTGGGTCTGGCTATTGGCGCTTTTTATTTTCGGAGCGTTGCCCAAGCAGCACTATCAGGAAAAATAAACTGGATGAAAACAATAATACGCTGGCCTTGGATGGCGATACAGGTTTGGTTGTTGGCTATGTTATGGTTAGCGATTATAATAACATTATCTATCCCTGGCAGTTGTATTATCACCGTACTGCTTTCAGGGGGGGCATCAATGGGAAGGATTGGTATTTTGATATTTATGGGAATGGTTCTGTGGTTAATATTCCCGCTGGTTTTTTCAGCACACGGTATTTTTGTCAATCAGCGGATGATGTGGGATTCTGTGAAAGACAGCGTGCGGATGACGCGTTATACATTTCCAACAACGGCATTGTATTTTTTTATTATTTTGATATTGGGTGAGGGGATGGACATTCTTTGGCGAATTCCGGGTGAAGAATCCTGGCTTACTATGATTGGATTAGCCGGGCATGGATTCATTGCCACGGGGGTATTAGCATCTACATTTATCTATTATCGTGATGCCACCTCCTGGGTGGAACAAGTACTGCAACGGGTGAAACTATCATCTGAAGTGTAATATATTCAATCGGGGCTTCTTCTAAATAACAGGTATATATTTTATTTATCTTGGAGGTTGAGTGGCAAAAGAAAATTCTTTTTCATATGATGCAAAAGATATTCAGGTGTTGGAAGGCTTGGAAGCGGTAAGACGTCGACCGGGTATGTATGTTGGCGGCACCGATATCAAGGCATTGCATCACTTGATTTATGAGGTAGTCGATAATTCAATTGATGAGGCTTTAACCGGCGTGTGCGATCGCATTGAGATCGTTATTCATCAGGATCGTAGTGTCACGGTAACCGATAATGGAAGAGGCATCCCAGTTGATATGCATCCGCAATTGAATAAATCTGCTTTGGAAGTGGTAATGACCACTCTCCATGCAGGCGGGAAGTTTGGCGGCGGGAGCTATAAGGTTTCAGGTGGCTTGCATGGTGTTGGTGTTTCGGCAGTCAACGCCCTCTCAGACTGGTGTGAAGTAAAGGTATTTAGAGAAGGTCAGATTTATTTTCAGCGATACGAGAAAGGCTATCCGGTCACACCGGTGAAAATTATCGATAAAACATCGAAGGGTGAAAACGGAACGCATACTACATTTAAGTACGATCCGGATATATTTAAAGGTGAAATGGATTTCCGTTTTGACACACTCACGCAACGGTTCCGGGAAATGGCTTTTGTCACCCGCGGCGTTTCTATCTATATGTTGGATGAGCGGTCTGATAAAGAAATGACTTTTTATTTTGAAGGGGGTATCACTTCCTTTGTTCGCTATTTAAACCGCAATCGGGAAGTGTTGCATCCGGTGGTGCACGTGGAAAAAGAGATAGATGGCATTATTATTGACGCAGCCATCCAATATACGGATGCGTATGCTGAATCGGTGTATGCTTTCGCCAACACGATTAATACTGTCGATGGCGGTACACACCTCACCGGGCTTCGAGCGGCGGTTACCCGCACGATCAACGATTATGCCCGCCGGTCAGGTTTACTCAAAGAGAACGATCCCAATTTTTCCGGAGACGATACCCGTGAGGGATTAACAGCTATCATCAGCATAAAGCACCCCGATCCGCAGTTCGAGAGTCAGACTAAAGTCAAACTGATGAACCCGGAAGTACAAACATTGTCTCAGCAAGTGGTTGGAGAAACTTTTGCGACATTTTTAGAAGAAAATCCAAATGCGGGAAAATCCATTGTCCAAAAATGCTTGACATCTGCGCGAGCCCGTGATGCAGCCCGAAAAGCCCGAGATTTAGTGATCCGAAAATCTGCTTTGGAAAGCCTTACCCTGCCGGGGAAATTAGCCGATTGTTCTGAGCGTGATCCCGACAAAACTGAGTTATATATCGTGGAGGGCGATTCGGCAGGGGGCAGCGCCAAACAGGGGCGTGACCGTCATTTTCAAGCAATTCTCCCTTTGAGGGGTAAAATCCTGAACACCGAACGCGCCCGCCTGGATAAAATCCTGGCGAACAATGAGGTTAAAGCGTTGATCTCGGCGTTGGGGATGGGCGTTGGCGATAACTTTGATATTTCAGGGTTGCGTTATGGGCGAGTTATCATCATGACCGATGCTGACGTGGATGGCAGTCATATCCGCACCTTGCTATTGACGTTTTTCTATCGTTATATGCAGCCTTTGATTGATGCCGGTCATTTATATATAGCTCAACCACCCCTGTTTCGAATTGCTCAAAAAAATAAAGTTAGATATGCCTATACCGAAGCGCAAAAAGACGAAGTCTTGAAAGAGTTAGGGGGAAACGCAGAAAAAGCTTCTGTCTCCCGCTATAAAGGGTTAGGCGAGATGAACCCCTCTCAGCTTTGGGAAACGACCATGAACCCAGAAAGCCGCACACTTCTGTTGGTCACAATTGAGGACGCTGCCGAAGCGGACCGCACTTTCGATATGCTTATGGGTTCAGCTGTACCACCTCGCAAGCGATTTATCCAAACTCATGCTCGTGAGGTGAGAAACTTAGATATTTAAGCGATATCTCATTTATAATAATTGAATGGCACTGGAGCCGGGTACTCTTATCAATCAGCGATATCGTGTGACTGAAATCCTTGGGCAGGGAGGCATGGGTTCAGTTTACCGCGCCGTGGATGAGAACCTGGGCGTAGAAGTTGCTCTGAAAGAAAATCTTTTTATGAGCGATGAGTATGCCCGCCAATTCCATCGTGAAGCAGTGATTTTAGCAACTTTGCGCCACCCTAATTTACCGCGTGTGACCGATCATTTTGTGATCGAGGGGCAAGGACAGTACCTGGTAATGGATTTCATCGAGGGAGAAGACCTGCGCCAGCGTATGGATCGTGAGCATAATATTCCCGAAGCAGATGTCGTGATCATTGGAGCTGCAATTTGCGATGCGCTGACTTACCTGGAAGAGCGTACCCAGCCAATTATTCATCGGGATATTAAGCCTGGAAATGTAAAAATAACGCCGACAGGACAAATTTACCTGGTTGATTTTGGATTGGCGAAATTGATCCAAAGCGGCGAGGCGACTACCACCGGCGCTCGGGCAATGACCCCTGGGTATTCTCCCCCAGAGCAATATGGCACTGCCCGTACAGATCACCGTTCGGATCTGTTTTCCCTGGGTGCAACTCTCTACGCAGCGTTGACCGGTTACATTCCGGAGGATGCGTTATCCCGAGCGATGGATCAAGTGCCATTGACGCCTATACGACACTACAATCAAAAAATATCGCAGAAACTATCGGATGTCATTGAAAAAGCACTGGCGGTCCGTCCGGATGAAAGATATCAATCGGCGCTCCAATTTAAGAATGCCTTGCTTAATTCTCAATCCGGGTTGGTCGTCGAGGATGGACAATATTGGGTGGAACCCCCACCCGAGGAAATTGAAAAAAATCATGCCCGATGGTCAGAGCTGCTGAATGAGGCGTTTGATCAATCCGGAAAAAACGGACAGGCAGCCAATAAAAACGGAATGGCTCAGTCCAAAAAAGTCTATGGCAGCGAAAAGTTTAATTTCATCTGGTTCGCATTGGTTTCATTTGGTGTGTTATTGCTGTTTGCTGTCATCCTGATTAATGTTTTCGATCCCGAACTATTCCATCAGGGGGTAAGCATGGTTTTCCCGAGTGTTATTACTTTTACACCTCCTGATACACCCGATATAACGCAAACGAGCACTACATCTATGTCAGCGGGTATCAAGTTTACATCTACAGTCGCCCCGCCAACCAGGGTATATCCTACCATAACAATGGTTGAAACACTCGTAGCAGCAGTTCCATCTCTCACCCATACCCCTTTGCCGACCATGGTGGGAGGCGGTACCGGGGAGATCGCTTTTGTATCCGACCGCTCTGGGGTTTTCCAAATCTGGATCATGGATACGAAAGGCGGAAATTTACGACAGCTTACCGATCTACCGGAAGGGGCTTGCCAGCCGGATTGGTCGCCAGACGGCAAACGATTGGTGTTCATTTCTCCATGCGATAGCAATCAGGATGCTTATCCCGGTTCTGGTTTATTCGTGATCGACTATGACGGCAGCGGTTTATCGCCCATTTCAACCACGCCGGGTGGCGATTACGATCCCGATTGGTCGCCGGATGGGAATTTCATTGCTTTCACTTCATTGAGAGTCACTGGACGTCCGAGGATTTACATCTTGAATCTTATTGACAATTCGGTCACGATGTTATCGCAGCCGTACTCACGTGATTCCGATCCATCCTGGTCGCCGGATGGGGCACAAATCGCTTATGTCTCACGTAAAGATGGACCGTCAGATATTTGGATCATGAGCGCCAATGGGGAGAATCAACGGGTGTATACCCGCAGCGGGGGAAAAATCAATTCGCATCCGGTATGGTCGATGGATGGGGAGGTCATTTTATTCATTCAAAAGGAAAGTTTGGGGGCGATATCACAAATGGTAGCCGCCTCTTATGTGGAAGGCGAGTACAGTGAATATGCTTTCGATCTGGGACCGGTACCGGTAAGGGACGCCAATTACTCGCCAGATGGATTATGGTTAGTCTTTGAAAGCTGGCCAGATGGCAGAAACCACGATATCTACATATTAACGGTGAGCGGCGCCATACGTACCCGCCTGACTGATTACGAGCGCGTGGATTTCGACCCAGTTTGGCGTCCAGGAAATACCTGGTAAATTTTCCTGGGGCACTCGGTTTATGAACATCGATCCGGAAACGGGCGCATTAATCCTAAAAGCCCAATTACAACCCTGGCAAGACGCCATCGAGAATCCTCAGAAAACCCAGGAAACGGTTTTGCAGCGCTTGCTCACGGATTATGCCAAAACCGATTATGGCATGCAACATAGTGCGAGTAACATTGAATCCATTGCGGATTATCGTAAGGCCTTCCCGATTGCTACTTTTGAGGTTTATAAACCACTCATCCAGCGAGTGATGGCAGGGGATATCGGTTTGCTGTTGTGTGAAGAACCGATTGGGTGGGCGATCACACGTGGCAGCACCCAGGGAGAATCCAAGTTCATCCCCATGACGCCCACCGATATGGGGCAGCGCATCAGCGCCGGAAGGGCCATGATGAATTATGTAGCTGCCAGCGGCAGGTTCGATCTTTTTGATGGGGTGAACTTAAATCTGAATTTTCCATCGGTGGTGGGTAAAGTGAAGGTGGGTGAAGGCGAATTGGAATATGGTTATAGCAGTGGGATATATACAAAGTATGTTTCAACTTTTACGCCTATACGCTCGGCGCCCACGCAGGATGAGATCGATACCATCGGCGGGGGAACCAGCAAGCAGGACTGGAACCGCCGCTTCGAGTTGGCTTACCAGACATGCAAAGATCAAAACGTGACCCTGGTGGGCGGCGTATGTCCGACTGCGCTGCGCTTTGGCAAGTTCGTTAAAAAACAATACGGCAAATATCCCAAAGATGTGTGGCATACACAGATCATGACCCTGGGAAGTGTGCCGGGGATCAATACGAAATACCAACCCGCATTGCACGCCCTGTATGGCAAAGCCGTTATTCGAGAAATCTATGGGACGACAGAGGGGATGTTTGGGCAGCAGCGGGATGAGAAGCGCGCTTGGACTCCTAATTATGATCTGTTTTTCTTTGAGGTGGTTTCACGCTCGGGAGTGAAAATGCTGCACGAGATGAAACCGGGGGAAATGGGCAGTCTGGTGGTTTCCACACCGGTGTTACCGCGCTACCGCATCGGCGATTTGATTTTGGCTTTCGAAGCGCCGTATTTTCGCTGTATCGGGCGGGAAAAATGGTGGACGCCCTTACGCTACGCTTGGGATGAGTTCAACACGTTTAACTTGAATCAGTTGTAACTGACCCCCTCCCAACCTCCCCCATTTTGGAGAGCAAAAATGGGGGGAATAAAGGCGGGTGTATTTTTTGTTATCTGCGGTTAATAAACCCTCTCACCAGGATGGATATACCCAGGGCGATCAGGAGCAAGGGCAGGATGATGTTCCAGCTGAACAATTCACCCAGCCCGATGCTGATCAGGAAGATGCCTAAAATGAAGGTGCCAAAAACCGGGCGGCGGTGTTCGGGTATCAGCAGGCGCGCGGCGGCTGACAGAATAACAATCCCGCCGGCGCCAACCAGCACCACACCCCAGGGTTGTAAGGCTTCAACCAGGCTTTCGCCGCCGATGCCGCTCAGGAAGCGTGCCAGTAACCCCAGATTATCCAACAGAAACACAAAACCCGCCCAGATAAAAATGGCTGCCCAGGCAGCGGTGTTTACCGGGTCTCGACGCCACTTTTCGTCCCAGTTCTTTTCTTCGGGGGATTTCTCCTCGGTTTTTTCGACTTCTTTTTCCTGTTTTTCTTCTTCTTTTTCGTTCAGTCTGCGATCACTCATGATACAGTCCTCATGTTTACTAACTTATAAAACATTGTTAGTTCCTTGTATGGGAATGAATAAATAAATGCGCTATGGTTATGATACTTTGATTATTGTATACTAAAATGGGGTATCGGGCAAAAGAAAAATTAATAATGGAGGGGATAAATAAGATTATTAAGGAAGCCAGAAATAAGGGGAAGGCAGGCAAAGACCTCGGAAATCTGTACTTTATTTTCTTTTCTCCCAACAAAACCAGGCGGAAATGGTATCGTGGTGATCCAGGCCATCCTGCCGCCAAACCAGGGAACATATTTTTGAGATATGGTTCAGATCCCGGTCGGAGATGCCGTGTTTGGTTTCATCGGACAAGTTAATGAAGGTGTAATTGAGGAAAAAACCGCCCGGCGCTAGAAGGTGCTCCAGATTGCAAATGTAACGCAATCGTTCGTCGGCACTCAGGGAATGGAAACAACCGATATCTAGCACCAGGTTGAAGGGTTCGCCGATGTCTTGCAGTCGGGAAGCGTCGGCGAGCAGGAATTTGGCATTTGCGTTTGCCTGACGGGCTTTGAGACGGGCGCGAATGATGGCATAGGGGATGAAATCCACCCCCACCACCTGCCAGTTGCGCTGCACCAGGGTGATGGCATTTGTACCGCTGCCGCAGCCGACATCCAGCGCTTTACCAGGCGGGTGCGCGGCAATGAAATCCATCAGCTCGGGCGGCGAGATACCCGTATCCCAGCGGGGATTTTTCAAGTAGGCGAAGTTGTAGAATAACCAGCGAAAGATGTTCATGATGGAGCATCACTTTGGGGTGAATTGTAAACGAGAAGCGGCGGGCTGGGAGGAAGCACGGATGGGGCACCCAGCCGGACACGATCGTGCCGGGCGGCGTGCAGGGCCTGGACAGGTATGCGTATGTCAATAATAATCCGCTGAAATACATTGATTCTGATGGTCATAACCCATTGCTCATAATCATAGCAATCGCAGGATTTGCTATGATGATGAGTCAATATCCGGGGGATGGTGCTTATGCTTATCAAAATTCTGAAGGAAATGGTGATGTGATGGCATGGGGGGCTGCATTAATGTTAGCCCCGATAATTGTCCCTGCGTCGTGTATGGATGATGGTTGTGCACATGAAGTTCAATCTGTAATGGATGCAAGTCAAATTGTAAACCAAGACGGGAATCCAACAAATGAACTTGAAACAGCAGTATCAATAGGTCAAATTCCTATAGAAAATGTTACACCTTTAACAAAAATTGCATCTCAATTAAATAGTAAGGCGGGAATACTTGGGATTCCCAAATCTGGGAATTTAGGTAGTTTATCAAATCCGGTAGTACAAACAAGCCTAAGTAGATTAAATACAATTACATCAAGTGCAACGAGTCAAATTTATAGTGGAACTTATCACAAGATTCCTGTATTTGAATATATAGATGAGGGAATTGGGGTAATGAGAAATCAATCAACGGGAGCGTTGGTTACTGTTTTTGATCGAGCAGGACCTGAAATTGATAAACTTTATTATAATGTTAATAATGGCCTGGGAATGTGGTTGAGGTAGAAAAATTATGCCTAATTTCGTTCGAGCTTGTTTTTGTTCACAAAAAATTATTAATTTATATGATCTTCAATCACTATTAGAAATATTAAAAAAATATAGATGTTTTCCAGTAGATGAACCTCTAATAAACCTTGGTAGGTGGAATGAACAAAAGATTGTATGGGAAATTGATAAATCAATCTGGGAAAGTAGATTGAACCAATTTTCATATA
This sequence comes from Anaerolineales bacterium, assembly GCA_016929095.1. GTDB lineage: Bacteria > Chloroflexota > Anaerolineae > Anaerolineales > UBA4823 > JAAZNS01. The sequence goes on along the minus strand of JAFGJM010000035.1, from coordinate 806 downwards.
ATAATATTGATGAATGTACAGTAATCTCATTTGATGTAGATAACCAGCTATTCTTGCCAAAAGGGAATATATGTTATATACCAAATAATGATAAAGTATTCTATGATTATAAATCTTTGTTAATTGATCTAATAAAGGAAATAAAACCAAATTTTGGTCAAATAGATTTAGATGTAGATTTATTTTGTTGTGAGATTTATGCAACACCGATTGCTTCTTGGGGGAATTATTTCTCAAATAGATTTTTAAAATTATGGAATCGGCATGAAATAAAAATATTAACTCAATTGGTTGATGAATATATTGAAATTGATAATTTAGGCATATTAACTTTTATAAATCCATTAACTGCGAATCGCGAGTGGTCTAATACGCACGAAAACCTAGAGAAATTAATTCGCTCACATTAATCAAGATAGTTGATTTTTCTTTTCATTAATTTCGATTGTGATTTTTGTAGTTTACAATATATCGATATAAATTACTTGTACTAATCCATTTATTAAGGAAATATGATTAGGAAGTATAAATAAAAAACCTAAAGTTATTTTTTGCATGGTTTTAGAAAGTTTGTCATAGAATCTCAGGTGGAAATCTTGCACATTAACAACACAAACCTTTAGGGTCTGGGTGCGCTGCTTCAACACTCTTCGAAGGACTCAGGGCGCGGGGCACTTGACACTTGAAAACTTCACCACATAAACACTTTTTTGTATTGGGCTGTATTACTATAATGCCAGGTGGGGAGTTTATCCTGAACGCAGTGAAGGAACCCGCAGTTAGGTTGCGGAGCCTGCCCTGAGTTT
>JAFGJM010000005.1 GCA_016929095.1 Anaerolineales bacterium | reverse complement strand
GTCGTCGATCACCGCCACCTTCTCCCCGGATTTATAAACACCTTCAATTTGCGCCCGGGTGCCGTATTCTTTGACCTCTTTCCGGGGATAGACCATCGGCCAGCTACCCTGCAAGCTGACTACGGCAGCGATGGGTAAGGCGGTGTAGGGCAGGGCTGCCAGGCGGTCAAATGCCAGGGATTGCAAGATGGGGAGATACGCGTTGGCCACCTCAGACAGCACTTTTGGGTAGCCGACTAACTGGCGCAGGTCGATATAAATGGGCGATTGTAAACCGGATTTCAACGTGAATTGCCCGAATTTAACGCAGCCGGATTCGAGAAGCATATCGGCAAGCATGTTGAGGTGTAAATCATGAGTAGAGAATAGAGACGGCGCGGATGTTATATTTTTACGCTCCTGGTTAATCGCCTGACGCAATTCGGAAGCTGCTTTTTGCGGGTCGGCAGCGCGTGAAATTGCCCGCGAAACCGGGATGAGCATGCCCAATCCGTCGGGTCGCAACCCGGCGCGAAGTGCTGATTCAAGATTGCCTCCCTGGGCACCCACGCCAGGGGTGAGAAACCATAAATCGGGTGCGGCAGCCCTCACCCGGGTAAGCGCTTCAGGATGCGTAGCCCCCACCACCACGCCTAAATTGTTATTAATGTTCCATGACTGCGCCAACCGTGCGACGTGTTCATATAGAAGTATATCCGTTCCACCAGGGGAGGATACAAGCATGTCCTGTAAATCTTTCGAGCCTGGATTGGAGGTTTTGCACAGCATGAAAACACCTTTCCCGGGTTGTTCCAGGAAAGGTTCTATCGAATCATATCCGAGATATGGGCTGGCGGTGATGGCGTCGGCGCCTATCTGCCGGAAAGCCGCCTGGGCATATGCCTGAGCGGTGGAAGCGATATCACCCCTTTTGGCGTCCAGGATCACTAAAATATCATCAGGTACTGCCCGGATCACTTCTTTCAGCACGCTGATACCCTGTGCGCCGAACGCTTCGAAGAACGCAGAATTGGGTTTAACCGCCGCAACCTGATCGCCCGTCTTTTCGAGCAGCCGCAGACAAAAATCATGCAGCGCCTGCGGCGTTTGCTCATGGAGGTCTTGAGGATGAGGATCCAGCCCCAGGCAAAGCAATGAGTCGATTTTATTTACCCGGGCTTCGAGTCGCTCAAAAAAGGATGGCATTTTTCCTCTTTTCAATATTTACAAAATCAGGCTTTCCCCAGCACCATCGCCAGTAACGCCATACGTACATATAAGCCAGATTCCATCTGGCGGAAATAAGCAGCTCGAGGGTCGTCATCCACTTCCATGGCAATCTCGCCAACCCGCGGCAGAGGGTGCATCACGATCATTTTATCTTTTGCCTGATCCATCACTTCGGGAGTGATCACAAACGTGCCTTTCACGCTTTCATAATCATCCTGATTTTCAAAGCGTTCTTTTTGAACGCGGGTGACATATAACACATCGGTTTTCGAAATAACCGGATCAAGCGTATTATATTCCGCTTGCACCATGCCTTTGCTTTTTAATTCTGTGATGATTTCTGGCGGCATGCGTAAGATTTCAGGCGAAACGTAATTTAATTTCACTTTAAATAGGGTCAACAAACGCGAGAGGGAATGCACGGTGCGGCCATATTTCAGATCGCCCAGCATGGTGATAGTCAGTTCATCCACTTTTCCCAGCTCGCTGACAATGGTGAATAAATCCAGTAATGCCTGAGTGGGGTGCTCGCCCACGCCGTCACCGGCATTGATGATCGGTTTGCTGGCATATTTTGCGGCCAGGGCGGCGGAACCCATTTCCGGATGGCGGATGACGATGACATCGGCGTAGCATTCCAGAGTGCGGACGGTGTCTGGTAAGGATTCGCCCTTGGACACAGATGAATAGCGCACTTCATTAATAGGAATAACGCTGCCTCCCAAGCGCTCCATGGCAGAGGTGAAAGAGGAGGATGTACGCGTGGATGGCTCGTAAAATAGATTCGCTAAAATCTTACCTTTAAGCAAGTCAAAAGTACCGATGCGCGTGACCATTTCGCGCATCTCTTTGGCTACACCAAAGATATATTCGATATCGTGCCGGCTGAATTGGTTGACCGAGAGGATGTCCTTGCCATAAAACTGAGCGCCGCGTTGGTCACCAAATGGCAGATAGGGGCTCTGGTTTTTGGAGGGGGGAATATATGATGTCATGGCTAATTCTCCTAATTTGCTATAAAATTATTAATTTCTTGGTATATCTAATGAACAGGATAAGGATTGATTGGATTATCCGGTCCGATATCGATTCGAAATCGATGATCTGGTTAATAGATACCCGTTCATTGTCGTACGTCCAGCCCTGAACCGGGCTGGGCTAATACTTTTCCATTTTCATACACCAGGTTTCCGCGCAGAATACCCCGGCGTATTTTTCCACGCACCTTCCGCCCCTCAAAGGGCGTCCAGCCGCAACGGGTATACATGTTGGAGGCTTGAATTTCCCAGGTTGACTCCATATCCACCTCTATCCAGGTATCAGGCTGTTCGGGCAGGTGGAAGATGCGCTTTGGATTGGTGTGCAGGCGGGCGATCACGTCATCTATCGTCAGGAGACTCTCATATACAGCAGTTAACAACAAAGGTAAAGCAGTTTCTAAACCGGGGAAGCCGGGTGGAGGTTTGGGGCTGTCTTTTTCTGCCAGAGTGTGAGGGGCGTGGTCGGTGGCAAAACAATCGATAACCGCCAGATTTTCCCACAGGCCGAGACGATTGGTTTCAGTTCTTAATATCGGGCGTACTTCAGCGCGCCCCGCCCCAATGGCAGGGATATCCTTTTCACTCAGGAACAGGTGGTGCGGACATACTTCACACGT
>JAFGJM010000034.1 GCA_016929095.1 Anaerolineales bacterium | reverse complement strand
TTTTTAGGTTGTGGTACCTTAAGGATACTTCTGACTCACCATTCTGTTAAGGTTCAGAAATTTACAGAAAATATGTTACACCAACAACTTAAGGGGATGACATCCAATCGAAATAATTACCCATACTGGAAACAAATTGGGTGAAAATATTCACTAAACCTCCACATCATCTTCAAAAGAAATTCACATCTACCCGGTATCATACAGCCAAGTTTATTTAGTAATACAAAACACAAAGGAGATGCAAAATCATGTTTAATCGTTCGAAAAAAGGTTTAGTGGTATTGAGTATTTCCCTGCTCGCTTTAGGGTTAATTGCATGCGCACCGTATAATGCGTTTGCCGCACCAACATTAGATGGACAGGGTGGTCCTCACGGTCAAGGTGGAAATGGTCAAGATGGCGATATGACCAATGGCGGCAATAGTCAGGCAGGTGAAATGGGAAATGGCGGCAACGGTCAGGCTACCGGCCTTGGGCAGGGTTCAAGTCGGAATTCCGGCGGAAAAGGCGCCGGATTGACCCCACTGAGTGAGGTTGAAGTGGAAGCGCTAAAGGAAGCTATCCTTGAAGAATATGGCGCGCTCAATTTATACCAGGCTGTGATCGATCAATTCGGTAACATCCGTCCGTTCACACAAATTTTGAAATCTGAGCAGCAACATGTGAATGCCCTTTTGCGCCAGGCGGATAAGTATGGTGTGGAAGCGCCCGCTAACCCCGGCCTTGCTTCCCCAATTACCTTTACAACCGTGGATGAAGCCTGCCAGGCTGGCGTGGATGCCGAGAAAGCGGATGCTGCCCTGTATGATGAGTTGAAACCTGTCGTTACTCACAGCGATCTTTTATCTGTTTTCACCCGCCTACAAAATGCTTCACTGAATAGCCATCTTCCGGCTTTCGAAGCATGCCATTAGGAATTTCACAAATAAGTAACCTTCGCTTAATGAGCTGCTAAACTACAAGGCGGCTCATTTTTTATTAATAGATAGTTAAATAGAAAACGAGCGATATTATTTTTTCGCAACAAACCTGGAGTTGTCAAAAATGTCATGTTGCACGAAGTGTGTTTCACGAAGCGAAGCGAAACATATAACCTAAAAATGAAAAGACTCTTCGCTTCGCTCAGAGTGACAGCCTTCTTTTGGGACAGCCTCAGGTTTTCAATAAAATTTTAATGAACCTTTATCCTTTCACGCCTCCTGCCGTAAGCCCCTGTTCCAAATATTTTTCCAATGCCAAAAAGAGAAATACCACGGGCAAGGTCATGATGGTTGAGGCCGCCATGACCACATGCGGCCGGGGACTGGGGTCATTGAAGATGGTGTTGATCTTGATGGGCATGGTAAACAGGGCGCGGTCATTAAGAAACACAAAGGCATATAAAAATTCATTCCAGGCAATCATGAAGGTATAAATAGCGACAGAAACCAATGCCGGGATAGCCAAAGGTAACGTGATGCGCCAAATTACCCCCATATGGCTGCAGCCATCGATGAGACCGGCTTGCTCGACTTCCGAGGGGATGGTACGGAAATAATTTGCCAGCATATATAAGGCTACCGGGAGAGTTTGCGCCAGGTATGTCACGATCAACACCGGAAGGTTATCCTGTACATCAAACCCAATGTGTGCGCCTATTTGTGCGATCATGGCAAATAACGGGATGATCAATAGAACGCCCGGAAAAAGATAAATCAATAAGATGCTGTTGAGCAATATATTTTTCCCCCGGAAGCGTAAGCGGGCTACGGCATACGCGCCAAACGTTGCCAGTATGACCGCAACAATGGCTGTGGGAATGGATACTTTGATACTGTTCAGGATATTAATACCAAAATTCTGAAAGCTTGGGTTAGCAGGGTCAAACAACTCGCGGTAAGCTTCCCAGCGTAATGCGCTGGGGATGTAGACCGGTCTCCGTCCGCCAATTTCTGCATAGGTTTTGAAGGAAGAGCTGACCATCCAATAGAAAGGAAATAGTATACCGGTGAGAAAGAAGGTCAAAGTCAGCGCTAAAATAAAGCGCGGCCAGGTAATCCAATGGGAAAGATGCATGATGATGTTTTGACGTTCATTATGCCTGTATGGATTGGTTGGCTCTTCGGAGTAGTGATAATTTGCCAAGGCTGCCTCCTAATATCTCGTTTCTAATCATGCTTCTTCCACGTTCTTCATAACAGTACTGACATAAATGAGCATAAATATAATCAGAATGGCCAATAAAATCATGGCTGCTGCAGCGCCTCGGCCGAAATCGAAGAGGCGGAAACTGAATTCATAGGTCAATACAGGTAAAACTTTCGTGCCGAATCCACCGCCGGTAAGTAAGAATATGTCATCGAATTTATTAAAAGTCCACATCAGGCGCAGTAAAAATATGGCGCCCAGTACATATTGCAATTCCGGCAGGGTGATATACCAAAATTTACTCCAGGTATTGGCGCCGTCTACATCTGCGGCTTCATATAGTGTATTGTCGACCGCCTGTAATCGCGCCAGGATCATCAGCATGGCAAAGGGGAAATACCGCCAGGCCTCGAAAATAATGATTAATAATAGCGCCAGACCTCTGGTCGCCAGGTAGGCTTTGGGGAGGTCGATCGCGCCTATTTGAATCAATACATCGTTCAAAACACCGGAGGCGCGCGGGTCGAGTATCCAGCGCCAAACAAACGCCACGCTGACAATGGGCGCAACGTAAGGGATTAAAAATATTGCGCGTGCTAATCCTCGTCCTTTGAAGGGCTGGTTGAGTATCAGGGCTGCGATGAGTCCCACGATTAAAGTGAGTAACGTGGCAGTAAAGGAATAGACTATGCTGGTAACGGCGGCACCCCAACTTTGCCAGCCCTGGAATTTGAACGCAAAATCCTGGAGAACTTTGCTGTAATTTTCCCACCCTACAAAGGGCGCGTGAAACACATCGTTGAGGTTATGCAGCCGGATATCGTGAAAACTAATCCAGATACTGAAAATTGCCGGGAAAACAACCAGGCCAAATACGATGAGTGCTGTAGGAGAAATGAGCGACCAGGCAAGGCGGGTTTCCCTGGCGCGTAACGATTGGAAGTGAGGTTTACCAATGCGTTTGTTGATTAATTCAGCCATAATTTTTTACACCCAATATGACGTGAAGAATGTATGATCCGGGATGATACCGGGGTTAATCACCCTGGTATAACATCCCGAAATGAATTTCAGGGTACACAAACCTGACAATCTGCGTACCCTGCTTGAACTTGAAATTATTCTTGTCGTTCTGCCAATAATGCTTCGACCTGTTCTTGAAGCCAGGCCGCGCCGCTTTCGGGTGTCATGGTGCCTTCCAAAGCGATATTACTGATCACTTGTGGGATCAACAGACGCCCTTCGAGATCGCCGATCACGGCTTGTTGTGCGGCGTTGTAATCCGGGCGGAATAACCAGCGCTGCATCGTGTCGTAGCCATTGGCGATTTGATCCAGGGTTTCATCCGAATAATTGGCAAAATAGGGGCTGAGGTCTTTCCATCCATCGACCGCACTTTTTAGTACGGGTACTTTGCCAAAAGGCGCTAAAGCCAACACATCCTGATAACCTTCTTTCAGGAAATATTCCACAACCATTTGGGCTTCAGGGTCGGCGCCTTTCATAATGCCCAGCGTGACCAATTGTCCGTATGTCGCCGAACCTTTTTCGCCAGCCATATTTGGCGCAAATCCGGTCAAGCCTGCCAAATCATCCACGGCGATCTGCACATTACCTCCCGCTTCCATGCCCGAGCCTTCCACCAGGTCGTCCATGATATAGGTGCTGTAGAACAACATGCCAGCCTGGTCAAGCTCGTAAGATTCGCGCGCCCCGCGCCAATACTGCGGTCCTGGCATGGCGCAGCGCTGCAGATCGGTGTAAAACTTTAACGCAGCGATCATTTCTGGTGTATCCATGGTCACATTTCCGTCGGCGTCAAACGGCCAGGCATCGTTCGAGATCGCGACCTGTTCGAATATTTGATGGCCATAATTTTGACCGGGATCGGTGCCAATCGCCAAAGCATAGAGTAAATTGCCTGTGCCGGGGAGGGCATCACAAGCTGCATTAATGCTTTCCCAACTCACCGGCGCCTCGAGGCCCGATTCCTCGAAAATATCCGTTCTATACCAAAGGGCTTGAATCCAGCCATCATAGGGGACTGCTGCATATTTGCCGGTTGCTGGATCGGTGATCATAGAAAGCAGACCACCGCGGAAATCGTCTTCACCGATGCTTTCGATGACTGCCCCGGCGGCATCCTCATCGAGAATTCCATCAGCGGCAAATGCTGCCACACGCTCCACGCCCATGCGCACAATGTCGGGTAAGCGGTTGGCAGCCAATGCTGTGGAGATGCGCTGCGATACGCCGGCTTCTTCAATAGGGACGATGCGCACATCAATTTCCGGGTGTTCTTCCATGAATTTTGCCGCAACAGCTTCATAGGTGTTTACCCGGTCTTCTTCATTATCGGTTGTCCAAAATTCCACAACCACTTTTTCGGTTGGTTCTGCGGGTACTTCGACCACCTGCGTTACTACAACTTCAACTTCCTTGGGCACTTCAACCGTAACGATCACCTGCTCCGGTGATGGCAGTGCTGTTGGCGCCGTTGTGCATTGGCTGATGACAAGCGCCGACAGCAAAAGAAAAACTATGAGTGTTAATGAACGTTTCATTCTATCCTCCGTTTTTGTATAATTTGAATTGACTTTTAACGGTTAGAGCAAAAATCTCCTCTATATACCTCCTCTCCTATAGACTGCAGAGAAGTGATTTTTCCGAAATCTTGTTTATTCATTCCCTTCTCCGTTAAGAAGGTTACTGCGTAGTAAATCGGCAATTTCTTCAAGTGAAGAATCATCCAAATATCTCTCCCGACGCCCAAGCCATTCAATCTTCATGTGCCCATCGTTGGTGGCAATTTTCAGGATACGCAGGGTTGGTTTGTTTAGTAAAAGCGGTCCGATAATATCGGGAAGCATATTTTGGGCAGTGAGAAAATATATGATCCAATCAGGCTGGGTTTTTTCAAATGTGTCGGTTAATTGATTAATATCTGTGACCTCTCCCACGACCTCTAAACCATGGGTTTTGTTAATTACCCGCTTGACCACTTCACGTAATAAGCGTGTACCGTTAGCAAGCAGAATGCGTTTGGCTTTTGTCTCCACAGAAAAAACTCCCTGTTTGGGGAAAGGCCCATTATCAGGTTAGCATAACCGTCATGCGCGGGCTATATACCTGGATATATGATTGGGATACAAATTTGGATATATTTTTAGATTAATCGATAGAGGGGGATTACTCGATAGATTGTGATTTTTCTTTGATCAAAGATAATAATTCTGCCGCATCTGCCCGGTTTGTGACGCCCAGGCGCGAGAAGATATTATGGATATGATTCTTGACGGTACCAATTTCAATCGATAATCGTTCTGCTATTTGCTGATTTGTGTAATTAAGGGCTAATAATTCTAATATTTCGATTTGTCTTTTCGTAAGACTGATCGTTTCAACCGGAAAATCGCTCACATTCGAGAATGATCTTGCCAGTTTCGAGACGCGTTCTATTAAAACCGCGGCAATTTCGGTAGAAATGAGCGCTTTGCCTTCGTGAGCAGCACGGATAGCCGTCATGAGTTCTTCAACCGAGTTATCTCTATGGACATATCCGGCAGCTCCCGATTCGATGTATTGTAATACGCCCTCTTTTGTTTCGGTTATTCCTAAAACAAGGACTTTCATTCCGGAATGCATTTGAGCGATCATGCGCGCTAATTTGATCGAGCCATAATGGGGCAGCCGGGAACTTAATAACACGACATCTAAAGGTTCCTGGTCTACCCATTCTATTGCTTCTTCTATGCTGGTTGCCGATCCAACAACGATTATGTCTGGCTCATCTTGTATTGCGGCGCTGATGATATTGCACATTAAGCGAAATTCATGCACCACGAATACCCGGATCATCCCTGGTAATCCTTCCTGATAATCACCCTAAAGACTTTATGCCTGTTAATTTTTAAAGGTATTCTATCCGAATTATAACAAATATCATTTCGCCTTTAAAACACAATCGTGATCAATTCCAATTAAATATCTGTAATCAGCCGCCATACCGGACAGCCTCCTGTTTTCTTGTTGAAGAAGAAAATATTCTCCCGATTTCAGTGATTCGTCTAATTTTTTGATTTTCATAATAAACAGACATGTATGGGGGAAGTAATAAACTTGAAGGAACTGTTACAACGAGAAACGCAGCGGCGAAGCAGTCTCCATCAATTCGTAGATTTTATCAATGTAATAAACATTACAAACCTTAAAATATTGTAATAGCCATTGCGTATACTAACATTATCATATATAATTATATTATTATTAGGGAAATCCGAGCAAAAGGTCGTAATTCTCTAAAGGAGAGGTCAATTGGATCAAACCGATAGTCTAAAAGACCGAATTGCCAAATCGCTTGACACGCTGAGTCCTCGCCATAAGCGTATAGCCCGGTTTGTATTAGATCATCCATATTTCACCTCGTATGCATCAGCCAATCAGGTGGGGGAAAAAAATGACACAACGGCTGCCACAGTTGTCCGCTTCGCACAAGCCTTAAACTATGAGGGATTCTCTGATCTGCAAAAAGCCCTTCAAACACAACTACCCCATATTTTAACCACCAAGGCAAGGATGCAGCAGAGGTTGAATACAGAACATCCCCCTGCATCCAATTCCCAACAAGTTTTTTATACCGATATGAAAAATATCGAGCGGACAGCCAATAAATTATCAGAAACAGATCTAAACAATGCTCTAGATGCCATTCTAAAAGCCAGGCGTATCCTGATTATCGGCGCGGGGATTTCTCACGGTCCGCTCATTTTCTTAGCCCACTCGTTGAAAGTTATGGGTTTTGAAGTGATTTCTATCGATGGGGAAGGGCTGCAATCCGCGGTGGAGTTAGCCGGTATTAAACCAGATGACTTGTTAATCGCCATAGACCTTTGGCGCTACGTCCGCATGACTGCCAATGCAGCCAACATTGCCAAAGAAAAAGGTACGCCAGTGATCGCGATTACCGATAGTATTGTTTCCCCACTGGCGCAAATGGCAGATATTGCTTTTGAAATTGCTTCCGAGGGGATTGTCCACAGCCTCTCGGTGACGGCATTGATGTCTTTGCTCAATGTATTTATTGCCATGTTGGCAGACCGGGTGCCGGAAAAAGTTTACCAATCACTAAAATTTGTGGATGAATCTTACGAAGGGAACGACTTATTAATAATGGCATGAAGACTCACATCACCATTTGCGGTGGTGGAAACGCCGCGCATACATTAACCGGATTATTAAGCAGCAATGATGAGCTTTCAGTTCGAGTATATTTACCCTTTGGGGATGAAGCAGAAAAGTGGCGGGAAGGGATTCTGCAGAATGGCGGTATTACTGTCGATACACCCCAAAAGACTCTGCTTGGGAAACCCAATGCCATCTGTCAGGACCCGCGTGATGCAGTGACCGAAGCACAGATAATTTTGCTGGCATTGCCGGCGTTTGCCCATGAACCAATCCTTAAGCAAATCGCGCCATACATTTATCAGGGCGCCTGGGTTGGGGCTTTACCGGCGCGCGGCGGGCTTGACTTGTGTTTTCGAGATATTTTTAAAGAGCGCCTTTCCGAAATCGTGATTTTCGGTTTTCAAACTCTTCCCTGGGCTTGCCGTATTCAGCATTATGGAAAACAGGCGACCATTTTAGGCGCAAAAGAGCAAGTCGACCTGACTGCCTGGCCAGCCAATAAGGCGCCGGTCATTTCTACCCGATTGCAAGAGTTATTTGGTATCTCAATCAACCCGGTTTCCAGCTTCTTGAGTTTGATGCTGGCAGATACAGGTCAGATTATTCATCCCGGTATTATGTATGGTTTGTTTCACGAATGGGATGGGGTGCCTTACGAACAGCAGAAATTATTTTATCAAGCCGTTGACGAGGAAATTGCTGCTGTTCTGCAGAATATGAGTGAAGAAATCCAAATGCTGCGAGCGCGGCTGGAAACAGTGTATCCGGCAATAGATCTAACTTCCGCAAGACCGATAGACGAATGGCTAAAGCGTTCATATCGGGCGAACATCGTGGATGGCAGCACTTTACACGCCAGCTTTGCAACCAACCGCAGTTATGCGGGCTTGATGGCGCCTATGATTAAAACCGAAGATGGTTTCATCCCTGATTTCCAGGCCCGCTATCTATCCGAAGACGTGCCATATAATCTGCTGGTCACCCGCGGGGTTGCTGAACTTGCCGGAATTACTACACCCATGATCGACCAGGTTCTCTTATGGGCGCAAGAACGACTGAACAAAGAATACCTGGTTGAGGGAAAAGTGTGTGGGAAAGACTTGCCGGCTACGCGCGCCCCTCAACGCTATGGGTTGACCGATATCTACCAATTGGTACAAGAAATGGATTACTTATAGCATGAAAATAAAAAGCTTTTATAAGGAAGGCAGGAATGCCGGAAGGTTATTTTCCGCTATAAAAATTGCGAAGGTTCATTGTCCGGCATCGTGGCGGATATGGAAATAATTGTACCGAAAAATAAAAACAGGAGCAAAGTATTAATTAGCGTAAATAATCATAAAAATAATTGTCCTCAACGCTATTGTCAGGGCATTATAAAATTATTTACTCAATTTTATTGGAGGAACGATTCATGAATAACCCAAATGAAAGCAGCGAAGAAAAACCCCTGAAAAAGGCGCCCAAACGCCGCGTGATGGTTGGTGCCATTGGGAAATGTGTGCACAACCTCGGGGTCGAAAACTTCGCCGACTGGATGGAAGACCAGGGAATTGGTTACGTGACGGTGAAGCTGGGCCCCGCCGTTCCCATCCAGGAAGTTGTGAATAAAATCCGCGAGGCTCGCCCTGAGGTTGTCGGCGTTTCCATGCGTCTTGGCGATCTTCACCTGGATGAATTGATTACCGAATTCGTTCAGGCAGCCACCAAACATGGTTTGGGACCTCGTGATAGCGGTATTCGTTATTGCTTTGGCGGCTTACGCCCAGCGGCAAACCTGGTGCGTGCGATGACCGGAGCGCCGATGGAACCCGATCGGTTTGTTAGAGAAGCCGAACGTCACTTCGATCTGGATGCCGTGGCTGAAGAATATAAAAACAAGCCAGAATTCCAGGGATTTTTTGAACTGATCTCCGATGATTTCGTGACCATGGAAGAACTCGAAGAATTTGCCCTCAAAAAACACGAAGAGCATCATGAAAAGAAACAAATATGGTCAGACTTTTTGGTCGAGCGTATCCATCAGGTGCGGGAGCGTGAAAACCGTCCCATTATTCGGGCACACATTGGTATTGCCGCAGAGACCATTGAACCTACAGTGGCAGCGATTGAAAAATTAGCCGAAGCTGAGGCATTTGAAATCGTCTCCCTGGCGCCAGATCAAACCTCACAAGAATTGCTGGCTAAATTCATCCGTGGCGAGGAAGACCCAAAGAAATATCTGGCAGGGCAGGGGGGCGCCCCGATTCGCACGATTGAAGACCTCAAACGGCTTAAAGCCGCTTCGAAACGGGGTAATTTCCCTATGTCTCGTATTTATACCGGGACGGATGAGTTGCTTGCCCTGGCGCATCTTTGGGAAGAACACCTGAACAGTTGTTTCCCGGCAGTGCCTATCTTCTTCTATAACGAGTTGGATGGCCGCGGCCCTATCAGCATCCGCGATTCATTTGACGAGCACTATGCCACTATTGAATATTGGGCCAATGTTGGAAAGCCGTTGGAAATCAACGACCCGCACCAATGGGGCTTACGCTACGCCAGTGACGATATGCAGGTAACCGACCATGTTTTGTGCGCCATCATTGCCTTGAAAAAAGGGATTAAACATTATGTGATGCAGATGATGTTCGAGCTGCCACCTGAAATTTCAGCGATGGATGACCTGGCGAAAATGAAAGCCGCATATGATTTATCGGAACCTCTAACCCGTCATTTCGATTTCAACATCATAAAAGAGACTCGCTCTGGTTTGCCCAGCTTTCCTCCCAACTTGAATGAAGCCAAAGGGCATCTGGCTTTCGGTATTTACACACAGTTATATATGGAACCGGATGTTTTGCATGTGGTCACGCACTCGGAAGCCCACCACGAAGCCAGCGCCGATGACATTATCGAATCATGTGAAATCAGCAAGCAAGTATGTTGGGACTTTATCAAAGGCAATGTTCCACAAATTTGGAGTGACCCCCCCATGGTAGCCCGCATCAAAGAGCTTAAGCAGGGTGCAATGTACAATGTGCTGCACACTGCGATTTTGGGGGGTTACTCCGGACCGGTTACATTTGATAACTTCTGGGATTGGGCAAAAGAACCCTCCGATGATTCGGAGAAAAACTACGAGACTCTTTTACTCAGCATAGTCGATGAAGCCAATTATCCCACCCATACCTGTGGCGTGATCAGCGGCGATACATTTGACCTTGCCTTGCAGATCGGTTTATTCCAGGGGCCTCATATTACCGTGGTCGATCGCCGTTACGAGATGGCGGGCTCTTGCCGTACCAAAGTAGCGGACGGGATGTGCCGCATTGAAGAGTGGGACGGCATAAAAGTCAAGGATGAATTCGAGCGGGTTGACCTGGTTCGAAAACGCTATCCATGGTACTTCTATAAAGATGTTTCGAATGCGGATGATGAGTCATTTGTAGGTGAAGATGCTGAAGTAGAAGCCATGGATGAAAAAGCGGTCATGGAGTACCGTAAAAAAATTGGCGTTACCGGGCTGGCAGACAAGAAAGTACTGGTAGTGGATTTTGGCAGTACGTTTTCTAAGGTCGGTATTTTCGACACCAAAACAGAAGAATTTTCGCTAACTTACGTTCCAACGACTATTGAAGATCTGCGGACTGGCCTGGCAAATGGTTTGGGTGTGTTGGATGAGTGCCAGAAGCGCGGCGATTGGAAACCGCTGGGCGATAAAATGAGTGAATTCTCTGTACGTCTGCCTTGTTCGAGTGCTAAAGGCGGTTTGAAGGTAGCCACCGTTTCGTTGGTGGAGGAAGAATCCGGTTTTGCAGCTGAGCTGGCTGCACTGACAGCCGGCGCCAAGCTGGTGGGAATCTATCATGACAGGCTGACTCCGGAGCAAGCCCGGTTAATTTTTGAACACGACCAGCCTGAAATCATCCTGCTGGCAGGCGGAACAGACCAGGGCGGCGATTCAGAGACACAGTTGCATAATGCCCGTTTGCTGGCTGAGGCTTCCCGTTTCGCTACCTATACTGAGTATGGCGTTCCGGTGGTATACGCCGGCAACCAGGATATCCGGGAGCAAATCGAACGCATATTCCGCCATCACAACGTCGATATCCGCATTACCGAGAACGTGATGCCGGAAATCAATGAATTCCACATCGAAGTGGTAAACGAAACCATCCGGGAGCTGTTCCAGACGGTGATCATCCGGGGCAAAGGCTTTGATGTGGTGGAAGAATATATGGACGCGCCCTTCAGACCGACGCCGCGAGCGGCTTTCACCGGTATTAACTTACTGGCGCGGGGTTATGGAAATGAAGCGGGTATTGGCAATATCCTGGCGCTTGATATTGGCGGCGCAACCACCGACTTCTATTCCAATGTTTTGGATAATCCACTGTATCAATTCACCGGCGACGACGCTCAGCGCAAGGTAAAACGCACGATCTTGAAAACACCTAATGTCCCGTTGGTTTTCAGAAGGGTTGAAGGAAAGTATGGTTTAGCATATAATGCCGAGAATATTAAAGAGCTCGACCGTTTTCAAAATGGGAGCATGGCAGATGATATGGCTAAATATTTGTCCAATTATCTGCCCCAAGACTTCCATCCGGGTGAGGGTCAATTTACTAGATTTCTGTCCCAGCGTAATGGGTCGGTGCGGATCGACTTAGACAGCTACCTGACATGGATTAGCCAAAATCCGCACAAGACGCCTGCGAACATGCTGGAAAATGCAGCCAATGCTTTCCTGGCGAAAGAAATTATGGCAATTGCCACCGGCAAACATGTAGGATATGTCAAGGAAACCGAGACATACTTCCTGCAACACGGGGTGAATTTCCTCAGTAATGGCGTCACGTTGCTTTTGATTGGCGGCACGATTTACCACGCCTGCGCGGAGAAAGCCCCCGGTTATCAACAAGACCTGGCATTGATTGCCAGCGGCGCTCTTTTCAACGTGAAAGAAGAATACATGCTAAGACCCGCCGGTCAAGTGCTCTTAGATGCCAGTTATCTGGTGAGCGTCTTAGGCGGTCTATATGGTAAAGTCCATCCCGAGCAAGCTTTGCGCATCATGAAGCGTAAGCTGATATCTTTGGATATGGGCATATTGAAAAACTAGGTGGTGTAATTTGGATAATATGTTACAGGACAACCGGCTGATCCACCTTGAAATATGTAGGCTGCAAGCTTTGAAGTAATCATCGGTCTGGTTGTCCTTGTAGCGAATCTAGAAATAAGGAGGTAAACCGTCGATATTGAAAAAATAATAATAAAGAGGCAACTATCAACAATTGGAATCTATCGATAGGAGGAGTGTTATGTTTTCGATAAAGAGAGTAGTACTCACTCTCGTATTAATTTTGGGTGTTGTTCTAGCCGGGTGTACCCCTGCGGCAACCCCTACAGAAGTTGAAGCCCCAGCGGCTGAACCCGCGGAAGTCGAAGCCCCAGCGGCTGAAGTCGAAGAACCCGCCGTTGAAGCCGAAGAACCTGCGGCTGAAGCTGAAGCCCCCCCCGCAACTGAACCCACAACCCTCATAGTGGCATTTTCCAGCGCTCCCACAACCGTGGACCCCGCCGACCACCGCGACCGGAATACAGAATCCTTGATCCGCAATATGTTCGATGGTCTGGTTACGCGCGATGCAACCAGTGGTGTTCATAATGAGCTGGCTGAATCCTTCAATTGGGCGGACGATACCACGCTGGAAGTCACCTTAAGGCAGGGGGTGTTGTTCCATAACGGGGTTGAAATGACCGCCGATGACGTGGTCTACACTTTCGAGCGCGTGATCAAAGAAAATATGATCGAATACCCCGAAGCGCATACCTCTCCCCGCAAGGGTTTGATTGCCCAGCTTGAATCGATTGAAAAAACCGGCGATTATGCAGTAACGATGCATTTCTCCGCCCCTTACCCGACCGCCATGCAGATGCTGGTGCACCAACAGGTTATTCCTATGGGATATATGCAGGAAGTGGGCACACAAGGCTTGCTTGATGCTCCTATTGGCGCCGGCCCGTTCAAATTCATTTCGGCGCAGCCTGGTTACACCGAAGTTGTTATGGAGAAATTTGCCGATTACTATGGCGGCGCCCCCGACCTGGAACCGGTTGGACCAGCCTGTGTGGATACGGTTGTTTTCCGTGTGATCCCCGAGGCATCTACCCGCGTGGCTGCATTATTGGCCGGTGAAGTGGATATCATTCAAAATGTCCCGGCGGAATTGGTCTCCACTTTGGAGCAGGTTCCTGGCATTCAGATTAAAACCGCCGTCGGCACCAGCCCGCAATGGATGGAAATGAATGTCAATCAAGCGCCTTTCGATGATGTAAAAGTTCGGCAGGCTATGAATTATGCCGTAGACAAGCAATTGCTCGTCGATGCCATCTTTGGCGGCAAGGCGGAGGTTCTATCTGGTCCGCTTTCTCCATACAATGCCTTTGTCAATAAATCACTTCAACCTTATGCATACGATCCTGATAAAGCCTTAGCCTTATTAGCCGAAGCGGGTTGGACGGACAGCGATGGAGACACCTTCCTAGATAAGGGCGGTACAAAATTCTCCTTTATCATCGATACCGAAGAAGATTTCCGCGCTATTTCAGAAGCCGTTGCCGGTCAATTACAAGCCATCGGCATCGAAGCCAGTGTCCGTATTTGGGAATACAGTGTGATCAAACCGTTGTTGCAGGCTGGCGAGCGCCAGGCTTTCCTGAATAACTGGGGCGATTCAGCTTTCGATCCCGTAGGGCATATGGAAGCCAAGTGGCATGGTTACGTAGAAGGAACTACCTATGGCCGCGGCAATTTCTCAGGTTACAACAATGAACGCGTGAACGAGTTGATCAAATTAGGAGAAGTCACGGTTGACATCGCCGAACGTCAGACGATCTATGATGAAGCGCAGCAAATCATCTATGATGAGGTGCCTGCGATTTTCCTGGTTCTCCCGGATGTCGTTTCAGCCGCTGCTGCGGATGTACAAAATTGGGAACCCGCAGCCGATGGCAGATTCAATATGCATGACGTTTGCATCGGACAATAACGGTCAGTCGATTTATGTGTTTTCTGCCTCCCGTTCTGGGGCAATCATCTGGTTGCCCCAGAACACCGACAAGGATATTAATTCGCGAATAAACCTATGAAAGCGATAAAAATTCTCGAGCGTGTCCTGGTTTCTATACCGATCATGTTTGGTGTAGCCATCATCGTATTTTTATTCATGCGTCTCACGCCTGGCGACCCGGTGGATATCATGATGGGGCGCGGCGGAGCGGTTTCCGCGGGTGAGATAGAAAAGCTGCGGTCGGAATTCAACCTGGATAAACCACTGCATGTTCAACTATGGTTATTTCTTACAGACGCCGTGAAAGGCGACCTGGGGTATTCTTATGTGCAAAAAACCCCGGTTACCGACCTGATTAGAGAACGTCTGCCGGCTACGATTGAACTGGCTTTAACTGCGCTTCTTTTCGCCCTGATCATTTCTTTCCCAATTGGCATCCTATCGGCGGTCTGGCAAAATTCATTGCTCGACCGTTTCAGTATGGCAGGCGCGTTTATGGGAATCTCTATGCCCGGTTTTTGGATGGGGATTATCTTAATATTAGTTTTTGCCGTGAAACTACACTGGCTGCCAGTGCAGGGGCGGATCGATTTCGATGCCCAGCTTGCAGCCGGGACTGGCTTTTTCGTTCTGGATAGCCTTCTATCAGGTAATCGCGCTGCACTGATAAGCTCATTAAAACATCTGGTTTTACCAGGATTTACCCTGGGCGCAGGTATCGCCGCTATTTTAGCGCGCGTTTTACGTTCCAGTATGTTGGAAACGCTGCGCTCCGATTATGTTGTCCTGGCTCGCAGCAAGGGTTCTCCGGAGTGGAACGTGGTTTTGAAGCACGCCTTGCGCAACGCCCTGATCCCTACCGTTACGGTAATCGGTTTACAGGTGGGTGTTTTATTGGGCGGGAATATGATTATCGAAACAGTTTTCAGCTGGCCAGGTTTGGGCCGTATGGTGGTGGCGGCTATCTTTCAGAGAGATTTCCCGCTAGTGCAGGGTTCGGTTATGGTTTATGCCATTACATTTGTTCTGGCGAACCTGATTGTCGATATTCTTTACACCTACCTTAATCCTAAAATCGCACTCTGATGATTTAAATCAGGAGAAATCAAGTGGAAACAACTCCCCCCACTGTTCAACCCACCAATCGTTTGATTCATTTGTGGAGCATCCGTTTGAAATTGTGGCTGCGTGACACAAAGGAATTTTTACGAGAACTGATATTGCACCCCACGGCGTTAATTGGCGGTATTATCGTAATTTTATATATTCTGGCGGCATTATTTGCCCCCCAAATCACCTCGTATGATCCAACCAAGGGTAATTTACGTGACCGGTTGAAACCGCCTGCATTTATCGAAGGCGGTATGAAGGAGTATCCTTTAGGCACCGATGCCCAGGGACGCGATCTCCTTACCCGCATTATTTATGGTGCCCGTATCTCTTTGATCGTAGGTGTGGTATCGGTGGGTATTTCGGTGCTCATTGGTTCTATCTTGGGAGCCCTGTCTGGTTTCTATCGGGGAAAGCTCGATGCAATAATCTCCCGTTTTGCAGATCTATTAATGGCTTTCCCGTTTTTAATTTTTGCTATCGGCGTCATGGCATTCATCGGTTCGGGAGTGACCAACCTAATCGCGGCATTGATCTTCAAGGGGTGGGTTGAATTTTTCCGCGTGGTGCGCGGTGAGATGATGTCAGAAAAGACTGAAGAATACGTCGAAGCCGCCAAAGTCACTGGCCGGGGTAATTTGGCAATCATCGTTCGCGAGATATTCCCCAACATTGTTCAATCGATCTTCGTGCTGGCAACCCTGCGCATTGGCGAGATGATCATTATGGAAGCCAGTTTGAGCTTTCTCGGTCTGGGCATTCCTCCGCATATCCCTGCCTGGGGTTCCATGGTGGCATCCGGGCGGGATTTTATGCTGGTTGCCTGGTGGGTATCCACCATTCCCGGTATTGCCCTGATGATCCTGGTGCTTTCCATCAACCTTTTCGCGGAAGGCTTGCGCGATATATTGGATCCTCGATTAAAAACGATCGCATAACCAGGTGGCAAGGACAATGATAATGGAAAATAAACAACCCCTGTTGGAAATACGTGATTTATCGGTGGTATACCCCTCTAAACGCGGCGAGGTACGGGCAATCGACAGCATATTCTTAAATGTGGAAAAAGGAGGCCGGTTAGGGCTTGTGGGGGAATCGGGTTGCGGAAAAAGCACGGTACTGCACGCAATTTCACGGTTGATCAGCCGTCCGGGAAAAGTAACCTGCGGAGAAATCTTATTCAAAAGGAAAAATTTATTGAAGCTTTCCTCACGGGAAATGCGAAATGTACGCGGTAAGGAAATCTCCATGATTTTCCAGGATCCGCAAACAACATTAAACCCGGTGTTCCATGTGGGTGAACAGATCCGTGAATCCTTACGCCTACACAATATTATTCCTGGAACACATCTTCCATGGCCGTTCGATATCGCTCGTAAGCGGCAGGAGAAGGAACGGGTATTGCAAGCCATGCGCGAGGTGGGTATTCCCTCCCCAATGGATAGATATGCCACCTACCCTCACCAGTTTTCGGGCGGAATGCAGCAAAGGGCATTAATTGCCCTGGCTCTGGTTTGCGAACCATCTCTCCTGCTTGCCGACGAACCCACCACAGCATTAGACGTGACCATTCAAGCGCAAATCCTGAATTTGATGTTGAAAATTAACCAGGACCACCACACCGCGATCATTTTGGTGACACACGACCTGGGTGTGGCAGCCGAATTTTGTGACACGATTACCGTGATGTATGCCGGGAGGATCGTGGAACAGGGGCCTGTGGATGATGTGACCATGAACCCGCAGCACCCCTATACACAAGGCTTGCTTGCCTGCCGCCCGGTTATCTCGAAGATAGATCAAAAAGTGCAACCTATTCCTGGCAATGTACCGGATGTGATCGACCTGCCGCCGGGATGCGCCTTTGCCCCACGCTGTCCACAGGTAAAACCGGCGTGCCTGGAAGGTCCGATACCGATATTCCAGACGGGTGAAAAATTATTCAACCGTTGTCTGGCACAGGTGAGTTATGAACGCGACCCCCTTTGGTCTTGGGAACATATTGTGAGGCAATGCGATGAATAAAGCATTCAACGGATATGACAATCCGCCCCTATTTGAAGCTCGCAGCGTAAAAAAGCATTTTTATATCACTCCCAGCCTGTTGGCGCGTGCGATTATCGGGGCAAAAACCAAGGTCGTACGGGCAGTGGATGGTGTGAACTTGCGCATTTGGCAGGGTGAATCGGTGGGATTGGTTGGTGAAAGCGGTTGCGGAAAGACGACCTTGGGGCGCATCTTCACCACCCTCCTGGAGCCTACGGAGGGAAATATTCTGTACCGCGGCGCTCCCGTAACCGGCGGCAAAGTTGAGACTATCCTCAAGCCAGGAGAAGAAATGCAGAAGGTGAAATACCACCGGGTGGCGCAAATCATCTTCCAAAACCCATATTCTTCCCTGAACCCTCGAAAAACTGTGCGTGAAATCATCACCACCCCTTTACGCAGCCGCAATATGCGTGATCCTTTAGAGATCGAAGATGAGATTATCCGTCTGCTTCACCGGGTGGGATTGAGCCGGCGGCACATTGATTCCTACCCGCACCAGTTTTCCGGCGGTCAGCGTCAACGCATCGGCATAGCCCGAGCATTAGCCATGCAGCCCAGTTTCATTGTGGCAGATGAACCGGTTTCTTCTCTGGATGTCTCCATTCAAGCGCAGGTGATCAATTTATTGGAAGAACTGCGCGAAGAATATAACCTGACTTATCTTTTCATTGCGCACGATTTAAGCGTGATCTATTATTTCAGCGATCGGGTGGCAGTGATGTATCTTGGGCATATTGTGGAGAAAGGTTTTAAAACGGCAATTTTTGAAACGCCTCGGCACCCATATACCCAGGCATTATTGGCGGCGATTCCGCGGGTGAGGAAAGAAGCCCGCCGTGAACGCATCTTACTCCCCGGAAGTGTGCCCAGCCCCATTGATCCGCCTTCCGGGTGTCCGTTTCATCCGCGCTGTTTTAATAAAGCCGGAAAAATCTGCGAAGAAAATCTGCCCCCATATTTTCAAGTGGGAGAACAAAAAGTGGCTTGCTGGAATTATGAATCTTATCCTGAAGTCGAAGATGAACCGGCTTTAGGGAAAGATCAGATAAAAATAAAGGAAACGCTATGATACGAGTGCTCAATCTTTCTGGAGATGCACGTAGCATCGGGCGGCAGCATGGCGCACAGGTGGCGTATTTGCGGTCTCAGATCCAAAATTCGATCCAAACCCGGCTAACAAAACTGCGAGAAAATGATCCAGATTTCTCTCCCTTTATTAAAGAAATCCGCGATGTCTGGCAGGAATACGCTCCCGACACTATGGAAATGTTACGGGGCATGGCTGAGACTTTAGAATTGGATTGGGGGGAATATTTTACTTATACGGCGGCTTCTTACCTCGAGAGTTGTATCAAGAATAAAAAATCGGAAGACGGCTGCAGTTCCTGGGCGGCAAATGGCAAGATGACCCGCGACGGCGCCCCGTTATTATCAAAAAACCGTGATTATCACCCCGACCACCAACCCTTACAATGCCTGGCGCGCGTTAAACCCGATCATGGCAATTCATTCCTGTGTCTCACCAGCGCCGGAAGCCCGGGTGTATTCAGCTCGGGTATAAATAGCCAGGGATTGGCTGTGGTCGATACCCATGTGTCTTCCAAGGATGTGGGCGCAGGTATTGCCCGCTATTCCCTGGAGATGGATATTCTTCAGAATTTTGCCACCGTGAAAGAAGCCATCGAATTTTTGCCAACCCGTCCGCATATTGGAGATGGCACGCTAACTCTGATCGATGTGTTTGGCGATATGGCGACTTTCGAAATTGCCCATTCGGTTCAGGCGGTGCGCCAATCCGCTGAAGGTTTCATTGTCAGCACCAACCATTTTAGCGCTCCCGAAACCCAATCATTGTGGTTAGATAGAGAACCTGAACATTTGAAAGGTAATTCGCAGGGACGGCGCAAGCAGCTCGAAAAATCATTGGCGGAAGCAAAGGGGCAAATCGATGTCGCCTGGGCGCAAGCTTTGATGAGTGGGCATGGCGATCCCCTGAGCGCGGTTTGCCGTCACGCTGAGCTCGATGCCCATTCACAGACAATCTCCTGTGTGATCTACCTGCCCAAACAATCTGCCATGTATGTGGCGAATGGGCTGCCCTGCCAGACGCCGTTTGATTATGTTCGCCTGAATGAGTGAATAAAACCAATAATATAAAAAGGGAAGGGTGCAAGGAGAGAATATTTAAAAATTGAATATTTCCCGTATACAAAACCGTTATTATTTATGTAGTTTCAACTGCGCTTGCTCAAACGCATCTAATCGTCGTTTACGTCTCTGTCAATGGTGTAAATTAATCGCATACTTTCTTTAAGGAATGTTTTAAATGTCAATGAACAGGAGCCAGTGTAA
>JAFGJM010000033.1 GCA_016929095.1 Anaerolineales bacterium | reverse complement strand
GTCAATGTCGTTTTCCCATGGTCGATGTGCCCCATCGTCCCGACATTCATGTGCGGCTTCGTTCGATCAAATTTCTGCTTGGCCATAAATGCTCTCCTTTTAAAATAATGCCTTTTCTATATTTAATAATAATTTAGAATTTCGCGTGCCACATTATCAGCCACGCGAGCGTAATGATCAAACTCCATACTAAAAACACCTCGCCCTTGTGTTGCAGAGCGCAAATCGGTGGCATACCCAAACATCTCTGCCATAGGCACAAAACTACGTACCATTTGTGCATTTCCCGGGCGAGGTTCCATTCCCTGAATTTCTCCTCGCCGGCTGTTGAGTTGTCCGATAACATCACCTAAATATTCTTCCGGAACAGTCACTTCCACTTTCATGATCGGTTCTTGTAATACCGGCATGGCTTTTTGTACACCTTCTTTGAATGCCATGGAGGCTGCCATTTTGAACGCCATTTCGTTCGAGTCGACCTCATGGAAAGAGCCGTCATATAAAACAATATTCACATCGGTAACCGGAAAGCCAGAAATCACGCCGCCTTCAGCGGCCTCTCTGACGCCTTTTTCAACGGCGGGAATATAACCAGATGGGATCACGCCTCCAACAATTCGATTGCTGAATAATATTCCGCTGCCAGGTTCACCCGGTTCCAGTTCTAATACCACATGGCCATAATGCCCTCGTCCCCCCGTTTGTTTCACATAGCGATATTCCGCTTTTTCTACCGGGCGAGTGATCGATTCTCGATATGATACCTGAGGTTTACCCACCCTGGCTTGTACATGATACTCACGCAGCATTCGGTCTACCAGTACTTCCAGATGAAGCTCACCCATGCCAGATATCAGGGTTTGTCCGGTTTCTTTATCGGTTTTTACCCGGAATGTTGGATCTTCTTCCGATAGTTTCCTCAATGCTTCATTCATTTTATCTTGGTCGGCAACTGTTTTAGGTTCGATAGATACCGAGATAACAGGTTCGGGAAAGGTAATATCCTCTAAAATGACTTGATTTGAAGGATCACACAACGTATCACCGGTGAAAGATCCTTTTAAACCCAATACGGCACCAATATCACCTGCATAGATTTCAGTGATATCTTCACGCCGATCAGCGTACATCCGTAAAAGGCGGCCAATTCGCTCGCGTTGTTCCTTGGCAGAATTGTACACCGTACTGCCTTGAACCAGTTTCCCGGAGTATACCCGGATATATGCCAGCCGTCCTACATATGGATCGGTCACTATTTTAAAGACCAGGGCACTCATTGGCGCATCATCGTGTGCCTCACGGATGATCTCCTCGTTATTTCTAGGATTTGTAGCTACCACCGGCGGAATATCCATCGGTGAGGGTAAATAATCTACTACAGCATCCAGCAAAGGCTGCACACATTTGTTTCTTAGCGACGTTCCGCAAAACACCGGCGTAATTTTTCCATTGATAACACCTTTGCGTAATGCCATTTTCAGTTCATCATTGGAGATCAGAGAACCATCTAAAAATTTTATAGTTAGATCATCATCAAGGTCCGCAATTTGCTCTACCAATTGCTCGCGCATTTTGGCAGCTGTTATAGAAAGTTCTTCTGGTACGGGAACGACATGCCTATCTAATCCTAGAGAATCGTCCCAGATAACCGCTTGCATCTCAATAAGGTTGACAACACCTTTAAAACTTACTTCTGAGCCAATTGGTAACTGCATGGCAATCGGATTTGCGCCTAATCGATCTCGAATTGTCTCGATCGTACGCTCATACGAAGCGCCCACGCGATCCATTTTGTTTACAAAACAAATCCGAGGGACATTGTAGCGATCTGCCTGTCGCCATACTGTTTCACTTTGTGGTTCAACACCCTGAACAGCATCGAAAACCACGATACCGCCATCTAAAACACGCAGGGAACGCTGAACCTCCGCTGTAAAATCGATATGTCCTGGCGTGTCGATGATATTAATTTGGTAACCATTCCACTCTGCAGAAACGGCTGCAGAGACAATAGTAATGCCCCGTTCACGTTCTTGCGCCATCCAATCCGTAACAGTGGTTCCATCGTCCACGGATCCGATTCGGTGCGTTTTTCCGGTATAGAAAAGTATACGCTCAGTTGTGGTGGTTTTTCCCGCATCAATATGAGCGATAATTCCAATATTCCGATACAATTCCAACGGATGTTTACGAGACATTTAATAATCCTGGTGGCGTGTAAAATCAAGGCAGAAAAAACTTAGCGATATATGACCTATACACGATAATGCGAAAAAGCCCGGTTGGCTTCAGCCATTTTATGGGTTTCTTCACGTTTACGAATCGCTGCGCCGGCATTATTGGCGGCATCCATGAGTTCATCTGCCAATTTTTCAGAAAATGATTTGCCAGATCTCGCTACAGTGGCTTGTAAAATCCAGCGAGTTGCCAGAGCAAACCGACGAGGTGCGGGTACTTCCATCGGTACTTGATACGTTGCGCCGCCCACTCTTCGGGGTTTTACTTCCATGACAGGTGACACATTCTTTATTGCCTGCTCAAATACTTCCATTGGATCTTTCTTGGTGCGTTCACCAATCAAATCGATCGCATCATATACAAGCCGGGCAGCTGTGCTCTTTTTGCCTCTTTCCATCACTCTGTTTATGAAAGATTGTACATGAACGCTGTTATAACGTACATCGGGTGGAATTTCGAATTTTTCTGGTCTATTTCGTCGAGCCATACGACCTCACAATATTATCTCTCAATGATCATTCTTATCAAATGGGTTAGAATCGCCGGTTGCTTTCTGTTTCACCGGCGATCTTTTTTTGCTGTTTATTTATTGTCTTTAGGTTTTTTAGACCCGTATTTGGATCGACCCTGATGACGGTCATTAACGCCACCAGTATCCAAAGATCCACGCACAATATGATAACGCACGCCCGGAAGGTCTTTCACACGACCACCGCGCACTAATACTACCGAGTGCTCCTGCAATGTGTGCCCTTCACCGGGAATATATGCCGTGACTTCGATATAGTTGGTCAGTCGAACGCGGGCAATTTTTCGTAGCGCCGAATTCGGCTTCTTAGGGGTCATCGTACGCACAACCGTACAAACGCCACGCTTTTGCGGCGCGCCTTTATCCTGGCGGACGCGTCGTTGTTTCATCGTATTAAATGTATAGAGTAGAGCTGGCGCTTTACTTTTGAGCTTCTTTGATTTACGGCCCTTACGGACCAGTTGATTAATCGTCGGCACCTTTGCCTCCAAACTTACTTATGAATAATAATTTTCTATCGATATCCATCAAGGGAGGCCATCCACCTTCCTGATGGCCTCACTCAATTCCAATATTTTATCGCCCAATATGAACATTTAGATTCCGAAAACGTGGGCAACGAGAAGCGATTTTACCATGCAGAAATTTAAGCGTCAAGATTAATTCATCTTTCTTTAATATTTCTAAAAATCTTCACCCAATCCCAACAGTCCGGTTGCCAGTTTGGGTGGTCGGGCACGTTCTTCATCTTTACCAAATTTTATCAATTCACCGGTATCGGTAACCGCTTCTACGGCCAATCCAAGGCTTTGCAATTCCTTTACCAATACACGGAAGGAAGCCGGAATAGACGGCTCTTCGATAGCTTCACCTTTAACAATCGCTTCGTAAGTCTTTACACGCCCTTGCACGTCATCGGATTTAACGGTGAGCATTTCTTGAAGCGTGTATGCGGCGCCATAAGCTTCCAGCGCCCACACTTCCATCTCGCCAAACCGTTGACCACCAAATTGCGCCTTGCCGCCTAACGGTTGTTGTGAAACCAGGCTGTATGGTCCCGTAGAACGGGCGTGAACTTTATCTTCCACCAGGTGGTGTAATTTAAGCATCGTCATCACACCCACTGTTACCGGCTGGTCGTATACCTCACCAGTTTTTCCATCGCGGATCATTTGTTTGCCTAATATTGGGGTGGGATTATATGTTTTCTTTGTGATTTCACCCGTCTTTTCACGCAGGGCTTCATCCAATATATCTTTGCCATCTTCTCCCACGGTTTTCAGCCACAAGCGAAGGCATGTGTTTATTGCCGCCTGGTCGATTTCCTGATCATCCTTAACTGAATGTTTTTCATCGCCAAAATCCAAGATTTTTATTGGGTCGTAGCCATGATCGCGCAGCCATTCGCTTAGCACAGACCTCCTGGCATAATGATAATCCGAGATGATTTGATAAACATCATAACCACGCTCACCCAACCAGGCTTCCATATATAACCGTCGTACTTCATCGTCATCTTGGATGGTTTGCGGGTCATACTCATCTTGTTTCAACCAATTCCAGGCTTCTTCGCCCGTTTCAATCCATGCCCTATCCATCATCCAGGCGCGAGCAAGTTCTGCTTCAATTTCAAACTCGTTGGCGCCGTCGAACACAGGTGATAGCGCCTGGAATCCCAGGCGGCTGGCTGCCCATCCCAGATGTGTTTCCATGACTTGACCGATGTTCATACGACCAGGTACGCCCAATGGATTCAAGATAATATCCACCGGTGTACCATCTTCAAGCATGGGCATATCTTCCACCGGGACAACCCGCGAGACGACGCCCTTATTCCCGTGCCGCCCTGCCATCTTGTCCCCGGCGGTAATTTTCCGCTTCTGCGCCACCGAGACACGCACCATCATATCCACACCGGCAGAAAGATCGGCGTTATCATCCCGGGTGAACACTTTCACTTCCACCACTTTGCCTCGCTCGCCGTGTGGCATACGTAAGGAGGTGTCTTTAACATCGCGCGATTTCTCGCCAAAGATAGCCCGCAGCAGACGTTCTTCGGGAGTGAGTTCTTTTTCACCTTTGGGAGAAATTTTCCCAACCAGGATTTCATTCGGTCCCACTTCAGCGCCCACACGGATAATACCCCTCTCATCCAGGTCTTTTATAGCGTCTTCACCTACATTTGGAATATCCCGGGTGATTTCTTCAGGCCCCAAACGGGTGTCGCGTGACTCAACCTCGTATTTCTCAATATGCACCGATGTGAACATATCGTCTTGTACCAGGCGCTCGGAGATCAAAATGGCGTCTTCGTAATTACCGCCCTCCCAAGATATGAACGCAACGACTACGTTCTGCCCCAGCGCTAATTGACCGCTTTCGGTCGATGAAGAATCGGCAATTACATCGCCTTTCTTGATGACCTGACCCTTGACTATTGCCGGGCGTTGATCGATGCAGGTACTTTGATTAGAACGTTGATATTTCCTCAACGCGTAATTATGCACTTTTCCTTCATTCGTACGCACGCCGATCATGCTTCCGGTGACGGAGATCACTTCGCCATCTTCTTCGGCAATGATCACCTGACCCGAATCCATAGCCGCATCATTTTCCATGCCTGTTGAAACCTGGGGGATATCGGGACGCAAGAGAGGTACTGCCTGCGCTTGCATATTAGATCCCATTAATGCACGGTTGGCATCATCGTGCTCCAAAAATGGAATTAATGCCGCACTAATCCCCACGATTTGGTGGGGGGCAACATCCATATAATCGATATCCACAGGCGGAGAGAAAATGAATCCGGTCAGGTAACGGGAAGAAACGCGCCGGCGCAAAAATTCCGCGTGCTCTGTTAATGGCGCATTCGCCTGCGCAATCCTGAACTTATCTTCCACATCTGCCGAAAGATATTCCATATCGTCGGTGACGAAGGGTACAACTAAAATATCACCCTTTTTGGCTTTCTTGATTGCCTTCGCCATTTTCTCGTCGATACGGTCACCTTCCTGGGCAATCACCTCGCCGGTTTTTGGATCTGTAATATTCTCACGCAGTGCTCGGCCAATCAGCTTCGGGTCATCATGAGGTAACGAGCGGCGAACCCGGCGATAAGGGGTTTCGATAAATCCATATTCATTCACTTTAGCAAAAGATGCCAGCCGTCCGATTAACCCAATATTCGGACCTTCAGGGGTTTCGATGGGACAGATTCGCCCATAGTGCGAGTGGTGAACATCGCGCACATCGAACCCCGCCCGCTCTCTTCTTAAACCACCCGGACCCAGCGCCGACAATGTCCGTTTATGGCGTAATTCAGCCAACGGGTTGGTTTGATCCATGAATTGGGAAAGCTGGCTGGAACCAAAGAATTCTCGCAAGGCGGCCACAACCGGTCGGATATTGATCAATGTAATGGGAGAGAGTTGATCCTGGTCGCGGATGGACATTCTCTCTTTGATAACCCGCTCCATCCGGCGTAACCCTATGCGTAATTTATTCTGGATCAATTCACCCACAGTTTTGGCTCTACGGTTACCCAGGTGATCTATGTCATCGGGCGCTTGAGTTTCATTGTTGATCATGATCATGCGCCGCACTAAACGGATAATATCCCATTTTGTTACGGTTCTTCGAGTAATTGGAACCCGATCGTGCAATTCCAATTTCTGGTTTAATTTATAACGCCCCACCCGTTCCAGGTCATAATGGCGTTGATCAAAAAGCTGTTCTTCCAGGAAATCTTTGGCGTTATCCAAGGTTGCCGGGTCTCCGGGGCGCATACGCTTGAAAAACTCTAATAGCGCCACCTGAGCAACGGTCATCCCTGTAGGAATTTCCCATTCGGGTTCCTGACGGAACGTGGAGGCAATGAACATACGGTCTGGGTTATTGTCCACATCACAAAATATGTTCATGATTTCTTCATCGGTGCCTTCGTTAAGCGGGGAATCTTCAGTTCCATCATCCACGGCTGCCAGAGCCCGTAAGAAGATAGTAATTGGCACCGTTCGTTTGCGATTGAATCGTAAAGTCAAATAATCGCTCTTACGGGTTTCAAATTCCATCCAGGCGCCGCGATCGGGGATTAATTTCGCCATCGCTAATTTACGACCCGTAGAACGATCGGTAAGTGCTTCAAAATAAACACCGGGCGAGCGGATCAATTGGGAGACAACGACTCTTTCGGTTCCGTTAATAATGAAAGTACCCTTTTCAGTCATCTCCGGAAAATCGCCCAAGAATATATCTTGTTTGATTGGGTCGGAGATATCTGCCCCTTCCAGTAATACAGAGACGTATAGGGGAGAAGCATACGTGAGATCGCGTTCCACGCATTCTTCCATAGAATGTTTCGGATCCCCAAACCAATAAGTTAACTTCCAGTCTTTCATTTCAGGATTGCGACTGGGGAAATGTAGTTTCATTCCTTTGTTGTAAGATTCGATGGGAGAAATTTCGTCAAAAAGATCGCCAAGCCCTTCCTTTTTTAGACGTTGAAATGAATCTAATTGGACTTCAATTAATTCCGGTAATAAAAGCTTCACATCGATTCGAGCATATGATTTTCGCGGCAATTTAGATGCCATAGAGAAACTCCTGTGATTGATAACTTCGGGCAGGATTGTTTAACACGTGGTATAAGATGGTGAATAACCACCCGTTGAATTAGTTGTGGTAATCATCCAATCTATCATTCAGATTCTTGCACCACGGAGGATATTCGAGACCCATTAAACGAAGGACAATTATACCTTCAATAATTCTTACGGTCAATATGATTTAAAATGATTTCCCACAAGCGACAATTTTCTTCATTCAAACTTAAAATTTTCATTTCGCCTTGACGAAATCATTCTTCTGGAATAATATCATTCATACAGTTAAATATTTGAGATATTGGATCGCTATACGCCCGGATGCGCAGCGTGTAAAGGGGAAAGCCGGTGACTTATTTCAATAAGAAGTCCGGCACTGTCCCGCAACGGTAACAGTAGCAATACTGAAGTCCGAATTCCCACCTTTATCTTTCTCGTTACTCCTTCGCGGTCAGGGAGGCCGGGATTTCGGATAGTTCTCCATCAGTAAATCGTATCCGAAACCTTGATAATAGCCTCCCGCCCATTTGGGCGGGTTTTGTTTATTAAGGCGGTTTTCTTAGCGAAAACCGCTTTTTTTTTATCCAACATAGAAAATAGGAGATGTGTACATGAAGAAATCTATGCCTTTCTTTTCGATCATTTTTGCTCTGGTTCTAACGCTGTTCCTTGTGGCAACTATAAAGAATGCCTCTTACGCTGCTGATGATAACCAGGGATATGTAATAATCCAATCCGACCCCAGTCAAAGATATATCAGAGAAATCACGTTTTCATCTACCATCAATGGATTGCAGGCGCTTGAGCTGGTTGGTGCGCAGGTTGTCACCACTACGTCTGGTTCCAGCGTATTGGTATGCGCCATCGACGGAGTTGGCTGCCCGTCAGACGACTGTTTTTGTGATACCGCCTATTGGGGCTATAGCTACTGGGATGGCAGCGCCTGGCAAGATTATATGGTTGGAGCCGATTCATCCACCCTGAGCGATGGCGCCGTGGAAGGCTGGAAATGGGGAGAATGGGGATCTGCAAGCATCCCAACCGCCACCCACTTGATGGCAGCCAATGACGCATTAGATTATCTATTGACTATACAAAATTCAGATGGCGGGTATACCGGCACAAGCAGTTCAGTCGAAACCTTGCTGTCTATTGGCTCGAACAAACTTACTGCCGCCAATTGGCAAAAACCGGGAAATCCATCTTCTCTGGAAGATTTTTTACTGCCCAATAGCGTTGATTATTCAGGCGATGGTGCTCCCGAAGCCGGCAAACTGGCGATTAGCTCAATCTTAGCAAGCTATACTTCTCCCTCTGGCACGCTAACCCCATCAGATTATTACAGTGCAACCACTGGTATCTATGCAGAAGGCGCCGGATACCAGAGCTGGGCAATGTTAGGTGTGAGTATGCTCGGAGAGACTATCCCCGATAAAGCAGTATCCTATCTTAAAAGCCTGCAAAAATCGGATGGCAGTTTCGAGTGGTATCCGGGTTGGGGATCAGATACCAATTCCACTGCTATGTCCATTCAAGCGCTCATCGCCAGCGGAGAATCAATCATATCACCACCGGTTATTCGTGGCTTGAACTACTTGAAATCGACTCAAAATACCGATGGCGGTTTCCCTTATGACCCAATTTCACCATGGGGTACAGATAGCGATGCTAATTCGACTGCTTATGTTATTCAAGCCATCATCGCCGCGGAACAAGACCCTTGCGCTTTTCCCTGGGTTGAGTCAGGCGGCGATCCATTTGACTTTCTGATGAGTTTACAACTACCGGATGGAAGCTTTGAATGGCAATCGGGATTTGGAGTAAATATATTAGCTACTCAACAAGCTATCCCTGCCTTGTTACATAATGCCTACACAAAGGCAACGAATACTCAAATATTATCGAGCTATCTGCCCCTTTTATTGTTAACCGATCCCGAGTAATCCGAATACCCAACCAAAACCATGAATTTTTTAAAACCTCCGTTTCTAATGATTTTGTCCTTAGCCCTTTGTTATTGGATTATCATCCCCGCCCACGCTGATGACCAAAATCATATTGGATTGGTCGTTCAATTTGATGACTCGAACATCGTTACCAAATGCATCTCGTTTTCCGGTGATTCAATAAACGGCTATGAAGTTTTACAACAATCCGGGTTAACGGTATTGGCTGACTTCAGCTCGATGGGGGCTGCCATGTGTAAAATTGGCGATGTAGGGTGCGGCGAGGATAATTGCTGGTGTCAATTCCCGCCCACTTACTGGTCGTACTGGCATATGGCCGGTAACAATTGGAGTTATTCTCAATTGGGCGCCAGCCTTTACAATGTACAGAATGGCGCTGTTGAAGGGTGGCGGTGGGGCGAGGGGGACCCCCCCACTCAAATTTACAGCTTCGATGATATATGCATTTCGGCTACTGTAACACCCACGGCGAGTGATACACCAATCCCCACAACGACTACTGTACAACCCACCGAAACAACCAATGTTACAACTGAAGTATCCAACGAAAACAGCACACCGTACACTATATATTTCGATACTTCTTCATCCAGTTCATCCAGTTCAGCCACCCCTTCCCCCAGTTTCACGCCAGCTTCAACATCAGCGGTTTTATCAGCTACATTCACGCCCGATACACCCATCGAAATCCAAGGCGCCACGCTAATTGTTGAAATCGTGGACAGCGTAACTCCCACCATCACACCCACGGAGAAAATCAAAGCGGCGCACGCAAAGGCAACCCGGCAGGCAAAAAAGACCGAGAATTGCCTTAAAGAAACGATGGAGAATTTTATTCCTCCTACCGTTCTCCCATCTCCCACGGAAATCCCTCCTCCGGCTGCTTCTGAAAATCAGGGAATGTTCAAATTCATGGCTGTGTTGATTTTATTGCTATTTTTGGCTTCTGTCGGAGCCTGGGTATTGAAAAAGCGAACATAGTGTATAAGACTATTTTAAATACAATTTCAAAATGGGCGCTTTACACCCTGTGTACAGGGTTAGGTATATTTGCGTTTATGCAACCCTTCTTTACACCCGGAATAAAGCAAAGCCTGGGATATAGTCAAATTCGCACCAATGAAATGCCCTGGATGGTTACTGTTGCATTGAGTTTATGCGTGTTTGTTATCGTTTATGAAATTCAAACGCAAGCCGTTAATACGCGCATTATCGCCCTGATGGGAATGCTGGTCGCCATAAACGCTTCTTTACGTTTCCTTGAAGTGGCCATCCCGGGGCCAGGGGGATTCAGTCCCATATTCTTTTTGATCATCATGGTAGGATATGTCTTCGGAGGGCATTTTGGGTTTCTCATGGGGGCTTTAACCTTGATCGTTTCGTCTCTGATCACTGGCGGAGTTGGACCATGGCTTCCCGGACAAATGTTCACCGCAGGATGGGTTGGCATGAGCACCCCATTGATGAAAGTCTTCATTAATGGTTTGCAAAAGATTTTTAATAAATCAAATGGGACTATCGAGGTGATTTCCCTGGCTATCTTTGGCGCCTTCTGGGGCTTGTTTTATGGAGCTATCATGAATCTGTGGGCGTGGCCATTTATCGCCGGTCCCAGCGACCAATATTGGTCTCCAGGGATCAGCGCCAATGACACCCTCGCTCGCTACGCAACCTACTACATGATCACTTCTTTTGCCTGGGATCTGGGTCGTTCACTTGGAAATGTGATTTTTATTTCAATATTTGGCGCACCTGTGTTAAGAACCCTGCGTCGTTTTAAAGACCGGTTTTCCTTTACACATCTTGTTGAAGAATTGCCATTTAATACCGACCAATTCAATTTACTTGATTAAAGAACAGATGAATTCATTCACCTGGATCATTTGGCTGATTACCATTTTGGCAGCATTATCTGCAACTCGAAACCCGTTGCATATATTAATAATTCTATTGACCTTAGGCGTAATGTCCCGGCTTGCAAAAAAAGATCAAAAAGATACTTTAGTACCCTTTTCAATTTTTCCCTTTTTTCTTATTCTAGTGTTCACCGCCTCGGCATTTAACGCCCTGACTTCTCACTTTGGTTCAACCATATTCTTTACCATCCCGGGCGAAATTCCACTCATAAGCGGCTCGGTCACTCTGGAAGCTGTCATTTACGGGGCAACCAATGGTTTCGTTTTAAGTGGTATATTTTTTTCTTTTACGATCTTCAATCAATCTTTAAGTGTAAAAACCATCATTCGAATGATCCCAAAAGCTTTTTACCCCCTGGCTTTGATCATTTCGATAGCTATTAATTTCTTACCTGCCATCAAACGTCGTCTGGAAGAAATCCGCCAGGCGCAGGCTATCCGCGGCCATCAATTACATCACATCAAGGATTATATTTCCCTTTTTATGCCCTTGTTGATCGACAGTCTGGAGCGTTCGATGCTTTTGGCTGAGGCAATGACCGCACGGGGCTTCATCCCGCATAGCCAGCAACAATCCAGCCTTAAAAGCCGGCTGATTATCTTCAGTGGTTTGCTGGTTTTCGTTTCAGGCTGGTTAATCCAATTGATCAACGGTAATAATTATGCTTTAGGAATTTCCCTGGCAGGGGTAGCCATAATCATTTTTTGGTTTTGGTGGATCAGTAAAAATATCCCGCAATCGGTGTATAAACGCGAAGAATGGCATGTTCAAGATTGGGTGGTATCCGGAATAGTATTGAGCGCCTTATGTCTTTACTTCGTCCCGCTTCCATTTACCAACCTGGAAATCCTGTCTTATGATCCTTACCCAACCGCCCTCTTGCCCGATTTTGATGCGATTATCGGCTGTGCTTCTTTTTGTTTTCTAGCGCCAGCATTCTATCAAAAGAGAACATCGAGATGATCAACTTCCAAAATGTCGGTTTCACCTATCCGAATTCATCCAAGCCTGCCCTGCGGAATATATCCTTCACCCTTAATCGAGGGGAAATGGTTTTGGTCACCGGTGTATCCGGATCGGGGAAATCCACACTACTGAGATGCATAAATGGACTCGTACCGCATTTTAGCGGTGGGATGATAAGCGGGAAAATTATGGTCGACGGGCACGATCCCGTGAAAGAGTCTCCCAAAGCGCTGTGTCAGGTGGTTGGGTTTGTTTTCCAGGACCCTGAAAGCCAGTTTGTCATGGACCAGGTTGAAGCCGAGATTGCATTTGTCCTGGAAAATTTTGCCCTGCCTCCCGAAGAGATCCAAAAGCGCCTGGATAGTGTACTATCATTATTGAAGTTAGAGAATTTTCGCGGCCGACCAATCACATCCCTATCAGGTGGAGAACAACAACGAATCGCCATTGCTTCTGTTTTAACTTTAAAGCCGTCCATATTGATATTAGATGAGCCTACCTCTCAGCTTGATCCAGCATCCGCCGAGAATCTTCTGCAAGTATTGAAAGACCTCAATAAAAATAATAACCTGACGATCATCTTATCCGAACACCGTTTAGAGCGCGTAATTCCCTATGCAGACCGTGTAATCCATCTGGGTCAACAGGGATTTTTGAAAGCCCTGGGACATCCGAGAGATGTATTTCAAAAAATTGGTGTCGAAGTGCCATTAATCGAAATGGCAAAAAAATTGAAGTGGGAATCCGTTCCGCTGTCGGTTGAGGAAGCGCGTAACTATGCGCGAGAATATCGCGCAAATTCGAAAATTGGTATCGAAAACCAGGCAAGTATTAACGGGAAAAACCATATCGACCCCCATAATGATTCAAAGCCTGCTGTGAAAACATTAAAAAATCCACCATTTATTCAAGTTACTGACCTGGGTTTTTCATACAATGGGGTTCCGGCGTTATTGGATGTAAATCTCGACATTCAGCCGGGTGAAACCGTGGTTTTGATGGGGGAAAATGGCGCCGGAAAATCGACTCTGTTGCGCTGCATCGTAGGGCTGCTCAAACCACAACAAGGCAAGATATTTCTTAATGGAGAAGATATATGTCGAAAATCCGTGGCAGGGATCTGCAAGTCCATTGCGTACCTGCCCCAAGATCCCAACATGATGCTTTTTGCAGACCATGTTGAAGATGAATTGAAAATTACACTCCAAAACCATCGCCTCGATAATGCTCCCATTTCCCCTCAAAAACTCTTATTCCAATTAGGCTTGGCGGGAAAAGCGCATCGATACCCTCGAGATTTAAGCACCGGAGAACGGCAGCGAGTGGCATTGGGGGCTGTCTTGGTCACCCAACCGGGAGCAATACTATTAGACGAACCTACTCGCGGCTTGGATTATGCGGCGAAAAAGGGACTCAAGGATTTATTGAAAGATCAACAAAGCGAAGGAAAAGCGATCTTATTGATTACCCATGATGTGGAATTTGCCGCCCAAATTGCCGATAGAGTTATCATATTGGATACGGGGAAAATTATAAAACAGGGAAGCCCCAAAGAGATATTCTCTTCATTTCCTCCATTTATTACGCAAATCTCTCAGGTGTTTCCGGATAGTGGGTGGATTACACCTCAAGACATTGAAGAAATCAGGTAATAATGCCTGATTGTGAGATTTGCCCCCTTCTCTTCCAAAATTGGAAGAGAAGGGGGTTGCATGTGATCTTATATATATATGAAATCTTTGTTAGAATGAAGTTATGGAAATTGAACAAAACACACAGTATAAATCCGGTTTTGCCGCTATAGTCGGTAAACCCAATGTCGGTAAATCATCATTATTGAACATACTGCTCAATCAAAAAGTAGCTGCCGTAACCCCGCGCCCTCAAACGACGCGCAAAAACCAACTGGGTATATTGACGACAATTCATAAAGATATTCACGTACAAATTATTTTCATCGATACCCCCGGAGTACACCGTCCACGCTATAAACTGGGCGAATATATGGTGCAGGAAGCTACAAAATCGCTGCAAGAATGTGATGTAGTCCTTTTTATGGTCGATGGCAGCCAGCCGCCTTCCGATGAAGACCATCAATTGGCGGGTATCATCCGCGAGACAAAACGAAGCGTACCCGGCGTGTTGGTTATCAATAAAAAAGACCTGTGCAACGCAGAACAATTAGATAACCATATTGAGGAATACACCAGCCTGGCGCCATTGATGGAGCCCATCGCCATCTCAATCACACGCCAGGAAAATCTCGACACACTCATGGATAAGCTGGTTGAAATGCTTCCTGATGCACCACCCTATTTCCCGGCAGACCAGGTCACCGATCTTTTCGAACGTGATCTGTCCGCAGATATCATTCGCGAATCGGCTCTAAACCTGCTTCGAGATGAGATTCCGCATGGTATTGTCATCCGCATCGATCAATTCATCGAAAGAAACGAGCAAGGCGCCTACATTGAAGCGACATTATTTGTGGAAAAGGAATCGCATAAAGCCATTGTGATCGGGCAGAAGGGCTCTATGCTCAAACAAATCGGCTCGATGGCTCGCAAAGAGATTGAAGCGATGAGCGGGCGAAAGGTTTATTTGCGCATACGCGTGAAAGTACGCAAAAATTGGCGCAACGATGAACGCGTCCTGCGGAAATTTGGTTATTAATATCAAACAAAAATGAACATTTTTTTGCTGGCAGCATTATTGATAGTTGCGATTCTGGATTGGATAGCTGTCGCTAAATCGATAAAGAGAATGGAATATATATTTAAACCAGGGGTTATGATAGTTCTTCTGGTTTTTTTATACCTCGCTACCCATTTCACGGGCGGAATTATCTGGTTTGCATTGGGGATATGCTTTTCACTATTGGGTGATATATTTTTGATGCTGCCTCGTAAGCAATTCATGACTGGCTTAGTGTTTTTTCTGTTTGCGCACATATTTTATATTGGTGGATTTATTAGTTTCAATCCACAATTTAATTGGGCGGGCGGATTACTGGTTATCGCCATTTCGTTTACTTCATATAGAATATTCATACTGGTAACCAGCAGAAAAGTATATTTCGTCAAAAAACGACTAAAAATCCCTGTCTTATTTTACACAATCGCCATCAGCGCCATGCTTTTATTCGCCACCCTTACTTTAACCAATCCATTTTGGTTTTTTCTCCCGGCATTCATGGTAAGTTTGGGGGCATATTTGTTTTACATTTCTGACTCGATCATTGCTGTAAACCGTTATGTCCCCGGAATGCATTTAAGCAGAATATATTCAATGATGTCCTACCATTGTGGTCAGGGGTTGATCATATTTGGAATTGTCTATCAGAGTGAATTACTTATTTCTTCATAAGGAAATAAAACGCCAGTCCCATAAAGATTAACCCGGCGCTGTCAAAATAAATAAATCGCAACCCGGTTGCCTGTAATGCTGCGTGCCCTGCAGGAAGCGAAATCATCAACCAACTCTCGCCAAACACACCAATGGCTTGCTGCGCCAATATCACACCAAAAAGCGCTTTATGTCGGGATGGATTATCGATCACAAGGGGATATGTTGCATTCCACATCAAAAACAGGATGCCTATCGCCTGCACCATCACGCGTCCTTGTACCCCATCGATTTCAAAGCCCCCCATATATTTTTGCGGTTGGCAAATGAAAGCCATCGCACATGTGACATTGAGTATAAACACTATCCCCACGACCAACTGCGCTAAACGATCGCGGGGATAATAACGCCTGATTTTTGTATTGTTTGCCACATCAACACTACTTCGTTCAATGTTTATGTCGGATTGATGTTGTTGGTATCTTCGGGGGGTAATTCTTCCTCGATCGGTTTTTCAATGCTTGGTTCAGGTGATATATCCGGTCTCGGCGAATGGGGCTGTGATGGATAAGCGGGCGCTTTCGCCGGGGATGTATACGCTTCTGGGAATAGAGGGTAAGTTTGCGTCCCTAAACGGGTCATCAACACCGCCCCCACTCCTACCAAGCCAACCGCTGCAGGCAACATCCATCCTATACAGGGAACCATTTCATTGACCCCATTGATAACCAACATCAAGAAAAATGTCCCTATAGTTGCCAGGATCGGATCAGCCCACTGGCGGTTTATCAGGGCGGCAAACCGTTTTCCGATTTCTAATCCAATGGCAATCAAACCAAATGCCCAGCATAATCCCAAGAGTAAAAATATAAACAAACCCATGGGCGCAAATATAATAGTAACGATAAATACCAATGCCAGAGGGATAGCTAAAATGACCGTTAAGAGTCCCAATCCGGCTGCAATTAAAGGTTGGTGTAAAAATGCCTGCGCCACGCGTCCGGAAGCTTGTGGGACGAAAAGCACCACCAACGCAGCTAGAGCAGCCCAGAGGAAAACTTTCAACACATACCAGGCGAAATTTAATCCTGGAGTGAAATCAATATTTCTATTTGGAATATTTAATTCGCCAGGAAATGAAAATGAATAAGGCATTTTAGTGATATCGTTAACGGCTCCCATCACGAGAGCGCCGC
This sequence comes from Anaerolineales bacterium, assembly GCA_016929095.1. Classification (GTDB taxonomy): domain Bacteria; phylum Chloroflexota; class Anaerolineae; order Anaerolineales; family UBA4823; genus JAAZNS01. Next base: position 195,401 of record JAFGJM010000033.1, on the reverse strand, counting down.
TGGATTTATCCATGTGCGATCCAATCGAAAGTACATCGCCATGGATCCTGGCTGTTTCGTTTAGAGAAATCAATCCACCCAATCCCACCACATCACCATTGACCTCTCCGCTGATATCCAGGTTGGCGCCGAATAAAATAACGCTGCCATTCACGACAGAGTCTTCTTCCAGCGTGGCTACCGCCCCAAAGATCACTAGGTCACCATCCAATGTTTGACCACTTTCCAACCGATACGATCCGCCAAAAACAACTTCCCCTTCCGCTAAACCTTTCGCGAATGCTGTAGAGGATGGCAAAAACAGGCTGGTAGCAAGTATTATAAATAACAATATAGCGAAACATCGTTTCATATTACTAACCTCCGAGGAGCTGTAACTTGTTTAAATGCGACCACCCAAACCGCACACAGCCCCATAAAAGCAAATGATAGTGCAATCCACAAACTGGTCGGTACAACCGAATGGGCTGCTCGGAACATGGTCAATAAAACGCCAACAATCCACTCAACCGCGCTAAACCAGGTAACAAGATTGAATAATTCAGCCCAAAGGACGGCAATTGGCGAAATTAAAACCGGTAAAATCGTAAAGCCGAGCAATGCGAACAATGCACTGATACTACATACGCCCACGATCAATATCAACCAGATTTGCCTTTTCTGCCGCTTTTTATTATCCTGTATAACCGATTCCTGCCATCTCTGTGTAAAACCAACGGCGGGTGAGGCAATCGGCGTATTGTGAAACAAGTGGTCAACGTCTTCCAAGGCGTTGGAAAACTGACGACATGCTTCACAAGTTTGTAGATGTTCTTGCAACATGGTCAACTCAACCTGAGTCAACTCAGAATCGGAAAGCAGTAAATTTTCAAAAAACTGGTGATTCATGGCATTTCCTTTCCGCTGGTATGAGTTTGCTTTGCTGTGACATCCAAAGGCGAGCCATTTCTTTTCTAGCACGGTGAAGCCGACTTTTTATTGCGCTTTCGGATAACGATAAAGATCGAGCAATCTCTTCATAAGAGTAATCATACCAATAATACATAATGACCGCTGCGCGGTCGGTAGGATTGAGTTTTTCCAACAATAAACGCATACGATTTTGCACTTCGTTTTTACTCAAAATAGATTCCGGTCCGGGTAATTTATCCGGAATTTCTCGATCGGGCTGGTCTTCCAAAGAAATCAAGGTCATACGATTTTTACGGATTTGATCGATACAATAGTGAGCCGCAATAGATAACAACCAGGTCGAGAACTGACGGTTATGGTCATATTGTTTTAAGGATCGATAAGCCCGAAGAAACGTCTCCTGAGCAGCATCCTCGGCGTCTTCAGCATTGTTCAGCATACGGTAGCATAGGTTATATACCGGCTTTTGATATGCCTCCACAATATTAGTAAATGCTTGCTGGTCGCCTTGTTGCGCCTGAACAAGCCAAACCGCCTCGGTGTTCTGCACAGTACTGCTCCTGAAGAATTCCGAAAAATCTATCTAATGGTCACTCTAAAGGTATCTACGCAAGTCTTTTTATAAAGTTGCAACAAATCAATAAAAGGAACGAAAAAAATTCCGATTACTGCCTTCCGATTTCCTTAAAACCTTCTCCCAATGCTTCATGGGCATATCCGATCACGATAAAGGCTGTATCATCAATTTCGGTGATCAATGTTTTAATTTGAGTGACTTCAGACCGGCTAATTACACAATAAAGCAGGGTGCGCTGAGTGCCCGTATACGCCCCGCGCGCCGTGATTTCCGTCACGCCGCGTTCCAATACCTCAAAGATCGCCTCAGCGATTTTCTTGGGTTTGTCTGTGATAACCAAAACAGTACGGGTAACACCAGAACCCTCAGTCGCTGTTTCTGCAGCTAATCCGCTAATATATAACATCACCAGGGCGTATAAAGCCTTTTCCCAACTGAAAGTGAACCCTGCTGCTAAAATGACCAGCGTATCTACTAACAAATAACTTTGCGATAATGAAATCCCGCGCCAATGGTTCAAAATGCGCGCCAGGATATCCGATCCGCCGCTGGTCCCCTTCCCGCGATAAACAATGCCGTATCCGATACCGCTGATGACCGCCCCGTAGAGTGTGTTCAATAGTAGATCAGAGGTTATCCCACCCGTAGGCAGAAAGAGCATCAAAATATCGGTAAAAAATGAAAAACTTACTACAGCAAAAGCGGTACGCAAAGCAAACCGGGGACCTCCAAGATGACGCCATCCAAGTATGAATAACGGGATATTCCCCAGCAGGGTCATCACTCCGATGGGCAAACCGCTATAATGGTTTACAATTTGGGCAATCCCGGATACTCCGCCTACAACAAGCTGTGCGGGCACTAAAAATATACGCAGCGATAATGCCTGAAGAAATGTCCCCAAGCCAATCAATAAATAATCTTTCACAGAAGCCCACGTTATGACTATGGGGAGAATTTTCATGCGGTCATTTTTGTTCGTCATCTCAGATTATCCCAACCCATATCAATCAATGTTCAACCTTGTTCCGGCCAGGGATTCGATAATACCGATAACGGCTGAATTGTCCAGTTCTTTCATGCCGGTCTCTAACATCGCATTATAAAGCTGGCTATCAACAGCAGCCGATGGCAAGGGGATGCCATATTGACAGGCGGTCTCTATGACAATATTCAAATCTTTGGCTTGCATATAGGCTTTAAACCCCGGCGCACGATTCCCGGCGAAGAGTCGGGGAGGTTTTACATCCAATGTCCAACACTGAGCTGCTCCTCCGCGGATGGCATCGATCACTTTTTGTGCGTCAGCGCCGGATTTTTGGGCAAAAATCAAGAGTTCACCCATGGCAACCATTTGCGCAGCGACCATAATTTGGTTACAGGCTTTGGCAATCTGTCCGGCGCCCGATTCCCCCACATGGGTAATGGTTTTTCCCATGGCTTGTAACACCGGCATTACTTTTTCTAATGCCTGTCCCGGACCTCCCACCATGATGGTGAGTGTACCCTGTTGTGCGCCAATATCACCTCCGCTAACCGGTGCATCCAAACTCAAAACGCCTTTTTCACCGAGCGCTTCAGCTATCTTGCGTGACGCTGCCGGTTTGATGGTGGAATTATCGACGAAAACCAATCCTTTATGGGCTGTCTCGATGATACCATTCTGACCCAAAGTCACCAATTCAACATCCGGTGTATCCGGTAGATTAGTTAAAACGACATCCACCTGAGCCGCTACTTCTGCCGGTGAGTTTGCCCGTCTGGCGCCTTCCCCCACCAACTCTTCAACCGCAGCTTGGCTGCGGTTGTGTACTACCAGCGGAAATCCTGCTTTTAACACATTACGCGCCATGGATTTTCCCATGATCCCCAAACCAATATACCCTACCGTGAGTTTGTCAGTCATTTGTTAAATTCTCCTGGAAATTTATTTCAGAAACAAAGCTGTCAGCTATCTGTTCTCAGCTTTCAGTTTTTGAAATTCAATCGAAAAATTACAATTATCAAAATTCCCGTTGTTCTCATAAAAGGACTATTAATTGTACAATTGCGCAAATCAGATATGTTGATTTGCTATCGCTTCAACCATTGGCCCTTGCGGAGTATCAAAAATCACCCATCCACGGGCGTGAATTTGCTCCCTTAACCTGTCGGCTGCCTTCCAGTCCTTGTCTTGTCTCGCCATTTCACGTTGGTTTACCAATTCAAGTATATCTGTGGGAGGAAGCAATTCTTCTTTGGATTTTTCTTTCTCTCTTTTCATATTGTTTTGAGTACAAATTGCCAGGTCCCAAATATCATCGGGTATACCATCTCCTGCAGCGGGATGACGAAACGATTTAAAGCTCACAAGTGAAAAGGACTGTCCATGATCGAATTGCCGGATACTTTTATTTTTGAATAAGTCCGTGTTTGCAAATCTTTTCTCTTTAGTTTGACCTTCGAAATCAGCTTCTCCTTTTTCATAGATAATTGTCACGCTTCCCAAGCCGACCACCTCACAGTCCCCCGATCCCAGATCGATAACCAATCCGGTTTTTTCATCTAAACCAATGATGCTTGTTTCAGGCGGAAGCATTTTAAACAATGGACCAAAGCGCAACGCACCCATAAAACAATATCGGGTATCCAATTCCTGCCCGCCATCATTATTATTCCAATGCGGCATAAAGGTTAAAGATAGCCCATAGCGGTTGAAAAAATCCAATCCCATAATCCAATGCGGCTCTTCACCCACCTTATAGATTTCATACACCGGTAAACAATACGCACCGAAGGCAACCGTCGCGGCGCTTGCCAGAGCAAGCGTAGCGCCTAAATCATGCCTCGCCAAGAGATAATCCCAGGTGAGACTCTTATATAATTGTTTCACCGCATAGGTTGGGCTGCCAGGCCCCATGAAAATCATATCTGCCGACAACAATGGTTGGACAAGCTTGGGGTCATCCGGCGAAAACGGCGTGCCGCGCTTTCGAGCCGGGACGATGTTTATTTGCGGATTGTAATTCTGCAGCCGTTTCCGAAGGAATTCCCCTACCCTGCCGATCACCTGTGCTGAATTCAATTCAAAACCAGCTGGCGTTTCCAGCAATGATACCGCCGGCGAGGCTGGCAAAGACCGCATCACATGGTCGAATATCTTTCGCCCGCTGGCAGATGTTTCACCAGAACCAAAAAGAACGATTAATCCGGGGTTATTAGAGGGTGTCATATGGTTTCAATGATTTAATAGTCAGGTATCAGGTATTGATGGTTTTTCACACCTGAAAACCTATCATCTTCATACTATTCATATTACTTCTGATAGCGCATTTTAATATTAGGCACCAGATATTCTTCAAAGGAACGCGTGATATCGAAATCGGGGTTCCAACCCCAATCTTTTCGCGCAATCCTATCATCCAAATCTGCCGGCCAGCTATCCACAATATCATTGCGTTTGATATCTGGTTCAAACGAAATTTCGGCTTGAGGGAAATATTTTAAAACCCATTGGCGAAATTCCCCGGCGCTTAAACTAAAACTGGTCACATTGTATACACGCCGGGAGAGTGCACTCCGCGGCGCAGCCGCGATATCGACCAGAGCTTTCACCGCGTCTGGCATAGCCATGAAGGGAATTCGGGAATCTTCACGCACAAAACAGGCATACGGTTCCCCTTTAGCTGCCGCATGCAGCATCTCGGGGCCAAAATCGCTGGTGCCGCCGCTTGGCACTGTAAACGCACTAATCAATCCCGGAAAACGGACGCTGCGAAAATCCAACATCACCGGGCGGTCGCTTGCCAGTTGGCGGAAATACTCACTGAAATATATGCCCAACATTTCGCAATATAGTTTATTGCTGCCATACATCGTGCGCGGATTATTCCATTCCCATTCACGCACGTGAAGGAAATTCGCTTTCTCCGTCAGATCAGGCAGCCCATAGATCGCAATCGAACTGGGGAAAATAAACTTAACGGGTTTACCCTGCCATTGAGATTGATCGGAAGCGATATTCAATAAAACGAGTGTCCCCTCCACATTTACCTTATGCGCCGCTTCTGGGGTGAATTCTGCCCGCGTGGAAAGCAAAGCCGCCAGGTGGTATATAGCATCGATCTCATATTCACTGACGATCCTTGCCAGAAGAGACTGGTCACAGATATCCCCTTGAACATGGGTGATTTGCCGGCTAATCTCCGGAGCTAAAGGCCGGATGTCTAATGTCACCAGATTTGTTTTGCCCTCTTTCAACAATTTTTGTATCAGAGCGTCACCGATTTCTCCCGATGCACCGGTGATCAGAGTGGTCTTTTTCCGCATTTTTTCTCCTTAATAACTCAGGTTTCGCAAAACATTCGATAATATGCTAGAATTAAAAGTTGGGTCAGGTGTGCTGATTTTCGTCTGCCTATACATAATGGACATTCGCCTGATCTAATTGTACAACACCTTATGGAAATTCATCATCCCTGGAATGATACAAAACCAGGGAAAGGAGGCGTGTATGCCGTTGAATATTATTATTGGTGCCCAATGGGGAGACGAAGGCAAAGGCAGAATTGTGGATCTTTTATCAAAACAGGCGAACATAGTCGCCCGATACAATGGCGGTGATAACGCCGGACATACCGTCAATGTTGCTCAGCAAACGTTCAAGCTGCATTTGCTGCCCTCCGGGATGATCCACCCCCATACCATCGGTGTGATCGGCAATGGTGTGGTGATCAATCCGGTAGTTCTTCTCTCGGAAATGGAATCACTACGCGCCGCGGGAATTTTTGTTAATCCAAAACGTTTGTTGATATCATATGCCGCGCACCTGATAACACCCGCTCATCTCGCCCTGGATCAGGCAATTGAAAATGCCAAGGGTAAAGGAAAATTAGGCACCACGCTCCGCGGTATCGGACCAGCTTACACCGACAAAGTTGCCCGCTCCGGGTTACGTCTTAGCGACATGCTCAATGTCGACACATTCGCCCCCAAAATGGTACACCACATCGAAACCACGAATGCTCGTTTGACGAAACTCTACGGGGCAGAACCCTTAGACGCTTACGCCGTGGCGAATGAATTTGTTGAATACGCACGTAAAATTGTCCCCTATATTCAAGATGTCTCCCTTTTATTGACAGATGCCATTAACAGCGGGCATTCCGTATTAGCAGAAGGCGCTCAAGGCACACTCCTCGATCTGAACCATGGCACCTATCCTTTCGTAACCAGTTCTCATCCAACCGCACCGGGAGCGTTGGTCGGTTTAGGTTTGGGCGTCAATTGTGTGGATCGGGTTTATGGCGTCGTAAAAGCCTTCCAAACCCGGGTCGGTTCAGGACCTTTCCCCACCGAGTTGGATGGGGATGTTGCCTTGCAACTACGCGGCACCGGTGAGAATCCCTGGGATGAATATGGTACCACCACCGGCAGACCGCGGCGAGTGGGTTGGTTAGACATGGTGCTGCTGCGCTATGCTCATCGCATCAACGGCTTGACCGAACTGGCCATCACCAAATTAGATGTACTCAGTGGAATACCCACGCTGAAAATTTGCACGGCTTATCGTTCCGATAAAAATACATACACCAATCTTCCCTTCGGCATCACCGATCTGGCGTCGTTTACCCCGGTGTACGAAGAAATGCCAGGCTGGGAAGAAAACTTGTGGCAGGCTCGCTCCTGGGATGATTTACCCCATCAAGCGCAGGCATACATTCGCCGTATCGAAGACTTATCAAATGTAAAAGTAAATCTGGTTTCGGTTGGGCCAGAACGCGACCAGGTCATCCAATTAGGATGATATGGGGAAAATAGCACTCTATCGAGTATGAGTCTAATTACTAGTTTTGAATAAAAAAATCAACCCCACCCCCTTTTCCCCCTCCCCGCTAGCGGGCAGGGGGTTGGGGTTAGTAAATCGAAAAATTATGTCTGGTAGACCACTAGTTGAGCACTATCTTTTAATCTTATGCATAGGCCTGGCAGCAGGCGCTATAAGCGCCTGCACGGCAATCCCTACCATCATTCCTACCGCTATCCCCCCCACCTCCACCCCGCTATCTTTGCCCGGCGAAACCACCACCCCTACCATCGTATGGTTTCCCCCCACCGCCACCAGCACCCTGGTACCCACCCAGGCAATTACCCCCACAGTGGACGTGCGCCCCAGCATTGGCGGTATCATCTTTGAAGATGACTTTACCAAACCGGCCTTATGGGCCTTGGCGGCTTCCGGCAGCAGCAGTGTGGCTCTTGGTCAACGGGAAATCACCCTGGCAATTTCCCAACCGGATATTTATTTATACAGCCTGCGGGATAGTCCCGTGCTGACAAATTTCTACGCCGAAATCACCGCCAGCCCCAGTATTTGCTGGGACGAAGATGAATATGGTTTATTATTCCGTGTGACAGACGCTTTAGATTTTTATCGTTTCTCTTTATCGTGCGGTGGGGCAGTGCGCCTGGACCGCTATATTGCCGGTAAGGCTTCCTCCCCCTACCCCAAAACATATAGCGGCGCGGTACCTCCCGGCGCCCCCAGTCAATCCCATTTAGCTGTGTGGGTCAGAGGGAAAGAAATGCATTTTTTCGTCAACGGTGAATACCAATTCTCGGTCAACGACCCCGCTATCTCACAAGGCAGCCTGGGGTTGTTCGCCCGCTCCTCGAAAAACAGCGCCATCACGGTAAGCTTCTCCAGCCTGGTGGTGTATGAAGTGACCCCCTGATCGCCATGCCCAAGAGACCCTTTAACAACCGCCTGAATGATCTAGCCCCCAAGGAATGGCTGAAATTCCAAAAATCGTGGTTCATCCATAATCCACCACCGCGCCGTAAGTACGTACTACGCCACCCGGCCAAATTCCCGGAAACCCTGGCGCAGGAATTCATCGAGTTTTTCACCAAAAAGGGACAGGTGGTGTTTGACCCCCTGGCAGGCACCGGCAGCACCCTGGTGGCAGCCTTGCGCAGCGGCAGGCATTGCTACGGCGTGGAGCTGAACCCGGCTTATGCCGAGATCGCCCGCCAGGTGGTGGCGGAAGAAAAATCGGCTTTGGGATTATCCGCCGATTCCTTCACCGCCGAAATCATCCCCGGCAACGCATTAGAAATCATCAACCTTCTTGCGGCTCATCCCATCCCGCCTGTTAACTACGTACTCACCTCGCCTCCCTATTGGGATATGCTGCACGCCTCCGGCGCCCAAACCCAAAAAGCCCGTCGTGAGTCGGCGGAAATGGACGTCTTCTATTCGGATGACCCAAATGACCTGGGCAATATTCATGATTACGATGAATTTATCGAGAAGCTGGCAGGCATCTTCATCGCCCTAAAACCATTTTTGGTGGATAACGCCTACCTGACCATTATCGTCAAGAACGTCAAGAAAAAAGGCAAAATCTACCCCCTGGCATGGGACCTGGCAAAGCGGCTATGCGAAATATATTCACTCAAAGACGAAAAGATTTGGGCGCAAGATAACCAGCGCCTGGCGCCTTACGGACTGGGCAACGCCTGGGTGAGCAACACCTTCCACCATTATTGTTTGCAGTTCAGGAAGGAGGGAGAAAAAAGAGAATAGAGAATCGTGAGGGGTGAGAGGCGAGTGGTGCCCCGCGCCCTGTCCCGAGCTGGCGAAGGGCGGTCATGCAGCGCTCACCCAGACCCTAAAGGTTTGTGTTGTTAATGTGCAAGATTTCCACCCTTTGGGTACTCTTTATACAAGCCCATGATTCAATTTAATACCTTTAGGGTTGGTAATTTTAAATAAATCAACCTTCTCCGCCAACTACCATTTCCGCCCAATTTATTACTTCTACTGCTACCTTTACAGCTTCTCGATATTCTTGCCGTGTTATCTCTTCAAACGGGCTGGGATAACGGGTTTGCACTGCATAATGCGTTAATATATCAGCCGATTTCACCTTGTGCGGAATGGCTAAACCATCTGCTTCGATAATATCCATCAGCCTGATCAATGAATGGGTTTTCGGAAAGTCCAATCCTCTGAACAGGCATACTGCTTTCAATGCCTTTTCCGCCGCCTGTTGGGCATTGAAACATAAATCTTCAAGCATTACATTTTCATCGCGGGATTTTTTTGCCAGATGCAGATTGCTGGACGCCCGTTGCAGCCATGCCATTGGGTCGGAAGGATCAAGCGGATTCATACAACACCTGCCCTTCACTGAGCGCCGGTTTGAAGATCAAACCCGGTGTCTCGCCATATTTGGATATATCCTCTTCAGTAACGACCACTATATCCACCGGTACTTCCACCCCATGTAAATTTCGATATATTTTTTGCGCTAATTCCCTGCGATGAGCCGGTCCTCGTACGATGACCAGAAAATCCAGATCGCTATCCGGAGTGACCTGTTGGCGCGCACCCGACCCAAATAATATCACCTTGCGAGGGTTCACCACCGTTAAAATCCGGCGGATTACTTCCTGCACCAGGTCTGACCAATGTGGCGATAAAACCGCGGTTTCAGATATTTTCGAATTCATATCTAGATTTTACCCGGATTGATCAATAAAAGGTTAGCATTTGGCGTGAAAATGATAGAAAAAATACTGGGGCCTGGCATTCCGTTGCCCAGTACCTAGTACCCTGTGCCCCGCGTCATGAGCACCAGTCCCGCGCCCTGAGCCCGCGAAGGGTGGTCTGGCAGCCGGCGCCTAGACCATCAAAATTTATGTTGTTAATGTGCAAGGTTTCCAATCGAAATATCAATTCTATTAATCATGATCACCAATGTTATCCTTTATTGATAGGCAAGTTGCGCACTCTTACTTTTTTATCGGTGACGCTGCAAACCGCGCCGTTTTCCAATGCACTGGCTTGGAGTGCAATCAGATGAGTGATATGCTCATATACATTTTCCGCCCGCATATCGCTTAATCTAAATACTATTACGCTAGGCAAGTTGCCCCCGCTGGCTGACAACAATTCTCCAAAATCGAGATCGTGGGTTAATAGAATTCGCCCCTCTATCTGCGCCTTACTGAGAATTTCTCTATCCGAAAGACGCCCAAGACCCTGTTCTTCTAAATGAACAGCATCGTGTCCGGATTCGCGTAATCCGGCAACCACTCGCCAGGAAATGCCCATATCTGCCAGGAATTTCATGACGCAGAGGGTTCAAGTGAATATATGTTTTCCTCAGCCAGCCAGGCTGCATATTGCAAACATTGCTGAATATCTTCTTTTTCCAGATAGGGATAATCCTGAATGATTTGATGGGGAGTCATCCCATTGGCTATAAGATTCAATACCAGCGCTACGCTAACTCGTAACCCGCGAATACACGCCCTGCCCCCCATAATCTCAGGATCGAATGTGATGCGATTGAACTTCTCCATCGTATAACTCCTGTTCCCTGGAGTATATCATGGCTTGTGATGAGATAAAAATGAAATAATTACAATTTTCATCGAGCTGCCAGCCACCAAGGAGTGAGGTAAAAAACGCCCATACCTGCGAGGTCTCCAAGACCTCGCAGGTATGGTATTATCCACCGTTGCCCGCCCATCATGTGGACATCTTCAGGACTGCAGGTTGTGGTTATCAATCAGAAAATCCATTGTGGAAATTCACGGGGGATAAGCCTTGGTGAGCAGTGAGCTGGGTAAGGGTGCGGTTTTGATTCTTTATCCCATTTTAAAGAAAATTGAATTTCTTTTTATAAGTTATACATCTTCTTCGATTATTTCGCGAATTTTTCTAACAAAAATATCTAAATTGTCCGGTGTATATATGGATAAAGTTAATTCGTGAGTAAAGTTTTCATCATTCACATGAATATGATCGCCAATCTCAGGATTTATACAACGAAGCTTTCCTGATAATTCATGGGCTTCTGAAGGAGTTAACATTATTAACACTGATTTTATTGTTTTTCCACTATCTTGATTCAATATTCTCATAATATCACCTTGATATTTATCAATTTTGCTATAAACCCACCTGGATAAACACACTCTGTTATCCACTCTCCATTTTCATCAATCCAATCAAAATGAAATGGGATTGTTCATTTGGGTAATAATTATTATAGTGATATTGAAATCACCTAGTATTTGATGCGTTTCTCATCCGGAAATCTTCCACCGGAGTTTGAAATGTTATTATATCTTCGCCTTGACTTACCAATTCTGATATACCATTCGTTAATTGATCGGTATTATTGTTTATATCACTTTATGTTTCACCGTTAGTTTGAGTTAATTCATCAATCGAACTTGTAGAGGTGGTACTTCCGCAAATAACTACTATTCCAAGTCCTACAACATTCTTTTGAACTTCCTGAGTTGGTGTATTACTTACTATCTATCTTTTCCCCAGACCACCACTCTCATAGTGAAAAAGAAGAAAACCCCCGAGCATTGCACAACCTACCGCCGCTACGATATCTCAGCCGTTACTCACTGGTATTGTAAATGATAGCCAAAATTGTGGAGGTACATTTCCTGCATGCCCACTCGGATCCGTATACTTCACCGGATTATTATTGACATACGCATACCTGTCCAAGCCCTGCACGCCCTGCGGCACGATCGAATCCGCCTGGGCGAAGCGACCTAATTGTGGATCATACCAACGCGCATTATAGTAATACAGCCTAATACAAAAAAGTGTTTATGTGGTTAAGTTTTCAAGTGTCAAGTGCCCCGCGCCCTGAGTCTGTCGAAGGGTGCGAGACAGCGCATACCCAAACCCTAAAGGTTTGTGTTGTTAATGTGCAATATTTCCACCTGAGATTCTATACCAAAATCAATTATTATATGCATGGAAAACCTTAAGGGGCTACCCTTAAAAAAAAAGCTATCAGTTACTTTTCACTGATAACTGATAACTAATAACCGCAACTTCCTTGTGGGCGCGAGAGGGCTCGAACCTCCGAACCTCACGGATGTGAACCGTGCGCTCTAACCGACTGAGCTACGCGCCCATTAAAACCCTGATTATCGCCCTATTATAACTGAATGACAGGATGCTTACAAGGAAATCAGATACTGTTCACCACATCGCTGAATAAATTGCCAATGGCTGGTCCTAGCAACCACAGGATGATAATTACTGCAATGCCTACCAGCATGATGGAAAGACCGTATTCTGTCGATCCTTGACCCTTTTGTAGATTGAATAACACAGCAAAAAAACCTCCATCAATAAATATAAAATAAATGAATGATTGTGAAGAATTCGATATTAAGAAAATTTTATAATCTGATTATAAAGCCTATCATACAAATAGCAATAGAACTTAACAATTATGCAAAATCTGCAAAATATCAGGATATTCTCGCCCCTCCCCCATCGCCCCGCCCTATGGTAAACTCGCCTCAATTATGGATGAAAAAACATGTCACACCCTGGAATTTGATAAAGTCCTCCAGCTTCTGGCTGGATACACAGCTTTCCCCGCCTCCACCGAAAAGGCGCTTGCCCTGGCCCCCGCCAGCCATATCGACGAGGCTTACCGCCGGCAAACCCTTACCAGTGAAGCCCGACAACTCTTGATCACCCACCCCGACCTCACCATCGGCGGAGCCCGCGATATCCGTCAGGCTGTGGAGCTTGCCAGACATTCTGGTGTGCTCACCCCAACCGATTTTCTGGATATTAAGTCAACCCTGGTCGCTGCGCGTAACTTATCCCGTACCTTCGAAAAAAACGCTTTTCAATACCCCGGCTTGAACGAGATTGCCTGCCGGTTACCTCATCCCTCCGGTCTGGTGGATGCCATTTCACACGCCATTTCCGACCATGGCGAAATCCTGGATTCCGCGTCACCCAAATTATCCAATATCCGTAGTGAGCTGGGTATCGCCCGCGAGCGTCTGCTGGGGAAATTGCAGCGCATGGTTACCGACCAGAAATTTACGCCTTTTCTGCAAGAAGCCTTGATCACCCAAAGGGATGGCAGGTATGTCCTGCCTTTGCGTTCGGAATTCAAAGGCCGCATCAAATCTATTGTCCACGACCAATCGTCATCGGGCGCTACCCTGTTCATCGAACCGTTAGGCGTGGTGGAATTGAATAATCAGAACCGCCAGCTACAATTAGATGAACGTGACGAAGAGCGCCGTATTCTGGCAGAATTATCCGACCAGGTGAGAAGCCACGCGGAAGAAATTTCCCAAACGGTGGATGTCCTGGCTGAATTGGATTTGGTACTGGCTTGTGCCCGATATGCCGAAACCATCAATGCCACCGAACCGGTGCTTCACCCGCTGCCCCCGCGTAAAATTTCGGCTGAAAAATCACACCACCCTGGCAGCCGCATCCGCTTACAGCAAGCCTGGCATCCGTTGCTCAACCCCCAAACCGTGGTGCCCATCGATGTTGAGTTGGACGACCAGACCTATGCCCTGGTTGTCACCGGCCCAAACACTGGCGGTAAAACCGTCACATTGAAAACCATCGGCTTGATCGCCCTCATGGCGCAAGCCGGATTACACATCCCCGCCCATTCCGGCTCGGAGATCAGCGTTTTTCAGGATATCTTTGCCGATATCGGCGATGAACAATCCATCGAACAATCGCTGTCCACCTTTTCGAGCCACATTACCAACATCATCCGCATTCTAAAAAAGTCCGATTATCGCTCGCTCGTCATATTGGATGAATTAGGCGCCGGTACCGACCCGCAGGAAGGCGCCGCCCTGGCCAGGGCTTTGCTGACCAATTTGCTAGATCATAGCGTCACCACCCTGGTCACCACCCACCACCCGGAATTGAAAGCCTTTGCCCATGTGACCCCTGGTGTGGTGAACGCCAGCGTCGAATTCGATTTGGAGAGTCTGCGACCCACATATCATTTAGTGATCGGCATTCCGGGGCGCTCCAATGCCCTGTCTATTGCCGAACGCCTGGGGCTTCCCCAGGATATCATCGCCTCTGCCCGGGCGGATCTTACCCCCGAAGATTTGCACGCCGACGATTTACTCGATGAAATTCACCGGCAGCGTGACCTTTCTCGTAAAGCCCGGATCGCGGCCGATTCTGCCCGCCAGGAAGCCGAAAAATTACGCGCCGAGTTGATTGAAAAAATGGATCATATCGAGGACGAACGGCAAACCATTTTGGAAAACGCCCGCCTTGAAGCGGAAGAAAAAATTCAAGATTTGGAAGATGAGTTGCGTGAAGCCCGGTGTTGGTTGACCCGGCAGCGCCAACCCGCCGAGACATTGAAACCGGTAGAAGAAAAAATCGAAGAACTGCAAATCGAAGTTGAAAAACCGGTCAGGCGTCGGAAAAATATTCTGGTAAAACAGACCCGCCCGCTGCAACCCGGCGATAAAGTGCGTGTGCGTTCGCTGAATGTAAAAGCTGTGGTCAACGCCATATCCGATGAAGATGTAGAAGTACAGGTAGGCGCTTTACGCATTCGTTCCCGCCTGGACGATTTGGAATTCAATGCGCCTTTAGAAACCATATCTAAGCCGGCTGCCCCCACTCCTGCGGTAAAACCGGTGGAGGTAGATGTACCCGGTATTGAATTGGATTTGCGCGGCCAGCGCGCCGACGACGCCCTGGATATGCTTGAGCGTCATTTAGATTCGGCTTTCATAGCCGGAATGCCTTTCATACGCATCATTCACGGTAAAGGCACCGGCAGGCTGCGAGCCGTGATCCGAGAAGCATTGGAGCATCACCCGCAGGTTAAATCCTACGAATCGGGTCACGATAAAGAAGGCGGTGAAGGCGTGACCGTTGCTAAATTATCCAGTTAAAGTATCTGGTGCAATACATAATCTGTCGTAGGAAATAGAATTTCTCTATATAATATTAATACTCTTCGCTTCATTCAGAGTGATTGACTTCTTTTGCGACAGCCCCTGGGGCAGGGAATGAGGAGATATTGATAGGAAATTTTGTCAGCATAATCATATATTCAGATTGAGGAGCAGGAATATTGTCTCGAAAATCGTTGATTGCCCTTTCCCTCATCCTGGGATTAGCCGGAATCTTTACCCTGCTAAAAATCAACGCCCGCGCTTCCGGCGCCCAAAATCCGACGAATGCCAGACTATCCGAGAATGCCCGCAATGCTTCACCAATCATCCATCCGGCTTTACAGCGCCTCATACGGGAAAACCCCGAATCCGATTCTTTCCCGATTATCATTGAATGGCAGCGGGAAGACCAATGGTTATCAGTTTCCGGGGCAGAAGATGGCGATCAAAATAAATCCACTCAGCGATCATGGCTTGTATCACAACTTATCCGGGAAACTGAAACCCAGGCATCTGCCATACTATCCCAATTGGAACAGGCGGAAAAACAAGGTTCTGCCGGGAATATCCGTTCATTCTGGATCAGCCCCATCATTTCTCTGAATGCCTCACCCAAACTCATCGATGAGATCACCCACTGGGAACAGGTGCGTCAGATCCGCCCTGATCAAAAAATCTGGTTAGAGGATGCTGATTTTCTGCTGGATGAAAACTATGAGAACAGCTCTTCCGACCCTTACAATCTCACCCTGATCAACGCCATAAAAACCGAACAATCCTTTGGTCTGGATGGCAGCGGCATTGTGATCGCCAATCTCGATACCGGAGTCGATTGGCAGCACCCGGCATTAATGTCAAAATACCGCGGCTACAATCCCAAAGGCGCCGCTGTTCATACCGGCAATTGGTATGTCGTGACCAACGAGCCCTATATCTATCCGGGCGACGGACACGGGCACGGTACACATACAATGGGTTCGATCGTAGGGGATGATAACGCCGGCAACCGCATCGGTGTGGCACCGGGCGCAAAATGGATCGCGGTGAAAATTTTTACCAATGACGGGTACACTTACGAAAGCTGGATCCACGATGCCTATCAATGGATATTAGCGCCGGAGGGGAATCCCGCCTTGGCGCCCGATGTGATCAATAATTCCTGGGGATCAGATTTAGGCAATGATACGCGTTATCGTACAGATATTGCCATGATCCGGGCCGCCGGTATCTTACCCATTTTCTCTGCCGGGAATTCGGGTCCGGAACCCAGAACCATTTCCAGTCCTGGCAGCTTCCCGGAATCCCTGGCCGTAGGATCTGTGGATGAATACAAAACAATCGCATCCTTCTCTGCTCGTGGACCCAGTTCCTGGAACGAAATCAAACCCGAATTAGTCGCTCCCGGCGTGCAGGTACGCTCATCCTATCCCGGCGGCGGATATGCGTATGGAAACGGCACCAGCATGTCTGCACCGCATGTCACGGGAATTACGGCTCTGTTGCTGCAAGCCAATCCCGATCTCATGCCCGATGAATTGGAATCAATCTTGTTTAATACCGCGCAACCCCTGTCTACAACTATCCCAAACAATACCACCGGCTGGGGATTGGTGGACGCCTATGCGGCAGCGCTTGCATCGACATCCCAGGGTGAACTGGTTGGCAGCGTGGTGAAATCTAATGGGACCGGTATCGCCGATGCCTCCGTGATAGCCTTGCGCAGAGACGGGGAAATCACGATCACCGTCAGCAGCGGCGATAATGGAGAATATGCCACGCCGTTGCCAGCCGGTTTATACGATGTCACTGGTCAGGCATTTGGCTACTATCCGGAGACAATCTACGGAATTTCAGTCATTACCAATGTTCAATCCCGTCTCGATATCACCCTGACGGCAAAACCCACAGGCAAAGTCTATGGCTGGGTAACCGATGAAATTTCAGAGGCGCCGCTTTCCGCTACCATAACCGTACTTAACACACCGGTAAAAACGCAATCCAATCCAACGACCGGCGCATATAATATTTCCTTGCCCGCGGGTACCTGGAACGTACGCATTAGCGCCGACAGCCACCGGCTGGGTCATATCACCCCAACGGTAACCGCGGGAATCAGTCAACAGATAGATGTGGCACTTGAACCCGGCCCCAATATCCTGCTGGTGGATAGCGGACCCTGGTATTACGGCAGCGCTATTGATTATTATGAAGATGCCCTGGAATCGCTGGATTACCCCTATACTTTATGGTCCATTCGGCAGTTATCTCCCGCCGACAATCGTCCCACTTCCAGTACACTGGCAATGTATGACATCGTGCTATGGTCGGCGCCTGAAGATTCCCCGGGATATATCAGCGCCGGGGATGTCATTTCCGATTATCTTGCCTCCGGTGGAAAATTTTTAGTCAGCGGTCAGGATGTGGCATACTGGGACGCAGGGGGAGAAACATTTCCTGGTATCCAACCATATCTTTATCATATGACCAGCATTCACTATAAGAATGAAGGTTATATGGGTGAATTGAGCGGTGAGGGGGCGCTTTCTTCAGTTACGCTGACTGTCAATACACCCGATAGCGCCAATCAACAAATCACGCCCGATGCAGTCGTGATCAGCGATACCATTCTCACAAAACCGGCTTTCCGCTGGGGCGACCAATCTATTGCTGCGGTTACTGCCGGTACATGCACCCCTTATAAAGCTGCCTGGCTGGGGTTTGGACTGGAAGGCGTCGGACCGCGCCAGGCGCGTTTATCGACTTTGCAAAAATTCCTGGATTGGTTTGAAGCCCCCCCAGAAACTTTCGGGTTGCAAATGAAAACCGCCTCACAAATTCTGATCGGCGCGCCGGGTAGCCAGGTTTCTCAGATCATTAAACTCTATTCCACGGGGACGCAACCCGATATTTATCACATCGCTCGATTGAGTGGCGATTGGGAAACCAGGTTTACATTACCCAATGGCGATCAATTTTCGACGGCTACCGATATCAACTTGCCGGGTTGCAGCCTTGCTGTTATCACCGCTACCATTACTGTACCCAATAATTTGCCGCGCAACACTGTTGAAAGTTTCCCGATCCACATCTCCAGTGACAGCGCACCCTTGATCAGCCAGACGGTAACCCTGACCGCCAAAACACCCTCCCCGGTGCTGATCGTAGACGATGAGCGTTGGTACAATTACCAGCACCGCTATACTGAAACTTTAGAAACCTTAGGGATACCCTATGATGTGGTCAACACGGGCGGAAATACAGGTCCATCTTCTGATACATTAGTAAATTATCCAATAACCGTTTGGACAACCGGTTATGACTGGCATCTTCCATTAAGCGCCAGCGATGAAAGCCATCTTGCCGACTATCTCGACCAGGGAGGACGTCTTCTGTTAAGCAGCCAGGATTTGCTGGATGTCAGCGGTGTGGACGATTTTATTAAAAATCGTTTGGGGATCGCAAGATCGCGCCTGACTATCACATCTACCGAAGTCATGGCTCTTTCCGGCAATCCGTTGAATATTCCACCCATTCCCTGGACGCTGGATTTCCCTTATAAAAATTGGAGCGATGGCATCACACCTCAAAGCGGCAGTTCAGCGGTGATCATAGACCAACAGCAGCTCAATGTCGGCGTAACTCATTCCGACACAAATTGGCGCACATCTTTCTATGCATTTCCCCTGGAAGCTTTAGATGACGATGCTCTGCAGACAATACTCAACCAAAATCTCCTCTGGCTCAGCCCCTTTGGCGAAAGCCAATTACACGCCCCCACCGCAGTGCTTGATGGCAGTCAATTCCCCCTGACGCTTACCATCGGTCTGGCAACTTCCGCATCGCTGCCGGAGGCTTCAGTGATCCTTCCATTGCCATCTGAGACTTCCCTGGTGCCCGGCAGCCTGATTGGAGACTGGCATTACAACACCATTTCCCATACTCTTTCTTGGGACGGCAGCCTCTCCCCCACCTCATTTCTGTCTATGGGGGCTTTGCTGGAATTATCCACCGGTATTCCGGATGGTACAATACTGCCTTTTTCGACACAATATTACGATGATAAAGGATTGGTTGTTGTGAATCAGACTCCGGTTCTGGTAGATGCACCCTGGATCATTTTGGACAAAAAAGTAAATCAATCGGAAGCCGCCCTGGAAAGTCATTTATTCTACACGATCACATTTACAAACACCGGCGTGGTAAACACACCGGTGGATATCACCGAGACCATCCCCATCAGTTTATCGGTCGCCTCGGGGAATATAACCAGCACTCTGGGGTCGATCGCCGTCAACAGCAACGGCTTCATCTGGCAAGGGGAGGTTTTGCCAAATCAAGCAGTGAACATCTTTTATAATGGTAAGGTAAACTTACACGTTGGCGGCGCCACATTGATCACCAAAACAGACCTGCTTTTTACAGGAGGTCGCAGGCTTGCCTGGGCGAATGTGGTAATCCCGGCAAAGTTCTATTTCCCAGGAGTATGGGTTCGTTAATCTTATGCGTCCACGTCTCATCGATTTTTTAATTGCCATAATCATCCCGAGCGTATTGCTTTCGGGTTGTAGGTTTTCTTCAATCCTTCAGCGGTCAACCCCTACACCAACAGCTACAGCCACAGCGACTGCAACGGCTACCTGGACACTCACCCCCTCGCCTACAGACACTTCCACCCCTACCGCCACCTCTACCCCTACCGAAACACCCACCCCCACACCCGAACTGCTTGTTCCAGCCGGTATGCCGTTACCTTCCGACATCCCCTTTATTATTGTGGAAAATGCCGCCAATGTATCGGGGTTGACCTCCTGGCAAGAGCAAGTCATCAATTACATCAGTTGGCTGCCCGCCAGCGATTCGCTGGGTGTGGCTACAACCAATGGGATTGCCATCTATAATGTGCAAAATCAAACGCAAACAAGCTTTATCGATACCGGTGAAGGCTTGGTTAATTTTGCGTTCAGCCCTGGAGGAACCTGGCTGGCAACCTCTCATCGTTTAGGTGATGACCAATCGGGTTTCACCGGGTATTTTCATATCTGGCGCTCCCCAAAATGGGATTCCTGGGGCGCTTTTGGAGATTCACGTCCTGTTTCCGCCGTGGCGTTCTCACCATCGGATTATTTAATGGCCGCCGCTTTCACCAGCACAGATTATTGGGGTAATTCAGTCGATTTCTACAATACACTGACCTGGGAAGTCACCCAAACACTATATACCGGCACTGTGCTCGAAATCGCCTATTCAGCCAGTGGAGGAACATTAGCGTCTGTTCCGGATCGATACGCCATCAATATTTGGGATACGAAAAGTGGTGATTTGCTTTATAAATTGCCCACATCCTTCACCGGCGCCATAAACTGTCTGACATTTTCCCCAAATGGCGACATCCTGGCTACCGGACATTACGACGGCTCCATCCGCATTATTGATGCCAAGACAGGGCAATCACTAAAGAATATGTCTACTACAGGGATCGTTGAAAGCCTGGTTTTCAGCCCGGATGGGCATATCCTGGCTACCGGGGAGAGTTACGACAGCACTGCCGTTAAATTATGGCGGGTGGAGACGGGTGAATTATTGCGCACCCTGGAAGGACATACGCACGGTGTAGACTTTGTGACCTTTTCTCCGGATGGGAAATTCCTGGCTTCGGCATCTTATGACGGCACGATCCGTATTTGGGGGATAAGACCTTAGGAATATTTTATTCAACCGGTAATATCGTCGTCCCCTCACTGGCATGGCAAACATAAACTTTTGCCTGTCTACCGGTTTTTTCCCGATACCCCTGTTCTAATCCGGCGATAAATTCATCCGCCTGGGCAGCCCACACCAAATTGATCGTGCAGCCGCCAAATCCGGCGCCGGTGAGGCGCGCCCCAATACAGCCCGGCAGCGATCGCGCCAACGACACCAAACAATCCAATTCAGGAATGCTGACTTCGTAATAATCCCGCAAACTGACATGCCCGGCAAACATCAAAGCACCGATGGCGCGGGTATCTTCCCGCTCCAACGCATTGACCGCCGACTCCACCCGGGCGATTTCTTTTACGACATGCTCTGCTCGTTTTCTGATCAGTGGAGGTAAATATTCTCCATACGCTACAAATTCTTGGGGTGAAATGTCACGTAAGCAGGTCATCTCCGGCTTATATTTTTGCAATAAACGAACCGCTTCTTCACATGCCGCCCGCCTGTCATTGTATGCAGAGGATGTAAGGCTGCGGCGCATCCCAGAGTCGGCGATGACAAGCACTGTGCCCTTTGGTAAAGGAGCAGGATACCATTCCAGGCTGCGAGTATCGAAATATAATGCATGGTCTTTCACCCCGCACGCCGTGGCAAATTGATCCATGATCCCACATGCCACCCCCACATATTGGTTTTCAGCCTGCTGGCATAACTGGGCTAACTTTAACCGATCACAAGACCAACCACCCAATGTTTGCCATAAAACCGCAAAAGCCACTTCAATGGCTGCCGATGAACTCAGTCCCGAACCCATGGGAATATTCGAGGAGAAAACGGCATTGATCCCCTTGATCTTCAAATCGTTTTTCTTCAATATCCAGGCTACACCAGCCGGGTACAGCGCCCAAACAGGCAAAGCGTGTCCCTTCTTATCTTGTTTTGCCCCCATATCATCCAAACAAAAGGAAACCGCCTCATTTAGATCCAGCGCACGGATATTGATCTGCTCCGAACCGGAATCGTCTGCGGCAATCCACACGGATTGCTCGATGGCCGCCGGT
The DNA here is from genome assembly GCA_016929095.1 of Anaerolineales bacterium. Taxonomy (GTDB): domain Bacteria; phylum Chloroflexota; class Anaerolineae; order Anaerolineales; family UBA4823; genus JAAZNS01. The sequence goes on along the minus strand of JAFGJM010000033.1, from coordinate 173,423 downwards.
AAAACCGGACCGCCATTGTAATCTACATGCTCCCCTAAAAGATTTACCCTCCCTGGTCCTCTCACCACTAAACGCGGTTTAGACTTGAAAACTTCTTTATATGGGGATACGACATCCATTGTTGATCTCCCAAGAAAAATTATCAATAAATCTGATACTTACACTCCCCATTTTAATGCAAGATAGCGTTATTTTACTAGCAGTGCGATGACATTCCCCAAGATTATCAGGCTGATGCCAACCCAAATCCATGGAACCGCTGTATTATTAGCTGCAGAAAACAGCCCGGCTGAAGGTACTGTCATTAACAACAAGGCAATCAAAAAACTTGTGGGCTTATGGGAACGCATCCATTTCAATAAAGTCATAACATCAAACCTCGATATATTAAATAACTAACCACACCCCCAAAACAGTCAAGATGCTGATAATTACGATTAACATTCCGATATAGGGCGCCAGTAAACGCATCACCTCGCCCTCCTTGCCTGCCATCCCTGCGGTGCTTGCGCCAACAATAATTTTCGTCGGCGCAATGGCGGAAGCTAATGCCCCACCCGCTGTCTGACCTGCCAGAATGATGGCGACATTGAGTTTGAGTAATAACGCAGTTTGCATCTGCAGTCCCGCAAAAACCACATTGGAATTTGTGTTGCTTCCGGTAATAAACGCGCCCAATCCACCGATCCAGGGAGATACAAGCGGGAACAATACCCCTACACCGCTCGCCATTCCTCGCGCCAGGATATCGGTCATGCCGGTATGTTCCATAATTACCGCCATGGTCACCATAGAGGTAATACTCACACTGGACGATAGCACACTGGAAAGTGTACCGTTAATAATTCGCTGTGCCGAACCGCGTGAATAACATCCTGCCCAACGATAGATCACATATGCCAGAATCGATGTGTACAACAGCACCATGCCGGTGTGTCGAAATAGGACGATATTTCTTCCGGAACCAGCTGGTGTGACAAAAGGGGCATTACCCAGGATTCCGCTTGAAGTGGAAATTTCCGGGAACTCCACCGAGAGCACCACTTTGCTGAGGATTTGTTTGACCGGTGGAAAAACCTGCACGATTAATATTACGATAATCAGAACCAGGTATCCTAAAAGGGCTACGGCTAACGCTTTCCAGTTCAATACACCATTGTCGGTTTGTTCCCCTCGGAAACGCCGCGCCAATGGAAAGGCGACGACCAAACCGGCAATTCCACCCACAAATGAAGCGATATTCCACAATCGGGTGACGGCCACACAATAATGAGCAAATCCCATCACCAAACCAATAATGATAACAACGCCATATAACCGGCGTAAGGCTTTCCATCCGCCGCAAATATAAGCCACCATAAAGCCCCCAGCGATCCCGGCAATTCCCAGGAAGATGGCGGCATAAGGCGCCAGCATATAATCCGGCAGGTTCGTCGAAGCAATTAACGCTTGAAATGAGGATCCCATCGAACCAAAGGTGACTGCCCAGGCGTGTCCAACCGAACCGCTGACCACTGCTACCAGTGGTGAAAACCCCAAGCCAACCAGCATGGGCGCCGTGACTGCCACCGGTACACCAAATCCGCCCACACCCTGTAAGAAAGAAGCAAACACCCAGCCAATCACGATAATCTGCATTCCCTTATCGTTTGTGAGGTGAGGCAAGGCTTCGCCGATGGTTTTTATTGCACCTGCTTCATCGGTAACCCGGTAAAGCAAAAACGCCGTCCATACGATCATCAAAACATCGATGGTTAACAACAATGCTTTGGTGTGGGCATAAGCTAATAATTTGGGGTTTGCGCCGAAGAAAAGGACAGCCAAACACAACACCCATAGATATCCCGCAGCGCCAGCCCGGGCTGCACTCCATTTATATCCCACCATCAGGATAAGGATTAAAATAATTGGTGTGAGGGAAAGTAAAAAATTCATCATAGCTGTTCAAGAGCTGGAAGTGTGAATTTCCCGATCGCGTGTATAGAGATAAACCATTAATATACCCAAAATTACTCCTGGTAATAATACGATCCCGGCTTCCGGTCCAAACTTTCCCCCCGTAAACAGAGGATTACCTTCCACGGTTTGATAGATCAGGCGCGGCCATCCTACCACGCCACTGACTTCAAATCCAAATACCGTGCCCTCGAAGAAATTCCAGCCAATATGTAATCCAATTGGCAGCCATAACAATCGTGTGGTTACATAACCATAAGCAAGAAATAGTCCGGAAATGAACAGACCGATCACGGCCATGAAGGAAACGGACGGATTACTCAAATGTAGGATAGCGAACACTGCTGAGGAAAGGATAACGCCCCAAAACAAATTCAACCCCTGCGCCAGATTTTGCAATTGGTAGCCGCGGCTTGATAATTCTTCCTGCCATCCCACCAGGATAAATATCCCGAGCATGTACACGATATCTTTGACGATTTGAGTAAACGAATATTGCTGCCAGGCAAACCCCTCAATCTTCAACCATCCGGCAGCCCACTCAATCAGGAAGATCAAGCCCATCATTAAACCGGCGATAAAAAATCCAACCGCCAAATCGGCCAATGCCTGCCAATTCCATGTAAATCCAAGGCTTCGTATTGAACGCCGATCAAAAAGCCGCCTGGCAATAAACACCGAAATCGTGACTGCCAAAAAGGTAATAAATTGCGCCAATAAAGAATAAACATCAAAATCAAGTCCTTGCCAAAAAATCGCAGGAATGGTTAACACTAATGTGAGAGCAAAAAAAATCATGCCTTGCCCTAACAGACGCCACCCGGCGCGTAATCGTCGTTCGCCGGGTGACATGAATACACGGGACAAAAACGAAGTAACAGAAGAAGCGCTGATGGTTACTCCCCTCCTTTAAGGTAAATGCGCTCCGGATCGAGTTCGTTGCGTAAAATCCCCAGTTCCACTGCCGTTAATGGATCGGTGGTTTTTAAATTGGATGCTACTTTTAAATCCCAACCCGTATTCTCGCGTGCCTGCTCTTCACTGGCGCCAGGATGCAAAGCGGTTAAAACCAATTCACCGGTTTCGTCTGGTTCCATGACACCCAGGTCGGTAACAACAGCTAAAGGACCGGCGCCGTGTAGTCTGGCTGCCTCACGTTCAGATCTACCACTCAAATATCCGGCCGAAGTACGGAAATGTACTTTTTCGGGAAAACGCCGTTTTTGGTGAGGCGTGATGATATAACATCGATTAGCCCAGGCTGCAATTTCCATTGAACCGCCCGAACCGGGTAAGCGTACCTTTGGGTGATCATATTCGCCAATGACTGTGGCATTGATATTCCCGAAGCGATCGATTTGCGCGCCGCCTAAAAATCCCACGTCGACGTTGCCGCGTTGCAAGTAGAATGCAAAAATATCGTACATACTGCAGACAGAAAGCGCCCCGCTCACCAGAGTTGGATCGCCTATAGATAACGGCAAGCGCGCTGGCTGCGCTCCGATCACCCCGGCTTCATAGATCATGACCAGGTTTGGGGCGTGCGTCCGTCGTGCCAGGTTACAAGCCAGGTTGGGGAGTCCTACACCCACAAAAACCACATCTCCGTCCCGTAATAGACGGGAGGCGTTAATGGTTAAAAGTTCAGATGAAGTATATGTAATCTCATTCATGGTATATTGTTATTCAACACTCTATTAGTATTTACCGTAGTCAACGGTTGCGCTGGGTAAACTGGCAACTTTCAAACGTTCATGCACTTCGGCGCCTAATTTTTCCCAATATTCCATCCGGTCAGCAATACCATAGACCCATTCATCCAGATATGCGTTTACTGATTCGGGAGTTTTACTGATCTCATCCCACGCCAGATAGAATGAATTATCGCGGTCATAATATCCCTGAGTATAAGAAGGATGAGCGCAATACGGCACATGGCATACCGCATCCACGATAAAGCCTGGGATAACTGTCCGGTTTGGGTCAGATCGGATAATCGCTTCGTCTACGATTTCTTCTGCGGTCACAATCACGCGCTCTGCAGCAAAAGCGGCTTCCTTTTGTTCCCCTATGATGCCCCAAATCTGAGCATTTCCCTCGGCGTCGACTCTCTGTACATGCACAATCGCCACATCGGGTTTAAGCGGCGGCACGACGACCACCTCCCCTCCAGTATATGGGTCTATAACGGTGCGATAAAAAGGATTGGCTTTTTCCAAATCCTTTGCAGCCGTAGGGTTCATCGGCATGAAGGGTAACCCGGTCGCGCCGGCTTGCAGGCGAGAAATCATGCTGAAATGGGAATACTCTTCCCATTCCAATCTACCGGCTTCGATTTCCGCCCGTACAAATCGTAAAGAGCCTACGCCAGGATTCCCTATGTATGAGAAAATCACTTTTTTTGCACACCCTGCAGCTACCATTTGATCATATATCAAATCGGGTGTGGCACGCGCCAGGATCAGGTTTTTCTTCTCCTGACGGATGATCTCATGCCCGGCTGCAAATGGAATCATATGCGTGAACCCTGCGGCATACACTGTATCGCCATCTTCTACAAATTTGTTTATCGCTTCCGACAATGTGATTAATTTGGTCATAGTTGTTCTTTCTTTTGGTTGTGATCGGTTCTATAAAATGGTCTAATCAATTTGCTCAACGGTTCAGTTACTCAATCTTACATAAGAATTATTCCAGGTAACATTCCCTGGTGATGACAGCATTAACAAAAAAATCTGTCTATCCGCATCCGGTAAAAAAATCGACCGATAATATAACACGAATAAAAAAAGAAAGTTATGCAATTTTGTAACGCAAGGTCAATTCTAGTAAAAAACTATTATCCTACCAAATCATTTTCCCAACGGAACTGCCCGAAAATCCGGCTATCACTTTGAGCGAAGCGAAGGCTCTTCTCTGTATAGCTGTTTCGCTTCGCTCAATTTGACTGTAGTGACTTCTTTGAGAACCCCATTGGGGGTTTATTCAATTTACGGCTGTATTCCAAAAAAACGATTACTCGACTAATGTTTGTATTTGTTCATGCATGTATAGCGGCAGGTAGTAATGTCCACCGGCATTTTTCCCGGTTGAACCGGAGCCTTTCCATCCGCCGAAAGGCTGAAAGCCCGGCCACGCACCTGTGGTCGCGCCTTGTGGTCTGTTTGCATAGGTGACGCCGGCATGAATATTTTTGAAGAACCAGGTTGTCTCTTCTTTAGAACCATAGAATCCCGCAGTGAGGCCGTAATCCACATCGTTTGCCAGTTGCATAGCCTCATCCAAATTTTTCACTTTACCAATCGTAGTGATAGGCAGGAACATTTCCTGTTTCCAAAGATTATGAGAATACGGTAAATCGACCACCAGGGTTGGCGCGCAGAAATATCCTTTGGCATAATCACCATCGGTTAATACTTTTCCACCGGTGAGAATCTTGCCTGCTTTGGATAATTCCTCCACGAATTTCTTATAATCCTCATAGCTGCTCTTATTGACCACCGGGCCCAGGAAAACGCTTCTATCGGTTGGATCGCCAACCACCAGTTTTTCTGTCAATGCAACAACCCGCTCCACCAGTTCATCAAATAAAGGTTCTTCTACAAAGACACGGGAACAAGCCGAGCATTTTTGTCCTTGCAACCCAAATGCAGACCGAACGATACCGATGCCTGCTCGTTCCAAATCGGCGTTTCGAGACACAATAGCCGGATTCTTGCCGCCTAATTCCAAAACGGTTGGGCGTACATACTTTCCATTTCCAAAATCGCGGAAGATCTTCATACCAACATCCATCGAACCGGTGAACGTGACGCCATCTACCTCAGGACTATCAATCAGAGTCTGTCCTAAAGTTCTGCCCGGTCCGGTAACATAATTAACAACGCCTTCGGGTAAACCGGCATCTCGGAAACATTCTGCCAGTAATCTTACAGTCATGGGCGTGTCGGTGGCTGGTTTCATGATCAATGTATTTCCGGTTGCTAAAGCCGCCCCCGACGGACCACCTGTTAAAGCTGCCGGGAAATTGAAGGGGCTGATTACCAGCCACACACCATAAGGTCGTAAAACTGAAACATTGGTAGAAGAATACCCCACCAAGGGGTCGCGTCCCATTTCAACGATGAAACCGTCGTTCTTTTCCATTTGATAGCAAGAATAACGCACCAAATCGGCCGTCTCCGCCACATCACCGATGGCTTCCATCCGATTCTTACCAACTTCCATCGCCAGCGCTGCGCTGATGGTGAAAGTTCGCTCGTCGATGATATCTGCAACTTTTCTGATCAAAGCAACCCGATCTTGCCATTTCATCCCACTCCAAACGGGAAACGCTTTGCGCGCCGCAGCCAACGCCTCCTGGGCATCTTTCTCACTTCCCTTTTGAAATACCCCCAAGACCACATCGGTATTGGCAGGGGATCGATCCTCGAACTTCTCGGCCGCAAAACAATCTTTATTATTAATGATCATGCCATATTCTTGACCCAATTTGGCTTTTATACCTGCCAAGGCTTCCTCGAAGCGCGTGTGCAACTCTTCGGGGGGGTTGAACATGGTCGCGTACGTCATAATAAATTTTTCAGCCATTGCACTAACCTCCATATATCGATAAAAGTATGAACACAAAAATTTTATTTGGTTTTCCCGTCACATAGAATTCGCTTTTCATTAGTATAGCCTAGCCTTGCCTTCTCGTCAAAAGATAGGTGTATGATTATTCCCATGACAGATTTCCATATTTCATTTGCATTTCCGATGATATTGCGCTAAACTCATACCAGGGAATCAAAGAATGTTATTCAATCAAAGCACTTTTCTGGGAATCGATCCCACTGCGGGAAAACGCCCCCTGACCTATGTGGCGATCGATCAAGGATTAAATATCCTATCGATATGTCATGGCAGTATTGATGAAACGCTGGCTTTTGTTGCCGGGCAAGCCAGTGCGGTTATTGCCGTTTGCGCCCCAAACCGCCCCAATATGGGTTTGATGCAACAAGACGAAGTCCGCGCCAGGCTTATCCCGCCACCGCGTCTTGGCAGATGGATTAATTATCGGGTCGCTGAATATCAATTACGTTGCCGTCATATCACCATCCCTCAAACCCCCGCTGAAGAAAGTAAGTGCCCTCGCTGGATGAAAATGGGATTTAAAATTTTTCAGCGTCTTGAAAAACTTGGTTATCAACCCTACCCGTCCGATAATGACCCGCATCAATATTTGGAAGTCTATCCGCACGCCAGTTATACAGTGTTATTGGAAAAAAGTCCCTATCCTAAACACAGCCTGGAAGGCCGTTTACAACGACAGCTCATCCTTTATGAAAATAATATTAATGTCGCCGATCCCATGCGTTTCCTTGAAGAGATTACCCGCCACCGCATTCTCACCGGCAGCCTGCCTTTAGATTTATTATTATCAGCTGAAGAATTGGATGCCCTTGTAGCAGCTTTCACAGCCTGGTGGATAGTAAACCATCCCGATCAATCCACCAGCGTGGGGGATACTCAAGAGGGATTGATCTTCGTCCCAACGGGTGCATTAAAAACACGGTATCAATCTGCAAAATAAAAAAATGGGAAAACATAAAGCCATTATCATCGTAAATCCCAATGCTGATCTCGGGCGAGCTCGAATCAAAGCTGCTCTCTTACGCTCTATTGTGGATGAATTAGGCGGTGCAGATTGGATCGGAACAGTCTATCCATCGCATGCTATTGAAATCACACGCAGAGCCATAGAAGACGATTACTCTTTGATCATTGCCGGCGGCGGTGATGGAACAACGCACGAAGTTATCAATGCCTTTATGCAATTTCCTAAAGAAAAACGCCCTAAATTAGGCGTTATTCCCCTGGGTTCTGGGAACGATTTTGCCCATGCTATCGGTATGAATCCGCTTCCGGAAATGGCTGTACGTCAAATTTTTACCGGAAAAATCAAACAGATCGATGTCGGAAGAATGGTGGATGACCATGGAAGAATTGAATATTGGGCCAACGCCATAGGCATAGGTTTTGATGCAACCGTCACCATCCGTTCTCGAAAATTTACTTATCTAAAAGGTTTTTTGATTTATTTAATGGCAGTTCTTCAAACCATTTTACTCAACCATGAAGCGCCATGTTTTAAAATTAAAACCGACTGCGAATCCCTGGAAGAAAAATTGCTGTTATTCGTCCTTTGTAATGGCAGCCGTGAAGGAGGTGGATTCCTGGTGGCTCCCACGGCAAAACCGGATGATGGTGTTTATCAATATACGGGTATCCGACAGGTATCCAGGTTAACCATGCTGCGTATCCTTCCTGAGGTCATGAAAGGAACCCATGGTCGCCTTTCACAAGTCATCATGGGCGATTTTCATAAACTGGAAATTGAATCAAATCTCCCGATGATCATCCATGTAGATGGTGAAATTATTGCCGGTTTCAACTCTGATATCCAGTGGTTTTCCAGCGAGATGATACCCGGGGCTATTCAAGCCATTGTATAAACTATGCCTGGTCTGGCTCAGAGTCTGAAGAATAAAGATGGAGAATTTCTGCACATTGTGGCTGAATTATGGGGAATTAATCTTTCGGCAGTAAAGGATGTAGAATTAATCCCCTTCCTGGTGAAATCTATCCTCGAACGATTATCCAACCCGGAATTTTTCGAAACATTGACAAGTGAAGGGCAGTCAGCCTTGAGCGATCTCGCTCAAAACCAGGGCGCCATACCCTGGTCTGTCTTTACCAGACAATATGGAAAATTACGAGAGATGGGCGCCGCTCGCCGTGACCGGGAGAAACCATTTCTTTCCCCCATTTCATCTACCGAGGTTTTATGGTATCGGGGTATTTTATTCCGGATTTTTCAAGAAACACCCCAGGGTTCCGAAGAATTTGCCTATATACCCCAAGAGGTAATATCGATCATTCCGCGAATTAAAAAACCTCAGGATAGCCTTCCCGGAAGACCAGCCTTGTCTGACGAATGCCGTATGCAATTCCTGGTAAATGATTCCATCCTCGATCACACCTGCACACTGCTGGCTGCCTTAAGACTGGAATACAACCGCCAACAACTGGATGCCATCGCCGAAGAATGGCTGGGAAAAATCCCCGCCACTATCGAACAACCATATACCACCCCTTCAATTTCCAGCCTTATAGCGTGCCTGCGGTCAGCCAGTTTATTGGGGGAGAAAGATATTCCCAATCCAGAATCTACACGCACCTTTTTAGAAGCTTCCAGAGCAGAAGCCGTAACCCAGCTTTATCAGGCTTGGGTATCATCCTCCCAATATAATGATTTACGCATGGTTTCCTCATTAGCCTTCGAAGGGAATTGGCAGAACGATCCGCGAGAAGCCCGCCGTGCGGTTTTATCCTACCTCATGGCAGTTCCTCCGAAAACATGGTGGAGTTTGCCGGCATTTATCGATTTCATTTATCAACAAAATCCGGACTTCCAGCGAAGAGGCGGTGAATACGACACCTGGTATATCCGCCAAGCTTCTACCAATGCAAGTCTGCGCGGTTTTGACCATTGGAATGACGTCGAAGGCGCTTTGATCCGTTTCATCCTTACGGCTCCGCTCCATTGGATGGGTGTTCTCGACCTGGCATCGGCTGAAGAAACATCCGCCATCCTTGCCTTCCGAATTACACCATGGGGACAATCCTTACTATCCGGTCATATACCCGTTGGATTTAAAGAAGAAAATGAGCATATCTATGCCTATGCGGATGGGCGTTTACGTATACCGGTTCTTGCACCACGAGCAGCGCGTTATCAAATTTCCCGATTTTGTCGTTGGGAGCATAAAAAAACTGCAGAATACCATTACCGGATCACCCCCGAATCACTAGATCTGGCTATCCGGCAAGGGCTACATATTCCACAACTGCAATCTTTGCTTCAACGCTATGCATCCGGTATCCCGCCCATTCTAGTAACAGCCCTTTCCCGCTGGGAAAATCACGGGTGTGAAGCCCGCCTGGAACATGTAGCTGTGTTACGTGTGAGAGATGCCGAATTAATTAAGAAATTAAAAGAATCGAAAGTTGCCCGGTTTTTAGGCGATTCGCTAGGCGCAACCTCGATCATTATCAAACCCGGCGGCTGGGAAAAAGTACAAAGTTTTTTAGCGGAATTGGGTTACCTTAGTAAAAGTTAACCTTTTTGTTGACGCTGCTTCAAACGGGAGACTGTTCTTTCCCAGGCATCGGAGGGAAATTGGGGTCTTTCTTTCATATTATTTTCTTTGCTTAGTATGAAAGCAAAATCCTCATACAACGCCCCTAAGGGACTTTTAGGATTATCGATCACGGTTGGCTTACCCAGGTTAATGGCCATTACAAATGGTTCTGGAGCAAAGGGTATCACAAAATCGATGGGATGCTTGACCGCCGCTTCAATATCTTTACGAGGTAGACCATTCCGCTGAAACGTCCAATTGAGTACCAATCTAATTTTCTGCGGATCGTATTCAAGCGTGTTAAAAACATCCAAAGCGCAGACGGTCGAGCGCACGCTTGCTAGGTCGGGAGTTAATACAAGTAGGATTTCATGAGCCAGGTCTAAGCCGGCGATCGTAGTATCATGAAAATCATGAGGCAAATCCAATACTAAATAATTATATTCTTTTGATAATAAACTCAATACCCTGGTAACTTTTTCACCATCGATCAATTCATTTTGTTCAGGTCGAGGCGAGGATGCCAGAATATGGGTATCACTCGAATGCTGCAACAAAACATCGTCGAGCACGTGAATATCAATTTCTGCTGGAGGAATTACAGCCAGATTTTCCCAACTGCGGCGAAAAGGTAAGTTGAACATTAATGCGCTTTGTCCGGCATTAAGTGCCAGGTCGACCAGAACACATGGCTGACTCCATAATTGGGTCAACCCTGCTGCCAGGTTGGCTGCTAAGGAAGAAATCCCAACACCGCCCCTTAGAGAAAAAACCGCGATGATTTTCGCTTCTTTAATCTCTTTTTCAACGTGAACTGGTGCAGCACGCCGAAAAAGTACTTTTACCCGCGCTTGCAATTCTGTTGGCGCAAAGGGCTTGGGTAGATAATCATCCGCGCCTGCATCAAATCCCTTGATTCTTTCTTCGACGGTATTTAATGCCGTGAGCATCATGATCGGTTTGTGAGCGGTGGCGGGTTTTTTCCGAAGTCGGCTACAAACTTCAAATCCATCCATTTCCGGCATCATTACATCCAGGAGAATAACATCCGGATTGTGTTCTTCTGCCATCTTTAATGCCGTTTTTCCATCACCAGCAGTGATAATCTCATACTCATCTTTTGCCAGAGCTGTTTCAACCAGTTTTACATTCATGGGATCATCATCTACCACTAATATTCGTCCAGCCATACGTTCCTCCCGATCATTCAGAACTAAATATTGTTATGAGGTTATATACCTATACAATACTTGAATTTTCAAGCGCATTGTATGATAATCATAGCATAAGCATCATAAATTTCAAATAAATATAGACGCTATTCATATGTGATAATATAAATACCGGTTTTGGTCAGTAAAAAAATCGGTAAGATTATGTGTTTGAACATTCTATCGGAAAGCATAGTAACATGAAATTAGACCTACCTCATCGCAGATACAATCTCCTAACTGGTGAATGGGTTTTAGTTTCGCCACATCGCGCTACCCGTCCGTGGTTGGGACAGATGGAAGATGCTCAAAGTGAAAGCTTGCCGGCATTTGATCCCGACTGCTATTTGTGCCCCGGTAACCAGCGCGCCGGAGGAAAGTCTAATCCACTCTATTCTTCCACCTTTGTATTTGACAACGATTTTCCGGCATTGATCAAGACAGACGCACAAAAACAATCCAACGATGATACCGCGGATCGTTTTTATATCGCCGAACAAGAATCCGGTATTTGCCGGGTGGTTTGCTTCTCTCCTCGGCATGACCTCACCTTACCCGAATTACCCCACGAACAAGTAATCAGGGTAGTACAAACCTGGGCGGATCAAACAGAAGAATTGGGAAATTTAGAATTCATCCATTATGTTCAAGTGTTCGAGAACAAAGGCGAGATCATGGGCTGCTCCAACCCTCATCCACACAGTCAAATTTGGGCAACCGGTCACATTCCCAACGAACCCGCTAAAGAATTGATTAACCAGGTGAAATATCAAAAGCAGCACGGTTCATGCCTGTTATGCGATTATCTTGCCTCAGAGAAGGAGAAAGAGATTCGCATCATCGCTGCCAACCAGCACTTCACGGCTCTGATACCCTTTTGGGCAATCTGGCCTTTTGAAGTGTTGTTGGTATCTAACCGGCATTGCAAATCTCTACTCGACTTATCTACTATTGAGATATCAGCATTGGCAGATATCATTCAGCAAATTACCATTCGCTATGATAATCTCTTCAATATTTCGTTTCCCTACTCAATGGGATTCCACCAGGCGCCTTTCGATGGCGCGAATCACGATTCATGGCATTTTCACGCCCATTATTATCCACCATTATTGCGTTCAGCCACTATAAAAAAATTTATGGTAGGATTTGAAATGCTGGCGATGCCGCAGCGTGACTTGACACCGGAAGCGGCCGCTTTACAATTAAAACAACTCGATTCAATCCATTATCGAAAAAAATATTTATGAATGGAGAAAAATTCTCCTTAGATAAGGAAATTCAAATACGAATGGATGATATTATTGAAGTCTTAGTTACTGTTGGGTTCAATTCCGAGCAAATCAAACAAATCGAAAAGGCATCTCCCCGTTTGCATGTAAACCAAATCATTACCCGCGATACTACAGATATCCCTGAAGATATTTGGGGGAAAACAAAAATTTTATATACCAGTGATGTTTTACCTTCCCCCGAACAAGCATCAAATCTACGCTGGGTCCAATTCCATTGGGCAGGCATTGACAGCATGATCGATGCCCCCATATTGCATAAGCCTGGATTAATGGCAACCACCTTGAGTGGCGCGGCTGCCTCTCAGGCGGCAGAATATGTCATCATGATGCTTTTGGCTTTGGGACATCACTTGCCCCAGGCTATGGCCTTACAAAACCGCACTGAATGGCCGGAAGATCGCTGGAAACGCTTTCGCCCGCTGGAATTACGCCACAGCACGGTAGGAATTGTCGGATATGGCAGTATTGGACGGCAGATCGCAAAATTATTAATTCCTTTTGGCGCAAATGTCTTAGCTGCCAAACATGACGCCATGCATATAGAAGATACCGGCTATATGCCCGAGAATATGGGAGATCCCAATGCAGATTTGGTTAAACGTATCTATCCCGGTATGGCCATAAAGTCGATGCTTAAGGAATGCGATTTTATCGTCATCTGCACTCCAAAAACTCCCGAAACAATCAACCTGATAAGTGAAAATGAATTTGCAGTATGTAAACCAACCGCTTTTCTTATCGACATCTCTCGTGGTGGAATTGTTGACCACGCGGCGTTGATTTCAGCGATTAAAGATCAAAATTTAGCCGGTGCGGCACTAGATGTATTCCCTGCAGAACCGCTCCTGCCCGACAACCCGTTGTGGGAAATGCCAGAGATCATCATTACACCCCATATTGCTGGCACAACCAGCCGGTATAACGAGCAGGCATTGGAAGTGTTTATCACCAATTTAGAGCGATATCTTACCGGCGAACCCCTCTTGAATCATATAAATTTGGCGCGTGGGTATTAACGGTATTGTTAATTTTCTAGTCTCCCGACAGTTTGCTGCTTGTCATTGCGAGAGGCTTGCCAGGGCGACGATCGCATAGCAACTCTTTAGGGAAGCAATCTTCCAGAAAATTAAAATCATCTACTGATATCAAGATTGCTTTGCTTGTTCCTCACTCGCACTGACAGTTCTCATGAACTGTCAGGTGATTAGTTTATTTTTTATTCACTTAAATAACCTGGTCGCTTTTCCAAGGTCACTCTGACTTCTATCAACTTTCCATCTCGCATAATCTCTAATATGACTTCATCACCCGGTCTGGTTTCCATGGCAATATAGATCAGCAGATCATCGAATGAATGAACGGGACTCCCATTAATTGCGGTAACGATATCGCCGCCGACATCCACCGCGCGTCCATCCACAGTTTTTATGCCGCTGGCGCCGCGCATGTCTGCTTTTTCTGCCGGACCCCCCTCAGTGATTTCCGCAATATAAGCGCCTTTATCGATCGTCAAATTCATGGCTTGCACAACCGTTGCCGACAGATTGGAACCGCGTACGCCCAACCACGCCCATTCATGTTCCCCCTTTTCGATCAAATCGGGAACTACCAGCTTCACGATGCTGACCGGAATGGCAAAACCTACCCCGCTATTCGTTTGGTAAAGGCTCGATGTTTCGATCTGAGCATTTACTCCCACCACTTTGCCTTGTAAATCTAATAATGGGCCGCCTGAATTACCCGGATTGATCGCAGCATCGGTTTGGATGGATTGTGGAATGGAAAATGCTGTTAAAGCCGGGATGTTGCGTCCCAGGGCGCTGACGATCCCCTTGGTCAGGGTGCCTTGCAATCCGAAAGGATTACCAATGGCAACCACTGTTTGACCGACTAACACGTCATTGATATCACCCAACGGTAAAGGCGCTATTCCCGGCGGCATATCGTCGATCCTAATTACCGCCAGATCGGCATGAAGATCTGTCCCGACTACTTTTGCGAGCCGTGTGGTGCCTTCAGAAAATGTTACATCTACCTGATCGGCGCCTTCAACCACGTGGGCATTGGTGATGATATGCCCATCTCCATCGTAAACAAATCCCGATCCCTGGGAAATTGCGGTAACCTGCCCGCCTTGTGACCCATAAATCGTGATGTTAACCACAGAAGGGTTTACCAGGGCATATAAGCTGATCAATACGCCTTGTTCATCTGTGACCGCTTCAGGCAAGGATATAACTGCTGGCGTTGGTATTACTTGTGTGTGTGAAATAGTTGGCGCTTCACCCATACCTTCGGTCTTCGGGATCGACAACCCGCATGCCACTGAAGTAAAGATGACAAAAATTGCTAATCCAATGAGAACCGGTGTGCTTTGATTTAATATTCTTTTCATGTTTTTTATCCTGATAATTTACGTCTTATTTAATGGCTCTATTATACAATCAAGACAATCATTAAATATAAACTTTGTATTAATAAGTGATGATCTTGTTAGTGTAACGTTTCTTCTAGTTTATCGTTGAATTTAATTGTAATATTCACCACATTTCTTTTTAAAATGCCAAGATGAGATTATTTTTATCGGTTTTCTTATTGCTTTCGTCATTAACTTACTTCCCACACCAGCATGAGGCGAAATATATCATCCTTTTGATTGGCGACGGCTACGGGTATAACCACCAGCAAGCAGTAAATGCTTATACCGGGTCTGTCCCGCCATACCAAAACTGGCCGCGCTATTGGGTATCCACTTTCTCTTACGGGGGAAGCTATGATCCAGCATCTACCTGGAGTGATTTCGATTATATAAAACAAAATCCTACCGATAGCGCGGCTGCAGCCACGGCTATATATAGCGGTGTTAAAACTTATAATGCCGGGGTGAATGTCTCGTTTGAAGGAGACTGCCTCACAAATATATCCGATGAAGCCCGTTTACAGAGTAAAGCTACAGGCGCGGTTAGTTCTGTTTATATTTCTCATGCTACGCCAGGAGCCTGGCTGGCGCACAACGAGAACCGGAATAATGGTTTTGCCATTGCTGCAGAATCTTTATGGGGCAACCCAACTACCACGATGACCTCCACACTGACCTACTATGAAGGAGGGATCTGTCCGATTCACCAGCCGGCAGACGTTCTTATAGGCGCCGGTCACCCCCAATGGAAAGGCGCCAATTTTGTAAATTGGGCGATAAGGGAAAAACTCTACAATGAAAGTGGTAATCCCGGTTCATACCATTTTATTGAGCGCCAAACAGGTCTGGCTGATGCAGGTATTCGTCTGGCGGATCTTGCCAATAATCCCGAGGTTACCCGTTTGGCAGGATTGTTTGGCGGCGCTGGAGGAAATATTGATTATCTCCACGCGGATATGTCTGGCTATGACCCTGAGAATCCAACCCTGCCACAAATGACCAGCGCCGCATTAAAAGTGTTGAGTCGTAACCCGGAGGGATTTGTATTAATGGTGGAAGGCGGCGCTATCGATTGGGCATGTCACGCTGATAATATGGATTTAATGATCGGTGAAGCCATTGATTTTAACAACGCTGTTCAAACCGTGATCGATTGGGTGGATGACCCAACCAATGAGAGTACCTGGCAAAACACCTTGGTGATCGTCACTGCAGATCATGAAACCGGTTATTTGAATACATTTTATAACCAATTCCCCAACCAGCCTCCCACTCACGTTACCAATGCCACACTTGCCCTGGAGAAAACGATTTCCGGAACCGGTTTGCGCGCCAGTTGGGATGACGCAAACCTGAATGACCTTATCGATGACGGTGAAAATGTATACTGGGCATGGAATACGACCGGACACACCAATAGTTTAGTGCCGCTCTATGCGAAAGGTTTTGGCGCCGCTTATTTCAATATCTTCAACACAATGGGTGATCCGGAGAGAGGGCGTTATTTAGATAATACGCATATTTATCAGGTCATGCGTTGGGCGATGGAAGGATATATGCCATTTTACTCATATTTACCCTTTCAGAGGGTAAATAATCCAGTGAAGTGATCTATCAACACAAATGATTGGGGGAATTCTTATGAGTTTTATCCCTTAGAAATTTACTTACGCAAATGGAATGGTACATCGATGATCACTCGCTGGTAGCCAAATTGGCGGCGATGATAAAGAAGTTCGGTTTTTAATACAAAAGAAGTCTGGTTATGGAGCAGCGTATGCCACCATTTCGCCGGCACAAATTCGGGCAATATCACCACTGCCTGCCGTCCGTCATTCCATTGCCGGTCGGTTTCATCCAGGTATTCAAGTAATGGGGTGACGATCGAGCGATATGGTGAGGCAAGGATCACCAGAGGAATATCAGGCCACCAGTTTTTCCAATCTTTAGATATGCTCACTTCTTTACCGGGTTCCAAATTGACATAGACTACAGTCACATCCTTGCTGATCGATTGCGCAAAGCGGATAGCATCCACCATTCCCCGGTGAACACCGGAAATAGGAATAACACACCGCATAGGTGGAAAAGGTTTTAATTCCGGCGGTAAACCGCGCAGGCTGAGCTGTTTCGATACATCTCGATAATGAGCGCGGATTTGGAAAAAACCATAAACCAATGCCGGGATCACCAGGATCGATATCCAGGCGCCGTGAAGGAACTGGCTCACTCCAATTACCAATAAAACAGTAACAGTAACAATTCCTCCCAATATATTAGCTGTTATTTTTAATATCCAATTACTTCCTCTCTCTCTCCACCAATGCACAACCATTCCGAATTGTGAAATGGTGAATGCCATAAAAGCGCTGACCGCAAATAATGGTATCAGTGCATGTGAATCTCCCCCAAATGCCACAATTAAAACTCCGGTAGCGAATGCTAATAAAATAATGCCATTAACAAAAACAAGCCTGTCTCCCAAGCCAGTAAGTTGGCGTGGCAAGAAACCATCTTTGGCTAGTAAAGCGGTAATGCGTGGGAAACCCGCAAAGCTGGTATTAGCTGCGACGGTTAAGATGAGCAAAGTCGAAGTCTGAATCAATAGATAAAGTGTTCCGCTGCCTAATAATTTCCGCGCCAATGCTGATAGTATCGTTTCACCGGAAACCGCCACTACACCTAATGCCTGGATCAAACCATTGCTGCCAAGGAACAACAAGCTCATCAATACTGCCATGACGATTAACGTGCGTCCTGCGTTGCGCGCCTCAGGTGGTTTAAATACCGGCACCCCGTTACTGATAGCTTCGATGCCGGTTAATGCCGTGCATCCTGAAGCGAATGTCCGTAACACCAGGAACATGGTTAAAGGTTGGCTAGCAACCGGAATCGCTGTTTCCAAATTCCCCACTCCGCCTTGCCATAAACGAAAAGCTCCATATATCAATAGCGGAAAATATGTTCCCAAGAATAAATATACCGGTATCGACATGACTGTTCCGGTTTCTTGTAACCCTCGAAGGTTTATGATGGTGATCACCAAAAGTAATATAAGAGAAGCCTCGACACGATACTGCCAAAGCACCGGAAAAGCCGAAGCCAGCGCGGCTACGCCCGCAGTGAGGCTAACCGCGGCGTTCAGCATATAATCGACCATTAAAGCCGCTGCGGCGACCAGACCGGGAACCGTACCCAGGTTTTCTCGTGCTACAACATATGAGCCTCCCCCACCCGGATACCCATGGATGGTTTGAAAATAGGAAAAAGCAACCGTGATTAATACAATGGTGATCGTAATTCCAATTGGCCAGGCATTCGATAATCCTGCCGCGCCGGCAACCATTAATCCCAGGTATATTTCCTGGTTTGCATAGGCAATCGATGAGAGTGCATCTGGTGAAAAAGCTGCCAGAGCCTGTATCTTATTCAATCGTTTTTCAGCTTGCTGAGAAGTAGCTAAGGGTGGACCGATCAACACCCGCTTGATTTGATCAAGCATATACGTATCCTTTCTTCAACGTTCTCACCAAGAATTACATCGCTTTCATTCAAGATGCGTTCGAATATACATTAGCCGTCAAAAATCTAAGTTTTTCAAGTCAATTTGGATATTTTTGATTTCCCACCACGGTCAACACTCACCAATTATATCTCAATCGATAAATTGCATTAACAAAATTTTTTCTCTATGTTTAATAATAATCATGCCATGAAAAGATTTGTGATTTAAACTTAATTGCCCGAATGGTTACTTGTTGTGGCGAGTAATTCACCAGGGCGACGATCGCGCAGCATCCCAATAGGGAAGAAATCTTCCACCATATGAAAATTTCCTGTTGATATCAAGATTGCTGCGCTCGTTCCTCACTCGCAATCACAGTTCACTAAAACTGTTAGATGGTTTTTTCTTTAAATTATTCATGCATAATTAAAAAGGGGATATAGACCGAACAGCACGTTTTAATGTAGTTCGCTTTGATTTCCCGATCACTTCCGGCAGGTCCAAACACATCGAGTGTGATCGTGTAGAGTCCCCTGAGAAGAAAATCATGATTTGGATTTTGCAGTGTGCTGGTAATGCCATCGCCAAAATCCCACAACCAGGAGGCAACGCTCCCCGTGGAGGTATCGGTAAATGAAACCGTCATCGGTGCGATACCAAAGGTTGGCGAGGCGGAAAAATCAGCCGTGGGAGTCATGTAGACCGTAATATAGTCTGTCTTCTCTTCCAGGTCGTTCCCGCCCGGACCCGTAACCAGCAAAGATACCGAATAAATATCATCCAAGGTGTACAAATGGCTTGGATTTTGTAACGTGCTGGTGATGTTATCCCCGAAATCCCATAACCAGGAAGTGATGGTCCCCGTGGAAGTATCGGTAAACGTGACTGTCATGGGGGCTATTCCCATGGTGGGCGAAGCACTAAATCCAGCTACCGGAGCATATGCCGCTGTAATATAATCCGGTTTTTCCTCTTGATCACTACCCCCTGGACCGCTAATGTCGAGGGTGACTGTATAAAACCCAACATCGGAAAAAACATGATACGGATTTTGAAGCGTGCTGGTGATACCATCCCCAAAATCCCACAACCAGGAGGAAATTGATCCGTCAGAGGCATCGGTGAAGGTGACGGTAAGCGGCGGCTCTCCGGAGGTGGGAGAGGCAGAAAATTCGGCAGTCAGGGGTGTATAAAGCGTGAAATCATGTGCTACCGTATCAGAAAGAATAACACTGATCAAGTCAATATCTGGTTGGTAACCTGTCATGGTGGTGGTTAAAGTATGCGTGCCATCCAATGAGGCAATCGTGTAGAAACCGTCCTCAACATTGTCATCCTCCGGTGTGGACACACTGGCGGTTGTAATTTGATCCTCGTTCGATATCTGGGCACCATTTAATGGTGTGGATAGATCGCCATCATATACATGACCAGCTACCAAACCACCCATTAACCGTTCACATGGATTGGATATCTGGACATCATCGATTTGCCACCACCAGTCGAAATATGCATTGTAATAATGAAACCGTAACATGACATTGCTCTGACCGCTGTACGCGGACAGATCGATGTCAGCGGTTTTGGGACCCCGGTCGTTGGCAGCGTAAGTTCTTCGCCACAAATTCGTCCATGGACCGCTGCTGCCATTCAGGCTGATATCCACATCGGCGATTTCGCTACCCCCGCTTGGATACACGTACCAATCATAGTTAAAATTCAACGACAGGTCCGAATAACCCGTGAAATTGAGAATTGGCGTCCGTAACTCAGTATCCATATCGATAGAACCTGCTGTATCGCTGTTGGCGTCAGCGAATAAGCCAGTTCCACCAGTCAGGTTACTGTTTGAATCCGGATCGTCGAATGTCCATATTGCCCCCGTGCCGGCGTTATCGACCACCGTCCAGCCTGTAGGAACTACGCCGTTGTCGAAACTCTCATCTAGCGCAATTGATTTATGGTAACCGGGCGCGGTGCAGATAGAATCACTGATACCCAAAGTAAAATCAAGCGTCATTTCTCCAGCCAAAACACCGGTGCTGGTTTCCTCGATATTGTAGCTTTCCCAAAAATCATTGACGGTGAAGGTGTAATCCGATCCTAAGGGCAATTCCACAGAATACCAACCAGTCGTGGGATTTGTCCATATTGGTTCACCCGGATAATCATCGATCGTGAGTTTGGCATAAACTGGCCAGTCCGAAGTGTCATCCGTCACCGTTCCGGAAATGATTACAGGCGGGGCTGGATCCAAAGAAATATCCTGGGAGACATCACCCTCTATGATTACGTTGGTGATAACTTCCGGATAATAACCGTAGTGAGAGGTTGTCACGGTATATACACCGGTAATCACAGATAAAGAATAAATTCCAGTGAGAGCAGTATTAGTGGAATATTTGTAAACACCTGCTGCGCTGATTAACGCATCATCGATCGTCTGACTGCCGCCGCTTTCGGTCACCGTTCCGGTTAATGTGCCGCAATACGATTCTGCCAGTTGAGTGGCAGCCAATGCATCGATCTCGCCCCAACCTGTGGCGTAATTAGGTACATTCCCCGGTCCGGGTGGCGGTGTGCCTCCGGTAGCATAAGGAATGGCGGTAGCGGTTTGTTCAATGATGGTTTCGGTGTTGGCATAATCGCCGATCAAACACGGTGCGGCATCCCACATTAATGCAATCAACCCCGCAACATGTGGCGCAGACATTGAGGTACCGGTCATGCCGGCATAGGACGTATCGGAGTAACGATACGCTGAGCGAATACTGACACCCGGTGCGATCACTTGCGGTTTCAAGTAAGGGTAACCTCTTGGATTGATCGTATCCGGGTCGTCTGTTGGGCCCCAATTGGAATGAGTG
The DNA here is from genome assembly GCA_016929095.1 of Anaerolineales bacterium. GTDB lineage: Bacteria > Chloroflexota > Anaerolineae > Anaerolineales > UBA4823 > JAAZNS01. Next base: position 151,984 of record JAFGJM010000033.1, on the reverse strand, counting down.
GCATAAGCGCCGTCGCTTTTGCCGCTGGAACCAACACTGGTCACATTACCATAGCGCGCCGGATTGCCCACCGTGTCCAGCCCTGGGGGTACATCGTAACCGCAATTACCGGCGTTCCCATTGGAGAAAACCGGGTATATCCCCGCTGCTTGCCAGGCATTCACCACATCCTGATACCAATAGTCAACCGTAGTACCACAATCTCCCCACGAATTATTCACAATATTGGGTCGTTTTGAAGAATCAGGGTTTGCGCCGTCTAAATCCGTTGGCGCGGTAATAAATTGGGCACATTCGAGTAAATATGCATCAGGACACGAAGTGGATGTGCATCCTTTACATGCCATCCATTCGGCACCTGGCGCCATGCCGATCTGATTACTGCTATTATCATCCCCGATCATGATGCCCATGGTGTGTGAGCCGTGCCCGTTATTATCGCCCGGAGCAGTCGTATACACACCGGTAGGATCCCACCAGTTGTAATCATGGTCATAAGTGCCGCCGCCCAGGAAACCGCGGTAATGAGGAAGCAAAGCCTCATGGGTATAGCGCACTCCGGTATCGATATTGGCAACCACAATCCCCTCACCGGTGTATCCTAAATCCCACACATCCGGTGCGCCAACATGAGAAATATTCGCTTCAACGTCCAGTATTTCATTGGTGTCAGACACTCTCTCAGGTTCGATCAAGCCCATAATACGGCGGGCGCGCAGCGCTTCGATCTCCGAGAATTCCATTAATCCATTGAAAACTGTCCTGCTGGATTCATCTACGACAATAATATTGTCAATCCAGAACGATTGATAATCCACCCCATTTTTATCCAGGTAATCCCGCACTTCTTTTTGAGATTTGTCCACTGCCGTTTGCAGTGTCTCATACACATATTCACCCCGCTCTTCCCAATCCATCCCATACGCCGCAGAAAGATCGGGACTCTCCTCAAAAAAGATCATATAACCCACTCTGGAATCGCGGTTGATCTGTTTCACCAGCTCCGGTTCGATTATCGGTTTGCCATCATTTTCATCATTACTGCTGGCGCTCACGAAGGGAAAAGCCATTAACAGAAACATAAAACTTAAAAGCATCACCCTTGGAAGCCAGCTCGAGAGATGCTTTTTCCAAAAATCAATTTTCAAAGACTATTCTCCAAAGAATTCTGATAAATGCGTGTTGAATTATAAATTAATTCTACAATTATTGAGTCGATTGATACCTGACGTTGCAATTTTGGTGGTTCTTCTTACTCATCTCCCTATCATAGGGAAAAAATACCAATAAACCCTCGCCAAAGGCGTTACCGTAGGTTGTTTAGAAATAGCCTGGGTTATCATTTCGCTGCTTTCGCCGATGGCATATAACATCCCGCTGCTGGTTACCACGTATAATCTTCCCGGCGCCATCGCCCCTCCAGCTGGAATGTTGGAATTATACACACTGACATACGTCCAATCCGATTGAATCTTCCCGATTTCCATATCCAACATCCAAAAAGGCTCATTTTGCCCCACACGGTTTGCCCGGCATTGGATGGTATCACGTTGATTGTAATTCACTCCGCAGGCATAGAACGTCGCCTGATTATCCAGACCAATGACCACATAGGAATCATCCCGCCAGGGGTAACCGGCATTGGAAAATATTTGCCCTTGCCGATCAACCCAAATTAATTTCATGTATTCTTGATATCCGGAATAAAGTGTCCAGGTACGACCATCCGGAATAACCCCGGCTGTCATCGGCTGGCGCACACTTAATCCCTGGGTTACCGCATCCCAGGTCACATATTTCAAAATACTCGCCGCACCCTCACCGGTTTGAAATTCAGAAATACTATCCAACGCCGATAGATAAGTCTTGCCATCCGTCCCTACGATATATTTATCCAACTGATCGTCTTTAGTCTCACCGAAAACAATGTCGCCTGTAGCCACGCTAATGACCACGTCATCAAAAAAAATATAATCTTCATCGTAACTCAATCGCAACTTCGGATTGATATAACTATACTTGGGGATACGCACTTTCCATAGTAAATTGCCCGAATCGGAGATCGCCAGAAGATGAAACTGATTTACCAAATAAATTGTGCCCTGTTCGTCGATAACCGGGCTTGAGATGGGAATTTCACCTGCATCTGCATCGATTTTCCATAATTTCTTACCCTGTGGTGAAAACGCCCACACCCGCCCATGAATATCTGCGGCATACATATTTCCCTGTTTATCCAAAACAGGGGTAAGGCAAAACTGCGTTTGGAGAGATAACCACCAGCGTATCACACCATCCCTGCTCAGGGAATATACCCGTCCTCCGTTGGAAGTGAGGTAGATATTACCATCTTTATCAAGCACCGGACCACCGCTAAAACCGGATGGGTCGGAGAATGACCACACAAAGACAGGCTCCTGTGGTCCAACAGCCTCCATCCACATTGTTCCCTGAGCGTTGCTCAGCTCGGATGCCCACATTTGCCCATTGCCTTTAACAACGGCTTCTACCTCTACCTGAGATTGCGAGTTGAATAACGTCACGCCCCCGGCAACCACAACCGCGGCCAGGAATACGACAATCAAGGCAGTTTGCGCATTCCTCCGCCAGGCAGAATCCGCGCCAAACCAGCGTTCTTCCACCCAGTTTTCGGTTCTTTCCAACATCTTTCCTATAGCATTCTTTTTACTGCGATAACGCAACCTCTCCTGGCGCAGCCTCAATCCTTCGCCAAACAGGTTGAATGCCAATATGATCACGAAAACCGCGCTGCCGGCTATCACCAAACCCCATGGGTGTTTTAACGCCGAAGATACACCGCTGGCAAGCATCTGCCCGATCTCTGCCCGTCCGCTGGTACGCAAGGCCGAGGTATCACCCATCGGCACCCAAATTGCATACATGTAATACCCCAAAAAACCTAATCCCGCTACGGTCATCAGTGTATTGCTGATCTCGAACGAAAACAATGTCCACATAAGCGGCAGGATTTGCGGCAATATATGGCGAGAGACAATTTGTAATTGGGTTAATCCTAAAGCGCGAGCCGCCTCGATGAATGGCTGCCCACGGTTGGTTTTGGTGACATCTCTTACCAGTTGAGCCGTTTCTGCCCAGCCGGTAAGCGTGAGACCTAATAAAAACGCTGCGCTTCCCAACTTGATCCCCAGGGCAGCGATCAATACCAATGCCACAAACAAGACCGGCAGCGCTAAGGTCCAGGAGATGACAGAATCCAGGCTTTTACCAAACCATGTTACAGACCATCCTGCGGCCAGTCCGATGATCAATCCGATCACCAGCCGGAATGCAGCCACCAATATCACGAGTTGTAATGTCGGTCTTACCGCCCAAAGGAGCTGGCTCAGGTAATCGCGCCCCTGCAAATCACTACCCAACGGAAAACCCGGCGCGTCGAATGGCGCCAGCGGTGGTTTGATGAATTCCTTGGTTTCAGGGTGTTGAACGATGTAATTGACTTCCATCGGGTCACGCGGCGCCAATCCTGCTCCAAAAAATGCCAGGAAACACACTAAACCCACCAATATCGTTCCCAACCACAACTGCCAGTTCCATGGCGCTGCCCTGCGTATGATAATATTGTTACTCTCAACGTGATCTGAGGGTAATTGATCGAGTGCAGGATTATCCAAAGTGTCTCTCTTCTCCAGTGCTTTGCAAGCGATGGTCGACCAATCGAGCAGCAGTGGAGGCAATCCCATCGGCAACCAGGAACAGTAATGTAAAGATCGCCATCAAGGCGGCGGTTAACTCCGGGTGTAAAAAGGTGTTATTTACATTTGCCAGTCCACTTACAGTGGCAGTGCTGGGCGGAATTAACGTTAACGCCAATAATCTGCCCAAACCCTGCCAACCGAAGAGGTATTCCACCAATATCAATTCGCACACCATAGTACGGAATGAAGCTGCCATATTCAGGATTACCGGCGCCAACACATTACGTAATGCATGTTTCCATCTTGCCATACGCCAGGTAAGTCCATGGCTACGGGCAGCGACAACGTATTGTTTGCCTAATTCGTCGGATAACAAATTCGCGGTGAGTTGAGCAATCTGAACGGTTGGCCTGGCTAGCAGCGCCAGGGTAGGCAGCACCAGGTGACTATCCCAGCCAAAACCTTGCAATGGCAGCCAGAATTCAGAATCTGCTCCGCTATGGCCGATCACTATGATTCCACCCAAAATAAACAATGTTCCAACATAAAAACCTGGCATGGCTTGCCCGGCAGCCGAAATCGGTGCCAGCCAGCCTTTTACTTCAGCCGGTTCATTACGGGTTGCGCTGAATCCTATGGCTAAACCCAACACCAGACTCAGTATATACGCCAATGCTAAAAGTCCTATGCTGGCCAGGGTAGAGTCGGTAATGACTTCAATCACCGGTACGGTTTTCCCCCCCGATAAAGGCATGCTGCCGAAGTCAAGCTGGCTTATACCATGGATGTAATTAAGATAAACCGACCAAATTGGCGTCGGGTTGACAACTGCACTGCCAAATGGATTTTGAACCTCGTGGAAATAATGCGCCAGGTGCGAATAAGCTAATCCCAGAAAGTTTGCCAGGATCATCGCCAGGGGTAAGATCAATAATCTTCGAAACACAAAACGCGCCAATATGAACCCTGTCCTTTATACAAATACCAGGATTGTCAAGAAATGGTTCAATGAATATTACCCGAATCCCTTTTTTCGAAGATTATAATATATCATTCTTGTAAACGATCCTTATTTATGTATATTCTGCCGCGAAATTACGTGGAACAAATCTCATCGCAATCATATCAATATTAAGCTGGCAACACTGAAAACGATTTTTCGAAAAATAATTATTTATCTGCACAGGAGATATTCGTGAGCACTTTCATATACCAAAAACCCGCCGAATTATTACAAACCCTCATCCGATTCGATACTACCAATCCACCAGGCAATGAGCGAGCCTGTATCGAATTTATTAATGGTTTGTTGAAAGATGCTGGTTTCGATACAACTATCGTTGCCAAGACTCCCGAGCGCCCCAATATCATCACCAGGTTGAAAGGGGATGGTAAAGCGTCCCCTCTCTTACTCTACGGTCATGTCGATGTGGTTTCGACCAAAAACCAAAAATGGACTCACCCGCCTTTCGAAGGCGTTATTGCCGATGGATGTGTTTGGGGGCGCGGCGCAATCGACAATAAACACGCCATCAGCATGTACCTGTGCGCCATCCTAAAAGCAAAAGCGGAGAATCTCCTCATTCCCGGTGATGTGATCTTTGCGGCTACTGCTGATGAAGAAGTCGGCGGTGAGTATGGCGCGAAATTCCTGGTAGAAGAACATCCCCAATTGTTTGAGGGGGTAAAATATGGGTTGAGTGAGTTCGGCGGTTTCAATATCTCAATGGTAGGCAAACGGATCTACCCCATCCAAATCTCCGAGAAACAAACCTGCGCCATGCGGATGGATTTCCATGGCGCAGGAGGGCACGCTTCCATGCCAGTGCATGGCGGGGCAATGGCCAAACTTGGCAGAGCATTACTCACTTTAGATAAAAAACCCCTTCCCGTTCATGTCACGCCGCCGGTACGTTTGATGATTGAATACATTGCCAAGGCGATTGGCGGCGCTTCAGAATTTGTGTTACGTCAGTTACTTAATCCTGTTGCGACCGAATTGATTTTAAAAATATTGGGAAAACAAGCCGTCTTGTTCAGCCCAATTTTACATAATACGGTCAGCCCGACCATGCTGCAAGCCAGCGATAAAATCAATGTGATCCCTTCAAAAGTATCTCTAGGCTTGGATGGGCGCCTCCTTCCTGGGTTCACTCCCGAAGATATGCAAGTGGAATTACACGCTTTATTAGGGAAAGATTTCGATATCGAAGTAGTGGATTACAGTCCTACACTATATAACCTGGATATGGGTCTGTTTGATACCCTGAGTAATATCCTGAAAGAAGCCGATCCGCAAGGCATACCCATTCCGTTCGTGGGAAGCTGGGTTACCGATGCACGCTTTTTTAACCAACTCGGCATTCAAACCTATGGTTTCACTCCGCTGCGCGTTCCGGATGATTTCGATATGTCGGGGTTGGCACACGCTGCCGATGAACGTGTTCCAATCGATGCGCTGGAATTTGGCGTACAGGCAGTATATAAGGCAATACAGGAACGGAATTAGTGTGGGGTGAACAGTGAGTAGTGAGAAGTGAATTCTCCCATCCGCGTGCATCTGCTTGGCCCCCCCCTCGTCGAGGTCGATGGCAAACGCGTCAACCTGCCATATAAAAAGCTATATGGCTTACTGGCATATCTGTCTGTTACCGCACATGGACATAGCCGGGTCAGTTTGGCTACCCTTTTATGGGGCGAATCGGATGATCACCATGCCCGAAATAGTCTGCGGAATGCTCTCTCTTCTCTTAGCCAGGCGTTAAAGCCATACCAGGTATTAAAAGCCAATCTTTCAGACGTCTCTTTAGACCTAAACGAAGTATGGCTGGATGTGGCTGATTTTAAGATGACTTTACGTCAAGAAAAGAACATTGTTAGCCTGCAAAATGGGCTGAACTTGTGGCGCGGACCTTTTCTGGACGGTCTGATCGTTGACGGAGCGCCAGGTTTTGATGAGTGGCTCACTCCCATCCGCACCCAATTGGATAGCATTCACGAAGATGGTTGGCTGGCATTAAGCCAGGCGTATGAAGCGGCAGGAATGCTGCGTGAAGCAGTGGATGCTGCCAATACGATGTTGACTTTAAACCCCCTGCGCGAACGTGGGCATCGACAATTGATCCGATTATATTTTCTCCAGGAAGACAGGATGGCTGTTGCGCAACAGTATGAACGCTGTCGTAAGCTGCTTGAGACTGAACTCGGGGTTACTCCGGACCCGCGGACACAGGCGCTTTATCAAAAAGTCTTATCAGGCCAACGCTCAAAGGGGGAACCACTTCATAAAAATTTTCATTCAGATGGCGTTTCAGCATCCTCATTAGCTTTTGTGGGTCGCCAGACGGAGATGGATAGCCTCAGCGAAGAACTGCAGTTAATTCTTCAAACCCGTCAACCCAGGTTATTGCTCATACGAGGGGAAGCCGGGATTGGGAAGACGCGCCTGGCACAAGAGTGGATCCAACGAAGCTATGGATTGTACTGTGTAACAGGACGCTGTTTTGAAGCCGAGAATAGCGTTCCTTACCATCCGTGGATAGATTTATTACGCGCTTCTTTGCAAGAGGTGAATTGGAAAAAACTGGGGTTGGCAAAGGTATGGATGGCTGAGCTTGGCCGCTTAGCGCCGGAATTATGTGAAGAGGTTCAATCCAGTTTACCGGCATATGCTCCAGACCCAGAGCTTTTACGCGGCCGCCTGTCAGAAGCCGTTCGTTTATGGCTTGAAGCCCTTTGCAGTCAACAGCCTGTATGTTTGTTCCTTGATGATCTTCAATGGATAGACCAGGCCAGTCTTGCCCTTCTCGAGTATATTCTGAGGCGTACTTCCGATCAACCCCTCTTTATAATAGGAACAGAGCGGGAAACCGAAGCGGAATTCAATTTAAAACGGGCTCTGGATGTATTGGGTAGAGAAAATTTGTGTTCATTTCTATATTTGTCTCCGCTTACTTTATCGGAGGTTACAGCTTTATCGCATACTTTAGGGGTGGGAGAGATGGCGCCTCCCGCCTTTTTTGAACGACTATTCGCAGAGACAGAAGGTAACCCATTGTTTGTAATGGAAACATTGCGAATGCTACAAACCGAGCCCCTGTCATTGACCGGAGATTGGCCACTCCCTTCCACTGTTCAAGGAGTGATATCCAACCGGCTAAGTCGTCTTTCACCTTCCACACGCAGCTTGCTTTCTGTAGCGACTGTCATTGGGCGTAATTTCGATTATTTCACCATTAAAGAGGTTACCGGACAACCATCCGAGTTAATTTTGTCTGCTTTAGAGGAAGGCTGCCGGTCGGGTTTGATTGCCGAGCGGGGTACGGGTTTTAATTTCAACCATGAAAAAGTACAATCTGTGCTATACGCCAGCCTGACCGGCAGCCGGCGAAAACACCTTCATCAACGGGTAGTCGAACACCTGATGAAGCTGCCAGATTCCCGGCTTCCATCTTATTTCAGTCTTATCTCTGCCCATCTTGAGAAAGCGGGCGAGTTAACGAAGGCGCGAGATTTTGCTCTGCAAGCAGCCAGCCGGGCTGTAGAATTATATGCCGATGAAGATGCCCTGGTTCAATACCAACGTGCTTTACGGTTAAGCCAATCGGGTTTGGAGGAAGATTTACCCGCAGCTATGGCTTCAAAAGCAATCCCATTTTATAGCCCGGCAAATGAACCCTACGGATCTTTGGGTGTCGCCAACTTAATCCATTGTCAACTGGGTTTGATATACCAACGCCTGGGACGTTACCCTGAAGCTGAGATCGAATTCAACCAGGCGCTTGAGTCCGCCAGGGTAAGGCAAAGGTTTGACGAACAGGCGTTCATCAATAACATGTTTAGCTTTTTAAGTTACCTGCGCAGCAATTATGAGGATCTGGACTCTTACGCCCAACTTGCGATCCAATGCGCCGAAAAGATAGGTCATCTATCGCAAAAAGCAGTGGGATTGACTCATCTTGGCATTGCTTCTTATCGCTTAGGCAACTACCCGCGGGCTCTGGAACTCTACAATCAGGCACTGGAAATCCATGAAACCTTAAAGGATCAGCTCTGGATGGGCGCCTGTCATAATAATATTGGCATCGTGAAAGACGCTCTGGGAGATTACGACGGAGCTATAGATTCATTTCAAAAAGCCCTGGCTTTACGCCGAGGATTAGGACAGATTGAAGGTCAATCTGTCCATTTAACGAATATCGGTCAAGCCTACTTACACGCCAATAACTCTGAGGCAGCGCGCCAGGTGCTGGCAGAGGCATTGTCCCTATGCGAACAGGTGCACGCCAGCTGGGTGACTGTTAAAGTCCAGCGAATTTTGAGTCAGGCGGCTATATATGATGGCGATTGGCAAAGTGCATATAAATATGCTTGCCTGGCTCAAGAGCTTGCTCAAGAGCTGGGCAGCCAGGAAGACCTGGGCATTATCTATCGTCTGCTTGGGGAAATCGCAGTTGCCTGGCCGGAAAGCGGCCTGGGAGATCCATTACCCTACAGCGAGCGTAGTGTAAGCTTATTGAGTTTAGTGGGGGATCAACGTGAATTAAGTCTTTCTCGCCATAACTACGAACAACAACTCAGAGCTGGATAGTCATACCTTGGCCACCTTAGTAAATCAAAAATCATGCTTTCGTCATCATGTTATTTGGCAGTTTTTTATCAAGCGAAATACACATAGTGTAATGTTAATACCAATAATTCTTTTAACACTCTCTTGGCGTTCTATTGGCGGGGGTATGTTATTGTGAACTAAAAGGCAGGACTTTGATTTCATATCGACTTATAAAGGAGAGGAAAGGATGCATAATCAACGCTTGATCAAAACTGTAGTATTGCTTGTGCTGGTTACACTCATCATAACCGCATGCAGCCCACAGCAAAGTACCCTGAAAGAAACTGTTGTGGTCACAAAGGAAGTGCAAACTGTTGTAACCCAAGAGGTGGAGGTTGAGAAACTGGTCACGCCGACGGCTGATCCATCGGGTATCAAACGCGGCGGGATATTGAATGCCGCCATATCCGCCGATCCACAAGGGTTTGACCCTCACATAACTTCGGCATATTCCAGTTTCCAGGTGCTTGAAAATGTGTATGATACCCTGGTAACTGTGGATGAAAATTTGAATATGGTTCCTTCGCTGGCAACGGGCTGGGAAATTTCGGAGGATAACCTGACCTGGACCTTCCACCTTCAAGAAGGTATTAAATTCCATAACGGCCGCGAACTCACCGCCGATGATGTGGTCTATAGCTACCAACGCATTATGAACCCAGATACAGGATCTGGCGCTTCCTGGCGTTTTAGCGCAGTCGAAAGCATCGATGCGCCTGATGCGCTGACCGTCGTCATCCGCGTCGCATCGCCCAGCCCGAACTTGCTGAATATGATTGGCGGGTATAAAGGGATGTCCATCGTCCCAAAAGAAATCGTTGACGATGGCACTGTGAACACCACTCCCATTGGCACCGGACCGTTTAAATTCGTTGAGTATGTTCCCGGCGACCGTGTGGTACTGGAGGCCAATTCGGATTATTGGGAAGAAGGCAAGCCCTATTTGGATGGCGTTACCTTCAAGATTATTCCTGAAGAGACGGTCTTATTGACCAACCTTTTAACCGGCGAAGTGGACTGGGCTGGAACCCTGCCTCCACAACAGGTTACCGAGCTGGCTACATCTGGTGAAGTGATTGTAGATAAAGTATCCGGCAATGACTACTGGTATATTGGGCTAAATCTCAATCGCAAGCCTTTCGATGATGTAAAAGTCCGTCAGGCCATTGCCTATGCCATTAACCGGGCTGAGGTCGCGATGGGTGCGAAATGGGATACAGCTACCGCCAACCAGGGACCAATACCAAATACCAGTTCCTGGTATTCAGATTACCAGCCATATACCCAGGATTTGGAAAAAGCCCGCCAGTTATTGGCTGAAGCAGGGTATCCGGATGGCTTCAAGACTGAATTTATGGTCACCAATTTTTACGAAGAGACTGTACGCGCCGCTCAAGTCCTACAGGCACAACTGGCGCAGATTGGGATCAATGCCGAAATCCGTACACTGGAATGGGGCGCCTGGCTGGAGGATGAAGGTAAGGGCAATTACGATATGTATATCATGGGCTGGATCGGAAACATGGATCCCGATGAATTTTATTATTCTGTACACCACACGGGTGAGGTGTTCAACTTTACCGGCTACAGCAATCCGACCCTGGATGAGTTATTGGAAAAAGGACGGGTTGAAACAGACGTCGCTACTCGTATGGACATCTACTCCGAAGTGTCGAAGATCGTGATTGATGACGCCCCTTATGTGTTCCTGTATAATCCGGCTAATGTCAATGCCTGGCAGCCTTACGTGCGGGGTTACTTTACCCGCAGTGATAATGCCATCAACTTTGATAGCACCTGGCTTGATCGTTAATTAACCATCGGGAAGGGGAAGCAGAAGGGATGGCTTCCCCTTCCACCTGCAGGTTTCTATGCCCGCTTATCTATTAAAACGCCTACTGACAACTCTTCTGGTCTTATTTGGCATTGCATTCGTCGTGTTTATGATCATCCATATGGTGCCAGGCGACCCGGTTCGTATCATGCTGGGCTTACAAGCAGATCAAGAAAAAGTGGAATTGATTCGCCGCCAATTGGGATACGACCGTCCTTTGCTGGTTCAGTTTGGTAAATGGCTTTGGTCTGCCTTGCAGGGAGATTTAGGCTTCAGCATTCTTACCGGAGAAAAAGTTACCCAGGCAGTATTGCAGCGATTACCTGCCACAATGACACTTGCAGTCGCTTCATTGCTCATTGCCCTGGTAATAGCCCTGCCAACCGGAATTATTTCTGCCCTTTATCCCGGGCGAGCATGGGATTATGCCGCCGCTCTTTTCAGCCAGATAGGTATGTCCATCCCTGATTTTTGGATGGGAATCATGCTTATTCTGGTTTTTTCTTTATTTTTGGGTTGGTTACCTCCTTCCGGATATACTGACTTATCCACCGAGCCACTCATGTGGTTGAAACATCTGATATTGCCTTCGTTAACGGTGGGCGTGATCACAGCCTCGATCTTGACCCGCTTCATCCGTTCAGCAGTGATTGAAGTCTTACACGAAGATTATGTACGTGCAGCCCGCGCAAAAGGTATGCGAGAACGCCGTGTAATCCTTCGGCATGTTCTGCGGAATGCAGCCATCCCCATTGTGACAGCGGTGGGTATGCAGTTGGCATCATTACTTAGCGGTGTTATTGTGGTTGAAATCATTTTTGCCTGGCCTGGGCTTGGCAGGTTAACCTTGGATAGTGTGACCCGCAGAGATTACCCGATGGTGCAGGGGGCAGTATTATTGGTGGCTTTCACTTTCACCTTGATAAATTTATTCGTGGATATTTTATACACGTTTCTAGATCCGCGTATTAAGTACTCCGAGTGACAGAAGGTTAATTTGATGACAAATCTTACGTCAACGGATCTAATTCTGGAAGAAAAACCTCAAGAAATAAACCAACCCACACACGGTTGGTTGCTGATCCTGCGTCGTCTCTTGGGAAACCGCTTAGCGCGCATTGGTTTACTGATCTTGATATTATTGCTGGTGATGGCAGTTGCAGGGCCATATCTGGCGCCCTATGACCCAAATGCTTTGGATATGGCCAATCGTCTATCAACGCCAGACTCGAACCATCTCCTGGGAACAGACGAATTCGGCCGGGATGTGTTAAGCCGGATTATCTATGGCGCTCAAGTTTCCTTGAAAGTTGGATTGATCGCCGTAGGCATCTCCATGGTCGCCGGAACTTTATTGGGTGTTTTGAGTGGCTATTACGGCGGTTTGATAGATGAAATCATAATGCGTCTCATGGACATCCTATTTGCCTTTCCGGCTATCCTGCTGGCAATAGCAATCCTGGCAATTTTAGGTGAGGGGGTCGAAAATGCGATGATAGCAATTGGGGTTGTTTATACTCCAATCTTCGCTCGTATCACACGCGGCAGCGCATTAACCGTTCGTCAGACAACATACGTAGAAGCCAGCCGTGCTTTGGGGGCAAGTGACGGGTGGATTATTTTTTCCCATCTCTTGCCCAACGTATCTGCGCCAATTATTGTAGAGGCATCCTTAAGTCTCGCCTTTGCGATATTGAACGAAGCCGCTTTGAGTTTCTTAGGACTGGGCACCCAAATTCCAGACCCAAGTTGGGGTAGGATGCTAAAAGAAAGCCGGGGATTCATCCAGTCTGCACCCTGGTTGGGAATCTTCCCTGGGCTGGCAATCATGCTCACTGTGATGGGATTCAACTTTGTGGGGGACGGGTTGAGGAATGCTTTGGACCCTCACTTTCAACAAATTTTTTCAAAAACCAGGTCTTCTTGAAATCATGGTCTACTCGCTTCCCACCCAAACCACACTCCTTGCTAAAGCAGGTGCTTGTTGGGCGCCGGTCTTTTCTCCGGATGGCACGCAATTGGCATTCCTTTCCGATCTGAGCGGTCTCCCTCAAGTGTGGCGAGTCCCTGTATGCGGTGGATGGCCAACCCCAATCACTGTACTGGATGACCCGGTTTCTAAAGTAGTTTGGTCTCCGGCAGGAGAATGGCTGGCTTTCGGCGTTGCCCCGGCCGGCGGAATGAATGAACAAATCTTTATCGTTCGTCCGGATGGGAGCGATCTGCGTTGTCTGACAAATGGTGGTAATGAGATTAACTTTTTAGCAAACTGGCTTTCAGATGGAAAAACGCTCACTTACTTCTCAAACCGCCGTTCACCCGAAAAAATGGACCTGTACCAGTACGACATCTCAAGCGATCACCCCCAACTCATCACCCACGACGTCGGCGATGGATTGTTCGCCGACTTTCATCAAGCCAGTGGTTTAGCATTGTTGGTTCGCCGCTTAAATCGATGTGATGAAGAACTCTTATTGCTCGATTTGATACATGGCAGGGAGCATCAGCTAATTCCTCATCAAGATATTGCACAATTTCCACAGGCACGTTTTTCTCCAGATGGCAAGAATATTTTACTGGCTACTAACCTTGGACGAGATCGAACCGCCTTTGCCCGCTTGCCATTAGCTACCGATATCGACTTGAATCAGTTGGAAATCCTTTATGAGAGAGAAGATGCAGACCTGCAAACATTCGATGTTCATACCGACAAACACTCGGTGGTGATGATGTGGAATGTTAACGGGCGCAGCGAATTGGAATGGGTTTCCCTGGAGGGCAGGCAAGAACCAAAACACCTGCCAACGCCCGCAGATATTATTACGCAGATTAAGATTTCACCTGATGGAAAACATGTGGTCATCGCTGCTACCGGATCAAACTTGCCCGAAAATATTTACCTCTTGGCATTGGATAACGAGCAAATATCCCCCATTAGTGCCAGTCCTCACGCTGGAATCAGGCTGCAATCACTGATCCAGCCAGAACTTGTCACCTATTCATCGCATGATGGGTACGAATTGAGTGGGTGGTTATACATCCCTCGTACCTTTTCACCCCCGGGTCCTCTTGTGCTGTGTTTTCATGGAGGGCCTGAAGCACAAGAACTTCCCGCCTTTAATAGCACTTATCAGGCGCTTTTATGCGCCGGAATTGCCGTCATGGCTCCTAACATCCGCGGCTCTTCCGGGTATGGAAAAGTATTCATGAACTGGGATAATGGGATAAATCGCCTGAACACTCTAAGAGACATCCAATCCAGTGCAGAGTTTATCTGCAAGGAGGGCTATACAAATCCGCAATGCCTGGGAATTATGGGGGCTTCCTATGGCGGATATCTCACGGTTTCCGGTCTGGCTCTTTACCCACAATTATTTAACGCGGGGGTGACGATCTCAGGATTCGTGAATTTTGAGACATTTTTCACCTACACCGAACCCTGGATAGCCGCCATCTCAAAACTGAAATATGGCGACCCTAAAACAGACCGGCAAATGTTACGCAAGTTATCTCCCATTCATTGGGCTCAAAAGATCGAGGCGCCTCTGCTTATCTTGCATGGGGAGAATGATCGCAATGTGCCGTTGAGTGAACCAGACCAATTATCGCGCATGCTTTATAAAAAAAACGTCACTTTTAATCAGTATATCTTTCCAAACGAAGGTCATCAATTTAAACAGGTTTCAACCAGGGTCAAAACCAATGAGGCTATTGTGAATTGGTTCAGGCATTATCTAAAACATTAAAAACCAATGTATACTCTTAATACATCATCCGGCTTTGCAGCAACCCCAACCTTGAGAAAAATTGATATCAAAAAATATGATGGGAGGACCTGGTATGTTTTCAAAATTTGAACAGGCTCAGCATTATATCAAAGAGCAAAATATTCAGATCGTAGATCTTAAGTTCTGCGATCTATATGGGCGTTGGCACCACTTAAGTGTTCCGGCAAATCAATTTTCACTCGATTTAATGGAAAACGGCATTGGGTTTGACGGTTCTGCAGTGGGGTTGAAAAGTGTGAAAGCCGGCGACATGGTGCTGGTGCCCGAGTTAGCTACCGCGATGCGCGACCCCTTTTGGCAGGCAGAGACCCTCAGCTTCATCTGCGCCACACTGGAAGCTGACACGCATGATATCTTCCCAAATGACCCGCGTAACATTGCCATTCGTGCAGAGGAGCATCTTCGCAAGAGCAATATTGCCACCGATTCTCGCTGGGGTCCAGAATTCGAGTTTTATATTTTCGACAGCGTCTCCTACGAATATGGGGTAAACCGCGCCAGCTATCGGGTTGACTGTACGGAAGCTGATTGGAACAGCGCTGAAGGAGGTCACGGACACTACATCCCCCTTCATGGAGGCTATCATGCTATCCCGCCCAAGGACCAATTTTTCAATCTACGCAGCGAGATGTGCCTGCGCTTACAAGAAATGGGTGTACCGGTCAAGTATCACCATCACGAAGTAGGCGGACCCGGACAATCGGAGATCGAGACACCCATGATGGGGTTGGTTCAAGCGGGTGACGCCACAATGATCATTAAGTATGTGACAAAAATGGTGGCGCACCAAAGCGGTAAAACAGTGACTTTCATGCCCAAACCGTTGTACGGGGAGGCTGGCAGTGGGATGCATTTCCACCAGCATCTATTTAAAGATGGCGTGAATGTATTCTATGATTCGAAAGGTTACGGTTGTCTGAGTCAGACTGCTCTTTATTATATTGGTGGTTTACTCAAACACAGCCCGGCATTGTTGGCATTAACCAACCCGAGCACCAATTCGTACAGCCGATTAGTTCCAGGTTTCGAAGCGCCGGTAAATGCCTTCTTCTCTCTGGGGAATCGCTCTGCGGCGGTAAGAGTCCCTAAATATGCCACCCAACCCGATACAGCACGTATGGAATTCCGCACTCCGGATGCCACCTGTAATGTTTATTTAGCCCTGGCGGCTATGCTATTGGCTGGCATGGATGGTATTCAGCGCAAGATCGATCCCACCGAAGCCGGGTTTGGGCCCATTGATGCTAATATTTTTTCCTGGACGGACGAACAGCGGGCTGCGGTCAAGAGTCTACCTGCCACGTTAGACGAGGCGCTGGTGGCGCTGGAGAATGACCATGAATTCTTGCTGGCAGGGGATGTGTTCAGCGAACTTCTGATCGCACAGTGGATAGACTACAAGCGCAATAAAGAATATTACCCGGTGCGTAACCGCCCGCATCCATACGAAATGAGTTTATATTTCGATGTATAGGAGATTCAAGAAACCTGTGGGAGCAGGTTTCTCGAACACACAATGATGCGGATACCTAAAAATAAACCGCTCAACACAATCGTTGAGCGGTTTTTGGTGCCCCTACGAAGACCTGAGTCGAACTACATGACTCGTGGGTATTAGGGTTAATTTCATTCGCAAGGATCTTCAAGTATGTAAACGGGGAATTCAATTCACAATTGATTATTTTTCCTTGCACGTCAACTATAAACTGCTTTACTAAAATCTGCAAGAGCGTTGCCCGGTTTTTCCCTTTTAGTCTTTGATACAAAAGACTTATATTTCCCATCAATACTAGGGCAACATCCAAATCATCCACACGAACAAGTGTTTCGCGCTCAAGATCAGCTATGTTTATTTCCATACGCTGGATTTTCTCTTGCCATTCTTTACGCAGTTGGTCGTAGGTCGTTTCACTAATTTTATTTGTAATTAGTAATCGTCCCAACCTCCCTTCTTCATCTTTCAATCTCGTCAATTGACGTTTTAATCCGTCTATTGTTTCCTCTCGATTATCATGTGTCACGTTTTTAATCTCGAATTGGTACAATTTGCGAATAGCAGGTATCTTAGTCGGATCAACCTGTATTAGATTTACCCACTGGTCAATTTGCTCATCGACTATGCCACTGGGAATATGGAGTCTTTTTCCATTGATTTCGGTATGAGTTATGTAATAAGAATAGCTTTGCCGACATCCACTGGGTGTGGATACATACATCTTATAACGCTTGTTATTTTCCTCTACCGAAACCAGCCCTCTGAGAAGGTAGAATTGCTTTTTGTTTCTTGATTTCTGGTCATCATGTTGACGAAGAATTGCATTCCCTTTTTCAAATTCATCTGGTGTGATGATCGGCTCCCATTGTCCCCGAACTTCACCTTTTTTTATCCCAAATCTTTCCGATACTGCCCAACCAGCATAAAATGGATTATGAAAGATACGATGCAAGCGATTATCCGCATGCTTCTTTTTTCCAGTTTGAGTATCTTCCCAAACCCAGGGGGAACCTCCTCTTCGAGAATATCCCATATTTGCTAATTCTTCACAAATCTGGATCATGGTGTATCGGCCAGTCAATAATAAATCCCAGGCATAACGGATTACTTGACTATATTCAGGGTCTATTTCTATCCAGCGCTCATATTTATTGCTGCTTACCAATCGCTCTTTATTGACGTAACCATCCGGTGCTCGTTGAGGCCATCCCCCTGCTCTCATTTTGGCTGCCATTCCATCAGCCGTACGTTGTTTTAGAACATCAACCTCACGTTGTGCCAGACCCATTTGGATCAAGAACATGAAGAATCCATCCGGTTCTTCTGGACGCAGACTAGGCATATGCGCCACCCGGATCTTGATTCCTAACCCGATCAGTCGAGTGGCAGACTGCAATCCCTCAACCGTATTGCGCCCAAAACGATCTGCCCGATATAAACCCAAATGGGAAAACATTCCAGATTCAGCATCCACCAGCATTTGTTGATATTCAGTACGGTTGGGAGATGTCCCTGTCAACATATCCGTATACTCACGCTTAAATGGGATATTCGATGAAGTGAGTAAATGCTCCTGAATTCGCTGCCTTTGCATGGCAAAAGAACGCTCGGGAGTCTGTTTGTCTTCATCACTCACTCGAAGATAAGTTGCCCAACCAGGTGAGTTAATTCGGTCTGCCAAATCCTTCTCCAATAATTGATGATTATGAATCCTATAAATATTTCTTCCGCGCGTCAAGTGACGCTGGTGTTACCTATTCTAGTTTCAGACAAGATGGGATTCTCGACCCATTCTTGAAGTGGAGTATTGTTCACAGTCCGCTCAAGGTGATTCTTCTCTTCCTGAGAAAGTGTGGATAACAACAAACGACCCACTTCTAATATTCGATTGACTTCATCAATGGAAACAATATGTTCTTGCGATGGCTCTTCAGAAACATTTACATTCATTATCATCTTCCAAATAGGTAATCCTGGTATGACACAATAATTACCGGAATCCTATTTGAAAGTCCATTACATGTCTTTAAGTAAATTAGCTATTAGTTAGCTATTCGATTACGTTGATCAGATCGATAAAGTACGTTTTAAAGCAATGGCATTCGCCAATACAAATTCTTTTGTGATTGGCTCTTGCGTTACCCCCAAACTCCTACAAGTATCCTTTTCACCTTCACTATTAACAACCGGAGACCAAAAAAACAGCCTGTTTTCATCCTGCTTAACTAGGCGAACTATCAGCCAGTCATCGTCAACTGGAATAATGCAAATCCCACCAATCCGCGGTTCCAATTCCTGATAAAAAATCAACAAATCATTAGACAGAATATCCGCCTGTGGAATGTGTTGCCAAGCCTGTAATGCAAACAATTTATCCGGATCGTATCCAGGTAATACAAGCGGGAAATGCCCATGTTTTTTTGGAAATTCGTGCAGACGACCAAATCTATCGATCCCACCCGCGATAACAATTTCAGTTAAATATGCTGTAGTTCCAACCTTTTCAATTTGTCGTATGTAGAACCCGGAATAATCATCTCGATTAAAAACCAGTTGTCCTTCCTTCATCAAAGAACTTAGCATTTTATGAGCCGTCGGTTTGGTTACATTGAAATACTGGGCTATCTCTTCCAATCGTGGTGCACAATGATTGTCATCTATGTATTTGCGTATGAACTTTAGATATTCGCTTCGTAGATCTGATCTTCGAGTCATCGTTTATCCGCCCACTTCGAACTTTCGCCAAAGGTGCAGAGCAGTAGCTACTGCGAAGCTGGTTGGTAAAGGCACAAGCGGCCAGTCTTGATCTTCGGCGATAGCGAACAATATCTCTTCCGTATTCTCATCAAACGCCAAGGGATAATAGTTCAACAATTGCTCAACATTAGGATTACATAAATCCACGGGGATTGGGTATTTGATAGATGTTTCCACTGAATGAACTTCTCTATCCATCGTTTTGCTGGCTATCTTCGCCAAAAATAACCTCTGTCCGATCGGCAGGATGCAAATATCACCGGGTTGTGGCTTTTTACTTTGGTCGAAGACTATGGTGTCCCCAGCTTTCATATTGGCGATTGGGATATCTTTGGTTAATACTACCGCAAAGATTGTATTTGGTTTTCCACCGAAGAAGAAATCATCGAATCCACCGAAATATTCTGGAAAGTTTTGAATTTCCCCAAGGTAATCCACTTTCCCAAAAATCGGGACAGGCATCACCACTTCATGCATTCCAGCTCGTTCGACCAAGCGAATATAAAAACCAGCCTCACTGGATCGAACAAAATAGATAAAACCTTTTGCCTGCAATGCTTCCAGAATCTTATGAGCAGTCGGCGACTTTACGTCGAAATGCCGGGCAATTTCATCAAGCCCTGGAGACATCTCGTTTGCGCGGATGTATTCCCGAATGAAATTAAGGTATTCTTTTTGCCGTTCTGACAGTGCATGCGGCATTTACCAGCCTCCCAATTCAATTTGACACCACAATCTATCGGGAATTATAATATTTCCAGGCGCAATTTAATCATGATCTATGCAACGTTTGGGAGAGACACAAGCATTTAAAGACCGCAATCTGCGCCTTTCGGGGGCAGACATAGCCACTCAACGTGGTTGGACTGGTGTTCCCAATTTCATCTTAGAAAGCAAAGAAATTTCCGTAGGGGCTAAACTTACCTACGCTATGTTACTTAAATATGCCCGCGAATTGGATGAATGTTTCCCTGGGCAAGATCGATTGGCAAAAGATATGGGGACTACCCGTCAAAGTGTAAATACCTATATTAGTGAACTTCGTCAATCAGGGTTAATTAGTGTGCAAAGGCGTGGGCAGGGACGTCCAAATATCTATACCGTAAATATCAAAGCCTCGTTCTGGAGAAGACATAAATAAATCATTCCTGATGTCAAAATATTTTACATCTAGATGTCAATTTCTTTTCCATCTTGATGTCTGTTATTTTTACACAAATAATATGCAGTTATTAAAAAGCAGAAAACTAAGATACAGTTCTCGTTCACACGAATTAATGTGGATAACTTGCGGCTTTCGCCGTTATATATTTCTAAAATACCCAATTCGAACACTTTTATTGACCAATAAATGGGTAAAAAGAAATTAGACAAATCCCAGGCAAAACCCTATGCAATAGTATAGGTTAGTTGCCTGGGGGTAGATGCGAGCCAGAGGCTCAATTCTCAAGCCTTCGGGCATCGAGCCCTCGCCTTGAGCCAGGAGATTCTGCCTTGTCTCAAGGAGGCCATAGCTTTTAGGCTATAAAACAGCCCTAAACGGACAGTTTTTCCGCATTTTTTGCTCCAAAACAGACCGTTTCGCCAGACCCCCCATCGCCAAGCCAGCGTGTCGGGCGTCGATCTCTTTCGAGACCGACCCCGACTGCCAACGCTGCGCCCTGTCCTTCAACCTAACGGTTTTCAGCCAGGGTGCCCTCGTTGATCGGTGTCGCTTCGCTCGCCGTCTCCTCGGCGCCACGCTTCGCCTGAAACCTGCTTCGCAGGATTCAGGCATTCGCTATCGCGTTGGCAGTCGGCGTCTTCAACGCCGACACGTGCGGCCGCCGGTTTCTCCTGGACCTCTCCGGCAGCCTCAAGACCGTAAGGTAAAGCGCCGAAGGCGCTACATTTATATTTTTCAATCTCTTTAATCGCTCTATCCATCGACTTTGTCCAGATCTCATCCGTAAATAAAGGCATGGAAACGAGGCATTTCATTTCCATGCTACATTTCTTTCTTTACTATTTTCCTCCTGCATCTTACTCGATACTAATTCAAAACAAGACAACTTCTTTTAGTTTTGATACAGTGAGCGTGGAGGGTTACCATGCAAAAAGAAGTTCTCTTAAATTCAATCGAGCTTGAAAATTGTGTCAGGTCTTTGACAAACACCTTTATTCAACGGTGGGATTTGTATCCCCTGCAGTTGAATGATGGAAGCTATGTCTGTATTAAGAAAACCCTAACCATGTCACACATCCTCTCTCACCTAAAAGGTGAGATCACTTTGGGGTGTTATGTGCTGAATGAACAAAGTGAGGCAAGGTTTATAGTTTTCGATGCAGACGATCAACCCACATGGGATCGTCTGATCCAAATGTCCACCACCTTATCTCAACGTGATATTCCCTCCTACCTTGAAACCAGCCGCCGGGGTGGACATTTGTGGATTTTCTTTTGGAAATCCATCCCAGGCAAAACAGCTCGCTCGTTTGGCAAGCGCTTATTGAAACAATTTGATTTCTCCACCCTTGAATTATTTCCCAAACAAAACGAACTGAAGACCGGCCCGGGTTCTCTAGTTCGTTTACCTTTTGGTATCCATCGCAAAACAGGTGAGCGATACGGCTTTATCACTCCCGATGGTAAGGCTTTAGCCAATAAAACTGAAGATCAAATTAATATCCTTACCAACCCTTGTATGGTCACAGAAAGGGCGTTTCGAAAGATAATGCATGATCCACTATCTTTCGATCAGAAACCGGTTCCTATACCAATACAGGAGTCCAGTGAGTCACTTTCAAGCCGTATCAAGGACAGTATTACCGTATATGATTTTGTATGCCGCTATGTGGACATCTCCCCTACCGGACGAGGCTTGTGCCCTTTTCATGATGATCAACATGAAAGTTTTGCGGTGAATTTAGATGAGAATTACTGGTGCTGTTTTGCCGAATGTGGGGGAGGCAGCATCATAGATTTTTGGATGAAATGGAAAAGTTGTGATTTCAAATCTGCAATCAGAGACTTAGCGCATATTCTTTTATAAACTTATCAAACGTTTTCTTCTCGTCGCCCACCTTTAAAATCCCGCTTTATACGTAATTTTGTTATATCGATTCCCTGGGAATCTAACGCACGTAAAATAACCTTATGGACTGAAATATTCATAGCCGAAATATCTTCCGCGTCAAATAGACTAGGCTCCTTCAAAAAGAAAGCGAAGATATTTCTTCTGATAATCAAACCCAAGATTGCAGCTAAAACCAAAATTATTGTTATGGTCCATAAAGCATAAAGCGGAATATTGATCAGTTTAAACAACAATAAACCAAATCCTGTCCAATAAGTTTTAAAGATATAGCTGATACCCTGCCCTATTTCTTTTCCAATATTTTCTACAAAAAGTGGGATGATAATCGCAAATATCGAAGCGATAATAATAATTCCTTTCGCCAGAAAAGCGCGTTCATGTCTACGAATGACTCTCCCTGCTACAACTAGAACAAGTAATTCACATCCGAATACGAGAATCGCAAATAATGCCCACCTGCCAATGGCATCTTTGAAAATTTCCCAATTCACAGAATTTATGATTAAATGGTGGATTTTAAATATGATTGATTCAGTAATAATTAATCCCACAATAATGGTTATGACGATCGACATGAGTAAATAAATCAGTAACAACTTTAAATTTGGGATCACTAAAATAAAAGAACGCCAGGAAGCATATAAATTTTTTCCGTGTTTTGAAAAATATATCGTTGTGGTGGCACCTGGTGAAGTAGTAGTTTTGATATAGTCTCGATATTCCCCAGATAAAAATCCTTCTCGCATACTCACTTTAGTTACATTGACATCTGGCATATTTTGCTGAATGAGCTGATCAAAAACGGCATTCTCCACTTCCTCTGCTTTATCACCCATTCCCTCAATTAAATCCGCCCATCCATCCAGATAATACCCAAGAAGACTGGCTAAGTTTGCATGTCGTATATGTTTGAGATCCATTTTGGTTTTCCCATTTTTTGGTTATTTAATAGTAAAGTTAGTCGTGGTTAAAATGCCAGGTTGTTTTTTCGATAGAAAACCCCTACAATGTCATGGGAGTAGTGGGAGCCTTGTAACACTTATCACTACTCTACTTATGATTAATTTTTTACTTACCTAAAGGCTTTATGTCTATTATGTAAGTTATATTCACTTGATTTTATTTTTTGGTTCAAGCGAGAAATCTCTTTATCCTTTTGGGTAAGGAGATTTCTAATTTCAATATTTTCTTGGAATAATTTTTGATTTATTCCAGTCTTATATTGAAGTTGATCAGTCAAGCTGATGTTCAATGAATCTTTGCTTTTTATCCAAAGATTAAATTTATCTTGCATTGACCTTGATCGTTGGTTAAACAATGCATCCTTCCATAAAGCTTCAGGAATAGATTTCACAATTCCAATAAGCTCATCCAGGATATCGGCTAGTATTGTTCCCCCCATAATAATTCACCTCCTCCTTGGGCAGCTTAAATGTAGTTATTAAGGTACAAGGCTCACCACTTAAAATAAGTTTACTCGAGATTTCCATTTTTAATTGTTAAATATTTCCCCAATTTTCAATCTATGACTATAATTCTTATATATCCGACGTGGAGGATTGACATGCTAAGGTTAGGGACAAGTATTGACGATGGATCACATGTAGAATTATCTTTAGATGAGCGCCGCCAGGGTACGTACATTATCGGCACCACCGGAACTGGGAAATCTACGCTGTTGAAAAACATGATCTACCAGGATATGCATCAAGATAAGGAGCATGGACTTTGCGTCATCGATCCTCATGGAGATTTGATCGATGACATGCTTGGTTTAGTGCCGCCAGAAAGAGTGGACGATGTCATCTTATTTGATCCCATGGACATCGAAAGACCATTCGGATTGAACCTGTTGTCTTGTGACCGTAAGGATCCATTCCAGGTACGTTGGGTGGTCTCGACAGTCATGGGCACCTTGGGACGTTTGTTCTCGCATTCCTGGGGGCCAAGACTGGAACATGTTTTGAGGCATACGCTCCTCACAGTCATGCAATACGATGACACCACTTTTAAAGAGCTGATAGAGTTACTAAACTCCAAAAAAGAACATCACGAGAAACTGGTAAAAGTTCTTGAAGACCCGATCCTGAAGCAATTCTGGGAGACTTTCCCAAGGAGTGAGAAGCTTCGCTATGAGCTAACCAGTTCTACATTGAATAAGATCAGCCCATTTGTGACGGATATCAGTATGCGCAACATCGTTGGTCAGTCGAAAAATACAATTGATCTGCGACAATTGATGGATCATGGCAAGATCTTATTTGTTAACCTATCCAAAGGTGACCTGGGTGAAGTGAACTCCTCGCTTCTGGGCTCGGTCCTGGTAAACTTGATGCTGATCGCTGCACTACAACGCCGGTCAATCCCAAAGGGAGAACGCCGTCCATTCCATCTGATTGTAGATGAGTTTCAGAATTTTGCAACCGAAAGTTTTTCCATCTTACAAAGCGAAGCACGCAAGTATGCCGTAGATGTAGTCGTCGCTCATCAGTTCCGTGATCAATTGGATCTTCTAAGTAAGGGGTCTACTCTAAATGTCGGGAATCTGGTTGTTTTTCGAGTAACCGTTCGAGATAGCTACGAATTAGCGAGCCAATTTGACAACACCCCGCCATCAGCTGACACCCGTGTTGAACCTGTATATAGAGATTATGAATACCAGGGAATGAATTTTCTGATTGAAACTGAGTTGAAAACTGATGAAGGAAAGCTATATCAAGAAGTAGAACTTCCACGACGACCGTATAACGATGTTGAAGCTGAAATGGCGAACCAACTTTCCATACTTCCCAATTACCAAGCCTGGTCCCGTTTGATCAACATACCATCAGAAAAAGATCAATTACCTCGCCTGGTTGAGCATAAGATTGTTACAGAAGATCTTGGTATGGATAGTTGGAATAAGGAAATAGCTGACAAAATACGCGAAAATTCGCGACATCTTGCACGAACTCGTAAAGAAGTAGAAGAGGAGATTGCTGAGCGATCTTTTTGGAAGTTTTTATTTGATGATGACGAATCGCATCCTGCCGAAAAATTAGTCTGACGAGCGCTGATAGTTATCATTAGGCAGCCAACTCCTTTTTTAACAATCGTGAACGTGTGATGGTAGTAAAAATCTACAACATTATTTTACCTGTAATGATCTTATTGTTGCCTTCTTGCGATAATTTAATCATTTCGGTGCCTGCTGTAATGCCAAGATTAAACTTGTAAAAATCATTTCGATCCAAGGTTAACGATTCCTTACTGCATCATCAATGCCATTCCCAAATTAGCATATTATTGGGCTTTTTAAAAACAACGTATTATACTTATTTGATAAAATTAATCGTTGAGAAGCCATAATGAAACTTATTTATGTGAATATCCACCGATCAGTTCTGGATTAGGTTCAATTTTAATTACGAAATCTTGTTTCAGACTGACCATCTATGAAAGTTGAATAATAATTACTACGCTTATAGAAATATCAATAAAACCTATTATCTAATTTGGATGAATTACTTAAACACCTAATGATCGAGAGTAATATCGGGAATAATGGCCTTCAACTTATCACAATGGAAGCAAGAAGTAAATAAAAGGTTATGGGGGTGGAAAGAGCGTATGCAGCATGCAGGAGTAAATTCGATATATTACTTCTTAAGCGCTGTTAGCTTAATACCAATCTTGGAAGCTGCCAGGGCGGGCAATTGGTCAGCTCTTGTGACACTCGGTGGAGTCATCGGTACCAATCTTCTTGCTAATCAACTTCAACACTTGAAAGAATTAGGCGATGAAGCAACTACAGCAAAGAGTCTGGAAAATGCGGTTGAAGAAACTCCAGAATTGCGTGATGAGATTAATGCAATTCTTGAACAGCTGAGCGTTATCCCAACAGCAGAATCCGTATTAGATCAACGCGAGAAAGATTGGTTTACTCGTGCTATCAGGGAAGAATTGACTCAGTATGGAAATACGGATATTCAAATTGCAAAAATAATTGGAAAAGGGATTATTGCTCAAGATTCTAGCTCTGTAAAAATTAAAAAAAAGGGGACCTGGATCGAGGAAGGCGCAAAAGATAATATTCTAATCACTGAAAGAAACAATCATATCTACTATATCCTCAATCAATTTTTGAAGCAATCAGAAACAATATTTGACAAAAGAAAACTTCATTACCAAATTGTCGATTACTTAAACTGGGTTCGTAATCGTTATGGATCCATAGAATTACGTGGAATCAAGCGTGAAGGACATCAAGTAATTCAAATTGATCTTGAAAAAGTATATGTACCACTATTAGGTGGAAGTTACGAAAAAAAGAAAGAGATATCATTTGATCAAGTGCTAGGAGAAGGAAATCGCTTGATCATAACAGGCGGTCCGGGTTCTGGAAAAACCACTGTTTTACAACATATAGCTAGTACATTAGCTAATGCTATCCTAAGGGGGGACGATCAGTTGGCATTTAGAAAATTAGGATTAGACCTAGATAGAATCTATGAAGAAGACAAGAGAGGAATCGAAGATCTGAAAGTTAGTTTACGTAATTTAACAGATTTACAAAAGTCGATGTTAAGTGAAATTGACCTGAATATATTTAGGTTATTCGAAGACGGCATAGATTTAAAACTAACCCTTAAGGAAGTAAGGCAAGATTATAAAAAATTAGGTGGAAAGGAAAAAAGTTTGTTGAAGGAACTAAAGTTAAATACAACGGTTTTAGAAGTTGAAAAGAAACTTCCGTTGCCAATCTATGTACCTCTTAATGCCTATGCCGATTACTTACGAAGTCAGAAAAATATATCCAAAGCACGCCAGAAGACTTTGGCTTCATTCATATCATTTTATTTGATTGAAAAACAAAGTAGCTTTAATCTACCGACCGATTTCTTCGAACTTCTAATATTGGATGGACAAACAGTGATTTTATTACTAGACGGCTTGGACGAAGTAGCAAATGAACAAGAAAGGGTATTAGTACGCGAAGCAATAGAAACACTTATTGTTGGACGGGGCTCTATGCATGCTGTAGTGACCTGTAGGACAATTGCGTACAAAGAACGTACCGCCCTACCTTCGAATCTCTTCCGGGAGTTAAAAGTCAAACCGCTATCTAATGACCAAATCGCTGCACTTGTTTCACAAGCATATAATAGCTTATTTCCTTCAGACCAAATTATTGCACAACAAAAGGCAAATGATTTACTTCACAGTATACAAAAATTAGAATCTGAGCGCAGAATACGTTCAGGGATGGAAATTGAACCACTCATAACAACTCCATTATTAATACGGTTGCTTTTGGTGGTTCATTATAGTGATCGACATTTACCTGAACAACGTGCCGAATTGTATATGAAAGCAACAGATGCAATGTTGCTACCTGAATACAATCCAGATGAAGCGGTAAGTGAGCGAATCGGACAAATGGTTGGAGGAAGCCTGCAGATTCACCGTGAATTGGCACAATTCGTGGCATTCAGTATGCATGAGCGTGGAAATGAGCAAGGAAGGGAGATAAGCGAAAGTGGTATCCGAAGACTTATTGCAGCCAAACCAGAGTATAAGGATAAGATTGAAGATTTAATCGTACTTACTCGTACGCGAGGTACCCTGCTAGAAGAACGTTTAGGCTCTTATCGTTTTATCCACTTAAGTTTCCAAGAATTTTTAGCAGGTCGATATTTGGCTGAGATTGTTCGAAGTCAATCTGGTGTAGAGGGAATTGCCAATTTTTTAGAAAATGGCACAGTTCTTGAAAGTTGGTGGAGAGAACCAACACTGCTATTAGTTGGTTACCTGAGTATCGTATCGCCTGATGCTGCTGAATTACTGCTAAAGAGATTGGTTGGATTGGACGAAAATGCTTCTGAAAGAAATATTGAACAAAATATTCAAGTAGCTGCTGCAGAAATTGCTGGTAGTGCACTATTAGAACTAGTTTCAGTTAGAAACGAGTTTAAGAAACAATTTGTCCAAAAACTAAGGCAGATATTTGAAAAATCTGTTCCTATAACCCAAGTTGAACCTATATTCCGAACTGCTCTGGGTGACACGCTTGCCCGACTTGGAGATACACGGTTTAGAGAAGATGCCTGGTACTTGCCAGATGAACCACTTTTAGGTTTTGTAATTGTTCCTGAAGGCGAATTCTTAATGGGCACCAATGAAAAAGATTTTAGTGCCTACGATTATGAAAAACCTCAGCACAAACTGAACCTGAAAGATTACTATATAGCACGTAACCTTGTCACAGTTGCGCAATTTCGTTCTTTTGTACAAGATACTGGGTATTCAAAGCATGATAAAGCAGCTCTTAATGACTCGTTCTCAAGACCTGTTCGATTTGTCACTTGGTACGATGCTATGATATATTGCAAATGGTTAAATGAGAAACTTATGAGGTGGAATGATACTCCTATTGCACTTCATTCATTACTTAAGAAAGGTTGGCATATAAAACTTCCATCAGAAGCCGAATGGGAAAAAGCTGCGCGTGGCATAGATGGGCGAATTTTTCCGTGGGGCGGTGAACCTGATCCTAGAAGAGCAAATTTTCAAGATACTGGAATTCGAACAACCAGTACGGTAGGTTGTTTTGCCTCTGGTGCTAGCCCATATGGGGTACAAGACATGAGCGGGAATATTTGGGAGTGGACAAGTAGTATTTGGGGGAAATATCGTGACAGACCAGATTATAAATACCCTTATAACCATACCGATGGCCGCGAAAACCCTAAAGGTGGAAAATATTTGCTGAGAGTCGTACGTGGTGGATCTTACGAAGATGAACTTTTAAATATCAGATGTAATTGTAGACACAGGGTATCCCCAAAATTATGGGATAGCTATACTGGGTTTCGTGTTGTTTTAGCATCATCCACAGAATCTGTACAAGCACAACCAAAATAAATCGTATCCGTGCATAATCCATCTCTAACTCCCATCTAATTCCCCTGCTGACATCCGGCGGGGGATTTTCTATAATCGGGGTATGACAAAGCAACACCAGCCTTTACCTCGCTATAGCCGGGTATCACATCCCCCACCTATGCGCCTCACAGAGCGTGACCAGCATATCCTTGAAGCCATCCATGCTTTTGATGGTATGTTGAGTTTTTCCCAGATACAACGCAAATTTTTCACATCAAAGAGTCAGGCAGAGACACGTTTGAAATTTCTCTACCAGCACCGCTATGTCAATCGCCCCAACCTGGAACAACGTCGGCGTTTACCCGCCATGATCTATTGGCTAGATCGGCGCGGCGCGGAGATCATTGCGAGTTTGAATAGCATCCCGTTACAGGAATTCACCTGGCGGAAAGAACCACGCTGGTTTCAGGTCGAACACGATCTGGCAATTAACGACTTCCGCATAGACCTTGAGGCATCCTGCCAATCCGAGTCTGGTATTACCCTGGAAACATGGATCCCTGAGAGTGAATTCTGGGCTTACCCGGATAAAATCATCTACACTTATAACAGTAATCAAATCAAACGAAATATACGCCCGGATGGTTTTTTCACACTCACTACCGGCGAACACCGCCTGCGTTACTTGCTTGAAATCGACCGTAGTACCGAAGATAACCCCCGCTTTTTACGAGAAAAAATCTTGCCTGGCCTTGCTTATCTTAAGAGCAAAGCCTACGAGGAACGCTTCAATTACCGCTCGGGACGTTGGCTGGTTGTTACGACTGGCATGCGTCGTATGCAAAATATGCTCAGCCAGGCACGCAAAGGTGAAGCTAAAGGCTTGTTTTACTTTACTACATTCGAGAAGATTAATTCTCATACCATCTTACATGCCCCTATTTGGTATCGAATCGACCGCGTGGAGCCCGTTCCTTTGCTCTTCCTCGACTAACTGTTCCCCCTACTTGACAAAATATGCTCTGGCATGAGAGCATAAATATAGATTAGCACGACGATGCCAAAGCACCTTTGCGTCATTATCCATCAGCATGGATTCACACTTATGCGATGGCAGAATCGCATCATGGCAGCATTATGCACGGGCAGATACCAATTTTGGCATCATTGCATACCGGTATCAAGCTGTCAGGGCATCAATGAATGCATCGTGTTTTTATCAATTCAATTATGAAAAGATTGGTTTTTACAAACGATAAAGGGGGAGTAGGTAAGACCACCACCGTCGCAAATCTAGCCGTGGGCTTATCTGAACAGGGTAAAAAGACCCTGGTGATCGACATGGACCCGCAGGCAGATGTTACCTTCGCATTATTAGGTCAGCGTGCTCCGGAGGCGGGGAGTGGTTATCTGCCCCCCACAATTCATTCTCTGCTGATCGGTCATTATCCAATAGAAAATGTGATCATCCCCGCACCGCGCTACCCAAACCTCTTCTTGATCCCGGCTAACGCAGACCTGGCTGACGCCGCATTGAAGCTATCCAATCGTCCTACTCGCTTACGCCACCTATTGGATAACCTTTCGGAGAAGGATTATGACCTGATCTTGATTGACACCGGGAAAGGTTTGGATCCGCTTGCTGTAAATGCGCTGGCTGCATCCGATGAGGTAATAATCATGGTCACACCGGGTAAATTAGAACTTGATGCTATTGGACGTATGCAGGAACACGTACGCCTGGTGCGCGAGGAGGTCTTATTGCATGCAAGTCATCCAAAAATTCGGGGGATATTAATCACCCAGGCGGATCCATATTCAATTACTCGTGACACAATCTTGCGTATTATGGAACATTTTCCCGGGTTGTTGCTTAGTTCAATTATCCCGAAGAATAACGATTTGCAGAAAGCCATTGGACGAGCTTCCAGCATCTTTGAAATTGCCCCTGGTAGTAAGGGAGCGCTGGCATATAAAACGTTGATTGAGGAGCTCAATCTATGAATCCCAAGCATGTCATGGGTTTAGGCGAACCAAAACCGGTCGGAAAGAAAATCCTATTCCAACCGGGGGAAGATGCAGAAGGTGATTTCCAAAATCAACATGGGAATGAAATATCCTCGGTTCAGCTTAAGCCCAGGGTACGAACTACCATAAGCCTCACGAATAAGGCTCTTGCCACCATACAAGAAATCCAAAACCATTATCGGCTACACACCGGTAAAGTATTACCACTTTGGAAAATTGTCAGCGATGCAATTGAATACTACGGTCAATCAAAAGGGGATAAGCGGAAAAATGAAAAAACGTTTGAAGCAAACAACGATTCAAATAGCGGGCCCAACGTATCAACAACATCCAGAGCCAGCCTTACACAAACCTGATGGCAAGAGGAGCGTGTTGCCTCTGGAGACTTGCCCCTTAGGAGGCAATCGGTCTGGCAGTGAGGCAAGTTCGCTGTTTGACTGGTTAATGGCTGGCTTTGGGATATTTTCCAAAAATAATTTTTATGGAGTATGGTATGGATAGAACTTTATTATTCTATGAGTCATGGATTAACCGAAATTTGTAACTTGATTTGATAGGTGCCTTTTGAAAAGGTGTCTTCACCATCAAATAAATTCTCTTTAATAATTATGCGAGTCATTAAGTCTACCTTGGTATACGAAGTCCAATCAGAAAGTGTACTCACCCAATAATGGCAATACCAATTATTTCCTGCATTTTCGTACTCATAAACATAATTGCTAGGAACTTCCTGGCCATCAATAAAGAATTCAACAGCCATAATCTCAAGGTTCTTCGGGAGTAAGTTTCGACCTTTTGCGCACCACTTTATAGGCCATCTATAATGATCAGATTGAGAAATTTCACCCTTGAAGGATTTATAAAATAATCCCGACTGGATTATTGGATCGATATTCGGATCAACGGTCCAAATAGATTCTAAGTTTTTTAATTCTTGTTTCGTTGTCCGAGATACAGCGACTTTAGACAAGTTCATTGCTATAGTAGGTGTTGTCCTGCGAGTTGGTAAAGAAGTTATTGTTTCAGTAGGAAAAGATGTCAAGGTTTTTGAAGACATCAGAATTTGTGTTGTGGTAAGTGGTTGAGGATTTGCTGTTTGAACTTTTCTATAAGCTTTGGTTGGGGTAATCGGTGTATTTGTTTCAAACACCATAAATGGGGTATAGGGTGGTGGAGATCCCACTTCATAAAAATCGCCCCCATCAATTCCTTGATAAAACTCAATAGCGCTATGATAGATATCCCTCACATACGTCGGTAAGGTCGTTGGAATTGCATCTACGAATTCGTTTATGTTAGCAACTTGTTTTTCAACAGGCGGTCCTATGTAAATCGCATATGACCTCCCTAAAGCAAGGACCACGAAAATCATTATCAAATCCAAACCGATTCGCACTAAATGGAAATCTAATTTTATAAATTTAATGAAATTTTTTAGTTTGTCACGATTGTATGAAATTACAGCATCGAATATATAAAGGAGAATAGCAATGATATAGATTGATCCAATGATAGATAAGAATGTTTTTGAACCCATTTATGTTCTACTCGATTGGATTTTTTGGTGAAGAATGCCGTCAAGCAATCATAGCTAGAAAACAAGAATTTGCATAGGTAATTGATTTATCGAATCATATTTGTCAAACAATTTGGCACAGCGCACAATCATCCTTTTGCGACCTTTGATTAGCTTCAAATGAATCATGACAATAAATAATAACGATAATAGCAAAGCTGAGTGACAACCAATATACGTCCTATAATTTGAGAAAAACGGATGTTTTTAAACCACTCCTTTTACTAACCAGTTTTCCCACACTGATTATAAAAATATCTTACCCGGATATAAACCTCAATTGATTACACAAATTCTATTGGTGCTCATTCAAAGAATTACTCCTGATAGATATTTTTTATCTCTATAGACAGGGAACTTCAGATTTGTTATTGTTAGTTGTAGTGTTTTCCAAATTCACTACAACTTATGCCAGAGGAAGAAGATCAATCCCAAACATGCATCATCTCTAAATGGCTGACTAACCTGTTGGGATTCTCTGGATTGGAATTACTTGCAGACATGTGGCAAATTGGTCAAGAGACTATCAAGAGTTTATTGAACAATGGAATTTATGAGGTTTTGGATTATGAATCCACTCTCGAGATTCACAATCAAGATGGTACAAAAGCTACTTTTATTAAGCGCAAAAAAATTCGATACTTACAAAACAACATAATCGCCTATCAGGATTATGCTTGGGGTGATGGGGAAATCCTGCTCAATTACCGTACCAATCGAGGCAAACCTGTGGATCGCTACCGATCAGGATATAAGACTTACATCTTGCTTTCACTCCGAGAAGTAAAAAACCGTGGTGATACCGATGAATTTAATATTCAATGGAATATCCGCCGAGGATTTTTAACCAATGATGGCTACTGGAGCACAGACATCAGTCACCCGACTCGACACATAAAGATCAATGTAATCTTTCCGAAGTCTAGACCGCCCACACGACTTGCACTTGAAGAAAGCAACCGTAAACATACCCGTGATCTTACTCGAGAAACCCAGCGCCAGCTATCAGATGGTCGTTGGCTGGTATCCTGGGAAAAGGATAAACCTAGATTATATGAAGTATATGTATTAAGGTGGGAATGGTAAGAAGTGAAGTCAATGATTTATTAATATTAAACAGAGACGACAGGCCGCGGTTCCTGTCGCTCATTCTTGTTTATCCGGATCCACCACCCATGACGCACTCTCCTTTCGCATCTAAAGGAACAATCACCGGACAACTATAGAGAATTGAAAGATATTTACCCAACTCGGTGATATTGAAGATATAAATCTATTATAGGCGATATCGCCTACATTTGTCAAGGAAATGGAAAAATACAAATTCACTTTCGTGGTTTTGGCCCTGGTTTATGATCCATTTTTAGATATTCTTTCACAGCCAGAGCTGTCGTAAACCAGTTTCTCCCCAGCTTCTTCCCCCAAATCACCCCCCGTGTAACCAATAACCTTAACTGGCTTGGGGATAATCCGCTGATCTCCGAAGCCTCACTAAGTGAAATTAACTCATCCAACCCAGGTTGGTTATTTCTGTCTTTTTCGTTCTCTTCCACCATATGCCCCAGTACGTAATTTTTTCTGCATACAATATTATCTTCTGATTCTATCGTAAAAATCCATAGTCGCAAAAGGCACCTCCCAACCTTTCACCGAATATTGCGCAATCGGAATAGGCATACTTCGCCAGGCAAAATTGGCTCAGTTTATTTATATCCCCCACCACCCAACTTCACACCCTCCTTTGCGCGTCAAGGATGCTTCGCACCTTTAAGGGATCACCTACGGCGATCTCCTTGACACGCTTCGGCGGGTGTGAAAATCGGCGAATATCGGAGCGCAGGCGCTCCAAAAGTAATAATTTTTCGGACGGGAAGGGAGGTGAACATACATGGACTGGAAAACAAGCACATCAGAACAGAAAGCCAAATGGCTTTCCCAACAAATGGAAGATATTCGCCGTTCCAGAGCATTGCTCGATCGTTTTGAGCAGGTCACGAAAAAGTGGCTATCAAAGATAGGTGAATCCAAAAAATCAAAATAAGGCAATGCTCGCAGGGGCTTTCATAAGGCCCCTGTGTGGCGGTCCCGCCCACCCCCGATTGCGTTTTGCTGCCATGATGCCATTGCAGCATGGTACAAATCTAAAGTGGCTGAATTTTAGTAAATTGTCTAACAATACTTTTCAAATTACCAACAATTGACAACAAGCCTCTCCGATTTGTATAATCCACCCATGACAGATATCGAATGTAGGGGGATCAAACCGGAAGAGGTGATCTGTGACATAGAGAATAATACAAATCGATATCGTGATAATAAACATACCAATGCGAATGCCTGAAGGGAGCCCGCGGAAGCTGTTCATTTGGTGCGGAGGACCGAAGGATTTACTTCCATAATTCTACAAGGATATTAGCAAGAGTTTTGCATCGTAAAGTAAAGCTTACCAATCCGGTCCACCATCCTGGATGCTGTCATCTGTCAGGTTGGTGACTACGGAAAATGATCCATCGCTGGGAACCAAGTAGATATCTGAGTATTGCGGGCTGGTGTCTGTGAAACCAACATGCACTGCCAGCCAGAGTGAGTCATTCGACCAACGTGGCGTAGTCACCCAAGCGTTGGTGAAGTACGTAACTTTTTGTAGATTGCTTCCATCGCTGTTGATAGTGTAGATATTAGTCAAATAATCACCTTCGTCGGCTACAAATGCGATCCGTTTGCCGTCCGCAGACCAGGCTGGCTGTGTGTTTTCGCGGCTACCCAGAATTGCGTCCGTCGCCACCAGGGTTTGGGCAGACTCTATGTGAATGCCGTTATCTACGAGGTCAGCAACGTAGATAGTCTGGCTGCCTCCATAGCCGCGGAAAACGATTTGGCTGCGGTCTGGTGAAGCGTCAACTGAACAGACAGAATTTCCTGCGCCGGATACAGGATTCTCAGCTTGCGTGACGCTTCCATCGGCTTTGATCCAGCTAAACTGGCAAGATGAATCCATCTCTGAAGTCACCATGTATATCTTATCGTCATCCAACGACCAAAAGCCAGCGGTCACCCTGGCATGCGCACTGCTTACCTGCTTTAGCCCACTGCCGTCGGCGTTTATCACATACAGGCTTTCCTCATCCCTTCCCGGCTCACGGCGAGTAAAGGTGATGCGAGTATGGTCCGGTGACCATAGTGGTTTGTGAAATATGGCATCCTCTCGGGTCAGCCGGGTAAGTTTGGCATGATTATTAGGGTCGATCAACCAGAGATCCTGGCCAGTTGTGCTGGCACGATTAATTGAAGGGAAGACTATATTTTCAGACGGGAACTGGGCACTACCCGAAATCTGTGGTTCTTTAGTTCCTGTTATTGGTGGATTTGTCCCCCATACTACGAAAGTTTCAACTATCGGTGAGGAAACGTTGCCTACTTCGTCTTTTGCATAACAATGTAAATTATATTCACCTGGTGGAAGAATACCAAAGTTTATCATTGTTTCAGTACAACGATCTCCGATGCAAGCTGATTTATGGTCTAAAACACCCTGACTAACAGATGTATTTTGACCTTTTTTCAGTAAATCGTAATAGTAGGTAAGATCGGAATTAACCGTTGGCCCTTCAAAAATGGTGTAATCAGGCAATCCTGCCATTTGGCTGGATACCTCAGGATAGCGCATCGGGTCATTAGCTAGAATCGATGCACTGATGGTACCATCCTTATCAAAGTTAATAGTCGGTTTTTGCATCATAGGTGATTGAGTCAAAACATAGACATAATTTTCATATCCATTGGTGGCATCATAGCTGTGATATAAATCCCACCGAAGATTGGGATCTATCGAAGACTTAACCCAATCTATAGCATAACCAATAGCTAGAGTCGAAGATAAATTAAGAGCCACTGAAAAAACAGATATTGTACCGCCGCTTAATACTCCCACAATCAGCAAAACTGAACTGATATTTGATTTTGCATTTAGACCTTCTAAAATTCGAAGAGTCGACTCGGCTTTTTCAGCGTCTGAAATGGTATCTATATATGTATTGCTGCTCACCAATTTCATATCATTTAAATAACCCAGAGCTGCTCCCGCCTCTTCTTTGTTAAGAGGACGGATTTCTCCCTGGATAACCTCAATCGTGATATCTGAAACATCAATTACGTGGTCTGAATTGTGCAAAAAATACCTGACAGCAAGCAGCCCGCGCTCGTCCCTGATAAAATAAGCTTCAAAAGTTGAAGTTTGGCCGTGGAGATAAATTACATTGGCTCCTTCAAGGGCTTTACCTTCCTCCAGTACCGTAACTGTTACTTTTTCTTTGGTACTAGGATCGCGGAATGTCACTTGACCGGATGAATTGGTAGTTTCTTCCTGGCGAATTGGCTCTTTGGGGGCGACTGATCCAACTTTGTTTCCCAATGAAGAGATAAAATTGCAGTTTAGAGAGACCGTGGACAAAATAACCAAAATGAGAAGAAACTTCCGAAATGTTTTCATTTCTTCCTCCTTGGTGTAAATGTTAATAATAATCGTTGAAAAGCAATGAAGGTTCAACCACTATATCAAGAAGAAAGGAGATTACTTCTTGATATACTCTTCCTTATTCAGAGTAAAAAATTACTTCATCATGAAATATCATAATAATCTAAAAGTAACATCCTTTTGTTTTAACTTACAAATTTAAATAAACGAAGTTCATGCTTAGGGAATTATTTCATAGATAATGAACTGGCTCCTAAGCTGGCAAACAACATAAGAATGACAATGGTTGATAAACGCTTGATCATCATGATCCCCTCCGGAATCTATGTAAAAATTACCGCTGATCAGAGATCAATCAGCGGCTTTTAAGAAGAATATTTGATTTGAAATAGAAGTTGAATGATGGATCCGCCTGCAACGAACGCGTAGACGATTTTCTTATTTGTTACTCTAATAAAAATTTTACCACACACTTTTCTAAGGTCAATATTAGTTTCCTCAAGTCAAACAAAATACAATAAATTTATAAAAAAAGTGAGAAGAACAATAAAGAAGAAAAGACTATTTACCTGATTGTACGTTTAAGTATACGAGTACGTTTCATGAGTGATAAAACGGGCTAAAAACAAATATCTGAGGTATATGTGTCGATTTCGGGGACAACATGCAAGGTTAATTAATCAAGAGAAAGTCGGCATTATATATTGTCCAACGTCTCCAAGGAGCTGAGTATGTGTCATATAATTTTTCCCCACCATAGGCTGGTGGACATGCGATACATGACTTGTATTGACCATTTTGCCTGGACTTATGCTGGTGAATTGGAAGTTAAACCAGATCGCTCTATGTGCGAACTGGCGTACCTATGTAATAGTCCGTAGAAATTACTCTTTTGATCCAATTAAGCTTACATGGTGCTGGGAATTGCCTAGTTACTAATCGTCCTGACTGAGCCCCAAAGTCAACTAAATATTGCTGTAAGGCTAAAACCAATTCAAAGAAAAGCGATTTGATATGATTATTGAACGGATCGAGCCAGATGCATCATCAAAGGGTAATCTTGATGCCGAAGCATGGTACAAGATTGAAAATGCATAAACGAAAATCAGAGAAAACCTTAAGCTGGATATTATTGACAACCCGCTTTTCAAATTTGTATAATCCGGTTATGCCAGAAATTGAGTATAGGGGAATCAAACCGGAAGAGGCGATCCGGGATATTAGGAATAGCATCCGTCAATATCATGAAAATAAATATGCATTCCAGGTCGGGCTGAAAGACCTTGATTTCGATATCAATATGGATCATCTGTCTGCGCTTGGTTTATACCTGCCATTCAAAAGCATCAACACCGCCGAGCAAGCCCTTCGCAGCAATATAATCACACCGACATTATTTGTCGAGGAAGACAATACTCGCCATCAGGTACTTGTGTTTAATCCACAGCCTATCGGATACAGTGGTTTTATGGAATGTGTCACCCACTCTCTCGCATTAACTGACCATGGCTTATTCGAAGTGGGGCGCTATCCTGCTATAAACCTATTAGCACATAACCGCTATTGGCAATGGTTCTTACATCGGCGGTTGGCTACTCCAGATGAATTGAACTCTTTGTTTGATAGTGAAGATTTATCTTCATCAGAATTGATGGAAAAAGTTTACCAAGCATTTGTCTCTGAATAAAGGCAAGAAGAATATTTCTCCCAAACACCATCTAATATCCCCTAAATATTGCAATCAAAGTGACGATGATTGCGATTACAAAGAATATCCCCTTCACTTGGTTTTTGAATTTACCCATTTTTAATTCCATACACTCAGTATATTAAACCCATCCTCAAATTTCAAATTACTGATAATTACTTTTTCTTTATCACCCCCAATGCTTTTGTTTGCATCAAGGAATTGCCAGCTGTGGTTTCACCTTGCCGTTCCTCCTT
This sequence comes from Anaerolineales bacterium, assembly GCA_016929095.1. Taxonomy (GTDB): domain Bacteria; phylum Chloroflexota; class Anaerolineae; order Anaerolineales; family UBA4823; genus JAAZNS01. The sequence goes on along the minus strand of JAFGJM010000033.1, from coordinate 112,859 downwards.
GACGCCAGCATTGGGGGTGAATCGATCCCTGTTAGTGGAGCGATGAAGCTTCATACGATCAATCAGAAGGGAGGTGATATACATGAAACTATTATCCAAAGCAATTGAACAACGATTCGCTCAAATCGGTTCTCAAGAAAATGTTAGTGACCCAATCATTATAGCCAAGTTTTTCAATCCAAATGGTGCCGGAACCTGGTATGCAACAGAATACAATCCCGGGACGCGGACCTTTTTCGGTTATGTCACGATATTTGGAGATTGGAACGATGAATGGGGTTCTTTTTCATTGGACGAGCTTGAATCCTATGTGGGACCATGTGGACTGGGTATTGAAAGAGACCTTTACTTTCACGAAGCCCCAGCCAGCCAAGTTATCAAGCCATGACCAGATTTGGTTTTGCGAGAAAGCCCTTATCCAAGGGGCTTTTTCGTGGTTGGTCTTTCCACCATATAATGGACAAACAATTCCCCATTATGTTAAAGTATAGAATAAAGGGGGAACTATGTCACCAGAGCAATTACCACAACCTGCCCCCAAAAAACCATATGAAATTTTCGGTTTCACCGAAAATGAGTCTTTATATTGGCGAGTATCTGATAATCGTTTCGAAGAGATTCTGGAGGATAAACAAACCGTTGTTCACACGATTCAAGAATCATCGAATAATTATGGGGAATTTTTATTCGTCACCGCCAGTCGTCCGGGCCTTCAAGAAAGAATTTGCATAACTTTCTTCGGATTGGGATATCACGAATACCGCGAACGCTGGATTTCGAATGAATGGTTTTGGTATCAATCCTCCCCTACCCGAGAACTCCTGGGCAAGAAAATGGATAAAGACGAGGCTAAGGAAATTTTATCCAAAAGGCAGGATTTTATTGCTCCATATTTATCAGAAAATACTCAAACCGGCCGTGGTCACCTATTCGAGACCCTTGCCGATATGACCGATGAAGATGGTGCAATGGCTGAAATGGAAGAATTGGACTCATTGGATCAATGGTTAGCTTTTATCGATCTGCAAACACCCCCAGAAGAACCCCCACCCACCGGCGATAACCTGCTCGATCAGGCCTCTCGCGAGAAATTGCCACCGCTTTACAGTGGCGAAGAGTTGGGATTGGATGCAATTGCGCAAGTTAAATTCTTCACGCCAGACGCCCTGTGGACGTGGTATGCCAGCGAGTTTGATGGAGCGGATATCTTTTTCGGTTTAGTGAATGGGTTGGAATTAGAACTTGGATACTTCTCACTCAAGGAATTGCAGGAAGTTCGCGGGCCGATGGGGTTGCCGATTGAGCGCGATTTGTACTATGAACCGAAAACGCTGCGCGAGTTGAAAGAGATGCACGGGCAAGAACGGAGAGGGTAGAGGATTCAAAAATTGTTAAAGGATGTTTGGGATTGTTGTTGTTCTCGAGTGATGATTCTTACAAAGGATATCCGATTTTTCTCTGCCTGGAGGCTATGTCGCCATTGAAATGATGCGCGATATGGTTGTTAAAACTCCATTTCAAATAATTGCCCTATTTTCGCTTCGACCATTGCCTCTGCTGTATCTATTCACCAATTTCGGATAACGTGTCCGAAATAGTTTCTGTTGAGAACTGATACAGAATAGCCCTGGGGGACAAGAAGCACAGGCATACAGATGGCATCACGCCTAGATTATGATTAACAGCCCGGGCATAGGCGGCCATCTGCGTGAGATGATTTTGGGCATTCTCTTCGATTTCAGATCTTGGCGTCCATTCGGTTTTCCAATCTAGTAAATGCCAGGCTTCGGTTTTATCTTGATAGAGCAAATCAAAGATCCCATGCAATATTCCGGCGCCGGAAGATAGGGTGAAGGGCATTTCGTGATAGCGTCGTTGTGCGTTTTGGATGTCTTGGTAAATACCATGGGCTTTCAAGTTCTGCAGCATCTGGTATGAGCGTTGGACTGCATCCACCAAGGCATTGGAAAAGACACCTTCACGCCGGGCATAGTTTTCCAATTGGCGCAATAATTGGCCTTCAGGATATTCAAGACAGCCCCAGTGCGCAAGCGCTCTGTGGACGATATTACCAATCAGATATCCAGGCGCGCGCCGGGTCCTGGTTGGGCGCTCGTTACTCCAAAAGGCTGGATGGAATACAGTAGGTTCATCATCTTCTCGACCAAGCAAAGCCTCCAGTCGGGTGACGGCGACCGGTTGTGGTTGTGGCCGGACTGGGACAGGCATCGCAAGCGGCGGTATTGTGTCCATTCCAGGGCTTTCGGGAATGCTTTCAGCAGCTCGCTCTTCTAAATCAGGTTGCTCAAGGGGTCGGAACACCTGAATGGCGAAATTCTCATAATTTATACTTTCACCCTCTGGGCCGTCACTTTCAATCTCCCACGAATCTAGAATCTCCGTAAGCCATGTGTCACTTTTCCCAACCTGGCCTGACATGATGAGCAAATCAGCGGCTCGCGTACAGGCTACATACAATAGCCGCTTTCTTTCGGCTTCTTCCATACGATTATGCAGCCATTCTCCCCAGGCAAACCCCGCCGGTTTGATCCAATCGCCCAACCCATCTCGCACTTTACACACCAGTCCGAAAGTAGGATCGTGCAACAAGTATGGTGATCCAAAACCGGCGCGCTTTTGGCGCCCCATATCCGCCACCACCACCACAGGAAACTCAAGCCCCTTGGATGCATGGATCGACATCAACTGCACTGCTCCGCTTTCCGGTTCCCGCCCTAAAGCCTCTCCTTCCCTGGCCTCGCGTGCCTTCAAATCTCGCAACCGGCGTAAGAAATCCGACAGGCTGATCTCACCCCTTTCTCTAGCCAGGGTCAGGAACTTCTGAACGTTTGAGCGCTGTCGCCCGGTCTGGCCATCATATTTGGCTAAGGTTGTTTCATAACCACCCAATTCAAGCGCTGCATGCAGCAATGTCCAGACTTCCACCTTGTTGGCGAGCGCCCACAGTTCCGACAAGATTGAGTATGCCCGACTGACAAATTCGGGTTGATCATTTGTCGGTGGGTTGGTTAGAGCCTCCCGATAAGGGATTGGCTCTCTAGCTTGTAAACCTTCTGGCGTGTGCCAGCGCAGCCGGTAAAGGGTTTCATCGCTCAAGGAGAACAGAGGAGAACGCAAGGCTGCAGCCAGGTTTAAATCATCGGCCGGGTTTGCCAGAGCACCTAGCAGGGAGATTAGATCCTGCACCTCTGGGCGATCATAGTAGCCGCGCCCACTCACGGTCAGATAAGGAAGTCCAAATCGCTTGAATTCAGCTTCGTAGAGCGGCAGTTGAGTGGTTGCTCGGAAGAGAACTGCGGCATCACGATATTCGAATGGACGATAGGCTCCTGCGTGTTTGTCCCATACCTGAACCTGTGACTCCTTTAGCTCAAGCAGCCGTTGGGCGATCCATTGAGCTTCCCAGATGCGTGCATCTTCAGCGCTAATGGGATGATCCTGCTGATCTTTCGCCGTAAGCAGAAGCATTTCAATCGGGGTTGGCAGTTCCGGATGAGCTTTCCGGTTGGCGGTTAGCGACCCTGGTAACGCCTCGTAGGGCGTGTATGTCTCCCCCAATGGTGACAGGATATCCTCAAACAAGCTATTAGTAGCCTGCACCAGGCTTTGATGTGTGCGGAAAGAAGTGCTCAAAGGAACGGGCTTTTGCCCGGTAACAGTCTCGACCTCAGCAGATGTGCGATTGAAGATACTCACCTGGGCCTGGCGGAAGCGGTAGATGCTTTGTTTGGCATCCCCAACCACGAACAGCTTACCGGCTTGTTCCAGCGGAGCCAGTGCATAGACAATGCGCTGTTGGACCAGATTGGTGTCTTGGAATTCATCGACCATCAGGTGGTTGATGCTATCGAGAAAGCCCTGCAGGCGATGAGAGCGCGGCTCTTGCTGCAAAAGCCGGTCGGTAAGTAACTCAAGATCGTCAAAATCCAAGGCTTGTTGTGATTCTTTGATCTGGCTGTAGGTATCCTCAAGCCTCTCCCACAATGAGCGCCAAAGATGAAGGTGCTCTGCAGCCATTACGTCTCTTTGATCGATTTCTTGCAAAGCGCCGGCTTTATTGAGTGCTTTAGCAGCGTCCCTTACCGCGCCTAACATCCCTTTCAAAGCAGCTAATTCTTCCTTCCCGCCCCAATTGGCCTGACTCCCCCCACGGAGGTTTATTTGAGACCAATGATTTGCCGCCTCAATTAGGTCATTTACGGATAGCTCCCGACATCCTTGTTGACCGGTCATGACACTTCCGGCCAGTTTGTCTTCGGGGTCAGTAATCTCAATATGGGGCAATGTTTCGAGTGCTTCGCTGAGTGAGGGTTCTTCCCGCAACTGTTCAGCCCAAATAGAGGCTCGCATTTCCTCCAAGCCCGATTGCCATAGGCTGAGCAGTGCTTTTGGCTCATCTAGATCTGTGAATAACTGATAGAGTGTTCCACGCTTGCTCAACATGGATTCCATCTCTTCTCTTAGGTCGAAAACGCGAAGGGATGCGAGCAGTTCCAATGCAGGAAGATTTTCCTCATCCAGGATCTGGATGGTCGCTCGGATAGCCTCTTCTTTTAGTAATTCCGATTCCTGCACATCAACCACCTGAAAACGGGGATCGATTTCGGCGGCGATAGCATTTTCGCGCAGAATTCGTGCACACAGGCTGTGAATGGTACTGACATTGAGCCGATCCAGGTTGAGGCGGTGATCTCCCCAATGGCGATCCCCCGGATTGTCTCTGGCTTGCTTTTCGATTGCCTGGCGTAAACGGGTGCGCATCTCACGAGCGGCCTTTTCTGTGAATGTGATCGCCAGAATACTGTCCAAAGGCCAGTCAGGATGATTTTCTAGCAGATGCATAAAGCGCCGAACCAGCACCCAGGTCTTACCCGTACCAGCCCCCGCCTCTACTACAAGGGTGCGATCCTGAGTTTCAATTGCGAGAAGTTGTTCAGGGGTAGGTTTCACGCCAAGCCTCCCCGCCGAGCTTTGACGATGCTACATCGGGTCACCCTGCATATGGGTGCAAAATCGCAACGACTGCTGCACTGCATTCCACCCTGGACGGGTTTTCCCGGCGCGCTGGGGAAAACGCCTGCTCGTACCATAGCAGCACTGCGGATTGCCTGTTGGATGATTTCTTCAGCCAGGCCATCTTGCTGAACTGCCCCGGATATACTTAATTTGCCGCTGGTATTTCGGCTTGGAATGTGCAAGTAATGGCTTTCAGCTATGCGCCCACCTTCACTGACCCAATACCGCTCTGCTGCCAGGGCATAAAGCGCTGTCTGCAAGGCCAGACCTATTTGCATATCTGTCTTGGACCAGGTTGAGCTGCCACTCTTGTAATCAATCACCCGTAAATTGCCCACATGGTCGCGATCGATACGGTCAATCAAGCCTCGTAAGCGAACTCGGGGTTGTTCATCTACGATTTCTAAAGGCGGCGGACCCTCCCTACCTATGCCAAATCCGGCCTCCTGCAGATATGGCATAAAGCGAGCCTCCGGACCGTTTGTTTCGCATTCCCAAATCGCCAGGGCGCGCAATAATCTGAACAACTCCTGCTGCTCATATTCCCACAATGCACTCGGGCGGAAGCCGTAGCGCTGAGGGGCGGAGGGGTAAACTTCGTCGCAGCATTCTTCAAGTAAATGAATGATGGTCTCCTGATTGCTTTCTGTAGGGGCGATCCCCATATCCGTCAGACGCCCGTAGAGATTCTCCAGGATCGCATGCAGCAAACTCCCTCTTTGCAATGCATTCAAACCTTCTTCGGGATCCTGGCGGGCCTCAAGTTTGAGCACATGTTCTGCAAAGAAACCATACGGGCAGTTCGCATAACGGTTCAAGCGAGAGGCGCTCCACACATGCCCGTCTCCAAAGCGCCCGGCTAATTCATCCTTCAGGGAAGCTGATGCCAGAACCCCTTCATATTCACCTGGCGGATTATAACTATTTCTCTGGTGGATGATGGCCTCGGCATTTTGAGCATAAGCCCAGTGCGTTTGCAACGCGCTAGGGATTGTCCTGGCTCCGGTTTGAGCCAACCCAACCAGCAGTTCGCTTTGACTGGCCGCATTTTCCGGGGATGGGTGATCGGCGATTGGGATGTGAATAGCTTCTAATTCGGAGAAACAGTCGCTGACTGCATCCCAATATGGAGACGCTTGCCAGGGAGCGCCATTGTCATCTATATAGGGGCGTGAAAGGATTAGCCGCTGGTTTACATTGCTGATCACCTGCCACCACAGCGATGCATCATCGGCTGGTGAATATCGAATTAATGGTAGGGGATGATTTTCGCGCTCATAGGGGGCGTAGAGCGTATCTGGCGGTGGTGGTTTGGGAAACTCGCCTTCCGATAAACCCAAGACAAACAAGTAGTCGACTACCCGGGCGCGCCCCTCTTCCATACGTGCAAATCGCACATTGGCCTGAAGAGGGTCCGGCGGGATCTGCATCACTCTTAGCAACAACAATAGTTCATCCCGATAGGTCTCCCAGTGGATTTCCGTATCGACCGGTACAGTTTCAGCAGAAGCCAGTAATCGTCTTAATGCCCGCATCACAAGGTTGAGCGCTTCCATATCGCGGGAGTTGAAAGGCCCCCCACGACAGCATCCAACCAAATCTAGTGTAGGCTCTGACTCAGCTGCCTGCTCTTCTTCACTCTCGGGTTCGGGGAAGTAGCCAATGATAGCGGTCTGTAGCCACCAGGTGTAATCACGGTAGGTTGCTTTCGCCGGTGGGGTGAGGTGATCGAAGAAGGCTGTCATCCCCTCTTGGATACCTGCCAACGTGTCAGGATCTAGTGTAGCCACAAGGGGCGGCGGGCCAAGATCATCGTCTTCACTATCCAGGGCGTCCAGGTCCAGAGAGCGCATGGCAAAAGCCCATTGATCGCGCCCGGCGATAACAGGGCGCTCGCGGCTGAGTTGATCGAGCAAGTCAATCTGCTCTTCTGTTAGCCAGGATTGGTGGATATAAGGTGAGCGTAAGGTATCAAACGTGGGTCCCCATGGGAAACTGGAGGGCAGTTTTAGTAAGTTGACCAGCGCAGCCACAGCCGGGTTGCCCATCAGCGGTCGCTCATATTCAACCGGCACCCCATATTCTGTGGATACGGTGCGGATGATCGGAAGATAGGCGTTTTTATTTGGAGTCAGGAAGCTAATTTCAGACGGAGAGATACCCTCTATGAGCAACCGCTTGACCTCACGCAAGGTCTGGCGCACTTCGGCCTCTCGAGATGGGGCTTCGATAAGCCGCAAATATTCGTTATCAGCTGTCTGATGATCGCTTGTGTCGAAGATCGATTGGTGAAGGTGCTCTAGTGAGGGGGGCGAGGGTTGCTCTTCAGGAATCATTGTGATTTCCATTGGAAGCCCGTCTAACAACGATTCTCTCGTCCGGCGCAAACGAGCCAAGGCCAGACTGTCCTCAGAGCGGTTTTCGTCCCAAAGTAAATAGACGGTCAGTTCGGTGCATCTCTCGGCCAATTTCCCCAGAATACGGATCTGTATCGGCGTAAACTGGTCGAAGCCGAGAACAAAGATCGGGCCATCTTGCCTGAAAAGGGCCGGATCGCCTTCGAGCGCCTCGGCAGTGACCCACAAGAGGCCATCGGGGTCCGAATAGTTACCCCCCTGCATGAAAGTCTGGTAGCGCAGGTAGATTTCGGCTAGCTGGTGATCTCGTTCTGTCCCTGCTACCTGGGCATATTCAGCATAGTCTTCGGGAAAGATACCTTGGCTTTTCAACTCCCGCACCCAATCCAGGATCACTTCGACAAAGCCAGGCTTCTCCCACACGGGCGCAAAGGTTGTCAGCAAGCCTTCGGCGTTCAATTCCCAAAGAATACGGCGGATCAGGCGGCGGACAGCGGTGTCATTGATCTCGTGGATAGGGATTCCCGCCTCATTCAGCACCGCGTTCCCCAGACGATAGAATTGGAACATCTGCACACCCATCGTATCTCCCAATTGGCCGCGCATATCTTGAATGACATCGGCGGTGGGGAGAAGGAGGGTTACCGGGGTCAGTATATCTGTGTCTTTTATAGCCCGAATGCGGTTTATTAGATGGTTGAATGCTGTGCTGGTCGTAGGTGAAAGGTACAAGTTTGCCAACATAAGTTTAACTCAAAGATTTTTGATTACTGGTGGGCTCAGGTCTATCACTGCTTCAGCAAGAATGTTCTTTTTCTCTTCGGAAGATAAGTTCTCCTGTTCATCAAGAAACTGGAGCAGTTCTTCTTGCCTGGGCTGCCCGATTACAGATCGATATACGACCAGTGAATTCTTTAATCGTTTTAGCCTGCTGACTTCACGGCTCAATGGCAGCAGAGGCACGTGCCGCTCAATGGAGTATATGCCTTGGTCGAATATCCAATATGGCATCAATTCATTCGTTCCCTCTGGGCGCTCACCACAAGCATATTTAAACAGTTCAAGCCATGGATCTACCCTTGTAGAGTATTGTTTTTGTAGGATTTTGTCCAACCCATAATTGTGGGCTATATTACGCCGGATCACATGGCCTTTATAGCGGTGGATTCTTCCTTCCCTTTGTTCCAGATCAACAGGGTTGGAAGGCAAATTCCAGTGGACAATACGATGGCAATATTGGTGAAAATCCAATCCTTCCTGTCCAATGGAGGTTGTTGCAAGAACAAAGGGGCGAAATGGAGAATTGAAAGCTTCGCGAATATTCCCATCGGTTGTATTGCCATCGATTTCTTCTCCTTGTTCGCTGCCAAAACGCAGGGCATATCGACAGCGAATGGCATGAGGGTCCAGAGGAAGAATCGCTTTAGCAGCAGTATCAAGTTTAATATTATCGAAAAAATTCCGTTGTGCATCTAGTGCCAAAGCGATTTTGATCTTTTCGACAATTTTTGATGCGCTTTCGTCAGGGTCATGGCCAAAAACGCCGATCGACTCGTTGAGGATATGAACATATTCATCTAAAACCGCTTGTAAGTTCCCATCAACGCAGTAATGTAAAGCCGCCTGCCAATAATCTTCATCTGGATACAGGTTTTGCAGCAATGTTATTGTGTCTGGTTGGTTGAACAGTTTCCGGAAACCCAAACCAACCTGCGCAGCAGAGGCCTGGAAAACATGTGATACATTGGGTGTGTCGGTTACTCTGATTAGCGCACGTAGTGCTGCTACAGCAGGTCCGGCAAGTGCAACTCTTGCCAAGACTTCTTCCAAGTCATCGGGTTTTTTCCCTAAGCTTACTTTTTCTGATTTGAATAATTCTATGAATTCCCGTACATGCTCGACAAAACCGCTTTCCTGATCATCCTCCGAACCTGGTTTGAGCATTCTGTGCCAAGCTAATTCTGCATCAGTCGTTTGGAACCACTCGTTTATGGAATTCCTATAAAAGCGCCGGTCAAGTAATGCTAAAGCAGCCCAATACCAGCGATCATCATCCCTGCCATCTCTCTGTTCTCGAATCGAGGCAGTCGCTTGGTTTAAAAGGTCTTTAATCTTCTCCCTGACTTTGAGAATTACGTAGAAACTTGTAGGGTTACCCTGTTCAAACTCCCTTGAGATGAACAATGGGTCAATTTTTTCAGCCAGTGTCATACAAGGGTAAAGTAGAGAGAAGATGGGCATTCCCGTGAGCCTGCCATCCACCTTAGTGAAACGAAGCAAATTACTCCTTTGCGAAGTGAACTTGTCGTATTGGAATTCTTTCTGGTTTTCTCCAATGATAAGCCTTTCAGCTTCATAGCTGAGCATGATTGCAATTACCTTGGGTACAATCCGCCATGACGAAAAGACGAGTGTTTTGGTCGTGCCTGCTTCACTGGTCTGATTTGCGTATGGACTATCCCAATTCGGGGCATAGTATGGTAATGAGGCCGGTAACCAGAGTAACTGCCAATTATTCGACTCAATGGATTGCTCAGCCAATGCACGCAAACGTGCATTATTCGGATCTAGGTTCTGGTATCCCTGGATTAGTTCCCAATCCAATAGATGAGGCTGAGCGTTTTCGAGCGTTGCATACAATTCCCCTTGTTGCTCTTGCTTTATGGTTTTTCGGAACTCCCGTTTAAGTTTGTATTGATCCATCAGGTTTACAGGGTAAGCTGATGACTTCCAATATTCAACTTGGTCTTCTACCTGGAGCACCTGTGCGATTTTATCCAGATGCACAAAAGCGGTCAAATCCTGGGGCTCAACACGATCCTTGGCTGTTTGCGTTTCTGTCAACATTCCGTTGCGGTCTTTGGATACAGCCAGGCGTTCAGTTCGGACCATAACTTTGCGCAGGGCATCCTCTATCTTGGATTTTGCAATTAGCAAATCATTTTTTGCTTCACGATCAAAACTGAGTTTAAAAAATGAGCGGCGAAAATTTTCGATTCCAGCTTCAAGTTGAGAAAGGCTGCCAGGCATATGTTCAAGCAGGAAACGAGTTGTATGAATGAAGTCCTTGTAATGGTCCTCGTCCTCTTCCCCTCGGATTGTGTACATTTTATAAGGGGTTGCAGATAACAAGATGACTTTTGCTTCACGTTCTGTGGTAGCATCCCGAAATTCAAAGAGTTCTTTGGCTAGAACAGCCATATCGTCTTTCTCATCCAGGATGTTTTTAAAGCGTTGGAATTCGTCCAGGATGATCAAATCCGGCTGCAGTTCCCCTAGACTCGAGTGTGCGAGAACTCCACGAAACTTCCCAATAAACTTGTTGCGTTCCGACTTGGTTTCTCCCGGAATATTCGTTCGGCGACTCCCGATTAGACCTGCTATCTTCTCATAATCGTCTCGCAACCCTGAATGCTTTGCAAGCTCCTGCTCAAATGCCTGTTGTAGGGCGCGATCCACTTTTTTGTTCTTTCGAAACCAGCGTATGTCGCTGTTCCAATTTGATTTTAAGACGTCTCCTCTCAAGAAGTTGGATAAAGTGCCATCCTGAGTGTCCCAGGCTTTACGGAGCATATAGTAAAGAACGACGCGCTCCCAAGCTCTTCCAGTACGGGATCGAAGGTTGAAAGATGTTCCAGGTGTCAGCGAAACAAAATTTAGCTTATTCTTTTGAAGTTGCTGGATCGTGATCGGCAATAAAGTCGCTCTGGATGCGAACTGAAAATGGCGATCCTGGGTGATGTTCAAGCGATCGATATTTTGTTGGGCGATTTGCTGGTTCGAGCAAATATAGACAACATCAATTCTTTCTGTATCATTCCACAACTCATCGATTGCTCTGGCAATGATGCCGCGAGCAACGAGAGTTTTTCCTAGACCGACTTCATCGGCAATTAGAAACCGAGAGACCCGATCCTCGTCTTTGTACAATCGCCGAAAAACATACTCGACTGTATCGCGCTGAAAATCCTTCAGACTCTGCAGAATTGCTTTGACATCAGGCCGTTCAGTATCGGTGGTCTTCACTCGATGTCACTCCTGGCCTTGATAATCGCCTCCCACAAGAGATTGAATTCTACCGGTATGATCGTCTTACTATCTGGCGTGCGTTCAAGCTGCTCCACAATTTTAGCAATGCGGTCAATTTTCTCTTTTGGTGACCGGCTTAATGCTCGGACTAATTCTTCTAGTAAAGGCAGGTCGAGATCTTCCCAACTTAAATCGAAATCTTGACGACATTTGCCGTTCCCATAGGTCAGTTCTGGGAGTTGAAACCCATATTCACCAGCCAGGAGCAAACGCAGATAACGCAGAAATTGCATCCGGTTTGAAATAATCGCCCCAAAGATATAATCGTCCCTTCGATCAGGAAGACCAGAGATTGGCAATCTCAACACAAATTGGATTTCGGCCTTTACACCATCCTTTTCCGCTTCAATCTCGAAGGCTATGAATGGCGTCAGGCTCAAAATGCTAAGATTTCCAAACTTGGCTATCTCAACCGAATTGGCGATTCGAACGACTTGTTTTTGATCTGGTTTTAGGCTGATCGGCCAACAATATATTTGGTATGCTCCATCTGGTGGAGGTGCCTCGGATTTTCTGTCTATCGCCAAGTCGAAGTTATCTTCCCCTGATGGGGTTACGGCGATTTCCATTTTGGAATGGATTAGCCATTCCCGCACATGATCAGCGAGTTCATCTGATTTGGCCTGGCTGTTGTCTTTAGAAAATTGGGGTCTTGTTTGAGGATACTCGTTCAGAATCGCACGCAATGAGTATTTATTTTCATCATCCCCGAGTATTTTATCGATACCTATGGCGTTTTTTCTGCCTTTTAGTTCAATCATAAATTCCACGTTGCTTCCACGAAAAGCAGCGTCCGTGGCATTGGCCGATCCAATTAACCAGGTGGCATAGTTCCGATCCTCCAGGACAAGTAACTTGGCGTGCAATCCGGACAACTCGATTTTCTTCGGCCTGTCAGCTTCGGTTTCATCAATATTGGTTGAGATTTCTTCAGCCAGATCATCGATCTCCATATCTGTATCATCGTCGAGTACGTAGATCTCTTTGAAGCGCTTGCGACAAGGATGTGATAAATCGTCAATGCTATCAAGCCGGGAGATCAAGACATGATCCTGGCCTTGCTTGGTTCTTTCATTGAGAAATCCATTTGTCAGGAAAGGTGAAACAACCAGCATTCGGCGATAGGGTTCTTTGAAACGATAGCTGCGGTATCCAGGGATTCCCGATGGGTAGTAAGCAATATGGCCGCTGAAGTTGTCTGGGGTGGTAAAAACAACACGACGAACTTCATCGGCTAATAGGCTGATATCTTCTTGGACTCTTGTCGATGCCTTTTGAACCGCTAACTCAGGTAATGTTTGAATAAAATCGCTCAGAGGGCGGTTTTGAGAGTAGCCCATTTTTCTGTGAGCGGCAACTTCGCCTTCAAGCTGGACCATCAAATCCCAAGACCGATCGAAGGTTAAATTACGAGAGAGACATAAAAGCCGGTAAATCGGTGAATCTGTCTCGTTCTCATTGATGAATCTGAGTAACCATATTTTTGGGTGGAAATATCCCCCTTTCGGAGCCTGCAATTCTACTACCATATCCTCAAGATAGGAAAACAAATAGTTGACCCTTTTGGGAATGGAAATATACCCACTACTACAGAATATCAATAGCCGCTTTGCATAGCGGCGCAGGCTTTCCAAAGTCAGCAGTGGATCTTGCAAGGCCTCATCTGCGCTGCCACTGTCAAATAGCGCCAAGGATACGGGGGCAATCAGAAGCGTCAGCAAATCCAGTGTAAAGGTGGTTCCCAAACCCCGATCAAACTGGTAGCCTTCGGGCGGTTTAAGCGCATTTAGAAAGAGTTTCCGATCATTCGGAGACAGCATCATTACTCCACTGGTCTGTCATCAGACCAAATTGGATATCTCGAACCAGTCGATTTCCCCCCACCCAGCGATAATTCAATTGCCCAGTACCCGATGCGCCGCTCCACATGTCCAGATGGCGTGAGCTGGTCAGCCTGGATGCGCCGCGTTTCAACCAGGTTTCGCGCCCAAAGACAATTTGTCGCATAATCTGATTATCGGTCGGATTTATGATCTCCCCACCTTCGAACAAAACTGCTTGCCATTGATTGATAAATTTTCTGGTTTTTGGATGGATGAGACCGATTTCCTCAGCCAACAGTGCCCAAAAATCTGTCATCTTCCAACGGATTAACTCCGTTGCTCTATCCTGTAGATCGCGATACCAATCTGCGATCCGGTATCGATAACGTTCGATCAATTCATCCGATTTTCGGAGTTCCGCCAGCCTCAAGTTATACAACAGCGCCGATCCCTGCATCGTCTCCGAGAAGTTTTGTGCATGAAACAGCCAATTCTGAAGATGATCTGGAAAATCTGATTTTTGGGGATGAAGCCAGGGGTAACTGACATCTTGCGTGTTTACAGGGGAGCAATAATCGACCAAATGAGACATCAAGCTTTTGGTGCATGCTGATCGAAGTCTGTCGATCAAGTATTCGGCTTCAAGATGGGTGAGTTCAAAAGTCGCTTCGTATGGGAACGCTTTTGGGGGATCGGGGATATCTGGGTCCCAATTGAAATGGATATCCTGAGTGATTTCTGTATCAGAAGACTCGGCTTTTGGCAAGACACGTAAGTATTCATAATACCCATTCAAAGAACGGTGATATTGAGATTGTGTTGCCTTAAATTTTAAGATTTCCCAACGACTCAAACCATTCCAGTAAATATTTGAGGGAAACCGATTAAGGCTCTCCCCAGATCGCTCACCAATTACCCCTTCTTCCCCTACGTTCTTGAGCGCTTTAATAAGGTTGAGCTCCCGTTTTCTTACTTTACGGGCGATGCTGGCTGACTTTTCTCTGTAGTCTTCGTAATATTTGTATATCCAGGGCACGAACAGGAAATACCTGGCGCGGGTCATAAGTGTTGTCGTACCCGGAAAGAATATATCCGCAAATCCATCGCGGATTTGCGCCAGCCCCATCTCGTCGCGGGTGTCGCGGTCTCCGAACGACGCGATAACTTCGATCATCTTGCGTCGTTCTTGTTCTGAGAAGTCTAGCCAGGAAATTGTTGATGCCATTGTTACAAATCTTATGTTCGTTTTAAAAGAGAGTGTGATATCACGGCATATTTATATTGTGAGTGAGCAGATGTTCTCTTCACCAAACCATTCAGTCAGGGTCAGTAAAGCTGTATCTGAGAGTTCCTGTGTAAATAGAAGGGCAAGCCGCTTTATTGACCTTGAACAGCATACATAAAATAGGTTTCGGTTTCGTTCAAAAGTACCTGCTTTGTTATTTGGGATTCCTTGTTGAGACCATTCAAGAAACTGATTCCAATTGTAAAGATTCCATCCCCTGCCCAATACAACCAATACATTCTCAAACTCTACACCTTTCACACCATGTTTCGTGGAAAATGGAGTATGTTCATTTATAAATTGAGATAATGCTATTATCTCCTGATAGCTTACATTCCGAAGATTGTTGATCTGGGTCAATCTTTGTGAAGTGCCAATCTCTTCAGGTGATGAATTTATAAGCTCAATTTCTGTCTCTCTTACAGAATCTGGGAGCCTTGGGCGTTTTATATTTCCTAGGTAATCTATAACTTGGCCTATAGTTCCTGTTTCTCGAAGCTCCAAAAGTTCGTCCATTTCCCTGGCCCATTTGCTCTTTTCATCAATAGAATTTATTCTCAAAGTTCCTGCACCGGGCACCGAGAACATTTCCCCATATCGGCCATTTTGGTAAGCAATGCACATAGGTTCCAGGGTATCAACCAAGTATGCTATGTGTGTATCTTCCTTATTGATATAGGATTCGCTATTTTGAAAGGCATTAGCAATACCACTATAATTTTGTTCTGATGCTAACATCTTGTGTGTTAGCATAAGTATCTTGGTTTTTTTTGGTGAAAAATCCCAATCATCACTTTCAAGTAGTTTCCTAACATCTTCAAGGTAATCATGTGCCACGCTGATTGGGAGATCTCCTTTCCAATGCCCATCAGTACGGCGGTTACCTCTCCAGGTATTTGTATGATAAATAATCACTGATCCCACCGAGTCCGGATCTTTAACCTCCTGTGGAAGTTCTGGTCTTATTTTATTCAAAACATCAACAATTGTCTTGACCGAACGGAAATTTGCTTCTTTTCCGATGAAGACCAAGTTTTCGTGCTCGATCAATCCACAACCATCTCCGTAGATTTTCTGCCAACTGTCCCCGAAAAGACCGATTAATGGTCCTTTACATGTTTTGACAAAATGCTCAGTAATACTTGCTGCAAAAGCATTATTTGTGTCCTGATATTCATCAATAAATAAAATTGGATAACGAGAAGTAAATATATTTCGAAACTTTGGCTTATCCATCAAGAATACCATCAAAGTCAGGACATCGTTATGTCCCAGCGAGACTGTTGAAGATTCTATATCTATCCGTCTATGACCAGTCTCATACTCAACCCGCATTTGACCAATTTCACCAATCTCCTCCAGCCTTTCCGGCCAACCTCTAATTTCTGGGAGTTTTAACATCAGAAAAGGTTGAAACCCTTTGATCAGCGACCAGCAAAAGGAATGAATAGTGGAAGAATGCACGGCTGGGTGCCGATCTGTTCGTGAAGTTATCTCATCGGTAGCAACATTGGTATAGGAAATACAAGCCACACGCTGGTTGTGGCGCAATAAGTTCTTCCCTTGATCTTCAATGATGTATTGTAGGGCTTTAACTAGAGAGTAAGTTTTTCCTGCACCTGCTCCAGCTTCGAGACGGAAATTTTTTTGTTCCCGAATACATTTATAAACCGTATCTAAAGCCCTTTGAGCTGCTTCTTCAGCTGGGTTAGCTATGCTTGAATCATCAAGCATCGTTATTCTCCTGGTTTTGATGGTCCGCTAATTCTATATTTTTGGTCTCATCTTGTTGTACTTCTAAATTAGGGATGACTTCAGGTTTTTGTGCGAGCCATTCAAGCCCCTCCTTAATGTAGCGAGGCACATTCCAATCCGTTTTCGTAATCGCGTATTCTAGTGCAAAATCAACCTTGTCGACCTTCTCTGCGCATGTCCAGGCTTGTTCTTCCCTTTCTTGTTGTGTGATCCCAGTTATGCTAAAAATAGCAGGATTTGCGAGCATAAATGCGTCTTCAAAACTACGCCCACAAGCATCTCCATCTGAATGTGGAATTTGGTATGTCAAACGTCGATTATTCCTTATCTTATCGACTGTGCCTTTAGCGAGAAGTTCGTTCTTCGTAGGATGTTCACCATTCTCTCCAGCAAACCATTTGTTGAGACAACTATTACTAGAATGAGTACCCTCAGACACTTTGCATTTGGCTCGATTGGCCTCCCTATTTACAGTATCTAAATCAGTTATGATCAGGGTTCTAAGGTTCAAAAAATCAATTAGGTTAAAAAAGATATGGGCGTACGCGCCGCCTACTTCGATAACACTTAAATATTGGCTCGACAGCTTCTCGTCGTCTGTTTGTTCTGCATCTACCTTTTCAATTATCTTTGGTAGTAAAAGCCGTTCTGTTGGGCCTTCAATAAGTACAGCTCGGTCAGCAAAAAGGAGGTCGCATCGAGTGAGTGTCATGTATTTATGTAAAAACTTTCGATTTTCTTCAGTCTCTGTACTTAAACCAGATCGAAGATCCTTGACGATGGTTTTGTAAACTCCTCGACAATTCTTACACGGCTGTGCAAGAAAATAACGCATTGAGTCAAAAGATGTCTCGTTTGCTATATGTGATGAATGAGTTGTAACGATAAATTGAACCGGCCAGGGATTCCCCTCGTTATACGTTTTTGCAAAGAAGGTAGCAATCTCCGTCAATTTCCGGATGAATACATTTTGCATTTGAGGATGAAGATGGGCTTCAGGTTCTTCAATGAAGACCATTTGGATGCCTGGAGCTGGCTGCTTTGTTGTATAGGATCTAAAAAACTCCAGCAGCTTCAGGAGAATGAAAATTAGATTTCTTGGTCCAAGTCCATTGTATGATTCCGGTAGGTTGATGCCATTTACACCCTCGTAACCAATTGTTGTGTGATTTGATAAAAGCCGTTCTACATCCAAGATCGTTTCTGTGCGGAGGTTTGGATCGCTTAAGCCAGGATAACCAAAAAGGTTGAAGGTGGGTATTAGCCGGCTAAGTTGTTCGTTGAAATTGCTATCTAAATCCGTTTGAATACTCTGAACCGCATTTTGTAGTTGTATAGCGGGATCTTGAACATCAGGGGGCGCAGTTTCAATTTTTGCTGCAGTAAAAAGAGCCTCTATAATCTTACCCAAAATTGCTTTATCCGTACCTGTTGTATCATCTAAAGCACGTTGGGCGTTGATGAACCCAATTTGCAGCAATGCTCGCACATTTGACCAATCAAGCGCATTTATATTTGTTTGATCGTTGGGATCTTCTGCCTCGACAGTTATTTTAAAGAATTTGGGGACTCGTTCTTTCAAAGCTTTAAAGAATTTTTGTTTCTCGGTTTCCAAGTTATCAAACAGAGCTTGAATTTTCCCATCTTCGAGTGAGTAAACAATATTCACGTTTGTTATTGTGCATTCGGGTTCAAGGTCAATAATAAAACTGCTTAGCGGTCCTAAATCAACAATATTATCCCCATATTCGATTGTCAATTGAATATTAATCTTGGGAAGAATTTTTCGGATAGAGGTCTCTTCTGAATCTTGCTGAAATAAATTGAAGGCTTCCCAGAATTGCTCATGCACACTAAGCGAGAAATCTTCAAATCTAAATTTGGGATCACTTTTAGTAAGCCGGCGAAACAATTCGGTTAGTGATGTTTTGCCACAATTATTCCGGCCAACAATGACTGTTGTCTTTTCCTCAAGTTGTAGCTCTACATTTTGTAGAAGGCGAAAATTTTTGATTGTCAATTTCTTTATGTACACCGAAAACCATCTCCCATCTTTTGTTATGCGGTGATATTGCATCGAATAGAATCTAGTTTATTTTCATGATCACAACTTCCTGAATGATCCGATTGGTATACTCAAACTGAGCATTCTTGCTAGTTCACCAGATTGAATAAAATCTAACACAGTTGTATTCTTCCCTTACCACTGAAGTTTTTGCTCATCTAACCATCCCAGTAAACCATCCACATCAAATAACCTTTCCGCGATAAACTTTGCTTCGATCTCTGGAGGTAATAAAGTTTGAAATTTACTCAACCGGCTTTTGGGGAGCGATCTTGCCAGGATCATGATGCGTTCTTGCGAAAAATAGTCGGGCGTTTGGATTGATTTTATTGTTGCGAGAATTTCGTGTTCTGCCAGAGGCACGTGTGTAGGCGGCTTAATGCGAAGTGAAAAGCTATCGCCATTGACTTCACAGCCTAATTCCATAGAAATAGAGCGTGCCAGGAGTAGGTTAATTCGATCTCCAGCAAAAGTGTACATGACCCACTCACGGCCATGTACATCCAGCGTTGGGTGGTGATCCCAAACGATATCCTTCCAATGTGATCGCATTCTTTCCAGCTGCGATTGAGCTTTATGGGTTACGAATGGATAAACTTCGTCCGCTCGTAATATAGCAAGCATTTCTTCAACGACTTCACGGCTCAATAACGCCCCAGCCCCGCCCCATCGTGGAATGGAACCTTTGGGAGCAGGAACGACATACATTATTGCTGCTTCAAAATCAAGATATTGAACTTTCCAGGCCTGCCCTGCCAGTGTAAAAATAAAGCTTTCACTCTGATATACTTGCTCGATAAACCACGATTGCAGGGAACCTACCAAACGATTATTTGTTGTAAGCACTTTGATTTCTTCTGGCGTTTCGAATACCGAATATAGTTCTAGAAAATTCTTCTTCCCATATCTTTTTTCGCCCGCTTTACCCATAACCATCAACCCATCCGCTTGATGCAATATATCTTCGTAAATAAGATGGGTTAGAATTTGATCAAATTCATCATATTGGATGTTCTGGAAGGGGGTTGCAGTTTGACATAGTTCCCATAGTTGAGATCTAGTTGCACCGTAATGTTGAAGAGCTTGTGCAAGCACCTGGTGGATTAGGACATGAAAGGCGCGTTGTGAAGGGATAACGGGTTCAACCCATTTTTTGCGGGCTAAATTAACCAAAGCTACTGCCCGTAATAAAGCTATCTCATCGCCACAGTAGAAATTCATCTCGGCCTGTGTTTCGGAGCGGCGACCGGTGCGTCCCAACCTTTGCAAAAATGACGAGACCGTAGTTGGAGCGTCTAGTTGGAGGACAGCGTCCAAATCACCTACATCAATACCAAGCTCCATCGTGCTGGTGCACACAATACATTGATTTTCATGTCCATAGGTAAATGATTGCTCAACTTCTTCACGTAATTCTCGACCCACAGATGAATGATGCACGTAACTGATTGTGGATACATCTGCTAAAGCCTGTTTAACCCCTTCCGCCAAACGCCGGCCTTCTACGAAGAAAAGCGTTTTTCTCCCCACAACTCGCGGGGCTACCTTCTGCGCTAATTCTCCATCGTCGTCGTAAATGTCAATGCGGATTAAACGCGACGCAGGCGCTTCTGGCGGATCAACGACAACGGATGGACGACGGCTAGAACCCTGCATCCATGCCGCGGTAATCGTTGGGTTACCCACTGTAGCGGATAACCCGATCCTTTGGATATCGTTCTCTGTATAACGTTTGATCCTCTCTAAGACCGCCAGGAGATGCGCCCCCCTATCCCCAGAAGCAAAATTATGAATTTCATCAATCACGGTAAATCGCAAAGATGAAAACAACCGCGCCTTATCAATCATAGGCGACATCATAATCACTTCAAGCGACTCCGGGGTAATCATCAGCAGGTGACATGGTTCAGCTAAAAAACGGCGGCGGGCCGTCTGGGGGACATCCCCATGCCACTTGAATGCATCCAATCCAACTATTTGGGCTAACCTTTTTAATCGGGGTTCCTGGTTGTTGAGTAGAGCACGGAGAGGGGAAATGTATAAAACGCTGACAGGTTTTCGTTGTTCTTTATAGATCAGATCCAGGATAGGGAAAAAAGCCGCTTCTGTTTTTCCCCCAGCTGTTGGGGCTAATACCACGCAGTTATTTCCACATAGAACGGCGTTTATGGTTAATTCTTGTACTGGACGCAAAGATGCCCAACCCAAGTTATGGGCAATCCCGTCCTGGAGGCGGGTATTAAGCGTAAAGAAGGCGCTTTCAACCATAGCTTAAAAAGTCAACGGAGAAATGGTTTCTTCTTCAACCGGAGTTAGATCATCTTGTGTTGCCGATTGATCAAACTCATATTCGGCGTCCGGGTTATATTCGGCATATTGCCGAACCTTGTCCAATACGTTGATAAAATCACGGATAAACTGGCGCGGTACAATATCTACCCGCCCACCGAACTTACTGGTAACTTCAGCAATCATGAAATTAACAAAAATATCCGTGATCCTTGAACGATCGATCGGATCATAGGCAGTTTCATAGATTTGTGTCACTTTATCAGCTACAGCGTGCAATTTTTGGGCATCGAACTTTGGCAATACAATCTGGGGTAGTTCAGGATTTGGAAAAGCATCGTCGGGTTTGTCCAACTTGATGCGATCGTGTAATGGCTGCAAAGATGGCACCCCTTGGCGATCCTCAAAAAAGCCCGGCGTCCCGGTAAACATTAAGTATGTATAGGGGAATTCACCATGATCAATGGCATCAACCATTTGGCGCAATGTGTTCAAGCTTTGTTCTCGTTGAGGCCGGCGCAAACGCTGCACAGTTTCAACTTCGTCAAACACAATCGCTAAACCGGACATACCGGCTTTGCGCGCAATTGCATTCACGGCTCTCAAAAACTCTAGAGCGACGGTATTGTCAATCTCTCCCTTTATATTTACCTTGCGTTTTACTTGGGCGCTGATTTGCGCCTCGCCAGCCAACCACCCTAATAACGCCTGGGCAGTGGGATAGTCATCTTCCAATTGAGCATGGTAGTATCCACGAATCACTGCGCTAAATGCAGAGTGAAAACTGGCTACTTCCGACAAATCATTTTCGATCTGGTAAAGGACCTGTTCGGTAAGTCGGGGATCGTCTTCATCAAAGCCTTCAAGCTCAATGACTTTATCCTCGATTAAATAAAGCCAACGGTCAATAATGCCTTTCAGAGCGCCGCTGACTTGACCACGCGTGCGCAGATTACTTACCATCCTGTGATAGATTGCTTCCAGCTTGTAAAGCGGCGTGTCGGTCGATACCACAACATAACTGACCACAAAGCCATTTTGCAGCGCTTCCTCAAGAGTCAGAGCGCTTAGGAATGTTTTCCCGGCGCCATATGCGCCACGAATAAACTTAAAATCGCCTCGCCCGGTGAGAATGTGTTTTAGCTGGCTGGTTATACTGCGCATTTCTCGCTCTAGACCCACCGCTAAGAATTCCAACCCTGTCTGAGGCACGGTGCCGCGTCGTAATGCGTTAATAATATCCAAGGCCACAGGTTGAGTTAAGCGATCTAGATCGGTTCTCAGTGAAAGACCATTGATCGATGATTTTGCGACTGGCTTCACAGGTTCAGGTTTTTGCACCGGCATGATCTTCGGATGTTCATCTACGCGATCTGTACCAGTTAGATACTCTTGGATATCGACGCGCTTTAATCTCAATGTTTGAGCCGCGAACTTCCGAGCCTCGCCATGATTGATATTGATCTTGGTGCTGCGCCTGTCGGCGATCTCTTTCCATAAATTATCCAGGCCAACCACGCCAAACCATTTTTTATCCCTGGCAGGAATATCAATTTTCGTTTGGGCGGACATGGTGGGAGAGAAAGCTACCAACCCAGATACGTGCTCAAAGCTTACCTGGTGTGCTTTTTGGCGATCCATGAATTCGTATCTTGTCCGAGAAAGGTAATTCATCAACGCATAACGATATTCGCGCACCTGTTGATAAGGGTTCAATCTACCTACGTTCAAGTAGCCATTTCCGAAAATTTCCCAATCTCCGTTTTGGCTTCCGATAACAGGTTGGTCGCATTCTTTCAACTCGATAACAATTACAGTTCTTTCTTTGATAACCGCCAAATCTATTTCTGAACCTTCGCAAAAAAAATTCGCCAGGATCAAATACAGATCCTTGGCATTGCTGAAACGCGCCTGCATCTGTGAGAGGAATGAGCGCAAGGCGCTCATCTCATGAGTGGTTTCAAATTCCTTGCCTATCCAAAGTTCTACGGTCACAAAACGCTCCTATTTCAAAAGCTCCTGTCGGAAGTGGAAGATAACACCATCTGGTCCAGTGCCTTTCTCTTCAATAAAATCATACTTCGGGCCAGCAGCAGCCAACCGTTCTCGCAAATTAGCTATTGGGCCGCTAACCCGGCGCGTACCCAAGACTTTTTTGAGTTCAGCTTCGCTGGCCTGGCCTAAACGCGCAATTGTTTGCAATAGCCGCGCTTCTAATTGCGAAAGAGAAAATGGCAGATCAATGCGAACTATTTTCCCACTCGGAAGATTCACGGAAACACTACTCAGGTCGTAAGCAGCCTGATCCGTTTCGCCTTCCCCTTGATACATTTTGGTGTCAATTTGGTTTATGACTAGGTGAGATCGCTCGTAAGTTAACGAAACACACGGGACAACGATTTCTTCAAGGCTAGCCCCCCCATGAAAGCCGCGCCTAGGATTGTGGCCATAATATGCACCGGTTGCCGTGAGAAAAGCGATTTGCTGCCCATCTTGGAGGCGCACAATATTTGCATCTTGGGTAACAACAGCATCTGAAGATACAACTTCATTGGATTGGACGGACAAGAAACGCTCTCCATCGCCTGCACGAATTTCCCCGAGCCGATAACTTTTATCAAGATACCAGGTATGGCCGTGATCAGCGGTAACGATCACTTCCCATCCCACGCGCAGTGCGTGGTTAACAGCGTTCATCAATGAGCCAAAATCTTCCAGGCGTGGCAATCGCACACTGGTCGTTGCAGATTTCAAATCATCATCAACGACGTTATAAATCACAACTACCAGATTCGCCCGGCTGAACTGCAAATCTGTCAGTAATTCCTGCCCTCCGTTCAGGTTTGATTTGTTGTACAGCTTTACATGATGGTTGGGGAATGTCTTGGAAAGCGCTTTAATTTCACTGGCGCGCGCTTTTCCCTCGTAGGTTTGTTCATCATCCAGGCGGTCGGTGGGTAAGGCGTTTAAAAAGATGGCTTTTCGGGACACAGACGTTACGGAAGGTAATAACGCCAGCACTGATTCGGGACTATGGATATATACTGACGGGCGCTGCGCCTCCATTTGAGACATTAAATGCCAGAAGAGCGGGTAGGCCATGCCATCAACGATCACTAATAAAACTTGTTTCCCCTTTTGAAGCAGCGGGCGCACCCGCCACTCCAGAATCCGGTTCGTGCCAAACAGATTTTTGCCCTTATCATGTAACGCCGCTTCGTAATTTTGGATGTAAGTCTGTCCAAATTGTTTGTTCAAGTCACTTCTTTTTTTCCAGTAGCCGTTTAACAAATGATCAATATGTTCATTTAGACCGGTTGCCTGGTTTTTCATATGCATTAATCGCAAGGCACATAAATCCAGGTGTGATCCTTGCGTTGAATACCAACTTGCCCAATTGAACACATCATTTGTTGAGTTCAGTTGCTCTTCAATCGTATTCCAGGAGCTCAGCAATATACTCATCTCGTTGAGCACATCCAGCGCCAAGTTGTATTGGTTGGCGAAGATGTGTTTCTTGAGGGGCTCAATTCTGGCAGAAGCTTGTGCTTGGTGAGATGCTAATTGTCTGGCGATACGTTGTATTTCGCGCTCTAGTGCACCCTGAAACCAGGGATTATAGGCTTCTTGAGGCAGTACATTTTCCACCATCGACTCTGCATTTTTTAGCAAAGATTGGCGCGTGGAAGGATGCAAATACTCAAGCGTACCTACTGATAAATCAATTACGGTCTCAATGGCATTTTTTTCGGCCATCTGATTCTCATTAACCAATAAAGCTCGTAAGCTGTTTAGATTCCCCCAATTCGGGAGAAGATTAGCCTTTTGCTCTGCCGCCATAATGACCCCGGTGCGCACCAGGTCTTCAGCCCTACCGCCGCTCTCGATCGCCCAATAAATAACATCCGACCAATTGGTTTGGCTCACCCGCAAACGACTATTCAACAGCGATCTTTCCAGGTCGCTTGGGTGACTACCTGATTTTCTCTGACTGGTGAGCAGATCAGCGATAATCTGATAAACTGTTTTGTTTTCAACATCCAGACCAAATGCAACTTGAACGATCATCTTCTCCAAATCATCTCGGCTAACAGCCCATTGCAGCGCTCCTTTTTGTTCTGACAGCCTGACGAGTTCTCTGGAATGGTTTTCAATGGTTTTCTTCCAATCCGGATAATCTACCTCGGTAGGCCAGGTACGTTTTGTGACGGCATAAAAATAATGCCGCAATCCCAAGTGTTTGGGCGCTCCCCCCGATATGCGCTGGCGAAGGTCCAGAGGAAGTTGAAATTTGCCCGCGCTGTGGATTAACCCAATCACTCGTTCGCCATGCTGGCATAATGTTCTGCGCAGTTCTAATTCCGATTCGGTGTAGATCAATTGCCAGTCGGCATTTTGAAACCGGCACGTAATAGATTCATTAGATACCTGAGGCGTTAAATCTCCCCAATCAATCTCGACCACCAACAGATCTTGTACAACGGCATCAATCTCTTCGAGTAGATGCTGAACCGCGCCTAAAAGAATTTCATCCATATTGGCTCACTTATTCTTCCTTTGAGACCTGAACACGAATAACGAGCTCTGTTTTTTCGGTTGTCTCTGGCAATTCAACATGATTGACTAATGTCCTGAGCGCATTTTCGGCATCCTGGCCCTGTATTGGGCGGGTGATCCCTCCGAATTCAATCTGAGCAGACAGCTTAAAATGAAGCTCCCTATCACGAACGGCTTTACCAGGTATTTCAGAGCCCTTATCTGTGTCTGAACCACCAGGCACTTTGACCTTCAAGGCTGCATCGATGACAGACTTTGCTTGCTGCTGCCAGGTTAACACGTGGCTGGCCAGGTCTTTTTCCTTATCTGTAGCCGCCAAAAAATCTCTTAAGGATTTTAAAGTCTCCTCAGCATTGCTGTCCCCTGCCTGCGCAAGGGTAATGATATGCTCTACAGTGTCTGTTTGAAGGCGATCTAGCGCACTCATGGTAGCGGTTCGTAGGGAGATTTGACCAGTAGCATCTTCGCAGGAAATCGCTTGTGAAGCCGGCTTCCAGACTAGCAATTGTTTTAATCCATCATGCGGGTCAATATCCTCGCGCATCGCATATTGGTTCAGTGCAATCGCGGCTTCCAATACAATCCACCGGGTCGCCTGCTCTTGTTTTATCTCTGCTAACTTCAAGGTCTCCCCCAGATGTTTTTGCACTTTTTCCAAATCGTTACGCGCATTACGCGCCGAGGCATTCAGCTGTCTCCAAAGCTGATCCTGCGCCCCAACAGTTAAGTCGGTGGCCTGTGGGGGCACTCCCCAGGTGTTTTGGATCATTTCTTTGACTTGCGCCCATTCGTGGGCTGCCAAACGTTCGCCGCGCTCTAAAACCAGGCCGTCTAGAATCCCATAATCCAATTGTGTCACCGGTTGGGTGCCGCGCAATGCCCGATAACCATGCCCACGAACGAGATAAAGGATCAACGTATCTGATAGATCACGGTTAAAGCCGAAAGCGTCTTCTAACCCACGGCGAATCTTATTGGTCTCCACCTGGCGACCGGATGCTAATTCCTCAAGTTTTTTCAAATAACGCGATTGGGGCAACAAAGTCCAGTTGTGAGCGCCTTGTTCGGCCAGTTCCAGGGGGATACCCAGGCGGGTAAGCCAGCCATCCAGATCAGCCGTGCGCGCCACTGTCCCGCTCCCTATCGCTGCCGGCACCAAAAAATCCTCCAACAGACGCCGCAACGCTCGCTGGTTTGCTTCAGTGCCAAAGCGAGGATGATGCGGATAGCGTCGGTCACACACCGTGTCTGAAATCCGATCCAGCGCCGCGTCGAGCGTTTCCACATCCAGGGTTGGTGTAATCGCCTTATCCAAAAAGCTAACCTGGGCACCTGACCCTTTATACACATGCAACAGGCGCTCTCGTAATGAGCGCGATTTAGATCGCTTTTGCCCTACAAGTTTGGTTAACAACTCGTCGCGTTGAGCACGGCCATAATCCTGGTCTAGATATTGCCCGGGGTTCGATTCCAACTCACCCATCCGCGCCAGTTCTTCCAGGTCGCGTAAATCTTCGGGGGTAAACTCTTCTGGCAGCCAGAAACCGACAGGGATGGGCGGTAATTGGGCTTTTGCCCGGTCAACAACGCCTCGATCCTCACTGCGCCCGTGCCCCACATCCGCACTGAAAGGATAATCAACGAACAGTGTGAATTCATCACCGTTTTGGATCACCATATCATTGGTGGAGAGTTCAGCGACATTAACAAAGCGAACCCGCCCCTTGCGGCGGCTGCCCCTCCACAGACGCTCGTAATTGGGGATCTCTCCGTTTTGGATGGGTTTATTCAGCATCTCTTTCATCAATCCCTGGAAAGTTTCCAGTCTTTGGCGCCAGTTCACCTGTACCCGTTTTAACACATCCACCAGTTGCACTCCTGTCGCCAGAGTGATATGAGCAATGCCCAGGGCAGGGCTGGTCGGATTAGGCGTGAAGTGCACCAATTCGCTGCGGTTATCCAAATCAGAAAGGATGCCTGCAATAATTTGATAGGATCCAAAGGCCGTGCGGCCTTTGAGATTCTGGTAATTCAAATGTAAGATTCGTTCCACATCAATATCCGCCCGCATCCCTCTGGATAAGCCCAACAAAAGCACGGTTTTAACAATCTGGCGGGCGCGCGTTGACTGTTCTGTGTCGCCATAAGCATCTTGGATAAGGGGCTCTAAGCGCTCGTAATAGGTTTGGCGCACGGCTTCCAGTTCTTCATTGCGCGAGCCGCCAGCCAAACCGTCTCGCAGAAAGACCACATCAAACAGGGCTGAGTAAGGAACCAGCGAACCAACCGGTAAATCCGGATAGCGTTTGATCAACAGTTCATATAACAGCCGGATTGCCGCCCGTTCCCGACTGAGCCGGGCGCTTACATCGATCAGGCTGCGGATCAAAGCCGGATGGAAGGGATAAACTCGCCGGAAATCCTGCAAGCTCAAGTCGTGCAGCAAGGTCTGGCGCACACCCGGCTCCAGATCGTTGATCGTCCCCTCAACAGCGGATTCTAAGACAGACTCTTTTCCAGCTTTGATTTTTAGGACACGTTCTTCAACAATCGGGATGAGTTCTGTATCCGCCAGTTCGGTGGTCTCGGGAAAACGATCTTTGTGGTGCTCCATCACATCGAAGATATGCTGTTGGCTGGAGTCATCTGGCACTGTTTCGGCAATATTGCGTTGTTTGGCCACCAGCACCCACAACGGAACTGCCCGGTCCAAGGCGGAGTTATCAGCCAGGGCGACCAAATCGTTAAATTCTTCGACATATTCCCGCCCTCCCTTTCCAGTCAGGTACAGGATCAACTCATCGACCAGAAAAACCGCCCCGGCAAAGCCCTGTTGCAGAGCATGTTGGGTCAGCATGGCCATTCCGTCGGAGAACTTATCCGGATAAAGCTGGGCGCGTTCAGTCCGGCTGGGGTTGCGATAACTCAGGATTTTCTGGGCCAACTCATCCCGTTCATCCTGTCCACTTCCGACCAAGCGGGCAAAGCGCTTTGCACTGATGCCCGTGGCAGCCTCGAATTGCTGATAAACCACTTCTCCATATCGCTCGGCCTCGGTATTAAAACTGGCAATGACTTTATCCGCATCGCTAAACTCGCAGACCGGTTGGCGTAATTTCTCTAAGCGTTGGTTGGCGGCGTTATAACATGCTCGCTGCAGGCTTTCCTGGCCCAACATATAAACGGGGACCACCAAAATGGGGTGATCCGCCAACCATTGGCCGTGCCGATCTTGAACATCCTGGATCATAACGTGTTCTTTGGTCCAGATGGACGGGTTGTTTTCCAAAATCAATCCCAGGATGGCCATAAAGTGCGACTTTCCTGACCCAAAAGAGCCGTGTAAATAATGTCCGGCGCCAGCTTCCTGGCGCACGCAACTGGTTACAATGCGATCAACCAGCCGCTCCATTTCTGCGGCGACCGAATCGGTGATGACATAATCGCGAATATTATCTTGCAAGGTTTTGTTGTCGTCGAAATCTTGTATCTTAACAATGCAAGCCGGGACTTCCGAGGGTAAATCGAACACATCCAATATCTTTTGATCAGCCATCTAAAAAATCTCCAAGGTCAGTGACCGAATAATCTAACCTGTTTTTCTGCCAGGATAATTTATCCATTGCTAGAAACGATCGTTCACACTACATATCTAATGACAATTGTTCCGCATCTGTTTTCTTTGTTTTATCTTTGGGCTGGGCGCGTTTGCTCGCTAACACTTTCACATCCAACAGCTCTTCGCTCACCCCTGGTACGGTCGGCCGGCCATTGGCCAGCCCTTCCCGATAGGACTGGCAGTAACATTCTGTTTCCAGACTTATGCCGCACATCGTCGCCAGGCCTCTAAACTCTAGTTGGTCGGCTTCCGGTAAATCTTCCAACTGCGGCAACAGATCGCGCAGCGCGGCGCGTAAGCCGCACTGGCGGAAACGCAGCTCCCAACCGGCGCGGTTGGCCTGTTCGAGCAAAAAGGCCAGCGCATCAGCGCGCCTGGCAGTATCCCAACCGGCCCAACCGAACCACGGCCCGCCGCTCTCCGGGGCGTCGCAGCCGCGGCAGGTGTGATCGAACTCGTTATAAACGATAAAACGTTCACGTGGGATATTCAACTTGCCGCGGATACTCCAGGCCGTGCCGTCGCTGAAATCGCCGCGCTTAAACTCAGGTGGAATTGATGTTTCATCCTGCTGCTGCCATAGCATATTTTTGCGCAGCCCGGAGGGTTTAAGATAATGTTCAGGGCGGTTTGGCACGCTGTTGGTCTGGATCACCTTAAGCAGCTCACCTTCCAGGTCATAGGCCTGAGTGTTGGTCAGCACCTCTAGTACAGCATTGACACGAGTGTCATTATGCAGCAGGCGCACCCACTGACGCAGCGTGATAGGTTTGCCATACTGTTCCAGGGCAAATTCTAGCTTTTCTGCTAACCACCATTCAGCCGCTTCCTGGAATTCTTTTTTATAATCCGGTGGAGCCCAGCGCCGTTTATAGCGTGGATCTTCTAGAATGCCGATATCCAGATTACTTTCAATGATGGCGATTCGCGCCTCAGTGAGGTTTTTTAGATAATCAGGTAAAAGTGGGGGTTTATATCCTATTGGCCAATCACCATTATAACCAAAGCCAGCTAGTTCAAAAGGCCTCTGGCCAAGTGCTAGTATAGCGTTATCATATTGGCTTTTGTCCAATAAATCTTCGGCTAAAGGAGCCTTTTTAATAAGACCAAACAATTCATAAGATAACCAATCAAGTTCTTCTTGTAAAAAAATCATTCTACCTAACAAATTTTCTCTGCTCTGGTTAGCTATTTTTAACATTTTTTGGAGCGTTACTAGATCATTAAATGGTTCAATCGTAGGACAATCTCTGAATGAAAATTTCGAATCCCAGTATTGATAAGCTTCACCTTTTTTCTTAATTAATTCGTAATAAGATAAGCACTGAATTTGGTTAGATAAATTAAGTATTTCATCAACTATATACGTGATTGAATCCACCTTTTTATCAAAGGTAATAGGGATAGGTATATCGCCAATTGATACAGCGGTGTATTCATAGTTGTCACGTACAGGATCTTTTCCTGGTTTTTTGTTATAGCAGCGCTGTTTTAAGAAAAAGCAGACGATTGATGTATTAAATAATCCTAATAAAGGAAAATAGTAACTTGAATGTTCTTCGTGTAACTTAAGTGCTGGAGCACCTTGCTGAACTAATAAATCCATTGGTATATACATAAATTGATTATGTGTTGTAACTAGTACTATGCTTATAGCTCTTTTATCATCGTGTCCAGCATATTTCATTCGGCATAATTCGAACCATTTTGAATTCCCGCTCAAAGATGTACGTGTTGAAAGCTTGTTCCTAAATAACCTTAAGTAGCTATTTATAGATTCAATGTTTTCGATATCAATAGGCTCAAGATCGTCATTATATGGAAATAACACCAATTTGGTTGGGGATAATATCCAATCTCTAATGTTTACTCCAAATAGATAATTCCTCAAGTATTTATGGGGTATATTAAACCGTCTGGCTACATTTTTTTCTAGTGCGTATATCTCGTCTTGTCCTGTAATTACGCTTGTACCAATATATTCGGTAAGTTCTGACAAAGTCTTGTTTGAGACTCTAACTAGTTGTTGAACTAAGGCTTCTTCTTTTAGCTGTAAGTTCCATGGGTGTTTATTAAAGTCATTTCTATCTACCATTTTTATTGAGATAAATTCCCCATCATACTCTGATCTCAAAAAGTTCGAATAAATTTCCATCCATACCAGACCCTTACTTGGATCAGAAGGAATTTGTGGCTCACCTAGGATCGCTCCTACGAATTTCACTTTATCTGAACCTGGTTCTACATGTGACACAAAAAGTATTATCGTGGGTGTTCCGTGCCCTGGTATGTAAGAACCGCTTAAATCAACCACTGCGTTAAGTTTATATTCAGGTAAAACATTTTCTATTAACCTTTTGCCAAATTGTCTTTTACTGAAGGATATTGAATTAATAATTCCCATGCGGCCATTTTTGGTTAATAATCCTAGAAAACGTTCCGTAAATGGAGCAGATAAACCATATTTTAAGTAGGCAGAAACATAATTATCCCTGTAGATCCTCTTTTTTATATCATCTTTGGGTACTATATATGGAGGATTCCCAACTACTATTTCGTAACGTTTCCTCAATATTGGCAATGCCCGATCTATTTCAACTGGATGTCCAAGTACTTTTGCCGTACTACCATCTACAGCTCCCCAGGTTTCTCCTTTTATGATCTTTTCGTATGGGATTAAGCTATCTATCGTAACAATATTAAACTTCATGTCACCTAAAGCAGCTAAGTTAGTGGGATTTGCGTAATCACATACTGAGAGAATTAACCTGAATCGTGTTAGTGCGGTTGCATATGGGTTTATATCACACCCAAATATGTGATGTTCAATTATCCTTCGAGCAATTCCTATTTTTTCTTCTCTAATCATATTTTTCGATGATTCATTTTCATATTTTCGCACAAAATGCCAGAAACCATCCACCAAAAAATGGCCGCTGCCGCAGGTCGGGTCAATCATGGTCACCTCGCGGAAATCTTTCTCTTCGAAACTTTTGAGCAGGGTGTGTTCCAGGATAAACTGCGAGATAAAATCCGGGGTTTGTAACAAGGCATAACGCTCGCGGATTTCGGCATCCAGGTCCTGGTACAGATCCCCGATAAAGCGTGTTTGGAAACCTTCACTACCTCGCTCGTGATCTTGACGGAAATCAAATCGCAGCCAGCCCGGGCGGTTGGGGTCCGGCCGCCGCCAGACTTCATCCAGGAAACGCTGCGCCAGCTCATCCTCTGGTAAGACCCAATCATAGTCCGTGGGGCCAAACAGGTCGGGCAACAGGTGGGCGGCGTCCCAGCAGCACCACTGCACATAGGCCGCTGCGCCCAGGTTGCGGGTCAACTGCGCCCACATCATCTGCCCGTCAGTGGCGCGGATGCGGGTCGCGCCCAGCAAGCCCCGGTCTTCTAAGACCCGTAAGAACAGGATCCTGAGGATGAATTGGATGGCGGCCTGGCGGCACCAGCGATCCAGCCAGATGGTGAACTCTTCACTGGCCCCATCAGCCTGGTAAAGTGTCTGAAGGCGGTTTTGCAAGCGCCGGTCGGTTTCGATATGCTGGCGGATGCTTTCCGCCAAACGTGTCTTCCACTGCTGCAGGATGCTTTGTAGCTCCAGGTATCGCTCAAACTCCATGGTTGAAATAATCCCTCAAGTGTGATGAATGTGATCAGGTTAGAGCAGCCGGTCTTGAACCGCTTGCGTTGGCTTCTGTGGCAGGTCTTCGGAGGGCCTTATCAGCTCGTAAGCCGCCGCTCCGGCGCCGGTTTGCGGCAAGGTGTTGTGGATCAACAAGGTCTGTCCCTGTATGCGTCCTCCAGCCGCCAGGATACATAAGCCTTTTTCACTGGAGTCATATAACGCGCCAGCGACATCCAGCGCGTAACGCACGGCCAGGTTGACGTTGCCGATCAACAACGGCCGGTCTGATTGAATTCGCTGTGCAACCTGCTTTAACCAGCCTGCCGCCAGTTCCTTACCTACAAAAAGCGTCCCGCGTTGTTCCATGTTGACATGATCTTCCCAATCATCGGCTTGCATTTGTTGGATCAACTCGCAATCAAAATCCACATAATCAGCCTGGATGACCTGCGCCAGGCGGCGTGCATCCTGATGCGCAGATTGCAGGGGCAGCGCCACCAGCACCAGATTGCGGCTGTGAAGATGTTTGGCGCGCTCTCGAAGCAGATCCATCAATTGTTCTTGTGTCACTCGCTGCTCAGCCATACTGGATCGCCTCCGTGATGCGTTGTAGCGGATCGGGGCCTCGCAGCGTGATCTGCTTCTCCGAACCGAAGAAATTTGTCACCATTAAAGCGGATCGTTCCGCCTCTTCCACGGCATAACGAGCGTAAGTTTCGGAAGTGCAAAAAGCGATTCGCGTCCAGGATTGTTTGGTGATGTAGGCAAGCGAGCGGGATGTCCAGCCCTGCTCCGAAAACTCGGTCGCCAGGTAAAACCAGAAAGCGCGTGGATCGGGATCGTAGAAATGTGGGAAGAAACGTTTGCCAATATTTCGCCCGGGAATCGGTTGCGCTTCCAAGATGCCAAACTTTGATAAATGGGCGGTAATATGCCTGCGCGTTCGAGAAAATGTCGTCTCTGTGTGTTCAACCAGTCGAGTTTCCAGGAAAGTGTCCCAATCATTTTGTTGGACTTCGTTTTCATCTATAGCTGTCGATTCTAAGTGGGGAAGCACAACTTCCCGGATGGATTCCCATACCAAAGGTGTAGAACGCAGGTATTGTCCTAAAATTAAGTCTCGCTTGAGTCTTGGTTCTACGAGTGGAGCTGCGATCAGGTGAGCAAATGGGCCATCGACGAAGGTATCATTTTCGACTTCCAGGAATTTATTTCGAATTGTGCGCGTAATTGACAGCCGTCGGTTACGCGAGCTCTGTGGTAATCGATATAAAGCTTCCTCTTGCCATTCAGAAACCTTTTTGATTTCCGTGCTCAATGTGATCAGCATAATTGCTTCATCGATGTCAATCGAGCGCGTCAAAGTACCATATTTCATACCCATACCGGCGTTTTTCCTTCTTTATGAAGCGCCCTTAGGTCTCGGTGATGGTGCAACGTATGTATGCCTACGATGCCATCATATTTACGACCGGCCTGCAATGTGCTAGAAAGTGTCTGATCTTCAAGCAGGATGGGCAACCTGGTGTTGGGCGGCGCGCCAAGTTCCCAGGCGATGATTCCTGCTAGAAGCATTTCCTCTGCCGTGTCACACAAGATGGTGAAGTTTTCCCAATAATAAAGATCAGCATCCTGTCGCGTACAAAATGTATATGATACCCAGCCAGCCGTTCCGGGCAGCTCTAACCAGCGTTCATGAGCCGCTGGAGTGTCCAGGTCGGCAAGGACTGCCTCTTCCGGTAAAGATATTCCTAATAGGGCAGCTTGCTGGCGTAAAAAGCTTTGCTGCGGTTGTTCATGATTGCTCAAAGCTTCCTGCACCCATATTTCCACATCCTGATCTGGGATTTGCAGTAAAGTCCAGACAGGCCAATCCGGCCACCATTTTTCTGGCGCAAAAGGGATAGGCATCGTCGCCCCAGTATCCTGGATGGTGATTGCTGCCAGATTGGCGATGGATAACTCATTACTGAATGTTCGCCAGATCTCTGGGCCTGTACCAGAAAAGCGCGCTGGCACACGACCATCGGCTTCAGCGCGTATTAAAGCATTAAGAGCAATCCTGACAAAGAGAGCTTGTTGTTGAGAAACTTGAATTTGTGATGTCATGGTGTTTTAGGCTTCAAACTTTCGCCGCTGTGTCTTCTTTTCCTTGTTCGGCGCTGTCGCTGTTGCGATGTACAAGCTCACCCTGGATATACATCAGCAGGATTTCCTTCACTTTTTGAGTTCTTGACCAGGGGTATTGCCTCAAAAATTGCGCTATCTCAAGAT
The DNA here is from genome assembly GCA_016929095.1 of Anaerolineales bacterium. Classification (GTDB taxonomy): domain Bacteria; phylum Chloroflexota; class Anaerolineae; order Anaerolineales; family UBA4823; genus JAAZNS01. The sequence continues at coordinate 78,072 of JAFGJM010000033.1, read as the reverse complement.
CATGTTGGTTCGTGAGGTCAAAGCGCATTTGAAACGTTTTGGGGAGATTATCGGTCATTGATTCCCCTTCCTTCTTTCCGGGAGAAATGAAATGCCTAAGCTAGGTCAGACAGGCATAAAATTCATGAAGATTGCACTACATGGATTTTATCCCAAATAAGGTGGAGATGCAAGCAAATTTCTGTGAAATATGATTGACGCAATTCTTTATACTCTGGTATTTCAGGTGGAACCATTTCCGACATAAAAGGCCAATACAAAAAGGGCAACAGCTCGAGGTCTGTTGCCCTTTAGCAACTTTATTCAAGGCCTAATCAACGGATTTTTATCCCCTGTTTGGCGGTTTTCTTTATTGATGCAATGAATTGATCCGCTAATTCTGATTGCCCTATAGACGTATTTGGCTGGGTAATCCGCCTAGGATCTCCATTGCTAAGCTGCTCAAGTAGTTGGTTAAACTTGTTGTTCAACTCATCTATGTTGGGCGTAGGTGGATCTGACCAAGCTTCATCGTGTTTTATGAGCGCATCTGTGATGATTTGCCGAAGACTATAACCTTTAGCCCTGCACTCTTGAATGACTAATAGGGCTTTTGCCTCCCGCAGGTTGTTCTTATTCAGTCGAAAACTGATCACCTCGCTCATTGGATTTGCAAAGCCTCGTACAAACGCCACAGCTTCAACCCGCCGCGTACATTTGCAAGATGGATGCTTTCAAGATCATCTGCCAGGATCACATTTTCATGGTCCAGTACTGGCAGCAATCGCTTGTAGAGCAATGCACTGCCGCCACCGGTCAAGATGATGCTATCCCAACTCAATGCGCCGCCTGCGATGCGCTGGTAGGTATCTGCAATGCGGTTGAGCACCAGATTCGTCGCTTCTTTGACTTCATTTTCACAGGGATAGCGCCTTCCTGCACCATCAAATACTCCTGTGGCGATAGCGCGCCGGACGCGCTCAGGCGGTAAAACTGGTGTATCCTTGACCGCATTGAGATTGTGCGCCCGGAAGCTAGCCTCGAAGTCCGCTACAACATTCTGGATACCAACAGGTACGCTACGCGCCAGGCTATAATCCACTTCACCGCCAGGATTGACCGCAATCCAATCGGTGGTGAATCCACCGATATCGATCACTAATGCAGAACCATCATGGATGTCGGAATGGCGATAATGCTGACCATCATCGGTCAGTAGAACATTCATCAGGCCGCCAACGGGTTCATCGAAGGTGTTGGCATAGCTCACCTGGAAGCGGCGTTCCCGTCCATCCATTTCTACTATCCATTCGCCGATAACCGATTTCATCAGGTCTTCACGGTATATGGCGTCGCCTGGGGGATGGCTGCCAAAAACAGATACTTCCATCCCCCGCTCGTAAAAACGCCCCAGCATGGCGGCAGCGAAAATGCCATAATAATCTCGGATGTATCGTGACGAGCCGGTTCGTTGGGTGTGGACGCCATGTCTTTCGGCGCTCTCCCCTACCACATAGGGCTGCCCGTTAATGCGAACGTAGTCCTGGGATGTGCTCTGCTTTCCAGAGCGGGATACGATACTGGTATATTCCACTTCCGTCAACGGTTTGAATGCGTGTGGGAATGCAATCTCACTGCGATCGCGCCGGGCAATTTTTGCCTTGATGATGCTGTTGCCAGCATCCAAAACGATTACGCTCATGGGGTTTCTCCTGTTTACAATCGTATACACTGACTGTTTACAAACGTATACATTTGCCATAAGGGGTTCGTGCTTGGCTTAGAACGGTGCTTGCCACGCCCCTTTGGGCCCACAACGCAGATCATTTGAGCTGATAGCGGAGCTAAAATAGGTCTGCAATGAAGCCAGGTCGATCAGCCAGACCTGACCAACCTTGAGCCCGTCCAATTTCCCGGCGCGCAACAACCGCCTCATATATTGGGCGTTATATCCCGACATCTCGGTTGCAGATTGAACAGGGATATGGTTGACAATGACTTGATCAGTTGTAAGATTAAATGGAATTTGGGTATTTAAAGCACTCATCTCGAACACTCTCGTAACAATTCGTTTGGGAGTTCTGAGAGTTTGTCACGCTTGTCAAATCGTAACGACTCAAGGAACTCTTCCACTGCAATGTCACGCAGTTCGAGATGGGCCTTGGTAGGTGCCCCCACAGAGATTCGAACTCTGGTTTTAGCCTTGAAAGGGCTGCGTCCTAGTCCCCTAGACGATGGGGGCATTCATGCTGCGGCGGGGATTTTATCATTACATGCCCGATGGGTCAAGCGAAATCTGCGTATTCGTTATAAGAATCTCCGCCGCAACAGGTTCATTCCTGGCTTAGATTGATTGTCTCGCCGCCATACTCGCCCGTTACACTGGCCGCGCCATCATAAAGGTGAGTATAACTCAGGTTTCCTTCTGCGATGCCGCTAACTTCGATCTCCATAGTGAAATCGCCGCTCTCATCGATATACGCACCTGTGCCATCCATAATAAATCCATCCGAAAAAGCACAACCCGTGAAGGTGAAATCCACACCCTCATCGCTGATTTCGAATGAGAAGACACCACCATAGGTGCAACCAACCGAGGTGGGCGTCTCCCAGTCCCAATCGTAGAATTCAGGCAGGTAGTTGATATTGTTATCCATCGAAACCATGGCTTCCAGGGGGTCGGCATAGTCCTGGGCATCCATGAGCGGGATGGGCATATAAGGATCATACATCACGCCCTCACAAACGGTTTCCTGCTCTTCAGGTACCGTCCCATTTACCAGGAAATCCGTCACCAGGTCATCTACGCAGGCATCTCCCCGCCCGAAAATAATATGCGCCCCTCCCTCCATAGTTACCAGATATCCATCTGCAAGACGCTCGTAAACTTGCACCCCCTGGTTGTAGGGTGTAGCTGGGTCTGCCGTGGCACCCAGCACCAACGTGGGTATTCCCTCGGCGGTCAAGGGTTCAGGGCGGTCAGGATTCGTTGTTCTTTCCGGCCAATATGGACAGGGGATATCGCCGTAATAAAGGGATTCGAAATAAGGGAGCGTCTCATCCACTTCATTACCGGCTTGTATGTAAGCTTCTCCGGCTTCTTCCGGTGTCTCGCCGGGATAATAATAATCGTGGCATTCCACGCCATAATAAACTGCATCTGAATATGAAGGGTCGGGAATCGCTTCTAGTGTGGTCGGATCAATATATAACGAGTCATAAAGTACCCTTGCCATGGGAGACAAATCATCCTGAGTGGCTGCCGATGCTAATGCCCTCAGCATAATTGTACGGGGTGACTCACTGTAAAGATAACCTGTGACGGCGGTCTCCAAGTCTGCTAAAGTGAATTCGCGCGCCTCGATTTCTCCGGATGGCAGGGGAAAATTAAATACTACCGGACTAGTTGAAACCATGTCTGTGATTTTTTGATACGCTGCAAATGCATCACCGCCTACGTCTTTGGCGCACAATTCATCTTCATTACAAGCTGCCAGAGTACTTTGCAAAGTATCATAAAAGGCTTGCGCCTGCTCGCGATAATATACCTGCCCCGAAACCGTCAAATCGACGGTGCCATCCAGGATCATGGCGGCTACATGTTCCGGAAACGCTGCGGCATATGTTTGAACGAATTGGGTGCCATAGCTTTCGCCATATATCCACATCTTTTCGGCAGTAACGCTGCCTTGATTTTGGATCTCCTGCCGGAATGATTCAAGATCGCGAACAGCCTGGTCGGTGCCCAGATAGGGAAGCAACCGTGTATCGCCCATTTCTTTAATGCAATCTGTACTGAAGGTTTTCGCTACCTTGAGTAAATTAGCCTCTTCTTCCGGAGTGGAAGTGCGCCAGTCTGCCCGGTAAAAATCGGCTGCAGCTTGCGGGCATTGGATGTTCCCCGAGGCGCTTACACCGCGCTGGTCAAAGAAAACAATATCGAAATTCTCGGTAATGGATTCATCAAAAGCCCAGGTGTAATAATCCGCCGATTGTAATCCAGAGCCGCCCGGGCCGCCCACAACGGTAACGAACATGCCTTGACTTGTCCCCGTCGCTGGTAGAACGCCAAATACCACCACGGTTGTTTCTTCTGAATCGAGATTGAAATAATCTATGGGCAAGCTGATGTTTACACAGGTAAAGTCGCTTGTATCGCTACAAGGATACCCATCCAGCGCTTCCAGAATTTCTGCCATCCCCAATTCAACCGCTGTTTCAGTTGGCGGTTCCACGGCTTCAGTTTCCTCAGGTGCAGATGTGGGTTGGATTTCCGTGGTCGGGCTTGGCAATATCTCTTCTGCTTCAGTTGGTGATACAACCTGAGTTACCGGCATCGTAGTACACCCGGCAAACAAAAGAGTCGTAAATACTATGAAAATTGTTCGAAATATTTGTTTTGACATATATAGCTCCCCGCCAGATATGATAGTAAATATTAGAAAAACTATCCGATTCGCATTAATTTTAGCACAAAGCGTAGAAATCGATAATATGTAATGAAGAAAAAAAAACGAATGTTATAAATTTCCCTAAAAATTCATTACAAATATCCGAATTGACAGTGGATAATCGCTATGATACGCTATAAACAATCTACCAAAGGATGAAAGCGTTTTTCGGATTGGAAAAACGTATTAATCCATTCAAGGAGTAAACACAATGGCAATGAAAATTACTGATGAATGCATCTCTTGTGGTGCATGCGAACCCGAATGCCCGACCAATTCTATTTCAGAAGGCGATACTATTTACGTGATCGATCCTGATACATGCGTAGAATGCGTTGGTCATTTCGATTCTCCACAATGCGTTGCTGTCTGCCCCGTGGATTGCATTGTAAAAGCATAAGCAATATACCAGTCCTCGGTTTTTTGTTATCCTAAAAGCGCCCCATCAAAAAGGTGCTATCAAAAAAACAGAATAAAAAAATAATAGCTGTATAGGCGGAAATGTATAAGTAAAGGCAGAGGGTTCAGATATCCTTTGCCTTTTCATTTCAATAATCAGAACTAAAATGCTATATCTTCCCCTCAAGAAATATCTGGATTGATACTTATATCCTCAAACAGAACAACTTATTTTGTTGAAATTCATTTTTTGAAATTGCAAAATCAGGGTTGACAAAAACAATAAGGTAATGTATTATCTTAATAGATAACACATTACCTTATAGTGGTTATCGAAATATTATAAAGGCGGTGGTTACTATGAATCTTAATAAAAAAAAATCAATTCCTGATGAGCCAATGATTTTTGCTTTACTGCTGATAATTTCTAATAAGATGGACACATTGCTTGAGAGAGAATTCAAGGAATTTAATGTAACAACAAAGCAATGGTTTTTATCTGAAACTATAAAAAGTATATTTGATAGCCCTCCAACCATGAAAGAGTTAGCTGTTGAAATGGGGAGTTCTCATCAAAATATTAAACAAGTAGCTTTGAAACTCCAGCATAAAGGTTTATTGAAGTTAGAAAGAGACAAAAAAGATGCAAGAGTTACTAGATTGAGATTGACAGAGCAGAGCTATGATTTCTGGAAAAAAACAGATCCAAAAGGCACGATTTTTAGGGAAAAAATGTTTAAGGAAATGAATAAGAAAAGCCTATCGACAACTAGAGCGCTACTCGAAAAAATGCTATTAAATCTAACAGAAATAGAAAACACGGCTTTTGAAGAGTCTTAAATACTAATAAATGTATATTATTCCAAAATATAGCGTATATGAAGCTGGTTTTAGTAAGGGAGTATTAACATTATGAAAATTGGAAAACGGTTGAAAATTGTAGCTATTATAATAGTTTGTGTGCTTTTAGATATTGTCCTCCATCTTGTTACAAACGTATTCAGCACTATGCCTGAGAATCCAAACTATAGCATAGTAGCAAAGCTGCTCGGTACAGAAATTACTGCCTCACTTTGGGCATTACTGTCTTTTTCCGGCGTTGCTTATATTTATTGCCGGATCAAAAATGAGATTCCAGGAGAGGGTGTAAAAAAAGGGGCGCGGTACGGGTTCGCAATAGCGCTGCTTTGGCTGTTTGCCATGTTTGAGGGTGTGGGCTTATTTGGAAATCCTATAATTAACGAATTGGTGGTTGGCCTCAGTGATGCTATACCTGTTTTTTTTATGGGTGTTCTATTTAGTTTGATAAAAGATGAGAAAGGACAGAATCCTTCGATAGAGCAATTTAATCTTGGTCAGAAGATGAAAGCCTTATCTACGTTCACAGGGGTATTTTTAATTGGACGATATATCGCATATTATTCAGGGGTAATCCAAGCAGGACACCAAACAAATCCGTTTTATACATTTTTCTGGACGTTACTTATGGGTGCCTGTATTGGGGTAGTATGTATTTTACTTGCGAATACCGGAAATTCAATGTTTTTGAAACGCAATTCGATAAAATTTGGATTCTTGATTTTTGGAATCAATTGGGCTACATTCCTTACTTTTATGCCTTTATTGTTTTCTGGGTATTTTATCGATGTTCTTTTCAGAATCATAATAGATATCATACTTGTAACGGTTGGATATTATTTGACATTTAGCCCTAACATTGCGCAAAAACCTAGATTAATCAAATGAGATTTTTATTACATGAAAAAGCTTACACATCATAGAATTATATACAGCATTATTGTTTTTGGCTTATTGCTATTTTTGCAAATAATTTTAGGAAAAGCGGGACACTTTTTCACAAATATGGTCCCATACCAACAAATTGACCCGTACGACATTTTTGCCCGTATTTCAATACATCATGCAATTGAATTGATTATTGCTTTAGTTATTATCTTGGCATTGAGCAAACTATTAAAACTCGATTTCTATTTTCAGTTTGGTGATGTGAGAAAAGGAGTAAAATACTCGGTTCTATTTATTGCCGTATCAATAGTTATTTCAATTGCACTGCACATTATTATGTTTATCAAAAACCAGTTGTCCAACTATGCTTTTCCTCTAGACGTAAGAAATATCATCGGTACTTTGGGGTTCCAATTATTCTTTAGCGGACCAGCAGAAGAGGTTGTTTTTCGAACATTACCAATAACATTGCTGGTTTATGCGTTTGGCAAAAGTATTTTAATAAAAAGCAATGTTACATTGGAAGTAGTATTAGCATCGATTTTATTCTCATTTGCCCACACCAACTGGTCATTGAAGCCGTTCGTTTTTGAAGTGGATTACTTTCAATTATTTTACTCATTTGTACTGGGAACTATACAGGGGATTGTTTATCAAAGGAGCAAGAGTATTTTATACCCTATGCTAATGCATAGTTCAAGCAATGTTTTCATGGTTGGTATTGGATATATGTTTAAAGTATTCTTGGTTTGAGGTTATTGATGTTTGCGATTCTTAATGCAATAATCACATTATGACAGAGTAGGAGAAAGCTGTTTTGTTTAATAAAGTAAACAAGGGATATGCTTATGAAAGTATGAAAACGTATATTTATCGCTGCGGTCAAAATTGCGCTTGTACAGTAAAAGCATTAGCAATTTACCCGTCACCAGTTTATTGTTATCCTAAAAACGCCCCACTAAGGGGTGTTTTTTTTAATCGTGGATACAATAAGAATACACGAAAAGCCTTATGTGTAATTTTTATGTTTTAAGGTGATTCAAGTTTATATTTAAGACTATAATAAATACATAATGATCTCCACGACAATCCTACCCAATGAAGAAAAGCTTGCTGCCCTGTTCAATCAACTCAGCCTGCCAGCTCGCATTCAGATTCTGATTATCATCCGTGAACAGCCCGCTTGTGTCTGCCATCTGGTCGCCGCGTTGGGATTGCGTCAGGCGACTATCTCTCAACATCTGATGGCACTACGCGAGGCTGGTTGGGTATCAATCCAGAAAGAGGGTCGCTATATTTTTTACAGCCTTTCAGATATCAGATTGATAAAACTTATCAAACAAGCTGCTGCAATTGCGAATATCTCATATAACGAGATCGAGAAAATTTCCCACAGACCATTAGCGAATTGCCCCTGTCCGCATTGCAATCCCGATTTACTAATTGAATGATTCGTAATAAAAAAGCTGTAAACAATATGCTATAAGCTATAAGTTAACTGGTTTCAGTGAGTAATTGTCAGTTTCAAATTCCTGATTGAATATCGAGGCAAATTCGTGTTCATTATTCCTGTTATTCCGGATTTCCTTATTTAACTTCTGTATTCATATCAGCCGCCATGCCGAAAAAAACGCCCGCATTATTTATAGCTGAAAATAATTTCCTGCTTTCCTGCCTTCCTTATACATTTTCTCCTGGCTTGCTATAATTCCCGGTTTCCTTATGTATTCTTTTCTCACTAGAAATTGAATTTGAATTCTGTGGTGTTTCAATGTATAATATATTCCTAATCGTGAATATATTATATGTTTAAATTTTTCCTAGGAGAATTCAATGATCGTCAAGATTTTAGGTGGTGGTTGTGCCAACTGTAAAAAGCTTCTGGCTAATACACAGGAAGCCGTGAAAGAACTCAACCTTGAAGCGTCAATTGAAGAAGTAAAAGATATCGATACCATCATTAATTATGGTGTGATGAAAACGCCTGCCCTGGTCATCGATGAAAAGGTTAAATCATCTGGTCGAGTGTTGGGGGTAGAAGATATTAAAAAATTACTGCTTCCATAAAGACATTAGCCCTCAAACTGAGATTCATACCATATCCCTAAAAAAACATGGAGAAAAAAATGAGAATGCTGGCTGAATTTTTCCCTGAATTTTCTCAGAACCTGGATGAGATCGACGAATTATATAAAGAAAAGCGTTTCATTGATGAAAAAACATATCAGTTCATTTGCTTTGCACTTTCGATCAAAGCCAGATCGAAACCCTGTGTTTTAAAACACTTTCAGGGGGCTCTTGATGCCGGCGCCACGGTTGAAGAATTGTCCTATATTTTAGCGCTTGTGATGCGTGAAGCTGCCGGAGCAGATGATTGCTGGACGCACGATGTGCTTGGAAATTGGAAAGAAATTCTCAAGGGTAATGTCGGCTGCGGGTGCCCAACATGATTTGATATTATATATAAACCTCAGGCAAAATATTAAAGGTTTTATCTAATAAGCAAGGGTTTTATTCATGCGCCGGTTGACCAGCCATAACGCCCCAACCAATATGGTCAGCATTGCCACCAGATAGAGCACGATTAACCATATACTTACGCCGTCAATCCAGGCGCCATAGATTAACCCAGCTAAAGTGCTGAATAACGCCACCCAGCCTACATAAACCCAGGCTTTTTTCTTGCCGATTATGGCAGCGGTGATTAGAATGCTTTGCAGGCTCAGTTCCGGGTCTGCCATCAGGTAAGCCAGCAAAGGGCCGCGGTGCATGCCCAGACTCAGGAACATCTTGGCGATGGGCACCTCAACCAGGGTAGGAAAATACATAAAAATACCGAACACGACTCCAGCCAGGTTACCCAGGATAGTATTTTTTCCTGCCAGGAATTCTATCCAATCCGGTTTGATTAGCTGACGGATAACACCAACCGCGAAGACACCAACGATCAACAAAGGAAAAATTTGCTTAACAAAACGCCAGGATTCCCAAATCCAATCGGTTCGTTCTTCAATACTTAGAGTTCTCTTTGCCATGATAACAATTATCAACAACCATAAAGCAACTGCGAAAGTCCTTCCGGTAAATAGAATTGCCAATCCCATGGCGCGCGGTTCCATTTTTGTTGAAGCAACCAGTAATGTAAAAATCAGTATCCCAAAAGCGCCCCAGGTCCAAAAGGTTGCCCCATCATGGATTTTTTCAAAACCGCGCCAGGCAAACAACGCAATTAAAAACAACAGCAGGATCAAAAACAAACCCTGGGCGCTGACGCCTTCTTCTCCTTTCGTTACATCGAAAGGGATCAAAGTATTAAGTGTTTGCTGTAATATATCCATCCCCTTGATTGGAAGGGTCATTTGAGTATAAGCATTGGTAAGGAAATCCAGCTTTAATGTGCCGGAGATGAGTAAAGCGACCATCACAAGCAGGAATATGATCCGTTTGGAGTGCATTTCACCACGCTGAGAGAAAGTATCATCTGCAATGCTTTCCCGCGCAATATCATCCTTGCTAAAGATAAGCGCCATGATCATACCGATCCCGATACCAAACGTCAAAGAGAGAAATAAACGTGCAAAAGCCAGATCAGCACCAATAGCAACACCGGTGTATGCCAACGCCAGAATATTGGCAGCCGGGGCAAAAAACAGGAAGGTGATTGCTGGACCTATACCGGCACCTTTTTTGTAAATACCGGCAAATAACGGCACAATAGTACAAGAGCATACCGCTAATAACGAACCCGCTAAGGCTGATGCCGGATAAGAAACATACTTCGGCGCTTTGCGACCTAAAAAACGCATGATGGATTCACGCGGAATCAATGCAGACATTCCTCCGGCAATAAAAAACGCAGGCAACAAACACAAAAGCACATGCGCCGCGAGATATGATGCCAAACTCCCAAAACCACCTTGAAGTAACTTTACTAATAATCCTGAAATATCCATGTTTTTTTACCTTTAGGTTTCATGTGGGATAATTATTCGAGCATATATTCATAAATTTGAATATATTATATCACGCTTCAATTTTGCATGGATATAATAATAAAAATCGAGAGTGTGTTTGTAGGGGTTGTCCAAAAAGTCAAAATTGTCATGTTGCACGAAGTGTGTTTCACGAAGCGAAGCGAAACATATAACCTAAAAATGAAAAGACTCTTCGCTTCCTTCAGAGTGACAGCCTTCATTTGGGACAGCCCCTACTCTAAAAAACCAATGACTGAAGTCATTACTACAACCATTACTAATTTGAAAATTTAATACCCTCTCCTCACGACATCTTCATTTTTGGTAAATCAAAGAAAAGAATAATTAGTATTTTCCAACAATGGCATCATTCGGGTACAATTTGGTATCGGAATTAGTATCCAAAATCGTCTGATGATAATTCGAGGAAAAATGAGTTACAGGGAATATATACAACAACTCAAGGATCGCAAGGAAATTACCGGTATCAAAACCTCTGTTTCTGAAACTTACGAAGCAGCCGGTATTCTCAAAAAATGCGAACCCAAACCGATCTTATTCGAAGCCATCAAAGAATCGGGGTTTAAAATCGCCGGGAATTTGTTTTGCGGGAAGCAAGATTTTGCCCGGTATTTCGGCATCCAACCGGGGCAAATTATCCCCTTTTTAACCTCAGCAATTGAGCAACGATCACCATGTGAAATTATTACCGATGCACCTTGCCAGCAAGTGATCCATCCTGACCCCGATCTTGATCTGTTGCCGATATTAAAGCATTGCCAGGGCGATGGCGGCAATTACATCACTGCCGGAGTGGTTGTTACCCGTCATCCAAATTATGGACAAAACCTGGATTTTCACCGCTGTATGCAATTCTCAAAAAATGAGTTATCGATGCGCATCGTCCGCTCGCGCCATTTCGATGCCTTCCTGAAAGATCAAAAACAACTGGATATCGCCATGTGTATCGGTAATGCGCCTAATGTCCTGGCTGCTGCAGCAACTTCGGTGGAAATCGGCGTCGATGAGCTGGAAATTGCCAATGCCATGGAATCTTTACAGCTTGTACACGCAAAAACCGTGGATGTATTCATCCCGGCAGAAGCGGAATTCGTACTGGAAGGCACGGTTTACCTGGATAGAAAACACGCCGAAGGTCCTTTTGTGGATTTGACCGAAACTCAGGATATCGTCCGCCAGGAGCCGGTATTTGTGGTCAAAACGATCACCCACCGCCACGACGCCATCTGGCAGGCGCTTCTTCCTGGTGGATTGGAACATAAGTTGCTTATGGGCATGCCGCGCGAACCCACCATATTTAAGACTGTCAACGAAGTTGTGAAATGCCTGGATGTGCATGTCAATCCTGGTGGGTGTTCCTGGCTTCACACCATCATCCAGATCGACAAGCAGAGTGAGGAGGATGGAAAACTTGCCATCCAGGCAGCCTTTTCCAGTCACCGCTCATGCAAGCATGTTTTCGTGGTGGATAAAGACATCGATATATATAACCCTCTCGAGGTGGAATGGGCTATGGCGACCCGTTTTCAAGGCGACCGGGATATGGTCATTATGGACAAAGAGCAAGGTTCCAGCCTGGATCCCAGCGCCGAACCAGATACTCATCTGACAACAAAAATTGGCTTCGACCTGACCAAGCCGCTACACTCCGTTGGGAAAAATTTCGAAAAACATCCCTACCCAGAAATCGATCTAAGCCAATATGGGTTGACGTGACATGCACCTAACCACAGAAGAACGAGCCATGTTGGAGGGCAAATCGGGGAAAGCCGTACAAAAAGCCATGCAGATATTGGTTGCCCTGGGAACGATCTACGAAGCGGATGGCATGATCCCGGTGTCATCAGTGCAGGTGGCAGGCGTCAGTTACGACAACTTGGGCGATGCCGGCATACAATTCCTGGGAGACATGCTGGCGGGAGGCGCCTCGACCCATGTATTAACCACACTCAACCCCGCTGGTATGGATATCGAGAATTGGCAAACATTGGGAATGGCTGCTGAATTTGCCCAAAAACAAATGCAAGTCATCGATACTTTCAAACGTATCGGCATTATTCCCACTTGTACCTGCACCCCTTATTTTTGCGGCAACTTACCGGGTTATGGTCAACACATCGCCTGGGCAGAAAGCAGTGCGGTTTGTTTTGCCAATTCTGTGATCGGCGCACGCACCAATCGCGAGGGAGGTCCAGGCGCCTTAGCGGCAGCTCTCACCGGACGAACGCCATGTTTTGGCTTCCATCTGATACAAAATCGAAAACCGGGCATTACCTTCGATATCGAGCGCCCAAAATCACCCGAAACAGCAGATACGACTCATTGGTTCGGTGCACTTGGTAAAACGATTGGACAACACATAGAATCCATGTCAGACAATCCCGTCCCATATATCCGGGGTATTGAAAGTGCTTCGATTGAAGGTTTGAAGTCCTTATGCGCCAGCCTGGCAACTTATGGGGGGTGCGCCCTTTTCCACATGGAAGGTATTACTCCTGAAGCCATTCAATTTTCGCCTCCACAGGTAACGATCCGAATTTCTACCGAGATGGTTGAGGCAGCCAGTGATTCAATGACCGATGCTGATTCCTCCGACGTTGACTTCGTCAGCCTGGGGTGCCCGCACCTGTCTATCCGTGAAATCGCTAGGCTTGCGCAATTATTAAATGGTCAACAGGTGAAAAAAGAATTTTGGATTACCACCTCCCGGCAGATAAAACAACTCGCAGACCAGGCAGGCTATCGCCGTGTCATCGAAGACAGCGGTGCAAAAATCGCTGCCGATACCTGTTGTGTGGTTGCGCCAATCAAAGGACGTTTCAACGCCATGGCAACGGATAGCGCCAAGGCTTGTTTCTACGCTCGAAGCAAACACCGGATGAAAACCATGTTTAGAACCTTCGACGAGGTTGTTTTGGAAGCACTAAAAGGATAATAATCACCATGATCATTTCCGGCAGAACCATATACCCAGGGATTGTCGAAGGGAAAGCCTTGGTAACCTCTATGGGCATTTCTTTCTTTGGCGGTGTGGATCCTGAGACCGGCGAAATCGTTGAAAAAGGACATACCTTAGAAGGACAATGCATCGCCGGGAAAATCCTGGTGTTTCCCACCGGAAAAGGTTCAACGGTTGGCTCGTATACCTTACATCGGCTAAAAGCCAATGGCGTCTCGCCAGCCGCCATCATTAATCAAACCTGCGAGCCGATTACCGCCGTTGGATGTATTATTGCCGAAATCCCATGCATCGATAAAATCCCTTTGGAAGCAATTCCCCAAGGTTGTTACCTCAAGATCGATGCGAATAAGGCAATTGTGGAAATCTTGGGGTAAAATTGCGGAGATTTTACTTTCATATCAAGTATCTTTGGGAGAATGAATATATGAAAAATTTCTTCGCCATCATTCTTTTGGCGGTATTAACGGTCAGTTGTGCATCGCTTCCCTATGAAGAAGTTATTCAAACCAGTGTTGCAGGCACCCTTACGGCGCTGCCAACGTCTACTTTTTCAATTCATACCACCCCCCTCCCAACGACTATCCTGCCTTCTCTGACTCCTTTACCGACGATTACTGATCATGTACCGGTACCAACTGAGACACCCACTCCCACGGATATTGTATTTGCAGAATTTCAAATCGGGCAACAAGCCACCTGTGGGAATCGCTTAATTGCTGTCGTTCCGGAAGCGCCTGAATTCAACAAGGATTTATTCGAACACCACGCTGAGGGCACTTTCTTAATAATAAAACTAGCTTTAATAAATACTTCCGATCAACCGATTCAAATCTGGGATGGTGATTACAGTATCGAGATTGATGATAACGGGCTTATGAAAGATATAAAGCCACATCGCGCCGCAACCACTTACCTCTTCATCCAACGCGGTGGAAAATTAATGCAAGATCTGGTCGAACCAGGGGTGATGAATTGGGAAACAAATTTGGCTTTTGATGTTGACCCACAAGCTCAAAATTGGAAACTGATTTTCAAACCGGGCTTCGAAGGTGGGCAAGCTTTATGTGAGTTACACTTCAACCTGACCAATCCTGGTTAAAAGGATAATAAGCATGGAACAAAAAGCGGGCGCTCAAATCAGTCAAAAAGCATTCCTCCAATCAGTATTTATTCTCGCATTATTAATGGTGGGTGCCGGCGTTTTAACCCGCCTCATTCCCGCTGGGGCATTTGACAGGGTTGTCCAAGAAGAACGGGAAATGATCGATCCGAATTCGTTTCGCTTCACTGAACAACCCGAATACCCTGTCTGGCGCTGGATCACGGCGCCTCTGGAAGTGCTTTGGGGGCCTGATAGTCTGACCATAATAACCATCATCATTTTCCTGTTATTAGTGGGCGTTGCCTTTGCAGTCATGGATAAAGGCGGTATCCTCAAATACAGTTTGGAACGGATCGTTCAACGATTCTCGGGGAGGAAATATACCTTGCTATTGATCATCAGTCTCTTCTTTATGCTCCTGGGCGCATTCTTCGGCATCTTCGAAGAAGTGGTGCCGCTGGTACCATTGATGATCGCTCTCTCATACTCTCT
This sequence comes from Anaerolineales bacterium, assembly GCA_016929095.1. Taxonomy (GTDB): domain Bacteria; phylum Chloroflexota; class Anaerolineae; order Anaerolineales; family UBA4823; genus JAAZNS01. The sequence goes on along the minus strand of JAFGJM010000033.1, from coordinate 62,946 downwards.
GGGTTGGGACGCGTTGGTTGGCTTGGGGATGAGTATATTAGCCACCAATATGGGCTTTTCGGCAGCCATCACCAATCCCTTTACCATCGGCGTGGCGCAAAAAATCGCCGACCTTCCACTCTTTTCCGGCGCCTGGCTGCGGGTTTTCATATTTGCCGGTATGTACGCAATTCTGGCTTTTTTCCTGGTGCGTTACGCCAAACGCATTGAGAAAACCCCGGAAGCCTCACCTGTCTTCCTTGAAGATCAAACCACGCGTGAACGTTACGCCCATCTCCGGTTGGACACAACGAGCCGGGATCAGAAGGATTATAAAAAATCCATCGCCTGGCTGTTGGTTTTTGTCTTATTGATCTTATTCATATTAGTATCCGGTTCGTTCATTTCTGGCATAAGCGATTATACAATGCCATTGGTCGGGATTTTATTTTTTATCGGCGGCGTTGGCTCAGGGGTATTAGCCGGCATGGGAGGAAAAAATCTCTCCAAAGCCATGTTGGATGGATTATCCGGTATCGCACCCGCCATTCCCCTGATATTAATGGCAGCCAGCATCAAATTCATCGTTGCCCAGGGTGGTATTATCGATACCATCCTATATCAGGTTTCGCTTCCATTAACCCAAACCAGCCCGTTCCTGGCGCTCATTTTGATCTACCTTCTGGCTTTGGTCATCGAATTCTTCGTTTCGTCCGGATCTGCTAAAGCCTTTTTATTGATCCCCATCCTGGTGCCGTTAGCCGACCTGGTAGGTATCACCCGCCAATTGACCGTCACTGCTTATTGTTTTGGGGATGGCTTCTCGAATTTAGCTTACCCCACCAACCCTGTCTTATTGATCTGCCTGGGGTTGAGTATGGTCAGCTATCCGCGGTGGCTCAAATGGACGCTCCCCTTGTGGTTATGGGTCGGTATGCTAACCCTGGTATTTCTTGGCATTGGCATGATCATAAATTACGGACCGTATTAACATGTGATCATCTAACCGACCACCTAATTTCTAGGCATGATTTGTGGAAAAATCAATGGATGCACCCCAAAAACAAATACGAAATATCAATTACATGCGTCATATCGAGCGTCTGGCGCAGATTTTATTGCGCCTCGACAACCGTGAGAATATATTTCCCTGGTTACGCCTGGCAGCACTTGTTATAGGCGGAATATTTACCTTCCTGGCATTTCAATATGGTTCAACCTGGTTCGGATGGGCGACACTGATATTTTCATTGGGTGTCTTTTCGGGAGTGGTATTCCTCCATCGCCAACTCAACCAAAAGATCAAACGCTGCAAATTAACCCTCGAACAAGATACCATACAGGTCTCACGCATGAATCTGGATTGGGTAAACATTCCCCTGGCTATAGATACACCTTCCGACCCGCACCACCCTTTCGAAGGCGACCTGAATCTAACCGGCGCCCGTTCGCTCCTGCACCTCCTGGATACAGCCATATCGCAAGGCGGTTCATCTCGACTAAGACAGTGGCTGCTTGCCCCCGTGCCTGACCCTGAGACTATTCAAACACGACAGCAATTGGTTAGAGAATTGACCCCACTCACCGGTTTTCGCAATCATTTACCGCTCCTGTTTAAACTCCAAAGCGATGAAAAGACTCCGCCTCTGGATGGGCAACCTTTGTTAGACTGGTTGGAAAAAAAAGCCGATCACAGATCGCTAAAAACGCTCACCATTTTTCTTTCGATACTGGCGGCGCTGAATATCACCTTGTTCTTCGCCAGCTTAATTACCTCATTGCCTCCCCTTTGGATGATCACTTTCATCACCTATGCCGCAGTATACCTTTTCAAATACAAAACATATCGCAGCCTTTTTGATGACGCGTACGATTTGTGGAATGGTTTGGGAAAAATCCGCCGTCTGCTCTTCCACCTGGAGAAATACCCTTACCCACCCGATTCCTCTATAGGGCGGCTATGCGCAGTATTCTCGCAGCCCGATTCAAGACCTTCGCGTGCACTGCGTAAAATCTCAATCATCTCTTCCGCCGCCAGCCTGCAGCGCAATCAGATTCTTTGGCTGCCTGTAAATGCCCTGCTCCCCTGGGATTTATTCTTTGCCTACCAACTCGAACGCTGTAAAACCGACCTGCGCCATCGTTTACCCGTTTGGCTGGATACCCTTTATGAAATCGAAGCCTTGAATTCCCTGGCTAATTACGCCTATCTCAACCCTGACCTGAGTTTCCCGCTAATTCTTCCTTCCGAAGACATTCCCACCAATCCATTGTTGCATGTTGAGGGATTGGGCCATCCCTTGCTGCCCGACCAAACCCGGGTGTGCAACGATTTCACTTTATCCCGCGTTGGTGAAATTGCCGTCATCACCGGTTCGAATATGTCGGGTAAAAGCACCTTTTTACGCACCCTGGGCATCAACCTGCGGCTGGCATACTGCGGCAGTGTGGTGGCGGCGAAAGAATTCCAGGCTGCCCCTGTACGTATTTTCACCTGCATTCAACTCAGCGACTCGCTTACCGACGGTATTTCATACTTCTACGCCGAAGTGCGCCGCCTGAAAGTGTTGTTGGACGCCATCGAAATCGAGAACCCCTATCCGTTATTTTTCCTGATCGATGAGATCTTCCGCGGCACCAACCACCGCGAACGCCAGGAGGGCAGCGCCGCCTACATTCGCGCCCTCACCGGCAAGCATGGCGCCGGCGTCATTGCCACCCATGACCTGACCCTGGCGGACCTGGCTGAGCAAATCGACGCCCTGCACAACTACCACTTCCGTGATGACGTGCACAATGGGCGCATGGCATTCGATTACCGCATCCGTCCCGGCGCCAGCCCGACCACCAATGCATTAAAGATTATGAAGCTGGAGGGGCTGCCGGTGTAGCCCTGCCCCTACCCTGCCCTCCCCCATTTTCAAAAAGCGAAAATGGGGGAGGGTGGTCTATTCAAGGATAATAAATATATTTCAATAGAATCTTTCCCCTCCCCTAAATTCCGTTCTTTGGAATTTTGGGGAGGGCGGGTAGGGGCAATTCCCCTCCCCAAAATTCCGTTCTTTGGCATTTGGGGGAGGTCGGGTGGGGGCAATTTTCCTCCCCAAAATTCCAGACTTTGTCATTTGGGTAAATCCGGGTAGGGGCAATTTTCCTCCCCCAAATTTCGTTCTTTGGCATTTGGGGGAGGCCGGGTGGGGGCAATTTTCCTCCCAAAAATTCCAGACTTTGTCATTTGGGTAAATCCGGGTAGGGGCAATTTTCCTCCCCCAAATTTCGTTCTTTGGAATTTGGGGGAGGCTGGGTAGGGGCTTATGTATCATTTCTCACTTAATACCATCTCAATTGCTTTAATCACCCCCTCAATATCATTCATTACTTCATTATTCCAAAAACGAATAACACGATATCCCTGAGATTCTAAATAAGCAGTTCTCTCAGCATCGTATTCCTGTTGATCTAGATGTTGACTGCCATCTACTTCAATAATCATTTTATTTGCCGGAGCACAAAAGTCCACGACATATCTGCCAATCGCATGTTGCCGCCTGAACCTGGCGTTGCCTAATTGAATTTTACGAAGATACTGCCACAATTTTATTTCAGCAGGTGTTAGATTATGCCGCAATTCACCTGCTTGTTGCATGATGATTGGTGTGGAACGTTTGTGTCGCATGATAATTTTCTACCCCTATCCCACCCTCCCCCATTTTCAAAAAGCGAAAATGGGGGAGGGTGGTCTGTTCAAGGATTATAAATATCTCATCAATAGATTCTTTCCCCTCCCCAAAATTCCATTCTTTGGCATTTGGGTAAATCCGGGTAACTCAATTCCCCTCCCCCAAATTCCGTTCTTTGGCATTTGGGGGAGGTCGGGTGGGGGCGATTTTCATTGTTTTCTTATAACTAAACCCTGAATCAGAATTATCAAATAAAGTATCCTTCAAAATAATTTTCACTTATACATATAATTTGTTAGTTTCCCCTCACCCTGCCCCATATGTACCAAAAAACATCTCGCGGGAATCCTCCACTCATCCCCTCATCCCATGCAAACTCACCCGCCACAAAGTCCACCTTCAACCACGCATCCAATACGATCAGCTTATCCTGGTATTCCTCCACCACCCCAGGCGCTTCCTCTCCCAACAAATCCATGATCACCTTCTGACGCACTTCGTAAGGATATCGGTCGGCGTGCCTTCCCGGTTCGCGGCGGTAATCCTCCAGGAAATGCGTCCATTGACGTATACGCGCCGGATACTCCTGGCGAGCCTTCTCTTCCCAGCCAGCCCGCCAGCGAGAGCGTATGGTCTCCAGGCGGGTATCCAATTCCCGAAATTCCAAAACCCGATCTGTATCCATTGTATAGGATTGCAATTCCTTCCTGGCAAGCAGCACATTCCCCAGGGTCAGGCTGGCAAAGGGAGGTTCGCCTGCCGGCGCTCTGGTATGCAGTTGACCATATACATCTGAGGAATGCAAGTATCTTTCTAATTCTTCCAGGCTGGCTTTTAGATACGTGATATTGTATGTGATGGATGACATGTTTTTTTTATTTGATAATCAATGAAACGATGAAAACAACTTCCTGCTTTCCTGCCTTCCTTATAACGTTTTTTTACAAAAACAGACTCAACGGCGTTTCCAGGTACTTTGCCAGCGCCTGCATGAAGCGCGCCCCTTCCGCCCCGTCACTCACCCGGTGATCCACCGATAATGTGGCTTTCATGCGCAGCCCTGGCTTTACCTGTCCGCCTTCCACCACCGGGATCTCCCGCACCGAGCCCACTGCCAGAATGGCTGCTTCAGGCGGGTTGATGATTGCCGTGAACTGATCCACATCGAACATACCCAGGTTGCTCACCGAGAAAGTCGAACCTTCGATATCCTCGGGCTTTACCTTGCCCTGACGGGCGCGCTCGACTAATACCTTGATTTCGGCGGCGATCTGCGCCATGGGTTTGATATCGACTTCCCGGCAGACAACGGTTAAAAGACCATTTTCCACCGCCACAGCCACACCTACATTAACTGCACCATGCCGGATGACCTGGTCCCTGGCTTCATCCAGGCTGGCATTGAGATTGGGGAATTCTCGTAAGGCAAGCGCGGTGGCTTTTACAACGAAATCATTCACCGAAATCTTATTATCATCAGACACCAGGGAATTGTATTGCTGACGTAGCGCCATGAGCGGTACGGCATCGTAATCATGCGTGACAAAGAAATGCGGTGATTGACGGGCGGATTCCTGCATGCGCCTGCCAATAGCCGCCCGCAACCGGCTAAGTGGTGCGATCTCATCTTCCCGTTTCTCACCCGCCACGATCGGGCGAGATGGTGTCTCCGCTATTGAAGGCTTTGGGGTTACCGGTTGATAATTCTCGACATCAAATTTCAGGATCCTACCCTGTGGACCCGTGCCCTTCACCTGCTGTAGATCAATGCCTTTCTCTTCGGCAATCCGACGCGCCAGTGGCGTAGCCCTTACGCCATCCGGTAATCGACCCGTTTCTTGCGCCGGTTGAGGAGATTTTTCTTCTTTTAAACCCAGTCTCACAGGTTCAGTATCGCCAGATACCATCTCTGCTGGTGGTTCGGCTGGTTGCTCATCGATGATCTCAGAGATATCAACGTCTTCCCCTTCAGCGCCAATCACACCGATCGGTGAATTCACCGGTACATTATCGCCAGTATTGACCAGATGTCGCAGCATCACCCCCGAATAATTGGATTCGACTTCCACTGTGGCTTTATCCGTTTCGATTTCAGCCAACACCATCCCCTTTTCCACCGGCTCGCCTTCGCTGATCACCCAGCGAACCAGGGTGCCTTCCGCCATATCGAAACCCAATTTGGGCATGGTGACGATCTCAGCCATGCAACACCTCCTTGACGGCTTTAATGACATCCTCCACTTGAGGCAATGCCATCTGCTCCAGTGTACGGTTATAAGGTAAAGGGACTTCCTTCTGCGCCACCCGTCGGATGGGCGCGTCTATATAATCGAACGCCTCTTCATACAGTCGTGCGGCAACCTCTGAACCCACCCCATACGAACGCCAGCCCTCTTCAACGATCACTGCCCGGTTGGTCTTTTTAAACGAGTTTAAAGCCGGTTCCATATCCAACGGTCGTAGACTGCGCAGGTCGATAATTTCAGCCTGGATGCCTTCTTGAGCCAGTTTATCTGCCGCCTTGGTGGATATCTCCAGCATTTTACTGTAAGTAACAATCGTCACATCATCACCGGGGCGATGAACGGCAGCTTTCCCTATGGGGGTAGTGTATTCTTCTTCTGGCACCTCATCCCGGGCTTGATACAAAGTGGCATGCTCGATAAACAGGATTGGGTCATTTGAACGAATGGCAGATTTAAGCAACCCTTTGGCGTCAGCCGGTGTACCCGGGGCAACCACCTTCAACCCCGGGAAATGTGCAAAGACCGCATCCGGGGTTTGCGAGTGAGTAGCGCCTAGTTGGCGCCCCCCCCCGCCCACCGTACGGATCACCAATGGAAGCACAAATTGCCCGCCAAACATATAATGAAACTTGGCAGCTTCGTTGACAATATGGTCCATCGCCGAGAATGCGAAGTTGATGGTCATCAATTCCGCCACCGGACGCAATCCGGTCAATGCCGCGCCGATAGCTGCGCCTACAATGGCGGCTTCAGAAATGGGTGTGTCCCGTACTCGCTCGGGTCCAAAATGGTCATAGAAACCTTTGGTCACCGCATAGGTGCCCCCCCACACTCCCACCTCTTCACCCAGGATGAAAACATTGGGATCAGTTTCCATTTCTTCCCATAAGGCTTGAGAGATAGCCTCACGCATCGTAATTCTTGCCATATTACCCTCACCCTTCAACATAAACATGTTCGAATAACGCCTGCGGTGCAGGTTCCGGGCTGCTTTCAGCAAACTGTACGGCTTCTTCCACTTCAGTTTCAACTCGAGCTTCAATTTCATCCAGTTCGGATTCCACCGCAATCTTATGGGCGATTAAAAAGCGCATATAGATACCAATGGGATCGTTCTCCTCCCATTTCTTCACTTCCTCAGCCTTCCGGTAGCGCTCCGGATCACCCATGGAATGGCCGCGATAACGGTATGTAACCGCCTCAACCAGATAAGGACCTTCCCCCTGGCGTATTTTTTGGATCGTATCCAATGCTGCTTCACGAACTGCGATCAGGTCCATCCCATCTACCCGACTGTTGGGGATGTCATACCCTAACGCTTTCTGGCGGATTTCCGATACGGCTGATGCACGTTCTACTGCAGTACCCATGCCGTATTGGTTATTTTCACATACCCACAATACGGGTAAATTCCAAACCTTTGACAGATTCAGCGCCTCATGAAAATAACCGATATTGCTTGCGCCATCACCGAACATACAGATGGTAACCGTATCATTCCCCTGGTATAAATCTCCCAGCGCCAAACCGGAAGCGATGGGTAAATGGGCGCCGACAACTGCATGGCCACCCCAAAAATTTTTACTCACATCTGCCATATGCATCGAACCGCCTTTCCCTTTAGAAACACCGGTCGCTTTTCCCAGCAATTCCGCCAGTACTTCTTTAGCAGGAATTCCGCAATTTATCGCTACTCCGTGGTCCCGATAGGCAGTTATGACACGGTCTTGAGGTTTACGGGCAGAGATCAACCCGGTACTTACCGCTTCTTGCCCGATATACAAATGCAAAAATCCGCCGATTTTCCCTTGCTGGTAGAGCTGCGATGCGACCTCTTCCACACGACGGATCAACACCATTTGATAATATAAATCAAGATAGGCTTCTTTTTCCATTTCCTCGTGTTCTCCCTCAATTCAACCATTATTTATCAGAATAGTCCCATCAATAATCAAAATAAATTATACACTGATTGCGGTTTCGTGTTCGAATATAAAAACTCTTGGGACACGATATCTTCCATAACGCCTTGACAAAATCAAACCGCCAATATACAATTATTGCAATAATACAATTATACTCTTTTTGTGATAATAATTATGGATATTTCTCTTCACATATTATATGCATTAAATGCCTTCCTGATGATCGCCATAGGCGTTGGGTTAGGTTATTACCTGGCACGTAAATTTCAATGTCCCGGGCGCTTATGGTGGATTGGCGCAGGAACATTTATCGCTTCTCAAATCGGTCATATTCCATTCAACATTTTATTAACAAAAATTATGCAAAACGAGGGCTTTCCCCTGCCGCCTGAAAACTGGTTGCTTTACTTCAACGCGGTTGTTTTAGGCTTAAGTTCGGGGATATGGGAAGAATGCGCCCGTTATATCATGTACCGCTGGTGGGCAAAAGACGCCCGCTCCTGGCAAAAAGCACTTCTGACAGGAGCCGGTCATGGAGGAATCGAAGCCATCATTCTGGGATGCCTGGCATTGTTTGCATTTATCCAAATGATAGCCATCCGCACCATCGATTTGAGTACTGTTCTTCCAACCGATCAAATATCAATTGCACAATCGCAAATCGAAGCATATTGGTCTACTCCCTGGTACAGCACGCTATTAGGCGCCCTGGAGCGGGTTTTTACGTTATGCCTGCATATCGCCAATTCCGTCATAGTTTTGCAAGTATTCAAGCGCAAACAAGTGCGCTGGTTATGGTTGGCAATCGGTTGGCATGCTATTATGAATGGCATAGCGGTTATTGTGAATGCGCGTTGGGGACCATATATATGCGAATTGATTTTAGGAATTTGTGCAGTCATCAGCCTGGCAATTGTATTTTCTCTTCGAGCCTCAGATGAAAACAACCATACAAATGCGCCTTCTTCGCCTGTTCAACCATTAGAAATCCGCCCGGTGGAAGAATCCATAGAAAATATTGATAAAAGTCGCTTTAATTCAGGCTCACATCCATGATCATCACAGAAAATCTAACCAAAAAATTCGCAGAAAATATTGCTGTTAACCGCCTGACACTCGAAGTAAAAAAAGGGGAGGTTTTTGGGTTTTTAGGTCCCAATGGCGCCGGAAAAACCACCACGGTGCGCCTGCTCACCTGTCTCATTTCCCCCACCAGCGGCAACGCTTATGTAAACGGGTTAAATATAAAAACCCAGGCTCATCAAATACGTCAAAATGTGGGCATCCTCACAGAAACCCCGGGATTATATGAGAACTTGAGTGCGGCGCGCAATCTTGAAATTTTTGCCCAACTCTATGAAGTGAAAGATGTGAAGGGGCAAATAGAGAGATATTTGCGCATGCTTGGCATCTGGGATCAACGCGAAGATCCGGCAGCCACATTTTCAAAAGGAATGAAACAAAAATTAGCCCTTGCGCGTGCCTTGATCCATGAACCAAAAATCGTCTTTCTGGATGAGCCCACTTCCGCCCTAGACCCGGAAGCCGCCCACCTGGTAAGAGAATTTATCACCGAGTTACGCCAAGAAGGGCGTACCATTTTCCTCTGTACGCATAACCTGGACGAAGCTGATCGCTTGTGCAACCGAATCGCCTTATTTAAATCCCAATTGCTTACCACAGATACACCTGCCAACTTACGGGAAACCTTATTTGGAAGAAAAGTCGTCGTTCATTTACGCGAAGTCACACCCAATTTGGTGCAATCCTTGCAAACTATGGCAGAGATAAAAAACATTAAGATAGTCGACAATAAACTGGTGATCACTTTGGACAACCCTGAAAAAACGAACCCGATCGTCATTCGCACTCTGGTCAACCTTGGAGCAGACATCCAATTCGTTGGCGAGTTGCGCCATTCGTTGGAAGATGTTTATATGCAGTTAATGAACCAGCATTCTTCCACCTGAATCTGATCGATAACCACGAATTACCCATGAATAAAATCCTTATCATTATTCGCAAGGAATGGTCTGAAGTTTTTCTGAACCGAATGGTACTCATGACGGTGATCTTTATGCCGTTGCTGTTTTCAGCTTTGCCACTCATCATCCTGTTTTCAACCCGCAATACCGGCAGCGCCGACTACACCAGCGATATGCCCGCCCAATTTGCCCAAATATGTCCAGAAGGATTATCGGGAGGAGAATGCTTTCAGGTTTACATGGTCAATCAATTTATGATCTTGTTCATGATGTTGCCCCTCATCATCCCGGTAAATATTGCTGCCTATTCCATTGTAGGAGAAAAAACCCAACGGAGTCTGGAACCTTTACTTGCCTCCCCCATTACCACCGCCGAGCTATTGATCGGTAAAAATCTGGCAGCTGTAATTCCGGCAGTTTTGGCAACCTGGGTAGGTTTTTTGATTTACGCAATCGGGGTTCGAATCTTAACCTCGAATCCCCTGGTAGTCGGGGCGTTGTTAGACAGTATGTGGTTATTAGCAATCTTTATCGCCGGGCCTTTGATGGCAGTGCTCTCTGTAAATTTCAGCCTGATGGTTTCATCAAGAGTGAATGACCCCCGCGTGGCAGAACAGCTTTCTACGGTGGTGATCGTACCATTGTTGGCCTTGTTTTTCGGTCAAATCGCCGGCCTTATCTTTGTCAATAAAACCATTATTCTGATCATGATCGCGGTATTATTGATTTTGGATGCAGGCGCCGTATATCTTTGTATCCAATTCTTCCAAAGAGAAACCATACTAACACGCTGGAAATGAATTTTTAAGAACACCATGGTTATAAAATCGATTAAAAAATTATTCTTATCTGGAGCAACGGCATGGATTGCTTTTTTATTGGTTGTTGTCTGGGTAATTCAACCCAACAATATTATTGCCCTTGCCCAGGGTAACCGGGAATTAGATTTATCATTATCCCGGGATTTTGGTTATTCTTCAGGCACAGGAAAAATCCAGGGTACATTTACGATGAAAATAACCAGCGCCATCGATCTTCAAAAGGTGGTTTTTTATATAGATGACACAGCCATCGGAGAAGACAGCCAGGCGCCTTTTCAGTTTCAATTTTCCACAACGAATTTTAGTTTGCAGGAACACACCCTTTATGCCCTTGGATATGCAGCAGAGGGAAACGAGTATGCATCCAATATAATCCGCGTCCAATTTGTCAGCGCCGAAGAGGGCTGGCAGGCAGCCATAAAAATCGTGATTCCGATCATCGCCATTGTTATTGGCGCCATGCTGATTTCCTTTGCAATTCCACTGGTGTTCAGACGGGGAAAATCTCCTCCTACCGCACTGCCTCAAAAATTCGGTTTATTAGGAGGGGCTATTTGTCCGAAATGTAAACAGCCATTTAATATTCCCTTGTTGAAAATCAACCTGTTAACAGGATCCCTATTACCATGTCCATATTGCAGAAAGTGGAGCATTGTTCGCCGTGCGTCACCTACCGAATTACAGGCTGCTTGGGCGGCAACCCAAACCGAACGAAATCCGGATAAATTTTCGGATCGACCAGACGAAATATCGAAAAAAGACATCGACGATTCACGATACATGGATCTATAATCTTGACTATTTGAGGTAAACATGACTATGATGCAAAAATCGCGCCTGCTATATTTATTGGTGGTATTCCTGATGATCACCCTCTCCTGTAGTTTGTTTGAATCGATTTCACCCGCTTCCCCTACCCCTTTTCCTACCCCCGAAATCATAACCCCCGTCTCGACGCCTGCCATCCATGAAAATTCTGAAAGCCTGCCCGAAACGCAAATCACACAAGAACCGAAAGAAGAAACCGTACTTTCGGTGGCTTATGTGAAAGACGGCAACGTATGGTTGTGGCAAAAGGGCGGTGCAGCCTTACCCCTCACAAGTTCGGGGAATGTTTCCCGTTTGATATTATCTACCGATGGAAAAGTCGTTGCGTTCGAGCGCACCATCGACGACCAACATTCAGAATTGTGGTCGGTTAATTCAGATGGTTCCGGAGAACATCAATTGATCAGTGTAGATGAATTTAATAACTTTGATCGAGATAAATGGCTGGAATATTCCAAATCATTGGTCCCCTATCATTTTGATTTCATTCCGAACACTCATATCCTGGCATATAACACCCGGCAAACTTTCGAAGGCCCCGGTTTGGTGATTTTTGACGACCTAAGATTAGTCAACACCGATACACATGAAAAAATGACCTTACTTCCAAGCGGACAAGGCGGCGAATTCGTTTATTCACCGGATGGACAAGAGATTGCCATATCCACATCCACCAAAATTTCGTTGGTGCATACCGATGGCACAAACCGCCGGGAGGTCCTTAATTACACGATGATAGCCACCTATAGTGAATACAGTTATTATGCTGCACCTATATGGGCTGCCGATTCCTCATCTTTGCGGGTTGCTATCCCCCCTGCCGACCCCCTGGGTGACCCGCGTCAACCCACCACGTTGTGGTCAATACCGGTGGATGGAAATCCAGCGACTCAAATCGGCAGCATCATGGCTGCCCCCTTCAGTGGTGTGGAAAATGCATTCTCCCCTGATTTTTCGAAGATCATGTACACCAGCGAGATTACCAATTCCGACCAAAACCTGAGCGATTTGCATCTGGCAGACTCAAACAGCGCCAATGATATCACCCTGTTAAGTAATCAATATGTCGCTTTCAATAACTGGGCGCCTGATTCTCAGCATTTTATGATCATCGCCGGAGAACCTTCGAGCGTGCAATTGGGAGATTTTCAGGCAAATTTCCAACCACTTACCCTGGACTCCGACGTTGTTGCGAACGTCCTATGGGTCGATGCGAACCGGATCATATATGCAAAAGGGGTAAACGAAACCTGGGAATTACGTTTGGGTGTTTTGGATGGAACCAGCGAGGTCATCGATACTATTCAGAGCAATTTACCCCAGTATGATTATGCAAATCATTGATACACATGGGCGCTCAAAACCTTGAGTGCAGTGAAGAAACGGTGATTTTTTATGATCATAAAACACCATATCGCTGCACTCAAGTAAATTGATAAACATAGAGCCGATTATTTCGTTGCAATCGGGCGTAAGGGATCGATAATCCACTCACTCCATGACCCGGGGTATAACTTCGCCCCATCCATCCCGGCATAAGCTGCGGCAAACACATTCACCGAACCTGTTACACCAGAGCCGCAATAAAAAACCGCCTTTTCTATAGGAACACTGTTCAGTATTCTTGTAAACCTTTGGCGGATTTGTTCTGGCGGCAATAACAATCCCTCTTGATCGTAATTATCCATAAACGGCGCCGAATACGCCCCAGGGATATGCCCGGCTATAGGATCGATAGTTTCGTTCTCACCCCGATAACGATCAGCACTGCGTGAATCAAACAAGCGGTAATGATCATCCAGGCGGATTTTCTCCACCTGCATGACATCCATTTGCATGGACCAGTCTGGATTTGCGGAAAATTGTCTTTTTGCGCGCTGTTCTTCGCCATCCCTTTGTGGAAAACCAGAACTCAACCAGTGTTTCCACCCGCCATTCAACACAGCCACAGCCTCATGACCTATCCAACGCAGCAACCACCATAGCCGAGCTGCGCTGGCGCCGTTGATAGGATAATCGTCATAGGCGACCACTTGACTATGTTCGTCTATCCCCAGGGTTGAAAACTTTTCTATTGCTTTCTCAATAGTCGGTAAAGGGTGGCGACCGGTTTTTCCCGGTATGATCTCGCCGCTTAAATCCTCGTTTAAATGAGCGTAAACCGCACCGGGAATATGCCCCTTTAGATATTCCCGCCTGCCCTTATCGATATCGCCAAGATTAAATCGACAATCAATAACTGCCCATTCAGGATCCTGCAGATTGGTATACAGCTCTTTGGCTGAAATAATGGTTGTATAAACCATAATGTCTCCTAAATTTTCGAGTGAGGTGTGAGTGTTGAGTAGATACTTATTCAGAAAATTTTGCGATATTCCCGAACATCATGCTCCTGCTTTTCTAATAATATTTTTCACATTGAACCCCACTCTTCCTCCCCTTCCGCAAATATAAAATGGGGTTCTTTTCAATTCTCCTCCCCCATTTCTGTCTTTCCAAATGGGGGAGGTGGGGAGGGGGTTTCCTTTACAAATAATGCCTATTTCTTAAAAAAATCTTTCGTACTGCGTGTTTGGGCAAACGCTGCTGAGACATGCATCTTTGACATAGCAGGACTGGCACGCATGGCGGCGAATTTTTCCTCTACATCTTTCGTCTCATATTCCGCTTTTTCCTCACCCAGTTTGGCAGCGTATTGCCGCATTTGATCCAGTCCAAAAGACATCTCTTGTTCTCCCTTTTGGGGATTCAATGCAAACGCCCTGGAGACTCTAAGAATATCCGATGCTTTCATTTGACTCAATACACGCTCGACCACCGGTGTCACCACGCCATCCCGTAGGTTAAACCCGACATGTTCCACAAATCGTACCGTTACCCGGTTTAATGGTGTATTGAGATGATTTCCTGCCGGAGAGTGATAGCTAAGGCTTCCTTCCACATGCACCTTTTTTGAGATCGCTTGGGCGGGTAAGGTAAGCCGGATAGGCACTTCCAATTCGACATCGCTGGGAATGTCTCCCAATAAAATGCTTGCTTTTCCATCTCCTTGTTGGGTCGGGTATGCACTGCTCAGGGGCATCACAGTCGAACCCGGCGGAAGGATCAATTCCAGTTGCGCGCCGCGTGCCGCCAGATTCGCCACTTCACCTAATTCACCGGTCATAAATGCCGGAATTTGAGCGGCATCTTGCAAATGATAAAATCTACCGCCGCCCTGGGTGGCGATCTCAGTCATTAAAGCCTCATTGTAATCCATCCCTACCCCCAGCGTCGATAAAACCAATCCTTTCTGGCGCGCTTTCAAAGCATGTGACCCGATACGCTCGATATCCGTTTCCCCGACATTGGCTTGGCCATCACTCAGTATAAGCGCCAGGTTGGATGGTTGTTTAATTTTCAACGCTTTCTTAATCCCCAATAACATTCCATCACATAAAGCCGTCATCCCCCCCGCAGTAATTTCCAATAGTGTGCTTTCGATAGTCTTAAGCAAATTCTTATTAAAAATCTGCGGTTCGTATACCGATCTTACATCATTCGAGAAAGTCACGAGTGAAAATGCATCGTCATCATGCAGGCATTTGATGGCGTGTCGAATGGCATCCTTGGCATATTGCAGCTTATCACCATGCATCGAGCCGGAAACATCCAATATGGCGCAATAGCTGAGAGGAGGGCGACCGGATTGGGTAACCGCGGATTGTTCTGCCGGTACTTGTGAGGGTGTGCGGATGGTCACTAATAAATAACGATCCACGTTTTGTCCTGCCGGCGCGATAACCTGATCCAGTTCCATCTGTGCTAATACATATGAGCCGGCGCTTGTCGATGATGGCGCGCTTTCATACACCAATTCCCCCCCACAACGCACACAACTTTTCACGCCCACCGGTTCATCTTGCAATAGCCCGCAATATTGGCAGCGCATGAGTTTTGGCATTTAAAATCTCCTTTTGTTATTAAGAACACTTAGGTTTTTCTCCCGGATATTGAGTATAGCAAATTGATAGCTTTTATGCAACGAGACCAATGTAAAACCATTATAATAGGTTTGAGTATTTGTTTATCTTCGATGGCTCTTTATGAGCAGTATGCCGTCATTATTAGGAAATCCGTTCCCCGAATGGAGATATCATTTAGAACCTGCCAGGTGAGGAAGAAACATGTTTGAATTCCATATTTCACGCAAGGCGCGCGATTTTTACCAGTTTGATCAAACCCTTTTCTCGACCACAGGAAATATTATATTTGCCAATTTTCAAGCAGCCAAAATTTTTGCATCAAAAATCAACCAACAACGCGATTTAATTCACAACCCTCAAAGCGCCATTCATGCCAGTCAAATAAATGCTATGGGTCTGATTGACGAAATAATGCATGTGGTTATCGAGCGATATCGGCAACAAAATTCCTCAAAATTGATCGAGAATGCCATGCAATGGCTTAATCAGAAAATCAACCCTGAAGCAGTCGAACGCGTTTTATACCATTTTGCCCAAGAATTTCCATCCACCCCTGTGTACCAGGGCAGTATTACCCTGGACGAATATTTTCGAGGATCATCGATAACCCCTGATGGCGAGCGGAAATCCAACCAGGCTCTCCTGATGGAAGAATTGATCATCCTTTGGCTGGCAAATCGAAATCCGGCTTTTTCTCCTTTTTCAGAGTTATTTGATGATACAAAGCTAAATCAATTGCCCCAATACCAGCAAATGGTTTTATGCCTGCATGATTTTCTCGAAACACAACCATATTTTGGTCCTGATGATCAAAATTTATTGGATATGTTACGCAGCCCAGCCATCGCTGTTCCTCATTCCCTGGCGGGTCAATTAGAATATATCCGTAAAAAATGGGGATATCTGCTGGGAGATTACCTGTTGCGCTTATTGACTGGTCTGGATTTTATAAAAGAAGAAGAAAAAGCGTTCTTTCAAGGACCTGGCCCGGCACTTATTCCTCAATTCACCGGACTTGAATATGAAGCAGAAAGATTCAGTCAAGATAAAGAATGGATGCCTAATCTGGTGCTGCTGGCAAAAAATGCCTATGTATGGTTAGACCAGCTATCAAAAAAATACCAGCGTTCTATCACCTACCTGCACGAAATCCCGGATGAAGAACTGAGTATCCTGGGAAAATGGGGGTTCACAGGGTTATGGCTGATCGGATTATGGGAACGCAGCCCTGCCTCAAAGCGCATTAAACAACTACGCGGTAATCAAGACGCCGTTGCATCGGCGTATTCCCTGTTTGATTATCAGATATCCTCTGCCTTGGGGGGAGAAGAATCTTTGAAAAATTTTCAACAACGCGCCTGGAAATATGGCATTCGTTTGGCTTCCGATATGGTGCCTAATCACATGGGCATCGATTCACTCTGGGTCGTCGAACATCCCGATTGGTTCATCTCATTGGATTACAGCCCGTTCCCATCGTATTCTTTCAATGGACCTGACCTTAGTTGGAATGAAAGGGTGGGCATTCAAATCGAAGATCATTATTTCGATGACAGCGACGCGGCTGTAGTCTTTAAACGCGTCGACCGCTGGACTGGCAACACCCGCTATATTTATCATGGCAACGACGGCACATCCATGCCCTGGAATGATACTGCGCAATTGAATTTCCTTAAGCCCGAGGTGCGAGAGGCTGTCATTCAAACCATCCTGCAAATCGCCCGTCGTTTTCCGGTCATCCGCTTCGATGCCGCCATGACCCTGGCAAAAAAGCACTTCCAACGTCTTTGGTATCCCGTACCCGGTAGTGGAGGAGATATCCCCTCCCGCGCGGGCACGGGCATGACTAGAGAACAATTCAACCAGATCTTCCCCGTTGAATTTTGGCGTGAGGTGGTCGATCGGATCCGCGAAGAGGTGCCCGATACTTTATTATTAGCCGAAGCATTCTGGTTGATGGAGGGATATTTTGTGCGTACACTGGGGATGCACCGGGTTTACAACAGCGCCTTTATGAATATGCTGCGCGATGAAAAAAATCAGGAATACCGCCAGGTCATCAAAAATACGCTGGAATTCGATCCGGAAATATTAAAACGGTATGTCAATTTCATGAATAATCCCGATGAGCGCACAGCCGTAGACCAGTTTGGCAAGGGGGACAAATATTTCGGAATTTGCACCCTTATGGCAACCATGCCAGGATTGCCCATGTTTGGGCATGGTCAGGTGGAAGGGTTTACTGAACGATACGGTATGGAGTACCAGCGCGCCTATTGGGATGAACATCCCGACCAGGATTTGATCAGCCGTCACGAACGGGAGATATTTCCGCTCATGCATCGAAGGCGCTTGTTTGCTCATGTGGACAATTTTTATTTATACGATTTCTACACAGCGCAAGGGAACGTCAACGAAGATGTCTTCGCCTATTCCAACCGATTGGGTGAAGAACGCACTTTAGTGGTGTACCACAATAAATTCTCCAGCGCTCGGGGATGGATCCGTACTTCGGTTAGATTCCCCCTTAAAGTGGGTGAAAAACGCACATTGGAAACAACCACATTGGGCGCAGGGTTGAGTTTACCTGAGAATGTGGAGAGTTACGTTATCTTTCGCGACCACACCAGTGGATTGGAATTTATTCGTAACTGTCATGATCTGCATGAACGTGGATTGTATGTCGAATTAGACGCCTATAAATATCATGTATTTCTGAACTTCAGGATCGTGCAAGATGATGAATTACGTCATTATTTCAACCTCACCGGGGAATTGGATGGAAAAGGCGTTCCCAACATCGAGGAAGCCATTGAGGAGATGTTATTAAAACCCGTTCAGAAACCTTTCCGGGAACTGATCAATATCGGTCAAATCCATTGGATAATCGATCATCGAGTTTTACCATCCAAAGATGATGAAAATATCCCCCATACAGACATTGAGTCTGTGCTTGATGAAATCAAGGTCAAAGCGATAAAATTTTTACTCCAGGTGCAACAGAAAACAACCATCAGCGGCGCACCCGAACTGATTGCCCAACAAATAGGCGCGCGGATTTTCAACCTTCTGCATTTGCCTGTAATTAACGACTTTATCCCGGAAGATAAAGCCTCGGCATTTTACCGCTTTACCCAATATATTTTCAGCGCATTTCAACAAAAGCATGGCGAACAATCTCCTATCCTTTCAGGCGATCCTTGTAGTTGGGGAGTATTGGTCAGTTGGTCAATCATTCAAGACCTGGGCATGATCGTTCAACAAAACGATTATGAAGAAATAAGCTTAAGTTGGCTGGATGAGTGGAAACTTAAAAAAATACTTTTATCAACCTTTTCGGAATTAGGCGCTACAGACAATGAAACCCAAAGATATTACACACTGGTAAAACTGTTGGTGCGCCACCATAAATGGGCTCAGGGAGGCAAGAGAGGTAGAACACCAGCCGTTACGCTGATCAAAAAATGGCTTAGCGATCCGGATGTGCAAGGATTCATTGGCGTCAACCGCTATCAAGACAAAATTTGGTTCAATAAAGAGTGTTTCGAAGATTTACTTTGGTGGCTCTTCATTGTCTCAATCATCGATACTCAAACAACCTGTGAAGAAAACGAAAGCATACTTAAAGAATGGCGGTATAAATATAAAATCGTGCGCCAAATCCTAAAGGCAGAAAAACAGTCGGGATACGAATTGGATAAATTAGTCGCGTTATTGGAAAAATAAAGAGGTACTAATCTTTCAATGATTTTGCTTATATATTAACATCGTGGGGCTGTGCAAAAAGTTGATTTTGTCATGTTGCATAAAGTGTGTTTCACAAAGCGAAGCGGAACATCTCTCTTTTTTAATAAAAAATCCCTTCGCTTCCGCTCAGGGTGACAGGCTTCTTTTGGGTAGCCCCATAGTTTTTTTTATTGAATTACGAATATTTATTCATTTCTTTTTGTGTATAGTAATTCAATTCATAAACCTTGTAACAAAAATAATAAAACTTACGTGCTTTCAACGCGTTTGAAATGACCATTAAACACCTGTGCAGCTGTTATCCCACTCCGTCGACTGACTACTTCCTTCAAGCCGGCTTGATATTGCCCCTGCAGGTCAATTCCCGTTGCCTGGCGGGTTAACCAAACAGCCTGCGCTGCATAGATCACGTTATTGCGCGGCTCTATGCGGTCGAAATCCTCAAAGAAAAAACCGCAGGATGTGAACATACGCTGCCGTTCAAATTGAGCCAACAATAAAGCTGAAATCTGGTCGTTTATATCCTCCCCTAATCGTTTCCCAGATTTTTCGAAAATCAAATCCTCTATAGATTGAACGCCGAGAAGTACGCGGCTGTAATCATTTCTCAATTGCCATACATCTGGGATGTAAGGTGAGACTGTGTTCATGTAAATACTATCCACCTGGTGAACCAGGCGAGTGAATACCTGATAAAGGGTGGTCTTCCATGAAGAATCAGGATTGCACGAACACGTTCCCAGCCACCGCCCCACACCATGATGACAGCTCCACGATGTTTGCGGGAGAATATCCACAGAACGACGAGGCGGGTTGTCCCTTAACCATAGTGCAGGATACGTCAGAGACAATCCGGCATTAACGCCAGCGCCATTCACCAGGTGCGCCAGGAAATGATCCCGCAAAGGTTGGTGATGACCATACAATTCACCATCCGAAGCCAAAATGATGATTTGGGGTTCCTGTCGTTGCAATTTCTCAAATTGGTAATTTTTTGATATTTGATAAATAGCAAAATCATCGGCGTTGACTGTAAGGGATGGATTAAAGCTCACACTGCAGCTCAAACCTGCATGATAGAAAAAAACCGTCATACACCGTCCACCCGGTAACTTTACCTTGTAGGCTTCGGTAGGATCAATGGCTTCGCGATCCGCCTGCCAGGGAGCCAAGATAGTAAACTCGATTCCCTGGTCAGCAAGAATCGCAAGCGTATTCATATCCACTGCTGTTTCAGGCAACCACATCCCTTGCGGCTTTCTTCCAAACCTATACTCAAAATCAGCCATTCCCCAGGCGATTTGAGTGGCT
Organism: Anaerolineales bacterium; assembly: GCA_016929095.1. GTDB lineage: Bacteria > Chloroflexota > Anaerolineae > Anaerolineales > UBA4823 > JAAZNS01. The sequence goes on along the minus strand of JAFGJM010000033.1, from coordinate 42,459 downwards.
TTATCGCGGTTGGTTGTCAGCGGTAAAATTGTATGATTATAGGGTTGAGCGATCGCATTACCCACCCCGAATTTGCGGACATTTACCCGATCCTGCTTCACGATTTGCCGGATTGTGTCCTTGTGAGATTCCGACATCCAGTCAAAAAGCGTTGGCCCTATATTAAAACTGATACGTTCAAAATTCCCCATACGGGCGTTGGGTAAATAACATTCCGCATGAATGCGCTCATTCCAATTGCGATAGGGCAAGGCTCCTGCTTCGTCTGGAATTTCCCCCGTATAAGGGTCTTCACGAGGCGGTTGGTAAAAATGTGCATGGATGCTGTAATGTTTCAATGGCATGTTAATCCCAATTTCAAACGATTTTACCTTATTTTTCCTTTTAAATCGCGATGAAACTACTTTCATAAAAACTGATAAATTAATAGCTACCAGGGACTTGACGATGAGTCATCGAATTTGCCATTAGACCTTTATATAGATAATTTTAATGACGCACCTTTTACGGATCACTGTTGTGAAAATGCACAATGACATTCTGTAGTGAAGACAATGCAACCCGCACAATTTTAAGACAATCGAGTTTCAACCGCATGCATGGGCATTATCGTGTACAATAATAAAAATTTTCCGCATTCAGGTTCAACAATATGCCAAAAACCAGACTCAAAGTGCTTTTTCTGGCTGCCGAAGCCGAACCTTTTGTAAAAATTGGCGGCCTGGGAGATATTGCAGGATCATTACCCCAGGCTTTGCGCGCCTTGACATTAGATGAGCGTCCCAAATTCTCAGATATCGACGCACGTTTAATCATCCCTTTTCATGGCGCTATTCAGCGCCAGGCCTATCCCTTACACAATGAAGCAGTATTTGATATTCCCTATTCAAGTGGTCCAATACAGGCAGAAGTCCTTTCTACTAAGGTGAATGGCGTTCCTGTGTACTTGATTTGCGGCGCACCTATCCCCCGGGATGCCCCTGTCTATTCTGGCGATAAGCTGGAAGATGGAAATAAATTCACCTTCTTTTCATTAGCAGCCTTGGAAATGGCAAAGGTTCTCAACTGGCAGCCAAATATCATTCACGCCAATGATTGGCACACCGCCATCGCACTATATGCCTTAAAAATCCAAAACGACCCATTTTATAAAAACGCTTCATCCATCCTCAGTTTACATAACCTGCCCTTTTTAGGTGAAGGGACAGAGAAAGTGCTGGAAAAATACGACATCCCGCCTTTGGAGACTCCGGAAATGCCCACCTGGGCAAGGCATATGCCTTTACCTTTAGGACTGTGGAGTGCCGATAGCATCGTAGCTGTCTCGCCTACTTACGCGCAGGAGATCCTTACGCCCGAATTTGGATCCGGACTTGAGGACTTCTTGAAAACACGCCAGGATGCCATTTCAGGCATTCTCAACGGCATTAATATCGATCGATGGAACCCCGCCAGAGATCCGGCTCTCGAAGCCAATTTCACAAAAGATACTTTGGAAATTCGCCAGGATAATAAACTTTCTTTACTCAAGGAATTCGGTTTTACCCCTGATCCGACCATCCCGTTATTTGCCATGGTAACCCGCCTGGATCATCAAAAAGGCGTTGATCTATTGCCCGAGACGCTGCAATTACTTTCAGATGTACCATGGAGAATCATTATCCTGGGCACCGGACTTCCAAAAATCGAAAAAACCATCCATGAATTAGAGGATATTTACCCAAACCGGGTGCGTATGGCAATTCGTTTTGACGATCAGCTTAGCCGGCGCATCTATGCCGGTGCTGATATGCTGCTCATCCCCTCTCGTTACGAGCCGTGTGGGTTGACTCAAATGTTTGCCATGCGTTATGGTTGTGTTCCTATTGCCCGCGCCACAGGCGGCTTAAAAGACACCATCGCGGATAGCGATCCGGGAAAGTGCGATACCGGCTTCCTTTTCAAACAAGCCAATTCCTCCGACCTGGCAAATGCTGTTCGCCGAGCTTTATTGGTTTTTAATGATAGGGAAACATGGCGGGTAATTCAGCGCAATGGCATGGCGCAGGATTTTTCCTGGGAAAGATCGGCAAAACAATACGCCCAGCTATACTTTTCCTTATACGACAGAAAACGTGTAACTATCATCACACCTTAATATATGATGAGATTATTTGCGTGACATTAAAAAATAATGTATATTGATTAGTGAATATCGTCAATAACACACATATAAACATAAGAAATATCGCTGTGAATAGATAAAGCACACCAATAAGGAGGTAACGAATGCCGGGAAAAGCTGATTTCCTGAAATACAAGCAAATCATAAATTCCACTCCATCAGAAGCTTATCGCGCCTTCACCAGTCCCACAGCTTTAAATGAGTGGCTATGTGACCAGGCTGAGGTTAAAGCACAACCTACCAGAAGCTACTATTTTTGGTGGCAGAATGGATATTCTGCATGCGGCGAATATACCGAATTAACTCCCGAAAAAACAGTTGGGTTTACCTGGTTGGGGAAAGACGATCCTGATAAAACCTATGTCCATGTGACGATAAAGCCAAAACCCGAGGGGGTTCAGGTAATATTGATTCATGGTGGGATTGGCAATGGAAACAAATGGAAATCAACCCGCAGGCAAATTGACCAGGGCTGGCAAGTTGCCCTGGAAAACTTAAAAACCGCTCTTGAAATCGGGCAAGACCAACGCCTGTTACGCCGTCCCATGATGGGAATCTTGGGTGTCCAGGAACTGAATGAAGAAACCGCCAAACAACATAATTTTCCAAAAACCAAAGGTTTATACTTGATTGATGTTCTCGAAGGTATGGGGGCAAAAAATGCCGGGCTGCAATCCGGTGACATTTTGGTAAAAATGGGTGGTCGAAAATTGTCTAAACCACAAAATATCGCAGATATCATTGGTGAACATAAAGTGGGCGACAAGGTGAAAGTTGTTTATTACCGTCAGGGAGAAAAGCAAAATACAGAATTGACCTTTTCCGAGCGCCTGCATTTTGATATTCCACCCCAAGCAAAAGATTTAGCAGCCCAAGTCGATGCGATGTATAAACCTCTGGTTTCTCAATTGGAGCAAACGCTTAAGGGAATATCAGATGAAAAAGCTTCAAAATATCCTGCCCCGGAAGAATGGAATATTAAACAGGTGCTAGCTCATCTGATTGCCTCAGAAAAAGATACTCATTTCTGGATCGCGGCGATGATTGAAGATCAGGATAGCGGTTTTAATTTTCATGTCAATAAAACCGAACGCTTGAACGCAATCCTGGAAGTTTGTCCCACACTCAGCTCGCTCATCAAAGATTTGAAGCGGAATATTGCTGAAACCGTGGCACTGCTTTCCAATTTACCAGAAAGTTTCGTCGCCCATAAACGCACTTACAATCAGCTTGGAGAATTCCTGTCCACAACCACTTATCATTATCAAGATCATTTCAAGCAGATTCAAAAAATCATTGATGCTTAATGAACATGAGTGAGGTATATGAAAACTCGTGCAGTTATCCTGGCTGGAGGCGCCGGATCCCGGCTTGGTATTCTCACCAGCAAACGCGCCAAACCAGCTGTACCTTTTGGCGGTAAATATCGAATTATCGATTTCACGCTCTCGAACTGTGTTAACTCGGGCATTTTTGATGTCATGATCCTGGCACAATACCGCCCGCATTCCTTGATCGACCATATCGGTTCCGGTGGTCCCTGGGATTTGGCGCGGGATTTCACCGGCGGTGTGCGCATCTATACCCCCTACAAAGGTCGAGGCGCCTCAGATTGGTATATGGGAACAGCGGATGCAGTGCAACAGAACTTTCGTTTCATTAAAGGTAGTACGCCAGACCTGGTCTTGATTCTCTCTGGCGACCATATTTATGAAATGAACTACGATGTCCTGGTCACTTTTCACCGCGATCATGAAGCCGATTTGACCATGGCGACCATTACTGTACCCCTATCTGAAGCTTCTCGCTTTGGTACCGTGGAGGTGGGCGAAGATTACCGTGTCACACGCTTTATGGAGAAACCGGATCATCCCACTTCGAATTTAGTCAATATGGGTGTTTACCTTTTTACTATGTCTTTCCTGGATGAAATATTATGGGAAGATCATTTGTTATCTGCTTCTTCACATGATTTCGGCAAGGATATATTGCCCCGAATGATAAATGAGGGTGCTAAAGTTCACGCCTATCCATATTCCGGCTATTGGATGGATGTGGGGACTGTTGAATCGTATTGGAAAGCCCATATGGATTTGTTAGCCGAGAAACCATCGATAAAACTCAACGATCGCTCCTGGATCGTTCACACCCGCACCGAGGAACGCCCACCGGCACGTATTGCGAACGGCGCCGGCGTTATGGACAGTATGATCACCGACGGATGCGAAATCGCGCCCTACGCCCGAGTAGAACGCAGCATTCTCTCTCCGGGTGTTAAAGTGGAAGCTGGCGCGGTTATTCACGAATCGGTAATCTTAACCGATTGTTATATTGAAACCGGCGCGATCATCGAACGTGCGGTGATCGATAAAAAAGTGCGCATTGGCAACAATTCCCGTGTAGGTGGTATCCTTACCAGCGGTGAACCGGTGATCACAACTGTCGGAAAAAACAGCCAAATCCCCCCACTGAGTGAAATCATGCCCGGAGCTATCATCGATACGGATGTCATCGCCTCCGATTTCCCTTCAAAGACCATCCGGTCAGACGATTATATTAAAACCAGGCGGCAACCCCATGAAGTTTGAACGTCAAGGCGGCATTCTCCTCCACCCCACCAGTTTGTTTTCTCCCTATGGCATTGGCGATTTGGGTCCCGGGGCTTTAACCTGGATCGACTTCCTGGCTGCCGCCGGTTGCCGCTTGTGGCAGGTTCTTCCTCTTGGGCCTACCGGTTATGGCGATTCACCCTACCAATCTTTCTCAACCTTTGCCGGAAACCCATATCTCATCAGCCCGCAGGTTTTACTCGAGGAAGGATTATTAACCCCGGATGATCTAAAAGACATCCCCCCCTTTTCATCAAACCGGGTGGATTTTGGCCTGTTGATTTCCTGGAAGTTGGCGCTTTTAGAAAAAGCCTTTTTCTACTTCGAGCGTTCCAATAATTCCACTCTGGAAACGGCATTCACACAATATAAACAAGAACAATCTGCCTGGTTGGATGATTATGCACTGTTCATGGCGTTAAAAGAAGCTCACCAGGGGCAGCCCTGGCCGCATTGGGAAGCCTCGTTGCGTGACCGACGTCCTAAAGCTCTGGCAAACGCCCGCCAAAAATTTAGTCGAGCCATTCAACAGCAGGCGTTTTACCAATTTATTTTCTTTCGCCAATGGCACAACGTACGTCAATATGCTGTAAATCACAATATCCGTATTATCGGCGATATTCCCATTTTTGTCGCTCACGACAGCAGCGACGTTTGGGCACACCGAAACCTCTATTATTTGGATGATAAAGGATATCCTACAGTAGTGGCGGGTGTGCCGCCGGATTATTTCTCGAAAACCGGGCAATTGTGGGGCAACCCTCTATACAACTGGGAAAAACACGCCCGCAACGGTTATTCCTGGTGGATCCAACGCATTTCCGCTGCCCTCAAACTGGTCGATTTTATCCGCCTGGACCATTTCCGCGGTTTTGCCGGATATTGGGAAGTGCCCGGCAGCGCGCCAACCGCAGAAAAAGGTCGCTGGGTTGACGGCCCTGGAAAACACTTCTTTCGAACCGTGCAAAACCGATTGGGTGAACTGCCCTTCATCGCTGAAGACCTGGGGGTGATAACGCCCGATGTGGTGAATTTACGCCGCCAATTTTCGTTGCCCGGTATGATCGTATTGCAGTTTGCCTTCACCGGCGAACCGGAAAATCCTTTCCTGCCGCACAACCACGTTGAGCGGTGTGTGGCGTACACCGGCACCCACGATAATGACACCGCCCGCGGCTGGTACAAGCGGGTGGAAGAAAAAGAAAGAGCCTTTTATCGAAAATATATGGATCGGGATGGCAGCCAGGTCGCCTGGGACTTGATACGCGGGGTGTGGTCATCGGTGGCAACCTTCGCCATCGCCCCCATACAGGATTTTCTCAACCTGGACAACGAAGCCCGCATGAACTACCCCGGCAATGCGATGGGTAATTGGGCATGGCGGCTGGAAGAGGAGGCGCTGACCCCCGAGTTAGCGCAAAAAATCAAGGAGCTGAATTTTTTGTATAGTAGGGGGTGAAGAAAGTGAGGGGTGGGTGGTGAATAGTTCCCTTATCGGTATTAGGTATTAGTTATCAGGCAACCAGGGAATGTGAAAAAGGGAATATTGGTGAGGAAAAGTTAAGCTGGAACAGAAAAATAATCATCACCCGTCATGGAAAACCGGCTGGTATTCTTATCGGTTTTCAACCCGAAGATGATTGGATTAATTACCGGTTGGAATACGACTCACGATTTTTAGCACATCTCCGATGCTCGACAAAGTTTTCAATCTGGGAAAGGAATTAAAGACGAAGACTTATAGGATAATTATTAACCTTTTTTAGATCATCCCGTCATCCTGCCTATCCTGTCCATCCTGTCAATTCTTTTGCCTTCGCCAACTGCACTTTCACAGCCTCTGGCGCCGCGCCGCCAATCACATTCCTCCTTTTTACAGATTCCAACGGATCGAAACACTGGATCACATCCCCTTCCGATAATCCCAAAGCCTGTCTCTCTTCCACCACCTGCTGCTCCAGGCTGACATCCTTCTCCGCCGCCTCCCGCACCAGTCTGCCCACCACGCCATGCGCCTCACGGAACGGCATCCCCTTCCCCACCAGCATATCTGCCAGGTCGGTCGCCAGCATAGAAGCGTCGATAGCTGTCCTCATCTTCTCGTGCCTGGCGGTTATCGTGGCAATCGCCCCTGCCAAAGCCGGAAGCACCGCAAGCAGTGTATCCAGCGCCTGGAAGACCGGTACCTTATCCTCCTGTAAATCCTTGTCATACGTTGAAGGCAATCCTTTAAGGGTGGTCAATAAGCCGCTCAGCAACCCCACCAACACCCCGGCTTTACCCCGCCCCAGCTCGAACAGATCGGGGTTTTTCTTCTGCGGCATCAGGCTGGAACCGGTGGAGTATGCATCCGAAAGCTCGAAAAAGCCAAATTCTGCGCTGCTGAACAGCACCACCGCCTCACACAATTTGCTGATATGAACGCCCGTCATGGCAGCACAAAACAAAAACTCAGCCGCAAAATCCCGGTCTGATACCGCATCCAGGCTGTTAGGGCTGATCATATCGAAACCCAGGCTTTCAGCCAGCGCCTCTCGGTCGATGGGGAAAGCCGTACCCGCCAAGGCACCGCTGCCTAAAGGCATCACGGATGTGCGTTTGCACAGATCGAGCAGCCGCTCCCTGTCACGCTGCAATGCCCAGAAATGGCTCAGGAACCAATGCGCCAGGGTTATTGGCTGGGCGCGCTGCATATGGGTATAACCGGGTATGAGCGTTTCCTGGTTAGCCTCTGCCTGCTCGACCAGGCTTTTTTGCAGGTTTTGGAGAGCTGAATCCAACCCGGGGATTTCATCCAGCAACCACAGTCGAAAATCGGTAGCCACCTGATCGTTGCGGCTGCGTCCGGTGTGCAGCTTACCTGCAACCGCGCCGATCAATTCGCCCAACCGCCGTTCCACTGCTGTGTGGATATCTTCGTCGTTTTCAGAGAAGGCAAAATCACCACTTTCGAATTCCGCCAGGATAGTCTCCAAACCGGTGGTAATCGTGGCTGTTTCCACAATACTCAACACTCCCGCCTTCATCAAAGCACCTGCCCAGGCCATCGAGCCGAGCACATCCTGCGATGCCAATCGCTGATCGAAAGGCAGTGAAGCATTCATCACCCAGGCTGTTTGATCCAATTTTCCCTTGAAGCGTCCACCCCATAGTGTCATAAGATTCCTCACAATTTACCCCTACCCCAATCCCTGGGGCTGTCCCAAAAGAACGCTGTCACTCTGAACGAAGCGAAGAGTCTTTACATTATCAGTTAGATGTTTCGCTTCGCTTCGTGAAACACACTTCGTGCAACATGACATTTTTGACTTTTTTGACAACCCCAGGGTCAGGGGTGGGGTTTATTTTTTATACAAATTTTCTATAATTATCAACTCAAACCCGAATATCAGCAATCCTTAAAAAATATTTCCCATAAAGATCACATTCCCCTTCCATTGCTTACGGGAGAGGAGTTGGGGTGGGGGTCTTCTTCACCCTTTAATCCCTCTTGAACCGGCTGTAATCCGGTTTGGGCATGTTCAATCCAGAGATCGGCAGATTATTCAGCGCTCTCACCTTCAGCGACAGCCCGAACAGATGGATAAAGCCTTCTGCATCCGATTGGTCGTAAACATCTTCCTGCCCAAAGGTGGCAAAGTCCTCTCGATACAAACTAAAGGGACTCTTGCGCCCGGCGACCATGATATTTCCTTTATAGAGTTTCAATTTCACAACACCCGTCACCGGTCCCTGTGTACTGTCCACAAAGGCATTCAACGCCTCTACCAACGGAGTAAACCACAACCCATTGTATACCAATTCGGCGTATTTCACCGCCATCATACTCTTAAAGTGCATCGTTTCCCGGTCCAATACCAGCGACTCGAGTTCACGATGGGCTGCCAATAAAATCGTACCGCCAGGTGTTTCGTAGACGCCGCGCGATTTCATCCCCACCAGACGATTTTCCACCAGGTCCGCCCGTCCAATCCCGTTGGCGCCGCCCACTTTATTGAGATAATAAACAATATTCGCCGGTGACATTTTCTTGCCATCCACCGCCACAGGTGTGCCAGTCTCGAACTCGATTTCAACATAAGTCGGTTGATCGGGGGCATTTTCCGGTGACACACTGATCTGGTGCATCGATTCATCAGGTTCATTCCAGGGATTCTCCAATATTCCACCTTCGTGGGATAGATGCCACATGTTCGAATCGCGGCTATAGATCGATTTTACCGTCACGTTCACCGGGATATTATGGGATTTGGCGTATTCAATGGCATCTTCCCGCGATCGAATATCCCATTCTCTCCAGGGGGCAATGATCTTCAAGCGCGGATCGAGTGCCATCACCGTCAACTCAAAACGAACTTGATCGTTTCCTTTTCCGGTTGCGCCATGTGCCACAGCGTCTGCCCCGGTTTCATGAGCAACTTCAACCAGGTGCTTGGCGATCAAAGGACGGGCAATGGAAGTACCCAATAGATATTTATGTTCGTAAACTGCTCCGGACTTCAACATCGGGAACAGGTAATCGGAAGCCAGTTCTTCTTCCATATCATGGACAATCAATTGACTCGCCCCGCTGGCAATGGCTTTGCTTTCCAGCTTGGTCAGGTCTTCATCGCCCTGCCCTACATCGGCGCAAAAGCAAATCACTTCACAGCCATAATTTTCCTTGAGCCAGGGGACGATCACAGATGTATCCAGACCACCCGAATAGGCAAGTACGATTTTTTTTACTTTGGATTGCGGTTTTGTATTCATAATTTCTCCTATGTTTATATTCCCCCTTAAGTCTTCCCATTCCGCACCTTGATTACTGTTAGTCACGATCAGCCGGACGGGGGAAAATCCAAAGGGAGATAAATAAAAACAGCCCTCCGAGAAGGAGGGCTGTTTGATATTACCAGTCAATGTCTATGCGTTTTTCCGCTTACGCCATCGTCCAAATCAAAAGCTCCCGATCTTCTCGGAGAGAAATGGGCGCATACGACGGGCGCGTAACGAAACAAAAGACATTTTCATATTGGGCAGGATTTTACCAGCCAGGCGGGTATCCGTCAATGGGTTACATAAATTTTCTTAAATATTAACAAACATCCCCTGAATGACTTGACGGTTGTTGGACGAAGTGGTATAGTTGCGCCCGATATGGTTACCCGAATTGTGGATGCTAATACTACCAACTCTACTACTACTACCCGTTGTTCCAACGTGGTGGGGTTTGTGGTTGCAACCAGGCAGGCGCGCTAAATGAAATGCACTTGCTAGGACAGCTGAAAAGAAACCAAAGCCCCGCCAAATGCGGGGCTTTTTCTAAATATCGAAAGGAAAATAACCATGCAAAACCTTGTCTCACCCGATGTTCCTACCTACGCCGTCCCGCAGGAAAACTTAACCCCGGTTAATAATTACCTGCAAAGCATGGCAGATATCCCCCCCTCCCGGATGTTCCTGATCAATAAAGCGCTGAAAGTTTATACGGCAAAATACCCCGATTCACCGATCTACGATGCATCCCAGGGGGATGGCGGCGCCAGTCTTCCGGGTATTCCCAAGGAAATATTAGAAATTGCCGCCCAAAAGCAGATCGAGCATGGCACCGCTTATGATATGCCTTTTGGCACCAACGATTTCCGCAAATGTGTCATCGAAAAATATTGGCAATTAGATGCCGACCTGGGGATAACCCCCGCCAATGTGATCGGTACCCAGGGCGGGCGAGATGCGCTGGTTAAAGCCTATCAGGCGATGTTGGCGCTAGGTCATGGCCGCATCGGCGACGCCCTGGTCGTCTCGCGGGTACCCTGGATTTCTTACAACTGGGGTCCATACGGGATTGGCGCGAATGTGATGTGGGCGCCGGGAAAACCGGAAGAAGGTTGGGCATATTCTGAAGATTCGATCAGGGAATGCGTGCGCTTTGCCGAAAGCAGCGGCAGAAAGGTTGCCGGATTGGTGATCACCTGCCCCGACAATCCCACCGGGCTGACCATCACCCCGGAGAGACAGGTAGCTCTGGCAAAAACCGCTTTGGATGCCGGGGTAGCTTTCGTACTCTTCGATTGGATGTATCACTATGTCACTGACGAACAACCCATGAACCTGAATGCCTTCTTGCGCCTTTTCGAACCGGCAGAACGCGAGCGTTTGATCTTCCTGGATGGCATTACGAAGAGTCTGGGTGGTTCTAATATCCGCAATTGTCATATGATCGCCAACGAAAACTTTGTAAAGTATATTGTGGCGCGTGCCTCACATACTGTCATGCCCTCCTTCTATTCATTGGCGGTTGCCATGACCGCCTACGAAATGGGGTATGCAAATGCTGTTCGCACGATTGCAGAACCGACCAATGCCAGCCGCAAGGTGTTGAAAGAATTTTTAGATAAACACAATTTCACTTATATCATCGGAAAAGGCTATTATGCTTTTATCCATGTGGGTGAATGGTTGAAAGCGCGCGGCTGGGAAGACACCGAACCACTGGGTCAATACCTGGCTGAAGAAGTGGGGGTTGCGGTTGTGCCCGGCGCGTTTTTCTCACCTTATGGCGGCGAGTGGGTGCGTTTCTCCTACGCCACACCGGTGGAACGCACCTTAGGCGCAGCGCAACGACTCCTGGATGGTCTTGAAGCATTGAAAAAATAGAGATAGACGAACAAACCACCTCTTACCTATCCAACACTCACTCTTCTTTCGGAGGTAGCCCAAATGTACGATCCTGTTTTATTCGCTGAAAAATTTCGATTGGCAACGCAATCGGCTCAAAAATTCAAACCAAGCGGCGGGTTGTGCGGTTTCGAATTGGAGTGGAACCTGTTAGACAGTCAGTGCCGTCCCTTAATGACCGTGGGTTCTGGTCCCGACCAGAAATCGTTTGTGGATTTTTTACGCGACGATTGTGTTTCTCCCTGGTCGAAGGAATATAGCCAGCTCGAAGTGTTCAACTGGATGATCGAATGGGCTACCCGTCCATATTTCGACCCTCTCGGCGCAGTTTACGAAGCTCGTCTTTTTGAAGGCATACTCATCAATGCCATGCATAAAGCTGGCGCACTTTATAATGAACATTTATACTACTGGCATGGCAACCTATGGCTGCCTACCGAGGTAAACCACCATTCCATTCCCGGGTCGTGGCATCTGGCAAAGAGGCGCTATCTTGAACACTGCGTCGACCTATACGGCAATAAATTAGCTACCACTGGAATTCACACTAACCTGTCGCTGCCCGATCCATTGTTCGTATGGGATTTCATGTATCTGCCGGCTTCCGAAAGGGGCGATCATCATCTGGATAATTTCAAAAGCCAGTTTTACATCACCGCCACCCGATTAATGCGGGCTTTCACAGCATTGTTCATCGCCACCAGCGCCTCGACCCCCCTGGCTGCCCGACCCAAAGACGGCGATTACGAAGTAGTGGTGACCGAATTTGATTCAGTGCGCAATCTTACCTTCCCTAATCCCCCATCATTAGATGTACCCGACCTGTACCGTTCGCTGGAAGATTACCTGAGAATATCCTACGATCTGGTGCGCAGTGGAGTGCGATTTGGTAACAATAACTGGACTCCCGTCCGCGCCCGCTCGTTTGCCGAGCCGGTCGAGCGCTTGATTCTGATGACCAGTAAACAATTGCACGATCTCTACGCCCGCGGTCTATACGCAGCTGGAGAGACCATTCAGGTGGAAGAAATCGCCCACGATATCGAAATCCAAAACCTGTTAGCCCGTATCGACCTGCCCATGGCAAGGGTTGAAATCCGCACCGATGAAGGCGGTCATTCCCTGGATTTGGACATCGCCAACCTTTTGCTGAAACACCTGCTCCTGGTCCGCTTTTATGCCGACCCCGATTTTGCCCGCGCTTTCCGCTACGATCGCGAAGACATCAGCAGAGCGCGTCGCAATGAAGACCTGGCTGCCCGCTACGGTTTACGCGGTGAAATTGAAAATCCCTTCACTGCTAAGCCTATCGGGATGCGGGATTTTCTGCGCTGGACTCTGGAACAAGTTCACCCTCTGGCTGAAGCTTTGGGTTACGTCGAAGCTCTCACCCCACTTAAGGAAATGGCAACCGGGGCACCCAACACCGCCGAGGCGCTGCGCATGCGTTTATCGAAAGAATTAGGAAACAGCGACATTGTGCCTTTGTCGCTGCTTCAAACCCTGGCAGAAGAACGCGAAACCCAGGTAAAAAGCGATATCGAACGCATTGTGGAAAACTACCACAGCCTGCAAGGCGATGAAAACAAGTTCAGCGATTTCCTGCACCGCGCCCGTGATGATGCCCGACAGGATGCAGAAGCCCCCCAGCGCTTCCGCCGCCGACCGGATGCATACATAGAATTGCGCTATCCGGATAAGACCAGCGAAATTGTAGACCTGGCGCAAAAACTCATCCGCATCCCATCGGTCACCATGGTCGGCGAACGTTTAAAGGAAGTTCATCGCGCCTCGACCTTCATTTTCGATTATGTTCGTGATTACGGGTTGGATGTACTCTATTTTGATAAGGATAAATACCCGGCTTTATTGATCAACTTCCCCGGCAATTGCTGCGCCCCTGTAATGCTGTCCGGGCACTTCGATGTGGTACCGCCCGACCCGGATGACAGCCAGTTCGAACCGCGCATCGACGGCGATTATCTGTGGGGACGCGGCGCGGCGGACATGAAAACTGTGGTCGCCACCTATCTGGTATGGATGAAAGATACGCTGCGCAAAGGCGGTAAACTCCCGCCAATCAACTTATTGTTAATCGGGAACGAGGAAAACGGCGAAAGCGAACCGATGGGCACACCGCATGTCCTGAAAGCCCTGGCTAGCGGTGAAAACATGCCCAATGGTTTTTCAAATGGAAATTCTCCCTTCGGTGAAGATTGTCTGCCGAAAATCATGATTGCCGGAGAACGCACCGGCGAAAAAGGCGATGAATTATGGGGCGAAATCTGTAACCGCAACCGGGGCGTGATGCGCTTCGACATCATCGCCCGCGGTCAAAAAATGCATTCCGGCGTTAGCGCAGCCAAACCGGCGAATGGCAAATCCCTGCCCACCGATTTAACCGAGCGTTTGCTGCTGGCGCGCAGTGGCATTTCGGAATTGATGGAAAAATACTTTACTTTGAAAAGCTCCGATGGCTGGCAATCGCAAGCCAAATTCCCGTTCATTCAGGTTGGCACGCCGGGCATCTACAATATCACCGCCGGTGAAGGCGTGCTGGGCGTCGAGATCCGCCCCATCCATGAAGACAACCTGGCGGCATTCGAAACCGACCTGACCAAACTATGCGAAGAGCAATCCCTGGATCTGGTTATTTCGGTCAAGGAAAACGGCATCACCTGTCACGAGTCCAATCCCTATCTGCAATCATTGGTGAAGGCGGTGGAACAATGCTCCGGCGCGGAAATCAAACTGGGTCGTAAACTGCCCGGCACCAGCGCCCGCTTTGCCCCCCAGGGACAGGGCGTGGTGTGGGGGCAAACCGGCATCGGTCCGCACGCTGCCAACGAACGGCACTACATCCCCAGCATTTTGTCCTATTACCAGGCATTACAGGCATATGCGGAAATTCTGTTGAGCTGAGCAAGGTATAAGGTAATCGGGTAATAGGGTAATTAGGGAATCAGAAATCTTATCAGATACTAATCCCTAATACCGAATTACCTGATACCTAATTTATAAGGAAGGCAGGAAAGCAGGATCGTCGCTTTTGGTAACTATCCTCTCCCATTTTCGCTTTTCAATATGGATGCCCCGTATTATTTCCTCCCCCATATTCGCTCTTCAATATGGATGCCCCGCATAATTTCCTCCCCCATTTTCGCTCTTTAAAATGGGGGAGGGCAGGGAGGGGGTCCGCACCCAAAGCACATATCCCAAGGTTACGAAGGATATTGAAGTCAACAATGAACAGTCCATATAACTGTAGATGGGATCGGCGATCCCATCTACAGTTATATAATAGACATATTTTACTAATTGAGGCATAAATCAATTCGAGCAACCCGCCTTAAATCAACAAAGGTTTTAACTCTTCCGCAAATCCCGCGCTGCTTTCATCCCCCGTGACAAACGAAATTTTTTCAGGCGAATCCACGCCCAGCCTCAATTCCACCGCCCGGGTGATTTGCTCCTGCTCGAAAATCTTGCCTTCACTTACCTGCGGCGTGGTTCCATAATATCTCAGAATAGCCACCCCCACCGCGTCGATAGCAATCCGGTCAGCCCCTGCCAGTATAACGCCGGGTTGAACTGTTTTCCCTACTGCCGGACCCCCGCTCACAAAAGCCTCCACCCCGTCCATCACAATCAAAGCTGGCTGGTATACAGTATTGATTTCCGCAATCATCTTTCTTTGATCGCCGGAAGAATGGAGTTCGGTCATATAGTTATAACCATCAACCGGATCGTATTTGGCTACCAAACCGACCGAATTCTTGAGCGACATCGTGAAATACCCGCCATATTGATGCGTCTTGAGGCAGCAAGCCTGAACGATGATGTCCGCCTCCAGGCAGGCGCGGGGAAATATAAATCCCCGCTGCCAATGGCTGCCTTGGGGTGCGAACTTTACCCAGCCATCGGCAGCCAGGTCATCCAATACGATCACTGTCATGCTAAATTCATCGGCGATATCGAACACACCGAGCTGCTGTAAAACCTGGCGCGTATCACCCATGCCGCTGCGTTCTCCCAAAGTAATGGATTGCGCTTCGCTTTCCACCAGCCAGGATGCCAGCGAACGTAACACGTCTGCATGTGTGGAGCCGGGTGCGGGGTCAGCGCTGTTGTAATTGGGTTTAAGAAAAACACGCTTGTTTTTTATTGGATGTATTCCCAACAAATCGATTGCCTGGCGTACTCCCGCTCCACGATCCATGGTTTTTACCAGGGCAATTCTTCCCGGATCGGGAGTAAGGGTGGATGCCGGCATGGTCGAAGGACCAGGTGTGGGAGTCTGGCTTTCCAATAAAGATTCAGTTGTTGGGATTTTTTCGGTTAAAAACGGTTCTTGTGTTTCAATAGGTGAATCAACCGGCGGGGTAGGAATACCAACTTTTGCACAGGCTTTTAGAAACAGGGATAATCCGGCTGCCTTCCCCCAAACGCCTGTCATGCGTAAAAAACCGCGCCGGTTGATAGACCTCATCCGCTTAATGTCTCCTGAATATAATTATCCACCAAGACCTCCAGAACCTCAAGGGGTACCGCGCCGTTCAGCAATACGGCGTTGTGAAATTCCTTAAGGTCGAACCGATCACCTAAAGCCTCTTGTGCTTTTTGACGTAATGCCAGGAATTGCATCAACCCAACCTCATAAGCTGTCGATTGACCCGGTATAGACATATACCGGCTGACTTCATATTGCATTTGATCCTGGCTCAAGCCGCTGTTTTGCACCATGAATTCAAGCGCCCGGTTGTAATCCCATTTTTTGACATGGATTCCTGTATCCACCACCAATCGAGCCGCCCGGAAAGCCTCATACTGCAAACGCCCCAGGTCGCCATAAGGATTATCCTCATACGCCCCCAATTCAGACATCAAGCGTTCGGCATAAAGCGCCCATCCCTCTGCATAAGCCGTGAAATCCATAGTGCGGCGCAAAGGAAGGAGGTCAAGCTCCTGAGCGATGGCTATTTGGAAGTGATGCCCCGGAATTGTCTCGTGATACAGTAATGAAGGCATATTGAACTTAGGCTCTGAACCACTTAGCGTGGCATAGAATATCCCCGGGCGGGAACCGTCCACTGCCGGCGGCATATAATAACCGCCATAATCGACACCTTGAACGATGACATCTGCCCTTGGTCGAATATCAAATGCCTGATCCAAAAATGGTTCTGTTCCTTCGATTAATCCCTCAAATATACCTACCATCTCGTCGCCAGACGCCATACCGCTATCCTGGGCGACTTTCTCGAACAAAGTCGGCAGATCAGCCTCTTGTGGATAACCCAACTGGTCAAATATCACCCGCATTTCAGCGTGGATGCGTTCAAGCTGTTCCAATCCTAATGCGTGAATTTCATCGGCGCTCAGTGTGGTGGTTGTGTAATGGCGCAATATATAAGCATAATACCCCTCACCTTTGGGAAATTTCCACACCCCGCCATCATTGGTCGCTTTTGCCAGTTGACCATTTAAACAATCCGCCAGCTTCTGATAGCCAGGCAGTACTGAAGATGTGACTGCATCTGCTGCCTCGGTCAATAATTGCTCTTTTTCCGTTTCACTTACACCCGATATATCATCCAATTTTGCTTCAAAGGTTTGATAATAGGGGGTCGATCGGGCATCGTTGTAAGCAATTTGGTTGATTTCCTGATTCACCCACGACAGCAAGAATTTAGGTAATATTACCCCCGCTTCTTCTCGTCGATTCAACCCATCCACTAATTGGGTCATTTTTTGATCGACCTGTGTTAATCGTGCGATAAAAGCCTGCGCATCTTTGGCTGTTTCCATCGGTTGGTACTCGGTGAACAAATCAAGCAGGCTGGTGTGAACACTAAAAACGGTTACATTGACCGGATAATCGTTGTACATAAATTCATGGCTGCGAATCCGATCCTCTAAATACCATTTAAAAACATCATAAGTCATTTGTTGGTCGGCAGTTAATGATGCCCAATCATATTCATTCAACTGGGCTAATGTTTCTTTTTCCAGGGACTGAGTCTCGCGGATGTATTCATCGGAGATATCCGTCAACTGGTCATTATTCTGGGAAAATACCGAGGCTAATCCCAAAATTGTCACCGTTTCAGGATCCCTGCCCCACAAGGTAAAGTAAGTTTGGTTGAAAAATGAATCGATATCTTGGATTTCAGTTTTGGTGGTAGCAGTTTCAACGGTGGAGGTTGGAGAAGAGGGTGTTGCTGAAACAGGTTCAGGTTTTGAAGAACAGCCTCCCAATACTAAAGCCATTATGATTATGATCATGCATATAAAGGATAACATTTTATTCATCTCTAACCTCCATCAGATATATGCCGGAAATTACCAAAATCAATAAGATGTATCAGGGTATTGGGTATAAGGGATATGGATAAGCGAAAATATTTTTCACTTCTACGGGTACTTTCCTGATATCCTTTTTCCAAATCGCTTTATACCTAATACCTGATTCTCCGATTTCTATACACTCGCCAATTTTTTCCCTAACTGGAATGCTTTGCCTAGTAATGCTTCTTGCTTCAAGATATCGCCAGCCTCATCAGCGCTGCCATATAAAATTCCCGCGATTGGCGCTCCCAGGTAACGACACATGTCTTCGAAAAAACGGATCGCATTTATCCCACCGGAAGAGTATGGATCGCTGTCGCCATAAACCAGGATCAAGCTGAAGATTTTTTGTTTCAGAATATTAGGCGTTTTACCGCTATAGGCATACCATCGGTCAACGCACAATTTAGTTTGAGCGCTTACAGTGAACCAGTACACCGGGCTGGCGATCACAATGACATCTGCCTGGTCAATTTTCGAATAGAGGTCTTGCATGTCATCTTGGATAATACATAAACCATCCTCATTTTCATGGCAAGCTTCGCAGGCATCACAAGCGCGGATATCCATGGCATGCAGGTAAATACTATCCACCTCCGCTCCCATCAAGCGCGCCCCTTCTGCAACCCGTTCGGCAAGAATAGCACTGTTTCCCTTTTCGCGTGGGCTTCCCTTAAGAATCAGGATTTTTGTGTTGGTCATAATGGTTTCTCCTCAATGCCGATCATTTATAAATTGACTTTTGGTTATTCGATATCGCAGCATGTCCATGCCAAAGTATTGTTTAGCATCCACAAAAAACATCCCGGTCTTTTCGATCACCCGGATAGAAGCCTGATTTTCAGGATGCACCAAGGCGATTATTTGTTCCATATCCAAATCGTTGAAAGCAAAAACCAAAGAAGCATACGCGGCTTCAGAGGCATATCCCTTTCCCCACCATTGTCTGCCTAACAGATATCCAACTTCAGTCTCATCCGTTTCGGGCAAATATTGCAATCCACACCAACCCAGAAAAGCAGAGTCAGCCGGTAAAGTAACCGCCCACCAGGCATAACCGTATTGCTCCCACTGCACCAACTGGTTACGAATTAATCCTTCTACTTTTTCTTGGGGAGGTGAAGTAGGATTGGGGAAATAACGTAAGATATCTTTTTGTCCTAAGATATGGAATAAAGCTTCGGAATCTGTCGCCTCAAACCCACGTAAGATCAACCGATCAGTTTTAATCGTTGGAATCTGCATTGTATTCATCCTTGATATTGAAAGTGAATAATTCATGATAGTTACGACCAAGCACGACCGAAATATCCCCTGAGGTGCTGTCATACACCACAGACCATTGCGTTCCATAGGTGGGATCGCTGGAAGAGGTCATTTTAAGAATATTCATAGCCTGGTTTAGTATTATTATGCCCCGGTTTCCATCAAGCGTGTTATAGATCAAATCATACCGCTGACATTGTCCTTGGGGTGAATCTCCCGCAGAAGCTACTATAAAATTGGTTGCCACAAGCCAGGGTTCTTCATTATAATCAATGATCATTTCACCCTGATAAAACTCCACCAATACTGCTTTCCCCGTTATGTCGGCAATGAGATAATGTAAGGGCACAGACCCCATATCGATATCATATTTCTTCAATATTTCTACCGCTTCTTCAACAATGGAGGCGTGATCTAAAATTTCACGCATAACGAACAAAGAGTCTATTGAAGGTTTCATCGGATCATCGGGCATATTTCCCGATGGGACAGAAGCCATCCCAACCACCAGACCTTTTTCATTCATACCATCGAAGGGAAGCGAGGGCGAATCTAATAAAGCTTGCTGTTCTTTGATTGGTAATTCTAATATTTTTTTTGCTCGCTCACCTTCAAATCCCAAATAGGCAATGTCCACCATGGATACAGAAGCATAACCTCGGGCAGGTTTAAAAAACAACAGCAATGCCGGGCTCGGATGCCAATCGAAATTTCTGCCATAAATAATATTATCCGGGTCTCCTAAGGCAGCAAAAAGTGAACAACCCCAGTGGTGGGACGGAGAGTCACGCTGTTCTGCCAGGGTTATCGATTGACGATACCTTGATATAGCTATTGGGATGTCTGTTGATAATGAATATTCGCCTTGATAATGCATGGTATAGAGTGGGAAATCATCGATCAGTTTAAGTGTGTCGAGTGAACCAGATGAAGGCGCCACCTGTTTACACCCTGTTACCCCAAAAAGGATAATGCATATCCAGATAAAATTTATTTTCTTAAATTTTAACGGCTGTATTTTCATACCAAAAATTTCCAAAATAACAATGAAGATTGTGGTGGTTAATTAGTATTAAACAAGAAGAATTAGAAGTAACAGCTTTAGTCGTTACAAACATCATAATTTCTCTATTCTTGTTCTTCCTTAAAATACTCATATAAAAACCGTACATTCGCTTCAAATCGGTGTGCTCCATTGTAGATCCAATCATTAAAAGGATCGGGCAAGGAAATCTGTGATAAAGCCGCCTCCACACTTACACCATCCTGAAATGCCCGCCTCACTTTTTCTTCCAGGGTCACAATATATTCATGTTCCAGACGTAAGTCCATTTGATTGCCAAGCGGACCATGACCCGGAATAAAGTGTTTATACAACGACTGTGTCATAGAAAGGATCTGCGATTTCCAGCCTTCCAAATCGCAGGAAGCCATATACGGCTGACAGGAAAAAAATCCCAAATCCCCCCAAAACACAATTTGCTCTTCGGATAACACTAAAAACACATCACTAACGGTATGCCCTTTTCCGGCGTTGTATAATTCCGCCTGTCTGCGTTTACCATGAAGCGTGATCATTTTTTCGAAAGTCATATTTGGCAGACGTGGTTCTAACCCGGGTAAGGCTTCCAATTCAAAACGCCATCTTGAGATGGTTGATCTTAATACTTCTTTTCGCAGTGGGTCACTCTCAACTTGAAATATTTTTTCGTAATCTTCGATTTCTTTTTGGAAACCCGAATAGTCCCTTTGAGATTCAAGGATGTCATCCAATTCGGAGCGCATTAATTCAAGTGTTTCCGGGGTAGAAATGATCATGGCCCTTTGATCAAACACCTGATTCCCCATCCAGTGATCCGCGTGCCAGTGGCTATTAACGACATAGTAGACTGAACGCCCTGTGAGTTCTTTTGCAGCGCATTTTAAATCGCTGGCAGCCACAGGCGTGTTCATGGTATCAAACACCAGGGTAGAATCTCCCAGGTCGATGATTCCCGCATTGCTGAATGCCCCGCCAGAGTCGGAGGCAATAGCGGCATATACACCGTCCGCCAATTCCTTCAACGAGAAATGTTGCGATGCCATACTCATGCCTCACCTCCTGCAAGATAACTGCATGATTTATTCGTGTTTTTATAGTTTGAAATCTCTATGTTTTATACCAACAAGTTACGAGGATTGTTCAGATTGCGGAGGCGATTGATTATTATAATATTCCCAAATCTCGAACCAATATGCCAGATATTTCCATTTCCCCCAATCATCGTAGATTAAAGCAGCCTCTTTATCAGAAGGTAGTACTCCCTTAAAATATCGTTCTCTCATATATGTGCGAAAGATGGAATCGATAGCCAATTCGTCATATCGTCCAATGAGCATCAACAAGTTCGCGGCCGCATAATTCCCTACGCCCTTAATGGATAATAATTGCTTTTTCAATTCCGAAGTTGGCAACGAAGATGTTTTTATAGATTCCAAATCCAACTCGCCGGAAGCAATTCTTTTGGATAATAAATGAACGTAATCGCTCCGATATCCCATCCGAACGTAACCATGAAAATCATCAAATGGCGCTGTGGCAATGATCTCCGGTGATGGAAAAGTGTGCATAGTCTCATCGTTGGGGTAAGGCTCTCCATAAACCTCGACCAATCGTTTAACCATGCCCTTGGTGCCCCCCCATTGAACATTGGTAGTGCAGATCGTTTTCACCACATCCT
Organism: Anaerolineales bacterium; assembly: GCA_016929095.1. Lineage (GTDB taxonomy): Bacteria > Chloroflexota > Anaerolineae > Anaerolineales > UBA4823 > JAAZNS01. The sequence continues at coordinate 20,692 of JAFGJM010000033.1, read as the reverse complement.
CGAAAAATGTGGGGGCGCGTAACATCCTCCCTAAGCCTTTCGTAATTTTATCCCACGGCGCGCCACGTCGAGCACAAAGGGAATAGAATTCCGATAAATCCTCATCCAGCCTCAACATATCACTTACCCTGGTTCGAATTTCAGTTATTTCATGCTCTAATAGTATTCCTTGGGATTCAACATTCACCCCAATGACTGGGGTAACCTCCTCTTTGCATTCTTCGAATATGATCAGCTTCACCACCTTCCCTGAAGACAGTTTTTCGACCCGCCGCATCGATTTTGTCTCGGCATCCCATGCATTGGGCAGCAGGTCCACCCAGCCATGCGAACCAACGGTACCCGAAAAACTAAAGGGAACCGGTGGGGTTAATTGGAGTTGTATTTCGTTGATCACTTCGTTTTCACTTTGTCTATATCTTCAACCAGCAGCCAGTCATCCATATTGCCATATTGACTTTTATCAATACTGAAGGGGGGTATTTCCGTTACATCGGTGACCTCTACCAGGACGAGATATCTTTTTCCAGCCCATCGAGATTTTTGCTTCTCTGTTAAACATAATTTATCCTGATGTTTTAACACCAGTTGTCTTGATTCTTCTTCCGCCATTTTTTCCGAATGGAAAGCAGATAATACAATGGCTTTTGCTCGAACCAAACCTTCTGCATTGTTTCGTATGAAATACAAACAATCCCCCTTGGCGACCCTACCATGAGGCATTTTTCTCCCTGAAGCCCCTCGAATAATCATGACTTTTTTCCCTGATAAAAGGTTCTCTAATTCTTTGGTCTGTGCATCCAGGTAAACAATATGATCCATTTTTTCCTCACTTCCACCTGTCTATCACGCTAGAATATATGTTCTATTATAATCGAAACCATTTTCTTGGCAAGAGAAAGAATAATAATGGGATTTATCTATTGGTTATGGAAATCTTAATTCTACTTTTGAGATAATTAAAATGTACAACAAATTTCAGTATACTTAATGAAATCAAGAAATTTTCTTCCCCTCATGAATTTTATATTCAACGGATTAGTGTGCAAAAGTATAAAATGTTAGTGATCTTTTCATTTAAAAAGACTGATTTTCGTAGATCCATTATTTATGATAATCTAAATACACGTTCTTCATCAAAAGAATAATTCATTAAAGCTAAAATCTTATTTCTTGTAAGTTTTCCCAAATAATAATAACACCCGCGGTTAATACAGCGATGACGACCATTTGCCAGAAAAATTCATAGATGATCACCAATGCAGCTATGATCGCTAATCCCACTGTAACGCTTGATATTAATCCGGGTAGGCGGCGCCGGAAACTGGCTTCCATAAATAATAGGAAACCAACCATAATCGCCAATCCGACAATCGTATATTGACGCGCAAACATAATAATACCGACTATCCCGATCATTAAAAATCCGATACTTCCAGCGGCTAATAATTCTGCCATAAGATTTAACCGGGCGTGAGTTGGGGGTGATGGTTGGTGTGGGCGGCGGATATGGCCTCGTATTGAATATGGTTCGCCGCGCCTCAGTTTTTCATCATAGATATCCAGGGCTTCAAGTTTGGAAATTTGCTCAGCCGCTTCCTGACGAAGTTCTTTGATCTCTGCTGAGAGAAGGGTAATTTTCTCAATCGTTATTCTGGATGATTGTTCCAGGTGAGAATGTCCCTGGAGGGCTTCAGCCTCCACCCCGTATCGGTATAGATATTCACTTTTTTGATCGATAATATTTTTTAATTCCTGACACCGGGTTAACAGGTGCATTCTCTGTTCGTTAAGGAAGCTATGCGCCAATGGCATAGGAGGAACTTTATCTAATCCCGCCCAACCCAAGGGATCATACCAGGAACGACGCACACTGCCGTCCCGGTTGTACACCGGACCTGCTGGCGCATTTTCTCCGGCAATGGGGTCTTGAGCATAAAGTCCCCATAAACCGCGATAATTTACCGCCCATGGAGTATTTTCATCGAATTTTTTTAACTGCCAATCACAATCCTGGTAAGCCCCAATAGATTTACCATCCCCGCGGGCATAATCCACAAACGGAACACGGAACACATTGAAATTACTGGCTGTTTTTCTCACGCCGGCTTGTTTTAGAGTATTGATCCAAATTTTTTCTAAATAATCTGCAAATTTGACAAAAATCGATAAAAACGGCAATTCTAATTCTGAAAGATATTCTCCTGAAGAAAAATAACTGGCATGGCTTCCGGCGCCGGCAAATATGATTGGGTGATCGCCCATTTTCTTTACTTCTGGGTCTTGCCAGTGACGGCGCAGATCGTCCCCTGAGAAGTCATGAGAGGCATAAGCCACCCATTCTGCCTGTACTGGTGTTTCATCCGCATTCTTTCTTTTTGCTTCTGAGCAATATATGCAGACCATCTCCCAATCCCCCTCATGATCATTGACGCCAAAAAAGCCCGAACGCCAGTTATTGAATGGGTAAAAATACCAGTATTGCAGGATAATCCAACCGTTTTCTCTTAATACTCGCCCATAACAAGTAAATTTACCGCATGCTGCCTGTATCTTTTGGTACGCCAATGCAGCCGCGGCTGCTGTATCGCCAGGTACTCGGCCTCGAAAAAACAAGGTCAATGAATATAAAGAATCAATCAAACGCGAGCTATAACCAACCCGCGCTAAACGTCCAATACCGCGACGAAAACGATGTTTTACATCACTATGCGAAATTGAACTTATCGCTTGATCGATAGAATACCTGGCTAATTCGATCAGATCAAGCGGTTCAATAAATTTCAGAAAAAAAATGGTTCCTGGCTGGTCATCTTGAGGGGTGCGTAAAGTTTCGACCGATAATTCCCCTTGAGGATAAATTAATTTTGCTGGCTCATCCTCTCGTTTTGCCCACAAACTGCATTGGGATATATATTGTTCAACAGCAATAGGGAAAAACTTTTCGCCATCGGTATACCATACGATCGGCTCAAAGCGTTTTAATAATTCATTATCTCGGTCGGAATTTGGATGGTCTGTCATGTTACGGATTGTTTTTCGTGATAAATATCCCGCACTTCTTGTTGGTTTAAATAAAAGACCATCACTACACCAAACGCTAATGCCACATAATTAGGATTATCGATCAAATATTCAACCAAACCTACCAACAAGCTTATCCCTTGAATGGAAATAGCCGCTAACCACGCCCAGGATTTTTGCCTGATAAATGCGAATGCGACAACAAACATAATGATCGATAATGCAATTAATACAAACGCTGAAGATCCTCTATCTGCCATGGCAAAAGGGAGAAAGTTCAAAAATCTTCCCTTCCTAAATATCACCCAACCATTATTAAAACCTAAAAAGATTCCGTATCCCAAAGTACCAAAAGCTTGAATCAAAAATAACACGATCAGTATGGTTATACTACGTGGTCGGTTAGGCGCCGATGGAGATGACTCAAGCACTTTGTTCATCACTCGGAGTTTCTTCTTTGGGTGTCCAATTAGGGGCGGCTCTTTTCAATGCATCAAAACCAATTTGGGTTGATTTGCCACAATGAGGGCATCGCGCGTTGTAATGATGCAACTTCTCTTCACTTAGTATATCTAATGCCGTAGCCACTGCATCCTTTGACAGCGCATAAGGTTTATGACAGTGATAACATCGGATTTGCATGAGATTCTCCTTTTTTACCTGAAAAACACTTTTATATAAATACACACGTGTTAATCGAGAACAAACACACCACTGGTTTACAAGTATTAGTATAAATCATGGGTATGGTTTTTGAAAAGCTTTAACCGGCGATAATAAGTGTATAATACCGATTATGAATAAATTTTACACGACAAAAGGCGATGAAGGGTATACCGGATTAATAGGTAAAGAAAGAATTGCCAAATACCATCCAAGAATTGAAGCGATCGGTGCGCTGGATGAATCTACTGCCGCATTAGGGATGGCTCGATCTCAAACCTGTTCTCCCGAAATTGCATCTATCTTGCTCTCCATGCAGCGAGATTTCTATTCACTTATGGGCGAGATAGCGATGGGAAAGGAAAACTCGAGAAAGATTAATGCCTTCCGCAGCGAAAAGATCACCTGGTTGGAAGAGCAAATCGAGCATATCGGCGGTTTAGTTCAAATGCCCAGAGATTTTATAGTACCTGGAAATACTCAAGCGGGGGCATCTCTGGCAATGGCGCGTACGATCATCCGCCGCGCGGAGCGTTTGACCGCCGTTTTGCTGCATAATCACGAAATCGAAAACAGGGATTTATACCGATATATCAATCGGTCATCATCCCTGTGCTTTGTATTGGAATTGTATGAATATACAGTTTCGGGGGTAATTGCACCCGAATTGGTAAAATAATTAACTATTCAACCGCGGCTAAAGCTGCCTCGATCTCCTTTTTAAAATTTTCATAGGGCAAATAGCCCATAATCAATTTTCCGTTGATCAGGAATGCGGGTGTCCCGTTAATTTCTGCTTCGATTCCTTTATTTATCCCTTCCAGCATCTTATCCTCATATGTGTTCTCGTTGTAACAAGTTTTAAACCGGGTCATATCCAACTCGATTTCTTCTGCGAATGCCATCAAGTTGCTTTCAACAAAATCACCCACATTTTCACCGGTAAGATGTGAGTACAGCATATCCTTATATTCCCAAAACTTTCCCTGCTCTCCTGCGCAAAAAGCGGATTTTGTAGCATCGTACGATTCCGGACCAATATAATATCCGCCAGGTCCATAGGGGTAAAATACGAAATAAACTTTACCCGTTTTTACATAATCCTCTACGACCGAGGGTTCAGTTCTTAGAGAAAACATCTGACAGTACGGGCATTGAAAATCCGAATATTCTTCAATTATCACCGGTGCATTGGGATCGCCCATTGCATTCCAATCAGCATTCGGGCGAGATGAAGGTCCCTTATTTCCGGTAGTCATAGACGGAAAGATCATTAATGCAATAACTACTATGGCCACCCCACAAACGATTAACATCGTAGTAATGCGCTGCCTTTTCTGCCTTTTTGCGCGTTCTTGTTTGATTACCTGCCGTTTACTCAGGGTTTCTTGGTGCTTAGGCATAGAGACTCCTTTTATTAACCATAATCCGGAAATTTTGCCATGAGCAAGGAGTTTTGTCCAGAGGTGTTTTTTTATCCACTTCGTTCATCGATCCAATCAATCATATACTCAAAAATCATATCTTTCTCGAACTCATTATGGATTTCATGGTACAAACCGTCCCAAATCTTTAGGGTACAGTTTGCTTTAACTAATCGGCAAAAATCCTGGCTGCCAGAAGGAAAAACTAAACTGTCATCACTACCATGCATCACCAGAATAGGCATAGTAATATTTGAAGCCTGGTCGAAAACCCGTGAAATACCCTCCAGCATGGAACGAGCCAGACCAAACGAAATATCATCATGCACCAATGGATCGTCAATGTAGGCTTTTACCACACCTGCATCATGAGACAGGGCTTTGGGATCCAGTCCGCTTTTTAATTTTACATTGGGAAAAAGCATGCCACCCATTTTTGATAAGAACACCTTCATTTTTTGATCTTGCAAGGATGACCGTAACCCCGGGGCGCTAAACACCGCACCCAGGAGAGGTGGATTACTGCGAATGCAATGGTTGATCGCCAACATCCCCCCCAGACTGTGTCCATACAAAAATCGAGGTGTATCGGGGTATCGCTCTGAAACCAGACCGGCAAACAGATCGATATCATCCAAGATGTGATCGATAGACGGCGAATGCCCTCTCTGCCCTTGAGAATGGCCATGACCGCGTAAATCAAAGGCGATTAATGAATATCCGGCATTATTTAATGCCGAAGCCAGATGATTATACCTGCCGCTGTGTTCACCAAGCCCATGAACCATATAAACGACCGCTTTTTGATTGGTAATTTCCCACCCTTGAACAAAAAGCTGTAAGTTGTCCCTTGATGAAAAAGATTTTTCAAAGTGTTCCATATTTCCTCACTTGATCATGAATTCATAAACCGGATAATCTTCTCCTGTCATAAGAAAACCGGCTTTTTTATAGATAGCCAGGGATGACAGATTATTTTTTTGAGTGTTTACTGTGACTGATTGTGCGCCTCTCTCGATAAACCGAAGTAAAACATCCCTCACCAGGGCATATCCAATACCCTGTCCCTGGAATTCTGGGTGAACCGCCAGGCGCGCCAGATGGCCTCCTCGGGATGTTGTGGTGCTGATTTGATATCCCACAATCTCATCCGCTATTTCTACCACTGTCGCGATGGCAGCCTGAGTGAAAGCGCCTTCCAGAGTAAAACGCGGGGTTTGCCAGATGGGTGTAAAGGCAGCCTGATCGACCGCTTCTATCGAATCTAAATCCTCCTTATTCATAAAACGAATGTTAATTGATGTGGACAACTGCTCAGGTGGAAGGACTGTACCGCTAGACCAGGCTAAAACCAGAACCTTCTCGATTAGAGTAAAATCGCCATTTTCCAACAAATTGCGAAACCAATTATATAATGGGATGGATACAATTCTTTGTACTCCGCTGTGTTTCATCTCATCTTCTATTGTCGACCACAACGCTTTCCAGGCATTTTCTGGAGATACATTGGAAGAGACGGCAAATAAGCGAATCCAACTGACCTGTGGAGGTTCGGGTGGGCAGGCTAAAGCTGCCACCAGTTTTCCGTTTTTCTCTAATACATTATAAGGGGAGGCACCCAACCAATCCAATGCCGATCGCCATTCAAGATGCCTCTGAACATGGGTTTCAAAATGAATAAGATTTGCCAGGTCTTGCCGGTCTTCAACGGTTGCAGCCCTGACATGGTAGGAATTTTCAAACTTCATCCCAGGAATTTCATCGGCAACTTGAGTAGTTTTTTAAGGATTCGCTGTTTTATGCTTGGTTTTTCAATCCCCTCTAAACCAGATTGCATGGTAAAAAGAGCATCAATTTGCTTTCCGCGTTTTAACTGCAAAGCAGAAAGCGATTGCAATACCTGGGAGCGCATCTCTTGCTCGCCGCATTGCTGCAGAATTTCAGCTGATTTCTGATAATATTCTGCCGCGCCATCAATATCTTCTAAAGCTTCCAACGCTGAGGCGCGATTACCCAATGCCATCCCCTGTCGGCGCAAATCCCCCTTTTCGGCAAATATTTGCTCAGTATCCGCAACCGCATCGAAAGCAGCCTGTGCATCCCCTGCCTGCAAATATGCCACACTGCAATTGTTCGCCATTTCGGCTGCCATCACGAAATCACCCTTTGCCTCATAAGCTTTGCCGGCTGCGGTAAAGGTTAAAGCAGCTTCTAAGTATTCTCCTTTTTGATACAAATCTTTCCCATCTTGATTCAATTGGTCAGGAGAAGATGTGTGAGTAGGTTCGTTCATAGTGTAATTTCCAGTAATCCTTCTGCCACAGCCCGTAATTTATCCACCGACATCTCACTTAACCGTTGTGCCAATTCCAGGTAAGGTCGATTGATAGGTTTCATGACAAAATTCCTTAAATCAGAGGGCATTTCTTGTAACTGCTGGGTCAAAGAAATCACATCGGGCGCCTTACTCAACTCGGTTTCTTGATCTTGAAAATCGCTAACAGGGCGGTTAAGAACCTGGCTGATCAACTCCAGTTGAGGTAAAGGTAATGGCTCATCTCCCGATTCGTAATTTTCCATATCCTGAGTGGATATTCCAGTTAATTCCGCCATGCTCTCCAAAGTAATATTATTATTGGTGCGCCATTGTTGAATCATATTCCCGATAACTTTATGGCGCATATTTATCAACTTCTCGAAATCGACACGTAGGTTAAATGAACTTCGCGCAGAAACAATTTCACTCTTCCAAAAATGATCTAAAGGGATTTTTAAGTAATAAGCCAAAGATTCCAATTCCGGTAAAGACGGAGAAGCCACACCAAACTCATAGGATTCATACAATTCATCCGTAACACCAATAACCCTTGCGCACTCTTGGACGCTTTTTGCTCGATAAAGCCGGGCGTCCATTAAAAGCACACCTATCTTTTTAGACCGAAGTTTTGTAATATTTGGATTGACCATTAATCACCACCTCGTATGATGTTCTTTAATTATTATCTGGTTCTACTCGGCCGGCGGGGTGTTTTTAATAGATCGGTTGATCCCGCGCCAAATATTTCCGCTTTTAGTTTAAATCCCGCCACTTCCAGGCGAGGCATAAATAAAGGCCTCATCCCTGTGGGTTTAAACTCGCCATGTAATTTCCCTTGATCGTCTACGGTTTGCTCATATTTAAAGAGATCTGTCATCACAACGGTATCACCTTCCATACCCACTACTTCTGAGACTTGGGTAACCTTACGTGAGCCGTCACGGACTCGAGATTGTTGAACGATTAAATCAACCGCTGAAGCGATTTGTTCCCGGATTACCTTTACTGGTAACTCGATCCCCGACATCAATGTCATTGTTTCTAAGCGCGAGAGAGCATCGCGGGGCGTATTGGCATGCAGGGTAGTCAATGAACCGTCGTGCCCGGTATTCATCGCCTGCAGCATATCTAACGCCTCTCCTCCGCGGCATTCCCCCACCACGATACGATCCGGTCTCATCCTGAGCGCATTCCTAACCAGATCTCGGATGGATACATTGCCTAACCCTTCCACATTAGGCGGACGTGATTCCATTCGCACCACATGGTCCTGGTGCAACCGAAGTTCTGCAGCATCTTCTATAGTGACAATGCGCTCGCTCCCCGGGATAAACCCCGAAAGTACATTCAACAATGTGGTTTTCCCGGAACCAGTCCCCCCGGAAATTAATATATTCAACCGGGATACAACACAGGCTTTCAGGAAGTCTGCCATTTGTGGGGTAAGCGAATTAAACGCCAGCAATTGTTCCACTGTTAATTTTTCATGGCTAAATTTTCGTATGGTAATTGATGGGCCATCTATGGCAACGGGTGGGATTACCGCATTCACGCGAGAGCCATCCGGCAAACGTGCATCCACCGTGGGGTGATCACGATCAATACGCAATCCTAAAGGCAATACGATCCGCTCGATGACACGTAAAACATGATCATCGCTGTCAAATTTTACGGATGTTTTTACAATTTTACCTTCTTGCTCAACATATACATTGGCTGCCCCGTTTACCATCACTTCGGTAATCTCAGGCTCGTTGAGCAAGTTTTGAATTGGACCATATCCAAACAAATCGTCCAAAACCCCCTGAAAAATTTGGGTTTTTAAAGACTCCGGTAGATTCAACCCGGTTTTGGAATATAACAATTGTAAACGTTGCTTGGTATCTTCCAGCGCGCGATTCGGCTCCGTTGGGTTTGTTTCCAAATCCCTGGATAATGTATTTGAAAGGTATGCTTTCAGCTTTAGCAAATTGCTGGATTTTACTGCGATGTTATCATTATTCGGAGTCGTGGTCAAAATACTGCCTCATGTTTATACAATATTATGTTAATTCATCCTTGGGAATGATCCATATCACTTGATCTCTATTCACTAAGATAAATTTTGTTTTATATTTCATATTCCCGGCATGATCAAACACCTGGGCATCGGTAACGGCAAAAAACTGCTCTTGCTCATTCATCTCATCTTTGAGTCTTTGGTCTGGCCGGATATATACCCATCCCTGAATTTGACAATCCGAGGTTTGGATAAAAGCATAAAGGGTTTCTTTGGTGACGATATTTGTGAAGTATTTTCCTTTATCATCGTAACGAGTTACCATGTGAGCCTACTCCTGAATCGGGGGCATCGTATAACCCAGACCAGAACGCGTGACGATATGAATAGGATTCTTAGGGTCATCTTCTAATTTTTGGCGCAAACGTGAAATGCTCACCCATAATATTTCTTTATCTTCCGCATATTCAGGACCCCATACATTACTTAATAAGTCTTCCGAAGTGAGCACCTGCCCCAGGTTGTGAGCAAATTGCAGTAACAGGCGGTACTCAGTAGCGGAAAGAAAAACGACCCGTTCATTACGAAATACTTCCGCTCGTGCAAAGTCAATCCGTAAATTTCCATGATTGAAAACCGATTGTTGCGTGCTGCCGGAGGTTTTAACTCTTCGAAGAACAGCGCGTACCCTGGCCAGAAGTTCTGTAGCAGAGAATGGTTTTACAATATAATCATCGGCGCCTAAATCGAGACCACGAACCCTGGCGCCCTCTTCGCCGCGTGCGGTAACGATGATAATCGGTACACTCGAAAACTCCCTTATCCGTTCACAGGCAGAAAAACCATCCAATACCGGCATCATGATATCCAACAAAACCAGTTCAGGATGCTGTGTAGCCACTTTATCAACAGCTTCTTGCCCATTGGTCGCCTTGATTACCTGGTATCCTTCTGTAATGAGATTAGCTTCCATTAGGCGTAAGTAGCGCGGTTCATCATCGACAACTAATATACGCGTGGTCATCAGGCACTCTCCCTTAAAGATATAGTATTTTCTGCAGCGGATTGCGTTGCAGGCAAGCGGATAAAAAATGTGGTGCCCTCTCCCAGAGTCGATTCGACCCAAATTTCTCCTCCATGCGCCCGGATAATTTGCCGGCAAATAAATAAACCCAAACCGGTGCCTCGCACATTGGTATTAGGGATCGGTACACGATAAAACCGTTTAAATATATTCTCCAGATGTTCGGGGGCTATACCTTCGCCATGATCTTGAACTGAAATCAAGGCGTTATCATCGACTTTTTGCATACAAATATTGATAGGCGCATTGGGGGCATATTTATTCGCATTGGTCAAAAGATTATCGAAAACCTGTGCCAGACGGATTGGATCAGCCACGATTTGATAAGCAGCTTCCTTTAGATCCAGCTTGATTTCCATTTTTTCTAAACGCGAAGTTGCTCGCATGGTGATGTCTTTTAGAAATGCATCCAGCCGGATAGGCTGAAAAGACATCTTTAAAGTCCCTGCCTGCAAACGTGATGAATCCATTAAATTTTCAATGAGTTCATGCAGACGATCAGCTTCCTCATCAATGATCAACAAAAATTCTTTACGGGTCTCATCATCCCAACTGGTGTCTTCGCGAAGCAAGGTCGTGGCATAACCTTTGATAAATCCGAGGGGGGTTAATAACTCATGCGAAATCGTGGCAATGAAATCCTCCTGAAGGCGGTCTAACCTGCGTTCCGCTTCCAGGTTAGCAATCTTAGCCACCAATCGGTCGTGCCAATAGAGGGTAGCTACATGACTGGTGATAAATTCTGCCAGACGAATTTGATCAGGCTCGAAAGGAGGTCCCCCAAAGCGGATAAAAACCAATGCGCCGGCAATGTCATTTTCCACTCGCAGCGGAAGTCCTAATGAGTATCGCAAACGTGTTCGGTCAGCTTTTTTCTCTTCCCCCTCTTCCAGACGTTTTACTACCTGTAATTTACGTAATACTTCCTGAGCAGTTGCTTCACCCCAAGCAAGTTCTGCTTCTTGAAATCTTCCCCGGCCAATTGCACGCGCAAAAGCGGTTTCCACAGCATTCTCATCCCGTTTGAGATACAAAACCATATTATCGAAAATGAAAACCGGTCGTGTGAGGCGCATAATCTCATCTAATGCCGTATCAATGTTTTCAGCCAAGGCGACAGCCCGGCTGATGGCATAGACTGCTTCTAACTCTTCGGGTCGTAATATTGGACGGGTAGCTACTTCTGATAACATGGTAATGGATTAAGTCCTTTTTTGTTGATTAGCGAGTGTTAGAGAGAATTCAAACCGTGAACCTTTTCCTTCCTTTGAACGAACTTTTATTTGAGAATTATGAGCGTAAATGATCCGGTTTGACAATGCCAACCCCAACCCCGTTCCTCCGTACCGGCGGGTGGATGAGCTATCCAATTGATGAAATGGCTCAAATAGCTCTTTCATCCGTGATTCGGGTATACCAATCCCTGTATCGGTAACGGCAATATTAATTTCGCCATTCTCCAGCCGAGTCTCTAAGCGGATATGGCCGCCTTTTTTTGAAAATTTAATGGCATTATCCAATAATTGGGCTATTACCCATGAAATTTTCTCTTTATCGCACGAAACAGGAGGAAGATGAGGTGGAATAATCGTTTCAATCGAAACCTGGGCAACCTGAGCTTTATGTCTTGCGTTTCCAACGACCTCATCGAAAATACCATTTAAGTATGAATTTTGTATGTTCAGCGAAAGCTGTCCACGGGCTGCCAACGAAAATTCTATTAAATCTTCGATCAATTTCTCCAACCGAGATTCACCCTTTAGAATGTTATTCAGTGCTTCTTCCTGTTCACGATTTAATGGCCCAAAGCCTCCATCCTTGAATATATCCAGATATCCTTTTATCAATGTGAGCGGTGTCCGCAATTCATGAGATATGCTGGCGATAAAATTCGCTTTCAATTGATTTAATTCGGTCAATCTTTTTAATGCAATTTGCAAATCTTGCGTACGCTCCTGAACACGAGCTTCAAGTTGACGGTTGGCTTCTTTGAGCGCATTCTGTAAATTTAATATTTGGGTAGTAACAACCTTATCCAAGGTTTCAGCATCTAAATAATTCAAATCCCGCAAAGCCTGACCTAATAATACCGGTTGTCCCGATTGAGCTTTTTCCTCCTGGTAATTCAGGGCATGCGCCAATTGTTCAGGGGTTAATACGCCTTGCTCGATCAGGTAATCACCCATGCGAGGCAATAATATTTCCGGTGCAACAGGCATGCCAGGCGGTATACTCTCCGCGAATTTCACTTCACGTTCTGCAAATACCGCAGCTAAAGCAAGGTCTACTCCGCAATTGCTACAATAGCGTGCATTCTGCAACACACTATGGTTACATTGCGGGCAGGCAACAGATTTTGATTCGGGGTGTCCTTGAGGTGAAGTAACAAAAGGTTGAACCATCTGGAGATTTTTGGTTACTCCCGAAATATTTTCTGGAATATACTTTGCATCGATAGTTGACTAATCATATCCTTTAATTCAACTTACTGCAAGTTAATTTATTTAAGGGGCTTAGAATGATTCAACTGCCGCGGCAAATCACCCAATATATGGCGCTTTTTCTTGGATATCCCCCACATATTAGACAAAAAATACTCAAATACCATCCGTTTTTCATCATTCGGTTTTTTCATGTCGACTTGTAAAGTATCTGTAAGGTGCAATTGGTTTTTTTTAATGCATAATTGAAGCGGTTACCAGTAAAGAACGGTGGTTAATAATATTCTCAAAATCAAGCAATATAGAGGTTCATTTCTGTGGATAACGGCAAACCAACAAAAGTTCTGGTCATCGATGATGACAAAACAATGAGCGAGATGCTTAAATTAGTGTTAGAGCCCTTTGCTTTTGATGTCTTCGAAGCAAGTACAGGACCAGACGGAATAGAAGCAACCAAACGCATTAAACCAGAAGTGGTTATCCTGGATTTACTCATGCCCGATATGGATGGGTGGGAAGTCACTAGAGCTATTCGTGCATTCAGTCAGGTGCCGATTTTTGTGCTTTCAGCGGTCAGTAAGCCCGAATTAGTAGCCAAAGCCCTGGATGAAGGTGCGGATGATTATATGATCAAGCCTATACCTAACAGCGTTCTGGTAGCACATTTGAAGCGGCTTGCCCGGCGAGCGCGTGCAGAGGAATTGGGCACTGGTAAATTATCCATCAGCACCTGATTTCGCAAAAAAAGTAAAAAATCACCCGCCCCAAAGATCAAATACTTTGGGGTGTTTTTTTTAACCAACCAATACTCATAATCTCGATTAAAATATTAAACAATAAACAGGAGGTGAATGTGCAAACTTGCTCCCAATGTCATGCCTTATCTCCCGACTCAGCTAAAAGCTGCGAACAATGTCACGCGGATTTATCACAATTTTCCACCACAGCTATGGCATTGAAACGTATTCGGGAAAATCCTCGCATCGCGTATGTCAGAATAGCCGTAAACCACGACTGTTGTCCGGCTTGTCGTCAGGCGGAAGGCGCTTACACAAAAGAAAACGTGCTGGTATTGCCAGTGGAAGGCTGCTCGCACCCCCTGGGATGTCGTTGTTATTACCAACCGGTGCTGGGGGATCTTTTTCCCTGAGAATAAATCGAGGAAAATGGTTATTCTTCTTTTAAGATAACCGTTTAGTAATCGCTGATATATCCATGATATCGCTTGATCAAATGTGACACCTGAGCTAACGCTTCTTCTTTTGAGTTAACTTCGCCAGCAGCTTGCGCCTCTTGAACATCCGATAAAATTTTCCCGAGCAGCGGACCAGGCGCTAACTGAAAGCTTTCCATGATTTCATTGCCATTTACCCAAGGAGTAGGCGAAATGACTTCATTAAACTTCTCCCACCAGGCTTCATATAAAGCACGAACAATACTTAACGCATGGACAAATTGATCTGCGGTCAAATCCAAACCGCCCATAGCCATCTTATTTACCAGGTATAGCAGCCCCGCATCTATCCCGCTCTCTCCGGTAGCCTTAAAGTATCGATAAATTTCCCGCCGAGTTGGCATAGCGCCATGGTCATTTCCTAATTGGGGTAGAGAATAATTGGTCATAATTTTCATCATGCGGTCGATTTCCACATTCCCCAGGCATAAGGATTGCATGCGGGATTTAATAATTGCTGATCGTTTGTGAGTACTGTACGGCCCATCCAATGCTTCTCCCACCCTGGATTTACTTTCATGATATCGATGGAACAGTACAGAGAATAACAATGTCTGCCTTGCCGACCGGGATGGTGTAAGTTCTTTACGCAGGTGGGTATTAAGAAGTTTTCGATAGCGTCCCAGTTTTAATGCTACCAAACCCAGCATGAGGTTATTTCCGGATTCTGGGTCGGGTTGAGGGGCGAGCGTTGACAATAAAACTTCCATCCGGTTCAATACATCCAAAGTATATTCCCATTGGTCTTTTCGATCGTCATGGAGGGTTGATTCATTTTTTAAGGTTTCAAGTTCCGGGAATAAAACCTTGAGCACACCTAAACTATCCAAAACTCGGATGGATGAAGCACATCCAGGCGTATCCAGTATGCGGTAAATTTCATCGCGGATGCGTTCTGTTGAGACCAGGCAAATTTTTTCAACCCCCTGCCGGATTTGACGCAAGGTGTCCGGGTGGATACGCAATTGAAATAAGGTTGCCATACGAATGGCGCGCAGGATGCGTACCGGGTCATCGCTGATTGAGGCAGCGGAACATGTACGCAATATCCTGGCATGTAAATCATGGCCGCCGCCCAGAGGATCGATCACCTGTTGAGGATTGTTTATATCAATCGCCATGGCATTGATCGTGAAATCCCTGGCGGTTAGATCACCTTCTAAATTTTCATGCCGTTGTAAAGCAAAATCGAGTATTTGCCGACCACCCTGCTCCTTTGAAATAATCACACGCCCAATTTCTCTTTCATCGTCAAGCACGTAAAAATCACTCGATAAGGCATTCGCCAACCGGCGGGCAGTTTTCAACGCCTGTGTGGGTAAAACAAAATCCAGGTCTTCCACACGCCGCCCGATCAATGCATCACGTATGGCGCCGCCCACCAGATATATCGGAATATTATGGGGTAAAGCCTTTTGAACCGCCTCGGGGATGATCAGATTATTCAATCTTTGGATTTCAGTCACGATGATTAATGATCTGGGGGACAATATCGGTCGGTATTAACCGTCCCGATGAACGGCAGATTACGATACAACTCGTCTAAATCCAAGCCATAACCAAATACAAATTTATCCGGGATCACAAACCCGCAATAATCGATGGGCACTTTAATTTCCCGCCTCTCTTCTTTGTTTAATAGGGTGCACACTTTAAGGCTTTTGGGGTGGCGCGTTTCTAAAAAATCCAACACAGATGCTATCGTATAACCACTGTCAACGATATCTTCCACCAAAATGACATGTCGATTGCGGATATCTTCCTGCAAATCCAAGGTAATCCTGACTTTCCCCGAAGATTGTCTGGCGCCAACCCCATATGAGGAAACCGCCATAAAGTCAATGGAGTTGGGCACGGTGATATGGCGCATCAAGTCAGCCAGAAATAACACACCTCCCCGTAAGATGCAAATAAGATGTACATGTTCCCCTTGATAATCCCGGCTAATTTCTGCGCCTAATTCAGCGATACGCTTTTGCAGTACATCTTCGGGAATAATGATCTCATCAAGGAATTCCTGATATTTTTGCATGGGTATCATTTCCTGCATACGTGCTTTCTAATCACGAGGAACAATATGATGTTTACGACACCGCGCTTCGTACATCTCTGCCGCCCCAACGATCACCACTGGATCGTTGTAATGAGCCGGTTTACCATTCACCAACCTTTGGGTTCGAGTAGCCTGCTCGCCGCATTCCATACATATGGCGTGGAGTTTATCTACATCTTCAGCCTGGGCAATCAAGACAGGCATAGGTCCAAAGGGTTCACCTCTGAAATCGGTATCCAACCCGGCTACGATCACTCTCTTTCCATCGTTTGCCAGTTCCTGAACAATCCGAGTGATATCCATATCTAAAAATTGCGCTTCGTCCACAGCAACGACAGTGGTTTCTGCATCTAAATGCTTTTTTATATCGGCGGATGACTTTATGGGAATAGCCTCAAAATCGCTTCCCGCATGAGATGTGACCTTTTCATTGTTATAGCGATTATCAATGGCCGGCTTGAATACCTGTACTTTCTGGCGTGCGATTGTCGCCCGACGTAAACGCCGGATCAATTCATCGGTCTTTCCGCTGAACATCGATCCTGTAATTACTTCCACCGAACCGGTATGATGCTTCATAGATACCCTTCCATATTTTTTATTAAATAATTGCCTGTTTCGAAATCAATTGAGATGAGATAATGGCTGGACTTTTCTGTTGTATGATGTGTTGATGATTTTATCATAGTCGCTAGAAATAATAATAAAGCATTCCCGATATGAAAATCCAGGAATGCTCAGGCTTTTCTTCCGCCACCATTCGGCCAGCAGTGAGATGTCTAAGATATCAATGTTGGATTATTGGGAGAAATATTCGATTTGCAAAACTAATCGTGCACGTTTCCCCATCAGAAAAATTCAAACCATCTACCCCTATGCCTCCTAATACATTAAGATCGACTCCCATAATTGTATCGTTATCCACCACTTCCAGGCTGATATCACCGCTGCTGCCGCTGAACACGTTCACGGTATAAGTATCCCCCAAGCCGCTTACCCGGTTTACGACCGCATCAGAAATACCGGTTTTGGTAGCAATAAAATCTGTTTCATCCACTCCGGTTACAAGTTCGGAAAACGTAACGACGAAATCCACACTATTTGCGACAGTAGGATTGGGGCTGCCACATGTGATCGATGAGACAGTTGGAATTGTTGTATTCGCCAGAGGCATTGTTATATCATACAAATCATTACCTTTAACGAGTTTCTCGATATCTGCGTCGTATATCGAAACATACTTAGCCGAAGCAATAAATCCATCTTTATATACTTTTATTAAACGCAGAAAATCATAGTTATTATGTGGATTACTGGCGCCTCCCCAGGCAAAAGATATTTGTCCGTTCAGGTTGGTCATCGAATCCAAAAACAACTCGGCATTATAAGGCGCTCTTCCGATCACACTCCATATTTTCACATTGGCATCTGCTATGGGTTCACCGTTTTCATTCGTGACATTTACCGTGATATTTTGCAGATCAACTGTCGGCGTGCCATTGCGATAATCGCCATTCATGATGGCTGCGGTTAATTCAGAATATTTGACATAATCAAGCAAAGCCTGGCGATCAAGTATTCCCTCCTGGACAGCATTTCGTAATAGCGGATCGGGTTTGAAATCCAGTTTATCACTCCAGAATGAATCATCCGGATCAAGCAAATTTATATTCAAAGATGGGGAAACGCCTGTAGCATCCTGGATGGTGGCAAGTTTATAGTATTCTCCGATGCCGGCTTTATATACATGCGCTAATTCGTGGAGCATGTTGTTTACCTGGATCCAATAATCTTTTAATTCGGCGCCGGAGACCTCATCAGGATTATATATTTTCCGCCACTTCAATCCTGCCAAAACCCCCGCGCCGCTTGCGTCGAGGCCACCATATCCATCATATGAATAGGGATAACTGCTCAATACGGCATGCGCCCAAATCTCAAATCCCTCCAAAGGCAAAGGGAGCGAGGCGGAATTGGTTTGCGGTTGGGTTTCGGTGAGAATGATGCCCGTTTCGGGATCGAATACCAACCGGCGGTTGGTATTTTTTGCCAGGATGGTATTCATGTCCTCAACATATTTGGGCAACACCATTTTGGCAAATTCCATATCCGTAACAAGCGCCGGTTCCAGATAGAACTTTAGCACATGCTCTTTTATGCCCGATTCTTCCAGATGTTGATTTGTTGCCATCGAACCGGAATAGTGTTTGTTTCGATAATTGATCATAGAAGAGGTGGGCAACCTCGTTGAAGCCTTGTCAAATGAAGCAGAAAATGCTGTGTTCGGGTTAATGATCATACAAAACAAGGTAATGAAGGTGACAAGGACTACTCGAACTTGCTTATAAAAGTGCCCGGATATTTGTACCCGAATAAATCCGCTCAACCAGGCGTATAACGTATAAATTTTATCTTTGGGGTAAACGTTAAGGTTTCTCATTCCGTTTTCGGTAACCTGGCAATCATGGTCACTTATGTGACTTTAGATCCATGGCTTTGCGTAGCCGGCTTTCGCCGGTTTTGCCTTTATCGAACGATATTTGGTTGTTAACCTGTAAAAAAAGCAGCGAGCCTGAGTGGGTTCCAGGCTCGCCGAATAAAAATGAACATCTAATAATGATTAATCTTCGGCAACCTGGCAATCATGGTCACTAATGTGACTTTAGACCCATGGCTTTGCGACGCCGGTTTTCACCGGTTTTGCCTTTTTCGGATATTTCTTCTGTTTTGTTATCGACAAGTTAATTTCATGCTTTACTTACAAACATGCAAACTTTTCTTGATAAACGAAAATGCTTTCTCCTTTCATTCTTTCATAATGCTTCACAGACAAGTCTCATAAAAAACCAACCAGGCAAGTCTGACTCGCCTGGCTGGTAAACTACTGATATGAATGTTTTAGTAAATCATCACCGGCAAGAACACCGTGATAACTGGTCCAAAGGGTGTGATGCTCACATTGATGAGGATCGTGTCCACTCCGCCGTTGCCGTCCGATACCTGCACCACGAAGCTGTCATCGCCGGTGAAATCTTCATCCGGTGTGTATCCGATCACACCGGTTCCACCAGCCACAGCCTCGCCATGACTTGCCAGGCTGATGATGCTCCAGGCAAGTTCATCGTCCTCGGTGTCTGTTGCGTGCAGCGTCAGGTTGAATGGGATGGGGTCGCCATTTTGAGACATGTGGACAAGTTTTGATTCGCCTTCGGTGATCACCGGCGCATCGTTCACTGCGGTGACATCGATCAAGACATGTCCTTCATCCATAAGCACGCCATCGCTAACCGTATAATCAAACTCTGCGGGTCCCACAAAGTCTTGATCGGGGGTAAAGGTGATCACGCCCGCATCCAACACCACTGCACCATTCACCGGATTGCCCACCGCCATGACACTCAATTCCGTGCTGAGATTATCTACATCGGTATCATTGCCCGTCAGATCTGCCTGACTCAACACCAATGCTGTATCTTCGGCTGTGCTGGTTGCATCGTCCACGGCTACCGGGGCATCATTCACCGGGTTGACCGTGATCGACACCATCGCTTCTGCGCTGTCCACCGCTCCATCGTTCACCTTGAAGGTGAAGCTGTCGTCGCCAAAGTAATCGGCGTCCGGTGTGTAGATCAAATCCGGCGCTGTACCGCTTAGCGTTCCGTGGGTTGGCGTATCAACTACTTCGTATGTCAACTCATCGTCCTCCACATCCGAACCGGTGAGGGTGATGGCTTTTGCGGTATCTTCATCCGTGCTCACCGATTGTGCATCGGCTACCGGGGCATCGTTCACAGCCAGCACGGTAAAGGTTGCCGCATTTTCATCGTGTAGTGCACCAGGATCAGTCGCTTTGAAATTAATCGTTTCAGAACCGTTCCAATCCACATCCGGAACGCTAATCGTAACTAACCGGTCAATGATGCTCACATTGAGGTCATCGTCGCCAACATGTGTCCAGACCATTTCTGCGTCAGTGTTATCCACATCCATCACATAATCATCCAGAGCGATAGTGGCAAAGGTTTCACCCTCGTTAATCGTCTGGTCGGGGATGTCGCTTACCACCGGCGCATCGTTCACACCGGTCACTGTGAAGTTCGCCTCATCTTGATTATAGAGATCGCCAGGATCGGTAGCCCTAAATGTAATGGTCTCAGCGCCATTCCAATCCGCATCCGGGATGATTATCGTCGCTACCCTGTTGACAATGCTCACACTCAATTCACTGTTGCCGCTGGAAGTCCAGGTCATTTCTGCGTCCGTGTTATCTACGTCCGACACATAATCGTCCAGATTTATCGTGGCAAATGATTCACCCTCGTTGATTGTCTGGTCGGGGATGTCGCTTACCACCGGTGTATCATTTACCGCGGTTACCGTGAAAGTCGCTCCATCGTCATCATGTAGAGCACCAGGATCGGTGGCTTTGAAGGTTATTGTTTCCGCACCATTC
>JAFGJM010000032.1 GCA_016929095.1 Anaerolineales bacterium | reverse complement strand
ATATTCCCTACTGCTGCCACCCGTAGGTGTCTGGCCCGTGTTTCAGTGCCAGTGTGGGGGGTCACCCTCTCAGGCCCCCTACCCGTCGTCGCCTTGGTAGGCCACTACCCTACCAACAAGCTGATGGGACGCAGGTCCCTCCCGAAGCGGTTTACACCTTTAGTCATTAAGCATCTAATCTCATTGACCACATGGGGTATTAGCAGTCCTTTCGAACTGTTATCCCTCACTTCGGGGCAGGTCACCAACGCGTTACTCACCCGTTCGCCACTAAGAGTATATTGCTACACTCTCCGTTCGACTTGCATGTATTAAGCACGCCGCCAGCGTTCATCCTGAGCCAGGATCAAACTCTCCGCAAAAACATATGTATCTTTCGATACATGATTTTCCGGTTTTTTATACTGGAATTGTCAGGTTCTCGCTTTCTATCACTCTTCAGTTGTTAAGGTCCTTGTCAACTTAGCGGGCTGCATTGTACCAGTCTCGTTCTTGCCTGTCAAGGATGTTAGAGTGCAAACCGCCGATGCCTTTTTGCGGACATCGGCAGTCAGACCAACAAACCTTCTGGCTCTGGTCTCTGACGCAGAGGCGCTAGTTCAATTGTTAGCGATCTTCCTGTTTTCAGGCGAGATCTAGTGTGTTGTTGAGCGTGTTCTATTATACGCGCTTCTCCGAGATTGTCAAGTGAATTTTCCCCTAATATTTTATTTATTCAATTTTATTATACCAGACCAACCCTCTATAAAATAACGCCAGTTTTTTTTCGATCCAATTATCAGCATATGTTATAAAACATTCATCCTGGAAATTTCTTCCCACAACCTTTCCCGATCCCATTTGAAAAAAATTAGTAAATCGCCCAGGGTAAGCCGTTTTCGAATTAATGGCGCATTGAGGAAAGCAAAGTGTACTTTTCTTTCGGTGATTTCAGGCGTCAACTCACTAAAACGCAACGGCGCGCCCACCCGTTGTAAAATATCCAAGATTTTTTGGGGCGGGTGCACCATGGCCAATAATAGTTCCTTCTGCCGTGGCCATTCACGGAGAAAGGTTTCCACGATAGGTTGTTGCTCAGACCATTTTTTCAGTTTTTGCTCATAATCAAGCCAACACTCCTCGCCAACTTTGCCTGTCGGATCCAATTGAGAGAAGGTTTCTAATATCAATCGATGCATTTCATCTGCAGAAGGAAAACATTCTTCCAGGGTGGTCGTTTCCAGCTGAAAACGATTAAGAAAATCTTGATAAGCCTGGCTGACAAGGATCGTTGCCAAAGCACATTGACTGCCATGTTGGGCTAATGGTTTACTTGATGTTTCCTGGATTAAATCCAAGACATGTGAAATCACATGCTCATAACCGGATAACGGCGTGGTTGCATGACTTAGTGACATTGCCAACCCACCCAACGAGATCAATTTAGCTAATACTTCCATTCCCTCCAGGTTTGGATTAATAATGCCATCTGCAACCCGCATGATATGCTCACTTAATTGCCCCATAAGCTGCAGAGGTAATTCAGAATAATTATCATCCATACCAAGTGTGTTTGCCAGATACCAATCGGGGAATGATGTAAATATTGCCAGAAGATCGCCAACCCCGGCAGCCGTCATTTCTCTTGGCGCGTCCACAAGAGTTTCCAGGTCACAAATTAACATGTCTGGATATCGGGAAGGAAGCGTTCGTTTCACGCCCTCAACAAATACAGGCGCCATACTCGATGTATAGGCACTCACACTATTAGCTGTTTGGAAAACAATAAACGGTAAATATTCTCCGCCCTCTTGAGCATATAAATAACTCGCATGCTTTGTTATATCCGTAACCACGCCAGAGCCCACAGCCAGAACAACCATATCAGGGTTAAGGTGTTTTTGCACAGTCTCAATTTGGACCATATCCGTATGTACCTGCCCGCTGGCATCCGATTTCAGTATCAATTGCTGTGGTTCATACCCGGCTTGATTTAATACCTGAATAACGAGGGATTTCAAATTTTCTTTTTTCCGAAACATGGGGGTCGAATCCATGACTACTAGAAGAGGTGTATCCTGGCGAATATCCAATTCTGACAGAAAAACAGGTAATCGGAACAAGGCATCCGACTCAAACACCATCTTTCGAAGTGGAATAACATCATCGTGTGGATAACCGGGTATATGTCGGATCTGTTGCCAAAAATTTTCATCAGCAGGGTCATAAAGCAATTTCATAATTTCATTCCTTTGTGTCATTTTTCCAGGCGATCTGCCAACGCTCCCAAATCAGGAAATATATAATTGGGCTGATGAGATGAAGTAGCCAAATCGGTCATCTGAGTTTCACCGCTTAAAACAAGCACTGTTAGAATCCCACTTGTCGACCCCAGCGCAATGTCAGTGTAAAGACGATCGCCAACCATCGCCATTTGCGAGATAGGCAACCCCAACTTCTCAGCTGCAGAATCAACAATGAACCGGTTGGGTTTACCAATAACGTAATCTGGTTCACGCCCCGTTGAGGCTTTTACAAACGCAATCATTGCCCCTGCATCAGGCATAAACCCATTTCGCATTGGGCAATTAAAATCTCCATGGGTAGCAATGTATGGGATTCCAGCGCGCACCAAATCGCAAAGCCGCCACATCTTTTCATAGGTCATGGTTGTATCAAAACCAAGTACAGCAATCTGAGGATGTTCATGATCAATCATTAATCCAAATGATCGAAATTCATTTTCCAAAGATGGCGTTCCAACGACAAAAAGACTGGCTTGCGGATAATTGCGATGCAAGAATATGGCTGTGGCTTCAGCAGAAGTGAAAACTTTTTCTTCCGATATCGGTAATCCTAGTTTAGTAATTTTCTTCGCATACTCAAAACGGTTTTTCGACGAATTATTCGTAAGAAAAATAAAATCCTTGCCTTGCTCTTTAATGACATCAATAAATCTCAAGGCGCCGTTTAATAATTGGTCTTCTAAATTGAAAGTGCCGTCCATATCAAGAAGAAAACAACGAACAGAGAATAAGTCATCCATGATATTAATCCTGCAGCCTGATGAATTCTTTATCTACAGCGATAAACTGTGAAGTCACAGAATTCGGCTAAATGATATTCCATTGATAGGATAATTGGATCGCGGTTGCGGTCATAATCGATCTGCTCAAGGTAGAGTACAACAGATTCTACCGCTATATCAAATCCCACCTGCTTCAAACCAGCAGAGTTTATCTTCATGGGACGAAGATGCGCAATGCCATAATCAACCGTCATGTTAAATCGGGTTTCTAATACTTTATATAAAGAGTGTTCTTTTGAAAGGTATTGCCGTAATTCTTCAAGTGAAACGGGGGGAGAACTTTTGTTCAGGATTGCCTTGGTAAATAAATCGATCGAAGCAATGACTACTTTTTGATCCGCCGTGCGAATTCGATTAACAAACACTAAGGGGTCACCAACCGAAAGGTTTAACAATTGCGACTGATTTTCATCCGCTGTAATCTCTTTCACTTTAAGCTTCTTTGTTCCAGGCGTGCGACCCATGGCATAGACCAGATTGGTAACGCCCATATTGATATCAAGGCGGTTCTCCAGTATTGGAATTTCACTTACAAAACTACCAATGCCTTGACGCCGCCAGATCAATCCCTGTTGTTGAAGTAAACCAAGTGCGGCGCGAATCGTACCTCGGCTAACCTTCATGGCTCCAGCCAATTCAATTTCATTGGGCAACTGGGTTCCCGGAGCTAGTTTTCCGGTTTTTATCATGGTGCGGATACGATTAGCCGTCAATTCAAAAAGGCTGTCGGGGGGACGAGAATCTTCAAGGTTAAATACATCGAGTGAGTTTTGAGGGTTATGGCTCATATGATTAATGTTTTATGTTTTTTGTTAATCATTTAATGATTAAACATATAATATATGATATTTTTTATTGAGTCAAGCATTTTCTACCTTAAATTCCTGATTTTGTTTATATAAGGATAGGCGTTCTTCCCCTAATCACGTCATTCCGGAATCGGGTATCGATCCTCTATCCAGAAAAACCAATTACGAACAATTGAAATACTATACGCATGTGCTTTATATATTAATTCGTTTACCCCCCAATGTTTCCCGTCATTTTATTCAAATGATTCTTAAGGCGCCTTATACCCCGTTATTCCATTTCCTGCCGGCCAGATAATGCCCGAAGCAAGGTATTTGGATCGGCATATTCCAAATCCCCCCCTACCGGTAAGCCGCGCGCCAGGCGTGTCACTCTCACACCCAATGGCTCCAATTGCTGTCTCAAATACATAGCCGTTGCATCCCCTTCCATACTGGGATTGGTCGCGATAATGACTTCCTTTATGCTGCCCTGGCGTACTCTTCCCAACAGCTCTTTGATGCGCAAATCATCCGGTCCAACTCCCTCAATGGGTGAAAGTACGCCGTGTAACACATGATAACGTCCTAAGAAACCTCCCGTGCGCTCCAATGCCAACACATCCAAAGGCTCTTCCACCACACATAATGATTTTTCATCACGCTCGGAATTGGCGCATATTTCACATTGTTCTCGCCCGCTGGATGTAATATTAAAACAAATGGGGCAATAAGCGGTTTTGGATTTAATAGCTTGCAGTGCATTCGCCAGGTTTTCAGCCACTTCATCGGGAGCATGCAAAATATAAAACGTCAGTCTCGAAGCGGTTTTTGGACCAATACCTGGTAATCGAGAGAGAGCGTTTATCAAATCCTGGATCGGTTCCGGTAATATCATATTAGAAGGGCAAGCCGCCTGCCAGCGGTCCTAAACGCTCAGATGCCAGCTCGCGGGATTTATCCAAAGCGGCATTAACTGCGGTTAACAGAAGATCCTGCAGCATTTCCACATCATTATCTTCCAGCACAGCCGGATCGACCACAATAGATTGGCATTTTTGGTCGCCGGTCATGACCACAGTCACGGCGCCGCCGCCGGTGCTTGCAGAGACAGTTTCCTGGGCGAGTTGGTCTTGGGCTATCTGTAACTGTTCTTGAAGCTTCTGCAACTGTCCCATCATGCCCGCAGAACTTTGCCCTTTGGGACGATTATATCCTTTTGCCATTTTTACCTCTTCATATTATTGAATGTCTACAATTTCGCCGCCCAGGTCACGCAAAGCGGTTGCCACCATGCCATCGCCTTCTACATCCGGCGGCAGATTACTTTTTTGCCCACTGGTGACGGTGCAGTGAATGGAAACTTGTGTATCCAGTACCTGAGAAAATGCCTTTTGGACAAGTTCCAGGTTGCTTTCTTTTTCCATTTTTGATTTGATAAGATCCCCCTGGAATCCAAGATAGATGCAATTATCCTTAACACCAATGGGTTTGCATGAGTTTAGTACACCCTGTGTTGTACGGTTTTGTTCTCCAACCAATTGCACCACTTGCCGCCAATGGTCAATGACACGCTGTAACGTAAGGGTGGTTTCTTCGTCTGCATCAAGACCCATCTCCTGAACAGCTTCAGGGGCTGCCTGTTCCGCCACGACGGATTCTGGCTTAACGGGTGCATTTTTCTGATGCGCACTTTTTTTATGAGTTTCCAGAGGTCGAGCTTCTTTTCGTACATCCGTATTTGATAAAGATTCTGCAGCCTGAATAAATGCCATTTCTAAGGGTAAAGCTGGCTGCCAAGCCACACGCGTCTCATTCGGAGAACCGGAAAAAAGCTGGATTGTTTCTAAAATTTGAGAGACAGTTATTTGGTGAGCGTGAGCTGCCAAATCAACTTTTATCTCTTCTGTGATATCCACCTGATCGCCGCTGCCCATGCGCAATAGCATCATATCTCGAAGATAGTTTACAATCTGTCGAGCAAACTGACGCGGGTCGCTCCCTTCGTCCAGGGTGCGGTGAATGCATTCTAGTCCAGCCGCCGTTTCTCCGGCAATCAGGTGACCAATCAATTCCACTACGGCCTGGTTGGTAGCAGTCCCCAATACATTTTCGGCAATTTCAAGTGTAATCTCATTCCCAATCGACGCCAATTGATCTAATAAAGAAATCGCATCTCGTAAACTGCCGGTTGCCTGTCTGGCGATGAGCAATAAAGCTTCATCCTCAACTTTCAGAGATTCGTTTTTTGCCACCATCTTTAAATGATTGACCATCTCAAGCACCGCAACCCGACGAAATTCATGCCTTTGGCAGCGGGATAAAATCGTAGCAGGTATTTTTTGGATTTCGGTCGTTGCCAATACAAATAACGCATGAGCGGGGGGTTCTTCCAACGTTTTCAACATGGCATTAAATGCCGCTGTTGATAACATATGAACTTCATCGATAATATATACTTTATATTTCCCCTGGTTGGGGGAAAAATTTATTTTATCGCGCAGGTCACGCACATCCTCAACGCTGGTGTTGGAGGCAGCATCGATTTCAATCAAGTCTAAAAACCGTCCCTGATTGATTGCCTGGCAATTTTCACATTGGTCACAAGGTCGTTTGGATAAATCGGTTTCCGTGCAATTAACTGCTTTAGCCAGAATACGAGCCGTGGTAGTTTTCCCTGTGCCACGCGGTCCGGCAAATAAATAAGCGTGGGCAACATGATCATTCGCCACCGCATTTTTAAGGGTGGTGACTACATGGTTTTGCCCCACCACTTCATCCCATTGACGAGGGCGCCATTTTCGATAAAAAGCCTGGGTCATGTTTAGAGTGTATCAGAGGCAGGCGCTGCGGTCAACCAATTGATCAAGGAATCTGATAGGTAGCTCTCATCGCTCCTTGAGCGTCAATCAAGGTGACCGTTTCACCCGCCTGCCAAATTGAGCTTTGCAATCCCCAATATAAATCGACGACACTGGCAGAGCCGCTGGTAGTCCACACATTGATCGCACCGCCCTCAAACAATTGCAATTGTGGAAACGCAAAAGCATTGCCGTGTTCATCGCGTAGCTGCCAGCCAGCCATATTCAATTCACCCGGACCGGTGCGAGAGATAAATACCCTCTCCTGCGTGAGATCACCAACACCAATGACACTATTGATCACCACCCCTGCCGCCCCGGCTTGTTTATCCGGCGTGGTATCCAACGCCAAAGCGGCGGTAGCAGTCGGAGCAGGCGTGTTGGTAGGTGGTATTTCCGGTGTCACCGGAATATAAATTACCATTCCTGCGCTGATGGAGTCTGGATCGTTCAATCCGTTCACCTGCATGATCTCTTCGACACTTAATCCATAACGACTGGCAATCTCCCCCAGTGTATCATCGCGTTGGATTTCGTATTCTTCCACATTTTCAATTTCGGTAGGAGTGGGTGTGTTCTCGGGCGTCAGTATCACTGGCATGGTCGCGGTCAGCGTGGTCTCTGGCGCAGATGGCGTGGAATTTTCCGGGGCCGACGCCTGTATCTTAGAGCCTGGGTGGGTGTAAGTCCACACCACCAGTACCAATAATGTCGTAATAGCCGATACAAGGACATTGAGCAGCAGGTAAACAGACAGACGTTGAAATGGTTTCATATCATTTTTTCCCTAACGAAATCATAGCATAATCTGCGCACTCCCACAACACTTACCAAGCATATTTTCATATTGACTCTCTCATGATAATTCAATACAATCAAGAACATGCCTTACTTGATCGATGGACATAACCTGATACCTAAAATTCCCGGGCTGTCTCTGGAATCAATCAATGATGAAATGGATTTGGTTGAAATGTTGCAAGAATTTTGCCACCGCCGGCAAAAACAGGTGGAGGTTTTTTTTGATAATGCGCCTGCCGGACAACCCCGCGCCCGGAACTTTGGAAAAGTTATTGCCCGTTTTGTCCCGCCTCCCCGAACCGCCGATCAAGCTATTCACAATAAACTCAGTCACCTGGGCGCTGCGGCTCGTAACTGGATTATTGTCAGTTCGGATCATGCCGTACAATCGTATGCGCGGGCTGCCAGAGCCCAAACGATGTCTTCTGAAGCATTTGCTCAATTGATGAGAGAATCGCTGATCGATGATCCGATGGAAAATAAAATACGCACAGAACCCGCGATAAGCGAAGCGGAAATCGATGAATGGATGGAATTATTTAACCATCAAGCCGATGAGAACGAGGCATAAATAATATGATTAATCCTATATATTGGAGGATATTACGTATATTTTTAATGTAAATTTAATACAATTCTGACCAAAATGATGTATATTTATATATAGACACTTGGCTCCCTTTTATTGGTTTCAACAGGTGTCATTCCCCCGATACAGCCCTAAACACGTCCCCCCGTGGTGAGGGTTGCCGGTGGACCTCCTTAGATTATCGGGCGTGCCCCCCCCACGCCCGATAATCTTTTAACTCGCTTTGCGTGTAAAGCTGCCTAAAAATACCAGAAAAATCCCGATCACGACCAAAGCGCCAATTGCCAACAACACGGGATCGATTTTTGGGGATGAGGGTGCATCGCCTTCAATCATCACGATAATCGTTGGCTGCGGAGATTCCAAGAGAACCATATCTGATGGCGTTTCCGACGGGCTTTGAATTGAAATTGGCGCTTGTGTATCCGTTGGTACTACAACCGCCGTGGCGGTTTGGGTAACTGGGATCGGGATAGTCGTCGTGCTGATGGCAAGCGATTGTGTGGCGGATAATGTTTGTGTGGCCGTAATCGTCGTTGCCGCCTGCACCAACACCTGATCACCGGGATGGATAAAAGAATTTTCCGTAAGCCCGTTTAAAGCAAGAAGATTATCGACTGTAATATTATAAATAGCCGCAATATTCCACAAGGCTTGCCCCTCTTTAACCGTGTGTATGATCGAGCCATCCGCCTGAGGTGTGGCGGCTACGATCGGAACAATAACAGCTGCAGAATCATTACTTGACCCGGAACTGCTGCCGGAAGAGCTTTTAGAATTCGACCCTTGCCCGGCTGCGCCGGCAATATAACCTACATCCATCGTATAATAAGTGACCCCGTTAGCTTCGGCGACCCCCACACCCACATCTGTGTAAGAAGGCGAGATCATGGTATTCAAATGCACCGAATCGCCCTGCCACCAATTCACGGCGATCGACGCGGTGGCGCTTCTTCCGCTGTAAATATTTTCTGTCACATAAACTTTTGCGCCCCCTCCGTAGCCTGCTGCTATCGCTCGATCTCCCGCGCGCGAGCCTCCATTACCCGTGTGAGTAGCGCTGCCAATGGATGCCTGGTATTCGCTATGGGCTTGCGCTGCACTCATCAAGGCGCTATTTGCTACATAATCTGCCAGACCGTAAGCCGCGCGCACAGAATTCACCAAAGCAATAACCTGGTATGCATCTCCTCCTTTTTTTGCAGGCGCATGGGCAGATACTTCTCCTTTTTGTGGGGTAAAGAAAACCATTGCCATGCAAAAAACTATTATCCAATTATATATTTGATGATTTCGTTTCCAGATCATAACCTTTAATTTTCACCGTCTGATACACGCGGTTGATTACGCGAATTGGTTGAAAAACATCTGTGTTTATGTTTATAAAAGACAAATGGAAATTCGACGTAAATGTCTCGCCAATAATCCATATTTTTTCAAATACAGGATGCTTTTCAACCTAAGTATTAAATCATACCATGAACAAAAACCTATGACTGACTTTTATGAGAATTTTTTTAGAAGATAAACCGCAAAATTATTGGCAAATATCGGGCTTCGTTGTATACTCTTAACATCCTGAAACGAGGAGAATCCTTCCATGAAAGTATCCGTCTTACAAGAAAATCTCGCCCATGGTTTAAGCATTGTCTCTCGTGCAGTCTCAACACGCAGCACTTTACCTGTTTTGAGTAATGTGCTTGTCGCCACCGATGAAGGGCGATTGCGGTTATCGGCAACCAATCTTGAATTAGGGATTACCTGCTGGATTGGAGCAAAAATCCAAGAGGAAGGTTCTACTACCGTACCGGCGCGCACATTCAATGAATTGGTCAGCACATTGACAGATAAACAGGTCGAAATGGCGCTTAATGTGCGCTCTCAAACCCTTAATGTACGCTGCGGCGCCTCGAACACCGATTTGAAATGTATCGACGCCCAGGAATTCCCTCCTATCCCTACCCCAGACCTGGCAAGCGCTATCCAGATGAATATGATGGATATCAAGGAAATGATCCAGCAGGTGGCATTTGCCGCCTCGACCGATGAAGCCCGACCAATACTTACAGGCGTTCAAATACGGGTCAGCGGAAACCAAATCACACTCAGTGCAGCCGATGGTTTTCGCCTTTCCATCCGCAAAAATGACCTCGCTTCTTCTGCATCCCGCCCGGTAACGGCAGTAATCCCAGCCCGGGCGCTGACCGAACTGGCGCGTATCGCTTCGGATGGCGAGAAATCCTTGCAAATGGTGATGCCCTCCGGTAGAGGTCAGGTAATCTTCCACATGAAAGATGTTGAGTTGGTTTCGCAATTGATCGAAGGCGCATTCCCTGATCTGGATCAATTGATCCCTCAGAAATTCAATACCCGTACCGTACTTTCCACATCTGCTTTTCTTAAAGCAAGCAAACAGGCGGAAATCTTCGCCCGTGAAGGGTCTCACATTGCCCGTATCAACATCATTTCCGCCGGAGAAGAAGCCCCGGGACAGGTGGAAATATCCGGACAATCAGAAGAAACCGGTTTCCAACAAACCACGATGGATGCCACGATTGAAGGGCAAAACCAACTGATCGCTTTCAATGTACGTTTTTTACGAGAAGTATTGGATGTGATCAAAACACCTAACGTTGCCATCGAAACCACATCCGATACCAGCCCCGGGGTCATTCGCCCGGCGGGAGATGATAACTTCATCCATGTGATCATGCCCATGCACCTGGGAAGTTGATTTTTACATGAAAAAATTCATCGCCGTGGCTGGAAACATTGGGGTGGGAAAATCCACTCTGGTAACCATGTTATGCAGCCGTTTGGGCTGGAAACCATTCTACGAGCCGGTCGCAGAAAATCCATATCTCTCTGATTTTTATTACAACATGCGCGCCTGGGCATTCCATTCGCAGATATTTTTCCTCACCCAAAGACTGCGCTCCCATCGTCAACTGATCGACCATCCCACGTCGGCGATTCAAGATCGCAGTGTCTACGAAGATGCCGAAATATTTGCCCGAAATTTATACATACAGGGATATATCAACGACCGGGATTACAGCGCCTATCGTGAGCTTTATCAGGTGCTCACCGAGTTCTTGCCCCCTCCCGATTTGGTGATTTTCCTCAAAGCCAATGTAGAAGTCATGATCAATCGAATTTCATTACGCGGCAGAGAATATGAGCGTAAAATTACAGCCCAATATCTGACCCAATTAAACACGCTCTATGATGATTGGATCACACATTTCAATCTCTGCCCCATACTAACCATACCTGCCGGAGACATGGATTTTGTCGCTCGTCCTCATCATCTGGATTTGATCGTCCAAAAGGTGCAGGAAAAACTCATGGGGAAAGAAGAAGTTATTTTCGAACCTGAAGAAATCGCCAGTTGATCAGGATTTAGTCTCTTCTTCTTGAGTCTCCTCCTCCTCTTCTTTCTTTTCCTTATCGCCGCCTAATCCTTCGCGAAACGAGCGGATACCGCTGCCCAATTCACCGGCAATTTTCCCTATTCTTCCCACACCGAAAAGCAAGATAACAATCACCAGAATAATGGTCAGTTCCAAAGGTCCAAGTCGGAACATAATTTCACTCCTCTGTAAATTACAAATTTCACTCTAACGAGCGATCGCGTTCAGCTATATTTTACTACCAGTTGTCACCATTCTTTGATGACATTCAACCTATCCAATAATCTGCTTGAGCAGTATTATATTCGATTAATCGAATATAATCATATCATTTTTTGAGAACTTTTACGGAAGGAAATATTATTCATCGTTTGATAAAAAACCATGTCAACGAAAACGCCCAATAAACCATGCAATTATGAAAATCAAGCCCGCTTATATAAAGCGTTAATGCACCCGGCGCGTCTGGCAATATTGGATGTGTTGCGCTATGGGGAACACTGCGTATGCCACCTTGAAGCCGCCCTTGGATATCGTCAAGCGTATATATCACAACATTTAATGCTTTTACGTGATGCGGGGCTTATAGAAGATCGGCGCGATGGCTGGAATAATTACTATCGTGTAACGAAACCGGATGTCTACAAGGTTATCGATGCTGCCCTCCGGCTGATAGGCGACAACTCGGATAGAGACAGCATCAGTCGTTTTGAAAATCCACTTCCCAATTGTACTTGCCCGAAATGCAACCCGGATACACAAACAAATTCCGATCCCCATGTATGCGAACCACCCATAACATCCCCGGGAAAACCTTCGATCGTCTAAGGATGATGTGAATGCAACCCCATGAAAATAAAGGCATCGAAAAGCGTTTCATTATATCGATTTTATTGACGCTGATCATTCTGATCGCTGAAGTTATCGGCGGTTTATGGACCGGCAGCCTGGCGCTTTTATCCGATGCTGCCCATGTTTTCATGGATGTATTTGCCCTGGCATTAAGCTTCATTGCCTTGCGTCTCTCCGCAATGCCCCCGGATGACCGCCACACTTATGGTTATCACCGCCTGGAAGTTCTAGCTGCCTTGATCAACGGCATCACCTTGGGTGCGGTGGCTATCGGCATTTTTTCGGAATCATGGGAACGCTGGCAGCATCCCACTGAAATAAAAAGCCTGGAAATGCTGTTTATCGCTGCTATCGGACTGGTGGTCAATGCCATTGTAGCTTTCGTGCTACATAGCCCAGGAAAAGGAGACCAGGGTCACGATCACCCTAAATATCACGCCGAGGATATCAACGTAAAAAGCGCATACCTGCACGTGTTGGGAGACGCCATCTCATCGGTAGGGGTCATTGTGGCAGCTCTTATTCTCTGGCAAACCGGATGGCAGTGGGTTGATCCGCTGGTAAGTATTTTCATTGGAATTCTGATCCTGGTGAGTTCCGGGCGGGTATTACGCAGTTCTTTACATATCCTGATCGAGGGGGTGCCGGAGGGATTATCGCTGAACGAGATCGGTGAGACGATGTGCAAAGTGCCTGGTGTGAAGGAAGTGCACGATCTTCACGTGTGGAACCTATGTTCCGGGCATATTGCGCTCAGCGCCCATGTAACGGTCGAAGATCAAAATATGCAAATCAATGCCGTTTTAATGGCAGCTTTAAAGCACGAACTCCATCAGAATTTTGGCATCGAGCACACCACCCTTCAATTTGAGTGTACACCATGCGGGCAGGGCAATTCTCTGATCGTGCATAAATAACAAGTAGGGGCGACGCATGCGTCGCCCCTACCTTTGCATTACATTTCTAATTTCAATCCACGCCGGTTCCTGATTTGACAAAGTCCCCCAACCGATTTTTCCATCTGGTCTCCAGAAAGCATATTGGTTATCGACCCAGATGACCATGCCCAAAGGAGTATTTGGCGTCAATGGAGTTTGGAACACCATCCGACTATCCACCAAAAAACTTACCCCGCAGGCTTCCCATACTATTTTATATGTATGCCACTCCCGCAAGTCGCAGGGAAAATCGACAGCCTCCTGTTTGATTATGCTGCCTGCCCATTTGCGCGCCATCCGAGATATCACCGGAATGAATAATAACGGAAAGCCGATCAAGGCTGGCGCCAACACCATCCCCGGTATGTGCGGAGATCGAAAAACAGCAGCCAGATTTCCTTGCCCGGCTGCCCGATCGTGTATGCTCAAATAGTTAGGCGGTGATGCCCTGAAAAACCAGGCGCAATTTGGCAGGGTAGGTAACTTCCTGCTTCCACCTTGCACCCCGAAAGAGACGCCAAACGGATCGTTCCATAATCCAAATCCCCAGGTACCGGGAATATGATTTGAGGAAGCGCGCCCCTCTAAACTGATCGTAACCGGCGGGTTCCATAATAATTGTTTACGCGGCAGGTTGGTGTAATCATCCAACTGCGCCAGGCGGTATTTTCCCGCCTCACCGTCAGGGATTTCCAACCGCCAGCTGCACGGGTGCAATGGCGTAACTTTAGCGTCTGGCGTCGTTCGGGGAGTTAATTTTAGAACATGAGGAGCAGACATTTTTGTATTATTTCAATTGTACCCTGCCTCGATATAAAATATCAATTCACCCCCCTCAATCCCCCCATTCAAAAAAACAAGAACGGGGGTAGGAAGGCACCTCCCCATTTTCGTTCTTTGAAATGGGTCCACAACATTCCCCTTCCCGATTTTCGTTCTTTGAAATGGGCACACAATCATTCCCCTTCCCTATTTTCGTTCTTTGAAAATGGGCACACAATCATTCCCCTCCCCTATTTTCGTTCTTTGAAAATGGGCACACAATCATTCCCCT
>JAFGJM010000031.1 GCA_016929095.1 Anaerolineales bacterium | reverse complement strand
TAAGCATGGCGTTCCTGGTTGCCCTGCCTGCCCAGGGTGACATCCGACACCAGGTATTTCCACCACCCGCCCAGGATGTTCATCAAGTCGTCCAGGGCATCCAGGTTATCACGAATTTCCTGTACGGCGATCAGATCGAAGCGCGACATGATTTCCGATAGATAAAATAGCGCTTCCTTATCCCTGCCGCCATATTTCTCCCCGCCAAACTCGCGGATGTTCCAACTGGCGAGCAGCAGCGTCCTGTCAACGGTTTTCTCGGGTATCTCCTGGTCCAAGACGGATTTTAAACGGATCAGCACCTGGGCGACACGCCGGTCTTCTGCTTTTCGATTGTCCAACGATTTATAGAATGGCATGGTAAATTCCTTTCATTACCTTGCAGCCGTTTCTCATTTCCCCAGGCTAGTCATCAATATACAGATCTATGTATAAAAATGTTGTTCGCTAATAAATCTCGCAATAATATCGCTTTTCTTTTTTTCTCAAATTTCACTCATCCTCATTGGACTTTTGACTGCTTTCTGGTTTATCCCTGATCTTTACTCCCCCTCTCCACCGTGAACCAAATAATGCGGTAATTTTTAACCAGGCGCCACGCAGGGTTTGACTCCATTTTGCCCAGGGGATTTCAACGGGTTCCATTCTCCCCTCCCATCCTTGCCATGGATCGGCGTCCAACATTTTTCGTAGCATATACCGGCTGAACAGTATGATCGTCGCTAAAACCGGTGCCGCCAGCACCAATCCAATCAAGCCAATCAAGCGGGTGGCTACGATCGCCATGACCAGCAAAGCGGCTGGATGAACGCCAAGCGATTGACCCAAAACGCGCGGGCTGACGATATTATCAAATATCTGATCCAATAGAAAACCAAGCCCCACTACCAGCAAGGCATAATATATTTGCGATATTCCGAAGTAATTACTCCCCTGGAAATAACTCACCAAAATTGCCACTACCCATAACACCAGAGGCCCTAAATAGGGTACAAAGCGCGCCAGCCCGGCCAGAATAGCGATCACTAAAGCATAGCGAACGCCTAATATGCTCATCATAATGGCATAAGAAAGGATCACCAATAGAATAATGATCAATTGCCCCCGCAAGAATGAATTCCAAATTTTTCGAACTTCTTCGCCCAATCGCCGGACATCGCCGGAATATCCCGGGATATCGATACTCACCAATTCATCCGACACCCGGCGGCTTTCAGCCAATAAGAAATATGAGATCAAAAGCACAAATAACGACCAACTGATCGTGACAGCTGCCCCGCTGGCAAAAGACCCGATCAAACTGCCCGCCTGCCCTAATGCCGGCTGCACAGCGGCAAGTATCTGATCGATCAACGAAGTCAGGTCATATTGCGCCAGGCTGAATACAAACGGTCCCAATTGATAGCTCTGGCTGGAAAGCTGGGTCACCAGGTCGGGAATAGCTGTTACATTGCGTTGGATAAACCCGATCAAACTCTGCATCTGTTGGATGATCGCCAGACCCGCCGCTGTAAATGAACCGATCAACAACAAAATGATTATGACATAAAGCAGATTAACCGACATCCGCCAGGATAATTTAAATTTTTGACTCATGCGCGAAATTACCGGCAGGAGCAAATACGCCAGCATGAACGCCAATATAAGCGGACCAATGATGGAGCGGAATGTGATCACTAAAGCCGCCGAGACCGCTACAAAGGACAATCCCACAATTAATTTGGTGGTCGAACTCCAATTGGGGGAGGCAGAACTATTATCGCTCATGAACGCCCTCGATCTTTTGGGTTGAGAGTGGGTAATTTTCTCTGAAATAACTTCCGCCACCAATTGGGATTAGGTGGAGGCAACGCCGATACCACGCTTTCCGGGAAAGGAGGCATATCAAATAAATTGGCAAAAATATACCTCCCGATCACCCGCGCCGAGGCGATAGTTGGCGCTGCCAAAAATATTCCCAACACACCCGCCAGTACCGCCCCACCCACAATTCCCAGAATAACTACCAAAGGCGGCAAATGCACACTGCGCCCAATGATGCGCGGGATCAGGTAATTCAAATCAAATTGCTCATATACCAGATGCAAGGCAATCACAATCAGCATAAAAATCCAATTGGGTAATGGCAGCCAGGTGGAACCCAAAGAAAGCGAAAGAATCGAGGCAACGACCAACCAGATGCCATGACCTACACTGGGAAGAAATTCTAACAAGCCGGCAATTATCGCCATTGGCAGGGGAAAGGGTATTCCCAGGACCAAGCCAACAATGCTGAACAATATGGCAACCACCAAAGCCAGCATCAGTTGCCCGCGAAAAAATCCCGACCAGATATGGTTGATTTCACTTCTTAAAATAATGAAATCTTGCCGATAATTCGGTGGAATATTATTCTCTAACCAATCACGCAGGACCAAATCGTCTTTGATCAAATAAAATGTGACCACCGCAATGAATATCACCCACACCACAGATGTGATCACATCACTCACCAGTTCCAATGTTTGCCCAAATACGGGCGTCAATAATCCTTCCAATGACCCCATAGCTTCTTTATAAACCGAGCTAAAGTCAATAATCTGCCCGGCAATGGAGTAACGGCGTCCCAGTATGCTTTCCAGGTATTGGAAAAACAATTGGATGTCTACGGATAAGCCGGAAAACTGCTCTGCCAGAGGCGGAATAATGAGCATCAATACCCCAATAATCAATAACACCAGCAATATATACGCCAGAATAATGGCGATAGCACGATGAAGTCCCAAACGGTTTTGGATCAGATTGACTACCGGAGAAAGAATATATGCCAGCAGAATTGAAATAACCACCGGTGCAATAATGCTGCTAAACCTGAAAAGCAGAAATACGAAAAATGCCAATAAGAGCAGGCTGACGATTATTTTCGTCGAAATTGACCAATGTGAACGCGAGTTATCCATATCCCCATTCTATACATATTGGGTCAAAATCGCAACATGAAAATGATAATACATGGAGAATATGGGTTCGGTTATGAGTGGTTTGTGAGTGGTCAGACGAAATCACATCCTGCTCCCTATTTTTAATTACAAATAAGGATGGATAATCCCCTATTTAGTCGCCTCACCCATGGTATCGTGGTCGGGAAGAATGGATTCGACCAGGCGCACTTGTTTAAAAAAGTATGCGGCGGTGCTGGTTACCAGTGCGACAATCCCGCATATTACGAAAATGAACCCCATTCCTCTCCCTGGTCCCACACCGCTGACCCACCCTAGCACTTCAGCTAAAGAACCGCCTTCTTGCATGGCAGGTTCAAACACGAAATCTGCCAAAGGACCGGCGATCAACATCGCAACAGGGTTAACAAACCAGGCGATAAATCGGCGGACGGCAAAGACCCGTCCCTGAACATCCGGCGCGACTTTTGCCTGCCAGATAGCCTGATTGGATGCATTAATGATAGCGCCAAAAAAAGCGCCGATGAAGATGGCAATAATCCAAACAGGTAGATTTCTTCCTACACCCATCAAAATCGCCGCCAGGCTGGTCAAAATCCAGCCCATCAAAACGCCATGCACACGCTGTTTGAATCCTCCCCAGGCACTCATCACCAACCCGCCCACCACACCGCCAACAGCTCCGGCAGAGTTGACACTGCCCAGGATTAATTCATTATTTTGCGTCGATGCCAAAATCATCGGCGAGAGAATGGAATGTGGAATGCTGTAGAAAAAATTCCCTATCAGGAAAACCAATTGCAGCCCCAGCAATCCAGGCCGCTCCAGAATATAGCGGAATCCGTAAGCCGATTCTTTCCATAAGCTGCCCTGCCCCTTTTTCCCCTCCTCCGTAACCTTTGGTTGAGGAACATGTACGATCAGTAACGCAGCAATGGCAATGATGAAAGTGATGATATCGATGGTTAGAATGCCGTTTAAGCCGATGAAACCCAATAAGGCGCCGGCTGCCAGAGGCGCAAAAATACCCGAGGCAGAATCTGCTAAACCCATCATACCATTGGCGCGTCCATATTGCTCTTTAGGGAGCATGGTGCTGATGGCAGCGGAATAAGCCGGCCACTGAAAAGTTTGAAAAACGCCCTGGATGAAATTGGTCACATATAAATGCCAGATCTCTAGATTTCCGGTGGCATACATGATCAAGACAAAAATCGTTGCTAACCCGGAGATGAGATCGCTAACCATCATCATGAATTTCCGATTGGAGCGGTCTACAATGGCGCCGGCAATCGGGCTGAAAACCAACATGGGAGTGACAAAGAAAAATCCAACCAATGCCAAAGCTGTTGCCGAACCGGTTTTTTCATATGCCCAAATGGTTAATCCAAAACCGGTCATATTCGTGCCAAGCAATGAGATCAACTGCCCGAACCAGACCAGGCTGAAGCCAAACATACCCGTGAAACGTTTTTGAAAAGGCATCTTCGTTTTATAAAAAAATGAGATAAGGTAAATTCAGGAAATTCGCAAAAGAAACACCAATGTGTTACTCGATAAAGATTTCAACACGCTCACTATCTTCTTTATCGACAACATCGATGAGTTTGCCATGAGCGCCAGATTTGATCGCGTCCATCAATTCATCGAAAGCCACATCCGGAGCATATTGGGAGGCAATATTCAATCCGGCGTCCATCATCCTCAGGGGCAAGTTTACGGTAGCTTTGGTTTTGCCGCTTGTGGTATCTGTGACACGAATCCGTAACCAACGAGCACCACTGGCGTTGTTTTGCGATGTGGTTTTTCCGGATGGTGTTCTCCGGCTTTCGCGCAACGCAGCCAGCAAACGCGCCCCTTCATCGGCGGTGATTTTCCCCTCTTCGATCATCTTTAAAATCTTCATGCGTTCTTCACTGGTTGCCAATCAAAAACCTCCACAT
>JAFGJM010000030.1 GCA_016929095.1 Anaerolineales bacterium | reverse complement strand
ATTCCTCAGGCTGGAGCGGGGTTTCTGTCAGGTCAGCAAGCGTGGCTGGAGTGTGGGTTAATTCAGCCGGTCAAGACGGGGTGCTTATCAGTACAGCGGGCTGGGATGGGGTTCATGTTGTAGGGCCAGTGGGAGGCGCCTATTATGGTTCCGGCAAAAAAGGCGCAGAAGACTTTTTGGTGTTAAACACAGGCGAAGTACGATCCAAAGTCGGATTTTCCACTCCCTCAGGTGGGTTTGCCCAGATTTTACCCGTTGACGGCGTTTCATCCAATTACGAGGCAGGAGATGTGGTTGTCATGGGAGGTGCCGGCGACATGAAAGTCGCTTTGTCATCCGAACAAAGTTCTCCAACTGTTATCGGTGTATATGCCGATTCACCCGGCTTTATCGGTGGGCAGGCTGTGTCACCGTCCGACTCATCGACAGGCATAGCCGTCACAATGATGGGCATTGTTCCGGTCAAGGTAAGCGCCGAGAATGGTCCCATTCAAGCCGGCGACTTACTGGTTACATCGTCCACTCCGGGCCATGCCATGCACTCTGACAACCCTCTACCGGGCACCATACTCGGGAAAGCCCTCGAACCATTGGGTAAAGGGACTGGCGTCATACTGGTATTGTTGATGCTTCAGTAGGAGTACAACCCATGAAATCCCGAATCTGTTTGATGATCACATTGGCTTTAGTGATCTCTGTCAGTCTGATAGCGTTTTACGAGGTGGCGAAAGTCGCTGCGGAACGAAATGAGTCAACCTTATCCCCTATGGATATTGCCCTCTCCGGTACAGTCACCGGCGGCGGGTATCAATTGCAAGCCGTTTATCGTCCCATAAGTATTGCTGACACAAAATACCTGGTACGAGGACCAATGGCTCCCACATTGAATGGGGATGGTTGCTGCTGCACCTATGTACCTTGTATTGTAAAGCCACCATAGAGAATCGCTGCTCGTCGATTTAAACATAAAGAAATCGGTGTGTGTAAGATATTTAATACTAGAAGTTATGTACCTTTTCAGGAAGGCAATAACTGATGGATAAAAACTACAACCAACTACGCGCCCCGCCTGGTTGATCTTTTTAATCGCTAACCGTCTTTTTTTCTGGTCTATTTTGGGGTGCATGCCATGGAAAGCTTGAAGAGTAAAATAGCGGGAATCAGGGATATTGATGCCGTGGATGTGGTAAGTTTGTCGGTCTTCGGGGCGGGATTAGTTGGGATGGATATAAAACCGCTGATTTTGTGATTACATTGATTGCACGGAATCCTGCGCAAGCTGTCTTCTCAGCGTAATCAGCGGTTTAAAGGATTAATTGAAAAGAAAAACCGCAGAGACGCAGAGAGCGCACAGAAAAATCATTGAGTAAAGTGAAATATGATCATGTTGGTGAGTACAACCCATCTCTTTAAAGAAATGGACTGGATTTTTTGATAGGAGTTACTGGCACGATAACACAAAGTATATATAATTTAGGGTGTTTTTATGTTTTCCTGTCTTCCTAATAAAAGAAGGGATCAGGTAATGAATGAATAAGTATCAGGCGGATGAGAATTCAAACGTTTCAATATTATTATTCCCGATTGCCTGATTGACGAATACCTGATACCCTTTTTCTAAGGAGGTCACCATGAACCAATCCATCATCCACATTGCTTTGGTCGTACGAGACTACGACGAAGCTATAGAATTCTACACCCAGAAACTGCATTTTACTCTGGTGGAAGATACTTACCAGCCGGCGCAGGATAAGCGCTGGGTGGTGGTTGCTCCGCCCGGCTCGCGTGGCACTGCATTGCTGCTGGCCAGGGCATCTAAGCCGGAACAGGTGCCCTTTATCGGCAATCAAACCGGGGGAAGGGTATTTCTGTTCCTCAATACGGATGATTTCTGGCGGGATTATAATGAGATGGTTGAGAAAGGCATTAAGTTTGTGCGACCCGCCAAAAAAGAATCGTATGGCATGGTTGCGGTCTTCGAAGACCTGTACGGTAACTTATGGGATTTATTGCAGGTAAATTCTGTCGGAAGCTAATACGAGATCGGAGGTTTAATGAAAACAAAAACTGAAATCGTTTCCAACTGGCTGCCGCGTTATACCGACACACCCCTGGAAGAATTCGGGAAATATATCTTGTTAGTCAATTTCGATGATTACCTCAACGTTTTCTCGGAGTGGTACAGCATCCCCATTCAGGGACAAAACAAGCCCATGCCGAATCTCACCGCTGAAGACATCACCATAATTAACTTTGGCATGGGCAGCGCCAATGCTGCCACCGTGATGGATTTGTTGAGCGCCGTTCAGCCTAAAGCGGCTCTCTTTTTGGGAAAATGCGGGGGATTGAAGAAGAAAAACGATATCGGCGACCTGATCCTGCCTATTGCGGCTATCCGCGGTGAGGGCACATCCAACGACTACTTCCCCCCCGAAGTCCCGGCGCTGCCTGCCTTTAACTTGCAAAAGGCTATCTCTACCACCATTCGCAACCATTGCTATGACTATTGGACCGGCACAGTGTATACCACTAACCGGCGCGTCTGGGAGCATGACGAACAATTCAAGGAATATTTACGCCGTATCCGCGCCATGGCTGTCGACATGGAAACAGCCACGCTTTTTAGCGCCGGTTTTTATAACGAAATCCCCACCGGGGCGCTGCTCCTGGTTTCAGACCAGCCCATGATCCCTGAAGGGATCAAAACCACGGCGAGCGATAAAAAGGTCACCCAGAAGTATCTAGAAATGCACCTGAAAATCGGGATCGACGCGCTTAAAGAACTGATAAATAACGGGTTGACCGTTAAACATTTGCGTTTTTAAATTTATCTGCCTTAGGGGCTGCCGTATAACGGTATGCGCGCCCCATTTATCACCCCGGCTGCCTCAGAGCACAGGTATAGAATAGCTTCAGCGATCTCTTCGGGTGTAGTCCAGGATGCATTGGCAGAAGACGGTTCACTCAGACGCGTATGTTTCACATCGATGGTGTTTACTCGCAGGGTGTTGGCAGTAACCCCGCTGCCTTTCAATTCTTGAGCCAGCGATAAAATCAAGGTTTCTTGGGCTGCCTTGGCGACAGCATAAGGTGCGCTTTTTGCTGGAGGCAGGGCCGCGCTGGGCGAGGTGATCACCGCCAATCTGCCCCATCCCTGGGCAATAAAACCGGGTATAAACGCTTGCGCCAGATGTAAAGTGGTCCATAAATGTTGTTGGAGCATGTCGTCAAACTCATCGAGTGCGACATCGACCACGGGTTTTCCTCCCGTCCAGCCGCCGATAAAATTCAAAAGGATATCGGCGCGCCCGAATTTGTCCAGGGTTAATGCATGGGCTTTTTGGGCGGCTTGTGGGTTTCGGAAATTCAGTGCCCCGGTCAAATACAAGTCGGCAGGCAATTTTAATTCATTGGCTAAATCATCCAGATGGTGTTGACTGAGGCTGAATAGCGCCAGCCGCACCCCGGCTTGCGCCAGCTTTCCGGCGACGACTCTTCCCAGCGAACCGGTTGCTCCGGTTATCACGGCGACACGATTATCTAAGCTCATATTATTATTCTCCAAGTGAGGCGATTTGTTCCTCAGTCATGCCATCCACGATAGGCCGGTCGCGTTGTTCAAGCAGATGCTCCTTGCCGCTCGCATCCAACAAATGCCCGGATTTTTGAGCTTTGGTCTTCAGATAGAAAGCGTTGTAGGGATTAGGAGGTATGACCAGGGGGATGCGTCCGTTAACTTTAATGCCATATTCCGTAAGTGCGTTCAGTTTTTTGGGATTATTTGTCATTAATCGAATAGAATGTACTTTCAGGGAATCGAGCATATGCGCGGCAATACTGTAGTCCCGCTCGTCGTCCAGAAAACCCAGCGCCAGGTTAGCCTCCACGGTGTCGTAGCCATGGTCTTGCAAGCCATAAGCACGGATTTTATTCGTCAGCCCGATACCGCGCCCTTCTTGACGCAGGTAAAGCAAGATACCCTTGTCCATCGAACCGATGGTGCGCATGGCAGTTTCGAGCTGGTCACGGCAATCACAGCGCAACGACCCTGCCACATCGCCGGTCAGGCATTCGGAGTGTAGGCGCACCGGCACATCGTCGGCGCCGTACACATCACCATGCACAAAGGCGGCGTGTTCTTTTCCATCCTTATTGTTGCAAAAAGCAACCACTTGAAATTGCCCAAAGCGAGAGGGCAGATCGGCAATGGCCGCGATTTTTACACAAATATGGTCGCAACCATAACCATCACAGGAGTGTTCGTGGTTATCGTCTAATAATTCTTGAATTTGCATCGGGGTAAGAGGCATAGTATCTCCCAAATAAATTGAATTGATGATATTAGTTAGATGATGTTTTAGCGGGGATGGTGACATAAAGAAGCAGATATATTATAACTATAATTATATGAGTGTATGAATAACTTAAGGATTACGCAACCTATTTTCTGTAAAATGAGTCAAAAGATCCAAACCGTACCTTAATAAATTAGTGACTTACTGAAACAATATCGTT
>JAFGJM010000029.1 GCA_016929095.1 Anaerolineales bacterium | reverse complement strand
TCAAATTGAACAGCAGGCTGTGACTGTGCAAACGAAGAGGCAGCAGGGTTAAATAAAAATAACCCAATCATGGCCAAGACCAGAATTCGCACTACATGCTTCATATCCTCTCCTGACTTACCATACCTCTAATCAATTATGCTATATCCATTATAGCGTCAGTCGTCGATATAGATATAAAATAGATATAAAATATAAGTATGCCTGCTTTGTTTGGTATAGCCTCACGAACCTTGGCTATCGTCGTGACAGCTCAAAGGAGGTATTTAAATAATCCCATCCTACCTTTTCTTCGCGGGAAGATCTTTATGAGAGTGATAAATTTTCTCACGCAAAGGCAAAAAAACGCAAAGGAATATCTTCATCCAGTTTTCACAACATAAATTTGTACACTTCCCACTCAAATGGCTATAATAGGAATAACCAACGGGATAGTTAGGATTTCACTACATATTTCAATCACTCGGATTCTCGCTGACTGTCCCAAATCATTCGGAGGTAACCTTTGACAACTTCAAACCACCCGACT
The DNA here is from genome assembly GCA_016929095.1 of Anaerolineales bacterium. GTDB lineage: Bacteria > Chloroflexota > Anaerolineae > Anaerolineales > UBA4823 > JAAZNS01. The sequence goes on along the minus strand of JAFGJM010000029.1, from coordinate 3,035 downwards.
CCTCAGAAAATCATTGATCTTGTTGATCATTTCAGCACCCAACTGGATGACTACAAAGCTGGCAAATACAACGAAACTCAATTGCGCCGTGATTTTCTAGACCCTTTCTTTGCTGAATTGGGTTGGGATATGAATAACGAAGAACAATTCTCTGAACGATACCGGGAAGTGATTCATGAAATGTCTGTGGAGGTCGAAGGCAAAGCCAAAGCTGCCGATTATGCTTTCCGACTGGGCGGCAGCACCATCTTCTTCCTTGAAGCTAAAAAACCCTACGTCAATGTCGGCACCAGCCAGGACGCTGCCTTCCAAATTCGCCGTTATGCCTGGTCGGCCAAAGTCCCCGTTAGCATCGTTAGTGATTTTGAACAACTGGCAGTCTATGACTGCCGCAGCAAACCCACCCACAGCGATGCAGTCCATATCGGCCGCGTCGAGCTGTACCACTACACTGAATTCATCGAAAAATGGAACGAGATTTACAATATCTTTTCCAAAGAAGCCGTTCTAAAGGGCTCATTTGATCGCTACGCCGAAGGGCTTAAAGGCAAACGTGGCACCGCTGACGTGGACGATGCCTTCCTGGTTGAAATGGAACGCTGGCGCGAAGAACTCGCCCGCAATATTGCCCTGCGCAACCCTGATCTCAGTACTCGCCAGATCAATGAGTCCGTGCAGCTCACCATCGACCGCATCATCTTCCTGCGCATCTGTGAGGAACGCGGCATCGAAGCCGAAGATGCCCTGCGCAATGCTACAGATGGCAAAGAGATCTATAAGGATCTCATGGAACTCTTCCAACTGGCAGACCGCAAATACAACTCCGGTCTCTTTCATTTCAGTCAGGAGAAAAACCAATCCTCCTATCCGGATACACTCACCCCGCGAATCATAATCGATGACAAAGTCCTCAAGGATATTCTCGCCAACCTCTACTATCCCAAAAGCCCCTATGCCTTCAAATATATCTCTGCCGACATCCTTGGGCAGGTCTACGAGCGCTTTCTGGGCAAGGTCATCCGCCTCACTGCAGGCCACCAGGCAAAGGTAGAAGAAAAACCCGAGGTGCGAAAAGCCGGCGGCGTCTATTACACCCCCACTTATATAGTTAATTACATTGTCAAAAACACGATCGGTGAATTACTAAAGGATAAAACCCCCGCCGACATGGAAAAAGCCCCCCTGCGCGTGTTGGACCCGGCCTGTGGATCCGGCTCCTTTTTGCTGGGTGCTTACCAGTACATGCTGGATTGGTATCAGGACTGGTACGAGCAGCACGACCCGCATAAATGGAACAAGGGCAAAAACCCGCCCATCATGGAAACCCGTGACGGCTGGCAGCTCACCATGGATAAGAAGAAAGATATCCTCACCAGTCACATTTTCGGCGTGGATATCGATGCCCAGGCCGTGGAAGTTACCAAACTATCCTTGTTGCTGAAGGTGGTCGAAAACCCCGGGCAGCTTTCCCTGCTCGCCGAACGTATTCTGCCCGATCTCAGCAAGAATATTCAATGCGGCAACTCGCTCATCGGACCCGATTTCTACAAGGATAAACAAATAGGCTTCCTGGATGAAGAGGAACAATACCGCGTCAATGCTTTCGACTGGCAGCAGGCTTTCCCCCAGGTTTTCCGTGAAGGCGGTTTCGGCGTTGTAATTGGAAATCCACCATATGGGGCAGATTTCAATAAAGAAGAAAAAAATTATATTCGGTCGAATTATGCATCTTACATGTATAAATACGACAGTTATATTTATTTCATTGAGAAAGGAATTTCGTTGCTTAAACCTTGCGGTTTCATTTGCTTCATTACGCCAGAAGTTTGGACGAAATTAGAGTCCTCTACAAAATTGCGTGAGTATATATTAACTAACGCTGGGCTTGATTTATTACTAATTTGTGGAGAAAATGTGTTTTCGCAAGCAATAGTAAATACAATCGTTTTTCGTGCTCATAAAAATTCTTTACATAAAAATCTACAGATTGAACAAACTGGAAAAGAAAATATTATTGTGGGTTTTGACCATTGGGAAAATTCTGACAACTTCGTTATCGATTATAGAATTCATCCAAGAATTCAAAAAATCATAAAGAAATTACAAAATCAAGATGCATTGTCACAATTCGGAGAAGTAATTCAGGGCATTACAGCATATGATAAATATCGGGGACAAAGCAAGGAAACAATCAAATCACGCGCATATCATTTTGACCATAAACATGATGATACATGTGGAAAATGGTTAGCTGGAAAAGATGTAAATCGATATAGATTAGGATGGAGCAAAGAATGGTTAAGTTATGGGCTTTGGTTAGCTGCGCCAAGGGATGAAAAATTTTTTATTGGCGAACGGTTACTATTTAGGGAAGTACCTGGGATTGGGAAACGCATCCAAGCCATGATTGTTTATGACACATATTACTATGGACATAGCATTACTCCCTTCAAAAAAAGCATTGAAAATAAACATAATAGTAAATATCTATTAGGTATTGTAAATTCTTGGCTGATTAGTTGGTATGGTGGTTTCATATTACCCAATTTCGGAAAAGAAATATTTCCAAAACTCAATCCAAAGGACATCTCATTAATTCCTATCCGTACCATTGACTTTGACAACCCCGTCGATCTGGCTCTCCATAATCGCATGGTCAACCTGGTGGAAAGCATGCTCGAAATGCACAAGCAACTCCAAGCACCCTTATTATCGCAGGAAAAAGAACACCTCGAACGCCAAATCACTTACACAGACCAGCAAATTGACAAACTCGTCTACGAACTCTATGGTCTCACCGATGAGGAAATAAAAATCGTCGAAGAAAATGGCAGAGGCGGGTCATGACCCGCCTAATTCGGCGCGAACCGTGCGGATATTTTTTGTTATTCCGTATCAAAGTCAAGATTTTGTAAAGGCAATATCCATAAAATGTCTGCTCTATCCGCCACCGCCATCGCCCACCCCAACATCGCCTTCATTAAATACTGGGGCAACCGCGACGAAATCCTGCGCCTGCCGGCCAATGGTTCCAT
>JAFGJM010000028.1 GCA_016929095.1 Anaerolineales bacterium | reverse complement strand
TGACCGTTTGTTGGGTATGGAAGCGAAACTGCACGAACGCATCATCGGGCAGGAGGAAGCCATCCACGCAGTAGCAGATGCCATCCGACGGGCACGCTCGGGGCTTAAAGACCCTCATCGCCCTATTGGTTCCTTCATTTTTATCGGGCCTTCAGGTGTCGGCAAAACCGAATTGGCAAAAGCCTTAGCAGAATTCTTGTTTGATAATGAAGACGCACTGGTGCGCCTGGATATGAGCGAATATCGCGAACAGCACACCGCCTCACGGCTGTTTGGCGCACCACCTGGTTATGTAGGCTATGAAGAAGGCGGGCAATTAACTGAAGCCGTCAGACGGCGCCCTTACCGTGTGATCCTGTTTGACGAGATCGAAAAAGCCCATCCGGAAGTTTGGAACTCCCTGCTGCAAATCCTGGATGATGGGCGCCTAACTGACGGACAAGGCCGTGTGGTCGACTTCCGCAATACTGTGCTCATCATGACCAGTAACCTGGGTACGGAATTTATCCGCCGGGGTGGGACTTTAGGCTTTTTACAGAGCGAAGGGAATCAGGAAGACCAGGAGGCTCAGCAAAAAATAGAGAAATCACTGAAAGAGACCTTCCGACCAGAATTTCTCAACCGCATTGATGAAGTCATCATCTTCTCTCCTTTGTCTCTAGAACAGATGTATGAGATCGTAGACCTGCAGATGGATGAAATTCGTCAAAGGCTGGCAGAACATGGCTTGAAAGTCGAATTGAGCGCCAAAGCAAGAAAATGGTTGGCGAATGAGGGTTACGATCCTAGTTTCGGCGCCCGTCCCTTAAAACGCACCCTTCAAAAATTCGTTGAGAGTCCCCTTTCAGTCAAACTACTTTCCGTTGATTTTACCGAAGGAGACAGGGTCTTGGTTGATCTTGATGAGAAATCCGAAGCGTTAGAATTCACCAAGAAATAGATATCCGAGTAAAGTTTTTTTAGCTAGATATCAATTTCTTCTTTCCTGCTTAACCAAAGTATTTCGATGGGATAATTACTTAGCGGAAGAAAAATCAACAAAATCATTCTAAGAAATTGGGGATCAGTTTGACATGCAAATTATAGGTGGTTATACTAACTTCAAAGAAACTTAATTTGTGACTTAGCGGAGGCATTATTCGTGAAAATAGCGTTGATAACCGGCATCACCGGTCAAGATGGTTCCTATTTAGCTGAACTTTTATTACATGAAGGCTATGAAGTACATGGCATCATCCGCCGCGCTAGCACCTTCAACACTCACCGCATTGACCATATCTACCATGATCCGCATAATAATGGCGAAAAGGTAAATATGCACCTTCATTATGGCGATATAGCCGTGGGTGAAACGCTCCAGCACATGATTTACAACATTAAGCCTGATGAAATCTACCATCTTGCGGCACAGAGCCATGTGCGCGTAAGTTTTGACATGCCGGAATATACCGGGGATGTAACCGGTTTGGGTACCACCCGCATTCTGGAAGCCATTCGCAAGAGCGGAGTTCCAGCACGCTTCTATCAGGCTTCTTCCAGTGAAATGTTCGGCAGTGCCGAACCCCCTCAATGCGAGACTACACCTTTTGAACCTCGCAGTCCTTATGCTGCAGCTAAAGTCTATTCATATTGGGTAACCCGAAATTACCGTGAAGCCTATGCTATCTTCGCCTGCAATGGCATTTTATTTAATCACGAATCTCCACGACGAGGCGAGACATTTGTAACGCGCAAGATCACCCGCGCAGTGGCATCCATCCTAGCCAAGAAACAGAATCACTTGTATCTTGGGAATCTGGATTCTAAACGTGATTGGGGCTATGCTCCCGAATACGTTGAAGCCATGTGGCTCATGCTGCAGCAAGATACACCCGATGATTATGTAATCGGTACAGGAGAAACCCATTCCGTGCGTGAATTTTTAGATGAAGCATTTGGATACGTTGGTTTAAAATGGCAAGATTATGTTCGCATCGATGAACGATATTTCCGCCCAACAGAAGTAGATTTGTTGTTATCTGATCCTTCCAAAGCCATCCGTCAACTGGATTGGAAGCCAAAGGTGCACTTTGGTGAATTGGTACGCATCATGATGGATGCTGACCTGGAATTTCAGGGAATAGAGAATCCTGGTGAGGGAAGAAAAATTGTGGAAGAACGCTTTGGAGATTGGCACCGTTGGGACAGACAAGTGGTCAGCATGGGCCAATAGGTAGGTGTAGCAGCCAAATTTCAACCTGGCGCTCAATCCTTTTTGTTTGCAGCGCGAACCAATGCCGCTCTCCAATGGCAATGGTACTATTTAAAGATTTGGTTTTTAAAATGACGGGGAGTATGAAGCGCTGGCATATTGAATCGGCTGGGGTTTGGGCAATGGGCGGTTATCCAGCAACGATTAATGCACAAGAAACGATGAGAGCACGCAGGCTAAACCTGATAGATCATCGTTCACAGCCAGTAACGATCCCCCTGCTCAATCAATTCAATCTTGTGCTCGGTATGGAACAAGACCACAAACAAACTTTATGCTGTGCTTTTCCTGAACATGCCCAAAAAATTCATGTATTGAGTGAAATGGCGGGCGCCGAATATGATATTGAAGATCCGGTTGGTTTGTCCATTGAATCTTATCAAATTACCGCAGCAAAAATACTTGCGTATTTAGAAAAAGGTTTTATCAAAATCTCCAGATTATCACAATAATCTCCATTGTAACTTGTAATATAGAATTTTTGTACTATAATAGCCTGTGATGATGACAAAAATCCATTTCGGGTTGTTTATGGGTATTTTATTGGTGGGCATAATAACCAGCCGCTTATCATTTTTCACTGCTTCCGCTCACGCTAACCGTATTGATTCAGAAACTGCAGTTTCATTACCACAGCAAAACGTCATAAGCGCTAAATTCCCCGCATCCATTCAACGATGGAAAACTCTCATTGAAATGACCGCAAAAAAATATAATCTTGACCCAAATCTGATTGCTTCGCTAATATTGATAGAAAGCGCTGGCGATCCGCAAGCCATATCTTCCAGCGGAGCAGTTGGTTTGATACAGATAATGCCCCGCGATGGCATTGCCGCGTCTTTTCTTTGCATGAATAGACCCTGCTTCCATAACCGGCCTACTAAAGAGGAATTGCTTGAACCGGAATTTAATTTGGATTATGGAATTGAACTGCTTATCAATCTGCTTCATCAATATGGAGATCTTCGAGATGCTCTTTTCCATTATGGCCCGATCAATGCCGGTTTTGCATATGCCGATTCTGTTCTAGCAGTATACAATCAATACCAATAACCCCCAGCTGCATTTCTTTTTTGTGATCTGATTTTAGGTATTCAATATACCTGTCCTTCTTCTTTTCTTCTAAATTAAATTCCTTAAAAACTCGTCCAGACAATTGACAGAGGTTCTCAATACCGCTATAATGTTATTAACTTTGCATTTT
>JAFGJM010000027.1 GCA_016929095.1 Anaerolineales bacterium | reverse complement strand
CCCCAATCCATGACCACAGCCTGGATTTGATTTTGGATGACTTCTTCGATCATTTCGATCGACATGCTGCTGGACATGAACATGATTCCATCCACCGATTTCTCGATCAAGGATTGAATGAATTTCATTCCCAGGTTTAGATCGTATTTTGTGTTGCATAAGAAAACAGAATAGCCATGGGTGAGCGCAATTTCTTCCACACCGCGAATCACTTCGTGATAAAAAGGATTGCCCACATCAGAGATGAGTAGACCGGCAGTCTTGGTGCGTTTGGAAACCAAACTACGGGCAATATTACTGGGCCGATACCCCAAGCTTTCGATCGCGGCTTGCACTTTTTGCCGGGTAATTTCTTCAACAAAGCGAGTCTGGTTTAAAACATGCGAAACCGTCGATTTTGATACCCCCGCCAGTTTTGCAACATCCGTAATAGTAACTCGTTTCATACTGATCATTCACTCATGATAAATTGGGAGCGGAATTTAATTGAAGAAGAGCACTAAAGCAAATTTTGGTTAGAAAAACGGTTGCGCAACCGGTTTTCTGATAATTATATTAGCATAAAAATCGGGATTGTCAACTGTTTTTTAGAAAATTCATAAATTATATAAAAAATCTTCATAGATTATTCACATGCTTGGATTATCCTCAGGTTGTAAACAATAAAACACACCTTACCATCCCTCCTCTAGATTTTTTATGCGGGAAATTATTTCCGGCAGGTTTATGAGAGAGAGATATGGGTTATAAAAATAATGATCAGGAGATGAATTAATAATGCGGATTTCATTAAATACAACCAATAAAATTAAACTGAGTTTGGATGTGATTACCTTTGTTTCTACCCTGGTATTGCTTTCTCCGCCGATTACAGGTATTCCCATTCATGAATGGTTGGGGCTGGCAGTGATCATCCCTTTGCTGGTGCATTTATTGATCAACTGGGGCTGGCTGAGTTCAACTACCCGGCGCTTCTTTGGTAGACTTCCGGGGCAAACCCGGATAAATTACCTCCTGAATTGGGCATTATTCATTCTTATGACGGCGGAAGGCTTTACCGGTGTCATGATCTCGAAGGTAGTGCTGCCCATGTTTGGATTGTCGGCGAGCCATGTCTACATTTATAAATATCTACATATCATATTAGCAGATAGCTTATTGATTGTGTTTGGTTTGCATCTGGCAATGCACTGGCGGTGGATTTTAACGGTCATCAAGAAAAACATCTTAGCACCGTTTTTCGGTCAACCAAAATCTGTCTATCACGCCTCTGCAACGACTCATTCTTCGATAAACGCAGAATGATCACAAAAAGGATTGGATTATGGTTAAGATGATTGGAAGAAATATTGTTAGGATATGTATCTTGAGTTTTTTAGCAGTAATGGTGATGGGAGTAATCTATGCCCTTTCTTTCACCTCATTAGGTGAGGCATCCAACCGGCGGGAATTCTTTGGATTTGGACAGGGTGGTGGACAATTCCAAACACTACCCGATGGCGCTGAATTTCCTGTATTGGAAGACTTTGAGCATGGATCAGGTCAAGGCCAGGGATACGGTCAAGGGTCTGGTCAGGGTCAGGGACATAGCCGCGGCCAGGGATTTGGGCAGGGTCAGGAACAAGGCAATGGCTCTAGTGGAGAATATGGGGTGGGTCAAGGCTTGGGATTAGGGCAAGGTAAGGGAGCAAATAATGGAGATGTATTTTCTCTTGAGCAGGGGTTACCCGAATTGGGAAGGAACTTACTCGTCATTACGATTCTGATCGCTGTCGTATATTTTTGGCAATATCTCGCCAAACGGCGACAACGTATTTCACCTGCGGCTTAGCCAACGCAAGTCAATCACTGCTTCCCAGGCGCGGTCTACCCACGGCGGAGGCGGTGATTACCGTTTCAACGAAAACTTTTTCCAAACTGCCGCTGCCTGCTTTTGCAAAATGATCGCGGCGGTTTAATTTAATTTGAGCGGCTTGTGCACCTGCCAAATGAGCACGTTCGGTGCAGGTGGTTCGGGCAATTTCCTGGGCAAAAGTCACCGCTTCTTCAAGGTCGGGGAAATCGCGGATACCATCGGGTAAGAAAGCCCTGAAACACACCCCGCCGTTAATCGCTCGGATGGCAATGTGTACGGTTTGAAGGATACTGCCAACGACAGCGCCAATGGCATTGCCCACTTCGGCGTGTTCCGGGAGATATAGTCGTGTTTTTAATTGATGGGCAACTTCCGGAATATATGCGCACACCGGAGCGCCGATGGCAGCCAGGGGGCGTTGCAAAGAGACATCGACTCTGAAAGCAGAACTTGTACGAGCGCCTAATGCCTGGTCGACCAATAATTCACCCAGGTCTCCCCGGCTATCCGGCGCAGGGTAGCCTTCGCCCGCGAACGCCGCAGAAAGGACGGCTTTGCCGGCTTGATACTCCACCTGGCGGATTACCTGGCGGCAAAACTCATCGGCTTCAACGCTAAGGTGTTTCGCCCAGGATTGCGCCCCCAGCCGGGCGGCTTCTTCAGAGCCATTGCTATACCTCTCCAGCACGTGCAAGGCATCGGTGGGTGTGAAACCGCTGACCGCGATGATCCCCTGACCGATCATATCACCCAGGTCCCGCTGGTATATCGTGGGATATTTCAGCCCTGCCATCAGTTGGACATAATGGGTGGGTTGGTTATCCAGTTGATTCCATATTTCACGCTGTGATGCGGAAAAAGCCTCCGGGTTTATTTCGGGTCTGGATTGCCGTAGATAAAAACGGCAGCTTACGCCGGGCTGAACCGAGCGCTCAAACGCGGATTTACGTTTGAGTTTCACACGCATTAATTCGATCACTTGAGGAAACTGCACCCCCAATAAACTCAGGGGTATCACTCGCTGAGGGCCTACGACGATTTGGTTATTCTCATTCAAGCGGATTTCGCTATCCCCGCCCAGACCGGTCGTATGCATGTCAATAGCTTCTACCATGGTTTGCCAGTTGCCGACAAAAGCGCCATCCGTATTTAATACAGGTTGTGCACCCTGTAACACAGCGATATCGGTGGTTGTCCCACCCATATCGATCACGATCACATTTTCCTGACGGCACAGATACTGCGCTCCAATCGAACTGGCGGCTGGGCCGGAGCAAATGGTTTCGACTGGTCTTTCTAAAGCCATATTGGCTTCCATTAACGATCCGTCTCCTTTGACTACCATGAGAGGTGCCTGGATATTGTTTTGATCCAGCACTTTTTGCACGGATTGGATCAATCTTGCTAACAGGGGAATCAAACGGGCGTTCAAAACCGTAGTTAATGCCCGCCGCGGGGCGTGCAGATGGCTGGTTAATTCGTGTCCGCAGGTGACGGGTTTGTGAGTTAAACGGCGTGTTAATGCGCGTACTTGTAATTCATGCCTGGGGTTACGCACGCTGAAATATCCTGAAATGGCAAATGCTGAAACATGAGGCGCCTGGTTAAGAATGGCGCGCTCTGCCTCGGCTAAATCCAATGGCGCCTGCTCTTCTCCATTTACCGTATGCCCTCCGGACAAATACACGATAGCCTGCGGAGGAATGAGTTTGTCGATTTTAATTTCGTTGAGAGTGTCTGCATCATAGCCAATTAATATCAGGCAAACCGGGCTGCCCTGGCCTTCGACGATGGCGTTGGTGGCCAGAGTGGTGGATAGCGAGACGAGTTGGATGGGGGAAGAGCAAAAGGGCAAGACCTTTTCGATAGCGTTTTGAATACCAATCGAAAGGTCATGCCGGGTGGTAAGTGCTTTCGCTTTGCCAAGCACACCTTGTTTTTCATCTAACAAAACCGCGTCGGTGTATGTGCCGCCGGTATCGATCCCCAATAATACTGCCATGAATACCTTCCCGAAATATAATTGCGAATTATAATTCAAAGTGCAAAAAATGAATTATTTTAAAGGAAAATGCTCATTTTTGTAATGAGAAGGCCGGATAGTGCATACCAGCTTATCATTAAAATTTTTCGATGACCAGGAAGTGGATATGTTACTCAAAGAATTAAGACAGCAGTTAGTGGAATACGGTTGTAAGATGTTCGATGCAAAATTAGTGCGAGATGGACAGGGTAATATCAGTGTTTTGGATGATGAAAGCGGATATATTGTAATTACTCCAACTGCGGTTCCTTATAAAATCAGGAAGCCGGAGGATATTTGTGTGGTAGACCGCAACCGGAAATTGATCGAAGGAAATTACCCGGTTACCTCCGAAAATGCCTTGCATATGGTTTTCTACCAGAAGCGGCAGGATATTCGAGCGGTCGTTCACAGCCACCCTTTGTATTCAACAGCGATCAGTGTGATCGGTGAAGCGGAAATGCCGGTGGTGTTGAATGAGGCAGCTTTTTTCCTGGGGGCGCCTTTACCGGTGGCGAACTATGGACGTCCCGGCACTGAAGAATTGGCAAATGTCACAGTGGAAGCCGCGGGTTTGGGCGTGGGCGCCATTATGGCTCACCACGGTCTGGTCACAGTTGGCTCATCGTTAAAAAACGCATATGATTCTACATTAGCTGCCGAAGACACGGCGCAGGTTATCATTCTGGCGCGTGCCATGAGCGGCAGGGTAGTGCCGCTGGATACGGAAGAAGCCACCATTTTGAGAAAGATGTACTTAAAAAAATGCGGATATTAATTTACGGTTTGTGAGAATAGCCTGTTTCCCTCAACCTTAGAATAACCACACCGGATACGATCAGGATACCGCCAAAAAGTTGCGGAAATGTAAGAGTTTCTCCCAGGATGAAGTATGCCAATATCGCCGTCATGCCTGGTTCCAGCAACGCGATCAAATTAGCGATGCTTACAGGCAAGAAGGTTAAGCTCAGGGTATAAAAACCGTATCCTCCCACAGAAGGGATAATTGCCAGGGTTAATAAAACCAACCAGCCTGTGAAAGCCGTGCCCAACCAGAACAGGTTTGTAGTGGGTTTTAACACCGGCGATAACCCCCCAATCAGGTTGTAAGCCAACAATAATATCGCCGCTATAAAAAATGTATAAAGTAAAGCCGACCAGGATGAGATACCCCGATTGGCGGAGGCTTTACCCATTAAGCTGTAACCGGCGAATAACATGCCTGAAAGGATGCCTGTGATGATGCCAAAAGGATTAAGCTGCCAGGCGGATGGTTCATATGCGCCGGATACTAACACACATCCAATCAAGCCCAAAGAAACAGCAACCAGCTTGGTGGGAGATAATGATTCACCAAATAACCGCCAGCCGAGAATTGCTGTATACGCGGCAGAACTGTATGCTAAAACAGTCGAAACAGCCGCACCGTTCAGCGCCACCGATAGCGTCCAGGATGAGTTGAACAATGCCAGTATGAGACCATAAAAAAATATAAAGCGGAAATGTTTTTTATCAATGCGCAGTAAACCGGGACTAAAGGATCTAAAAACCAGGCATAATGCCACCGCGATGAAAGCGTCTCGCCAAAAAGCCAGCACCATGGCTGGTAATTGATAATTCTCAGTGAGATAACGAATAAAAATAGCCGTGGTAGCCCACAAGGTGGTGCCAAGCAAACAGATCAGATAACCCTTGGTGATTTGGGAAATGGGTTGTTTTCCCGAGGATGTGCTATTCAAAGAATTTCTCCGTTGCCAGCCAATAGATCATCTTGAATAAAAGCTAAAGGCTGGGGGTAATGATGGATTCAGACAATCTTACCACTTAAAGGAGAATCTAGCGTTTCCTTAGATAGCGATGGAATTTTGCAGGCAACCAGCCAAGCCATGCCGGAGGCTGTTCCTTTTGCCAGCGGGCGATTTCTCTGGTTGTTATTTCATACCCTCGGGTGATGAGGATATCCGTTTTTGTGAAATCCCATAAGGGTACCGGTTCATCTCCCATGAGATCGATATAGTGCACCGGGATGCCGCGGGCTTCTGCCAGCGCCAGTTCTGTATCCATTTGACGTTTCTCGGTAGTGTAGAGCAGTTTATTGAAGAATGGACCAAAACCGTGGGATATGACGGGGACAGCACGTGGGTCTGATAGTGCCATGGCAATAATGCGAGTGGCTCCGGCGTTCAGGGCTGGTTCGATCGGTAAAGGGCTTACCGCGCCGCCGTCCATGAGCCAGGCACCCTCACGCTCTATTGGTTCAATCCAGGGGGGCAAAGCGGTAGAAGCAAGCACCCCCTCTAAAACCGAATGTGACGGATCCAAACCATACACAAATGTTGTCCCACTATTCAGGTCTGCGGCGATAGATAACAATGTAACCCCCTGAATATCACTATATTTCAATTCGGGAGTGATGCCATGAGCCCGGAAAAACGTTTCCAGACGATGGATAGAGTGGTCGACCGGGCGGTGGAAAAGGGAGCGCACGGTTAACCAAAGATAGTTGGATGGCAATAAGTCGGCTTGAGCGGCATCATGCCAGGCTTCTGTTAATCGATCTATGGAGGCTAAATTGATACCATGGATGGCGAGGAAGGCGGTATTCAATGAACCGATGGATGTGCCGGTAAGAATGTCGGGGTGGTAACCAGCTTCCAGGAGGGCGCGTAAAGCGCCTACTTGCAGCGCACCACGTGCGCCGCCACCACTCAATGCAAAAGCAAGTTTCGATTTCATGGTTGTATATCCCAGATTGCTCGTTGACAAAATATCAAATTAATCATTCTTCACCACTGTGATACTTTTGGCGCAGAAATTTAATTTGGCTGCGGCGGCGTTTTGAATCCAAACGATGTTGTCGGGAAGCCTGGGTGGGTTTGGTTTTATAGCGCGGTTTTGGCGGCTGGCTTGCCGCCTGCAGCATATCGGTCAGACGTTGCACCGCGTCTTGTTTGTTTTGTTCCTGGGAACGGCGCTGCCGGGCTTCGATGACCAGTACTCCCTGGTTGTTGATGCGCCGACCTGCCAGTTTTATTAAACGCAAACGCACCTCATCGGGAAGGGAAGGAGAATGCAGCACGTCAAAGCGTAATTGCACCGCGCTGGCAAGTTTGTTGATGTTTTGCCCACCCGGACCGGAGGCGTGGATGAATTCGAATTGCAGTTCAGATTCATCGATGGAGATGCGGTCGTTGATATATAAAGTCATGCGATTAATAATGTCCCTGCTATCGACTGCAAAATTCTAAGAGACACTATTATATACGTATTTTAACCAGAAAATGTTGCCATTTGCTTTTTTTGAAAGATCATCACCCCCACCCCAAAATATATACCGGATATGATGAGCGCCGCCAGTAATCGAAAGGTAATATGAGACAGGCTATTGCCAAAGGTGAGCACCTGTTGCAATGCTAAAAAGCTGTGTGTGGCGGGGAAAATATCGAATATATCGATTTGATGACCTGCCAGCCTGAACATGGTCATGGGCGGCAATTGGTAGAATGCCCCGGAGAGAAAAACCTGTAGCATGGTTATGGTGGCGCCGACATTGGCAGCCTGGCTGTCATTCTCAACGAAACAGGCAACTAAAAAACCCATACCAATTGAAGAAAAACTGAGTACCATGCCTACCAGCAAAGCCAGCCAAAACGAACCTTGATTATGGAAACCCATCCAAACAGCCGCTAAGAATATGACCAGAACCTGGATGAAGGCTACTACCAATTGTGACAGGCTGATGCCCATTAAAAGGTCGAAGGATGATAATCGGGTGAGACGCAGGCGGCGCAGCGTTTTCCAGCGGATTTCCCGGCTTACCAACATGGCGGTTTGCGGAATGAGCATGAGGATGGCGAGAACGATCATTCCCGGCGCGTAAAGGTCGTACATGGTTTGCGGCCCATTGATCTTATCAGGGGAGGCGGTATGGGCTTTCAAACTCTCTTCCTTGAGTTTGAATAATTCGGGGCGCCCTGATTCCCGGTCGAAATAGCGGCGTGCCAAGCTATTCAGCAAGGCGCTGGCGCGGTAGTAGGACATATTTAGGGCATCACCCCGCATATTAAGATCGGGAATGCCTGATTGGTTGTTGATCGTGACCCATATTACAGCGCGCTTTTCTTTAAGGGCATCTTCGGCGGATTGGGCATCATCTACAAACTTTATCTTAAATATCGGGCGACCGTTGGAATATTGGGCAGCCTGCCAGATATCGATCAATTCGCTTTGCTTGTTTTGAGGATCATTAACCAAGATTGAGTAAGTCACTTGTAAGGACGAATTGTAGGTAGCGGCGGTAATCCCTAAAAACACAATTGGCAGCAGTAGCTCCAGAGCTAACAACTGTATTTCTCGCAGCACCTCGATTAATGATTTTCGGGCAACAAAAAGGATTTTCAATCGCGCAGCCTCCGTCCGGTCAATTGGATGAACACGTCTTCGAGGGTATTTTGGCGAATGTGTATACCGCCTGGTTGCAGGCTATGGGTTTTCAAGGTTTCGAGAATGGCAGGTAACGCGCTCACCGCGTCCAGGGCATGCACGGTCAGGCTATTTTGAGAAACATCCACCAGCACCTTGCCTACCAGATGGGTAAGCGCCGCTTTCACCTGGTTTACTGTAGCTTCTTCAAACGCACTGGCAAAATTGATTTCGATCACATCCCCTTCGCCGAGACGACGTTTTAGTGCCTGGGGTGTATCCAATACCAACAATACCCCATGATCGATGATTGCCACCCGGTCTGCTGTGCGTTCGGCTTCATCCATGTTATGGGTGGTAAGGATCACGGTTTTATGTCGGGCGATATTTTGGATATATTGGCGTACTTTCACACGGCTTTGCGGGTCTAATCCGGCTTCCGGTTCATCCAGAACGACGATTTCGGGATCGTGCACCAACGCCATAGCCAGATTGAGACGGCGCTGCATCCCGCCGGAAAGGGTTCGGGCTTGCTTGTTCCGCTTTTCCACCAAATCCAGATCCTCCAGCAGCTTTTCGGCATTGTGCTTGATTTTTTGGGGGCTAAGGTCGTACATTTGACCGATAAATTGTAATTGTTCGAAACAGGTCAAGCGTTCCCATAAGACGATTTCCTGAGGGCAGACGCCTACCCTGGAGCGAATGGAGGGATCGCCGCCATTTAAGGGCTTGCCATGAATGGTAACTGAGCCATTATCGGGCTTGAGTAAGCCGCACATCATGTTAATTGTTGTGGTTTTACCGGCGCCGTTTGGGCCAAGCAACCCAAATACCTCTCCCTCCGCCACCTGCAAGGTGAGATCTTTCACCGCCACCAGGTCGCCGTATTTTTTTGTCAGGTTCTCGGTTTGCAATACAACTTGAGTCATCATACACCTTATTTTTTACGTAATTGGAAATGTTGATAAAAGACAATCCCAATTGCCAAAAAGATCAATCCCAGAATGCTTAACATAATCAACTCATAGATTATGTCTCCGGCAGTATCGCCGAGCACCAGCGCCCGGCGCATTGCCTCTGCGGCGTGGGCAGGGGGGAGGAAATCATATACCTGGATTACCCTGCCGCCCCAGGTGAAAAGCGGCGCTTGAGGCATGGGATACATCGCGCCTGAGACAAGCGCCAATAAGACGCCTACGGTAGCGCTGAGATTAGCCGCTTCACTATCGCTGTGAGAAAAGCAAGCGCAGATCAGCCCCAATCCTGCCACCGAAAGACTGAGTAATAAACCAATGACGATGGCTAACAGCACCGAACCATAGGCGCGGAAGCCCATCAACCAGGCAGCCCCAAATGTGAACGGAACGGTGAACGCCGCGATGACCATCTGCGCCATAGTCACACCCAATAAGAGATCGGTGGATGAGGCATTGGTCAGGCGGATGCGCTGCAGGGTTTTATTTACGTGTTCCCGCGTCAGGGTCGTGGCGGTGATCATGGTGATCAACATCAGACTAAAGACGATCAGTCCAGGAATTCCGAAATCCAGGTCGGACATGGTGCCTGTGCCCGGAATGAATTCGTAGGATAAGGTCAGGTTTTCCTGCCAGCCGGCGGTTTGATGGATGAACGCCGCAATATAGTCATCCAGGATGCTGCGCGTGAAGGCATAATTATCGGTGTATGGGTCACCAACCAGCGTGAGTTCAATGGGTTGGATATCTGCACCATGCTGGGCGGCTATGATGCTGGACGAAAAATCCTCCGGAATAATGAGTAACAAGGTGGCTTTATGCTCACGCAGGTCAATTTCCGCGTTTTCCCGGTTTTCGATGAGAGACACTTCGAAAATGGGTGATCCCTCATATTCGGCTTCGTCTAATAAACGGATAAGATGTTCGGCAGGGGAGACTGTGGAAGCCGTACTTGGAAAACCCTGGTCATGATTTAAGATCAATATCTTGAGAAAACTGGCTAAACTCTGATTGGTTTTACTGAAGGCAATAAAATAAAACGCTAACAGTAAAATGGGGAAGATAAAAAGCAACCCGAGCAGCAAGGGTTCGCGCCAAAGTTCACGTAAATTTTTTATAGCGATGCTAATGGCTTTCATGGCGATACCCCGTGTTGATTCGCCGTGGCAATACCCTGGCATATCAATTCGACCAGGGCTTCCACCATGCGTTCGATGGGTAACTCTTGGCTGGTTACCTGGAAATAATGATTGAGATAGGGAAGGAGCAGGCTGTCTCCGGCGGCAATTGTAAGGGCATGCACCAGTCGGCTGGCAGCTTCCAGGTCGACATCCGGGCGGATTTCGCGGCGCAAAATGGCTTGCTGTAAGATTTCCCGAACCATATCCAATAGAGTATTTGCAATCGGTTTAACCAGGGTCTCTGCCAGTTCAGGGTCGCCTTGATAAGCAGCCCGGGCGAAAAGGCGTAAAAAGCCGGCTTGGGCGGTGCTCCATTCCACGCCACCGATCAAATAGGCTTTAAGCGCCTCTCGCAAGGGGAGTGAAGACAGGTAAGGACGGTATTCGTTGAAACTGTCGTTGATAATGCGGACGGAAAGTTCAACGGCAAATGCCAGCATACCATCCCGGTCAGGAAAGTATGTATAGAGTGAACCGACTGAAACTCCGGCGCGTTGAGCGACCTTTTTAATGTTGAGGGATGAAGGCCCGGCGTGAGCCGCTTCGATGAGGATAGCCTCGATGACAGCAATTTGCCGCGGCGGGTCTAACCGGCGAAAGGTACGGGTAACCCAGCCCTCCTCTTCGAGTTTGCGTATATATGCGGGAATATGATTTAATATTTCATCGCTCATATAATGTGAACCTTTGGTTCATATTATATGAATAAACCGTTCATTTGTCAATACCTGACACCTTCAGATCGCAAAAGAATTCAAGAAGCGCCCCATGAAGAATATTTACGTCGGGCTTACGAGATGTTTTTGCGAGATTTATGGGGATATTAAGAAGGGGCGAATAAACTGAGGACGGTGAGAAAAAACCATGCGATGATATTTGATTCTACCCGGGAATGGTTGGTATTTATTATTAAGGATGTTTCATGATGTGTGAAGGGAATAAAATTGCTCGCCCGTTAGACGGTGTTTTGGGGTTTGATCATCACGAGTCTGACGATTTCCCAGGCAAGGATCATGCCCATCATTCTTTGGTATCAGGGATGCAAGCGCTTAATGGGTACGATTCTCTGCATGCATTCCATTGCTTTGAACAATGTAGACATCAATTTGGTGATATCGCTAATATAAATTATTTTATGGCAATCGCATTAATTCGGATGAACCGGCTGGTTGAGGCGGCTGCATTATTGCAGCCATTCATTGCCTTGCCACATCCACAGCCCAATATCAAACGACTTTGGGATTTTCTCAATCACTCCGATATCACCCATTCTTCCGGCTGCGTACAATCTGAATCAGCACAACAAACTAAGCATTATTTTGGTGTTTCTTTACTGACCCCCACCACTCTGGCGAATATTGCCACTTCTTATGAGTTGTGGAATGAAATTTTATCTTTTCACAAGTTGCTGGCGACCGACGAATATATCGAATATGTGGATAATTTCTACCGCCAGTCCATGAAGCGATTTGGCAAATATTGGCATTATATGGATATCAGCAACGTTCTTTATGCATCTTCAAAAATACTGCAACCAGAAAGATATTTAGAAATTGGCGTCAGGAGAGGGCGCTCGGTTTGCGTTGTGTCGCGAGGCTGTCCAACCGTCGATATTTATGCTTTTGACATGTGGGCGCCTGATTATGCCGGAATGCCAAACCCCGGCCCCGATTTTGTGCAATCTGAATTAGTCAGGCATGGTCACCAGGGGAAAATCATATTTACTAACGGCGATAGTCATCACACATTACCTGAATTCTTCAAGCAAAACCCTGGGCTCATTTTTGACCTGATCACGGTGGATGGCGATCATTCCGAACAAGGCGCCTGGGATGACTTAAAGATGGTTGTTCCCCATCTATCTCCGGGAGGAATTTTAGTCTTCGATGATATTTCTCACCCTGCCCATCCATATCTTCGCCAAGTGTGGAGGAAAATTATGGAAATGTATCCCTTCTTATCAGGCTATGAATATACCGAAAAGGGTTACGGGGTCGCTTTTGCGATCCGCCAGGATTGATGTTTCATGACAATAAAGAAATGGGATTCTCAAAACGTTTTGGTAACAGGTGGAGCCGGCTTTATCGGTTCGCATCTGGTGGAAAAACTGGTCGAAGTTGGGATGAAGGTTGCAATCATCGATGATTTTAGCTCGGGACATATCCAAAATTTAAAGAATGTGGCTGAGAAGGTCGAGATACATGAAAAAGATATCATAGCGCTGGATTGGAAAGACTTCCTGGAAAATAATCATTTCGATTATATATTTCATCTGGCAGGGAATGCCTATGTTCCCCCTTCAATCGAAAACCCGGCGCATGATTACAAGGTAAATCTTTATGGGACTTTTCGGTTATTAGAGGCGTTACGGGAATCTGCCTGGAAGGGAAAATTGATTTTTGCTTCCTCGGCGGCGGTTTATGGAAATCCGCTTTCAACTCCGATCAAAGAAACCGACCCAACCATCCCCATTTCTCCTTATGGCGTGGCGAAATTAGCTGCTGAGAGATATATTGAAGTGTTCAGTAAGATTTATGATCTGAAGGCTGTTTCGTTACGTTTCTTTTCTTTATATGGTCCCCGGCAGAAAAAGCAAGTTGTTTTTGATTTTTGTCGAAAAATCGAACAAAACAAAGAAAAATTACACATTTTTGGGGATGGATCCCAGGTTCGCGATTTTAACTACGTCACCGATACCGTTGAAGCCCTGTTGCTAACCGCACAAGTTGCACCGGCGCAGGGGGAGGTATACAACGTCGCCTCAGGAAAAGAGAGTTCCATCTCTGATTTGGCAAAAAACCTATGTGATATTTTTAGGATTTCACCCGAAATTGTATATTCCGGATCGGTACGACCTGGCGATGCCGATAAATGGGCGGTAAACATTTCGTCGCTTATGTCATTAGGCTACCATCCTGTTGTCTCGTTGCAAGAAGGCTTGCAGCGAACGGTCGATTGGTATTTATCTGATGGTTCCAAAGGGACATTTTCATGATGCGTGGATTTACCCAATGTTATCCCCTGTAATGATTGAGGAAAATATGATTCAAAATATCCGTGTTGGCATTCCAATTATTGGCGATCAAAACTGGATAGGTGGGATTACTTACATCGAGTTATTGACAAAAGCCATATCGATCCTGCCAAAAAATGATCGACCAAAAATTTTTTTAATCGTACGAGAAGGGTTTCTTGAAGCACTCGAGCTGCATCAATCGATATTTGCCTGCATGGATGGAATCATTTATTGGGGTCAGGATATTAAAAAGGCTGAGTCAGTAATACCTTCTCCGTTTATCCATTGTAAAAGTTTACAACGATTAAAAGAGGAGATCGATTTCTTTTATCCGGTTACGGCGGATGTTTTTCCGGAAATGTGTAGCGCCTCCTGGATACCTGATTTTCAGCATATCTACTTGCCGGAATTCTTTTCTGAAGAAGAGCATCAAAAACGGGATGAATCATATAAAAAGATTGCCGAAGAATCCAGGCTTGTGGTATTAAGCAGCAAGGACGCTGAAAATGAATTTAAAAAGCTGTTCCCCGATACAAAAGCAATCATTCGCGTATTACGATTTTCAGCTTCTATAGCACCTGAATTATATAAAATGAATCCGGGTGATATTCAAAATAAATATCATCTACCGGATGAATTTCTGATTTGCTGTAATCAATTTTGGGCGCATAAAAATCATGGAATACTTTTTCAAGCGATTGCTAAGTTATCTTCGCAAGGCATAAATATTCCCCTGGTGTGCACAGGTTCGATCAACGATTATAGATCGAAGGATTATTTTTCTCAACTCGAACAACAAATAGAACAGCTTGGTATACAAAACCTTGTTCATATTACCGGTTTTATCCCCCGTGAAGATCAAATCCAACTGATGCGCCGTTCGATGGCGATTGTTCACCCTTCTTTGTTCGAAGGGTGGAGTACGGTTACCGAAGATGCTCGCGCCCTCGGTAAAACGATATTCCTGTCTGATCTAAGAGTCCATTATGAGCAAGCACCCGATCACGCCTTGTATTTCAACCGCTATGATGCGGACAGTTTGATAAACGCGCTCATGGGATATTTACCAAACTTGAAGCCAGGACCAGACCTTATAAAAGAATCCCAGGCAAAAAAAGCAACTCAAAAACGGATAGCGGAATTTGCCAAACGGTTTTGCAGTATCGCTTTTGAATCTCAATTCATATTTGAACAAAAAATCCGAGGGATGGATGATGATTTATGGGAACTTCTGATAGAGAGAATTCCCGATCAAGAAATGCAAAACCTGTTTGAAGGAGCAATGGACAAAAATATCGCATTGCAGCAGACGGCTACCATTGATATCGATAATCAACCTTCTCCTGATGAAGCCTTAGACGATTATTTTGACGTGAGAAAACAGATCGGTCATATACTCCATCTTGATGGTCCTTTGCCTATCGAAGCGTTGAACCATGCGGTTCAACTTCTCTCTTCAGTATTTTCCGACCCGGACGCCTTTTTTTCATCCCAGGAGAACCTGGATCAACTGACTCCGGCGTTTTTTGCTTTATTACAAATAAATATCGAGACTGCCGTTGCGGATGGTGATTATATATTAGCGGAGAATCTGCGAAATCTTGAAAAATTGTTATCGGTTACTACTGGCATTGAATTACCAAAAATGCAGAAAGACTCAGTTCCGGTTGTTTCAACCCCATCCGACGGTGATAGCGGGAAGACAAACCCTTCCCTGATCTTCTTCCATATCCCAAAAGCCGGAGGAACGTCTTTAGATGCGATTCTTGAGCGCCAATTCGACCCATCCCAGGTGTACACAATGGATCGGATAAATGTTCAAGAGGCAGCCAATGAATTTAAAGAATTACCGTTTGAAGAGCGTAAGAAATATCGGCTATTGAAAGGTCATATGTGGTTTGGATTGAAGTTGCATGAATATATGCCTCAACCCTGTAAATATGTCACCATGCTGCGCGAGCCGATTGACCGCGTTATCTCGCACTACTATTATGCCAAACGCACCTCAAATCACTATCTATATGAAAAGATAGCTGCGGAAAATATCACACTTAAAGATTATGTGACCAGGCAGCTAACTCTCGAGGTCAACAATGGGCAAACCAGGTTGCTTGCAGAACTCAATCATCCCGTCCCATATGGCGAGGCGCCGCAAGAGCTATTAGAAAGCGCCAAGCAGAATTTATCTGATTATTTTGTCATGATGGGATTAATGGAGCGATTTGATGAATCATTGCTGATCATGAAAAGATTGTTTGGTTGGGATGATGTTTTTTATGAAAGAAAGAATGTCTCCAAAGAAAGATCTGCAATTAATGAATTGCCGGCAGATGTTTTGGATGTCATTGTGGCGCACAATCAACTCGATATTGAGCTTTATAAACACGTGCAAGCATTATTGGACGAAATGATCGCTCAGCAAGGCGAGTCGTTTTTCCAAGAATTGCAAGAATTTCAAACAAATAATCAACAAAATAATCAAAACAATGGCGATGTTTAATTTTTTTATATGTGTAAATGGGTATGAAAGTGATGAATAATACAAATTATCCAAAAATATCTGTGATAACGCCATCATATAACCAGGGAGAATTCATCGAAGCCACGATTCAAAGCGTGCTTGACCAGAAATATCCCAATCTGGAATATATCATCATGGATGGCGGTTCCACAGATGAAAGTGTAAAAATCATCAAGAAATATGAAAAATATTTCGCATATTGGGTTAGTGAGAAAGATAAAGGGCAGACGAATGCCATAAATAAAGGGTTTCAGCGCGCCACCGGAGATATCCTCGCCTGGCTTAATTCGGATGATTTTTATTACCCAAATTCCTTTGATTATATTGTTCAGGCATACCACCAATACCCTGACGCGGGTCTTTATATTGGAAACGGGAATATCACCGATAGAAATGGAAAAGTAATCCGCCGATATTCGAACTATGTTGGATTTGATGTTGACACCCTCATTAATGGTCAATCGTACATTCTTCAACCTTCTGTTTTTATCAACAGGATTGCCTTCGATAAGGTAGGTCTCCTTAATGAGACATTGCATTTTGAAATGGATATCGATTATTGGATACGCATCGGAAAAGAATTCGATGTGGTGGTTATGGATGAAATTCTTTCAGCATACAGGTGGTATGAAGATATAAAAACCAACGCGGGGGCGTTTAAACGTTGGATGGAAATGTATAGGGTTAGAAGCCAATATACCAATAAAACGATTACCCCTGGTTTGCTTACAGAATTCTTTTTAACTTTAGAGAAAGATTTCGTATCACAAGATTTAGGAATAAATTTTGCCGATACAGCCAAAAATTTGCATTCTTTGGTTTATTCGCAATCACAAAAAGCTTTGAATTTAAAAGATAATATCCCGGTTGGGCGGGGTATCTATTTTATCCCGCAAAAATCGCAAACCGCGCTTCAGCAAAAACCAAAGCGCGCTGCCCCGGCTGTGGTTAGCACTCTGGGCAGCAAGCCAAAAGTAGATGTCGTTATTCAAGCAACCGGGACACATGCCTGGGCAGTTGGGGGCGGCTGGGCGAATGGGGCGCGCAAATTGGGCATTTTTCACCGCATGTTTTCGCCAAAATCGAAATGGGGTGATGTGGATGTTGAAGATGACGATGGTCTCTATGCCTATTTAGCCAACCCTCAAGCTGATTTGATCTTATTGCTTGGTTTTGATTGGCATTCTCAGATGCTTCACCAAACCGAAAGATGGCGGGAAAGGTGGGCTAAAGCTAAGATCAGCAAGATACTCTATGTTCAAGAGTCGGTGATCAATAATTGTACTTTATTTCAAAATTCGTTAATGAAAGAAGCCGTCATCTCGGCAGCCAATTTCTCCGATGCTATTGTGTACACCGATATTACCGACAAAGATTGGTTCACTCAACTTGGTTTACCTGCCATGTGGCAGCCCTTCGGTGTGGATGATGTAGTATTCTACAACCGCAAACCATTCAAGGAGAGGATTCCCCGCCCATTTTTCAGGGGAAAGACCACCCCTTATTTCACCAACAAGACTTACGAAACAAGGCGGGAGTTGATCCAATTCTTGAGTGAGAATAACGCTATCGAATTATTGGAGTATAAGGATAAACCCGTTACTTCTGAGGAGATCGCTGAGGATTTTTGTAATTATCAAATCGCATTGAATTTTCCATCTTTGTTTTCCAATCACCCCAGCCGGGTTTACGAAGCATTGGGATGCGGTTGCGCATTGCTCACCAATTACACGGGTGAGCCGACAGTGGATAATCTTTTTGAACACAATCAGCATCTGGTTTATTATTCCGATAAAAATTCACTGCTTGATGCTATCCGTTGGCTTCAATCGGACCCGGTTTCTGCAGAGCAAATCGCCAGTCAGGGCATGGAATACGTTTTTGATAACTTCACATTGGATAAACAATTAAATGAAATCATCACCTGGCTGGAATCTGCAAAGACGATTAAAGAAAAGCCGGAAGAAAGCACCGCAATCCAATTATTGCCGCCCTCAAAAGGAAAAGTGCTTATCGATGGTGTGATCTTTCAGCTTCAAAAAGACCGCCCGGTAGGGATCAGTAGGGTTTGGAAATCACTATTAACTGAACTCGCAAAATCTGATATGGCGGATAATATTATTTTATTAGATCGAGCTTCTACAGCGCCAATCATTCCAGGCATCCGGCGAAAACCGATCGATGGATTCGACTATCGTAATATGGAAGATGATCCAATTTATTTACAATCCATATGCGATCAAGAGAATGCCGCCCTTTTCATTTCCACATATTATACATACCCGGAAAATACCCACCTCATGCTTTTGCTGCATGATATGATCCCGGAAACCAAAGGCATGGATCTGACCGAAGCTCAATGGGTTGCCAAAGCGAAAGCCATCGACAAAGCATCATCATTTCTCTCGGTCTCCGAATCTACAGAATCTGATTTCCGCAAGGTTTATCCCCAGAAAAAAGAACACGATGTGTATATTACCTATAATGCGGTATCCGACACTTTTCGCCCGCACAATGAGGAAGAAATCCATAAGTTTAAGAAGAAATACGATATCCGCCGTCCATATTTCTTGATTGTAGGCAACCGAACATTATATAAAAACACCATCCTGTTTTTCAGGGCGTTTTCTTTGTTAGAAAATAAAGAGCAATATGAAATTGTTTGCACAGGCGGGCCGCCTGAACTGGAAAAGATATTCTTACCTTATGTAAAAGGCTCACAAAGCAAAGTTCTTTATTTGAGTGATGAAGACCTTACGACGGCTTATAGTGGCGCTGTGGCATTGGTGTATCCTTCGCAACACGAGGGATTTGGTTTACCCGTTCTGGAGGCGATGAAATCGGGTTGCCCGGTGATCACCTGCCGGAACTCATCTCTCCCCGAAGTTGCCAAATCGGCAGCCATCTATGTTGATGAGAACGACGTGGCTCAAATGAAAGAAGCCCTGTTAGAGATTCAAAAACCGGAGAAACGCCAACAACTAGTGGCTGCAGGTTACAAAAATGCGCTCCGCTTTTCCTGGGAAAAAACTGGCCAAAAAGTTGAGAACTCAATCAAAGAAACCCTGGTTAATCACCAAAATACGCCGTTGAATCCGGATGAGCCTGTTCATACCGGTAGTCGATTTATTCACGCCTTGATCCAACGCAGCTATCCGAAAGAGTCGATTGAAGGGTTGGAATACATAAAGCGGTTGTACACAGGGTTGACGCGATTTAATTTTTCCGAGTTGGTAAGGAATGAAAAATTGGTATCAGATATGGATGCCACAGCTTTCAATTTGTTGGAAGAAGCTATCGAGGGAGCTGAATATTGTGATGCATTTCTGTATTACTGGTATGGTCTAACGCTACAGAAAAAAGGCCGGGCGATCAATGCTCTTTCGGCGTATATCACAGCGATAAAGCACCATAATTGGCCGGCAGGCTATCGGTGGCGCGTAGCAGATCTGGCATCACAGGTGGCAGAGCTTTTAGGTGATACAGTTCTGGCAATCAACTTGCTGGAAAACCTTGTACTCCAGGAGTATCCGACTTATGTCACTGCCCAAAATCGGTTGCGAAGGATGCTTGGATCGAAAAAATCTGGCGCGCAAAAAGAAAAGAAGCCGGAATTCGATTTTTCCAAACAAGAATTGCTCTCAACACAAGAAAACGTGGAAAATTTTAACATTGATACAGACCATCCTTTAGTGTCGGCCATTGTTTCCACGTATAATTCCGCCAATTTCCTTAGAGGCTGCCTCGAAGACCTGGAAGCACAAACCATCGTCAAGCAAACAGAGATCATCGTGGTGGACAGTGGTTCTCAGCAGAATGAGCCCGCCATTATGGAATCCTTCCAGCGCCGCTATCCTAACATTCACTACCTGCGCACCGAGCAACGCGAATCGGTTTACGCCGCCTGGAACCGCGCCATAAAAATGGCTAAAGGAAAATACATCACGAACGCGAACACCGATGACAGGCACGCCCCGGATGCATTCGAGATCATGGTGAATGCCCTGGAAGAAAATCCGGAAACAGGTGTGGTGTATGGTGATTGCGCCATTACGCAAAAAACAAATACTACCCTAGCTCAGGGTCCGATTACCGGGCGATTCCGCTGGCCGGACTTCGATCGTCGACTTTTGTTCCAGGTTTGTTTTATCGGGCCGCAGCCCATGTGGCGGCGTTCACTGCACGATGAATTCGGTTTATTCGACGATAAGATGACTTCAGCCGGCGATTACGAGTTTTGGCTGCGCATATCCGATAAAACTCAATTTCATCACATCCCTCAAGTATTGGGTTTATACCTGATGGCAGAACAAAGCCTTGAACATCGGCGGGCAACTCTTTCGGTTGATGAAGCGCAAGAAGCCCGCAGCCGATATTGGGATAATGAAAATGAAAACCTCCCGCCCACCTTAGGCTCTGTATTTCTTGAGAGCTATCGGGCTGTTTCCACGGCTGCCGAGAAATACCCACTTGTGTCGGTGGTTGTGCCTACTTTCAACCGGCCGAATGAATTAGTGCGGGCATTAGAAAGCATCGCCAGTCAGACTTATCCTGAAATTGAGGCGGTTGTCATAAATGATGGCGGAAAAGATGTTTCATCAGTGGTAAATCGCTTCGATAAAAAGTTATCCGTTCAATATATTAACCAGAAAGAAAACCGAGGAGCCGGGGCAGCGCGCAATCTCGGTATGCAATCAGCCAAAGGGAGATTTATCGCATTTTTAGATGATGATGACGAATATCATCAAGAACATCTTTT
The DNA here is from genome assembly GCA_016929095.1 of Anaerolineales bacterium. Classification (GTDB taxonomy): domain Bacteria; phylum Chloroflexota; class Anaerolineae; order Anaerolineales; family UBA4823; genus JAAZNS01. Next base: position 33,620 of record JAFGJM010000027.1, on the reverse strand, counting down.
TATGTTGGTGTCGGAGTTGGTGGCCAATAAATCTATTGCTGCAGCGTATAGTGATGCCTTGCAGATAACGGTTGGACAACGAGGCAACAAAACAAAAGTGGTTTCGAAGGAAGTATATTATTCAAATCATTACTCACCAGATTTATTATTGGTAAGAAATTACATTCCCAATTTGTGTCTTGTTTTTCGGCGGGAGGCTTTAGATGAAGCCGGCTTATTCGATGAACAGATGAGCGCCCTGGAAGATTGGGAATGGTTGATCCGCCTTTCCCGGGTTGGATCATTTAGCCATATCCCGGCTGTATCTGCAGAGTATGTGGTACGGCAAGGGGTAAAAAGCCGGAATATCTTGCCCTCTTCGGACATTGCTTCACTGTATCAGCATATTTATACGAAACACGCCAGCTTTGCTTCCCCAAAGGTGCGAAAAGCACAAAGGGAATATTTTCGGGCGATGACCGGTCAAAAAATTGATTTTGCAGAAGCTGAAGCATCAGAAGATGTGCAACCATCCAATGGCAGAGCGATCGAGACGTTACAGTTATTATTGAATTCAGATGACTTAACCGAAGCTCTTGAACAGCACAAAGACCGCCTGGATAACGAATTATTGAAATTGGTGCTCGAAAATGCCGAAACTGCCCGTGAAGACGGAGATCTGGAATTAGCTGAGGGATTATCTGATCTGGCGGATTATATCGATTCACTGGTCAATCAGGGTTGAGTGGGTGGTTATTCGGAATTTCAATTTACGAAAACAATATCGAATAATGATTGCGGATATCATTAAGCATCTATTTACGCGAGTTTCATCACGGCTTTACAGACGAATTCTCTCTTACCAGTTAAAGTTAGTGGAGAAAAATTGAGGGCGAGCGCAATGAATACTACCATCGAAACAATCCAGCCAACGGACCTGCAAGCCATGAAGGAACAGGGACGTGCATTGTTGAATGCCAATCAAGTGGAAGCCGCGATACAAGTGTACTTGCGCATTTTGCGAGAACACCCCGATGATGTGGAGGCACATTTTTTTTTGGGTGATTGCTATCTTAACAATGGCTATATCGAAGCAGCTTTACTCCTCTATCATCAAGCATTGGAACGCTCCCCAGAGAATGAAACCGTTAAGCAAAAGATTCAACTTGTTGAGGCGATGAAAACCCAACACAATATTTCGTTTGATAAATTGAGTGACCTTTCCGGGATGAACAGCACCACCGTGCCCTCCAATCCTAAAGAGGTCGCCGGCATTTTACAGGAGATCACCAGTCAAGAAGCGCCTATCTCTGAAGAAGAGGTAATGCGAGCCGCTAAATTATTGGATGAGATCATCCACAACGCCTATCCAGCCCGGGTTGTAGCTGAACGTTTGGAAGAGATCGATGATCTATTGCCAGCTTTGCTTGAACTTAATATCCGTCAGGCACGCGCTGATGGGCGATATGATCTGGTGGAGGGTTTGTTAAATTTACTTCGCAATATAAACCTGCAAAGGGGCGTGGAAGCAACGAGTAAGCAAAACATTCCGCAGACTCCTCTCAAAAAGCCATTTTCAGCGGAAGATTTACGCATTCGATTTATTAACCCCGATTTTGATAAGAATAATCGCCGTTTGTTATTACTCAAGCAGGGATTGAAAGATGCCGGTTGTGAAATTGCCACCTCGGTTCAGGATCAATCCACCCCTATAGGGCAATTTGATATTGTGATCGCTCATAACCCGCATTGTGAGACCTGGATGATGGAAATGTTGGCTGAGGCGCATGGCGCTAAGGTGCCCGTGATATTATCCGTCGATAATGACCTGGAGCAAATGCCTGTAAATCATCCGGAATATGAAATAATCGGACTGGGTACCTCTTCGCAATCCAAAGCTTATGCCGCAGCCTTACTACTCGCAGATATGATCTGTGTACCGAGTGAATCATTGGCAAATATTATGCTTTCGGCCGGATATCCAACACAGGTCATCCCGGATGGCTGGCCGGACCATGATGAACTTTGGAAAAAGCCGGCAGTCAGGCATTCTATGATTAATTTGGGTTGGGTTGGGTCTCCGGGTCAGGTTGAGGATGTCTTTTCCATTCGCCGTATCATCGTCAGGGTAATGCGAGAATTTCCTCATGTTTGTATCGTTGTCGGCGGCGATCCGGATGTGTATCGGCTTTTTGATACACTGCCGGAAACAAAACGGATTTTCCTGCCTTCTGTCAACCCCGAAGATTACCCATATTTACTCCGGCAAATGGATATCTTGTTATCTCCTTATCGCAACACCCCCTTCAATCGATCGCGGTCGGATCAATTATTAGTGGATGCCGGCGCCTTAGGAATACCCTGGATCGGTTCTCCGATTGCCTCGCATGTGAATTGGAATGCAGGTGGCTTAATTGCCAATTCACTCGATGAATGGCATACATATTTACGGCAATATATCATGGATACCGAATTGCGATTAACGATTGGTAATGCGGGAGTGAGTAAAGCCGCAGACCGTAAGATGAGTATTCTCATTTCACAATGGCTGGCAATGATACAGTGCATTTTAGAATAACCGGATTATTAATCTAAATATCTATACTATGAAGTTAGTTTATGTTTATGCGGATAATGAAAGTGAATGGAATTGTAGCGAATGGCGCTGCGCTATACCCGCGCGGGCGATAAATCGCACTGCCAGACATTATGCAAAATTGTTGAGCATTGATGATTTTCGGTTGAACACTGCATTGGCACGGGAAACCTGTCAGGATGCGGATTTAATCATCGTTCAGCGAAATCTGTATGAATTGGTGCTCTCCTCGATGCAGCATTGGAAAGCACGGGACAAAGCTATTGTGGTGGATTTCGATGATGCTTATCAATTATTGCCTGCAAATCACCCAAATTATGCGTTTTGGAATCAGGGAATCATCAAACTGCCCGATCTGCCCATGCAAAAACTTGAACCTCCTCCTTTGACCCAGTTTAAATGGGGATTACGATTAGCACATGCTGCGACGGTGCCATCCAAACGATTAGCAGATGATTGGCAATCATATACTGAAATCCATTATTTGCCCAACTATATTGATTTAAAATTATACGAAAATGCAGCCCATGAGAAGCACACCGGTGTGGTTATCGGATGGGGAGGGAGCATTTCTCATCTACAAAGTTTCGCAGATAGCGGCGTACTAGCTGCGTTAAAAAAGGTGTGCAACGCCCGCCCACACGTATCCGTAATGATTTGCGGAAATGATCGCCGTGTATATGATTTATTACAGATACCCGCACGACAAAAAATCTTTCAACCCTGGGTTAAATACCAGGATTGGCCTGGTATTCTGGCAAAATTTGATATTGGATTAGCGCCACTATTTGGCGATTATGATGAACGACGAAGTTGGATAAAAGTGTTAGAATATATGGTAATGAAAGTTCCTTGGGTAGCCAGTGAAGGAAGTGCTTATCAGGAATTGAATCGTTTTGGTTGGTTAGTAAAGAATAATCCTGAAGCCTGGGAGCGAATTTTAATTGACATGGTCGACCATATTGCCGATTATAAGAAAGAAGCTGCCGGAGAAGCATATCTATTTGGAATAAGCCAAAACATCGATGAAAATGTCAATCGCGTAATCTCGATTTATGAGAAGATTTACCGAAAAGCACTCGGTAAGACTCAATCAAATTATTTATAACATAAGGGCTGTAAATGACCCCCAAATCTACTGCGAAACTTGAAAAAGCGAAACACCCTGATATGGTTAAAATACCAGAGGGTGATTACATCATAGGTATTAGTGATGATCAAATTAACCATCTCGTCCGCACGGAGATATGGGCGACAGAATGGTATGAACGCGATATGTTCATGTCTGAACAACCCCAACATACCTTTCACTTGAAAGCCTTTGAGATTGCAAAATCACCGGTAACAAACGCTGCTTATTATGCCTTTATTTGGGAAACCGGTTATCGGGTTCCGAAGGACTGGATTGGTTTTCACTATCCGGATGGTCAGGATAGCCACCCTGTTGCCGGAGTTTCCAAGGTGGATTGTATCGCCTATTTGGAATGGTTCAACCAGCACTTACACGCTGATTATCGATTGCCCTCTGAGGCTGAGTGGGAATGTGCTGCACGCGGCGGTGATACCCGTCTTTACCCCTGGGGAGAAGATTTTGATCCCTGGAGGTGCAATACGGTTGAAAGCGGGAAACGCGGCACTACGAATGTGGGTGAATATTCTCCCAGCGGCGATAGTCCCTTCGGCGTGATGGATATGGCAGGTAATGTTTGGGAATGGACATGCAGCCTTTTACAACCCTATCCGTATGATCCCGGGGATGGTAGGGAGGATTTAAAGGGGAGAGGAAAATTCGTTATACGCGGAGGTTCCTGGTATTACAGCCACAAATTAGCCCGCGCTACCACTCGGGAAAGTGCTCTGGATAACTTTACCTCCCCGGCTTTGGGGTTCCGATTGGCAAAAAACATCTGATTATATATATATATATATATACGCGATCTATATACTTAATTATTAGCACCTGCCATTGTGAAGGCAGGTGTTTTTTATATAAAAAATTTTTACGTGAAATTAACGCCGGGCTTCATCAAGTTTTGCGAAATTTGTCGATAACTCAATATAGATACAAGAAATAATTGGAGAGTTAGCTGGAGGTGCAGAGCATCAGATAGAAAAAATAACATTTATACCCCAAAAGTTTTTATTGGCGTGAGAATATCGGGCTCCTTCTTATGCCATAATCAAAATCTTGAGCCCACATCCCAAAAAATTCAAATTGGGGGAAGGATCCCCCAAGCCTAACACAAACACGGAGGTTTGAAATGGCTACTATCGATATCACCCGCATAGCGGGAAACATTGGGGCACTACAGTCCCTGAATTCATTAACCAATATCAACAACCAACTGGCGATCCACCAGACCAGACTGGCAAGCGGTAAAGCGATCAACGAGGCTTCTGATGATCCCGCTGGCATGAGTCTGGCAACCACCCTGAATGTCCGCAGCCAGGGTTTGAAAACCGCCCTCAACGGTATTGGTGCGGCAAAGAACTTAATGGGCACCATGGAAGGTGGTTTAACCAAAATCCAGGATATTCTGGTGAAAATGCGCAACAAAGCTCTTGAGGCCAAAGGCGACACCATTGGCGATAACGAGCGTGCGGCTATTGCTTCACAATTACAGGCATACCGCGATGAGATTGATGACATTGTCGATCAGACTCAATGGAACAGCACCTACTTACTGAGTGGTGCCGGCGGTTCTGGTAGCTGCGCCGGTTTGAACTTCCTGACTGGCCCAGAAGCATCGGGTGGCACTTCAGATTTTTCTTTCGCAGCCGAAGCTACTTCAGGCATCGGTGCCGGGCAAGGCTTCTCTGCTAACACAGCCGCTCTCGATGCTGCCGGTTTAGGCCTTGATAATACAGCTTTGGATGTATCTTCAACCACAGCGGCTTCTAGTGCAGCCACTGCCATTGAAGCAGCCCTGGATGTGGTGAAAGCTGGTGTCAGCCAGATCGGTTCGTTCACCGCACGGCTAACCTTCAAGGAAGAAGCGCTCACCGTCCAATATACCAACACTGAATCGGCTTATAACCGGATCATGAATGCCAACATGGCGGAAGAGCAAGTTGAGGCCAGCAAGTTCTTGATCTTGCAGCAAACGGCTACAGCCATGCTCGCTCAAGCCAACACGGCGCCGCAGTATCTGTTGTCCCTCTTCCAATAATAAGGGCATGAAAAACACACACTCTCGCTAACTTGACCCAATAAATGGGGGGCGGTTTTCCGCCCCCCACATGCCATTCAAAAAGCTAAAGAATGCATAACAAGTTAGAGGCAAAAAACAAATGACAACTGTATCATCCACTTCTTCTTATACCGGAAACTTGAGCACGTATTTTACGAATTTAATCAACAACATCATGACGGCGCAAAGTGTGAAACTCACCACGTTGGAGGGTAAATTAGATACACTTAACACCCGTAACGCCGTTTATAACGATGTAGAAACAATGCTCAAGGATCTTCAGAGTTCGGCTTTTAGTTTAATCAGCACGAGTTATTCAAAATCGTTTATCTCTGGCCGAACAGCAGAGGTTTCCGGTGTGGATGAGGGCGATACAGTGCTTACAGCAACAGCGTCAAAAAATGCGGTTGCCGGTACATATGATATTACGAATATCTCACGGGCGCTGGCACATCGTGTAAGCTCCGATGTACAAACTTATACCGATCAAGCGTTAGGATTATCTGGCACCATTCTCCTGGGAGGCGCCGAAACACGCAGCGCTACACCAGTTTCGGCTGCGGATGATACAGTGACCGGCTATGGCACCGCCGAAGTCGATAACGATCAATCTGAATTGGGCACCGGCAGTTATTTTGTTGAAACTCGACAAACTGAAGGCGGAACCTGGGAATTTCGTCTTGTTGATGAAGAGGGTAAAGCCGTTAGCATTAAGAATAATTCAGAGGACGACGAGTATACCGATGATTGGCAGACCATACCCACAGGCGGCGGAGAATATGACACCGGCAGGGGACTCACCATATCATTTGGCGCCGACAGTGAATTATACATCGAGAAGAGTCGCGGCGGCAATCCCAACCCTGCTTCTGAGGTAGCTTACGAAGCCCAGGGCGTCAGCATTGAAGTCGAAGAATCGGATACTCTTACCCAAATTGCCACAAAGATCAACGATGCAGAATTCGCCGATGGAAATGGTATGTCTGCCACGATCGTAAGCGGACAGTTGATTTTGACGGCTGAAAATACAGGAGCCAGCTATGAGATCAGAGCCTCCGATCTCAGCGGGACTGTAATGCAAGATTTAGGTTTATTGACCGCCGAGGGCGGCTTCAAGAACGAAATGCAAGTCGGCAAAAACGCCACGTTTTCCGTGAACGGCATTGATGTTGAACGCAGTTCAAATTCCGGTTTGACAGATGTCATTAGCGGCGTTACCATCAACCTGGCAGCGGATGCAGAAGGTCAGGACGCCACGATTACGATCACCGAAACCACCACCAGCGCTCAAGATTCGGTGAGTAAATTTGTCAATTTATTCAACGATCTTCAAGAATATCTGGAAGGTAAAACCGGCGTCACAGCGACTACCGAAGACGAAAACGGTAATATGACGTATACGCGTGGCGCATTGGCAGATGATTCGATCTTTAGAACCTTACGCAGTGATTTGTTTGCCGCCATTATCGATGAGTATGAAAATGAAGGAATTTATTCTTCTCTACGTGAAATTGGCATAACAGTCGATAGTAATTTATCGTTAAGTATCAGTGATAGCGACCAGTTTGAATCAGCTCTGGATTCTCACTTTGATGACGTTGTCTCTTTGTTAGATGATGTCATGAGCAGGATTGATGCGAAATTGGCGCAATTTACCGGTGTACGAAGTGAAAGCGATTATATTGATGACGTTCAGTTATCATTAAATAATGAGATTGGCGATGTCCAAGAAGATATAGAAGACACCGAAGAGTATCTTTCAGATTACGAGCTGTATCTCTATCAACAATACGCACAAGTTCAGTCAACGTTGATCAGCTTACAGTATATGCAATCGATGTATTCAAGTCTTTCTGGAACAAGCAGCAGCAGTAATATATCCTTATATGGATAATAATTTTTTGGTTACCGAATAAACTCGAACAAGGATGTTTGAGCCAAGATTGGAGGGAACCTATGTCCGACAATATGATATCCACAGCAAGCAGTGTAGATCTGTCTTTGGTGGCTTCTCAGGCAGAAGCAGCTTCTTATGTTAAGGCTTCAAGTGGTAAACCGGCGAAAGTCGAAAGTAAAGAAGTAAGCCACGCAACAGAAACAAAAGCAGCCAAAGCGGAAACGAGCAGCTCCGAAACGAGCACCGTTAATCCGATGGGTGATTTCACATTGGAATTTCAGGTGGACGATACAACCAATGATGTTACGGTGTATGTCTTGGATCGTAACTCACATGAAGTCGTTCGCACTATTCCACCGGAAGAGTTGAATAACTTAAATCCGGGAGATCTACTGCAGTTGTTTGTGTGATAAAGATTTAGGCAATTTTTATGCCATTATGCTATAGTCTTGATAAAACGCGCCGATACTATGATAGAGTAAAATCTTATTAGTAATTTAGTAAAAGGAGCCGCAACATGATTAGACAGGATTATGGGACGAATGAATATCGAACACAGGATGTAATGGGAGCTAGCCCAGTCCATCTGGTCGTGATGGCTTATGATTTAGCGATTGTTGCATGTGAAAAAGGCGATTTCATGCGTGCTACAAAAGCGGTCAGTGTATTAAAAGATGCCTTGAATTTTGATTACGCAAATGTGGCTGTTGGTTTATTCCGTTTATATCAATGGTGCCTGGATTGCATTCGTCAGGGAGATTATGACTCGGCATTAACGACACTACGTGAGTTGCGTGAAGCCTGGGCGACCGTGGAACGAAGATACATGCCAATGCCTGCTTCTTCCACTGCGCAGTCTTACTCGACGGCAACTGTAGGTAGATCCGCGTAGTTTTGCCCATATCTCGGTAAATTATATTGCCGGAAAGACACGAGGGGGTGTCTATTTCTTTTTAACTCGCCTTCACGCGAAATTTATACGCCCTTCATCTCATGTTTACTGTAAGAAAAAATTGAATATGCTACTATAGGGGCACATAACCGGAAAAAGAGGAAACTATTATGAGCTTCTGGAACAGTCTCAAAATTGGAGCATCGGCATTAACCGCCCAGCGTTTACGCCTGGATGTTATCGCCAATAATGTGGCTAACGCAGAGACCACCACTACGGAAACAGGAGAACCCTATCAAAGAAAAGATGTCGTCTTTGCAGAGCAAAACTCCAATGGTTTTTTAACGCAATTAATTAAAAATCTAAGAGGGCAATCAACGGTCGCCAGTTCGAGTATGGCTGGCGTTAAAGTCGCTTCAATCGAGACGGACGAAGCTGAAGGCGCATTGGTTTACGACCCAACTCATCCGGATGCCAACGAAGAAGGCTATGTGGAATATCCGAATGTGAATTTAGTTGTTGAAATGACGAATATGATATCTGCCACCCGTTCCTATGAGGCGAATTTAGCCACGATTGAAGCAGCCAAGAAAATGGCAACTAAAGCGTTGGAAATCGGCAGGTAAGTTTTTGTTTTTTATTATTTAAAAATCAAAGAGTGTACCCATGAATATAGACCCCATTCAATCTTCTCTCATCCAGGGCATCAACCGAAAGGTTACGGAAACAAAAACCGAAAATGCTGCCCAAGAACTTGAGCAAACTTTCGCAGATGCATTGACAGAATTGAGTGAGACTCAAGAAACCAGCGACAATTTGATCCAACAATTGGCAACGGGCGAGGATGTGGATATCCACCAGGTCCTAATCGCAGCCGAGGAAACCGATATTAATTTTCGGATTGCCGTAGCCATTCGCGATAAATTGGTGGATGCTTACCGTGAAATTAGAAATATGTCGGTATAGGATTTTTATTAAAAATCATGGACTTTGAAAAGTGATGAATAACCGCCTATGTTAGCTCAAATAAGTCAACAATTCTCTGGTTTCTGGAAGCAGCAAAGTGCAGCATCGCGAGTTGTATTTGTTGTGTTGGTTGCATTGGGTGTTGTACTGGTGCCGTTATTTCTTATTTGGGCACAAAACCCCAGTTACGATGTTGCTTTTAGTGGATTGAGTGAAAGTGATGCCGGACAAATTGTAGATCAATTGAACGAAGAAGGCATAGAGTATAAATTACAAGGCAGTGGAACGATCCTCGTGCCGTCTGATAAGGTTTACGACGTCAGGATATCGATGGCGCAACAAGGGCTGCCTGAATCCAGCACAGTGGGTTTTGAGGTATTCAGTGGAAGCACATTAGGGATGACAGAATTCACCCAGCGTATTAATTACCAGCAGGCATTGGAAGGTGAATTAGAGCGCACCATTGGCAGCCTGGCAAGTATCGAGGCTGTCCGAGTCCACATTGTGATCCCTGAAGATACATTACTCGCCAGTCAACAAGCGCCAACAACTGCCTCGGTGACGGTGAAAGAAAAGGCAGGGACTAACTTAGACAGCGGTCAGGTTAGTGCGATTACCCATTTATTAGCCAGCAGTGTTGAAGGCCTCGATTCAGAAAATGTAGTCGTGGTTGACATCAGCGGGAATATGTACACATCCGGAGAATCGGGTGGATCAACCCTGGCGCAAACCGATAGTCGGCGTGCGGCTGAAGCGGCTGCGGCGAATGAAGTTAAGAATAAGGTACAAGTCTTGTTGGATTCTGCGCTTGGACCGAATAAATCGATTGTTCAGGCGAATGTCACCCTGGATTGGACAGAGCGACAGACAGTTACACAGGCGGTAAACCCAGAAAAGACCGCTATATTAAGCTCCCAAAGTATTATGGAAGTTTATACAACAACTAGCAGCACGGTTGAGGGAGTACCTGGTGCTACCTCCAATCTTCCTCCTGCTGCTTCAGGAACGGAAAGCGGCTCGGGGGGTATCCAATATGAGCGCAATGAAACAACCAATAATTATGAGATCACACATGTACAATCCGAGGAAGTTTACACCCCCGGAGGCATCGAACGGATATCCCTTTCGGTGCTGGTTGACGGTGTGACCGACGAAACTCAGTTGGCTACTCTAGAGACAGTGATTGCAGCAGCAGCCGGAATCGACGAAACTCGGGGCGACTTATTTGCCGTTGAATCGCTGGAGTTCGACCGAACATATTATGAAACTCAAAGCGAGGAATTGGAAAGCACCGAAAAACAAGACCTGTATTTTAAGATTGGTGAAGGGGTACTCGCCGGTCTCATCGTTATTGCTTTATTATGGTATGTGCAGCGAATGTTGTCCAAATTACGCCTGGCCTCTACAGAAGCCTGGACTCCTGTGATGAAACCGGTTTCGGAATTGGGATTACCTATGCCCGGAATGCGTCCTCAGGTAGCAGGTACAGCCATGGGAGAAGCCGGTCAATTGGAAGCAGCTATATCCGGTAAGGGTGTACAAGCTTCAGAAGCCGAAGTACGGCAAAAAGCTCAGGCAGTCATGAAACCATTGCCTAAAATCGAACTCCCATCTGTATCTCCTGAATATGAACAATTACAGAAAACTCTCGAGGGCATCGCCGAGGATGATCCAGCCAGTTTAGCTGAAGCTATCCAATTGTGGTTGAACGAGGACGAGAGGCACAATGGCTAATCCAATCGCGGACTCAAAAGGTTTGTATAAAGCAGCAACTTTACTGTTGTGCCTTGGTGTAGAGCGATCTTCCAAGGTTCTGCAATACTTAGGCGAGAGCGATCTGGAGAGGGTATTGCTGGCGGTGAGTGAAGTTGGGGCTGTGACGCATGACATTCGTTCTGAAGTAATGCAGGAGGCTGTTGAATTATCTATGGCTTCCTCGAATTTGACCACTGGTGGTGTGGATTACTCACGGCAATTATTAGCTCGGGCGGTGGGGCCTCGACGAGGCGCGGAAATCCTGGAACGAATTTCCGCCAGCCAGCAATTATCTTCTTTTGAAATTCTAAAAAATGCTGATCCGGCCCAAGTAGCCGGATTGCTGCAAGAGGAACACCCGCAAACGATTGCCCTGGTGCTTTCATACCTGGAAGCAAAACTGGCAGCCGATATTTTGACAAATATGGCGCCCGAATTGCAAGTAGAGGTCACCCTGAGATTGGCAAAGATGGAGCGAGTATCGCCTCACGTGGTAGACGTCATTGAGCGGGGACTCAAACATAAGCTGTCGGGTGTCATTAGCGTAGCCGGCTTTCGAGAAACAGGTGGTGTTTCGTTTTTGGTGAAAATGCTCAACCAGGTGGACCGCGGCGTTCAAAAAACCATTTTTGATACCCTGGAACCTGTGAGCCCGGCTTTGGTGGAAGAAATACGTTCGAATATGTTCACCTTTGATGATCTTGAAAAGCTGGATGACCGCAGTATGCAGCGTGTGCTGCGGGATATCAATAAACAAGATCTGGCATTAGCCTTAAAAGGCGCACCTGAGAAAGTACGAGATCTGGTATTACGTAACTTATCTGAACGCGCGCGAGAATCACTGGCTGAAGAAGTGGATCTATTAGGACCGCAATTAGCCAAAAATGTGTATGGCGCGCAGCGTCGTATCGTGGATACGGTTCGATCATTAGAAGAATCAGAAGAGATTGTTATTGGCGGCGGCGGCGCAGAATATGCGATTATTTCTTAATGGTGTGATTGGAGAGATTAATTCGTGACAGTAAAAACCTGGAGACCGAACAGTATTTCAACCAAACCTATCAATGCGTTTGTTGATGTGGATACTGCTTCGGAAGACGAGCAGGATGTTCAAATTGCCGCCCCGCTTGAAGAGCAAAATTGGTCGGTGGCGCAATTTCCAGCCGTCGTGTCCGAAAATCAGGAATCGAACGACGCCGCGGGAGAGATGTCACTCATTGACGAACGTTTGCAGGGGTGGCAGCCTTCGGAAATTGAAGCTACATTTGTCGTAAACCGCGATATAAGCTCCCGTTTTACCAGTAAAGATGGAAGCAATGCTGGTCACAGCCAACATTTCGCAAATCTTGCCAGGAAATCTGAAATAATCATCGATCAAGCTAACAGTATGGCAGAAGAGATCGTTTCAAAAGCTGAAAAACAAGCCAGCGAAATCATTCAACAAGCCGAAAGTCAGGCAACCCAATTGACTCACCAGGCATATCAAGATGGTTTAGCAGCCGCCAATGCAGAGATTTCCGATCTGCTAAAAACTGCCCGGGCGATTGCAGAGGAAGTGGATGCCTGGCGGGAAAACACCCTGGCTAAGGGTGAAATGATGATGCTGCGTTTGGTGATCGAGATTGCTCAATCGTTGTTTGGTGAAGGCTTGCCTTTGGATCCGGACACATTGGGGAATGCGTTTTCGAGAGCTTTGGCGCAGGCAAAGACCCTCGGTGATTTACGGATTTATGTTCATCCTGAAGATGCAGTCGCTCTAACTCCCCATTGGGCGCAGCAACAAGAGACATTTAGCGGACAAAAAATCGAGCTTATTCCCTCCGAAATTATCAAGAGAGGCGGATGTTTTATTGAAGGGCAGTATGGGAACGTAGATGCACGAATCGAAACACAATTAAAGATGACCAAAGATACTTTACTGGAAGCCTTCACAATGCCACCCGGGAGCCAGGAATGAACGCAAACGCCCCGTCTCCCGATATGACTCGCTATCACCTGGCATTGACGCGTTTAAATACTGTCAGACTCTCTGGAAGGATCATCCAGGTGGTGGGATTAACCATTGAAGCCACCGGTTTGGATTGCCAGATTGGGGAAGTGTGTGAGATCAGAGCCAATGATTCACCGCCCCTGATTGCTGAGGTGGTGGGATTTCGAGAGCAGCGCACCTTACTCATGCCCCTTGGCGATATGCAGGGCATCCAACCAGGATGTCCCATCTTTCCGTTAAAGACGGCTTTCCGAACGCCGGTCGGCGAGGCGTTATTAGGCAGAGTTCTGGATGGTCTGGCAAAGCCCATCGATGGTAAAGGCTCATTAGGTGAATTGCACACGGTACCAACGTATAATTCGGCGCCTCATCCTTTAAACAGGCGTGCTATTGGAGAACCGATGGTCACCGGTATTCGTGTATTGGATGGATTATTAACCACCGGAAAAGGTCAGCGATTGGGCATCTTCGCCGGTAGCGGGGTCGGAAAAAGCGTGCTGATGGGCAGCATTGCCAGAAGCTCTAAAGCGGATGTCAGCGTAATTGCCCTGGTGGGAGAGCGCGGACGTGAGGTGCAAGAATTTATCGATCACGACCTGGGTGAGGAAGGCCTTAAACGGTCGGTGGTTGTGGTATCTACTTCCGATCAACCTGCTTTGATCCGCCTCAAGGCTGCTTGGGTAGCTACGACGATAGCTGAATATTTCCGGTCAAATGGATTGAATGTGAATTTATTGATGGATTCAGTGACCCGCTTTGCTATGGCGCAACGTGAAGTTGGCCTGGCTATCGGAGAACCACCTGCCAGTAAAGGATATCCCCCTTCGGTATTCGCACTCTTGCCAAAGCTGTTAGAGCGAGCCGGCAATGATGAAAAAGGGTCTATCACCGGATTTTACACGGTGCTTGTTGAAGGCGATGATTTTACCGAACCCATTTGCGATGCGGCACGCAGTATTTTAGACGGTCACATCGTGCTAACGCGTGATCTGGCTGCCAGAAATCATTATCCGGCTATCGATGTTTTGAATAGTGTTAGCCGTGTTATGCCGGCGGTGACCTCACCTGAGCATCGCGCCAATGCTGCCAAGGTGCGCAAATTGCTTGCCACCTATGAAAAAGCCAGAGATTTGATCAATATCGGCGCCTATGTGAAGGGATCGGATGCCGAAATCGATAACGCGATCACCGCTTTGCCATCGATTATGGCTTTATTACAACAAGGTCAATATGAATTCACGTCATTCGAGGATTGCCAAAGAATGATGGAAGCAATTTGATAAGAAAGTAGGTGCATATGCCGCCAAAATTTTCACTACAACCTGTTTTAGATTATCGACACAATCGGGTGGAAATCCTCGAAGTTGAGTTGAGTCGTTTACTGCAAACACAGCAACGCGGTCTAACTATTTTAGAGGCATTGCATGATAGCCGCGGAAGAATCATCACGCAATTAAAAGATGGGCAGCAAGGCGATATTGACCTGTTTTTGATTTCCAGATTACGTTCCAGCCTGAATAACATTAATGAGCGGATTACAAAACAAGAAACATATTTGATCGAATTAGACTATCAGGTTCAGGAAAAAAGAAATGAGGTTATCAGCGCCAAGCAAGATGATGAAGCGCTGCAAACATTGAAAGAACGCGAAATTGAACGCTATATGACAGAACAGGCTAAGAAAGAAAATCGTCTACAGGATGATATTTATATATCCAGAGCGTTTCGTCAGATGAACAGTGCAGTATAAAAAAGGTAGTTTTTAATGGATGCTTCTTATTTTTCTTCTCAATTTCAAATGGTCATGTATCAGTTGATTTTTACGTTACTGAAAGAAAGGCTAAACAGCGCTTCCGGTACTGCTGCCGAAGCTGAAGTGGCGGATGTAAGTGCAACCGAATCCAATTCCGGCAAATCAAGCTCTGTAACGGGAAAATTTTCTGAAATTATCCGGGCCGCATCCGAGAAATACGATGTTGATGCCGACCTGATCCAAGCAGTGATCAAAGCAGAATCAAATTTTAATGCTTCAGCGGTTTCATCTTGCGGCGCTTTGGGATTGATGCAATTAATGCCCGCCACTGCTAAAAGCCTGGGTGTGGATGATCCGTTAGATCCAAAGCAGAATATCTTTGGCGGTACGAAATTCTTGCATCGGCTTCTCGATAAATATAACAATAATGTCTCGCTGGCGCTGGCAGCCTATAATGCCGGTCCCGGTGCAGTGGATAAATATGGCGGCATTCCGCCGTATTCAGAAACCCAAACTTATGTAAAACGGGTGTTGAACTATTTGGCATAAATCAGCCATGGAAAGGTATAGACCATGAGTGATTCAATCGTTTCTGATACCACCACACAAGTGGTGAAAAGCGCCTTGAATGGGCTTTCCAGGAAACAAGAGGTGATCAGCCAAAACCTGGCTAATGTCGATACACCCGCTTATCAAGCGCAATCGGTTGATTTTCAGACCACGCTGAACAATACATTGAACGGTACTGGAACGCTTCGTATGGCTAAAAATAACATAGCGCACATGGATTCGGCGTCCAGCCAGAAGGATTTTGTTCAGATTAGCAACAGGAAAGGAGGTACCGATCGAGCAGATGGAAATAATGTAGATATCGATGTAGAAATGGTTGATATGACTGAAACCGTTATCAATTACCAGGCGATCGTTCAGGCATTAACCAAGAAATTCACTTTGTTGAAGCAAATCATCAAGTAAACCTCGGAGGTAGTAATGAGTGATTCAATGTTTATACAGGTGGCGATGGAGGCAAACGCCATGCCGCCACCAGCATCACAAGCAAGCCATGATAAACGTAAACTTGCTGATGGTGCTTCGTTTGATAAAAATCTTGAAAAAGCCATGGATACAGAACCCGATGAAGAAGCATTGGCGCTTGCCACAGAGGCTGTAACGCCTCCGTCCCAATCTCCGGAGAAGCAACCCCGGGTGGAAGGTGAAACCAGGCAGCTCGCGGAAACAGAAATCCCAATAACGGATACCCTGGTTGAAGGGCAAGCCATCACTAGTCAGGCAGCCATGCTGGCTGTAGTTGGCGCTGAAGTTGAGGCGGCGGAAATGGTTGTTCACAACCAGACTTCGCACGCGCCTTTGGTTGAAGAAACCGCAAATAATGCCACTACCACTGGGATGGTCTCTGTATCTCCCGATTTGGTTGAAACTGGAGAAATGCAGGCGAAGGCGGAAGTTATCAGTACGCCGACGAAAACGCAAGAAACAGCGTCAAACACCGGCGCTCAACCATTAGAAGCTGAATTCTCCCGGATTTTGAGTGCAGAGGAGCAAACCACAGAAAAAGCTGCGCCCGACGTAAGGGAAGAATTGTTGTCTTATAGTGATGCGAAGAGTCAAACCAAAATCGAAAAAGCCATTGGTAAAAATGACCCGATGCCGCCGGATACGGTGGATTCAGGGGATGCCTCTGCGTTAAAAGGCGGTGAAAAAAATATCACCGATACCAGTAGCGTTGAAATAAAAACCGACCTTACTAAAGTCGCTGCTTCAGCCAGACAATCTACGGAAGCTGTAAACACGCAGGCTTCTTCGGATATCCCAGAAACGGTGCAACCCCAGTTTGTCGATGATGATGCAGCCACAGCGCAAGCTCCGGTTTCTGAATCCGGAAAAGTGAAAGCCAGCCTTGGCAAACAGGAGGGTGAATCGCCGCCCCAAGCGGCAACCGCTCAACGAGCAGTCCAATCCCAGATGATGGATGCTCAACTAAAAGAGCCGGCCCGCCTGGCGGAAGCTCATACACCAGAGATGATCAATCAGATAACAAAGGGGATCGATCTGCTAAGCAGAACTGAAGGGCAGTCGTTGCGTATTCAATTACATCCTGAGAATATGGGAAAAATTGAAATCCGGTTAAGCTCCGGATCGGAGGGTGTGACAGTAACACTCAATGCCGATATACCAATGACCGGAAATTTGCTGCAGAAAAATTTATCTGAATTAAGAACATCCCTGGCTGATGCCGGGGTAAACCTGGCGAGCCTATCCGTAAATAGCGGGCAGCAACAGACCACTTACCAGGAATCGAAACAGTGGTTTTCTGGAAAGGAATCAATGAACCGCTACTCAAATCAAAATAATCTTGTTGAAGAACTTCCTTCCAGTAAATCTTCTTGGAAGGAAACAGAGATAGATTATCGCATATAAACATATATAGGAGAAAATTATGTCAATATCAGGTATTGCTTCATCCGGAACAACCAATGCCGCCAGCATGACAGCCAGCGCTGTGCAGAGCGCCACTACCAGCGCTTTTGATACAGATACATTTATGCAACTTTTGCTGGCAGAGCTCAGAAACCAGGACCCATTGGAACCCATGAATAACTCGGAAATGGTGGCTCAATTGGCGCAGCTTAACTCATTACAGGAATTGACCTCCATTAGCGCCAATATCGAAACGATGAAGGATTATATGGAAGCACTCTTGGGTATCTCGGGTTAGAAAGCGAGAAGGATTTTATGGCTGAACCCATCCGTATAAATTCCAACAGTCAATTACCCTCAACCTACTCGCCGAAAACGGATCAAACGAAAGTTGAAGGGCAATCTTTTGCGGAAGCTCTGGCGCAAAAGGTAAACCTGCCGGAATCGCAGACGTTGAAATTTTCCAACCATGCTCAGAAACGGCTGGAGAGACGCGACCTTACCTTGACAGATGATGGATTGGCTCGATTATCTTCGGCGGTGGATAAAGCGGAAAAACGCGGAGGGCGTGAGTCGTTGGTTTTGATGGACGAAATGGCGTTCATCGTGAATGTAAAAGACCGTGTGGTGGTTACGGCTATGGATGCCAACCAGCGCGGCGAAGGTGTTTTTACTCAGATCGATAGTGTCGTTCTGGCAGAAAACGCAAAATAATATTCATATATCATACAAGCCGGCCCTCTTGGAGGAGGCTTGTGAATTAGCTTCAGGAGGCTAAAATGTTACGATCAATGTATACCGCAATCAGTTCGTTGAACTTACACCAAACATACCTGGATGTAGTGGCGAACAATATTGCTAATGTCAATACTTACTCATTCAAATCAAGCAGCGTGAACTTTCAAAATCAGTTTGCGCAAACTTTGTGGTCGGGCGCTTCACCTTCCGGTGAATTGGGCGGCGTCAATCCGGCGCAGGTTGGATTGGGCGTGCAATTGGGCAGCATTACCCCCGATTTCACGCAAGGAACCCTTACCAGCACGGGCGTCAGCAACGACCTGGCTATTCAAGGAGAAGGTTTTTTCGTATTTTACGACGGTGAAAACTATCTATACTCACGCGATGGCGCCCTGGAAATCGATGCGGATGGCTATCTGGTGAATGGCGCTACCGGCTTTAGAATTCAAGGTTGGTTGGCAACCGGCACCGGCGCGACTGCCACCGTTGAGCCCAGCGGCGCTACATCATCGATCTCGTTCCCGTTGGATACCGCTTTGGCCAGCGAAACCACATACGTGAACCTGGGCGGTAACCTGGATGCCGAGACAGCGGATGGTGAAACATACGATGCCACGGTTGGGGTATATGACTCTCAAGGCGTTTTACACAGCATCACGATCACATTCACCAATTCTGCAACGGACAATCAATGGACCTGGGCTGCCAGTGGTGATGGTGCCTCTCAAACAGGGACGCTGGTTTTCGATGCTGATGGGCAATATGTATCGGGTTCGGGCACCATCACTGTGACAGACACCGGCGGCGCCGACAATGTTGTTTTCGATATCGATTTTGCCAATATGACCCAGTTAGCCACAGATAATGAAGTAGCCGTCACTGCCAGCGATGGTCTTGAAGCCGGTACTTTCTCGGGCTTCTATCAGACACCTTCAAATGGAGAGATTTATGGGGTTTATTCAAATGGCATGACACAGCTCATTGGGCAGTTGGCGATTGCTTCATTCACAAATCCGCCCGGCCTCTCTGTTGTTGGTCAAAATATGTACGAGATCAGTCCTAACTCTGGCGATCCCAATGTAGGAGCTGCCGGAACCGGGGGCAGGGGTACAATTGCCTCGGGTTATCTGGAGGGTTCGAATGTAGACCTGGGACAGGAATTCACCAATATGATCCTGGCTGAAAGAGGTTTCCAGGCGGCATCGCGCATCATTACTACTTCGGATGAAATGCTGCAGGAGTTGGTCAATCTCAAACGATAATCGTTACCGACTATCAATTTCATTTAACATAAAAGGCTGGAAGGGTTTATAATTCTTTCAGCCTTTAGTTAATTATGGTGTGTCATGAATATATCCGGACCAGCGCCAATTGCGACCGTTCAACGACCTGATGAATCTACGCTGGCATTGCGGCTCAATCAGCGTTTTGCCGCGGAGGTGCTACAGGTTTCTGGCGACAGGGCGATTCTCTCGGTAGAGGGGGTACAGATTGTAGCTCGCATGACTTCCATGGAGCAAGCTTCTCAATTGATAGAACGCCGGTTTGCCCAATTTGTGGTGCGTGATTTATCGGAATCATCGGTTACCATTCAACTTTTATCTCAGGGTAAAAGCACGGGGCAATTGGCCAGTACGCAAGCGCCTGAATTTATCCCCAACTTATTAAAGTTTGCCGGTCTGCCGGTTAATGAAACCACAGAGATGATTGCCAGGGCATTATTAAGCAATCAATTACCTGTAACGGTGGAACTTGTAACAGAAATGCATACCTTGTTAATGCAGGAAGCGCATTGGGATCAAAATACCGCTCAATTGGCGGCTGCTTTAAAAGCTGCCGGTATCCCATTATCCCTAGGCGCGCTTGCACTGGCAAAATCGGATTTCCCGGCGCTGGTTGAAATGGTGACTTCATTACAAACCAAACTGGAGACTATACAACAAAGCAATGTGCCTGCCATCACCAAAGAACTGGCAAAAAATGCCATTGAGCTATTACGCCAATTGGTGGTGAGTTTAGGCGATAAAAGCGAGCCGTTGAAAACCAATCTTCAGGATGTATTCCGGATTTTAGGGACTCCCATAGAAAAAGAGCTGGCGAAATTTGTAATTAAGGGCGAGCAAAACCCTGTTTTAGATGCCACCGGTAAAAGTTTAATGACCTTAGCTGTATTACGGCGGTATTTATCCACAAACCCATCTCAGAGAGGGCTGGTTAACGAGATAGACCGCTTTTTGGAAGCAGCCCGTTTTTTGCAACTTTTAAATTCATCTACCCTGACCGAACCAAATCAAGAATCGTGGCTGCGTATGGATATTCCTTTATCCATAGCTCACCCAGGTATTAGAGCGCAGGAGCGTCAAAAGGATTTATCCTCAGCCCATCTACGGATCTCGTATTCTCCTGAGAACGAGGAAAAAAGGATTGATCCGGCAAATACACATTTTGTGGTCAATGTTGACCTGGATGAGAAGGAATCCATTCAGATCAATGTATCCATCGCAGAAAAGAGGGTGGGGATGGAAGTGTTTACCACCACCGATAAAACGCGCAACCTGGCAGAAGAAGAATTGCCGGGGTTAAAAGAAGGGATTGAGACATTAGGATATATTGTTCAATCGGTAGAGTGTGAAACAGCGAAAATTGAAAATGAGTCGAGTCTTGGCGCATCCTCGATATGGCGGTCGTTTGGCGAAGTGAGTGTAGAGGTGTAAGATGGATTCGAGAAAAGACCGCATGGTAAAACAGGGTTACGGCGAGCAAGAAAAGCGCCGGGCAATTGCCTTGGGGTATGACCCGGATAAAGATATGGCGCCGCGTGTGCTTGCTTCTGGTGCAGGGGTTATCGCCGATCAAATATTGACGATTGCCAGGAACCAGGGTATTCCGGTGCGCGAAGACCCGGTATTAGCAGGCGCACTAGCCAATATCGAAGTAAACCAGGTGATCCCGCCAGAGTTATATGCCCTGGTTGCTGAGGTGCTGGCATATGTGTACCGCATCCAACACCGCCGACTTCCAGGTTAGGGGGTAATTTTCATCTTTACTGGGGGTGGTTTCTTCATTAAACTAGTATTGGTTATATATATATCCTTTTTTTTTACGTCAGTATGTATTGTTGTCACAAATTGTCTAATTAATCAAAAAAACCTGTCGTTATTTTGACAGGTTTTTTAATAATTTTCTTGTCACCTAATAGTATGCTATAAAATGAAAATTACATATTAATCTCTAGATTGTTTCGCTCGTTCTTCGCTCGCAATGACAGTTCATGAAAACTGTCAGGTGGTTTGATATTTTTCATAACAATTATTGATTTTCTTCCGAAAAATTCATTTTGTGCAAATTAAAGAACACTACGCTGTTGTGGATTCTTTTTCGGTTTCAAGAGCTGTTTCTTCGGAAAGGAATTTGCGTAAGTCCTCAAAACCGGATGATTCCGGATTGGTTGAGAGCAACTCGGCAATTTGATTTTGTTCGTTGATAGCGTCCCAAAGTTCTTTACGCAAGACAGCAATTTCCCGCGGTGCTGAAATGCCCACTTTCACTTTATCCCCATCGATGGATAAAATGGTGATCACTATATCGTTGTTTATGACAAGGCTTTCATCGGACCGTCGGGTAAGAACTAACATGATTCACCTGATTTAGCTGAGCAAATCGAATAAACTTAATGCTGAAAGTGCTCGATTGCTTACCTCTAATACGACCTGGTAAGTGGTTTCTTGGTTTGCGATTAAACTGGCGACTTCGGTTAAATTGGCGTCTTCCTTATCAGAGAGTAAAATTTTCAGATCGGTTTGCGTATTTTCAAGGCGTGTCTTTGACAATTGTACTTGATTTTGACGGGTTGCATTCAACGTTCTTCCCTGATTTACGACCTCCAGCGCCTCTTCCAGGTCGCCCAGGGCTGTCTGGATGGCAGTGCTGTCGTTTGAATTTAACGCATCACGCGCCGCGATCAAACTTTCGAAAAGATCGCGGAAATATGTCTCTCCGATGATATTTTGTGAAATGGTCTGGCTGGGCCCGATATTACGCACCATCACGCCGGTATCGCCGTGATATGTCACAGTTGAGGGATCATCTAGTGTATACGGAGTCGTGTCTATGCTGAAGCCGGCAAAGATGTATTTACCAAGATGCTTGGTATTGGCAACATCCACCACTTCCTGTAATAAACTATTGATTTCATTGGCTAAAGCCGTTCGTTCATCATCGCCTTCAGTATCAGAAATACCAGTTTGTGTATAAGTAACTGCGTCTTCAGCGATATCGAGCATCTGATCAAAGGCATTGTCGGTGGCGCTCATCCAGTCGTTGGTGAACTCCGTGGTGTTTACATAGGATTTATTGATCTCGATCGTAGAGCGTAGCGTCAGGGCGGTGGAAACTGTGCTTGGGTCATCCGAAGAGCGTTGGAACTCTTTCCCGGTGGAGGCTTTTTGTTGTAATTTATATAGCGCCGCTAAATTATCGTCCATATTTCTTATTGCGCTTTCCATCATCATGCGATGAGTCACTCTCATGGTTCACCTTCCTTGGCTAAGAGTTTACCTGCCGACCAATCCGGTATTGTTGATCAGGACATTGAGCATTTCATCAATCGTGGTCAATACCCTGGCGCAGGCCTCATAAGCTTTTTGGGCGTTGATCAGACTGGCAGCTTCTTCATCCAGGGAAACGCCAGATTCTGAGGCTTGTAATTGTTTTAGCGAATCGAGTACCACACTTGTATCGCTGGATTTCGTAGATGCCTGCTGTACCAGCAATCCAAAAGCGGTAATCTGGTTATTGTAGTAATCATTGAAAGTAGTGCTGCCGGTGTTCATTGCCAGCAAATCTTTAAGATTAGCCATTTCGGTGGCATTGTTACCGTCACCGGGAGCGTTTGTTACGGATGCAGCCGCGATATTTTCGACATCATCCAGGTTGCTGCTTAGATCTAATCTAAAAAAGGTGGCGCTGGTGTAGGTGTAATCAAAGAAATCGCCGCCGGCTATCCCGTTGAGATCATATCCCAGGGCGTGTTGATCGTTTACAGCGGTTGCCAATTCATCGGCAAGATCACTCAAACCGCTCAATTGCTCCGGGATGATTTCATCACGTACTTCAAATAACCCAGCCAGCTCGCCGGAAGTTGCCGTGTAATCCGCTCCATCTTCAAGCCAGGAAATTTCAACCATATTATCGTTGGCAGCATCTCTTGAAGTGGTTAATGTAAATGCTTCTGACCCAATTACCAGGGCATGCCCTCCGAGGGTGACCAGGGCCTCCCCCGTTTCTTGATACTTAACAGTGCCGCCGGTAATTTCTGCCAATCGATCGAGTTGACGTTCGCGTTCGTCGATCAGGTCATTTGGCGCTTCGTCAGCACCAATAGCTTTCATTATTTCAGTATTCAAGTCGGCAACCTGGGTAGCGATGGCATTGATTTCATCTACAGCCTGAATGATGGCGGTATCCTGATCCTGGCGGATACTCCTTAGCGACGTCACACGGTTATTAAAGGCATCGGCTAAATCTTGAGCCGCTTGTTTCAAGCTGGTGCGCAAAGATATATTGGATGGATCATCGCTGAGGGTTTGCCAGCCGGTCCAAAAAGCATCCAACATGTTGAGCAACCCTGCATCTCCGATTTCGTCCAGAGTGGCTTCAACCTGTGAGAGGATATCCGATTCTTTTTCCCATTTTGCGCTTTGCGCCAATTGACTGCGAACCTGGGCATCGAGGAACGCCTGACCATATTGTTTAATATAAGAAACAATAACACCGGTTCCCATCTGCCCGACGTAATTTCCTCCCGTTCGGGAAGTAGAAGTGGGAATTCCGGTAGTCATTACGGCTTCTTGTCGCCGGTAGCCTTCGGTACTGGCATTGGCGACATTATGCTGGATCACCTGTATCATTTGCTGATAACTGGTCATCGAACTGGCTGCATTTCTAATAGAGTTTAAGAGATTACTCATAGTAGCCCTTTATTCATTAAACACTTTGGTCAACATCCCAAATGGCTTCAGTGTAATTGCTTTTTGGGGCGCCGGGTCGATCATATGAGAGAGCCGGTCGAAAAATATCTAATAAGAAGGTTTGAACGGCATCCACCCGTTCCATAGCAGCCATTGCCAGTGCCCGATTTCCACTGGTCAATACTTTTATCTCTTCGGCAATGGCTAAAATGCCATCTCTTAAATGATTTATTCTGCCGCCTACATCCGCATTAAGCGACTTAGATATTTCTGTTAAGGTGGGAGAATCTGCACGAATGCCGAATACTTCTCCCAGGTTTTGCGAAAGCATCCGCCGGTGATCTTCAATTTGGGTCAGGTCATCCAGCAGGGCTTCTTTTTGTTCTACCAGCGTCGATAATGCCGGGACATCATTTTTGGTCAATGCCAACCGTTCATCTTTGGTGATGATATGTAGAGATTGGCATATGCGAAATTCTTTGACCAATATATCTTCCAGAGAGGTGACCATGCCAGGTATATCTTCCATTTGACTTTCATCCTTATTTTTCTTTTCATTGTCATCGGTTAATCGAATTATCTGTTATCGAATATATGCGCCAAGAGTCGATGCTTGCTTTTCTATCCTCCAAGAAGGCGGTCTGCCAAATCTTGGACAGGGATCTGATATTTACCGGAGGCAATTTCCTGGCGCAATTGTTCCACAAGTTCGGTACGCATGTCCGGAGTCTCCTCTAATGCCGTGCGAGATTTTGCTAAAATACGGGCATCTTCCGAAAGGGAAGCTTTGTCTTTTCCGGCGAGAGACTCCAAATTTTCCCGTTCCGACTTTTGGTTCTTTTCCACTCCCGCAGCATTTTCGGCTTGCTTTTGCGTTATTCGATTGGAATTGACATTATCAACTTTCATTTTGGGTACCTCCGGTACAACTTCGATAACAGATTTGGATGATTGCCTGGCATGCAATCTTTAATTCCTACTCTGTTATCGGCATCCAGGTAAAAAACTTTATGCTCCTCGCATTCGAATTGCTTGCTGGATCATTGTATCCGTTGTTTGAAAAGCACGCACTGACATTTGGTAAGAGCGTTGCAATGTGATCATTTGGGTGATCTCGCTGGCGATATTTACATTCGATGCTTCGGTCGCATTACCGATGATCCTTCCGTAATTTTCAGAGTTAGCGGTGCCGGTCTGCGCAGTGCCGGATAATTCGGTTTCCAGGAATAAGTTATTACCAATAATCTGTAAACCGTTAGGATTATCGAATGTGGTGATTTGTACCGTTCCTACCTGAGACCATTCGTCATTTTGCATGACCATCACACTGCCATCTTGATTCACATGGACATCGGCGGCATCTTCCGGGATAGAACCATCCCATACCAGGGGATAGCCATCCTCGTTCACGATGGTTCCCTCTGAATCTTGGGTGAAATCACCATCACGGGTATAAGCCGTGCGTCCATCCGGCAAGGTCACTGAAAAATACCCAACACCATCGATGGCCAGATCGAAATCATCATCCGAAACGATAAGGCTACCCTGACCCATCAGCATTTGTGTGGCGCGAAGTTGGACGCCATTTTTGTATTCGCCATTCAGTAATTCCTGAAAATTCGAACGGTTACTTTTATAGGCATTGGTATTGACATTCGCCAAATTATTGCTGACCATATCAAGATCCAGCAATTGTGTGAGCATGCCGCTTCTGGATACAGCTAAAATGTGGTTGATCGAATAGCTCATGTTTTCATCCTAACAAAGTTAAGTATATCTTCCAAGATAACTCATGGTTTTGCTTAACAACTCATCTTGGGTGGAAACCAGTTGTTGTGCAGCTTCATAAGCGCGGGCAACCGCCACCATTTGGGTCATCAAATCCGCTGAATTGGCATTAGACATTTCCAAATAGCCCTGTTGGATAGATCCGAATTCTTCACCGGTTGGGGCGCCATCGGCGATAAAGGTATTGCCTATATCCCGGGTTAATTCAGCCTGCGGGTCGACAAATGAGGCAATCCCGATTTTGCCGGCGTCGGTTCCATCTACCTGGAGGGTGCCATCAGCTACCACTGAAACTGTGCCAAGAGGAATATTTATCTCAGCCCCAGATTCATCGAGTACTTTATAGCCATCCACAGTTACCAGGTTGCCGTCGATGTCGCGTACAAAACGTCCATCCCGAGTATATCTTTCACCATCTGGTGTCATCACTCGAAAAAAACCCTCGCCATTAATGGCAAAATCCAGCTCTTCCCCGGTTTCACGCAAGCCTCCCTGTGAAAAATCGGTTTTTTCCTGGTCAGTTTGAGTACCCAAACCCAATTCACCGATATATTTGGAGTTTGTAGCTGTATGTGAACTGCTTTGAGGAAGCAACACGGAGGTATCCATGAAATCATCCAGTGATATTAATATCTGCTTGAATCCCGGGGTATCCATATTGGCAATGTTGTGGGATAGGGTGGATTGCCGGTTGAGATTGGCTACCATCGCCGATGCGGCGGCATATATTCCTTTGATCATAACTATTCCTCCATTCCCGAAGCGCTTTTTTGCGCCGGGTTGGTCATGCTGATGAACATCTGCACTTCGTCGCGGGTCATTCCCATTTGGCGCGAAATATCGAGGATCGACATCCCCCCTTGCACCATGGCAGAGATAATATTATTGCGATCGTTGGTGGGAGATGAAAAAATGTGGTTTGTTTGGCTTGAATTCGAGTCGCTATTATTTTGAACTACGGATAGCAAGGTTTTAAAATCATCTTGCACCATGATCTCTGAGCTTGGTTCAATCTTCGGCGCGGGAGAAGCGCCCGTGGTGGGTTTTGGCTGATTGGCGCTGGTAACCAGCGTTTGTAGATCATTTGCAACAGGGGCTAATAATTCCACTTGTTTCGTTTGACCACGTATCTGGGCGGTCTCTTTAGCCAGTTGAACAAGAGTCAGGGTATCGTTGAGTAAATTATCTGTGATCATTGTCATCCGATTTTCCCTCCAGCAAGCGTGGTGGACGGCTTGACGCTATAAGTATCATTTGTTTGTTCATTTTGGTGAGTAAGATTTTTTTCAGCAGAGGCAACTTTATGAATTTTATTTTCGATAATACCCCGCAGGGTCATGACGATACGAGCATGAAGCTGACAAACCCGCGATTCTGATACATCTAAAACGGCGCCGATTTCTTTGAAGGTAAGATTTTCGTAATAGTACAGCGATAATACCAATTGTTCTCTCTCGGGGAGGGATTGAATGGCTTCGACCAGGATGGATTTCATTTCTTCTTCTTCAAAGATTTCCGAAGGTTCTAACTGGTTTTCATCGGTGATCAGTTCATGTAAGGAAACAATATCATCTCCTTCAGCTGAAACGGTAGTATCTAATGAAACAAATACGTGGCTGCTATCGACCAGGATTTGGCGAAGCTTATCGATGCTAAGATTTAAATATTCCGCCAGCTCTTCATCGGTAGGAGGTCGTTCGTTTTTCTCCCAAAGCACAGAAATTGCATCTTGAACCAGACGGGTTTTTTGACGAGCGCTCCGTGACAACCAATCGTGCATACGTAAATGATCAATCACGTTGCCTCGGATGCGCAGAGTGGCGTAGGTGCTGAATTGCGTTTTATAGCCGGGATCGAAACGGTCGACGGCTTCAATTAATCCCAATAATCCCTGGCTGGCAGCATCTTCGTAATCTTGTCCGAGAGCTTGCGAGAGACCAAGGCGACCAAGCACAAAATGCACCAATGGCACGTACCTGAGGATGATTTCTTCCCGCAAAGCCGGTTCGTGTGTGGCAACATATTGGTTGATTAATTTAGCATCGTCTCTTTTCGAGTTCATAATTTACTCAAACATTTTTCTCGAAGGTGCTTGCTCCGCTCATTTCACTTTCGTTATGATCTCTTAGTTTTTTGACTTTATCTAAAAAATCATTCAGCGATTCTTTCACCATAATCCAATTGATCAACCATAGGGTCAAACCGACTGCCAACATAGCAAGGCTGCCGCGCAAAGCGGCGCTGAATGCGTTTGCGCCCGACACGATGGATATGGCTGATGTCAATACTCCAATCAATAGCACCACTAATTTTGAAATCGATAAGGAAACATCAAATAACACGGGTAAAGAACCTTCCGACGAAGATTTTTTACTGGGAGCTTTTTCTGTTTTTTGGGATTCCGTTTTCTTTTCCTTTTTACTCATCCGGTAATCCTTTCACCCAATATCAAGCTAGCGCATTTTTTTGCGTCTGCAGGTAAAAGATTGTCCAAAATATGGGTGCCGAGTGTGAAATATGCTAAAGGCGCTTGCGTGTGCCAGGCTAAATTAAGCATATCTCCGTAATATTTGGTTTCATCGATTTTAGTTACAACCAGTCCGGATATTTCCAGAGGACTGTATGCAACCCATGCTTCACGCAAGTCTTTCTCTTTTGCCGTAGCAGGGGCTGCCATATAGACAGCTTTATTAGGCAGGGTGGTGAGGAATGACCCGAGTTCGATAATATCGCTTTCCTGATAGGGGCTGCGTGCGGAGGTATCCAATATAATAATTTCTGCCTGTTTTTCCTCTTCCATGGCGCGTTCCAGATCTTGCGGTGTATATGCCAAATATAGAGGGATATTCAAAGACCGGGTGTAGGTTTGAGCAAGCGATATCGCGCCGGCGCGAATTGTATCCGTGCTTATCCACGCTACGCGTTTTCCCAGGGTTTTTAAATAATACGCCGCTAATTTTCCCAAAGCACTGGTTTTCCCGGAACCGCTCAAGCCAATCATGCAAACTGCAATTTTTTCCCCTTGTGTGAGAACGGTAGCCGGGTCTATTTTTTGCACACGGATGTAGGCTTCCATTTGATATTTGATATGATTGGCAACCCGGGCGGCATCTTCCAATGCGTGATTACTCTGCGCATTCCCGCAAGAGGAAATCAGTTTGGAGATCAGTTGCGTATCTACGCCCTGGTCGATCAGGTGTTTTCGTAAATTTAACAGGGCATTGGGAATCCTTGTCTCAGGCTTTTCTTTTGGGGAAGATAAAAGGGATGTTTGCAGGTCTTTGGCTTCAAATCCACGGGCTTCTTTATGACGGGATGCTGAAGAAGCCCGCGGGCCTGCCAGATGAGCCAGAGCCGTTTCGATCTCGGAGCGGGATATGGTTGGGGTGACATTTTTCATGCGCCGGTAATCTCTGGGGGATTTTGGCGATAACGGGATATCCATGTCTTCCTGTATAGCCGTTCCCATGAAATCTGTCGTAACCTGGGTATTGCTGTTTTGAGCGGATATTGCCAACACCTCGATTTCAGGCTTTTTCCAGGTTTGCCAGGCTGGTCCGGAAGGGATCTCTCGAACCGATACAATTATCGCTTCATCTCCAAGTTCTTCCTGGACCATTTCAAGCGCCGATTGTGTATTTGGGGCACGAAAAGTTCTTGGTTCCATAACCTTATTCCTGAGATATCATTCCATGAGATTTAACTCTGGTTCCTGTACTGACTTCTGAAAAAGCCAGAACCACCAGATTGGGCAACGATTGCTCAACCAATTTTCTAAATGCCAGGCGGATTTCACGCGGGCACAATAATAT
Source organism: Anaerolineales bacterium (assembly GCA_016929095.1). GTDB lineage: Bacteria > Chloroflexota > Anaerolineae > Anaerolineales > UBA4823 > JAAZNS01. The sequence goes on along the minus strand of JAFGJM010000027.1, from coordinate 3,855 downwards.
GGGGTAATGCCCTGCCTGGGCCAGTTTTTCCATTTGCTCACCGGTGCGTACAAGGATTTGTTGCGCCAACCCGGCATCCAATTGAAAACCAACACCCGATTCCACAGGAATTAATGAGGATCGCAAGGTTTCTTCTAACTGTGGAGCAATGGTGAATACGTGGAGATATCCATCATCGTCCCGGTATTGGTTTGAAAGCGTGCGAGCCATGGTCTGCCGTACTGCTTCTGCAAGTACATTCGTATTTCTGGTAACAGGCGCATGTGTGGCGATCACTTCTAAAATTCCGCTAAAGTCTCGAATTGGCACTCTTTCTCGTAACAGACTGCGCAGAATGGATTGAAGATCACTCAGCGTGATCAATTCGGGTATCACGCCATCCACCGCGGCTGGGGTTCTGCGCTGTAATTGATCGATCATTTCCTGCACCATTTGACGGCTGAGCAGGTCGGAGGCAAAATTACGCACCACTTCGGTGAGATGCGTGCTTAAAACTGAAAGGGGGTTCACCACGGTGTAACCCAATAATTCAGCTCTGCCTTTTTCGGCTTCGCTTATCCAATATGCGGGTAAACCAAAGGCGGGTTCTGTTGTAGGTGTGCCGCGGATTTGCTCTTCGGTGGATGAGGTTGGGATGGCAAGGTAACGGTCGACCATGATTTCACCGCGTACAATCTCCTCCCGGCGGATTTTGATGCGGTACGATTGTGGCGATAAACGTAAGTTATCACGCACACGCACAATCGGGAGGATCACTCCCAGTTCATTCATTACCTGGCGGCGAATTCCTGTGATACGGCGGAGTAAATTATCGGCTTGAGTCTCATCGATCAAGGGGATCAACGCATATCCGATTTCGATTTCGATGGGATCGGTGACGACCATTTCCAGCATATCTTGCGGGGTTTCGGGTTCGGTAATTGTGGGAGCGGCTTCTTCTTCCAAAACAGGCGCTTTCTTCTGGGCACGCCATGTTGAATAAGCGCCAAAACCCATGATGGCTGCAATGGTCATAAAGGGAAGTTTGGGAAGACCGGGAACCAATCCAATGGCCACCATGATCGCCGCGCCGATGGTCAGGGCATTCAAATTGGATAATTGCCCGATCACATCAGACCCTAAAGAGAGCTCCGAAGTGGAACGTGTAACGATCAAACCGGATGCGGAGGATACGATCAGGGCGGGGATTTGGATGGCCAACCCGGCGCCCACCGTCAATAAGACATAACCCTGCAAGGCATCCATGAAGGTCATATTGCGCTGTACGATACCGATAATGAACCCACCGATAATATTGACCAGCATCACGATCACGGCAGCAATGGCATCTCCGCGCACGAATTTACTGGCGCCATCCATAGCCCCATAGAAATCAGCTTCTGTTTCAATTTCCATACGCCGCATTCGGGCTTGATTTTCGTCGATAATGCCGGCGTTTAAATCTGCATCGATAGAAAGTTGTTTTCCGGGCATCGCGTCCAATGTAAAGCGGGCGGCTACTTCAGCTACACGGCTTGCGCCATTGGTAATCACGACGAATTGGATAATGGTCAACATTAAGAATATGACCACGCCCACAACATAGTTACTGCCAACAACCAGACTGCCAAAGGTGGAAATGACTTTACCGGCATTGCCCGAAGAAAGGATCGAACGACTGGCGGAAATGTTTAAACTCAGACGGAACAAAGTAATCAATAAAAGCACCGATGGAAAAACCGAAAAATCCATCGGGCGGGCGATGTACATGGCTAAAAGGATCACGCCGATGGAAAGCGCCAGATTCAATACCACGAATAAATCCAATATCACCGAAGGCAGAGGCACGATCATCGTCCCGATGATGGTGATGAGTGCGCCTGCCATGATCATATCTTTTGAGCGCAGCAGTGTTTTTATGTTGAACGCTGGTATTGCTCTGGATGTGGTTGCCATTCGTGTGATTTGCCTTTCATAAACCGGATGTTATAAAGCAACTGCCGGGATTGGTTTTCGGTTGCGCATCGAGTAAATGCGGGCGAGAATTTCTGCCATTGCCACATATAGTTCGGGTGGGATTTCCTGGTCTATTTTGACCGATTTGTATATCGCATGAGCTAACGGGATATTTTGAACGACAGGGATGTTTGAAGCCTGGGCGATTTTCACGATGCGTTCGGCGAGCAGGTAAGCGCCTTTCGCCAATACTTTTGGGGCATTCATCGATTCTTGATCATATCGAATGGCGATTGCCAGGTGGGTTGGGTTGGTGATGATCACATCCGCTTTGTGTACATTGGCCATCATTCGCAATCGCGCCATTCTTCGCTGCTGCCCGCGGATGCGATTTTTGATCATTGGGTCGCCTTCCCTTTGTTTTAACTCTTCCTTCACTTCCTCTTTGGTCATGCGCGTGTTTTTGTTATATTGCCAAAGTTGATAGGCATAGTCGGCAACCGCCAAGACGATATATGCCATGCCAATTCGATAGGTTAACGCAATGGCTAATTCCGCCCAATAGGTTAACGCCGACAGAAAATCGGTTTGCGCCAAACCCAGGATGCTGGTCGCCCGGGCGCTAAGAAAATTATAGGCTACCCATCCGATGATCAATACTTTTAGAAAAGCTTTGAAAAACTCGACCACACCAGAAATCGAAAATATATTTTTGAGACCGTTGAGCGGGTTCAGTTTATTAAAATGAAATCCTAATTTCTTTTTAGCCCACAAAAACCGGGTCTGGAGTAATGTGATGGTTACCCCAACAGCTAAAAATGTGACCAGGATGAGACCCATATCCAGCGCTATATTTGCGCCTTCTTGTCCGAGCAAATCCCATAACCAATCGGAAATCGGCTTTCCTTGTGGTAAATCGGTGATGGTCTTGATGAGCAGCGATTGTATATCTTGGATCAGTTTTTCGCCCGTTCCAGAAAAAAGCCAGGCGCTAAGCAGTAAAGCAACAGCCGCGTTGATTTCATGACTTTTGGCAATATTGCCATCATCGCGAAGCTCCCGTATTCTTTTTGCGGTCGGTTTTTCGGTCTTTTCTGACATCTGGTCACGATCCTAATAATTCGAGGGTGTGTTCACCGATCTTTGAGAACAACAATTCAAGATTAGGCGCTAACATCACAATGGTGAGCGCCAGGGCAATCAAACCAATGCCGATTTTTAACGGAATTCCAAGGAAAAAAACGTGGACTTGCGGCGCCACTCGGGCTAATAAACCCAGTGTTAGATCGGTCAATAGCAATGCGCCTACAACCGGCAGCGCCATTTGCATTCCGGCGGTAATAAATTGCGAGAATATACTGAGTATATTAGGCAGTGATAAATCGGGGATTGTCGAATTCGCCGGGATAACATCAAAAGTACGGTTTAACCCCAGTAAAAAGTAATGGTGTCCATTTATGGCAATAAAAACCAGGGTGGCGGTGATCAAAAACATCTGGTCCATCGCCGTACCGCTGTCTTCCAGGGCTGGATTTAATACATTGGCTGCGCTAAAACCACTGACAATGCCCATCAAGTGACCGCCAATTTGAACTGCGGCGAAAGTGAGCGCGGCAGCGTAACCAGCTAGCGCGCCGATCATCACTTCCTGCGTCATTGCCAAGCCCCAGTTAATGGCTGACATCGTCGTTGCGTTTGTTGATGCGGGTAAAGTAGGTGTTATGATCATGGCGATAACAAAGCCTAATCCGATTTTTACCGGATTGGGTACACTGCGTCCTCCCAGGACCGGTACGAACACAATTGCTGCCAGTACCCTGGATAAGATCAAAAAGAATAATTGCGCCTGATAGATAGAGACAACCACATTGTAAGGATACCCCGAGTCGGGTTGTCTTTCAGTAAAGTGCGGATGAAGCT